>NZ_JHQS01000011.1 GCF_014843845.1 Mesorhizobium amorphae | reverse complement strand
CTTCATCCAACTCGCCTGCGCCATGTTATGGATGCGATGAATGTCGATTCAGCCTAGAGCGGTTCAGCGATAGATAGAATCGCTGAACCGCTCTAACTCTTTGTTTTTGCGCAATTCCGGACGGAAAACCGTTGCACACTTTTCCTGGAATTGCTCCAGCCGCCGCGAACGGTCGTAGTAGCCTTGGCGAGCCCCCGATGGTCGACGGAGGCGTTCGAGGACCGACGGCAGCAATATCAGAGTGCTCCAGCGGAGACGTAGGTATCACTTTCATTCACGCTGGCGCGCCATTTTACCATCGGTTCGAACTCCGTCGTTCCACCAAGTCAACGAACAGGTCGGTGTTGCCTGCCCGCAATTCGACACCGGCTCAGCAACTTGATGGCTCCTCGGTTGCTCCGCCAAGCAGCTTCACGTTTAGCCGGCCGCCGGTGAACAGCATGTCGTCCAGGGCTTCGGCCAGGTCTTTGGAGGTCACAGCCTCGCCATCGCCATGCATGATGCTCGTTTGCGCGGTGCGGCGCATAAGCTCCTTGATGAAGGCTGCGCTGACGCCCTTCGTGCGCGCCACAGCCTCGCCCACGATCTTGTCGGAAAGTTTTAGCCCGCCGCCATACAGGCGCACCAGCTTCTCCCGGCAGTCGTCGTCCGGCAGCGGCACCTCGATAGCCTGGTCGATACGTCCCGGCCTCCCTGTGAGAGCACCTTCAAGTTGTTCGGGCCGGTTGGTGGTAAGGATGAACAGGATGTCGGCATTGTCCTTTAGCCCGTCCATCTCGTTGAGTAGGGTGTTGAGGAGAGACTCTTCGCACGGACTCCCCATATTCTCTCGGTCGCGGGCAATGAGGTCCACGTCCTCAATCACCACCGTAGCCGGCTGCAGCAGGCGCGCCAGGGTCATGTATTGCGACAGTAGGCCCATCTGGCCGGCTGTTATGATGAGTGTCGTATGACCAGGGAGATTGGCGGCGAGGTGGCGAATGGTGTGCGTCTTGCCGGTGCCCGGCGGGCCGTAGAGCAAGATGCCCTTGCGCGTCGATTGCCCAAGCTGTCTCAGCGCTTCCCGGCTCTCGATGAACCGGATCACGTTGCGGTCGAGAAGCTTCAGAGTCCGTTCCGGCAGGATGATCGCGTCGCGCCGCACTTGCGGCAAGCGATGGACCATCACGCCTTTGGACCGGCCGCGATAGTCACCTTCCGTTTCGAGTGAGAGAACTTTGCCGCGGTAGGAGCGCGCGGCATTGATAGCGGCCTCCAACTCGGAGAAACAGCGGTCCACCAGGGCCACGCCACCCTCGCCGGCCGGCACGGCAATCTCGACGCAGGTTCCGGCCTCGTGACCGTACTCACGGTGAAAGGACAGCACGACCGCGTAGTGCAGATCTCCACCCCGATTGAGCCACAAACCATTGCTGAGACACTTTATTGGCTCGCTTTCGCCGATATCGACATCTTGGTATTGCGCTGCCGAGATGGTGACGGCGAACTGTCCGTCCTTTGTCAGCGCGGCATAGGTCAGCGTCTCGTAGCGATGTTGCTCGTAGAGGCCGAAGAAGCGAACAGGCGAGTTTGAGAACAGTTTGTCGAGCGCTACCTGCACGTCGGCGCGCATATGGCCGGGAAACTGGCGGGAGGTTGCGATGATCTCGTCGTGCGCCAGCCCACCAAAATGCCAGGCGATTGCCTCATAGGCATATTTGAACTTTTTGTCGCGCGAAGCCCGCGCCGGATGGCCGGCGGTGGTCGTGTTTACGGTTCCACTGGGAGCGGTGGTGATACGAAGCGGGTGACCGGCTGCTTTGATGCGCTGCTGCGCTGTGTCCAGCATCGCTTTCGCGATTGCGAAAGGATAGCTGCCGCACACAGCCTCTCCCTGCTGCGCCACTGTCGCGGCGAAGGCCTCGGCCTCCGCTTCCGATCGGTCGAAGACAGAGCGAACGAGATCGACGACAAACTCCCACGGAGTCTGGTCGTCATTGTGAATGACAAGCTGCAAATCGACTGCCTCGGCGGGAGTATTGCGCAATGGGATGGCTCACTTCTCGGGCTGCTGCTGACCAACAATATCTGCGCCACCTTGCATGAATTGTTAACGACTTGATCCTTCCATCGCGTGCCTTGCTGACATATATGCACACAAGATATATGTAACTTGCATATTAGAGTGAGAGCGCACCAATGGACGAGACGGATTTCCTCAGGGGTTACGACCCGAACGCGTTCCAGCGGCCGTCGGTGACAGTCGACCTGGTCCTGCTGGGGGTGCGGAATGGAAAGCCTGCCGTCCTGTTGCTCAAGCGCGATCAGCAGCCGTATCAGGGCCAGTGGGCGCTCCCGGGCGGCTTCGTCGGCATTGACGAGACGCTTGACGCCGCTGCCGAGCGGGTGCTCCGCCAGAAGGCCGGGATCGGCCACGCTTACCTCGAGCAGCTCTACTCGTTCGGTGCGGTTGATCGTGATCCGCGCATGCGCATCATCAGCGTCGCCTATCTCGCGCTGCTCACTGAGACGGCCTTCGACGCCGCGCTGCAGGCGATGCCTGCCCTGCTGCCGGCCGCGATCCAGGTGCCGTGGTCCGGCGAGGCCGGCGGCCCTGTAAGCGTTGTGTCGCCGGAAAACGGGGCGCTGACGCTCGCCTTCGACCATGCCGATATCCTGGCGACGGCGGTGCTGCGGCTGCGTGGCAAGCTCGACTATTCGGATGTCGGCTTCGCGCTCCTGCCCGAATTGTTCACGCTGCGCCAGTTGCAGGATGTGCATGAGGCAATTCTCGGCACGTCGCTCAACAAGCCGGCCTTCCGCCGCCGCCTGCTCGACAAAGGCTGGCTTGCTGCCACGGGCGCCCATGAGGCAGGCACGGCCTATCGCCCGGCAGAGCTTTACCGTTTTCAACGTCCGTAACCGATTGAGGAGAAACCATCATGGCTACGATCCGCAACCTTGGCTTCATCGCCCAGCTTCGCAGCGAGGCAAGCAGCCACATCATCCGCTATCGCAACGGTCGCGTGATGCAAAACGGCCGGGGCCTGGTCTTTTGGTTCGCGCCTGAAACCGCCAGCATTGCCGAAGTGCCGATGGACGACCGCGAGATGACGCTGTTCGTCAAGGGCCGCAGCCAGGACTTCCAGACCGTCACCGTGCAGGGCACGGTCGGCTGGCACGTCGTCGATCCGCAACGACTGGCCGAACGCGTCGATTTCAGCATCGACCTGAGAACCGGCAGAACGCATGGCGAGCCGATCGAGACGATACAGGCGCGCATTGCCGGCATCGCCAATCAGGCGGTGCAGCAATATCTGGGGCAGGCGCCGGTGCGCGGACTGCTCGATGCCGGCCCCGCGCCCTTGCGCGAGCGGCTGCAGGCGGTGGTTGCCGCCGATCCGGCGCTGACGGATATCGGCGTCGCCGCCGTCACGGTACGGCTCACCAACCTCGTTCCGACAAGCGAGCTCGATCGCGCCTTGCAGACGCCGACCTTCGAGGCGCTGCAGCAGAAGGCCGACCAGGCGACCTTCGAGCGGCGGGCACTCGCCGTCGAGAAGGAGCGCGCCATTGCCGAGAACGAACTGGCCACCCGAACGGAACTGGCGCGGCGCGAGAAGCTCTTGATCGCCGAAGAGGCCGAGAATGCCCGCAACCGCGCCACCGGCGTGGCGGAAGCGCAGCAGGTGGAGGCGGCGGCCGAAGCCGAGCGTATCCGCGTCGTCGAGGGCGCCAGGGCCGAAGCGGAGCGGCTGCGCATCGCGATCTACCGCGACCTGCCGCCGGCCATCCTGCTCGGCCTCGCCGCCCAGCAGCTCGCCGGCAAGCTGGAGAAGATAGAGCATGTGAATGTGACGCCGGACCTGCTCGCCACCGTGCTTGGCGAATTCCGCAAGGGCCCGGCACTCGTCGATGCCCGCTGAAGGGGGCGAAAATGGCGGTGAACCGTCCCCGCGCCGTCTTCGTGACGCGTGAGACCGACTACGAGCTTCTGGTCGCGCGCCACGCCACGCGCGATCAGGCTCGCTTCTTCCTGCAGACGCGCGGCCAGCGCATCGAGGATATCGAGGCGCGCCACCATGCCTTCCACGCGGTCCTGGCGGCGGCTCGGGGCTCGGTGCCCGCGGACTGGCGGCAGGCTTTGGTTCGGCGTGCCGACCTTGACCGGTTCCTCTTCGCCGCGGACGACGTCGTGGTGCCGGTGGGGCAGGATGGGCTGGTTGCCAATGTGGCCAAATATCTCGATGGGCAGCCGGTCCTCGGCGTCAATCCGGCACCGGATCTCTATGACGGGGTCCTGGTAAGGATCGGCGTCGGCAGGCTGGCCAGGTTGCTGGCCGCCAGCATCGCTGGCGATGCAGGCGTGGAATCCCGAACCATGGTCGAGGCCGAGCTCGACGGCGGGGAAACGCTTTTCGCGCTCAATGAAATCTTTGTCGGCCACCGCAGCCACCAGTCGGCCCGTTACCGGATCGAGGCCGAGGGCGAAGCGGAGGATCATTCCTCCAGCGGTCTCATCATCGCCTCCGGCACCGGCGCGACCGGCTGGGCCCGCTCGATCATGGACGCAACGCATCTCGATCTGGAGCTTGGCCGTGAGGAGCACGCGGTCGGCTTCTGGGTGCGCGAGCCCTTTCCAAGCGTGGCCACGGCCACAAGGCTGCGCGCCGGAAAGATCACCGAAAGGCCTCTTCTGATCACATCCCGGATGAATGAAGGCGGCGTGATTTTCGCAGACGGCATCGAGCAGGACTTTATTGCCTTTGACTGGGGCAGGCGTGTGCGACTGTTGCCGGCCTCCCGAGTGCTGCGTCTTGTCGTCGACCAGTGAGGAGAACCCTCCCAGGGCAACCATCTAATCTTCGATCGGGCGGATATCCGCATCGACGACGCAATAGGGCGCGTAGCGGAAATCGCGGATCGCGATCACTTGCTCGTCCAGCCACTCGACCAGCATGAAGCCGCGCACCGCGCCGTCAGGCGACTGCGGATCACGGATCAGAACCGCCGGCTGGCCTTCGACAAAGGCCAGCGACAACGCCCAGTCACTGGCGCGGTCGTAATTGCCGAAATAAGTCGAGGCCTGCGCCTTGCCGCTGAGGCGGGTGCGGTTGACGACCTCAAGCTGGATATCCTCGGCGATCAGCGCCCTGACCGCATCGAAGTCGCGCGCGTTGAACAGGTCGACATAGCGGCGCAGGCGCCGCTCGTCGTCGGCATCGAGCCTCGGCATGACCGTCTCCTCCGATGCCAGCGCTCTCAACTCGCCCCGGCCGCGATGCAGCGCCGCCTTGGTGGCAGCCAGCGTCGCGCCCGTCACCTCGCAGGTCTCGGAGAGGCTGAGGCCGAGCACATCGACGAGGATCACGGCGCTGCGCTGCGCCACCGAAAGCTGCATGAAGCTGCGCAGGCTGGCTGCAGCGGCGAGCCTTGCGTCGGCACCGGCGGAAGGATCCTCTATCGTCGTCATGTCGGCCTCGGTCATGCGCGACCGCTCCCGCTGGCGCCGGCGCAGATGGTCCTGCGCGGCATTGTGGGCGATGCGAAACAGCCATTGCTCGGGACGTTCGACCACGGCGTTGCCGTCGAGCGCCTGCAGCGCCTTTAGCATCGTCTCCTGCACGATGTCCTCGCCGTCGATCACCGAACCCGACATGCGGGCGCAGTAGCGATGCAGCTTTGGGCGCAGTCCAGCAAGCATCGCCTCCAGTGTCGCGCGGTCGAGTTTTTGTGTGCTCATTGTCCTCGTTCTCCGCGTGGCTGGTCCAGACGCCATACCGGCACCCGTGGTCAGGCCGGCATGACCTCATCGGCATCCGTCAGCATACGATAGTTGCCGACGATTTTTGCCGCCGATCTGCTGAGTGGCCCGGAGCGCCGCTCTGCATGGTCGGCGCTGAACGCCTTGAAGGCATCGAGCCCGGTAAGAGCGGAACTGTCCTTGTCCTGGCCGACGAGATGGACGAACTCGCCAGTCTCCAGCTCCAGCACCAGGTAGCGCACGGATTGCGGCTTCGTTTCGTCGAGCGCCTCGAACACCTTCGCCACCAGCGCCCGGTTGTCGGCGATGCTGGCGTCTTTCACGCCGTAGCGGATGAGATTGTAGCCCATTGTTGTCTCCTGATTGGGGGGTCTGCACGAGAAAGACGTTGCGCATCGCCAAAAAGATTCTCGGCATCCTGCGAATCTTTTCGATCGCCTCCGTCGTCTTTCATCGGTCGAGGCCGCGCCGCGGTCTCTGTGATGAGGAGAGACATCATGCATATCCAGTTTGCCGAACTTCCCGTGTTCGACCAGGACCGCGCCAAGGCGTTCTACACCGGTCACCTTGCCTGCCAGCTCATAGCTGACCAGTCGATGGGCGACAGTGGCTGGCGTTGGATCGAGCTGGCATTTCCCCATGCGGTCACCAACCTGCATTTCGTCAGGCGGGCGAACGCAGCGCCAAGCACGGAACCGGTGCTGGTCCTGGTCGACGACAATGTCGAACAGACGACCGCGGCCCTGAAGGCGCGTGGCGTCGAGATCGTCAGCGAGCCGCAGGAAGCACCGTGGCAGCCGGGCCGCACAGTCGCCGAATTCCGCGACAGCGAAGGCAACCGCATGGTCCTTGCCAGCAGATAGGCGAAGCCATCGCTGCCGAGCATCCTTTTTTTGAACCCAGAGGAGATATTGCCATGAATTATCAGGACACGACCCGCAACGGCATCACCGCGTCGACGCTGAAAGTACCGGGCGCTAGCCTCTACTACGAGACGCGTGGTTCCGGCCCGGTGCTGCTGATCATCCCCGGCGGGCCGCAGGACGCCGGCGTCTTCGCCGATGTCGCGCGCCACCTCGCCGACCGCTACACGGTGGTCGCCTACGACCCGCGTGGCAATTCGCGCAGCACGTTCGACGGGCAGGCCGAGGCGCAGAGCCTCGATGTCCACGGTGACGATGCCGCACGGCTGATCGAGGCGCTCGGCGTCGGCCCGGCCTATGTGTTCGGCACCAGCGGCGGCGCCCAGATCGGGCTCAACCTCGCCGCCCGCCATCCTGGGCGTGTGCGTGTGCTGGTGGCACATGAGCCGCCGAGCATGATGATGCTCGACGACCCGTCGCAAGCCGTGGCCGGCATGCGCGAGCTGCACGACACCTATCGCAGTCACGGCGTCGAGGCGGCGATGCAGAAATTCTTCAGCGAAAATGGCCTGTCCGAGGGACCGGATCACGACGGGGCCGGGCAGGAAGACACCGAACAGCCGGCGGCGCCGCAGTTTGCCTCGACGCCGGAGGCGGCCGAAACCTTTGCCCGGGTGAGCGGCAATTTCGAATACTGGCTGGCGCACGGTATCATGCCGCTGTCGCTCTACCACCCCGACGTCGACGCGCTGCGTGGCGCCCCTGTCGTGATCGGCATCGGCGAAGACTCCGTCGGCCAACCGATCGATGGCATGGGCAAGGCATTGGCCGACAAGCTTGGCACCAGGCGGGTCGCCTTTCCCGGCGACCATATGGGATTTGCCCCTTACCCCGACCGGTTCGCGGAGACCTTGCACCTGGCGCTCAGCGGTGCGGGAGCCAAGGCATAGCCTCGCTCGTAATTCCAGAGAGACAACGGCGTCCGCGTGCGGGCGCCGTTTCCGTTCACCCGACCGCCGCGGCGGCGGCTCGCCCCGCGCTGCGGCCCGAGAAAATACAGCCGCCGAGGAAGGTGCCTTCAAGCGCGGCATATCCATGCACGCCGCCGCCGCCGAAGCCGGCGGCTTCACCGACTGCATAAAGCCCTTCGACCGGCTGGCCGTCGGCGCCGAGAACACGGCTGTCGAGGTCGGTCTGCAGGCCGCCCAGCGTCTTGCGCGTGAGGATGTTGAGGCGCACCGCGATCAGCGGCCCGTTTGCCGGATCGAGCATCTTGTGCGGCTTGGCCGTGCGGATCAGTCTGTCGCCGAGATAGGCGCGCGCGCCGCGCAGCGCCGTGATCTGCATGTCCTTCGAGAAGGGGTTGTCGAGCTGCAGGTCACGGGCGCGGATCTCGCGCTCGACCTTGGCGACGTCGAGCAAGGGCTCGCCGCCGGCCAGCTTGTTCATGCGCGCGACCAGCGTTGGCAATTCGGCCTCGACGATAAAGTCCTCGCCCTTTTCCATGAACGCCTTGACCGGACCCGGAATGCCTGATGTCGCGCGCCCCAGCACCTGCCGCCAGCTCTTGTTCGTCAGGTCCGGGTTCTGCTCGGAGCCCGACAGGGCGAACTCCTTCTGGATGATTTTCTTGGTCAGGATGAACCAGGAATAGTCGAAGCCGGTGCTTATGATGTGGCTGAGCGTACCCAGCGTATCGAAGCCGGGATAGAGCGGCACCGGCAGGCGCTTGCCGCGCGCGTCGAGCCACAGCGAGGACGGGCCGGGCAGGATGCGGATGGCATGGTCGGTCCACATCGGCGCCCAGTTTTTTATCCCCTCGACATAGTGCCACATGCGGTCGCGGTTGATGATCGAGCCGCCGGCCGCCTCCGTGATCCCGAGCATGCGGCCGTCGACATGGTCGGGCACGCCGGTGATCATGCGCCTTGGCGGCGTGCCCAGCCGCTGCGGCCAGTTCTTGCGCACCAGCTCGGGATTGGCGCCGATGCCGCCGGAGGCGACGATCACCGCCTGCGCCCTGAGCTCGAAATCGCCTGAAATCTCGCGCGAACTCTTGCGGCCGCGCTCGATAGTGCTTGGCTCGAGGATATCGCCGCGCACGCCGGTCACCGTCTTGCCCGACCGCGTCAGCTCGTTGACGCGGTGGCGGAACCTGAAGCTTATCAACCCGCGCTTCTCGGCCTCGCGCACGCGCTGGACAAAAGGTTCGAGCACGCCGGGGCCGGTGCCCCAGGTGATGTGGAAGCGCGGCACCGAATTGCCGTGGCCGATCGCATTACCACCGCCGCGCTCGGCCCAGCCGACGACCGGAAAGAATTTTATGCCACGCTGCATCAGCCAGGAGCGCTTTTCACCGGCGGCGAAGCCGACATAGGCCTCGGCCCATTTGCGCGGCCAGAAATCCTCCGGCCGGTCGAAGGCCGCCGTGCCCATCCAGTCCTCAAGCGCCAGATCATGCGAATCGCGGATGCGCATGCGCCGCTGTTCCGGCGAATCGACGAGGAAGAGGCCGCCGAACGACCAGAACGCCTGGCCACCCAGCGACTGCTCCGGCTCCTGGTCGACGATGATGGTTTTCTTGCCGGTCTCCGCCAGTTCCGCCGCCGCGACGAGGCCGGCCAGCCCCGCCCCGACAATGATCACATCCGCATCGTCAGCCATCTTTCTCTCCCCCCAGGCTTTAGAAAAGTATCAGACGTTCTCCCAGCCGTCCTTGTCGCCGGCACGGAAGATGGCGTCGATGACCTTCTGGTTGAGCACCGATTCCTCCAGCGTGAAGACGCGCTCTTTGCCGCCCTGGGCCGCACGGGCAAAGGTCTCGACCTCCAGCCGGTACTGCTGCGTGCCGGGGAAGCGGAACACTTGGGCTTCCGTGTGGTTCTGGTTGTGCAGCTCGATGCGGTGATGGTCGTAAAGCCCGGCATTGAACGGCGAGAACACCTCGATGAAACCGTTCTCGCCGTGGAACACCATCACCTGCCGGGCCGCCATCTGCGTCGACAAATAGAAGGACAGTTCGAAGTCGCCGAAATCGGCACGGATCGAGGAGTAGATGTCGGTGCCGAAAATCTTGTCGCGCTCGATCGTCGCCTGCACGCGCAACGGCTCCTTGCCGGTCGAAAAGCGCGTCGAAACCGTCGGATAGACGCCGATGTCGGGCAGCGCGCCGCCGCCGAGATCGAGCTGGTTGCGCATGTTCTTGGGGTCGACATTGTAGTAGGAGAACGCGCCCTGCACATGGCGCAGCCGGCCGATGGCGCCGCCAGCGATAAGGTCGCGCACCTTGATCCATTGCGGGTGGTAGGTGACCATGAAGGCTTCGCACACCAGGACTTTTTTGGCGTCGCGCAGCTTGATCAGCGGAGCGATGTCCTTGGCGTCGAGCGCCAGCGGCTTTTCGACCAGCACATGCTTGCCGGCCTCGATCGCTTTGGCCGTCCATTCGACATGCTGCGAGGTCGGCAGCGGGATATAGACGCCGTCGATGTCCTTGGAAGCCAGCAGCTCTTCATAGGAGCCGAAGGCATGCGGCGCGCCGAAACGGTCGGCCAGCGCACGCGCCTTCGACAGGTCGCGGCTGGCGATCGCCGACAGCACGCCGTTCTCCGCCTCGACGATCGCCGGCAACAATTGCTCGCGGCCGATCTTGGCCGTCGACAAAACACCCCATCGGAACATGCGGCTTCTCCATCTCTTGATTGCAGGCGTCGAGGTTTGCCCGAAATCGATGGAAAAGCCAATGCGAGGAACCAGAAAGCGTTCAGCCCCTTTTGCCGGTCAGCGTCATGTCGAAGTTGACGACGTTGGAATAGATCGGCGTGCCGACATCCATGCCGTAGCGCGATCTGAGCACCTTGCCGGTGACGTGGAATTTGATCGTTCCACCCTTGAGGCCGCCGAGTTCGGCGGTGAATTTTTCGGCAAATGTCTTGCCGCGCGCCGTCAGCTGGCCGGTGACCAAAGCCGTCGTGTCGCTGGTGCGCTTGACGCTTGTCGAGCGGAACTGGATTTCCGGGCTGTTGGCCGCGTCGAACACCGCGTCGGAGCGCAGGAACGCATCGATGCGGTTCTGGCCGGTGCCGACGCTTTCCGGATAGATGGTGAGATTGACAGCGGAGCGCCCGACATCGCTGTTGTCGATGCGGATCGTGCCCTTGAAACGGGCGAAGGCGCCGTCGAAGCCGCCGCCGCCGGCCTTGCCGATGGTGAAGCGGATGCTCGAACCCGCCGGGCTGATCGTATAGCTGCCGGCGGCGTCGCTCAGCGCCACCGCGGCGAAAACAGGCATGGCAAGGCAAGCGGCAATAGCCGCCAATCCGAGGATGCGCGCATACATGGTTTTTTCCTTCTGGAGACACGCACTGTCTGCGTCCTCGCCCCATGAACGTATCAGCCGCCCGTCCTATTCCATCTCTTGATCTGACGAAGGTGTGATCATGCGAACGAGCACGCTGTCGCGCAACCAGAAATGATGCCGCAGCGCAGCCAGCGCATGCAGAACGACAAGAGCGATGCCGGCATAGGCAAGATACCAGTGCGCTTCCGTCCAGAAGCTCTCCGCCGCGTCCGACATGGCAAGCGGCAAATTCGGCATGACGAACAGGTTGAACGGCATGCTGGGGATTTCCAGCATCGAGACCGAGACCAGCGCCCAGCCGGAAAGCGGCAAGGCGAGCTGAAACGCGTAGAGCGCGAAATGCGCGAGCGGCGCCGCCCGGCGCTCCAAGGCCCCGACCGACCGCGGCAGCGCCGGCGCCGCATTGCCGAGGCGCCAGGCGATGCGCAGGGTCACCAGGCCGAGCAGCAGAAAGCCGAAGGACTTGTGCAGCTGGATCAGCTCGAAGGCCGTGCGCTGGCTCTCGATCCGCACCATGATGAAGCCGAGCGCGAACTGGCCGATGAAGATCAACGCGATCAGCCAATGCAGCGCGATCGCCGCCCAGCCATAGCGGTTCGTGTTGTTGGTGATCATTGTCGCCATGGCCATTCAACGATTGCTGGGCCGGCTTTCGTCCGGTCAACCACTCACCTTGAAGAAGTCGACGAAGGCGCGCAATGCCGGTCGCATCTGCCGCCGGCTCGGATAATAGACGAAGAAGCCGTCGAAGGTCGGGCACCAGTCCTCCAGCACGCGGATCAGCTTGCCGTCGCCGATGGCATCGCGAACATAGTCTTCGAACACGAAGGCAAGACCGGCGCCGTCGATCGCCGCCTGGGCGATCAGATGATCCTCGTCGAGGATCAGCGGGCCTTGAGCGGCGATCTCGATCTCCTCGCCCTCCTTCTCGAATTCCCAGCGGTAGAGGATGCCGCTGGAAAATCGGAAGCGGATGCAGCGATGGTCGGCGAGATCACCCGGGTGACGCGGTCTGGGCATGCTCGCGAAATAGGACGGCGCACCGACCACCGCGCCGCGGATGTCGGGCCCTATGCGCACCGCGATCATGTCGCGCTGCAAGCTCTCGTCGAGCCGCACGCCGGCGTCGAAGCCGCCTTCGACCACGTCAGTGAAGCGATCCTCGATGACGATCTCCAGCACGATGTCGGGATAGGCCTGGGCAAAGGCGCTAAGCCGGGGCGTCAGCGCCAGATGGGCAGCGGTGCGTGGCACGGTCAGCCTGAGGTTGCCGGCCGGCCGGTTGCGCGCCTCGACGGCCGATTCGAGCGCCAAATCGATCTCCGATAGCGCCGGCCGCAGACGCTCAAGCAGCTGCGCACCTTCCTCGGTCGGGGCGACGCTGCGCGTGCTGCGCGCTAGCAGTCGCACGCCGAGCCGCGCCTCCAGGCTGGACACCGCATGGCTGACCGCAGAAGGCGCAATAGCCAGCTCCCTGGCCGCGCCGCGAAAGCTGCCGCATTGGGCGACGGTTGCCAGCACCGCCAGCTGTGAAAGGTGCGCTCGGTTCATTGATCTATCTTTTAGAGCAACCTGTGCAAACAAGAGCCGATTATCGAACGTGAAGCAAGGCGCTATCTCTCCGGCATCGCAAACAAGCAAACAAAGGAGACGCGTGATGCAAACCCGCAAGCTAGGCACTGAATTGAACGTCTACCCGGTGGGCCTTGGCTGCATGGGCATGAGTTTTGTTTACGGCGGCCAGGAAGAGAAGGACGCGATCGCCACGCTGCATCGCGCCGTCGAGCTCGGCGTCAACTTCTTCGACACGGCGGAAGTCTATGGTCCCTATGAGAACGAGATCCTGCTCGGCAGGGCGCTAAAACCTTTCCGCGACAGGCTGACCATCGCCACCAAATTCGGCTTCAAGATCCTGGAGGAAGGCGTCGGCATCGATCGCATGGCCGGCGTCGACAGCCGGCCCGAACATGTCAAGGCGGTTGCCGAGGCGTCGCTGAAGCGGCTGGGCACCGATGTCATCGACCTCTACTACCAGCACCGCGTCGATCCGAATGTGCCGATCGAGGACACGGTCGGCGCCATGGCCGAGCTGGTGCGCGAGGGCAAGGTGCGCGCGCTCGGTCTCTCGGAGGCCAGTGCCGCCACCATCCGCCGGGCGCACGCGGTTCATCCGATATCGGCCGTGCAGAGCGAATATTCGCTGTGGAGCCGCGATCCCGAGGAAGAGGTGTTCGCCGTCTGCCGCGAGCTCGGCATCGGCTTCGTCCCCTACAGCCCGCTCGGCCGCGGCCTGCTGACCGGCACCATCGCCAAACCCGAGGCTTTGAGCGACGACGATTGGCGCCGCACGCTGCCCCGCTTCCAGGCCGACGCCATGGCCGCCAATGCGGCTGTCATCGCCACGCTGGAAAAGCTGGCGGCGAAGAAGGGCGTGACCTCGGCGCAGCTGGCGCTCGCCTGGGTGCTGCACCAAGGCGATTTCATCGTGCCGATCCCCGGCGCGCGCAAAATCCGCCATCTGGAGCAGAACACGGCGGCGGCGAATATCGAGCTGACCCAGGCCGAGGTTGCAGCCATCGGCGATGCGCTGTCACCCGACAAGGTCGTCGGCAAGCGGTATACGGAGGAATTGCTGGCGCTGGTGAATGGGTGAGCGTGATAGGTAGAGTAGAAAAGGGGGCGCTTCGGCGTCTCCTTTTTTCGAAAATCGCGCACAGAAAAATGCCAGAACGTTGGCGCGAGGCACCCCCCTCTGTCCTGCCGGACATCTCCCCCTCAAGGGGGGGAGATTGGCCGTCATCTCGGCTTTCGCCAATCCTCAACGCTGAAAGCGAGGCGAGACGGCGAAGTTGCCAATCTCCCCCCCTTGAGGGGGAGATGTCCGGTAGGACAGAGGGGGGCGCTGTCCCGCCGACTTCGGCATCACCGAGCCGAGCGTTAAGGCATAGCAATCCTACCACGGCACAACAGCAATCTCCGGCCAGTTCTCCTTCGCCCGCGCACCCTTCGCCTCATGCGTCCGCTGGTTGTCCAACGCCCGGTTCGGCGTGATACGAAACGAAAAAATGTCGTCGAGCCCGAACGGCGCCACCAGCTCCAACTGCCCATCAGCATCGCATCGAACACCCACCGCATGGGTCTTCGAAGCGAAATGGCGAACCGACTCGCTGGAACTCGCATACTGCGGGCAGGGCTGCCCGAACTTGGCCGGATACCACAGATGCACCCGCGCCTGGTTGCGCACTTCGACTGGCAGCGTCAGCTCCGCGAAATGCTTCGCCGCCCGGCGAATGACCGCGTCCTCGGCCTCGTAGGACAGGTCGCTGTCATCGAAATAGAACAGGTCGACATCCTTGATGCCGTAGCCCGGCGGCTTGCCGGTGAGGTGGTTCCAGATGCTGTTGTAGAGCGCGCCGGACACCACCAGCCAGTCCGGCAGGTCAAGCTGGCGTGCCCGCACCAGCGCTTCGACAAGCAACGGTTCAGCCGCGACGATGCCGAGAAACGCAGCGCGCTGCTCTTCGAAGGAGAGGCCGGCATAGCGCAAATAGTCCATCGCCCTTTGGAGAGCGATTCGCCACCTGTCCGCAATCCCTCAGGCCCTAAGCACGCCGCCCGTCTGCTTGCCGACATTCTCGACGATGCGCCTGGCCAGCGCCTCGAAATCCTCGTCGGTCAAAGTCTTTTCGACCGGCTGGATCGCCACCTCGATGGCGATCGACTTCTTGGCGGCACCGAGCGACGCGCCTTCGAAGATGTCGAACACCGAGACGCCGGTGATCAGCTTCTTGTCGGCGGCCAAAGCCGCGCGCACCAGCGTGCCGGCTTCGACCCCTCTGTCGACGACGAAGGCGAAGTCGCGCTTCACCGCCTGGAAGGCGGAGAGCTCCAGCTTCGGCTTGGTCCGCGTCGGCTTGGCCTTCGGCTCCGGCACGGCGTCGACGAAAACTTCGAAGCCGCACAGCGGCCCGGAAACATCCAGCGCCTCAAGCGTCTTCGGATGGAATTCGCCGAACGTACCCAAAATGACCTTTGGCCCGAGCTTGATCGTGCCGGAACGGCCGGGATGGTACCAGGCCGGACCACCGGGCTCGATCTGCAGCCGGTCGGCCGGCGCGCCGCAGGCTTCGAGTGCGGCGATCGCATCGGCCTTGGCGTCAAACACGCCGACCGGACCGGCATTGCCGGCCCAGTTGCGGCCGGAGCCGTCGAGCTTGGCGGTGCCGCGACGCACGCCGGCGGCGACGCGCCGCTGCTGGTCGGCGCCATCGCCCTCGTAGGTGCCCGAAACCTCGAACAGCGCTACGTCGCCAATGCCCTTGTCGGCATTGCGCTGTGCGGCGGCGATCAGACCGGGCAGCAGCGAAGGCCGCATGTCGGACATGTCGGCGGCGATCGGGTTGGCGAGCTTCAGCGCGGTCTGGCCGCCGCCGAACAGTTCGGCTTGTTTGGCGGGGATGAACGACCAGGTGACGGCCTCCATCATGCCGCGCACGGCAAGCGCCCGCTTGGCCGTGCGGGTGCGGATCTGCAGCGTGGTCAGGATTTTGGAATTGACCGCGTCGTGTGAGCCGAGCGGCTGCGGCACGATGTTGTCGACGCCATGGATGCGCATGACTTCCTCGACCAAATCGGCCTTGCCGTCGACATCCGGCCTCCAGGAGGGGACCTTCACGTCGACGACCTCGCCCGCGCCCTGCGGCTCGAAGCCGAGGCGCGAAAGGATGTCGAGGCTTTCCGCCCTGGGCACATCGATGCCGGTCAGCCGCTTCACTTCTAACAGTGGGAAGGCAACGATCTTCGGCTTGTGGCCGCTATAACCGGTCACTTCCATCTCCGTCGGCGTGCCGCCGCAGAAATCGAGCACAAGTTTCGTCGCCAGCTCGACGCCCGGCACCATGAATTCCGGGTCGACGCCGCGCTCGAAGCGGTAGCGCGCATCGCTGATGATGCCGAGTGTGCGGCCGGTGCGCGCGGTGGTGATCGGGTCCCAAAGTGCGGATTCGATCAGCACGTCGGTGGTGTTCTCGTCGCAGCCGGAATGCTCGCCGCCCATGATGCCGGCGATCGATTCGACGCCGTCCTCGTCGGCTATGACGCACATCTCCGGCGTCAATGTGTACTCGCGATCGTCGAGCGCCTGCACCTTCTCGCCATCGCGCGCCCGCCGCACGGTCAGATTGCCGGCAACCTTCCTGGCGTCGAACACATGCAGCGGCCGGCCGCGGTCGAAGGTGACGTAATTGGTGATGTCGACCAGCGCGCTGATCGGCCTGAGCCCGATGGCGATCAGCCGCTGCTGCAGCCATTTCGGCGACGGGCCGTTCTTCACGCCCTTGACCAGCCGCAGCGCGAAGCCGGGGCAGAGCTCAGGCGCCTCGATCGTCACCTTCACCGGGCACATGCCGCTGCCGGCATGCGGCATGATCGCGCCGCCGACGAGGCGGCCGAGCCCGCTCGCGGCGAGATCGCGGGCGATGCCGTAGACGCTGGTCGCGTCCGGCCGGTTCGGCGTCAAATTGATCTCGATCACCGGATCGTCGAGATGCGCGTAAGCGGCGAAGCTGGTGCCGACAGGCGCGTCCTCAGGCAGGTCGATGATGCCGTGATGCTCGTCCGACAGTTCCAGCTCGCGCTCCGAGCACATCATGCCGTGGCTCTCGACGCCGCGGATCTTGCCGACCGTCAGCGTCACATCGATGCCGGGAACATAGGTGCCGGGCGCCGCGAAGGCGCCGATCAGGCCCGCGCGGGCGTTCGGCGCACCGCAGACGACCTGAGTGGGAGCCTTGCCGTCGCCGGTGTCGACGGTCAGCACGCGCAGCCGGTCGGCATCGGGATGCTGCACCGCCGTCAGCACCTTGGCGATGACGAAGGGTTTCAGGCCGGCCTTGTCGTCGACATGTTCGACTTCGAGGCCGATCGATGTCAGCCGCTCGACGATTTCCGTCAGCGAAGCGTCGGTCTCGAGGTGATCCTTGAGCCAGGAGAGGGTGAATTTCATGACTGTGTTCCGTCCGGGTTAGACGATGATGGTCTCGGCACGCTGGTCTTCAGGTGTCTCGGCAAGTCGTCCGGCATGTGCAGGAAGGGGAGCTGCTCGCGCACATGGGCGTGGTGCGTCGGCCTGAAATAGGCCGGCATGTCCATGGCGCCGAGCATGAAGTAGATGTGGTCTTCCAGCCGCTCGTCGACATAGGCGATCGGTGAGCCGCAGATGCCGCAGAACGAGCGCGTCACCGGCCCGTTCTCGTACATCTTCAGCGCCTTGCCGGTGAAGGCGATCTGGTCGGTCAGGAAGCCGACAAAGGCCGACACCGGCGCGCCGCTCGCCCGCCGGCAATCGCCGCAATGGCAATAGCTGACATGGTGCGGTTCGGCCGAGGCCTCGAACCGCACGGCGCCGCAACGGCAGCCGCCAGTGTGCGGCGCTGTCATGCGCTTAGGCCCCCAAACAGCGTCGGCATGTCGAGCGGCCGGAAACCGTAATGCGACAGCCAGCGCACGTCGGCGTCGAAGAAGGCTCGCAGGTCCGGCATGCCGTATTTCAGCATGGCGATGCGGTCGATGCCCATGCCCCAGGCAAAGCCCTGATACTCGTCCGGGTCGAGCCCGCCATGGCGCAGCACATTGGGATGCACCATGCCGCAGCCGAGGATCTCCATCCAGTCGGAGCCTTCGCCGAAGCGCACTTCGCCCGGTCGCGAGCGGTCGCATTGGATGTCGACCTCGAGGCTGGGTTCGGTGAACGGGAAGAAAGACGGCCGGAAGCGCATCTTGACGCTCGGCACCTCGAAGAAGGCCTTGCAGAACTCTTCCAGCACCCACTTCATGTTGGCGACGTTGGCCGACTTGTCGATCACCAGCCCCTCGACCTGATGGAACATCGGCGAATGGGTGGCATCGGAATCCTGACGGTAGGTTTTGCCGGGGATGACGATGCGGATCGGCGGCTTCTGCCGCTCCATGGTGCGGATCTGCACCGGCGAGGTATGGGTGCGCAACAACTTGCGCTCGCCCTTCTCGTCCGGTTGGAAGAAGAAGGTGTCGTGCATCTCGCGCGCCGGATGCCCCTCGGGGAAATTCAGCGCGGTGAAATTGTAGTAGTCGCTCTCGATATCCGGGCCTTCGGCAATGGCGAAGCCGAGATCGCCGAAGATCGCCGCGATCTCGTCGATGACCTGGCTGATCGGATGGATGCGGCCGCGCTCGGCCGGCGACTGGCGCACCGGCAGCGTCACGTCGACCGTCTCGGCGGCGAGCCTGGCGGCGATCGCCACATCCTTCAGTTCGGCCTTGCGCGCCGTGAGCGCCTCGGTGACGCGGTTCTTCAGGCCGTTGATCGCCGGGCCTTTCACCTGACGCTCCTCGGCGCTCATCGCGCCCAGCGTCTTCAGCATTTCGGAGACCGAGCCCTTCTTGCCGAGGGCCGAAACGCGCACCGCTTCGATCGACGCCTCGTCGGCGGCCGAGGCGATGTCGGCCATCAGGGAATTTTCGAGAGTTTCCATATCGCTCATGTTCCAGACCCGATTAGGCATAAGAAAAACCCGCGCCAGCCGTGCCAGCGCGGGTTCCCCAAATCAGAATTGCGAATGCTTGGGAAGCGCTGGTCTTAAGCGACAGCGCTTTCAAAAGCGTTCGGCGTGGTGTTCTTGAGGTATTCGAGCGCGACCTTGGCCTTGGCCACGAGAGCGGCGAACGCCTGCGGCTCGTGGATGGCCATGTCCGACAGGATCTTGCGGTCGATCTCGATGCCGGCCTTGTTGAGGCCGTCGATGAAGCGGCCATAGGTCAGGCCGTGCTCGTGGGTCGCGGCGTTGATGCGCTGGATCCACAGCGCGCGGAACGAGCGCTTGCGGTTCTTGCGGTCGCGATAGGCGTACTGCAGGGACTTTTCCACCGCCTGCTTGGCGATGCGGATGGTGTTCTTGCGGCGGCCGTAGAAACCCTTGGCGGCTTTCAGGACCTTCTTGTGCTTGGCGTGCGAGGTGACGCCTCTTTTTACGCGTGCCATGTCATGATCTCCTTAAAAGCAATTCCAGGAAAAGTGCTCAGCGGTTTTCCGTTCGGAATTGCGTAAAACTAATGCGTGTCCGGACCGAATGCCTTAGAGGCCGTTCGGCAGAAAATTCTTGATGACCTTCTTGCCATCCGGTTCAGCCAGAACCATCGTGCCGCGGGCATTTCGAATGAACTTGTTGGAACGCTTGATCATGCCGTGACGCTTGCCGGCCGCAGCCGACAGGACTTTACCCGTACCTGTGATCTTGAACCGCTTCTTGGCGGCCGATTTGGTCTTCATCTTGGGCATTTTGCTACTCCGTTTCTATGAGGTCCCTGTCGTGCCTTCGGCACTCCGCGCCTCTTGTTTTGTTCGCTTCGGGCCGACCAAAGCCCGAAAAGCAAATGAAACCGCCACGGCATGCCCTGCCGGGCGGTTTTCTTGGAACGGCGGTCCTATACGTCAAAGCAGGCTTGCGCGCAACACCCGCCGGGATGCGACGTTATGGCAGCCGGAACAGCACCGGCAATATGCCCGACTGCTGCGCGCCATCGATGGTTTCGAAGACGGGCAGCGCCACCAGGAACACCAGGCCGTCGAGCAAAGTGGTCAACAGCAGGCGCGGCTTGAAGCTGCCGGTATCGCCTTCCTCATAAAGCGAAAGCTTCGGCAGGAAGCGCGGCACCTTCGCCAGATAGGCCTGGTAAGGCGCGCCGAGAGCCTCCTTGAGGAATTTCTCCTCGCGCAGGATGACGATGTAGAAGGCGCCGGCGCAGAGCAGCCCAAAGCCGATCGTGGCTGTGATCGAGCCGATCTGTGCGCCGACGCCGGCGGCGGCGATGCTCGAGAAGACATAGAGTGGGTTGCGGGTGATCGAATAGGGTCCGCCGGTCACCACCTCGGCGGATTTGCGCCCGCCAATATAGAGCGTCGACCACAAGCGTCCGACGACGCCGAGGAAGATCAACAGCACGCCGAACATTTCGATGGACTCATGCACCGGGGTGTCTGGCGGAAAGGTCGACTGCCCGAACAGCAGCGCCGCGAACAGGACGACGACGAGCACCGCAAGCACCATCCGGCGCGTGTGCTGGTAGTTGCCCAGTCCATATTTGAAGTCCTCGGCAGGCTTCACTTCATTGACCATGTCGGAATCCGATCGTCGAGGGGTTCGGAGCAATCCTTGCTCCAGCCGGCAATCGCAGCGTTTGGACAAGAAAATAAGGCGTCCCGCCGATCGCCGGGACGCCCTGGGGTATGATTCAGGCGGATTTAAAGCGCGACGACCCACGCTGAACTGATCGTGATCAGCGGGGCGCCAGCACCATCATCATCTGGCGGCCTTCGAGCTTCGGTTCCGCTTCGACCTTGGCGATCGGCGCCACTTCCTCGCGGACCTTGTTCAGAAGCTGCATGCCGAGTTCCATATGCGCCATCTCGCGGCCACGGAAGCGCAGCGTCAGCTTGACCTTGTCGCCTTCCTCGAAGAAGCGCCGCACGGCCTTCATCTTGGTCTCGTAGTCGTGGCTGTCGATGTTCGGGCGCATCTTGATCTCCTTGATCTCGATGACCTTCTGGTTCTTGCGCGCCTCGGCCGCCTTCTTCTGGTTGGCGTATTTCAACTTGCCGAGATCGAGGATTTTTACGACGGGCGGTACCGCATTGGGCGATATCTCGACCAGATCGAGCCCGGCCTCTTCGGCGAGCAGCAATGCGTCGTTGATGGAAACGTCGCCGCGGTTCTGGCCTTCTGCGTCGATAAGCTGGACCCGGGGAACCCGGATGTCGCGGTTGGAGCGCGGCCCATCCTTGGTGGGCGCCGCTGCTTTGAAAGGTCTGCGAATGGTCGTGGTCTCCTTGAGCCGTTTCGTTCAGGGTTCTTCAGTTCGGATGTTCAGGACGCGCCAATGTGGTGAGCGCGCGGCGCAAGTCAATAGCACAGCCTTCTCAGGAAATCACCTGATCGCGAGCTTGCACCAAGCAAAGAAAGTTGCAGGCCGCTTTTCGTTGAACGCGTGGCTGTGCCAAAAGACCCGGCGTGAGGGAAAGCCATGACCGCCACTGCGCCTGAGTTTCTGGAAGTCGAGGGAACCGATATCGCCGTCAGACGCGCGCCGGGGGCTGCGCCCGGCGTCGTCTGGCTCGGCGGCTACAAATCCGACATGCTGGGCACCAAGGCCGAGACGCTGGCTGAGTGGACGGCAAAGGAAGGCCGCGCCTTCCTGCGCCACGACTATTCCGGCCATGGCGAATCGGGCGGCGCCTTTGCCGATGGCACCATCTCGAAATGGCTCGGACAAAGCCTCGCCGTCTTCCGTCGCTTCACCAAGGGCAAGCAGATCCTGGTCGGCTCCTCCATGGGCGCCTGGATCGCGTTGCGCATGATCCAGGAATTGCACAAGGCGGGTGACGACCGCATCGCCGGCCTGGTGCTGCTGGCCCCCGCGCCGGATTTCACCGCCGAGCTGGTCGAGCCAGTGCTGACTGAGGCGCAGAAGCGCGATCTCACTGAGAAGGGGTTCTTCGAGGAGCCGTCCGACTATTCGGCCGAGCCTTACATCTATACGCGCGCCTTGATCGAGGACGGCAGGAAGAACCTTGTCATGACCGGGCCGATCGACACCCATTGCCCGGTCCACATCCTGCAGGGCCTGGCCGATGCCGACGTGCCGTCGAGCCATGCGCTGAAGCTGGCCACCTTGCTGCCGGCCGATGACGTGACGCTATCGCTCATCCCCGATGGCGACCACCGCCTGTCCCGACCGCAGGATCTCGACATGCTGCTGCGGGCAGTGGGCGACATGGTGCGGCGAGCAGGGTAGGCCATGCGCATTTCCATCCCGATATCCGCCTTCGTCGCGGCAATCGTCGGCTTTGGCGGCACGCTGGCCGTGGTCATCGCCGCCGCCAAGGCGGTCGGCGCCACCCAGGTCGAGACCGCGAGCTGGGTCACCGCACTGTGCCTGGCGATGGCCATCGAGTGCCTGTGGCTGTCCTGGCGCACGAAAATGCCCGTCATCACCGCCTGGTCGACGCCGGGCCTGGCGCTGATCGCGGCATCGAGCGGCTTTACGGTAAATGATGCGGTGGGCGCCTTCATCGTCACCGCCATCCTGTTGATCGCCACCGGCCTGTTCAAGCCGCTGACCCAGCTGATCGCCAGGATACCGGCCTCGGTCGCTTCCGGCATGCTGGCCGGCATCCTCGTCAGCTTCGCCA
Organism: Mesorhizobium amorphae; assembly: GCF_014843845.1. Classification (GTDB taxonomy): domain Bacteria; phylum Pseudomonadota; class Alphaproteobacteria; order Rhizobiales; family Rhizobiaceae; genus Mesorhizobium; species Mesorhizobium amorphae_A. Next base: position 165,678 of record NZ_JHQS01000011.1, on the reverse strand, counting down.
CCGGCGCGGTCAAGACCATTCCCGCCGACCCCTGGCTGATCCTGCCGCTGATCGGGGCATTTTTCGTCATCCGCCTGTTCAACCCGGCGCTGTCGGTTCTCGCGGTGCTGATCGGCGGCGGCTTCGCGGCCTTCCTCACCGGCCGCGTCGGCGGCCTGCCGACGCCGGAACTGTCGACCCTGACGCTGATTGCGCCACATTTCAGCACCGCATCGATCATCGGGCTGGCTCTGCCGCTCTACCTCGTCACCATGGCCTCGCAGAACCTGTCCGGCCTCGCCGTGCTGAGGGCCGCCGGTTACCATCCCGAGCCTGGCCCGCTGATCGGCGTCACCGGCCTGTTCTCGCTGCTGTCGGCGCCATTCGGCGCCTCGACCACCAATCTGGCGGCGATCTCGGCGGCGATCTGCACCGGGCCGGATGTCCACCCCGACCCGGCCGAGCGCTGGAAGACCGGTCCCTTCTATGCACTGGCTTATCTCATCTTTGCCATCTTCGGCGCCTCGCTGGTGGCGATCTTCGCTGTCCTGCCGCAGAGCCTGATCGTGCTGGTCGCCGGCCTGGCGCTGATGGCGCCTTTGGCCAACGCGCTGTCGATAGCCTTGAAGGAAGAGGGCGAGCGCATGGCCGCCACCGTCACCTTCGCCGTCACCGCTTCCGGGCTGACGCTGTTCGGCGTCGGCGCCGCATTCTGGGGCCTGGTTGCCGGCCTAGCCGTGCTTTTCCTCGAAATGCTCAAAAAGAAATAATCATTTCAGCCCTTTGTCCGGTTTTGGCCGGATCTGTCTTGAATAGCCGTTTTCCCCATCCCATTTCGATTCCACGCAGCCGATCTGGCTGTCTCCAACGGAAGGACTGGGAGAAAATGAACACGACTGCATTGATCCGCCCGGCCTGGACGCCGGCGACCATCGCGTTGATGGTGATCGGCTTCATGGTGTTCTGGCCGCTCGGCTTCGCCATGCTCGCCTACATCATCTGGGGCGACCGGCTCGACGGCTTCAAGCGCGACGTCAACCGCGCTACGGACGGCATCTTCGCCGGCTGCCGCCGCGGTTCCGACAAGGCCGCGCGCTGGGGCCACGGCTCCGCCCGCACCGGCAACGTCGCTTTCGACGACTGGCGCGAAAAGGAGCTTGAGCGCCTTGCCGAAGAGCGCCGCAAGCTCGACGAGATGCTGACCGAATTCGACGACTATGCTCGCGAACTGCGCCGCGCCAAGGACCAGGACGAGTTCGACCGGTTCATGGCGAACCGCAACAAGTCGACTGCTCCGACGACGACTGAGTCGAGCAAGTCGGCGACCACCAAGCGTGGCAAGGGTTCGAACCTGCTTGACGACTGAGGCCGCGCGACAGGTCTCGGCATGACAAACGGCGTCGCGCAAGCGGCGCCGTTTCTTTTTTGTTCTCTTTTCAGCTTCGCTCCACTGGCCGTTTTCCTCGAATCGCGTATCGTCCAGCCATGTCTTTCGGCTTCTTCCGCAACCTGACCAAGCCCAAGCCCTCGCCCGTCGTCGAGCGCGAGCATAGCGTCGCCGGCCGTACGCTGCCGCTCAAGATCGTCGAGAGCGCCAGGGCTCGCCGGCTGACGCTACGCATCGATTCCGGCGGTCAGGGCCTGCGCATCACCGTGCCGCCGGGCCTGCGGCGCGGCGAGGTCGAGAAATTCCTCGACCGTCACCAGGACTGGCTGGAGCAGCGGCTGGCCAAGGTGCCGACACGGCCGCAGGTGCGGCCCGGCATCAAGATCCCGGTGCGCGGCGTGGCGCACCGCATCGTCCATGAGCCTGCGAAACGCGGCACCGTCACCGTGTCGCGCGACGAGCGCGGCCCGCTGCTGATCGTGCATGGCGAGCGCGTGCACCTGCCGCGCCGCATCGCCGATTTCCTCAAGCGCGAGGCCAAGCGCGAGATCGAGCGTCTGGTGGCCAAGCACAGCGCGGCGATCGGCAAACGCGCCAAGGCGATCCGCTTCAAGGATACGTCGAGCCGCTGGGGCTCCTGCACCTCCGACGGCAATCTGTCCTTCTCCTGGCGCATCATGATGGCGCCCGCGCCGGTCATAAACTACCTGGTCGCGCATGAAGTGGCGCATCTCAAGGAGATGAACCACGGCCCGAAATTCTGGAAATTGTGCGAGCAACTGTGCCCCGACACCGAGCGCTGCAAGGACTGGCTTAAGCGCAATGGCGGCGCCCTGCAGGCGATCGTGTTCGACTAGGGCGTCCGGGTCGGCCTCGCCAGCCGCTCAATCGTCATTCGCCGCGTTCAACTCCTCCGGCCGCAAGCCCTCATCGCCCTGGCGCGGCCACGGCAGGAAATTCCGCTCGAAGGCGTCGCCGCCGAAATAGTCGAGCGCGCGGTGCGCCTCGGCGCCGTTGAAGGCTGCCTTGTCCATCAGATGCGCGATCACTTCGTGGGCCTGCGCGATCTTTTGCCTGAGTTGGGCAACGCTCTGGTCAGTCATGACTATCTGCTCCCGCCTGTGTTTCCCTAATTGAAAGGTAGTGCTTTCCGCCCCGGCGGCAAACAGCATGCTTTTTCTCGACTCTTATGCTGTTTCGTGCCAATCCCGCGCCATGGCGCTCGACATCAAGATATGCGGGTTGAAGACCGATGACGCATTGGCCGCGGCGCTCGCCGGCGGTGCCAGCCATGTCGGCTTCATCTTCTTCGCCAAGAGCCCGCGCTACGTCGCGCCCGAAGAAGCCGGGCGCCTGCGCCAGGTAGCAATCGGCAAGGCCAGCGCGGTCGCCGTGACGGTCGATGCAGGCGATGCGTTCCTGGATGAGATCGTCGAAAAAATGCACCCCGACATGCTGCAGCTTCACGGCTCGGAGACGCCTGAGCGGGTGGCCGGGGTCAAGGCCCGTTATGGCCTGCCGGTCATGAAGGCCCTGTCGGTCAGCGAGGCCGCGGATATCGAGCGGACAAAGCCCTTCATAGGCATCGCCGACCGCTTCCTGTTCGATGCCAAGCCGCCGAAAGGTTCGGAATTGCCGGGTGGCAACGGCATCGCCTTCGACTGGCGCATTCTGGCCGGCCTTGACGCCGGCGTCGATTACATGCTTTCCGGTGGGCTCAACGCCGCCAATATCGGCGATGCCCTCCAGCTTGCCAATCCGCCCGGAATAGACATTTCGTCGGGCGTGGAAAGCGCGCCGGGTGTCAAGGATCCGGCGCTGATCGAGCAATTTTTCCGGGCCGTCAGGGCCGCGCGCGACAACCGCGCCGCCTGAGCGTGCTCTAAACCAAAGCATGTCCCGGAAAAGTGGGAACCGGTTTTCCGCCAAGGACATGCTCAAGACCAGATGCAGGAGATCGGCGATGGACAAGCCGGCGACACCCAATTCCTTCCGCACCGGACCCGACGAGCAGGGCATGTTCGGCATCTTTGGCGGCCGTTTCGTCGCCGAGACGCTGATGCCGCTGATCCTCGACCTGGAGCGGCACTGGAACGAGGTCAAGAACGATCCCGATTTCAAAGCCGAGCTGCAGAACCTGTCGACCCACTATGCCGGGCGGCCGTCAAAACTTTATTTCGCCGAAGGCCTGACGAAACATCTCGGCGGCGCCAGGGTCTACTTCAAGCGCGAAGACCTGAACCACACCGGTTCGCACAAGATCAACAACTGCCTCGGCCAGATCCTGCTCGCCAAGCGCATGGGCAAGAAGCGCATCATCGCCGAGACCGGCGCCGGCCAGCATGGTGTCGCCTCGGCCACGGTCGCGGCCCGCTTCGGCTATCCGTGCGTCGTCTATATGGGCGCCACCGACGTCGCCCGCCAAAGCCCCAATGTCTTCCGCATGAAGCTGCTCGGCGCCGAAGTCAGGCCGGTGACCGCCGGCCACGGCACGCTGAAGGACGCCATGAACGAAGCGCTTCGTGATTGGGTGACCAATGTCGAGGACACCTATTACCTGATCGGCACCGCCGCCGGTCCGCATCCCTATCCGGAATTGGTCCGCGACTTCCAGTCGGTGATCGGTTCCGAAGCGCGCGCCCAGATCCTCGAACAGGAAGGCCGGCTGCCCGACACCATCATCGCCTGTGTTGGCGGAGGTTCGAACGCCATCGGCATGTTCCATCCCTTCCTCGACGACAGGCAGGTCCGCATCATCGGCATCGAAGCCGGCGGCCGCGGCCTCGACGGCATCGAGCATTGCGCCTCGATGAATGCCGGCGCGCCCGGCGTGCTGCATGGCAACCGCACCTATCTCCTGCAGAATGCCGACGGCCAGATCATGGACGGCCACTCCATCTCGGCCGGCCTCGACTATCCGGGCGTCGGCCCGGAGCATTCCTGGCTGCGCGACAGCGGCCGCGTCGAATATGTGCCGATCCTCGACGACGAGGCGCTGGAAGCGTTCCAGCTGACGACGCGCGTCGAAGGCATCATCCCGGCGCTGGAATCGGCCCATGCCATCGCGCATGCGGTCAAGATCGTGCCGGCCATGGACAAGGACCAGATCGTCATCGTCAACCTGTCCGGCCGCGGCGACAAGGACGTGCACACGGTGGCCTCGATGCTGGGCATGGAGATCTGATCATGACCACCCGCATCGACCGCCGCATGGCGAAACTGAATGCCGAAGGCCGCCCGGCTTTAGTCACCTATTTCATGAGCGGCGACCCGGACTATGTCACCGCTTTGTCGATCATGAGGGCCTTGCCCAAGGCGGGCGCCGACATCATCGAAATGGGCATGCCGTTTTCCGATCCGATGGCCGATGGCCCGGCGATCCAGGCGGCGGGCCTGCGCGCGCTGAAAGGCGGCCAGACGCTGGTCAAGACGCTGCAGATGGCGGCCGAGTTCCGCGCCGGCGACAATGAAACGCCGATCGTTTTGATGGGCTATTACAACCCGATCTACATCTACGGCGTCGACCGCTTCCTCAAGGACGCGATCGCCAGCGGCATCGACGGGCTGATCGTCGTCGACCTGCCGCCGGAGATGGACGAGGAGCTCTGCATCCCGGCGCTCAAGGCCGGGATCAACTTCATCCGCCTGGCGACGCCGACCACCGACGACAAGCGTCTGCCCAAGGTGCTGCAGAACACCTCCGGCTTCGTCTACTATGTCTCGATGACCGGCATCACCGGCTCGGCTTTGGCCGACACCGGCAAGGTGGCGGCGGCCGTCAGGCGCATCAAGGGCCATACCGACCTGCCGGTCTGCGTCGGCTTCGGCGTCAAGACCGCCGAGCAGGCGCGCATTATCGGTGCCAATGCCGACGGCGTCGTCGTCGGCACCGCGATCGTCAATGCGGTGGCCAGTGTACTCGGACCCAAGGGCGAAAAGACCGCCGATCCGGCCGAAGCGGTTGCCACTTTGGTCAGCGGGCTGTCGCAAGGCGTGCGCTCGGCCCGCCTTGCTGCCGCCGAATAATCTTCCTACCTCTTCGTCAGGACAGGAGCCGAAGCGATGAACTGGATCACCAATTACGTCCGCCCGAAAATCAATTCGATGCTCGGCCGTCGTACCGACATGCCCGAAAACCTCTGGATCAAGGATCCCGAGACCGGCGAGATGGTGTTCCACAAGGACCTGGAGCAGAACCAGTTCGTCATCCCGTCCTCCGGCCACCACATGAAGATCTCGGCCAAGGAGCGGCTGAAATATTTCTTCGACGACGGCAGATATGAGACGCTCGAAAACCCCAAGGTCGTGCAGGACCCGCTGAAGTTTAGGGACGAGAAGCGCTACACCGACCGGCTGAAGGACGCCAAGGCCAAGACCGGGCTGGAGGACGCCATCGTCAATGCGCTGGGCACCATCGATGGCCTGCCGGTGGTGGTCACGGTGCAGGATTTCGCCTTCATGGGCGGCTCGCTCGGCATGGCCGCCGGTGACGCCATCGTGCACGCCTTCGAGGTTGCCCTGCAGCGCAAGCGGCCGCTGATCCTGTTCGCTGCCTCCGGCGGCGCCCGCATGCAGGAAGGCATTCTCTCGCTGATGCAGTTGCCGCGCACCACGGTCGGTGTCGACCGGCTGAAGGAAGCCGGCCTTCCCTACATCGTCGTGCTCACCAACCCGACCACCGGCGGCGTCACCGCTTCCTACGCCATGCTGGGCGATGTCCACATCGCCGAGCCCGGCGCGCTGATCGGCTTTGCCGGCCCGCGCGTCATCGAGCAGACCATCCGCGAAAAACTGCCCGACGGCTTCCAGCGCGCCGAGTATCTGATGGAGCACGGCATGGTCGACATGGTGGTGTCGAGGCTCGAATTGCGCCAGACGATTTCGCGGCTGTTGAAGATGCTGCTCAAGATGCCGGAAGAGCAGAAGCCGCTGGAGCCGGAGATCCTGCCGCCGGCGCTTGCCCAGCCGGAAGCACGGCCGCAGGCCTGACGCGACATTCTTAGCCGCGAACCGCGATTGCGCGAGACTCCGCGCACGCTTAGGATTCTTTTATGACCACGCTTGCCGCCGACCGCGAAATCGAAGCCCTGATGGCGCTTCACCCGAAAGGCTTCGACCTTTCGCTCGACCGCATTTCGCGGCTGCTCGAACGGTTGGGCAACCCGCAGGACCGGCTGCCGCCGGTCATCCACATCGCCGGCACCAACGGCAAGGGCTCATGCGCAGCCTTCTCGCGGGCGCTGCTCGAAGCCGCCGGGCATCTGGTCCATGTGCACACTTCCCCGCATCTGGTGAACTGGCACGAGCGCTACCGTCTCGCGGCCGATGGCGGCGGCAGGCTGGTCGACGACGAGGTTTTCGCCGAGGCCATCGCCCGCGTCGCCAAGGCCAATGCAGGCAAGAAGATCACCGTCTTCGAGATCCTTACCGCCGTCACCTTCATCCTGTTTTCCGAACATCCTGCCGCCGCCGCCATCATCGAGGTCGGCCTCGGTGGCCGCTTCGACGCTACCAATGTCGTGGCCAGGCCGGCGGTGTCGGTGATCATGCCGGTCTCGCTCGACCACGAGGCCTATCTCGGCGACCGTGTCGAGCTGATCGCCGCCGAAAAGGCTGGCATCATCAAGCCCGGCTGCCCGGTTGTCATCGGCGCGCAGGAAACCGAAACGGCACTGCAGGTGCTGATCGAAACCGCCGAGCGGCTCGATTGCCCGACCTTCGTCTACGGCCAGGATTTCCTCGCCTACGAGGAAAACGGCCGCATGGTCTACCAGGACGAGGACGGCTTGATGGACCTGCCGCCGCCGCGCCTGCCGGGGCGTCACCAGTTCGCCAATGCCGCCGCGGCGATCGCCGCGGTCAAGGCGGCGGGCTTCGAGATCAGCCACCGCGCCGCCGAGAAGGCGATGACCAGTGTCGCCTGGCCGGGCCGCATGCAAAAGCTGGCGCAGGGCCGTCTGGCCGAGCTTGCGCCGAAGGGCGCCGACATCTGGCTCGACGGCGGACACAATCCCGGCGCCGGCATCGTCGTCGCCGAGGCGCTGGCCGAGCAGGAGGACAAGAACCCGCGGCCGCTGTTCCTGATCTCCGGCATGATCAACACCAAGGACCAGAGCGGCTATTTCCGCGCCTTCAAGGGCCTCGCCCGCCATGTCTACACGGTGCCGGTGAGCATGAGCGATGCCGGCGTGCCGAATGACGAGCTGGCCATCCGCGCCGTCGAGGCCGGCCTGTCGGCCGAGCCGGTCAGCTCCGTCGCCAGCGCCCTGATGCTGCTGCGCGACACATGGGACGGTCCGCCGCCGCGCATCCTGATCGGCGGTTCATTGTACCTAGCCGGCGCCGTGTTGGCCGAGAACGGCACGCCGCCAGCCTGAGCGCACGGCGACCACCGCAAGGAGCCAGTGATGATCAAGGTAAAGCAGCTCGCTCACGCCTGCATTTTCGCGCATGATCTGGAAGCGACGCGAAGCTTCTACCGGGACGTGCTTGGCATGGACACCCAGTTCAATTTCCTGCGCGACGGCACGGTTTTCGGCTTCTACCTCAATTGCGGCGGCCGCAGCCATGTCGAGGTGTTCCAGAAAGACGAGGCCAGCTACAGCGAGCTGAATCAGATCAACCATTTATGCCTTGAAGTGGAAAACATCGACGCGGCGATCGCCCACATCAGGTCAAAAGGCGTTGAGGTTACTGCCAAGAAACACGCCTGCGACGATACCTGGCAGGCCTGGATCCGCGACCCCAACGGCGTGAAGATAGAGCTGTTAGAATATACCGAAAAAAGCGCGCAATTCACCGGCGGCGATCGCATCGCCGACTGGTGATCGCTGGGCCGCGAGAGAGATTTACTTCAGCTCGATCTCGATGAAGGCGTATTCGCCCTCATTGGCGTTGATCACGTCGTGCTCGACGCCTTCCTTGCGGAAATAGGGCGCCCCCTTCTTCATCTCGGCGAAGGATTCGCCGTCCTTGGTCAACAACTTCACCTTGCCGTCCATCAGCGGCACGACGACATAGTCGTGGCCATGGCGGTGCCAGCCGGTGTTGTCGCCCGGCTGGAAGCGGTACTCGGTGACGATGACGCGCTCATTGTCGATGAAGACGGTGGCCTTGGCGGATCCGGTCATGGGGTTCTCCTGTCCTTTTCAAGCAGAAGACATGGAAGACCGTAGCGCGAGGGCCAGAGCACGTTGAGCGATGACGCCAAAGAAAAAGCCCGGCGCGATGGCCGGGCTTATCCTTCAAACACTTTGATTGGCTCAGGCGAGGTTGCCGTTGATCCAGTGCGACAGGGCGGTCTTCGGCGCGGCACCCACCTTGATGTCGGCGCGTTCGCCACCCTTGAAGATCATCAGCGTCGGGATCGAGCGAACACCGAACTGCGCCGCCAGTTCCGGGTTCTCGTCGATGTTCAGCTTGGCGATCTTGACCTTGCTGCCGAGTTCGGTGGCGATCTCTTCGAGCGCCGGCGCGATCATCTTGCACGGGCCACACCATTCGGCCCAGAAATCAACCACGACCGGCTCCTTGGCGTTGAGCACATCGGCCTCGAAATTGCTCTTGTCGACCTTGACGGTGGCCATGCGGAAATCCTTTCGAAAATTCGGTTGCACCAAATGTGGTGGTTGTCGCGCCCTTCTTCAAGCAGTTCTTGTGTCACGCTCCCGTGAGTCGAGCAAGGGCATCGTCCATGACCGCCGACGGCAGTTCGATCACGCGGGGAGCCTCGGTAAACAGCAGTGCTGCCGAGATCTCATGGCCGGGATAAAGCGGCTGAAGCAGCGCCCGATAGAGCGCGAGTTGCAGCACATAGGCCGGCGGCACCCCGGCAATCGTCGCCGGCGCCGGCCGGTTGGTCTTGTAGTCGACGATCGACACCCTGCCCGAAGTCACCGCCAGGCGGTCGATCTTGCCGGAGATGGAGCGTTTCCTGCCCTTCACCTCGAGGCTGCCCATGATCGAAACCTCGGCGCGCGATGACGAACCGAATAGCGGTGCGAAGCGCGGGCCGGCGAGGATCGAGAACACCGAGGCGAGCGCCCTGCCACGCTCGGCCGCGGGCCATTCGGCGCCGGCGCGCGCCAGATAACGCTCGGCCGCATCCCGGCGTTCGCTCTCCGCGATGCCGGGCAGCATTTGCAGCAGTTTGTGCAGCGCCAGCCCGCGCATAACAGCGAAACCGGGCTCCGCCTCCGCATCCAGCACCGGCGAGCGCGTGTCGGCCACCGTTTCCTTCCCCTCGTCGATCAGTGCCGAAGCGCCGGACGGCGACAGCGGCCGCGGCAGGTCCTCGTAAGGCGGCAGCGGCCGGAACAGGCTCTCGGGCAAGGGCGCGAACTGCTGCGTCGGCCTGTTCTCTCCACTCGCCGCAAGCGCCACCGACGGCAACTTGGTCATGTGATAGCGGTGTACGGGCTCGCCGGTGGCGGGATGCTTGCGCTCAGTGCTTTCCGGCGCGCCGACCAGCGCGCGGCTGACGATCGAATGCCAGGTGCCGGTGCTTGGCGCGCGCTTGCCGTGATAGCCGCAGACGATCAGCCGGTCCTCGGCGCGGGTCATGCCGACATAGAGCAGCCGGCGGTACTCGTCGTCGGCGAGTGCGCGCGCGCGGGCGGCTGCGGTCTTGGAAAAGCCGTTGGCGACGTCGCTGGCCGAGCGCCAGAGATAGCCCTTGCCGGCAAAATGCTCGCCCGAACTATTGAACGGCATCAGCCTCGGCAGATGCTGGTCGCTGAACGGCGCCGAGCCGCCATCGACCAGGAAGACAATTGGCGCCTCCAGGCCCTTGGCGGCGTGCACCGTCATGACGCGCACCTCGTCGCGGGTCTGGTCCATCTCGCGCTTGATCTCGGGGCCGGTGCTTTCCAGCGTCGCCAGGAAGGCTTCCAGACCGGGCAGGCCGGTCCGCTCCTCGGCGAGGCAGAAGCTCAGGAATTCGTCGATGATATCGCCGGCTTCCGGTCCGAGCCGCGCGATCATCCTCTTGCGCAGCCCGTCGCGGGCGAGTGCCGCGGCATAGAATTCGAACACCGGCTTGAACGCCGCTTCGTCCGACCAGGCATCGAGCCGGCTAACGATGGCGGCCAGCGCGGCGTCTTCGCCGGCGTGCTGTCTGAGCGATCCGATCAGCGACTTTCCCGATGGCCGCCCGCTTGCCAACGCAAAAAGCCGCTCCTCGGAAACGTCGAAGATCGGACTGCGCAGCACGGCGGCCAGCGACAGGTCGTCTTCCGGCTGGATCAGAAAATGCCCGAGCGCGATCAGGTCCTTGACCGCGATATGGCCTGGCAGGCTCAGTCGGTCGGCGCCGGCGACCGGGATCTGCCGGTTCTTCAGGCTGCGCGACAGCGCATGAACAAAGCGGTCGCGCTTGCGCACCAGCACCAGTATGTCGCCGGCCGTCAGCTTCCGTCCCTTGCCTTCGATGATCTCGCCGTCCCTGAGCCAGGCCTGGATGGTCGCCGCCACATGCTCGGCGACGCGCACCGCCGGCGCGCTGGCATGGTTGACCGGCAAGGTCCAGTCGTCGGGTTCCTCGACCGCATCGGCGCCGATCGACGGCCAGACCTCGACATAGCCCGGCGCATCGGTGCGGATCGCCTTGTGGTTCAGCGGGTCGGGGTCGTGGCTGATGCCGCGCCGCACGCCCGGTTCGGCGAAGACACGGTCGACGGCGGCCAGCACGTCGTCGGTCGAGCGGAACGACCAGGTCAGCTTGAGATCGGCAAACGAAGCGTCCGCGTCGCGCACGCGTCCGGCAAACAAAAGCCGGCTGTCGGCAAAGGAGTCCGGGGCGGCGCCCTGGAAGGAATAGATCGACTGCTTTTCGTCGCCGACGGCAAACACCGTCCGCTGCACGGTCTCGCGTTGGCCGAGCCCGGCAAAGAATTCTTCCGTCAGCCGCTTCACCACCTCCCACTGGTCGGGGCTGGTGTCCTGCGCCTCGTCGAGCAGGATGTGGTCGATGCCCTGGTCGAGCTTGTATTGCACCCAGGGCCCGGCGTCGGGTCGCGCCAGCAGGCTGACCGTGCGGGTGATGAGATCGTTGAAATCGAGGAAGCCGCGGCCGCGTTTCAGCTGCTCGTAGCGCGCGATCAGCCAGCCGGCGATCGTCAGCGCGGCACACGTGCCTTCCAGCATCCGGAATAGCGCCAACCTGTCCGAAACCTCGATTATGGCATTGACGGCCGCCAGATAGCGTTCTGGAAGGTCGGGCAGCCGGTCGAGCAGCGCCTTCTTGAACGCCTTCTGCGGATCGTAGGGGTCGCCGTCCGCTTTGAGGAAGGCCTTGCCGAGCATCTGCAGCCGGCGATTCGGATCCTTCTCGGCGAAGGCGGCACGCGCATAGGGCAGCAAATTGTTCAGCACCGTGCGGGCGTCGGTAGCCTCGGCAGCCTGGGCGAAGCCGGCAAAATAATCGGGCAGGAAGCCCGGCAGCGGCCAGACGGCGGCGGCTATGCCTTCGGCCGTTTCGCCGGCGCGGAACCGGAATTCGTCGAACAGCGGCTGGAAGCCCCGCCCGTCACGGCCAAGCGCGCCGATGAAGGCGCGTAGGCCATCGCGCTTGTGCACGATCTCGGCTAGCAGCGCGTCGAGACCGGCTTCGCCGCCGCGCTCCAGCACCGTGGCAAAAGCCTCTGCCAATCCAGCGTCGCCGGCGCTCGTGCCCGAGATCATGTCGCGGCGGGCGGTGGCGAAAAGCGACGCCTCCATCTGCGGGTCGAGCATTTCGAAATGCGCGGGAATGTTGGCTTCCAGCGGAAACTGGTGCAGCACCGATTCGCAGAAGGCGTGGATGGTCTGGATCTTCAGCCCGCCCGGCGTTTCCAGCGCCTCGGCGAACAGCCGCCGTGCCCGGCGCATCGTGTCGCGATCGGCCCGACGGCCGTCCAGCGCTTCGATCCGTGCCGCCAGTTCCGCGTCGCCGAGCGACGTCCATTCGGAAAGCGTCGAGAACACCCGGTTCGACATGTTGGCGGCGGCGGCGCGCGTATAGGTCAGGCAGAGGATCTTCGACGGGTCGGTGCCGCGCAACAGAAGCCGGATGACGCGCTGCGCCAGCACATGGGTCTTGCCGGAGCCGGCATTGGCCGAGACCCAGGCCGAATTCAGCGGATCGGAGGCGCGCGCCTGGCTGGCGGCGGTGTCGCTCGGGATCGGGTAGGCCTTCTTCATGCCTCCCCCGCCTCGTCGTCGCTGTCGCCGCCGGCCGACCATTCGAGCACGCGGGCGAGATGGTCGTAATCGCCGTCCGCCTCGCCCTCGCGGAAAGGCAGAGCGCGCGACAGATAGCCGGTCGTCGGGTCGGCATAGTGGAAGAGCAGCTTTTCCAGCCGCGCCCAGGCCTCTTCGGCGAGGTCGGCGGCGGTCCTCGGCTTGCGGTTGTATTCGAGGATCGATTCCTCGAACACATCGCCATTAGGCTTCAGCCTGACGAAGGCGAGCTGCGATGGCTCGCGGCCGCCAAGATCCCTGAAGGCGCCGCGCCTGAGCAGCGCGCCTTCCAGCGCCAGCTGCGGCGCCAACAGCGTGTGCGCCTGCGCTTTGGAGGGCGAGGAGCCGGTCTTGTAGTCGAGAATGTCGGCCATGCCGCCGGCCAGCAGGTCGACGCGGTCGGCATAGCCGGACAGCGTCACGCCGGTGCGGCCGACCGTGGTCTTTTCAGCCCGCTCCTCGGCATGGCGCCTTGCCACGGCCTCGGCGCGGCCGTGCTCCCATTCGATGATGTTGGCAGCAAGCTTTTCGAAGCGCGGCCACCACACCGCCTCGACATCGGGCGGCAGCGCCGCCTCGGCAAAGCAGATGCGGCCGGCTTCGATCAAGCCAGCGAGGGCGCCGGGCTCGCGCGGGTCCAGCACACGGCGCGAGAATAGATGCAGGATGGCGTGAAACAGCGTTCCGCGCTCGGCAGCACCCGGATCGCGGATCACCGGATCGAGCGGCATCAGGCCGAGGATCCTCCTGGCGTAGATCGCATAGGGGTCGCGGCGCAGCGTCTCGATCTCGGTGACCGAGAAGTGCTGCGGCCGGACGCCGACCGGCGGCCTCGGCTGCGGCCTTGGCGCAAAATCCTGTTTTTCGCCGGCGTCGAGCGCCCGTGCCCAGGCCAGCAATTCGTCGCCGCGGCGCAACGGCGCTGCCGCATGCTCCTTGCCGATGAAGGTGAGCAGGCGCTGCAGCCAGCGCGACGGCACCGCCGGTGCGTCGCCGGAACGGGCGGAGCGCGTCAGCACGACCTTTCTCGCCCCCATCGCCATCTGGAAATCATGCGCGGCTAGGCCGATGCGCCGTTCCGGCGGCTCGAGGTCGATGCCGGTCTTCATCAGCCGCGACATGAAGCGGTCGCTTTCCGGCTTGCGCGGCCACACGCCTTCATTGAGCCCGCCGATGACCAGCGTGTCGACGCTTTGCAAGCGTGCTTCCAGTGCGCCCCAGATGGCGATGCTGCGGTCGGTGCCTTGCGCCGGCTTGACCGTTTCCGGCGCGATCATCGCCTCCATCACGTCCGGCCATTCGACGGCCGCGAAGGAGAACGGCGCCGATGCCGCGACCAGGCCGCGCAACAGTTCGGCAAGCTTTTCGCCGGCGTCGCCGGCATAGAGGTCGACAAGGCTACCATCCACTGCCCGGCCGAGGTTTTCGAGCGCGATAATGCTCGCCCGCGTCAGCGCGGCGAGATCGGCATCGGCTTCGTCGCGAAAAGCGAGGAGCGGGGAGAGTGCCGCCACGAGGCGGGCAAGCACGTCCCGCGCATTATCGATGCCGCGTACCGTCAGGCGTGAGAACCAGAAGGGCGGTCGGCTGTCGCCAAGGCCCGAGAGCCGAGCCTCGAAAAGGTCTGCGAGCGTCGCCGCGTCGGGACGGCCGGTACCGCCGCGCAACGCCACCAGTTCGACGATCTCCGCCGCGTGGCGCACGCTTGTGCGTTCCAGGCTAAGGCTGAGCAGCGGGTGCTTGAGTAGCGACAACAGGCCAACCGGATCGCCGGGCCGGAACACGGCTTGCAGCGCCAGTCTCAGCAGGCTGGCGGCTGGCGTGTTGGCTAAAGGCGTGCCGCCGGAATCGTCGGCGATGACGCCGAAGCGCTTGAGCTCCGCCGACACGCGCCGCGCCAGCGCACGATCGCCGGTGACGAGGGCTGCGCGCTGGCCGGGCTGATCGACGGCGCGTTTGAGCGCCACCGCGATCGCCACCGCCTCATCGCGTTCGCTGCCGGCTTCCACCAAAATCACGTCGGCCAGGGCCTCGGCGATATCCCCGGCTTGGAAGGCAAGCCGTGTCTCGGTCCACAGTTCGGTGGTCTCGGCCGGCCGCAGCGCCTCGCCGACCAGGGCCGCGCGCAGCGCCAGCGGCCGGTCTGCGGCGGCGATCTCCTCGACATCGGCCCTGAGCACGCCGATGCCGCTGATCAGCTTGGCCAGGCCGTATTGCGGGTGGCCAAGCAGAGCCGGGCGCGCGCCGGGCGTCGAAAGTGCGGCGAAGGACGCCTCGTCCAGCCTGCTGCCGAGGCCGGGCAGCACGACGGCGCCATTGGGCAGGCCGGCGATCGCGGCCAGCAGTTCGGCCGTCGCCGGGATCGAGCCGGTCGAGCCGGCGGCGATCACCGGGCCGGCCGGTGGATTGCGTTTCAGCCGCGCCGCCTCCAGCCGGATCAGCGCGCTGCGATGCGCGGCCGGGTTCGAGCGATGCCGCTCGTCCAGCAGCTTCGGCCAGTTGTCGGTGACGATGCCGAGAAAATCCAGCGTCACCTGCCACCAGCCGGCGAGATTGCCGGTCACCAGACCTGCGAGCTTGGCCCAGTCCGTACCCTCGGTCTCGATCTCGTCCATCAGCCGGGCAAGGTCGCGCGCCAGCCAGATCGCATCGGCGGCCGAGGCCGGGATGACGATCTCCTCGTTGAAACGGGCAGCGACCGCCGCCGGCAGATGGCTCTTCCACAGCCGCACCAGCGGCGCCAGCAAGAGCAGGCGCTCCTGCGCCGCGATTGGCGGCGCCAGATCGATGGCCGAAGCTGCCTCGGCATCGAACGCGGCCTCGTCCTCGTCGAACTCGCCGAGCGGGCGCACCACCGGCAGGATCGCCGAGCGGCCGCCCAGATGGTCGACAAAGGCGCCGCGCAGCGCCCGTGCGGCACGGCGGGTCGGCACATAGATGGTGACGTCGGCCAGCGCCAGCGGGTCGCCGTCGAAGCGGAAACCGGGAACCAGCCGGCCGGCCAGCAGGGCCTCCGCCAGCGTCGGCAGAAACGGCGCTCCTGATGGGATCGAGAAGACGCGGCGCGAGCCGCTCATTGCGACTCGGTGAGGGCGCCGGCGACCGCCGCTTCCGCCAGCGGAATGGCATCGGGCGTGCCGACGGTGATCCAGTGCCCTCGCATCTGCATGCCGAACAGGCGGCCAGCGGCAATGGCCGTATCGAAATAGGCGTTGAGCGAGTGCGGCTTCGCCGGTGCGTCCTTGAAGATGCGCGGATGCATGATCGCCGCCCCGGCATAGATTACCCCGGCCGGATCGCCCTTCGAGCGCCGCAACGCGCCGTCCGGCGCCATCAGGAAATCCGTACCGACGCAGTGTCCGGTCGCTGAGTCGAGATCGGTAAGCATCAGCAGAATATCCATTCTCGAGGCGTCCCATGCAAGGGAAAGGCGCTCGAGGCTGGGCTGGCCGCTGTCGATCCAGAACGTGTCGGCGTTGATGATGTAAAAGGCATCCTTGCCCAGATCCGGCAACGCCTTGACGATGCCGCCGGCCGAGTCGAGTAGGGCAGCGCTCTCGTCGGAGATGACGATTTTCGGTGCCCGCCTGTCGGCGACATGGGCGACGATCTGCTCGGGAAGATAATGGACGTTGACGATAGCCGTCTCGACGCCGGCCATGGCCAGACTGTCCAGCCCCCAGTCGAGCAGCGTCTTGCCGGCGATTTTCACAAGCGGCTTCGGCATCGTGTCGGTGATCGGCCGCATGCGCTTGCCGAGCCCAGCGGCAAGCACCATCGCAGTCTTGGGGTTAGCGGTCACAGCGGTCGTTCTTCCAGCAGGCCATGGGCAACATAGAAGGCGTGTAACCCGGCGAGCGCCGGATGCGCCAGTGCCCGCCGCAGATAGTCGCGGATGCGCGGCAGGTGCTTGAGGTAGAATGGCTTGCCGTCGCGCTTCTCGAGCCGCACGAAAATGCCGAGGATCTTCGAATTGCGCTGCGCCGCCATGATGGCATAGGCCTCCTTGAACGCTGCTTCGTCGAACGCGCCGGCCGCGTGGCGCGCCACGACATACGCATCGACGGTTCGCTTCTCGATCTCGGGCGATATCGTGACGCGGGCATCCATGGCGAGCGAGGCAACGTCATAGGCGGCGGGCCCGATCAGCGCGTCCTGAATGTCGACGATGCCGAGGCGGTCGTGGCTGGAGCGCTCGCCGCGCCAGATGATGTTGGGCGAATGGAAGTCGCGCAGCATCAGCGTGTATTCGCTGGCCGCGAGCCGGTCGAGAACCGCGTTCCATTCCCGGGCGTAGCCGGCCCGCAAAGCATCGCTGGCCGGACCGCCGGTAACCATCGGCACATACCAGTCGACCAGCAGCTCGGCCTCGATCAGCATGGCTTCACGATCGAAAGGCGGCACGTCGTGGAAGATCCCGGGCGCTGCCTGCATCCGCTCGGGCCAGGCCTTGCCGTGCATCATCGCCAGCAGTTCGGCCGCCGCCGCGTAGCGCTCGGCCACCGGCTCGCCGTCGCTGCCCAGAAACCCTTCCGGGCCTAGATGCTCGAGCAGCAAAAAACCCTGGTCGAGATCCTCGGCATGGATTTCCGGCACGCAGACGCCGGCGGCCAGCAACGCCTTGTCGATGGCGACGAAGGCCGTAACGGATTGCGCGGAATGGGCGATCATGGCATAGGGCTTGCCGTCACGCACCGGCGGGCCCAGCACCAGCCGCGGCGAATTCATCAGCACGCGTGGCGGAAAGCCGGCGCGCGAGACGATCTCATAGGAGCGGGCCGAAGCGTCGCCGACGAAATGGCGGCGGCTCGCCTCATCCCATCCGGCCGAGTCGAGAAAATCGCGCATCGCCAGCGACCGCGCCGCGCGATCGAAGGCAGCACCTTGCCCCGATAGGCTTGCCCGACGGCCCTCGTCCTGATGAACGAGTTCGATCCAGAGCGTGCCTGCCGGCATCCGGGTTTCGGCCCGCTCCGGCCACTCGACCAGTGCTGCCCCTTGCGCCAGCGCGTCTTCGAAGCCGAGTTCGTCGAGCTCGGACGCCGAAGACAGACGGTAGAGATCGAAATGATGCACGGGCACGCGCGTGTCGTAGCTCTGCACCAGCGTGAAGGTTGGGCTCGGCACGTCGAGGGCCGTATCGTCGGCCAGCGCCCTGATCAGCGCCCGTGCCAGCGTCGACTTGCCGGCGCCGAGATCACCCTTCAGCGCCAGCACATCGCCGGGGCGCAGCGCCATGGCGAGATCCTCGCCGAGCCTTGCGGTCGCGGCCTCGTCGGCGAGAAAACGCTCCAGCCCTGCCATGAAGCGCGCTACTCGGCCGCGGCGCGAATGCCCGAAGGCGCGTCGGGGAAGGTGCAGATGACCGTGGTGCCGCTGTCTCTGCCGGTCTGGATGCGGACACTGCCGCCATGCAATTCGACGAAGCTCTTGACGATCGACAGGCCAAGCCCGGCGCCGCGCCGGCGTCCGCCATTGGTCCTCGGCTCGAAGCGGCGGAATACTGAATCGAGCACGTCCGGCGGCATGCCGGGGCCGTCGTCGTGGACGGAGAATTCCACACCCTCGGCCAGCTGCCGGCAGGCAAGCGTCACCGTGCTTGCCTCCGGCGCGTAGTTCGCGGCGTTGCTCAGGAGATTATAGAGGATCTGGCGGATGCGGGTTTCGTCGCCGTGGAAGCTTTTCGGCGCCGCCGCCGCATCGACTTTGAGCTTGATCGAATGCTCCTCCAGCCGCTCGGCGACCAGTTCGGATGCTGCCGCGATGGTCCGCTCGACGCTGACTTCGGAAATGTCGAGCTGCATGATGCCGGCGTCGACCGTCGCCAGGTCGAGTATGTCGTTGACGATGGTGAGCAGCACCGAAGAGGACGAGCCGACATGCTCGACATATTCGCGCTGCTTCGGCGTCAGCGGACCGGTCGCCGGCAGCGACAGAAGCTCGGTGAAGCCGATGATGTTGGTCAGTGGCGAGCGCAGCTCGTAGGAAACGTGCTGCACGAAATCGTTCTTCAGCTGGTCGGATTTCTCCAGCGCCTCGTTCTTGTCCTTCAGCGCCCGCTCGACATTGACGCTGTCGGTGACGTCGACGAAGGTCATCATCACCTGCCCGTTGGGCAAATGGATGACGGCATAGCGCAACACGGTGCCGTTGGTGAGTTCGGTCTGGCCATGGCGGTCGCGGCGCTCGTCGTCGAAGCCGGTGATTGCGGCGACGAACCCGCCCCACGGGCTGTCCGCGGCGCGCTGGTCGCAGAGGTCGCGGATCGCCTGGACATGGACGTTGGGCTTGACCACGTCCTGGCTCAGCCCCCACAGCGCGACGAAGGCCGGGTTGGAGAGGCGAAGCCGCCCGTCGGGTCCGAACACAGCAACACCTTCGGCAAGGTTGTCCAGCGTCTCGCCCTGGACCCGCACCGCCGTCTGGTAGCGGCTTTCGAGGTCCATCTTCTCGGTCAGGTTCTCGAATACCCAGGTCACGCCGCCCTTGGGCTGCGGGTTGGCGACCACGCGGATCGTCTTGCCGTCAGGCAGATGCCACCAGTGCTCCTGCGATTCGACCGCGCGGTAGGCGCTGAGCAGGCCCTCCTTCCAGCGCCGCCACTCGGGCTGCTCGGCGATCTTGCCTTCGCTGCGCAGCCGGTCGAGCAACAGGGCATTGTCCGGGGCGCTGTGCAGGAAGCCGCTGTCGAGATTCCACAGCTTCTGGAAGGCCTGGTTGAAGAAGCGCAGCTTCTCGTCGGTGTCGAAGATCGCAACCGCCGTATTGAGCTGGTCGAGCGTGTCGGCGTGGCTTCGGACCGTGCGCTCATATTCGCCGCGGATGGTTTCGGTGGCGCTGGTGTCGCAGGCAAGCCCGGCCGAGCCGTCGGTGCCGGCGAAATCGGTCACCGCGAACACACGACGGTCGCCCTCGATCACCGTCGACAGCGTCTGTTCGAAGACCAGGCGCGATTTGTGCTGTTCGGCGATCGTGTCGCGCGCCTGGCCGCCGAGGAATTCCTTGGCCTCGCGAACCGCGGTTTCGGCGTTCGGCGCCTCGACCGCTTCGGCATAGGCGCGGTTGACCCATTTCAGCCGCCCGTCGGCCGCGCGCAGCCATGCCGGCATCTTCAGTGCGTCGAGCAGGCCGAGCATGGTGTCGTAGTCGGCGCCGAGCCGCTGGTTCTCGATCTTGAGCCTTGCCTGGCTGCGCAGCGTTTCCGACAGCGAGACGAAACGCACCAGCACATGCGCCGCGCTCTTGCGGCCATAGACTTCGAGCGGCACGCCGGCCTGCGATTCGATGACGAGATCGAAGGCCTTTGCCTTTTCGCGCAAGGCGGTGATCGCGTGTTCGAGCGCCGCCGCCGAACGCGGCATCAGCCAGCGACCGAAGGCGAGGAAGGCTGCCCGGTCCTCGGGCGCGCCGCTCTCCACCGGCAAGGTTCCGAGAAGCTCGGGCTTCTTGTTCTCCGAGGCCCAGACGACCACGCGCTGGTCGCGCAGGTTGAGCAGCGCCTCGGAGCGCTGCAGCGCCGCGTTGACGTCTGCTATGCGGGTCCTGAGTTCGGCATTCTGCGCCGAGGTGCGGGCTCTTTCGCGGATCAGGAAGATCGCCGAGACGAGTGCCGCGCCCATGACGCCGGCAAACATGGCCATTTGCATGACCTCGACCGCGCTGACCCCCAGTCCGGCCTTTTGCGCGACGTCGGGTTCGGCATGCGCGGCAAACACAAGCAGCGGACCGGAAAGCACCGAGGTGGCAAGAAATGTCCCGATGCGGGCTCCGGCACGCGATGAAAGACGCCCGCCCGCAACGGCGGGGCCGGTCCTTGTCGAATCGTCATGGCCGCCGGAAACGGCCTGTCCCGCCTGACGCGGGTTTTCCCCCGGCATGTCTTGGTCCTCTTCGCCGCCTGAATGCAAGACCGCCCTGATGCGTGCGCCGTCCCTCGTCCCCGGACCGCGAATCACAACATAGCGCTTGCTGGAATCGGCGTGAAGAATCAATCGACGCAAAAATAAAGCCGGGCGAAATGTCAATCGCCCGGCGTCAATATGTGGTAGGAATTTTGGCTTTGGTTAATAGCGGTAGTGTTCCGGCTTGAACGGCCCCTGCGGCGTCACGCCGATATAGGCGGCCTGTTCGCCGGACAGTTCGGTTAGCCGGGCACCGAGCTTGCCGAGATGCAGGCGCGCGACCTTTTCGTCGAGATGCTTCGGCAGCACGTAGACCTGGTTCTGGTACTGGCCAGGCTTGCTGTAGAGTTCGATCTGCGCCAGCACCTGGTTGGTGAACGAGGCCGACATGACGAAGCTCGGATGGCCGGTGGCGTTGCCGAGGTTGAGCAGGCGGCCTTCCGACAAAAGGATCATCCGCTTGCCGTCCGGGAAGGTGATCATGTCGACCTGCGGCTTGACGTTGGTCCATTTCAGGTTGCGCAGCGACGCCACCTGGATCTCGTTGTCGAAGTGGCCGATATTGCCGACGATCACCATGTCCTTCATCGAACGCATGTGGTCGAGGGTGACGACGTCCTTGTTGCCGGTGGTGGTGATGATGATGTCGGCGGTGGGCGCGGCGTCTTCCAGCGTGACGACCTCAAAACCGTCCATTGCCGCCTGCAGCGCGCAGATCGGATCGACCTCGGTGACCTTGACGCGGGCGCCGGCGCCCTTCAGCGAAGCCGACGAGCCCTTGCCGACGTCGCCATAGCCGCACACCACGGCGACCTTGCCGGCCATCATGGTGTCGGTGCCGCGGCGGATGCCGTCGACCAGCGATTCCTTGCAGCCATATTTGTTGTCGAATTTCGACTTGGTCACCGAATCGTTGACGTTGATCGCCGGGAACGGCAGCAGGCCCTTCTTCTGCAGCTGATAGAGCCGGTTGACGCCGGTCGTCGTCTCTTCGGTGACGCCGCGGATCGCTTCCTTCTGTTTGGTGAAGAAGCCGGGCGAAGCCTTCAGCCGCTTCTTGATCTGGGCGAACAGGATCTCTTCCTCTTCGCTGCCCGGGTTGGAGAGCACGTCCTCACCGGCTTCGGCGCGCGCGCCGATCAGGATGTACATGGTGGCATCGCCGCCATCGTCGAGGATCATGTTGGAGGTGCCGCCATCGGTCCACTGGAAGATCCGATCGGTGTAGTCCCAGTAATCCTCGAGCGTCTCGCCCTTGATGGCGAACACCGGGATGCCGGCTTCGGCGATCGCCGCCGCCGCATGATCCTGGGTCGAGAAGATGTTGCACGAGGCCCAGCGGATATCGGCGCCCAGCGCCTTCAGCGTCTCGATCAGCACCGCCGTCTGGATCGTCATGTGCAGCGAGCCGGTGATGCGCGCGCCCTTGAGCGGCTTCTTGTCGCCGAATTCCTCGCGGCAGGCCATCAGGCCCGGCATTTCCGTTTCGGCAATCTCGATCTCCTTGCGGCCCCAGCCGGCAAGTGAGATGTCGGCGACCACATAGTCCTTGCTACCCGTCATGGCAGTGCTCCGGTGTGAATTGTCTGCGGCACGCGCCCGCGCCGGAAGGCGCATGGAGGGGCGCGAATTGCCGGCCTGACTAGCAGATCGCCCGTCAAACGACAATGGGATATAAAGAAATCTTTATTCGTGCATGTCTTCGCACGACGCGCCGGCTTGTCCGCCGTCAGGGTTCTGCCGGAAAGTCGCCGTCAGCTTTCCTCGCCGAAGCGCGAGGCGACCAGCTGCTCCAGCGCGTCCATCGCCTGCAAGGCTTGCGGCCCGCTGGCGGTGACGCGGATCGAATAGCCGGGGCTCGCCGCCAGCATCATCAAGCCCATGATCGAAGTGCCGCCGACCTTGACGCCGTCCTTCTCGACATCGACCGTGGCGTCGAAACCGCTGGCGACCTGGACGAACTTCGCCGAGGCGCGCGCATGCAGGCCGCGCTGGTTGACGATCGGAAACTCGCGCACGACCTGGTCTTTCTCCGGCGACAGCGCGTTCATTTGCTGCTCAGGAGCTGGCTGGCCACGTTGATGTATTTGCGCCCCGCCGCCTGCGCCTCGTCGAGCGCGGCGGCCATGTTGTCGCCCTTGCGGATCGAGGAAAGCTTGATCAGCATCGGCAGGTTCATGCCGGCGATCACCTCGGTGCGGCCCGATTCCATCACCGAAATGGCGAGGTTGGAAGGCGTGCCGCCGAACATATCGGTCAGGACGATGACGCCGGCCCCGGTGTCGACGCGCGCCACGGCGTCGACGATGTCGCTGCGCCGCTGCTCCATATCGTCATCGGCACCGATCGCCACGGTTTCGAAATTGTCTTGTGGCCCGACGACATGTTCCACGGCATGTCGGAACTCGGTGGCCAGTTGACCGTGCGTTACAAGCACGAGTCCGATCATTCGTTGGTGGCTCCCGTCATCGCCGCTTCACAGGCGCATTTTATGCTCGCCAGCCATTCCAGGCGGCGGGAGCGCTATCTTGTCGACGCGAGGCGCGTTGACAAGCCCAAAATTGCGCCGGCCCGGGCCATTTTGACGCATTGCAACAAAAAATCCGGACCGGATCATAAAAAAGGCGCGATGGACAACCGCGCCATCACCGCCGGCAAGGCGGTCGCGGCGTTGCGCTCGGCAAGGTCGATACGCGGCACCGGGCAGCCGGCGACCGGCTCGCTGATTTCCTCCTGGAAACGGGCCATCTCTGCCTTCGGCACCAGCCGCACATGCAGGTCGATCACGCCGCCCGGCTCGAACGGCAGCGGACGCGGAATGAACCCAGGCACCTCGGCGAGACCGGCGATGGCCGCTGGCACGCGGCAGACCAGCCGCCCCGCATGGCTTGAGGCAAGCAGCCGGTCGTCGCCTATCATGCGTGAAAACAGCCCGCGTGCGCGGCAATGATCGAGCAGTATCAGTGCCAGCGTCGTCTTGCCGGCGCCCGACGGCCCGGTGATGAGGACGCCGCGCTCGCCGATCAGGATCGCGGTTCCGTGGATGTTTTCAGGCTTCGCGGCGGCATCGGGCATGATCGTGTTCGGACCGGTCAGCCTTCGGCCGGCAAGGTGACGACGAAGCGCGCACCCTTGATCTCGCCGGGCTTGGTGCCAGGGATGTTCTCGGCCGTCAGCGTGCCGCCATGCGCCTCGACGATCTGCCGGCTGATCGACAGGCCGAGGCCCGAATTCTGGCCGAAGGCTTCGCCGGCCGGTCGGTCGGTGTAGAAGCGCTCGAAGATGCGGTCGATGTTGTCGGCCCGGATGCCGGGACCGTTGTCGTCGACGGTGACGATGTTGACCTTGCCGGCGCGCGCCAGCGAAATGGCGATGTGGCCATGGTCTTCCGGCACGAAGGAGCGGGCATTCTCGATCAGATTGGTGATGACCTGGCCGATCCTGAGGTCGTGGCCGGTGACGAAATAGCCTTTGACGCCCTGCGGCAGCTTGGCGACCTTGAACTCGATCTCGACCGCCTTCTTGTTGCGAGTCGCCTCGCGCGACACGGCGACGAGATCGGTGATGAACTTCTTCAGGTCGACGGTCCCGGCGTCTTCGCGCGCGAGCTCCGCGTCCAGCCGGGAGGCGTCGGAAATGTCGGTGATCAGCCGGTCAAGCCGGCGGACATCGTGCTGGATGATCTCCATCAGACGCGCGCGTGAATTGTCATTCTTCGCCAAAGGTAGAGTCTCCACGGCGCTGCGCAGCGACGTCAGCGGGTTCTTCAATTCATGCGAGACGTCGGCCGCGAAACTCTCGATCGCCTCGATGCGGGCATAGAGCGCATTGGTCATGTCGCGTACGGCGATCGACAGATTGCCGATCTCGTCCTGGCGGTCGGAAAAGTCGGGGATTTCCTCGCGGTTCTTGACGCCGCGCCGCACCCGCACGGCAGCGGCTGACAGCCGCCTGAGCGGATTGGCGATGGTCGAGGCAAGCAGCATCGACAGGATGGCGGTGACGAGTGCGGCGATGCCGAAGACGCGCAGGATCGCCTTGCGCTCGGCAGCGACGATCTTGTCGATGTCGCCGCCCTCGGTCGACAGCATCAGCACGCCGAGCACGGCGCGGAAGCGCTGGATCGGCACGGCGACCGAAACGATCTGCTCGCCCTGCTCGCTGATCCGCACGATGGTCGACGGGCTGCCGGTCAGCGCCTTGACCACTTCGGGGAAAGCCGCACCATTGCCGCCCGGCTGTTCGTGGTAGACCGGCAGGTCGGTGTTGCGGAAGAAGTCGAAGACGAATTTCTGCACCCGCTCCAAAAGGTCCGGTTCCTCCTCGTCGACCGGCGGCAGGTCGTAGCGCAGGATCTGGCCGCGCGAATAGAGATGGCGCGAATCGAGCAGCAGGTTGGCGTCGCGGTCGTAGATGCGGGCGCGCGTGCGCGTCGGCGAGATCAGCCTTCTCAGCACCGGCGCGACGCGCTCCGGATTGATCGGGAAATCCAGATTGTCGAGCTGGTCGGAGCCGGGTCCGAGGCTTTCGCCGGCCTGCAGCTCCAGCAGCTTTTCCGGATCGATGCTGATCGAATCGGTTTCGACCGTTGCCGACGCCGCGATCGCGCCGGCGATGATCTCGCCCTGCGTCATCAGGCTTTCGACACGGGCATCGATCAGCCCGTCGCGGAAGGTGTTGAGGTAGAGAATACCGGTGACCAGCACGGCCAGCCCGGCAAGGTTGAGGAACAGGATGCGCCGGGTCAGGCTGGAAAAGATGTGATGGCCGAGGAAACGGCGCATCGGCACGGTGATCTTCGACAGGAATGCGGGCAGAATCCGCGACGGGCGCCTGGCAGCGCCCGCCCTTCTGCTCCGCTCTACGTCCACTGCCATCGAATAGCAGCTCCCGCCTAGTCCTGGTTTTGATGCATGTCGTTGCCCCAAAACCGGGACCACTTTTGGGCGACATGCATTAATTTATGCCTCGCGGAACCGGTATCCGACTCCGTAAAGGGTTTCGATCATCTCGAAGTCGTCGTCGACGGCCTTGAACTTCTTGCGCAGCCGCTTGATGTGGCTGTCGATGGTGCGGTCGTCGACATAGACCTGTTCATCATAGGCCGAATCCATCAGCGCATCACGGCTTTTTACCACGCCCGGACGCTGCGCCAGCGAATGCAGGATCAGGAACTCGGTCACGGTCAACGTCACCGGCTCGCCCTTCCAGGTGCAGGTGTGGCGCTCCTGGTCCATGACCAGCTGGCCGCGTTCCAGCGAGCGGGCCTGCTGGCTGGGCGCCTTGGCCGCCGCCTCGCGGGCGCTGGTGCGGCGAAGCACCGCGCGCACCCGCTCGACCAGAAGACGCTGCGAGAACGGTTTGCGGATGAAGTCGTCGGCGCCCATCTTGAGGCCGAACAGCTCATCGATCTCGTCGTCCTTCGAGGTCAGGAAGATCACCGGCAGATCGGATTTCTGGCGCATCCGGCGCAGCAGCTCCATGCCGTCCATGCGCGGCATCTTGATGTCGAGGATGGCGAGATTCGGTGGCCGCGCCGCCAGGCCTTCCAGCGCTGACGCCCCATCCGTATAGGTCTCGACGCGGTAGCCCTCCGATTCGAGGGCAATCGACACAGACGTCAGAATGTTGCGGTCGTCATCGACAAGCGCGATTGTTGCCATTTCAAGCGGCTCCCTCATGAGCTGTCCCTTCTTTCGTAGAGAAGGGGCTTTTGCAGGACAAATTAGGTACAAAATGTGGCATAGGCTCCGCCCGCTGTCACGGACGGTATACCGGCGGCCACTATCGCACCCCTACGCGGATTGGACGATCGACGACTGCCAATCCTTTGGGCAACCATCAGGCTTTTTTGCACATATAAACGATTTAAACAACTTTCAAAATTTTTAAATCGATTAAAGATTTGATATCATTCGTGTTTTCTGGTTCTGACCGTCTCAGCCTCCTTCGCGGGGCACCGGTAATTCACCGGCCAGGACGCGGCAAATCACAGAAGGGACACTTGATGTCGGAAGCCGGCAAACGCAATCCCGCATGCAAGATCGATCTCGAGACCACCGGTGTGGTGCGCTATAATTTTAGCGCCGCGGCACTCTACGAGGAGGCGATCGGCCGCGGCGAGGCCCGGCTCACCGCCCATGGCGCGCTCGTCGCCGAGACCGGCCAGCACACCGGCCGCTCGCCGAAGGACAAGTTCGTCGTCCGCGACGCGACGACCGCGCCGCATGTCTGGTGGGACAACAACAAGGCGATTTCACCGGCTGAGTTCGACACGCTGCTTGCCGATTTCCGCACCCATGCGGCAGACAAGGACCTCTATGTCCAGGATCTGGTCGGCGGCGCCGATGCCGAACTGAAGCTGCCGACCAGGGTGATCACCGAATTCGCCTGGCATTCGCTGTTCATCCGCAATCTGCTGATCCGCCCTGAAGCCGACGAGCTCGAGCATTTCGTACCCGAAATGACCATCATCGACCTGCCGTCCTTCCGCGCCGATCCGGCCCGCCACGGTACCCGCACCGAGACGGTGATCGCGGTCGATCTCACGCGCAAGATCGTGCTGATCGGCGGCACCTCCTATGCCGGCGAGATGAAGAAGTCGGTCTTCACCATGCTCAACTACCTGCTGCCGGCGAAAGGCGTGATGCCGATGCATTGCTCGGCCAATGAAGGGCCTGCCGGCGACGCGGCGGTGTTCTTCGGCCTGTCGGGCACCGGCAAGACGACGCTGTCGGCCGATCCCTCGCGCACGCTGATCGGCGACGACGAGCATGGCTGGGGTCCGCACGGCATCTTCAATTTCGAGGGCGGCTGCTACGCCAAGACGATCAGGCTTTCGGCTGAGGCCGAGCCGGAGATATTCGCCACCACGCGGCGCTTCGGCACCGTGCTGGAGAATGTCGTGCTCGGCGCCGACCGCGTGCCGGATTTCGACGACGGCAGCCTCACCGAAAACACGCGCTGCGCCTACCCGCTCGACTTCATCCCCAACGCCAGCAAGACGGGCCGCGCCAGCCATCCCAGGAACATCATCATGCTGACCGCCGACGCCTTCGGCGTGATGCCGCCGATCGCCAGGCTGACGCCGGCGCAGGCGATGTACCATTTCCTCTCCGGCTACACGGCCAAGGTGGCCGGCACCGAAAAGGGCGTCATCGAACCGGAAGCGACGTTCTCGACCTGCTTCGGCGCGCCGTTCATGCCGCGCCATCCGTCGGAATACGGCAATCTGCTGCGCGACCTGATCGCCGGCCACGACGCCGATTGCTGGCTGGTCAACACCGGCTGGACCGGTGGCGCCCACGGCACCGGTCGCCGCATGCCGATCAAGGTGACGCGGGCGCTGCTCGCAGCCGCACTCGACGGCTCGCTGAAATCAGCCGATTTTCGCACCGACGCCAATTTCGGTTTCGCGGTGCCGGTGGCGGTTGCCGGCGTCGACAGCGCCATTCTCGATCCCCGTTCGACCTGGGCCGACAAGCCGGCCTATGACCGGCAGGCGGCAAGGCTGGTCGGCATGTTCGCCACCAATTTCGAGAAGTTCGAAGCCCATGTCGATGCAACGATCATGGGCGCGGCGCCGCGCCTGCAGGAAGCCGCGGAATAGCGCTTTCGGCATCCGCCTGCGTATCGAGACCCGGCTTCGGTCGGGTCTTTTCTTTTTTGTCTCGCCGCGTCATGACTGCGGCATGAATGCCGACGAAAAAATCATCATTGCCGACGAGGCGACAATCCATCCGGGCGACCTGCACGAGGATTTCATCCGCTCGTCCGGCCCAGGCGGCCAGAACGTCAACAAGGTGGCGACCGCGGTGCAGCTGCGCTTCGACGCCGCCAACGCGCAGGGCCTGTCGGAGCGCGTGCGCGAAAGGACCATAAAACTCGCCGGCCAGCGCGCCACCAAGGACGGGGTCGTCGTCATCGAGGCCGGGCGCTTCCGCACGCAGGAGCAGAACCGGGCGGACGCGCGCGCCAGGCTGACGGCTCTCGTGGCCAAGGCGGCCGAGCCGCCACCGCCGCCGCGCAAGAAGACCAGGCCGTCCAAGGGCGCCGTCGAACGCAGGCTGAAAACCAAGGCTGGGCGCTCCACGGTGAAGAAGCTGCGCGGCCGCGTCGGTGACGACTGAGGTTGTCTTGCCCGGCAAAAGCGGCTTTCGGGTCGCCGCTTTCTTCTGAGGATGGCATTCTCCGCCGGACAAACCGGATGAGGCGCAAACTCTGATGCTCGTTTTGCCCAAAGGCGTGCGCCATATGCCCGGCTACCTGCCGCGTGCCGCGCAGGAAGCGCTGGTCGAGGAGATCAGGAAGGTGGTGCAGGCCGCACCCTTGTTCGTGCCGGCGATGCCGCGCACCGGCAAGGAGATGAGCGTGCGCATGACCAATTGCGGTCCGCTCGGCTGGGTCACCGACATGCAGCAAGGCTATCGCTATCAAGCGGCGCATCCGGCGACCGGATTGCCATGGCCGCCGATTCCGGACGCGTTGCTGCAATTGTGGCAAGAGGTAGCGGCTTATCCGCATCCGCCGCAGGCCTGTCTCGTCAATTTCTATTCGAGCGAGGCCAAAATGGGTTTGCACCAGGACCGCGATGAGGCGGATTTCTCCGCCCCCGTCGTCTCCGTGTCATTGGGCGACGACTGCCTGTTCCGCGTCGGCCAGACGACGCGCGACGGGGCGACCCGATCGGTCAGGCTGAAGAGCGGCGATGTCGTCGTGCTCGGCGGCGAGGGCCGCCTCTGCTTCCATGGCGTCGACCGGATCTATCCGTCGACCTCAGCGCTGCTCAAGAATGGCGGCCGGATAAATCTGACGCTGCGGCGGGTGACCCTGCCGGCGTGATGGCCCGGCGCCGGGGCGTCTCGGGCCCTGACACTGGCTTACTTTGAAGCGTGTTCGGTGCCGGCCTGGAGAGTGGAAATCCTACTGCTGCGCACATAGACGGTGACTGTCGGCTCGCGATGCAGGACCTCGTATTGCTGCAGCACAAGCGCGATCCGCGGATCGCGCAGCATGAGATCGTCCCAGAGCTTCCCGGTCCCGGCGCTGTATAGCACGATGTCCGGTTTCTTGGCGGCGATCTCCGACGCCAATTGCCCGATGATCTCGTCGCGGATGGCTTCCAGCCGGTACCGCTGCCCCGGATCATCGGTGCTGGCGGCGAGCAGGTTGGCGTTGTAGACGGCCCAGGCCGCGGGATAGCGCGAGACAAAGTCGCCATTGACCAGCCTGGCGAGGGGGTGGGCCACCTGCAGCCGGGCTGCAAGCGACGTGATCGTCGGCTTTGGGCCGATGCGCTGGATCGAGGCGACGGACCGCTCGATTGCCCCGTTGTCGGCGATTAGGAAAAGCCGCTGGATACCGGCCGAGGTCTGCAATATGAGGAAGCCGCCAAGGGCGGCGGCGAGCCAGCCGACCGGCTTCACCCGGCCATTGTCGCCCGCGCGTAGCAATTGCACGCCAAAGGCGAAAATGCCGAGAACCATCATCGGCAAGGCATGATTTGGCCAGCCCTTGCCCATGATCAGGAAGGCTGGAACGAAGCCAAGCGCGGCTAGCAACAGGATTTTGGCGTCCCAATGCATCTGCCTGAAACCGCCGGCCAGAAGCACCGTCGCCGCCGCGAAAAAGAGCAGCAAACGCGGCCAGGTC
Source organism: Mesorhizobium amorphae (assembly GCF_014843845.1). Lineage (GTDB taxonomy): Bacteria > Pseudomonadota > Alphaproteobacteria > Rhizobiales > Rhizobiaceae > Mesorhizobium > Mesorhizobium amorphae_A. The sequence continues at coordinate 135,543 of NZ_JHQS01000011.1, read as the reverse complement.
GAAAGCAGAGCCAGCCAGGGCGCGCGCGCCGGCAGATAGACGTCTCGCAGAAACGGCAGGATCTCGGTCAGGAATGTCGTTTGAAAAATCACGACATAGGAGATGTAAAGAGCAACGATCGCGGCGCCGACGATGTTTTCGACGACGAACAGCGGTTTCAGGGATCGGCGCTGGAATGCCAGGCAGATGGCGGGCAAGGCAAAGGCCAGCGCGAAATGCGGCGGCTTGACCATCACCACGATGGCCGCGCAGACGCCTGCGACGACCTGTTCCCAACCCGTGCCGGCGGCAAACCCCGGCGCCCGCTGGCGAGCGCATTGAAGCGCGATCCAGGGCAGGATTGCGATCGTCGCGAAATGCTCGCGCTGGCCGAATTCGCCGGGGTGGAAGCAGAGCAGGACAAAGAGTGCGGCCGGCAGCGCCCAGAGCGCGCGGGGCTGGCGATAGGCCGAATCGGCGCGCGCCAGGATGCGGGCGGAGATGGCAAGGCTGGCCAGTCCGGCGCCGATCACGCCGAGGGCCAGCCACAGTTCGGCGCGGCCACCGACCAGCCGTTCCAGGAGCATGAATGGCATGTAGAGCCAGATCGAGAACGGCGGATTGACCTCCATGAGGTCGACGTTCAGCCGCTCGCCGTTCAGCAGCCGGTCGCAGACGACCAGCAGCCACGACACATCGACATTGGTCGGCACGACCACGAGCGCCAGCCATGCCGCGTAGGCGGCCACCGCCAACGTCAGGAAGAGCGGCACCACTGTCACCCAGAGGGGCAGCGTCGCCGGCGCCGTGTGCGCCATGGGCTTGTCGAACGGTTCCACCCTAGACATGGCGGAACGCCCGGCGGTCGAGCGTGATGGAATTCGCCAAAGGCGCGGCGATGCCGGTTATAACGACCGCAGCGGCCATACCCCGGTTCTCGGTGAGTAAGATGATCGCCAGGCTCACCATAAGGTCTTGCGCCGAAGTCCCTCGGCCTCCTGACTTACGGTGGAGCGAACATAGACAGTGATTGCCGGCTCCGTGTGCAGCACACGATAGTCGCTCAAGACTGCGGCGATCCTCTTGTCGCTCAGCATGAGCGCATTCCAGGCGGGATCGGCTTCGGGGCCCGACAGCACGATATCGGGCTTCCTTGCCGATATCTCGGCGGCGAACTCGCCGATTGTCCGATCGCGGATGGTCTCCAGCCTCTGTTTCTGTTCGGGATCATCGGCGGTGCGCACAAGTTTCTCCGCCTTGGAGACCATCCACGCACCCGGGTGGCGCGATATGAATCTGCCATCGACCAACCGGGTCAGGGGGTGTGCGGCCTGCATCTGAGCGGCAATCGATATGATCGTGGGGTGCCCGATCGTGCCGCGGATTGCCGCGACCGATCGCTCGATCGGCCCGTTGTCCGCCGCCAACGCGATATACTGCGCTCTGACCGTCGTTTGCAGCACGAGCACGCAGCCGAAGATCAGCGCGGCCCTGCGCACGATCCCTGCCTTGTGAAAATCACCAAACCGCAGGAGCTGAAGGCCTGACGCAAGTACCGTGATCGCCACCATCGGCAGCGCATGGTTCGGCCAGCCCTTGCCCATGAGCAGGAATGCAATGACCAGGCCGAGCGCGCTCGTCAGCAGTATCCTGGTGTCCCAATGCACATGCCTCGTCCCGCCCATGGCGATGACGATGGCGGCGGACAGCAGCAGCACGACCTTTGGCCAGTTTTCCAGATTGTCGATGAACGGGGCGCGGATCGGCAGATAGACGTCCCCGAGAAGGGGCAGGATGTCGGTGAAGTAGGCGCGGTCAAAGATCGCAATGCAGGCGACATAGCCGACGACGATCGCTGCGCCGACGAGGTTTTCCGTGACGAAGAGCAGTCTTGGGGAGCGCCGCTGAAATGCAAGACACAGCGATGGCAGCACCAGAGCCAGCGCGAAGTGGGGCGGTTTGACCATGACCATGACAGCCGCACTGAGTCCGGCCAGGATGCGCTCGGCAAGCGATCCGGCGACGAAATCCGGCGTCCGCTGGCGCGCGCACTGCAACGCCAGCCAGGGCAAGATGCCAATCAGTGCGAATTGCTCGCGTTGACCAAACTGGTCCGGCAGGAAACACAGGATCATGAATACTGCAGCCGGCAATACCCATAAGACGCCAGGCTGCCGGTAGACCGGGTCGACGCGGACCAGAATTCGAGCGGAAGCGAACAGGCTGGCCAAACCGAGACAGACGACACCGAGCGTCAGCCAGAGTTCAGCCCCTATGCCGGTCAGCTTTTCCAGGAGCATGAACGGCATGTAAAGCCAGATCGAAAACGGCGGATTGGTCTCCAATATGTCCGTGTTCAGCCGCTCTCCCGCGAGCAGCCGGTCGCACACGACCAGCAGCCACGACACATCGACATTGGTCGGCACGATCGCGATCGCCAGCCATGCGGCGTAGGCTGCACCCGCCAATGTCAGGAAAAGCGGCGCCGCCGTCAGCCAGACGGGTCGCGACGACAGCTCCAGGCCAGCCAGGGGTCTGTCGAAGGGTTCAGCGCTAGACATTGCGGAACACCCAGCGGCCGAGCACGATATAATTCACCAGCGGCACGGCGATGCAGGTCAGAACGACCGGAACGGCCGCGGGCATGCCCAGTTTCTCGGTGAGAAGGACCGGCAGGGCGATGGCTGTCGCCAGGCCTGTTGCGTTGAGCAGGAGAAAGCGCGGCAATTCGAAGGCGTGGGCGCCGGCCGACACGAAGGTGAAATATTTGTGCCCGGCATAGGAGAACAGCCCGGCGATCGCATAGGCGACCGCCGACGCCAGGGTCGCCGGCAATATGGCGGCCCCGGCGCCGCCTCGCGAAAGCAGCAAGGCGCAGGCGCCATAGATCAGCGTCGAGGCGCCGCCGATGACGGCGAAGCGCGAAATCCGGCCATAGCGGGGCACGTTCAGCATCTTGGGGGTCAGGCCGCCAGTCTGCCACCTTCGGCGTCGAAAGCCGCATCTTTGCCGAACACGGCCAGCAGCGACACGCCGAAAGGCAGCTCGGCATTCGGCACGATCCGGCTCTCCGCCGAAAACAGCGCCTTCATCGCGCTATTGATCGGCTTCGGCGGCATTGCCTGTCCGGAGGCGGTGTTCGAGCGGCGCAGGCGATCGGCAAGGCGGGCAAGTGCCGCGACCGGAAACAGCGCCGCGTTGGTATAGCTCAGCTTCTCGATCCGGTATCCGGCCTGCTCGATGCGCGCCTTCAGCAGTTCGCGCGAATAGCGCCGCATGTGGTGCAGCCCGACATCGTGCTTGCTCCACAGCCATTGGTGCGCGGGAACCGTTAGCACGACCTTGCCGCCTGGCTTCAGCATGCGGCGGATCGTTGCCAGCGAGGCTTCGTCTTCGGCAACGTGTTCCAGCACGTCGAACAGGCAGATGAGGTCGAAGCCTTGCGACGCGACGGGCATACCGTCGGGGAGGTGCCCGGCAAGGAAGTCGTGGCCGGTCTTCTCGCGGGCGATCTGGCGGGCAAGATCGTTCATCTCCACCGCTGTGACAGCGCCGAACTGCTGCAGCATCTGGATGTTGCCGCCGGTGCCGGCACCAATCTCGAGGATGTCGGCGTCGCCCGGCAGGCCGAGACCGCGGATGACCGCTTCGGCGATGGCGCGCCGCCCGCAGAACCACCAATGCTCGTCCTCGGTGGCCGCCATCTGTCGGTAGGCGTCGAGCTCCATCAGTCCGTCCCCTCATATGTGCGGCGCACGATGTAGATCGGGCGCTGTTTGATCTCGGCATAGACGCGACCGAGGTACTGACCGATGATGCCGATGCCGAGCAACTGGATGCCGCCGAGAAAGAGGACGCTGACCAGCAGCGAGGCATAGCCGGGCACGTCGATGCCGAACACCAGTGTCTTGGCGATGATCAGCAGGCCGTAGAGGAACGACAAAGCCGAGATCGTCGCGCCGACATAGGTCCAGATCTCAAGCGGCGCGGTCGAGAAGCTGGTGATGCCTTCGAGCGCGAAGTTCCACAGCCGCCATCCAGAAAACTTGGATTGGCCGGCGATGCGCTGATCGCGTTTGTATTCGACCGTCGCGGTGCGAAAGCCGACCCAGGCGAACAGGCCCTTCATGAAGCGCCGCCGTTCAGGCAAAGAGCGCAGCGCCTCGATCACCTGCCGGTCGATCAGCCGGAAGTCGCCGACATCGTGCGGGATCTTCTGCTGCGCGATCCAGTTGTGGACTCGATAGAACATCGACGCGGAGCGCTGCTTGAGAAAGCTGTCGCTCGACCGGTTGGCGCGCTTGGCAAGCACGACCTCGAAACCCTCGCGCCATTTTTCGACGAGCATCGGAATGACATGTGGCGGATCCTGCAGGTCGACATCCATGGGGATCGCGGCATCGGCATCGCAGCAGTCGAGACCGGCGGTGAGCGCGGCTTCCTTGCCGAAATTACGCGACAGGTCGATCACCTGGATGCGCCGATCGGTTCGCTGTGCCTCGATCAGCCTCTCGAGCGTCGCATCGCTGCTGCCGTCATTGATGAAGATGAATTCGAAGGCGACGCCGGCGTCCTTCAGCGGGTCGATATTTTCACGCACGGCCGCCAGGAAGGGAGCGATCGCTGCTTCCTCATTGTGCACCGGCACGATCAGAGCGACCATGGCCGTCCCGCTCTTCGGGCTCGTTTCGCCGGCAGTGGCCGGTCGATCGATATGAAGGAATGGCGCGTTCATTGCCTGCCGAAGCCCGCGGATCAGGCCCCGACAATAGAAAAGCTCGGTTAAGATGACTTTAAGGAATGCCTCAAGATTTCACAGCTTCCTGAGAGCCACTTCCTCGACCAGGTGATTGGCGCCCTTGCGCAGGATGAGATCGGCCCGTGCGCGCGTCGGCAGGATGTTTTCGCGCAGGTTCTTCAGGTTGATGTTGGCCCACAACCCCTCGGCGATGGCGCGCGCCGCATCTTCTGAAAGCTGCGAATAGCGGTGGAAGAAGGAGTCCGGATTGCGGAAGGCGGTTTCGCGCAACCGCATGAAGCGCTGGATATACCATTGGTGGATCAGCGCCTCATCGGCATCGATATAGATGGCGAAGTCGAAGAAGTCGGACAGGAACGGCACGATCTTGCCGTCCCTCGGCAACTTGCCCGGCTGCAGCACATTGATGCCTTCGAAGATCAGTATGTCTGGTCGGTCGATGGTGACGAATTCGCCGGGGATGACGTCATAGGTCAAATGCGAATAGACAGGCGCGCGGACATTGCGCTGCGCCGATTTAATGCCTGACAGGAACCTGAGCAGTGCGCCGACATCGTAGCTGTCGGGAAAGCCCTTGCGCTCCATCAGATTGTCGCGGCGCAGGATTTCGTTCGGCAACAGGAAACCGTCTGTCGTGATCAGATCGACCTTGGGGCTCGACGGCCAGCGCGCCAAAAGTTCCTTGAGCACGCGCGCCGTGGTCGATTTGCCGACCGCGACGGAGCCGGCAATGCCGATGATGAAGGGCGTCTTGACCACGTCCTGGGCGTTGAAGAAGGCCTGCCGCTGCCTGAACAGCAGCTGGCTCGCCTCGACATGCGCCGAGAGCAGCCGCGACAGCGACAGATAGATGCGCTTGACCTCTTCGAGGTTGACCGGGTCGTTCAGCGAACGCAGGCGGTTGATCTCGTCCTCGGTCAGCGTCAGCGGCGTGTCGGCGCGGAACTGTGACCATTGCTCGGCTGAGAAGAAACGATAGGGCGAATATTTCTCGGTAGGAGCAAGCTGGTCCATCGAGTTTCCTGCCCTCCTCGCGGTCAGCCCTTCGGCCGGGATGCCTTTTCGGCGACGCCCGAGCGGCCGGTGCGGCCCTCGAGTTCTCTCAGCACGTCGTGCAGCGGAACCCCCGCGATGCCAAGGACGACAAGCCAATGATATATAAGATCGGCACTTTCCGAAACGAGGGCCTGCTTGTCGCCCTTCACGGCGGCGATCACCGTCTCGACCGCCTCTTCGCCGAGCTTCTGTGCCGCCTTGTCGATGCCCTTGGCGAACAGTTTTGCCGTCCACGAGTCCGGGTCGCCGGACCGGGCGCGTTCGCCGATGATTTTTTCCAGATCAGACAGTGAAAACTGAGCCATTTGCGCCGTTTAGAGCCGATTGTCCAGGGAGTCCAGCCGCATGGGCAGCCCGGCACGGGCCATATGCGTCTTGGCCTGCGCGATCGTGTAGGTGCCGAAATGGAAGATCGAGGCCGCGAGCACGGCCCCGGCATGGCCGTCGCGTATGCCTTCCACCAGATGGTCGAGCGTGCCGACGCCGCCGGACGCGATGACCGGCGCGCGCACCGCATCCGCAATGGCGCGGGTCAGCGCAAGGTCGTAGCCGGCCTTGGTGCCGTCGCGGTCCATCGACGTCAAAAGGATCTCGCCGGCGCCGCGATCGACCATCTGCCTTGCGAAGTCGACGGCGTCGATACCGGTCTTCTCGCGCCCGCCATGGGTGAAGATCTCCCAGCGGTCGGCCTCATTGGCCGCGGATACCTTCTTGGCGTCGATGGCGACCACGATGCACTGGTTGCCGAACTTGTCGGCGGCTTCCGCGACGAAATCGGGGTTCTTCACCGCCGCCGTGTTGATCGACACCTTGTCGGCGCCGGCCAGCAGCAGCTTGCGGATGTCGGCCACCTGGCGCACGCCGCCGCCGACCGTCAGCGGCATGAAACATTGTTCGGCGGTGCGGGCGACAACGTCGAAGATGGTCTCGCGGTTGTCCGACGACGCGGCGATGTCGAGAAAGCAGAGCTCGTCGGCGCCGGCCGCGTCATAGGCCTTGGCCGCCTCGACCGGATCGCCGGCATCGACCAGGTCGACGAAATTGACGCCCTTGACGACGCGTCCGTTCTTGACATCGAGACAGGGGATGACGCGGGCCTTCAGCATCAGCTTTTCTCCAGGGTCGCAAGCAGGTCGACCAGCAACTGGCCGACCAGCGGCGGCACGTCGCCCTTGGCGTCGAAGGCCGGATCGTAGGCGGAGATGGTGAGGCCGACGAGCGTCAACGGTCCGGCCATGCCGCACATCGCCTGACGCACTTGCTCCGGAGCCGGACCGCCAGGAGTGGCGTAACGGTTGGCCTGCAGCGCTTCGGGGTCATGCACATCGAGATCGATGTGCATGTGGATGCGCTCGGCGCCGGCGTCCTTCAGTTTTTGCGCCGCGCCGGCCCAGTCCGGGCATTCGGTCCGGATGACCGGCAGCGTCTCCAGCAATTGCTCTTCCGCAGTGTCGAGGTCGCGCGCGTTGACCAGCACGCAGCGGGCAGGATCGATTGCCTTGAACCCGGGGATCCGCGCCGAGATAGGTCGCCAGCAAAGCCCGAGCACGGTCGCCAGCGCCATGCCGTCGAGAAAGCCCGATGTCGAGGTATCGGGCGTGTTGAGGTCGCCATGCTGGTCGGCCCAGATCATGGCATCGGCGCCTTCGCCGGCCACCGCGCCGGCGCTGGTCAGGCAATTGCCGGCAAGCACAATGGGAAACCGGCCACGGTCACAGGCGATGCGGACTTCGCCCGACACAGCGCTGCAGACGGCGAAGCCGGTTGCGATCTCACGCTCCTGCTCGTCGCTCATCCTGCCTATGTCGTGAACGTCAATGTCGTGCCCGGCAAGCTTGAGCGCGTCGGTCAGCCCGCCGGCAATCAACGCGTCCGGCCCCTGGCCGCAGCCGCCGTGATAGTAACCGCTGTCATAGGACGCCAGGATGATCGTGACGTTCACGGCGTTGTCTCCGCCTGTTTGCCGCTCAAGATCGCCAGCGCCTCGGCCGGATCGATGCGCCCGTCATAAAGCGCGCGGCCGGAGATCGCGCCTTCGAGCCTCTTCGCGTCGGGCATGGTCATGCGCACGATGTCGGCGATCGAGGCGAGCCCGCCGGAGGCGATCACCGGGATCGACACCGCTTCGGCCAGGTCGATGGTGGCGTCCCAGTTGATGCCGGTCAAAACGCCGTCGCGGTCGATGTCGGTGTAGATGATGGCGGCGACGCCGGCGCCTTCGAATTTCTTCGCCAGTTCGATGACGCCCAGGCTCGACGCCTCGGCCCAGCCTTCCACCGCCACCTTGCCGCCCTTGGCGTCGATGCCGACGGCGATCTTGCCCGGGAAGGCCCTGCAGGCCTGCCTGACCAGGTCGGGGTCACGCACCGCAACCGTGCCGAGGATGACGCGGGCAAGCCCGCGGTCGAGCCAGTCCTCGATCTGCTCGAGCGTGCGGATGCCGCCGCCGAGCTGAACCGGGCTCTTCGTCGCCTTGAGGATGGCGCCGACCGCCGCGCTGTTGACGCTCTGGCCCTTGAAGGCGCCGTTGAGGTCGACGACGTGCAGCCACTCGAAGCCTTGCTCCTCGAAAGCTTTAGCCTGTGCGGCCGGATCGTCATTGTAGATCGTCGCGGTCGCCATATCACCGTGCTTCAGGCGCACGCATTTGCCATCCTTGAGGTCGATGGCCGGAAACAGGATCATCTAGGCGCCCTCGACAATGACGAAGTGGCCGGTCGATGCCGCCAGCCGGTATTTCGAGGCTTCTTTGTATTCAGGCGATTCGTAGCAGGCGATCGCCGTCTCGTAAGACTCGAACTCGACCAGCACGTGGCGGTTTCCGGTCGGTCCCTCCGGGCTCACATAACGTCCGGCGCGCACGGGGAACTTCGCGCCATATTTGACGAAGGCTTTTGCATTGGCCTCGATGTACTGCTTGTAGACCTCGGGGTCGCGAACATCGATCATCGCCATCCAATAGCCCTTCTTGCTCATGGGTTAAGGCCTCCAGCGCAGGAAATTGGTGATCAGCGCCAGGCCGAGCGCCTGGCTCTTCTCGGGATGGAACTGTGTGCCGACGAGATTGTCGCGCGCGACTGCCGCCGTCACCGGGCCGCCATAGTCGGCAATTGCCAGCACCTCGTCGGCCTTATTCGCATCCAGATGGTAGGAATGGACGAAATAGGCGTGCAATCCCTTGGTCCCGGTCGTGATGCCCGAAAACAGCGGATGCTTGCGCGTCATCTCGATGGTGTTCCAGCCGATCTGCGGGATCTTCAGCGCCGGATCGGTGGGCGTGATCTCCTTGACGTCGCCGGCGATCCAGCCAAAACCCTTGGTCACGGTCTTTTCCAGACCACGTTCCGACATCAGCTGCATGCCGACGCAGATGCCGAGGAAGGGCCGGCCCTTGACGATCGCCACCTCTTCCACCGCGTCCCACATGCCGGCGACGGCCTTGAGGCCGGCCGCGCAGTCGGCATAGGCGCCGACGCCGGGCAGCACGATGCGGTCGGCGGTGCGGACGCGTTCCGCATCGGCGGTCAGCTCGATCGCCGCCGCGATGCCGGCCTCATGCGCGGCGCGCTCGAAGGCCTTGGTGGCCGAGCGCAGATTGCCCGACCCGTAATCGATGATCGCTATCCGCATGTCAGGGCTTTCCGGGCGTGTGGGTCAACCCCAATGCAATGCCGGTCTGAGGCGGCCGCGCCAGGGCGGCGTCCGGAACGATGCGCTGCATCGTCGCCTGCTCCTCCGCCTTCGCTTCGGCCTCCAGGGCATCGCGCGTCTCAGCGTCATAAAGCCTGTCGGCCGCGACGACGCCCCTTTCATGCCAGCCGCGGCGGCGCAGTGCGGCGATCCGCAACGCCTGCCCCTCCAGACCGATGTAAAGCGAGACCAGCAGCGACAGCAGCGAGCCGGCCCAGGCAAGCCCCAGTTTTTCGCCAAGCATCGACAGGATGGCCATGACGACAAAGGCGAGTGCAGCCTCGACCCACAGCCGGTGCCAGGCGAGCCACAACGGCGCCGCCAGGAAGCCGAGCCAGGCAAATCCGTCGCGGACAAAGGTCACGTCGGCCTTTTCGCTGCGGCCTGGCGGTTCCATCACGACATAGACGGCCATCGCCTATCCTTTCAGAGATCCCTTGGTGGAGGGCACCGCATCCGGCTGGCGCGGGTCGCGTTCGAGTGCTGCGCGCAGCGCCCGCGCCACCGCCTTGAAGCAGGTCTCGGCGATGTGGTGGTTGTTGGCGCCGTAATGATTGGTCACGTGCAGCGTGATCCCGGCGTTCTGCGCCAGCGCTTGGAAGAATTCGCGCACCAGCTCGGTGTCGAAGGTGCCGATCTTGGGCGACGAGAAGGAGACGTTCCAGATCAGGAACGGACGGCCGGAGACGTCGATCGCCGCCCTGGTCAGCGTCTCGTCCATGGCAAGATCGATCGAGGCATAGCGCATGATGCCGCGCCGCTCGCCGAGCGCCTTGGCCAGCGCCTGGCCGAGCGCGATGCCGGTGTCCTCGACAGTGTGGTGATCGTCTATGTGCAAATCGCCCTTGGCCTTCACCGTCATGTCGATCAGCGAATGGCGCGACAGCTGGTCCAGCATATGGTCGAAGAAGCCGACGCCGGTCGCGATGTCCGACTTGCCCGAGCCGTCGACATGGACCGATACGGAGATATCGGTTTCCTTGGTCTTGCGGCTTGCTTCGGCGGAACGGGGCGACATGACCTCATCCTTGTCCATGGTTTCACGGCCTTCCAAGCCCTCACACGCTTGAAAGCGAGAGCCTTCTAGCAGCATGGTCCGGCGATTGCCAGTTGCCATGCGCGGCGCTATCGAGGCTTGCCGGAGGCCGGTTTGCAATCGCTTGACCCATGCATACATATGGCCGATCAAGTCACTCGTAACGCGCCGGATCGCCTTATCGGGATCGGTGCTGATCGGAGCAGGAAATGTCGAATGAACTGACCATGCACGCCACGACCATCGTGACGGTGCGCAAGGGCAGCAAGGTGGTGATCGCCGGCGACGGCCAGGTCAGCCTTGGCCAGACCATCATGAAGGGCAACGCCAAGAAGGTGCGCCGCATCGGCAAGGGCGGCAATGTCATTGCCGGTTTCGCCGGCGCCACCGCCGATGCCTTCACTCTTTTGGAGCGGCTTGAAGCCAAGCTCGAACAATATCCGGAGCAGCTGACGCGCGCCTGCGTCGAGCTCGCCAAGGACTGGCGCACCGACCGCTACCTGCGCCGGCTGGAAGCCATGATGCTGGTGGCCGACAAGTCGGTCTCGCTGGCGCTGACCGGCACCGGCGACGTGCTCGAACCCGAACATGGCGTCATGGCCATCGGCTCCGGCGGCAATTACGCGCTGGCCGCCGCCCGCGCCCTGATGGATTCCGACAAGGACGCCGAAGAGATCGCCCGCAAGGCGATGCAGATCGCGTCCGACATCTGCGTTTACACCAACAACAACTTCGTCATCGAAACGCTCGATGCCGCCTGAGCCGGCCAAACAGAGCGATGTGTACGAATTTCGGCCGGTGACCGAAAAGGACCTGCCGATGATCGCCGGTTGGCTGGCCGAACCGCATGTCGCCGAATGGTGGGACGATCCCGACAAGGAAATCGCCGAGATCCGCGAGCATATCGACTCGATTTCGGTCGAACCGCTGATCGTCGAGCTGGACGGCAAGCCGATCGCCTATCTGCAGAGCTACGACCCGCATCTGGAGGACGACCATCCCTATGCCGACCAGCCGTTCGGCACGCTGGGCATCGACCTGTCCATCGGCAGGCCGGAGCTGGTCGGCGTCGGCCATGGCTCGGCCATCGTGCGTCAGTTCGTCGAACAGCTTTTCGAGGAAGGGGTGCCGCGCGTCATCATCGATCCGCATCCGCAGAACGCGCGCGCCATCCGCGCCTATGAGAAGGCCGGCTTCAGGGCGATCGGACGCAGGCAATCGGAATATGGGGACGCCGTGCTGATGGCTGTTGATGCGGCCGATGGCGACGCGCAAGAGGGGCACTGACCAAATGAACACTATCGGCGAAGACAAGACGCTATCGGCCTATGAAGACAGCTGGCGGATGGGGCTTCTGCTCGTTCTCGCCCTGATCATCTTCCAGGCAGGGGTCCTCTACGGCATGGGCCATCCGCCGATCTGCACCTGCGGCTACGTGAAGCTCTGGCACGGTGTGGTGAACAGCTCCGAGAATTCCCAGCACATTTCCGACTGGTACACGCCTTCGCACATCATCCACGGCTTCCTGTTCTATGCGCTCGCAAGGGTCCTGTTTCCGCGTTCGCCGGTCGGGCTGCGGCTGGCGTTCGCCGTCCTCATCGAGGGCGGCTGGGAGCTCTTGGAAAACAGCCCCTTCATCATCGACCGCTATCGGGCCGGCACCATCTCGCTCAACTATTACGGCGACAGCATCATCAATTCCGTGGCGGATACGTTCGCCATGGTGCTGGGATTTGTGATGGCGCGAAAGCTTCCTATATGGGTGATCGTCAGCCTTGCCGTGATCTTCGAACTGGGCACCGGCTACATCATCCGGGACAATCTGACGCTCAACGTGATCATGCTGCTGCATCCGTTTGAGTCCATCCGGCAGTGGCAAAGTGGAATTTGAGTGATATGAGCACATTCTCCCCGCGCGAAATCGTTTCGGAACTCGACCGCTTCATCATCGGCCAGAAGGACGCCAAGCGCGCCGTGGCCATTGCCTTGCGCAACCGCTGGCGCCGCCAGCAGCTCGAAGGCCAGATGCGCGAAGAGGTGATGCCGAAGAACATCCTGATGATCGGCCCGACCGGCGTCGGCAAGACCGAGATCTCGCGCCGCCTGGCGCGTCTCGCCGGTGCGCCCTTCGTCAAGGTCGAGGCCACCAAGTTCACCGAGGTCGGCTATGTCGGCCGTGACGTCGAGCAGATCATCCGCGACCTGGTCGAGATCGCCATCGGCCTGGTGCGCGAAAAGATGCGCGAGGACGTCAAGGCGCGCGCCCACATCAATGCCGAGGAACGGGTGCTTGAGGCGCTCGTCGGCAAGACGGCAAGCCCGGCCACGCGCGACTCCTTCCGCAAGAAGCTGCGCGACGGCGAGCTCGACGACAAGGAGATCGAGGTCGAAGTGGCCGACACCGGCAGCGGCGGCATGCCCGGCTTCGAGATTCCCGGCATGCCGGGCGGCAATATCGGCGTGCTCAACATAAACGACATGCTGTCGAAGGCGATGGGCGGCCAGAGGACCAAGACACGCAAGACGACGGTGAAGGAATCGTACGCGCTGCTGATCGGCGACGAGTCAGACAAGCTGCTCGACCAGGACGAGGTGGTGCGCAGGGCGCTGGAATCGACCGAAAACGACGGCATCGTCTTCCTCGACGAGATCGACAAGATCGCGTCGCGCGAAGGCGGCATCGGCGCCGGCGTCTCCCGCGAAGGCGTGCAGCGCGACCTGCTGCCGCTGGTCGAGGGCACCACGGTGGCGACCAAATACGGACCGGTGAAGACCGACCACATCCTGTTTATCGCCTCGGGTGCGTTCCACGTCGCCAAGCCGTCGGACCTGCTGCCGGAACTGCAGGGCCGCCTGCCGATCCGGGTCGAACTGCGGGCGCTGGAGAAGGACGATTTCGTCCGCATCCTGACCGAGACCGAGGCCAGCCTGATCAAGCAGTACATCGCGCTGATGAAGACGGAAGGCGTCGAGCTCAGCTTCACCGATGACGCCATCGATTCGCTTGCCGGCATCGCCGTCGATCTCAACGCCAGCGTCGAGAACATCGGCGCCAGGCGCCTGCAGACGGTGATGGAGCGGGTGCTGGACGAGATTTCCTACGACGCGCCGGACCGCAACGGCACGTCGGTCACCATCGATGCCACCTATGTGCAAAAGCATGTCGGCGACCTTTCCAGGAACACGGATTTGTCCAGATTCATCCTGTAGAAGCGGCGCCGGGCAGTTCCCGGCGCAAGAACCAGGGTGTGGCCAAATGGAAGCATCTGGCCGCTTTCGTCCGGCGAGACGAGGCGGTTCTCTCGACTCTCCATTGAGCTTTACCTAGTTTGCCCGGCCACTCACAGGCGGCGGCGCATGAAAAAACGCATACTTCTCCTTCTCGGCTTGGCGCTGGCGGCAGCGGTGGTCGCCGCCGACGCGGCGACGCTGGTGCCGCCGGGAAACCGCAATGCCGAGCAGCCCGACATACCGGGCGCCTCGAGCCGCCGCACCCAGGCCACCAATACCACCTTCCAGGCCAAGTACCGCAAGGTCTACGCGCTGCTGCAGAACGACGCCGACCTTCGCGGCAAGATCAAGCAGCAGGCGGCGGCCTATGGCATCGATCCCATTCACATCGTCGGCGCCATCGTCGGCGAGCATACCTACAATGTCGATGCCTACGACCGGCTGCAGACCTACTACGTCAAGGCGATCTCCTATCTGTCGAGCAGGCTGTCCTTCGCCTATGAGGGCGAGGACATCACGGATTTCGTGCAGCGGCCGGAATTCAAGAAATGCGCTGGCCTGACCGACAGCTACGATCTGTGGGAGTGCCGCGAGCAGGTGTGGAACCATGCCTTCCGCGGCAAGAGTGTGGGCGGCGAGAGCTTTCCCAACGACCGTTTCGGCGCCACCTTCTTCCAGCCCTATTATGCCGGCCAGACCTTCGGCCTTGGCCAGCTCAATCCGCTGACCGCGCTGCAGATGAGCGATTTCGTCCACAAGGTGTCCGGCCTGCCCAAGCTCGACGTCGCCGATCCGAACGGGGTCTACAAGACCATCATGGATCCGGACCTGACGCTTCCTTACGTCGCGGCGACGATCAGCAAATCGATCGATGCCTACAAGAGCATCGCCGGCTTCGACATTTCGGGCAATCCCGGCCTCACGGCGACGCTCTACAATGTCGGCAATCCCGAGCAGCGCGCCGAAGCGCTGAAGGCCGAGAACGACAGGCGCCGAGCCGCCGGCGAGCCCGAAAAGCTGCCCGAGGAAAATTATTATGGCTGGCTGGTCAACGACAAATTGTCGGAGCTGAAGGCGCTCTTTTAGAGCTGAGGGGTAAGCCGCTCAGGCCTGGGATTCGAGGAACGCCTCGAATTTGCGCAATTCCTCGGCGTCCACCCCGACCATGTGCTGCGGTGCTGGATAGGCGCCGGACTGGATGTCGTCGGCATATTCACTGAATGCTGCAATGCGCTCGCTCTGGATACGGTCGAACTCCGCCGCCAGGTCGCGATAGCGTTTGGCATGGCGCGGATAGTGTCCGCGATGGGTGCCGAGCACATCTTCCGAGAACAGATACTGGGCATCGCAGCCGGCGCCGGCCCCCATCGAGATCATGATCAGCGGCGTGCGCCTGGAGATCGCGCTCGCCATTTCGGCCGGCACCACCTCGATCTCGGCGGCGAAGGCACCTGCCGCTTCCAGGTCCCTGACCTGCTTCCAGACGAAGGCAGCACTTTCGGCGGTCTTGCCGACCGCCTTGAAGCCACCCGTCCAGGTCGCATGCGCCGGGATCAGCCCGACATGGCCGCAGACCGGAATATGCTCGTCGCGCAGCCTCCGGATCGTCTGCAGGCTGGCCGAACAATACATGGCGTCAGCGCTTGCCGCGCGCAGCTTCACCGCCGTGCGCAGGATCTCGTCGGTGGTCGCGCCCATTTTGGACTGCTCGTCGCCGGGAATGGCAAAGCGGGTCGGTGCCGCATCGCGAAACCGCGGGTCAAAGATCAGGCCGTAGGGGACGGAGATGATATCGATGCCGGCGCGCTCCGCGGCCTCGGCCTCTTCCAGCGAGAAGACCCTGAGCTTGGAAAGCTGCCGCTTGCCCTTCAGCGATTGCAGGTCGGCGACCGTCGGTCTGGTGCGCGGCATTTTCTTCCCCCTAGGTCCTTGATTTCCGGACGGCGCGCCTCACGCCGCCAGCAGCGACTTCAGCTTGACCGTCTGTGAGCCGAGCGCCTCCGGCGCCGGCTTCGCCCGCTTGGCGATCAGCATTTCGGCCAGCCTGATGTCGCGGGCGACCGCATTGCCCGGCCCGATGCCGCTTGCGGCGACCAGACGGCCGTCCCCAGCCAGATGGAACAGGATGAAGGCGCCGTCTTCGAGGTCGCGGCGCACGACGCTGTGCCCCTCGTCCGACAGACCGGCGATCTGCAAGGTCAGGCCATATTGATCCGACCAGAACCATGGCACGGCGGCATGGGCCTCGCCGGCGCCCAGCATGTTCCTGGCCGCCAGCGCGCCCTGCTCCTGCGCGTTGCGCCAGGCTTCAAGCCGCACCCGCCTTCCGCCGTAGACGGCAAGCGGAAACGAGCAGCAATCGCCGGCGGCAAAGATGTCCGGATCGCAGGTGCGAAGTTCGGCGTCGACGGCAATGCCATTGTCGATCGCCAGTCCCGCTTCCGCAGCCAGTGCGGTCACCGGCACTGCGCCGATGCCGATGATAGCGAGGTCGGCAACGACCTCCAGCCCGCCGGCAAGCGTGATGCGCACCTCGGCGCCTTCATCGGCGATCGCCGAGATGCCCTGGCCGGCGAGGATCGTCACGCCTTCGGCCTCGTGCTGCTTGTGGATGATCTCGGCGATTTCGGCGGGCACGCCGCGCATCAGGATGCGCGGCTGCGCCTCGACGACGGTGACATCAGCGCCGAGTTTGCGCGCCGAGGCGGCGAGTTCGAGACCGATGAAGCCGCCGCCGACGATTGCCACGCGGTTTCCGGCCCTGAGATGGGCGTGGATGGCCTTTGCGTCATTGAAGGTCCTGAGATACACGCAGCGCGCACCGAGGCCCGGCATCGGCAGCTTGCGCGGCAGCGAGCCGGTCGCCAGCAGGAGCTTGTCGTACGGCAGCGCCGAGCCATCCGACAGGCGCACGACATGGGCGGCGCGGTCGATCGCCACGGCCTGAACCGAATGGATATGCCGGATCGACCGTTCGGCCAGGATTTCATCGCTGGCGATCGCCTTGATCGCGGGCGCCTCGCCGGTCATGGCTTCCTTCGACAGCGGCGGCCGCTCATAGGGCAGATGCGGCTCGTCGCCGACCAGCGTCACCGGACCTTCGAAGCCGAGATCGCGCAGCACGAGGGCTGCGCGTCCGCCGCATTCGCCGGCGCCGATGATGACCATTGCCTTTGTCATCACCGTCATCCGATCTGAATGAGGACTTTGCCGGCGTCGACCTTGACCGGATAGGTCCTGAGGTTGACGCAGACCGGCGCCCCTCTCGCCGCCCCGGTCTTGTAGTTGAAGCGGCCATTGTGCTTCGGGCATTCGATGATGTCGTCCATCACCAGCCCGTCGGCCAGATGCACCTTTTCATGCGAGCAAAGCCCGTCCGTCGCGAAATACTCGTCGTCGGGACTGCGGTAGATGGCGAAGGTGCGGCCGCCATGGTCGAACCGCATCACGTCTTCTTCGTCTATGTCCGCGGCCTCACAGGCCTCGACCCAGTCGCTCATTTGTTCCTCCGGAAAATTCGATTGCTCTGCGCCCGTCAGGCCAGTCATTCAGCCGCCGCGACGGCGTTGTCGTTGTGCAATTCCTCGCGATACGGCCTGGCGGTCGGCGGCAGTTCGCGCCTGAGGAAATAGTCTTCGTTGCGCAACTGGCGCAGGAAGGCCGGGATCACTTCGCGATAGCCGGCCAGGATCGACGGCGTCGGCGCCGGCAGATCGTGCTTGATCAGCTCGTGCAGCCGGGGCAACGCGTGATAGGGCACCATGGGGAACATGTGGTGCTCCACGTGGTAGTTCATGTTCCAGTAGATGAAGCGGCTGATGGGATTCATGTAGACGGTACGGCTGTTCAGCCGGTGATCGATGACATTGTCGGCCAGCCCGCCATGCTGCAGGATGCCGGTCAGCACATGGTGCCAGGCGCCGTAAAGGCGGGGCAGCCCGACCAGCATGAACGGCAGGAACGAGCCCATATAGAGCGCCAGAGCGATCGTCGCGGCATAGATCGCCAGCCAGATGCGGGCGAAGAAGATCGCCCTCGGCTGTTCCTGCTCGGGCACATAGGTCTTTTCCTCGGCGCTGATGATGCCGGCCGCGTGGCGGACCATGTCTTTCATGGCATGCCAGGCATCGAGGACGCCGACGAAGGCGAGAATGACGCGGATGAGGTCGGGCGGCCGCATGATGGCGATCTCGGGGTCGCGGCCGACGATGATGGTGTCGGTATGGTGGCGCGTATGGCTCCAGCGCCAGGTCACCGGGTTGCGCATGATCATGAAGCAGGCGATCTGATAGATCGCGTCGTTCATCCACTGCGTGCGGAAGGCGGTGCCATGGCCGCATTCGTGCCAGCGTGAATCGGTCGATGAACCGTAGAGCGTGCCGTAGACGAAGAAGAACGGCACGCACCACCAGGTCCCCCAGAACCAGGCGCCGCCGGCTCCGCTCAGGATGAGCACGCCGAGCCAGATGATGGTGTCGCGCATCGCCGGCCCGTCGGAGCGCTGCATCAGCTCCTTCATCTGCTTGCGTGGAACATCGGTGTGGTACCAATCAGCCGCCGCCAGCCCGTTCTCGACGGCCAGCTGCGTGTCCCGGCCCACCAGACTGTAGTCGCGCCGGGATGGCGTTGCAGACAGTGTTGCCGCCATTGGAAACCTCCACCAGCGCCTCGCGGTCCCTTCCCGGCGAATGCCAAGGGTATGATCGCAGGCGTCGGAATTCAAAATAGCGCCACTGGATGATAGGATCAATCTCACAAAGATAGTTTCTATCATTTCCCATCAAGATGTTGTAAAAGGATTCGACACATCTGAGGGCAGTCATGGCAAAACGGCCGACCATCACCGACCTGGCGCGCATCTCCGGCGTCAGCGTTGCCACCGTCGACCGGGTGCTGAACAACCGCCTGCCGGTGCGCGAGGAAACCGCGCGCCGTGTCTATGAGGCCGCGACCGGCATCGGCTATCACGCCGCCGGGCTGATCAAGCAGCGCATGCGCCAGGAACTGCCGGAATACCGCCTCGGCTTTCTGCTGCTGAGGGGCAATGATGTTTTCTACAGCGATTTCGCGCGGGAGCTCGAACTGGCGGTGTCGCAATCGCTGCGCTTCCGTGGCGTCGCAACCATCGACTTTGCCGGTTCGCTGGCCCCCGACGAGATCGCCGCCCAGATGCGCAAGCTGGCGGCGAAATCCAGAGCCGTCGCCGTCGTCGGCCCGGACCATCCGACGTTGACGGCGGCCGTCGAGGCGCTGAAGGCGAGGGGGCAACCGGTGTTCTCGCTGCTGTCCGACTTTGCCGCCGGCATCCGCGAGGGCTATGTCGGCCTCGACAACCGCAAGGTCGGTCGCAGCGCGGCCTGGATGATCGCCAAGGCGGCGAGGAAGCCTGGCAAGGTCGCCCTTTTCGTCGGCAGCCATCGCTTCCATGGCCATGAGCTGCGCGAGATCGGCTTCAGGTCATTCTTCCGCGAGCATGCGCCGGAATTCACGGTGATGGAGACGCTGGTCAACCTGGAAGCCAACCAGGTGACCCATGATGCGATGATCGATCTTCTGGCGCGATATCCCGATCTTGCCGGCTGCTACGTCGCCGGCGGCGGCATGGAAGGCGCGGTCTCGGCGCTCAGGGCAGCGAGGCCCGAAAACATGCCGGTGGTCGTCTGCAACGAGATCAATGCCGAATCGCGCGCGGCGCTAGCCGACAACATCCTCACCATGGTGATTTCCACGCCGCTGCCGGCGCTCTGCCGCGAGCTTGTCGGCCTGATGGCGCACGCCATCGAAACCGGCGCCGCCAATGCGCCGGGCCAGACCTTCCTGCCCTTCGACATTTACCTGCCGGAAAACATCTAGGCCATCGAGCCATTCGGAATGATGGGATCCATCACCCTGATAGAATATTGCAAGGCCTTGCCGCGAAAATCCGGCATCGGTTTTTGGAATCGCTCTTGACGGCCTCCCCCAAAATGGAATAAATATTTCACTGACTAGGCATTTTGGTCCTTTCGTTCCGGAACATCTGTTTCAAACAGAGGGCTTGGCGTTCCAATCGCTGGCAAAACGCCATCCGGAGCAGGGGAGCAGGCGGGAGAGATTCCTCGGGAGATCGGGGATTCCGGGCGAGATCGGTGCAGCCGGACACCAATGTGTGGAGGAGAAATACAATGAAGAAACTGATTTTGGGCGTCGCCTTTGCGGCGCTGATGAGTTCGTCGGCATTCGCGGCCAAGGTCGGCGTGTCGATGGCCAAGTTCGACGACAACTTCCTGACCGTGCTGCGTAACGGCATGATCGAGCAGGCCAAGGGTATGGACGGTGTCGAGCTGCAGGTCGAGGACGCGCAGAACGACGTCGCCAAGCAGCTTGACCAGATCAAGAACTTCGTCGCCTCTGGCGTCGACGCCATCATCGTCAACCCGGTCGACACCTCGGCCACCCAGGCGATGTCGGATGCGGCGGCCGCGGCCAAGGTCCCGCTGGTCTATGTCAACCGCGAGCCGGTCAACGTCGACACGCTGCCGGAGAACCAGGCCTTCGTCGCCTCGAACGAGGCCGATTCCGGCACGCTCGAGACCAAGGAAGTCTGCCGCCTGTTCACCGAAGCCGGCAAGAAGGAAGCCAATGTCTATGTCATCATGGGCGAGCTTTCCAATCAGGCCGCGGTGATGCGCACCAAGGACATTGACGACGTGATCGCCACGCCGGAATGCAGCTTCATCAAGATCATCGACAAGCAGACGTCGAACTGGAACCGCGATGAGGCCCAGAACCTGATGACCAACTGGCTGTCGACCGGCAAGCCGTTCGACGGTGTCATCGCCAACAACGACGAAAGCGCCATCGGTGCCATCCAGGCGATGAAGGCCGCCAACATCGACATGAAGACGGTCGTCGTCGGCGGCGTCGACGCCACCCAGGACGCGCTGGCTGCGATGCAGGCGGGCGACCTTGACGCGACCGTGTTCCAGGACGCGGCCGGCCAGGGTGCCGGTGCCCTCGACGCGGCGCTGAAGCTGGCCAAGGGCGAGAAAGTCGAACGGAAGGTCTATATCCCCTTCCAGCTCGTCACGCCGGCCAACATCGACAAGTTCCTGAAGAAGAACTGAGCCAGGCGCTTCGATAGGGGCGGCGCATCAAAATCAGAAGAACAGCGCCGCTCCTCACTTTCCTCCCGCCCCAGCGGGCGGGAGGATGAATGCGGCCGACGGAGGAAAAGACGTGGCACAGACATCTCATGGCATCGGTGGGCTCACCTATGATGCAAAAAAACGGACATGGCCTGCCGAATTCAACGTTTTCCTGGCGCTCGTCATCCTCGTCGGCGCTTTCGAACTGATCGGTCGGGTCTTTCTCGGCGACAGTTTCCTGTTCAACACCCGCGACAATGTCGATGCGATCTTCAACCAGCAGCGCCTCGAAATCATCATCCTGCAGGTGTCTATCGTCGGTATCATCGCCATCGGTGTGACGCAGGTGATCATCACCGGCGGCATCGACCTGTCCTCGGGCTCGGTCGTCGGCGCCACGGCGATGATTGCCATGAGCTTCGCCCAGGTGGCGACGGTCAATGGCAACCCGAACCCCAAGGCGATGTTCGTCGGCTGGACCGACCTGCCGGTGATCGTTCCGGTGCTGGTCGCCATTGGCTGCGGCCTGCTGGCCGGCCTGGTCAATGGTGCCTTGATCGCCTACACGCGCATCCCGCCCTTCATCGCCACGCTCGGCATGATGGTCACGGCGCGCGGCATCGCCAAATGGTGGTCGAAGGGACAGCCGATCTCGTTTCCGACCGAGAGTTTCGCTGGCATAGGCAAGGGCCTGATGCCGGTCGTGATCTTCATCTCGCTGGCGATACTGTTCCAGCTGATCCTGACCTATACCAAATACGGCAAGCACTGTTATGCGATCGGCTCCAATGAGGACGCCGCGCGCATGTCGGGCATCAAGATCGCCAACCACAAGATTCTCGTCTACGTCATCGCCAGCATCCTCGCCTCGCTCGCCGCCGTGGTGCTGTGCTCCAAGAACCTCACCGCCCAGTCCGGCATGGGCGTCATGTATGAACTCGACGCCATCGCCATGGCGGTCATCGGCGGCGTCTCGCTGTCGGGCGGCCGCGGCTCAATCATCGGCACGGTGATCGGCTCGCTGATCTTCGGTGTCATCATCTCCGGCTTCACCTTTCTGCGCCTCGACGCCTACTACCAGGAGATGGTCAAGGGTGTGATCATCGTCGGCGCGGTGGTTCTCGATCAATGGCGCCAACGTCGCCGCGCGATAGGAGCTTGACCATGTCGGACATCATTCTGAAGACCGAAAACCTGACCAAGCGCTATGGCGGCGTGCATGCGCTCGAAGGTGCCAACTTCGAGCTGCGCAAGGGCGAACATGTCGCCATCATGGGCGACAACGGCGCCGGCAAATCGACCTTCGTGCGCCAGATCACCGGCGTCGAGCAGCGCACCGACGGCAAGGTCTGGTTCGACGGCAAGGAAGTGAACTTCGCCGGCCCGATCGAAGCGCGCGAGGCGGGCATCGAAACGGTGTTCCAGAACCTGGCGCTGGCCGACGATCTCGACGTGCCGTCAAACCTGTTCCTCGGCCGCGAAAAGGTGCTGTTCAATCTCGGCCCGTTCTCGATCCTCGACCGCAAGTATATGCGCAAGGCGACAGAGGCGGCACTGGTCCGCACGGCGGTGAAGATCCCCAATTTGTCCAGCACCATCCGCCACATGTCGGGCGGTCAGCGGCAATGCGTGGCGATCGCCAGGACAGCGACCTTCGCCTCGAAACTGATCATCATGGACGAGCCGACGGCCGCCCTTGGCGTGCAGGAGACGGCGCAGGTCGAAAACATCATCCGCACGCTGAAGGCAAACGGCGAGCCGCTGATCCTGATCAGCCACAACATGCGCCAGGTGTTCGATCTCGTCGACCGCATCGTCGTCTTCCGGCGCGGCAAGATCGTCGCCAATCTGCGCAAGCAGGACACCGACGGCAACGACATCGTCGCCTACATCACCGGCAGCAAGACCGGGGAGGCGGAGCTTGCGGCAGCCTAGTATTGTTTGCGGCGGGCGGTAGCAACTGCGGCCCGCTGCTTCCGAAAATCATCCGCGCCCCGATGGGCGCGGAAATTCGTTCGAACCCATCCCCAAAGGAATTATCCATGCCTCTCCGCTTCGCTCTTCTCGGTGCCGGTCGTATCGGCAAAGTCCACGCCCGTGCCGTCGGCTCCAACCCCGAGGCAAAACTGGTTGCCGTGGCGGACGCCTTCGAGAAGGCGGCGACGGAACTGGCGTCGGCCTACGGCGCCGAGGTGCGCAGCATCGAGGCCATCGAAAAGGCCAAGGACATCGACGCCGTCATCATCTGCACGCCGACCGACACCCATGCCGACCTGATCGAGCGCTTTGCCAAGGCCGGCAAGGCGATCTTCTGCGAGAAGCCGATCGACCTCAATGTGAAACGTGTCGAAAAGTGCCTGGCCGTGGTCGACAAGGCCAAGGCCACGCTGATGGTCGGCTTCAACCGCCGCTTCGACCCGCATTTCGCCGCCGTGCGCAAGGCGATCGACGACGGCGCCATCGGCACGGTCGAGATGGTGACCATCACGTCTCGCGATCCCGGCGCGCCGCCGCTCGACTATATCGCCCGCTCGGGCGGTATCTTCCGGGACATGACCATCCACGATTTCGACATGGCCCGCTTCCTGCTCGGCGAGGAGCCGGTGGCCGTCAGCGCGCATGCCTCGGTGCTGGTCGACAAGAAGATCGGCGAGGCCGGCGATTTCGACAGCGTCAGCGTCATCCTCGAAACCGCCTCCGGCAAGCAGGCCGTCATCTCCAATTCGCGCCGCGCCACCTATGGCTACGACCAGCGCATCGAGGTGCATGGCTCGAAAGGCATGGTCGCGGCCGAGAACCAGCGCCCGGTGTCGATCGAACTGGCCAATGAGAAGGGCTACACCCGCCCGCCGCTGCACGATTTCTTCATGACCCGCTACCTCGACGCCTACGCCAATGAGATCGCGGCCTTCATCGCCGCGGCGACGAAGGGCAAGAAGGCGGCACCAAGCGGAGCGGATGGCCTTGTGGCACTGAAGCTGGCAGATGCGGCGCTGAAATCGGCGAAGTCGGGCAAGACCGTCCGCCTCGACTAAGGTGTGTTGATATTCAGGTGAGGCCACCTGACCTACATCTGACCACCTTGGGCTATTTGGTATCGAACACAGGAGCAGAGCGATGAACGGTTCAGCCGGTCGCAATTCGGAAACGCGCGCCATCGTCACCGGCGGCGCGCAAGGCATCGGCTTCGCCGTCACCGAGGCGCTGGCCGATGAAGGCTGCCGCGCTTTGGCGCTGATCGGCCGCTCGCAGGAGAAGGGCGACAAGGCGGTCGCCTCGCTCAAGAAGGCCGGCGTCGACGCCATCTTCATCAGCGCCGATGTCGCCAAGGTTGCCGACTGCAAGCGCGCCGTCGACACCGCGATCGCCCATTTCGGCACTGTCAACGCGCTGGTCAACGCCGCCGCCACCTCGGCGCGCGGCTCGCTGGTCGAGACGAGCGAAGAGCTTTTCGACACCATCTTCGCGACCAATGTGCGCGGGCCCTTCTTCCTGATGCAGGGCCTGGTGGCGCATCTGCTCGAACGCAAGGCACCCGGTTCCATCGTCAACGTGCTGTCGATGTCGGCGCATGCCGGCCAGTCGTTCCTGACGCCCTATTCGACCAGCAAGGGCGCGCTGATGACGCTGACCAAGAATGTCGCCAGCTCCTATCGGAAGAACCGCATACGCTGCAACGCCGTGCTGCCTGGATGGATGGACACCGAGGGCGAGGCGATCGTGCAGAAGAAGTGGCACGACGCGCCGGACGACTGGTTGGAAAAGGCCGAGGCTTCCCAGCCTATGGGCCAGCTGGTCAAGCCCGCGCAGCTTGCCCGGCTGATCACCTATATGCTCAGCCCGCAGGCCGGCGTCATGACCGGTTCGCTGGTCGACTACGACCAGAACATAGCCGGGGTGATCGGCGAGTAGTGACAAGCGCCTCCGCTTCGACTATATGAACCGCATGATCCACCTGACCGCCACGTTCTGGTACTTTAGCTACGGCAGCTCGCTGGCGGCGGGAGGATTGCGCTCGATCTGAAGATTGCAGCATCAAAATCCGAACAGCCGCCAGACCTGGCGGCTTTTTTGTTTCAGCCGGCAGGTCTCCCAATCAGGAGCAGAAAGCCGTGTTGACCACCACAGACGATCTTCGGGTCACCGAAATCAAGGAACTGAGTACGCCGGAAGAGGTGATGCGGGAGATACCGCGCACGCTGACGGCGACGCGCACCGTTGCCGCCTCGCGCAACGCGATCCATTCTATTTTGACCGGCACGGATGACCGGCTGGTGGTCGTCGTCGGCCCCTGTTCGATCCACGACCCGGTCGCCGCCATGGATTACGCCAGCCGTCTGGCGGCGCTGCGCGAGTCCCTGGCGGACCGGCTGGAGATCGTCATGCGCGTCTATTTCGAGAAGCCGCGCACGACGGTCGGCTGGAAGGGCCTGATCAACGATCCCGACCTCGATGGCAGCTTCAACATCGACAAGGGGCTCCGTATGGCCCGCAACGTGCTCTCGGCCGTCAACAATCTCGGCCTGCCGGCGGCGACCGAATTCCTCGACATGACCACGCCGCAATACATTGCCGACCTCGTCGCCTGGGGCGCCATCGGCGCGCGCACCACCGAGAGCCAGATCCACCGCGAGCTCGCATCGGGTCTCTCCTGCCCGGTCGGCTTCAAGAACGGCACCGACGGCAATTTGCGCATCGCCGCCGAGGCGGTGAAATCCGCCGCCCAGCCGCATCATTTCATGGCGGTAACCAAGGGCGGGCGCAGCGCCATTGCGACAACCACCGGCAATGAGGATTGCCACGTCATCCTGCGCGGCGGCATTCAGCCCAATTATGACGCAGCGAGCGTCGCGGCGGCCTCGGCGGAACTCGGCCGGATCGGCGTGGCACCAAGGCTGATGATCGATGTCAGCCATGCCAACAGCTCGAAGAAGCCGGAGAACCAGCCGAAGGTGGCGGCCGACGTGGCGGGCCAGGTCGCGGCGGGCGACGAGCGCATCATCGGCGTCATGATCGAGAGCAATCTCGTCGCCGGCCGCCAAGACGTCGTGCCCGGCAAGCCGCTCCTCTATGGCCAGAGCATCACCGATGGCTGCATCGACTGGGCAACCACCGAGACCGTGCTGCACGGCCTTGCCGGCGCCGTCGAGTGGCGCCGCTCGGCGCGCCGCGCCATGCTGGACAGCCGCCAGGGAGCCGCCTGACGGCGTTTTCCCTTCTCCCCCTTGTGGGAGAAGGTGGATCGGCGCGCAGCGCCGAGACGGATGAGGGGTGCTGGAAGAAATGCAACGTCAGAATATCGAGTGATTTTAAAGGCTTGCGACATTGAAAGTCGCGATCCTTCCAACACCCCTCATCCGACCGAGCTTCGCTCGGCCACCTTCTCCCACAGAGAAGAAGGGGAGACCGATGCCGCCGTCACCGCACGTCGATCCAGCGCTGTTCCTCGAACGAGCGTGCCATCGCATGCACGGTGCGCTCGATCTCCAGGCCTTCGTCGAAGTCGATGATCCGCGCCGGCTTGCCGGCGAGCCGGGTCAGGAGTTCGCGGCATTCGATGATCTTGAGGTCGTTGAAGCCGAGGCCGTGGCCGGGCGCCGGCAGGAAGGCGTCGTAGGGCTTGTGGTGCGGCGCCACCAGAATGGTGCGGTAGCCCTGCTCGGTCGGCCGGTCGGCGGTGAGGTAGAGCTGGAATTCGTTGAACCGCTCCTGATCGTAGAGGATCGAGCCTTTGGAGCCGAAGATCTGGATGGCGATGCGGCCCTTGCGGCCCCAGGCCGAACGGTTGACCAGCAGCGTGCCGGCGACGCCGTTTTCGAGATGCATGAGCACGCTGGCGATGTCGTAGGTCTCAACGGCGCGGCGCCCGCCCGATGCCAGTTTGCGGTCGGCATAGGGCTTGGCCATGTCGCACATGACGCGACCGACACGGCCGAACAGCACATTGACCAGGGATAGCGGATGCACGGCAAAATCGTCGAGCGCGCCATAGCCGGACGCCGCCTCGTGCTTCCAGAAGAACAGCGCCTCGGGGTCGGCCATGAAATCCTCGTCCATCTCGATGCGCAGATGGTTGACCTCGCCGATGGTCTTTTCCTCGAGCAGCTGTCCGATATGGCGGATGGCAGGGTTCTGGATGTAGTTGTAGCCAAGTGCGGCCACCTTGCCGGATTTCTTCGCCGCCGCGGCCATGGCTTGCGCCTCGGCGAAGCCCGGCGCCATCGGCTTTTCGCACCACAGATGCTTGCCGGCCTCGAGGATGGCGATGGCCATTTCCGGGTGAAACTGGTTGGGCGTGGTCAGCGAGACGACATCGACCTCGGGGTCGTTGACGACGGCGCGCCAGTCGCCGGAGCCTTTGGCGAAGCCGAATTCTGCGGCGCGCCGTTTGGCGAGATCCGCATCGACCTCGCCTAGATGCACCAGCCTTGGCTTGGCGACTTCGGGAAAGACGGTGCCGACCGCGCTCCAGGCAATCGCATGGCACTTGCCCATGAAGCCCGTACCGATAAGACCGACTCCGACCATCTCTGCAATCTCCACTGCGGGGAAAAATAGTGTGGATGAATTAATCCATTTTGCTCGCAAATGGAACGTGTGACTCATTTATTATGGCCTTCTTGCACAGTCTCGCTATGATGTGCACAGAGGGGGGCGTCGACAGATGGGCTTGGGCGGAGCGACGATGGACGAAAGGGTGCCCCGCGATTTCGAGACGCTGCGGGCGACGATCCTGGAGCGGCGCCAGAGCCTGCCCAAGCGTATCGCGCAGATCGCCGCCTATGCGCTCGACAATCCCGACGATATCGCCTTCGGCACCGCCGCCAGCATCGCCGCTTCCGCCGGCGTTCAGCCATCGACCCTGATCCGTTTTGCCCAGCAGCTCGGCTTCGACGGCTTCACCAGCCTGCAGCAGGTGTTTCGCGAGCGCCTGCGCGAGCGCAATTCCTCCTATGACGAAAGGCTGGCAGCGCTGCGCGCCAAGGCCGAGGAGGGTGCCGGCCACCGGGCGATTTTCGACGGCTTCGTCGCTGCCGCCAGCACCTCGCTCAGCGACATTTCGCGCACGCTCAACGAACCGCATTTCGAAGAGGCGATCGCTCTGCTGGCCAAGGCCGAGACCATCTATGTGCTGGCCAAGCGCCGCTCCTATCCGGTCGCCTCCTACATCGCCTATGCGCTGGGCAAGCTGAAGATCCGCAACCAGCTGATCGAATCGGCCGCCGGCCTGAACGCCGAAATGGTCGGCTTTGCCACGCCCAACGACGCCGTCATCGCCATCAGTTTTTCGCCCTATGCTCCGGCGACCATCGAGGAGACGCGCGCCATCTCCGAGCAGGGCGTGCCGATCGTGGCCATAACCGACAGTTCGTTTTCGCCGCTCGCCCAGTTCGCCAAGGTCTGGTTCGAGGTCGCCGAGGCCGATTTCGCCGGCTTCCGTTCTTTGTCGGCGACGATGGCGCTGGCCATGGCGCTGACCGTCGCCGTTGGCGAAAAGCGGCGCGATACCGGCCGCAAGCGCAAAGTCTAGAGCAATTCCAGGAAAAGTGCTTCGCGGTTTTCCGTCCGGAATTGCGAAAAAACAATACTTAAATGACCTCTACGGCCGCTTCGCCTCCTGCCGCCAGGCGCGCCGCGTCGCGCGCAGGCGGCGACCCGAACTGACGGGCATACTCCCGACTGAACTGGGAAGCGCTCTCATAGCCGACGGCGAAGGCGACCTGTGCCACGTTGCCTGGCTGGGCGACCAGCAGATGGCGGGCCTCCAGCAGCCGGATCTGTTTTTGATACTGGATCGGGCTCATGGCCGTCGCCGCCCTGAAGTGTCGGTAAAATGCAGCGCTGCTCATATGGGCAATTTCGGCCAGATCTGCGACCCGGACTGGCTGATGGCAATGCGTCCGGATCCAGGCGATCGCCTGGCCGATCCGGGCCAGATGGCCATCGGCGCGCGCAAGCTGGCTAAGCTTTCCGCCTTGCGGGCCTTGCAGCAGCCGAAACAGCATCTCGCGTTCGAGCATGGCCGCCAGCACGGGGATCTCCGCTGGCCGGTCAAGCAGCCGCATCATTCGACGCAACGCATCGAGCAGCTCGTCATTGACGGGAGAGGTGGAAAAACTGTCGCCGCCGAGCGCCGGCTCGTGCTCGACGAGGAGCGCGGCGACTGCCTGCAGGTCAAGGGTGAAGCCGATGGCCAGGTAGGGACGCCCGGCGCTCGCTTCGACGATCTGGCTGATGGTCGGCGTCTCGACAGTGTAGATGAAATAGCTGGCGGGATTGTAGCGAAGGGCCCGGTCGCCGATCAGAACCGTTTTCGCGCCCTGCAGCACGAACAAGATCCCCGACCCCCACACGCCCGGCAATGGCGCCGTGGTGGCTTCGCTGCGGCCGATCGAAACGCGGGGGATCGCCGTTCTTGTTCGTCGGCCGCGCGCATGGCGGCCGGCGATATCGATCAGCTCCCGCAATACCTCGCTCATGGCGCCAGCATCGCGCATCCACACATACCGCGCAACCCGCATGAGAGGATTAGGCAAGAGCGGGAGAGGTTTCGGCGCGCGGCTTTCCCTGCGGCGGACCATCTTCAGGTCTTCGGCATGGATGGATGGAGACACGTAAATGACGATATTGAAAAGCGCTGTGGTGACCGGCGCCAACAAGGGCATCGGCCGCGAAATAGCCCGGCGGCTGGCGACGATGGGCTTCAAGGTCTGGCTCGGCGCCAGGGATGCCGAACGTGGCATGGTAGCGGCGCAGGCATTGCGCGCCGAAGGCCTGGACGTTCGATGGCTCGAGTTGGACGTCACACGGGACGAAAGCGTAGCGGTAGCCGCCAAAACCGTCGGTGCGGAAAGCGCCTGCCTTGACGTGCTGGTCAACAATGCCGGTGTCGCCATCAATTACGAGCTGCCGCCGAGCGAGCAGCATCTTGCCGATATCCGGGCCACCTATGACGTCAACGTTTTCGGACCGATCCGCGTGACCCAGGCCTTCCTGCCGCTGCTGCTTGCAGCACCGGCCGCCCGTATCGTCATGGTGAGCAGTTCCACGGGGTCCATCGGCCGCGCGCTCGACTCCGGCAGCCCGAACCGGTGGGTCAACCTGATGGGTTACGGCAGCTCCAAAACGGCCCTCAACGCCATCACCGTGGCCTTCGCCCGGGAGCTCGCCCCGCAAGGCATCAAGGTCAATGCCGCGGCGCCCGGTTACACCGCCACCGACCTGAATGGGCATAGGGGCCACCGCACCGTGCAGCAGGCGGCGGAGATCGTCATACGCCTGGCGACACTGGATGCCGATGGCCCGAATGCCGGGTTCTTCAACGACGATGGTCCGCTCCCCTGGTGATTGGAGCCAAACCCGCCTCGGACCCATCTGGTGGCACTTTCCGGCAAAGGAATGCTCATTCCATCTTGACTATGGATTGGAATTATTATTTCATATTGACGGCGCCACGCTGCCGCTCGCACGTGTACCCCAAAATGAAGTTGCTCAAGACAACAAGGCCGATGGGAGGTTCCAATGGGCGAAGCCGTGGAAGCGAGACAGACACCGCTCGACGTCATCACCATCGGCCGTGCCTCGGTCGATCTCTATGGCCAGCAGACCGGCTCGCGGCTGGAGGACATCACCTCCTTCGCCAAGTCGGTCGGCGGCTGCCCGGCCAACATTTCGGTCGGCACGGCCAGGCTCGGCCTGCGCTCGGCCCTGCTCACCCGCGTCGGCGACGAGCAGATGGGCCGTTTCATCCGCGAACAGCTCAGGCGTGAAGGCGTCTCGGTCGACGGCCTCAAGACCGACAAGGATAGGCTTACCGCGCTGGTGCTCCTGTCGGTTGAGGAGGAAGGCGTCTCGCCGATGATCTTCTATCGCTCCGACTGCGCCGACATGTCGCTGGCGGAGGAGGACATCGACGAGGCGTTTATCGCCTCGGCGCGCTCCGTCGTCGTCACCGGCACGCATTTTTCGCGGCCCAACAGCGACGCCGCGCAGCGCAAGGCAATCCGCATCATGAAAGCCAAGGGCGGCAAGGTGGTGTTCGACATCGACTACCGCCCCAATCTCTGGGGCCTCGCCGGCCATGCCGAAGGTTTTGAGCGCTATGTCAAATCCGACCGTGTCTCGGCGCAGCTGAAGACTGTGCTGCCCGATTGCGATCTCATCGTCGGCACCGAAGAGGAGATCATGATCGCGTCGGGCGCCGACGACTGCCTGAGCGCGCTGAAGACCATCCGTTCGCTGTCCAAGGCCACCATCGTGCTGAAGCGCGGCGCCATGGGCTGCATCGTCTATGACGGGCCGATCAGCGACGATCTCGAGGACGGCGTCGTCGGCAAGGGCTTCCCGATCGAGGTCTACAACGTGCTCGGCGCCGGCGATGCCTTCATGTCCGGGTTCCTGCGCGGCTGGCTCGGCGGCGAGAACCTTGCCACGGCGGCGACCTGGGCCAACGCCTGCGGCGCCTTCGCCGTGTCGCGTCTGCTTTGCGCGCCGGAGTATCCGACCTTCGAGGAGCTGCAGTTCTTCCTCAAGCACGGCAGCAAGCATCTGGCGCTGCGCAAGGACGAAGCGATCAACCACATCCATTGGGCGACGACGCGCCGGCGCGACATTCCTTCGCTGATGGCGCTGGCTTGCGACCACCGCGTCCAGCTCGAGGATGTGGCGGCAAAGGTTGGCGCCAATGTCGCGCGCATCGAGGATTTCAAGGTGCTGACGGTCAAGGCGGCCGCCAAGGTTGCCGCTGGCCGCAGCGGCTACGGCATGCTGCTCGACGAGAAATTTGGCCGCGACGCCATGTTCGAGTTCGCCCGCCATCCCTTCGCCTGGCTCGGCCGTCCCGTCGAACTGCCGGGCTCGCGGCCGCTTCGCTTCGAATTCTCGCAGGATATCGGTTCGCAACTGGTCGAATGGCCGGTCGAGCACTGCATCAAGTGCCTGTGCTTCTACCATCCCGACGATCCCGAGGCGCTGAAAACGGAGCAGCAGCAGAAGCTCCGAGCGCTGTTCGAGGCCGCGCGGAAAGTAGGCCGAGAACTTCTCGTCGAGATCATCGCCGGCAAGCACGGCAAGCTCGACGACACGACGATCCCGCGCGCGTTGGAAGAGCTTTATGCGCTCGGCATCAAGCCCGACTGGTGGAAGCTCGAGCCGCAGGCTTCGGCAAACGCCTGGGCCAAGATCGAGGCGGTGATCGTCAGGAACGATCCATGGTGCCGCGGCGTCGTGCTGCTCGGCCTGGAAGCGCCGCAGGACGAGCTCGAGGCGGCCTTCGCCGCCACCGCCAAGGCGCCCATCGTCAAAGGCTTTGCCGTCGGTCGCACCATCTTCATCAGCGCCGCAGAACAATGGCTGGCCGGCAGGATGTCGGATGACGAAGCGGTGGCCGACATGGCGTCGCGCTTCGAGCAATTGACCGAGGCATGGCTTGCCGCGCGCGGCCGCAAGGCCGCATAAGGAAGACGGAAAGCCGGAGGAAACGACATGACCAAGACCGTTCGCCTGACGATGGCGCAGGCTGTGACCCGCTTTCTGTCCCGCCAGATGACCGAGATCGACGGCAAGAAGGTTCAGATCTTCGGCGGCGTCTGGGCGATCTTCGGCCACGGCAATGTCGCCGGCATCGGCGAGGCGCTTTATCAGGTGCGCGACGAACTGCCGACCTTCCGCGCCCACAATGAGCAGGCGATGGCGCATGCGGCGATCGCCTATGCCAAGGCCAATTTCCGCCGCCGCTTCATGGCGGCGACCTCTTCGATCGGCCCCGGCGCGCTCAACATGGTGACGGCGGCAGCACTTGCGCATGTAAACAGACTGCCCGTCCTGTTTTTGCCCGGCGATGTCTTCGCCAACCGTTTGCCCGATCCGGTGCTGCAGCAGGCCGAGGATTTTTCCGACGGCACCGCGACGGTCAACGACTGCTTCCGCGCCGTCTCGCGCTATTTCGACCGCATCACCCGTCCCGAGCAGATCATCCCGGCGCTCAACCGCGCCATGCAGGTGCTGACCGATCCGGCCGAATGCGGGCCGGTGACGCTGTCGCTCTGCCAGGACGTGCAGGCCGAGGCCTATGATTATCCTGAAAACTTCTTTGCCGAACGCGTCTGGACGCCGCGCAGGGTGCGCCCCGATCGCCAGGAACTGGCGGCCGCGGTGGCAGCGCTCAAGGGTGCGAAAAAGCCGTTGGTGATCGCCGGCGGCGGCGTCCTCTATTCGCAGGCTTCCGGAGAATTGGCGAAGCTGGTGCAGGGCGCCGGCATTCCGGTCTGCGAGACGCAAGGCGGCAAGTCATCGCTCCCCGATGATCATCCGCTCAACATGGCCGCGGTCGGCGTTACCGGCACCTCCGCTGCCAACAGGCTGGCCGAGGAGGCCGATGTGGTGCTGGCCGTCGGCACCAGGCTGCAGGATTTCACCACGGGTTCCTGGGCGCTGTTCAAGAATGCCGGCCGGACCATCATCGGCCTGAACAGCCAGCCTTTCGATGCCGGCAAGCATTGGGCGCTGCCGCTGGTCGCCGACGCGGC
This sequence comes from Mesorhizobium amorphae, assembly GCF_014843845.1. Lineage (GTDB taxonomy): Bacteria > Pseudomonadota > Alphaproteobacteria > Rhizobiales > Rhizobiaceae > Mesorhizobium > Mesorhizobium amorphae_A. The sequence goes on along the minus strand of NZ_JHQS01000011.1, from coordinate 102,138 downwards.
GGAAGGCCTTGCCGAACTCGCTGCTGCGCTGAAGGGCTGGAAGGCGCCTGCCGCCTGGACCGACAATGCGATCAAGGGCAAAACGGACTGGCAGGCCGATGCCGCCAAGGTGACGGCCTCGACCAATGCCGCCTATCCGTCCGACGCGCAGGTGATCGGCGCCGTGCAGCGCACGATGGGCGCCGGCGTGACCCTGCTGCATGCCGCCGGCGGTCTGCCCGGCGAGTTGCACAAGCTCTGGCAGGCCGGCGCGCCCGGCTCCTACCATGCCGAATATGGCTTCTCGACCATGGGCTACGAGATCGCCGGCGGCCTCGGCGTCAAGATGGCCAAGCCCGACGAGGAGGTCGTCGTCATGATCGGCGACGGCTCCTATCTGATGCTCAATTCCGAGATCGCGACCTCGGTCATGCTTGGCCTCAAGCTCATCATCGTGCTGCTCGACAACCGCGGCTATGGCTGCATCAACCGGCTGCAGATGGCGACCGGCGGCGCCAACTTCAACAATCTCTTGAAGGACTCGCGCCACGAGATCCTGCCCGACATCGACTTCTCCGCGCATGCGGCTAGCCTCGGCGCCATATCCGAGAAAGTGACCTCGATCGCCGGGCTGGAAACGGCGCTTGGGAAGGCGAAACAGAACAGCAGGACCACGGTCCTGGTCATCGACACCGATCCGCTGGTCTCGACCGATGCCGGCGGCCACTGGTGGGACGTCGCCGTACCGGAAGTCTCGGCACGGCCGCAGGTGAATGCCGCGCGCAAGAAATACGAGGAAGCCTTGAACGAACGGCTGGCCTGAGCCCGCCGTTCATAAACCTTGGGGCCGCCTTGCAACGATCTGACATTGGAGTGACGACTTGAAAGCCAAACTGGGCATGTCCCCCATCGCGTGGTGGAACGACGATCTTGCGGAACTGAGCGACGACGTGTCGTTGGAGGAATGTCTGCGCCAGTCGCGTTCGGCCGGCTTCACCGGCATGGAGATGGGCCGCCGCTTCCCCAACGACCCCAAGGTGATGCTGCCGATCCTCAAGGAAGCCGACGTGACGCTCTGCGGCGGCTGGTTCTCCGGCACGCTGGTCGACGAGGAGATGGCCAGCAACAAGGATCGCATCCAGCCGATGATCGATCTGTTCAAGGCGGTGAACGCGCCTTGCATCGTCTATGGCGAGGTCGGCCGTTCCATCCAGGGCGACCGCTCGAAGCCTTTAGCCACCAAGCCAAAACTTTCGGGCGACGAGATGAAGGCCTACGCCCGGCGCCTGACCGAATTTGGCGAATGGTGCGCCGAGCAAGGCATGCCGCTGTCCTATCATCACCACATGGCGGCGGTCGTCGAGACGGAGCCGGAACTCGACGCCTTCATGCGCCATTCCGGCGAAGGCATTCCGCTGCTGCTCGATGCCGGCCATCTCGCCTTCGCCGGCGGCGATGTGCTGCGCGCCATCGACAACCACCACAAGCGCATCAACCATGTCCACGTCAAGGACGTGCGCATGGGCGTGATCGACAGTCTCGACCGCACCAGGCAGTCCTTCCTCGATGCCGTGGCGCTTGGCGCCTTCACCGTGCCGGGCGACGGCTCGCTGGATTTCGGCGCCATCGTGCAGAGGCTGGCCGACCACGGCTATGAGGGGTGGTTCGTCGTCGAGGCCGAGCAGGATCCGAAGAAGAACCCGCCGCTCAAAATGGCTGAGGTCGGCTACAAGGAGCTGATGCGAGTGATGACGGCGTCGGGCTACACGGTCGAGACGCAAGGTTTCCCCAACGCATGAACGCTGGATTTGCTGTGACCGGCGGCCTATCTGAGGTCCGGTTGGTGAAATCCGGATTGGCCCGATGAAAGATAATGAGCACCCGTTCTTCCGGCCGCTGTGGCGGCGCGTTGCCATCGTCGCGGTTTGCCTGATCTGGTCGGCAATCGAGTTCGCCTCCGGCACGCCGTTCTGGGGCGTGATCGCACTCGGTTTCGCCGGCTACGCCGTCTGGCAGTTCTTCTACCTCTACAAGCCGGCCGAAGAGGGCAAAGCACCGACCGAGCCCGAACCGAAGGAGTAACCCAGATGTCGAAGCTGCTCGTCAAAGCCAACAAGGGCCATGGCCGCGTCGCCCATGTGACGCCGAAAAATGCCGGCTGGACCTATGTCGGTTTCGATCTGCATCGACTGAAGCCCGGCGAGAGTGCGTCCGGGCAAACGAGCGATCGCGAAGTCTGCCTGGTCTTCGTCACCGGCAAGGGCAAGGCAAGCGTCGGTGGCAAGGATCTTGGCCTGCTCGGCGAACGCATGTCGCCCTTCGACGGCAAGCCGTGGTCGGTCTACATGCCCGAGGGGTCGGACTGGTCGGTCACCGCCGACACCGATCTCGAGCTTGCCGTCTGCTCGGCGCCGGGACTGGGCGGCGGCCTGCCCGTGCGCGTCATCGCGCCCGACGATCTCGGCCAGGAAGTGCGTGGCAAGGGCACCAACACGCGCTACGTCACCAACATCCTGCCGGAAGGCAAGCCGGCCGATTCGCTGCTGGTGGTCGAGGTCATCACGCCCGGCGGCCACACTTCGAGCTACCCCCCGCACAAGCACGACCAGGACAATCTGCCGGCCGAGTCCTATCTCGAGGAAACCTACTATCACCGCCTCAACCCACCGCAGGGTTTTGCCTTCCAGCGCGTCTACACCGATGCCGACACAGACGGCGGGCGCGCGCTGGACGAGGCGATGGCGATCGAGGATGGCGATGTCGTGCTGGTGCCCAAGGGCTATCACCCCTGTGCGGCCTGTCACGGCTACGACCTTTATTATCTCAACGTCATGGCCGGGCCGAAGCGCACCTGGAAGTTCCACAATGCGCCCGAGCACGAATGGCTGATGAAGGCCTGACTGGCTCCTCCAAAATCAATCGCTCCAGACAAGGACAGATTCCCAATTGTTGGGGCTATCAATTGTCGAGGTCAGCGCTGCCCCTCATCGCCCTGCCGGGCACTTCTCCCCGTATAGTGACGGGGAGAAGGAGGCTGGCCGCAACGCCGGCGCCCTTTCTGCACCGCTGACAATTGGGGAAACCGGCTATGAGAGCGCCCCTCTCCCCGTCACCATACGGGGAGAGGATGCCGGCAGGCAGGTGAGGGGCAGCGCAGACGCCCGGGAAGATTGACAGGCGAGTTCAATCTCGAAGACTGCCGGGTTTCCCAAGCACAGCCATTGGTCCAGCACGGAAAAATCGTCGGCTAATGACTTGCAGGCTCGATTTGCCATCGAAAACCCCCAAAAGCTTCGTCAATCCGTCATGCAAATCGCCTATGGCAGCGGGCTGGTGCATGTCGCCCAAAAGTGCGCAGCGGTTTTGGGACGACGACATGCAAGAAACAAAGACTTAAAGCGCGTCGCACCATCTCTTCAAACGCGTCGCGCTTTAACGAGGACTTTCTATGCGCTATGCCATCTACTTCACCCCAAGGCAGGACGAGCCGCTGGCGCGGATCGCCGCCAATTGGCTTGGCCGCGACCCGTTCGGCGCGGCGACGCGGCCGGTCGAGGCCGTCGGTGAATTGTCGGCGGCGGAAGTCGCCTTCCACACCGCCTCGGCGCGGCGCTACGGCTTCCATGCGACGCTGAAGGCGCCCTTCCGGCTGGCGCCCAACGAGACGGAAGCCTCGCTGCGCGCGGCACTCGACAGCTTCGCCGAAGCGACCATGCCGGTCACCATTCCACGCCTCGTCGTCGGCCAGATCGACGGCTTTTTCGCGCTCGTCCAGGAAGCCCCGCTGCCGGCGCTCAACCGTTTTGCGGATGACGTCGTGCTCGCCTTCGACCGCTTCCGCGCGCCGCTGACCGAGGCTGAGATCGAACGCCGCAGCCCCGATTCGCTGAAGCCGGCCGAATTCCGCAACCTGTGCCAGTGGGGCTACCCTTACGTCTTCGAGACCTTTCGCTTCCACATGACGCTGTCCGGCCGCGCCGCGTCACAGGAAAGCCCTCGTTTGCGCGCAGCGATAGACAGCCTGTTTGCGGAAGTCCTGCTGCGGCCGGTGTCGGTGGATGCGCTGACGCTGTTTGTCGAAACCGAACCGGGCGCGCCGTTCATGGTGCTTTCCCATCACGCGCTCGGGCGTCGCCCGGCCAGAAAAACTGCCTGAGATCAAGGACTGCCTGAAATGACCGCCGAGACCGTTCTCACCAACGCCCGCATCGTGCTTGCCGACGAGATCGTCGAGGGCTCGCTCGTGCTGCGCGACGGCCTGATTGCCGCCATCGATCCCGGCGCCGCCCGCACCGGCGAGGACATGGGCGGCGATTACATCATCCCCGGCCTGGTCGAGCTGCACACGGACCATCTCGAGGGCCACTACGCGCCGCGCCCGAAAGTGCGCTGGAACCCGATCGCCGCCGTGCTTGCCCATGACGCGCAGGTGGCGACCGCCGGCATCACCACCGTGCTCGATGCCTTGCGCGTCGGCATGGACGAGGACGCCGACCTGACCTCCGCCGACATCCGCAAGCTCGCCGATGCGATCGAGGATAGCGTCGAGCAGGACCGGCTGCGGGCTGATCACTTCATCCATCTGCGTTGCGAGGTTTCGGCACCCGATTGCCTCAGGGCCTTCGACAATTTCGAAACCGACGAACGGGTGAAGCTGGCTTCGCTGATGGATCATGCGCCGGGACAGCGCCAGTTCGTCAATCTTGAAACCTATGCCTATTATTACCAGCGCAAGCTGAAGCTGACGGATCGCGCCTTTCAGAAGTTCTGCGAAAAGCGGATGGCGGAATCGGCCATGAATTCCGGTCCCAACCGCGTCTTCATCGCCGCCGCCTGCCATGAGCGTGGCATCGTGCTGGCGAGCCACGACGACGCCACCTCGGGCCATGTCGAGGAGGCGATCGAGCAAGGCGTGCGCGTCGCCGAATTCCCGACCACCGAGGAAGCGGCACGAGCCTCGAAGGCGGCCGGGCTCGGCGTGCTGATGGGCGCGCCCAACGTCATGCGCGGCGCCTCGCATTCCGGCAATGTCTCGGCCCGCACGCTCGCCGGCGACGGCCTGCTCGACATTCTGTCGTCGGATTATATTCCTTTCAGTCTTATCCAGTCGGCCTTCTTCCTCGGCGACGTCGTCGAGGGCATTTCGCTGCCGCAGGCGGTGGCCATGGTGTCGAAGAACCCGGCCGAGGCGGTCGGCCTCAGCGATCGCGGCGTCATCGAACAGGGCCGGCGCGCCGACCTGGTGCGCGTGCGCGTCGACGACCATGTGCCGGTCGTCCGCACCGTCTGGCGCCAGGGACGCCGGGTCGCATGATGGTCTCGGCGTTGATCGAACGCGAACTGTCCACCGATACCTTTCCGATTCGCCACGGCGTCTTTGTCGCCGTGGTCGGACCGAGCGGCGCCGGCAAGGACACGGTCATCGGTTATGCCAAGGCGCGCTTCGCCGATGAGAGCCGGCTGGAGTTCGTGCGCCGGGTCATCACAAGGCCGAGCGATGCGGCGAGCGAGGACCACGACACGCTGGCCGACGCGGCCTTTGCCGAAGCCGAGGCCGACGGCGCCTTCGCCATAGCCTGGGAGGCGCATGGCCTGCGTTATGGCATTCCGGCCGATGTCGACTGGTCGGTCGCCAACGGCCAGGTCGCAGTCGCCAACGTGTCGCGCGGTATCATTCCGGCACTGCGCGACCGCTACGCCAATCTGGCCGTCGTCGAGATCACTGCCACGCCGGAAATCCTCGCTGAGCGGCTGGCCATGCGCGGCCGCGAATCGCGCGGCGAGGTGCTGGCCCGCCTGGCGCGCAGCACGTCCGTCGCGCTGTCCGGCCCCGATGTCACCTCGATCGACAACAGCGGCGTCCGCGAACTGGCAGGCGAGCGCTTTGCCGAAGTGCTGCGCAAGGCGATGGCGTTCTCCGACCTGTCCAGTCTTATATAGCGCTATTCCGCCGGCGCCCCCGCCACGCCCTTGCGCGTTGCGTCCAGCATCAGCCGCCTTGCCCGGAACACGCCCCATTGCTGGTCGACCAGCACGCCGATCAGGATCACCCCGCCCATCACCGCGAAATTGAGCGAGGAGGGGATGCCGAGCAGATTGACCAGGTTCTGCAATTCTTGCAGCAGCACCGTGCCGAGGATGACGCCGATCAGCGAGCCTTCGCCGCCGCGCAGCGAGAAGCCGCCGAGCACGGCCGCCGCAATGGCGTAGAGCTCGTAGAACTGGCCGTGGCTGGCCGGCGAGATCGAGCGCGTGTACATGGCGAAATAGATCGCCGACAGCGCCGTCAGCACGCCGCAGATAACGTAGGCCGCCATGACGACGCGCCCCGTGCGGATACCGGAATATTTCGCCGCTTCCTCGTTCTTGCCGATGGCGTAGAGATAGCGCCCGAACACCGAGCGGTGCAGCACCACCCACATGACGATTGAGATGACGATCAGCGCGATGAAGCTGTTCGGCACGCCATAGCTGCGGCCGGCGGTCAGGAATTCGAGGTCCGGGAAATTCTGGCCGAAGCCGAAGCCCGCCGTGCCGTCAGCGGTGTAGAAGCGCGCCACGCCGCGATAGATCAAGAGGCCGCAGAGCGTCACTACGAAGGGCTGCAGCTTCAGCCGCGTGATCAGCCAGCCATGCACCAGGCCGATGACGGCGCCGAGCGCGATGATCAGCACGAAGGCCAGCGGCCAATCCATTCCGCGCACGGCGATGAAGTCGATGAACAGCGTCCCGAGCAGTGCAACCACCGATCCAACAGACAATTCGATGCCGCCGGTGATGATGACGAAGGCCTGGCCGATCGACAGAATCCCGAACAGGCCGATCAGGTTCGATGTGTTGGCAAGGTTGATCGGCAGCAGGAAGCGCGGATTGATGATCGCCACCACCGTCCCCACCACCAGGATCAGGATCAGCAGGCCGAGATCTTTCTTGCTCATCTTTGTCCTCCCCAGCGCCCGCTAATTCGGCTTCTTGCCGACCGCGAGCAGCAGCACGTTTTCCTGGCTGAAATCGTCCTTGTCGAGAATGCCCGAGATCTGGCCCTCATGCATGACCGCGATACGGTCCGAGACGCCGATGACTTCCTCCATGTCGCTGGAGATCATCAGCACGGCGACGCCGGCATCGGCCAGCGCCCGCATCAGCCCGTAGATCTCCGCCTTGGCGCCGATGTCGATGCCGCGCGTCGGTTCGTCGAGGATCATCACTTTCGGGTTCATCGCCAGCCACTTGCCCAGCACTACCTTCTGCTGGTTGCCGCCCGACAGCGTGCCGGTGCGGGTCGCGACCGAAGGCGCCTTGATGCCGAGATTTGCTTTCTGCTTCTCGGCGGTGGCGACCTCGGCGCTGGCCGAGACCAGCGAGCGCCGTGCATGCGCCGGCAGATTGGGCAGCGAGATGTTCTGCGCGATCGAGAGATCGAGCAGGATGCCGGTCAGCTTGCGGTCCTCGGGCACCAGGAAGATGCCGCTGGCCACCGCATCCGCGGCCGAGCCGAGCGCGAGATCCTTGCCGTCAAGCTTGACACTGCCGCCGAAGCGCTCGTCGATGCCGAACAGCACCCGCGCCAGTTCGGTGCGGCCGGAGCCGACCAGGCCGGCCAGGCCGAGGATCTCTCCATGCCTGACGTCGAGATCGACCGGACGGTCGGGATAGGCGCTCGTGCGCACCGCCTTGGCGGAAAGCGCCACGCCGCCCGGCGCGCGCGCCGATTCCGCGGCCTTCTCGCGTTCCTTCAGCATGCGGCCGATCATCAGCTTGACCATCTGGTCATGGTTGATGGCGCTTTTCGGCAATGTGCCGGCCAGCATGCCGTCCCTCAGCACCACGACGCGGTCGGCGACGCGCTCGACCTCATGCAGCCGGTGCGAGATGAAGATGACGCTGATGCCTTCCGCCTTCAGCGCCTTGATGACATCGAGCAATTTGTCGGTTTCGGCGAGTGGCAGGCTGGATGTCGGCTCGTCGAGGATCACCAGCCGCGCCTTGATCGACAGCGCCTTGGCGATCTCGACCATCTGCTGCTGGGCAAGCGACAGCGACGCCACCGGCGCGTCGGCCGAGAAATTGGCGCCGACCCGCTTCAGCAGCGGCGCCACCATGATGCGCAGTTTCGCGCGGTCGACCAGCTTCAGCGGCCCGGCGCGCAGCGGCTCGCGGCCGAAGAAGATGTTGGCGGCAACATCGAGGTTTTCGAACAAATTGAGTTCCTGGTGGACGAAGGCGATGCCGGAGCTGAGGCTGGCCTCGACGGTGAGCCCGTCATGCGCGACGCCGTCGACGGTGATGGTGCCGGTGTCCGGCCTCGTCACGCCGCCGAGGATCTTCATCAGCGTCGATTTTCCGGCGCCGTTCTCGCCGACCAGGCCGATCACTTCGCCCGGCCTCACCTCCATCGAGAACCCGTCCAGTGCCACCACGCCGGGATAGGTCTTGCGCACGCTCTCCAGGCTCAGGAACGGAGCGACAGTCGATGCAACGATGGATGTGTCGGAATAATTCATCACGCCATGATTCATCGCGCTTGCCAGCAGCCGGTGAGCTACAGACTGACGGGCCCGCGAAGGCCCGTCAATACGAACGCCGGCTCAAGGCAGTCCCTTGAGCCGGCGCAACTGTTCTCGTCCTAGTTCCCGGACATCGCCTTCAGATTGGCGGCGTAGGCGTCGACATCGTCCTTGCCGATGATCTTGGTCGGGATGATGATCAGGCCATCGGCCGGAACGCCCGACTTGTCGCCCTTGAGATAGGCGGCCATCAGCTTCATGCCCTGATAGGCCCATTCGAAGGGCTGCTGCACGACGGTCGCCGCCACGGTGCCTTCCTTGACGCCGCCCAGCGTGATCGGATCGTCGTCGAAGCCGACGACGGTGATCGAGCCGAGCTTGCCGGCATCGCGCAGCGCTTCATAGATGCGCGGCGTGTTGTAGGAGTAGAAGCCGACCATGCAGGTCACGTCGGGGCTGGCAACCAGCGCGTCCTCGACATTCTTCTTGGCACGGGCCTGGTCGATATCGTCGCCGCGCACGTCGATCAGTTCGATCTTGGTGCCGGCGAGCCCGTCCTTCATGCCCTGGATGCGCTCCTTGGCATTGTCGGCGCCGAGCAGGCCGACGAAGCCGAGGCACTTGCCGCCGTTCGGCATCGCCTTCTTGGCGATCTCGGCCGCCTGCTTGCCGGCATCGACGTTCGACGAGCCGATATAGGCGACACGCTTGGTCTGCGGGGCGTCGCTGTCGGTGGTGAACAGCGCCGTTTCAGAGGCGATCTTGTTCAGCCCGTCGGTCGAGGTCTTCGGGTCGACGGCCGACACCATGATCGCCTTGACGCCTGCGGTCACCAGATCGTCCATCAGCCGCTGCTGGATGGCGACCGACGACTGCTCGGGATATTTCAGCTCGAGATTGTAGTCGGGCAGTTCGCCCTGCGCCTTCTTCACGCCGGCTTCCGCCGCCTTCCAGAAGTCGGACGCGCCGTTGACGACGAAGGCCAGCGTCGGCTTGTCGTCGGCCCGCGCGATTGCGCTCGCCGACAGGCCGAGAGCCAAGGCCGCGGCGGCGATGGATGCAGTACGGATCACAGATTTCATGTTCAACCTCCCTTTTGAAACTCATCGCTGATGTCTCGGCTGCGGCCCGGACGCCCTCCTCCTCAAGGGTCTGCCCAAAGGTCTGACAACTAAAGAACGGCGCCAATCCAGCCGCGACCGAAACACTAGACACTCATTTGCCGTTCGTAAATAGTCCGATTTGTCTGACATTTTCGTGAGTTCGCGGCGGACCTTTTCCGGTGGCAATCCGGACCGGTGGCGCGCCACACATCGGGTCTCGTCGCCACCGGTCCCGAACCCGGATCGGTCACGACGAGTTGACAGTAGAACGCTTACGACTATTAGTAAATAGTATTAGTAATGGTGTCGGGAAGCACGCGCCGCGGGGCGGAGGGGCCGGTGCCGCGGGGAACGTCAGAGAGGAAGGACGGCGCCGCCGCGATGGCTGCTGTCGCAGCGAAAAGTTTGAGGTAATAGCCGGTTTTGTGATCTCGACCAGTTGTTTTCGTCGCCATGCGGCGCTACTGGCACAGAACGCTTCGCGTATGATAATAGTTATAAGCGCGCATCTCCGATTAATGCGCCTGATTGAAACCGCCTTGCCGTCGATGCCGGCCTGACGGGGCCGGACTTTGGGAAACGATGCCGACATGAGCGAACCGACGGAACTGCGCGATCCCCCGGAGGCCTCCAGGCGTCGCAAGCCGTCCGCCAGAGGTCCCAAGGGTCGCGTCACCATGACCGACATAGCCAGAGCCGCCGGCTGTTCGCAGGCGACGGTGTCCTTCGTGCTCAACAATTCGCCGGGCATCCGGCTGTCGCAGCAGACCCGCGACCGGGTCATCGAGGCGGCGCGGACGCTCGGCTATGCCGCGCCGGCCTTCTCCGCCTTGCGTCCGCCCGTCACGCCGTTCGAAGGCCTGGACGGCGTCATCGGCTTCGCCGTCGACCAGCTCGCCACCAGCCCCGAAGCGGTGGTCGCCATCGAAGGCGCGCGTCAGGCCTCGTGGAATGCCGGCAATGTGCTCCTGGTGGCGCAGACCATGGGCGACGCCGTCATGGAGCCGAGGGCTATCCAGGCGCTCACCAGGCGCGGCATCTCGGCGCTGATCTACATGACCATCTTCACCCGCGAGATCACGGCGCCCGACTTCCTCTATAGCCTCGACATCCCGGTCATCCTGCTCAACTGCTATACGGCCGACTACGCTTTCCCCGCCGTGGTGCCTTCCGAGATCGCCGGCGGTCAGAGCTCGACCCGCCACCTGATCGGCCATGGCCACCGCCGCATCGCCACCATCACCGGCGAGCCCTGGATGCAGGCCGCGCAGGATCGGCTGAAGGGCTACCGGCGCGCGCTGGCGACGGCCGACATTCCCTTCGATCCGGAACTGGTGGTCGAGGGCGACTGGTCGGCCAGCGCGGGCTATGCGGCGACCGTCAAGCTGCTGGCGCTGAAAGATCGCCCGACCGCCATCTTCTGCCAGAACGACCGCACGGCCATCGGCTGCTACGAGGCGCTGAAGGAGGCCGGCCTGCACATCCCGCAGGATATTTCCGTGGTCGGCTACGACGACGAGGAAATCGCCCGCCACCTCTTCCCGCCGCTGACGACATCGATCCTGCCGCACATGGCGATGGGCCAATGGGCGATCGAGCAGCTGGAAGCGCCCCCAACCCCGGGCCGCGGGCGCTATCCCATCACCAAGCTGGAGTGCCCGCTGGTCGAGCGGGAGTCGGTAGGCGTCGTGATGGGGGCGCCACTCGTTAGATAGGTCACGAAGGCAAACGAACGATCATTTCGATCTCCAGCTGCAAGCCGGGCGCTGCCAAAGCGGCAACCCCTATGCCCGTAACGCTCGGCTGAGCACCATCGAACAGTACATGCATTTGAGGCCACAACACTTCCAGGCGCTCAGGCGTAAGATCGACCACATAAGCCCGTATCATAACGAGATCTTGTGGTGAAGCACCGGCTGCGGAGAGAGCCGCCCTCGCATTCTTGACAACAAGTTCGGCCTGTTCTGCAAAACTTTCGGGGGCTGGCTCACCACCCGGCCGCCAGGCAACCTGGCCGGAAACGAAAGCCATCCTGCCGGGCTCCGCGATTGTGATCTGCGAATAGCCCATTGCGCCTGCATCGGGCAAAGTAGGTGGGTTTATGCGCATAAGTGATTGTGTCATCTCTGGTCTCCTTCTTGCCGCTTTTGTTGTCCCCGGGTGATCCGCGTGAAGCTGCAACCACTGCATCCCGAGGCATGGTTCTACATAGCCGGTTCATTGACGAATGGACGTCCACACAGAAGCGAAACGCGCGGCGCTAAGGCAGTCAGCTAGGGGAAAGGACGTTTGCCCTGAGGATCGATTACATCGACGGGCCGTACTACAAACGTGCCCGGCAGCATAAAGTCACTGCCTCGCCCGAGCCGCTGGAGTTGCATTATGCTGCGTGCAAATCTGAACGATATTCTGATCTTCATGGCTGTGGTGGACGCAGGAAGTTTTGTCGCCGGAGGGCAGGCCATGGGTCTGTCCAGGTCGGCAGCAGGAAAAGCCGTCATCCGCCTGGAAGACAGACTAGGCACGCGCCTCCTGAACCGCACGACGAGAACGTTAAGCCTAACCGAAGAAGGTCACGTGTTCTACGACCGCGGGCTGCAAATTCTCGCGTCGGTCGACGAAGCGGAGGCGAGCGTGGCTGGGCGCAATGGCACGCCGCGGGGTGTTCTTCGGCTCACCGTTCCCGATGCCTTCGGGCGGATCGTGGTTCTACCCCTGCTCAGGAAATACCTCGCGGCCTGGCCTGACATCCAGGTTGAGGTGAGCTTCTCCGATCGCGTGGCGGACCTCGTCGAGGAAGGCTTCGATCTGGCGGTACGGATCGGAGTCACGAGTCCAGACACACGGCTAGTCTCCCGAGTGGTCGCCAAATACAAGGCAGTGCTCTGCGCCTCGCCGTCCTACATCGCCGGGCGCGGCGAGCCGCTGGACATTGATGGTCTTGCGGCACACGACTGTCTGATCTTCAGTAGTCGCAATCAAAGGCAAAGCTGGCGCTTCCGCGGCGAAGGAGGTTCCTGGATCAAGGCGCTTGGTCGTAGCCGCGTGAGGCTGGATAGCGGAGAAGCGATCCGGGATGCCGCCATCGCAGGACTTGGCATTGCGTTTCTTCCGGACTTTCTGGTCGCAGAGGATTTGGCAGCGGGCCGCCTGCAGCAGGTGTTGTCCGATCTCGAGGCTGACGACGTGGAGATCGTGACGATTTATCCCAACAAGCGTCTTCTGGAGCCTCGTGTCAGGCGCTTCATCGATCTGATAGTGGAAGAGCTTGCGGCCTGATGCTCCAATGTCGCGGAAAAAGCGATACAACGGCACAACCCTCGTCCAAAGCTGCCGGCCCGCCCTCTGAGATTGGCGGCCCTACCCGCCGACCATCAGCTTGACGACTTCGTCGTGGTTGGTCTCCGAGATCTTGCGCTCGCCGGCCTGGACGCCGCGCCTGAGCACGACGATGCGGTCGGAGACGGCAAAAATGTCCTGCAGATTGTGCGAGATGAAAATTACGCCCCGTCCCTGCGCCTTGAGCTGGTGGATCAGCGAGATCACCTTGCGCTGTTCGGGCACGCCGAGTGCGGCGGTCGGTTCGTCCATGATCAGGATCTGCGCGTCCCAATAGACGGCGCGGCCGATGGCGACGGCCTGGCGTTGGCCGCCGGAAAAATTGCTGACCGGCGCATCGAGCCGGCTGACATGGAAATCCAGCCGCCCCATCGTCTGCTTGGCGGCGACCGCCATCGCCTTGCGGTCGAGCACCGGCAGGAAGCCGAAGGCTTTGCGCATCGGCTCGCGGCCAAGGAAGATGTTGGCGCCGATCGACAGATTGTCGGCCAGCGCCAGGTCCTGGTAGATGGTCTCGATGCCCTTTTCGCGCGCCTCCTGCGGCGTCGAAAAGCTCACCAGCTGACCCCTGAGCAGGATTTCGCCGCCGGTCGGCTGGAAGACGCCGGAAATCGCCTTGATCAGCGTCGTCTTGCCGGCGCCGTTGTCGCCAGCCAGCGCCACCACTTCGCCCGGCCGCACGACCATGGAGAAATCGTTCAGCGCCCGCACCGCTCCAAAATGCTTGGAAAGGTTGCGGACTTCCAGCAGCGGGGCGGTCTGTTCCTGACTATTCATCCTGGCGGGCTCCACTGAACCGGCGTTGCGCCTGGTCGATAAGGACGGAAATGATGATGACGAGGCCGACGGCGATGAACTGCCAGAACGGCTCGACATTGACGAAGACCAGCCCGTACTGAATGACCGCGATGACCAGCGCGCCGGCGACCGTGCCGAAGATGGTGCCGGAGCCGCCGAACAGGCTGGCGCCGCCGATCACGACGGCCGCGACGCTGTCGAGCAGCAAGGGTTCGCCGGCCTGGGCCGCGCCCGCGGTGAAACGCGCCGCATAGAGCGCGCCACCGAGGCCGGCGCACATCGCCGACAGCACGTAGAGGCGCAATATGTGATCCTTGATGTCGATGCCGGCACGCCGCGCCGCCTGCACATTGGCGCCGATGGCGTAATTGTGCTGGCCGAACCGGGTCTGGCTCAGGATGTAATGCATCACCACGACGAAGACGGCGGTGATCATGACAAGATAGGGCACGCCGTGGAACTTGCCGTTGCCGAGCAGCGCGAACCATGAATTCTGCACTGGCACCGTCGTGCCGCCGGCAAGGAGATAGGCAGCACCGCGCGCCACGCCGAACATGCCGAGCGTGCCGATGAAGGGCGGAATTCTCAGCCGCGAGATCAAAAGGCCATTGATGATACCCGGCACGCCGGCAACGATCACGGCAGCCAGAATACCTGCCAGCATGGCCAGTGGCAGCGGGATTGCGGCTCCGGCCATGTTCGTGGCATGGGCCGCGACGACGGCCGCAAGGCCCATGATGAAGCCGAGCGAGAGGTCGATGCCGCCCGAAATGATGACGAAGGTCTGGCCGGTCGCCAGCAGCAGCGGCGCCACCGCAAAGATCGCGATGGACTGCACGTTGAAAGGATTGAGCACGAAGGTGGCGCCGAAGGCGAGCCGCGACCAGACCTCGAAACAGATGATCAAGCCGGCGAGGAACAGCCAGGCGCGTCCGTCGGCGATACGTGCGATCCAGGTCCTGGCCGGATCACCGTGATCCGCCTGAGGAGCGACATGCGTTTCGCCCTGGGTTGGGGATGTTGAAGTCATGAATGGTTCCGATCCGCGGCGCCGCCTAAAGCAGGGTCCAGGGCGCAGGTCCCCTCCCGGCGCGCCGGAAGGAGACCTGGCTGACTGGACTTATTCGGAATAAAGATACTTCGAGATGTTCGGGTCGGCGATGTTGGACTTGTCCATGATCGTGAAGCCGGTGCCGATCGCAACCGGGATCGAATTGCCGGTCAGGTGGGCATAGGCTGACACGACCCCAAAATAGCCGATCTCGGCGGGATGCTGGGCAATCGCAACGTCGACCAGGCCCGTGTTGATGTTGTCGACGATGCTGGTCGGCGCGTCGAACGCCACGACCTTGACTGTGCCGGTCTGCCCAGCTTGCTGGACGCCATTGGCCGCGCCGAGCGCGGAGAACAGGTTGGCGCCGAACACGCCGACGAGATCGGGATTGCGCGCAAACACGGCCTGCAGCTGCGAGGCGGCCTTATTGGCGTCGTTGTCGTTGAACTGCGTTTCGAGCACGGTGATGCCGGGATGGTTGGCCGCCATCTCTTTCTTGAAGCCCTCTTCACGCTGGTCGGTGGTCGAAATGCCAGGTTTCACGTTTGAAACGTAGACCTTGCCCTTGTCGCCGATGGCGGTGGCCAGTGCCCGCGCGGCGATCTCGCCGCCGAGGATATTGTCCGACGCGATGTAGGACAGCGGGAAATCCGCGTCGCCGGCGCTGGTCTGGTAGACGCCGCTGCCGATGAAGGTGTCGACGGTGATCACCGGGATGCCGGCATCGCTGGCCTTGCGCAGCGGCTCGACCAGCTGGACCTTGTCGGTCGGCGCGATCAGGATCGCGTCCGGCTTCTTGGCGATGACCGCGTCAAGCACGGGAACCTGCGTTACCGGGTTGAAGTCCGGCGCGCCCTGGAAGACCAGGTTGACGCCGAGCGCATCGGCGGCCGCCTGGGCGCCCTTGCGCATGGTGATGTAGAAACCGTCGGTGGTCAGGCCGGGAATGAGCGCAATGGTGTACTTCTTGTCCTGCGCCGACGCAGGCGCGATCAGCGCCGATGCCGAGATGGCGAGCGCCGCGAGCGCGGCAACGATCTTCTTCATGAATTCCTCCTCATGGTGTTGGCAGATATGCAGTGGACACTGGAATGGTCGTCGATCTCGGATCGTGACCAGAAAACGGATTTCACCTGCCTGGCTGTTGCGGGCGGCTTTCCTCCCAAGCGCCCCTGTCGTCAGTCCAGCCAGTCGAAACCGGCCATTGTGATGTCAGCAGTCTCGTTCCCTGCCTCCGCAAGGTCGACAAAACCGCGCCGCCCGGCACGCATTCGCACCGGGTTCGCAGAGTTGTAACACTTTGCTGAAATAAATTGCAAGCGGCTCTTTGGCGGGCCAAGCCGCCGCGATTTCCAGATCGGACACCATCTGTCTGCTCCGCAGAGCCCCGCCTGGGCGACTATCGTCCCAACCCGTCTACGGCACAACGGGTGATTTTCGCGGGCGCTATCGCGGCAACAGCACCTCGAGGATGGCCTGCGCCGTCTTGGTGTCGGTGACGAGAGCATTGATCAGCTTGGCACGCGCGGCGCCAACAATGGCCGTCGCTTTCTCCGGCCCGGCGGCAACGCCGATCACCAGCGGAATGGCGCGCAGCTGGGCCGGCGACATGGCGATCATCCGGCTTTCCCCTTCCCACGAGATCAGCGTGCCTTCGGCATCGAAATAGTGGCGAAGGACGTCTCCGGCCGCCTGGAACAGCGCCTGCTCGCTCAGCGTCGCCGCACTTGCCTCCGGCGGGTTGATGGCATGCGGCAGGCCGACGCCGACGACCGCCACATCGGTCCGGTCCCAGAGGGCCACGCTGTCGCTGATCGCCGCATCGCCAAGGAAGACATCGCGCAATTCGGTCGACGGCAGGTAGGGCGCATGGATGAAATGCGGCGTGCCGCCGAACTCCTCGGCGGCGAGCCGCACGAACTCGTTGATCTGGAAATGCGCCGCCTGCTGCTGCATGCCGCCGGTGGCGGCGACGGTGAGCACGCCGGGAATGCGCGGCAGGCCGGCGCGGATCACCTCACGGATGGCGCGCCCCCAGCCGATGGCCACAACAGAGCCGGCCGAAAGTTCCGCTTGCCTGAGCAGGCCGCCGAGCGGTGCTGCCAGCGCCGTCAGCACGCCCGCCGCCGGCGTCTCGACGACGGCGGCGTCGCGCAGCCCCAGCCCCTCGATCAGCTGCGCGGTGACAGCTTCGGGCGTGACGATGTCGAGCACCTCGATGCGCACGATGCCCTCCGCTCGCGCCCGCTGCAGCAGGCGCGAAATGGTGGCGGTCGAGACTCCCAGCCGCCGCGCGATATCGACCTGCGACATCTCCGCCTCGTAGTGCAGCTTGGCGACCGTATGCAGCATCGTGCGCGACGCGGTCGCATCCTGGATGGGAGGAACAGACAGCTTGCAATTCCTTTCAGCAATGTGTTACAGACCTGCCGACCACGGGAGTTATCGCCCAAATTTGGCAAAGCCGCAACTTGGGCTCGCTTCCATATCGCGTCCCGAGGGCGCCAGGATCGGACAAAAAGACCATGACCAGGATGACCACCGCGGAGCTGCGCGGCTACCAGCAGATATGCGGCAGGGACGGGGCGATGATGGCCATTGCCTGCGACCAGCGTGGCGGCATGCGCACCTTGCTGGCCTCGGATCCCGAAGAGCAGGCCAGGATCACCAATGACATGCTGGGCGACACCAAGGCCGACATCACGCGCTACCTCGCCAGCGAGGCCTCCTGCGTGCTGCTCGATCCGCTCTGCGCGGTGCCGCGCGTCGTCGACGAAGGCGTGCTGAACCGCGACACGGCGCTGCTCATCGGCCTCGACGCCTCGGGCTTCGACGTCTCGCCCGACGGCTACCGCCTGTCGCGCCTCGTGCCCGGCATCAATGCGCGCCGCGTGCGCGAGCTTGGCGGCACCGGCGGCAAGATCATGGTGTATCTCAGGGCCGACAAGCCCGAAGCCAACGAGCACAACATCGCCATCCTCAGAGAGTGCATCGCCGACTTCGCGCAGGAGGACCTGCTGCTCGTCGTCGAATTCCTCACCTATCAGCTCGAGGGCGAAAGCGTCGAAGACTACACCGCCAGGATCCCCTCGCTGATCGAAGAGGGCACGCGCATTTCGCTGCAGTGCGGGGCCAAGGTGCTCAAGCTTCCTTATCCCGGCACGCCGGAAGCCTGCGCCAGGATCACCAAATTGGCCGGCGACGTGCCATGGGCGGTGCTGTCTGCGGGCGTCAACCATTCGACCTTCCTCGGCCAGGTCGAGATCGCCATGATGAACGGTGCGTCGGGCGTCATCGCCGGCCGCTCGCTGTGGAAGGACTGCATCTCGCTCGACCGTGACGTCCAGCGCGAGAAGCTGAAGACCATTGCGGTGTCGAGATTGCGCGAGATCCAGGCGGTGATTGGCAATTACCGGCGCAAAGCCGCTTAAGCTGTGTCGAGATTCAGGTCAGGCCGGCCTGCGAATGACGGTTTCCTGCGCTTCCGGTGCTCACGTACTTTGAGTACGCTCCGCTCCGGTTCTCGGAATCCACCATTTTCGACCCGGCCTGACCTGAATCTCGACACATCTTGGAGCTCCAGCGAAACTGAGTTCCGGTTCCCAAAGGACTGTCGGCGACAGACAAGCACGAGACGTCATGCGACAGAAATCGATGGCCATAGGGATCGATATCGGCGGCACCAATCTGCGGGCCGCCCGCATCTCCGCCACGGGTGAAATCCTCAAGCGCATTTCGGAGAAAAGCGCGCCCGACCCGGAGCTGGTGCTCGGCCGCATCGCCGACATGGTGCACCAGCTCGATACGCCGGAAGTGGCGGCGATCGGCATCGGCGTTCCCGGCCGCGTCGACGCGCGGCGCGGCACCGTGCTCTCGGGCGGCTATGTCGACCTCGCCTCGGTCGCCTTGGCGCAGCGGCTGGAAAGCATGACCGGCAAGCCCGTCATCATCGACAATGACTGCAACATGGCGCTGACAGCCGAAATGGCCCGGGGTGGCGCCGTCGGCCACGACAACATCGTCATGTTCACCATCGGCACCGGCATCGGCGGCGCGGTCGCGGAAGCGAGGCGCATCGTGCGCGGCAAGGCGACGGCCGGGCAACTCGGCCATATCGCCGTCGACGTCAACGGCGAGATCTGCAAATGCGGCCGGCGCGGCTGCGTCGAAACCACCAGCTCGGGCACGGCGCTTGGCCGCCACATTATCAGCGCCGGTCTCGGCCCGGAGATCACGATCGATCAGCTCTTTGCCCGCGACGCTGCCGGCGACGCGCTGGCGCGCGGCATACTGGACGCCTGGGCAAGGCCGCTGCGCGCCGCGATCGACACGGCGGTCGCCATGTTCAACCCGGACCTGGTTCTGCTCGGCGGCGGACTGGGCGGCGCGGCACACAGGGCGCTCGCCAACGCGCCGGCTCTCGCGCCCTGGTACCAGGCCCCGGTGCAGCCGGCCCTGCTCGGCGACGATGCCGGTGTCATCGGCGCCGGCCTGCAGGCGCTTGCGGCCGAGACGACAGCTCCCCACGCGTCGCCCTTACCTCAGCCACCCGCCCTGCCGAGCCGTGGCCGCTCTGCCGTGCCTAACCGGCGCGCCGTGCTCGTCAACGGGATCCCCGCCTCAGGCAAAAGCACGGTCTCGCGCGGCATTGCCAAGCGCATGGGCTGGCCGTTGCTGGCGCTGGACACGATCAAGAACCCGTTCCTGGAAGGGCTCGGCGGCGGCGACCGTGAATTCAACCGCACGCTCGGCCGCGCCAGCTACGCGGCCATCTGGTCGCTCGTCGGCGAGGCACCGGCCGGCAGCATTTTTGTCGTCGATGCCTGGTTCGGCTTCCAGCCGCGCCAGGTGCTCGAGGATCATCTCAAGCGGGCCGGCGTCGTTAAGACCGCCGAGATATGGTGTCATGCGCCGGGTGATATCCTGGCCGAACGCTATCGCGTCCGCCTCGACCAGCGCCTCCCCGGCCATCCGGGTGCTGCCTACATCCCAGAACTGATCGAGCTGGCCAAACGTGCCGAGCCGCTGCGCCGCGGCCCGCTCTTCGACGTCGACACGACGCAACCCATCGATTTCGACGCCATCACAGCGTGGCTGCGCACGACGCTTCCGTCGTAGGCTGCACGAGGGTCTGTTGAGATTCAGGTCAGGCCGGCATCACCTGAATACCGACAGACGCTAGAACCAGCGCTCCCGGCGCGGCTCGCTGGCGCTAAGCGCCAGACCCAGCAGAAGGCCCGCCACACCACCCAGGATGAAGGCGGACGACACGGTGCCCGGATTGTCGTGGACGACACCCGTCACCGACTGTGCCCTGCTGCGCAGCGCCTGCGCGGTGCGGGAAGCGCGATCGGCGGCGTTGTCATACCAGCCATTGGCTTCCTCGACCGCCTCTTCGGCCCGCTCGGCCAGCGTCCGGTTGATCTTGCTGATCTCGCGCTTCAGCTGCGCGACCTGCTTTTCCAGGGCTTCCTGAGCTTCGCGCTGCGTCATTCTCGGTGCCGTGGTTTCGTTCGGGTCGTCGGCCATTGTTGTCTCCTTTGCTGAAGGGCTTCTGAGGTCAACGGCGAGCCGCGGCGCAAGGTTCCCAACTGACAGGCTACAGCCCTCCGGGGCCCTGGCCCAAGCTCGACGGCCGGAGGTTTCGACACAGCCGGTTGCTGGAGCATGATCCCAAAAAAAGATCATGCTCCAGCACTGGGAGAGAGTCCCATCCCGATCAAATCGGGATGGGACAAGGATCTAGAACCCGTAGAAGACCCAGACACGTCGGCGATAGCACCGCCTGCGCCGATAGCCATGGCGCCAATAGCTGCGGCAGTACCGTCTCCAGACGCGACGCCTGCGGCGGCGATAATGGCGGCGATGCCAGCGGCGATGATAGACAGGCTCCACATCCGCCTGCGTTCCGTCATCGTCGAAAGGCTCCGTATCCGGCGCGTCGAGCTCATCGAGAATGCCGGGCCCGACATTCGGAACCCCGGCCACCGCATTGAGTGGTCGAACCGTGCTGGCAAGGGCCGCGGCCCCCGCAACACCAAACATTGCCGTCAAGAATGATCGCCGATCCATCAAAAACCTCCCGATCTCCAACCAGCGAAAACAAGGCTAGCAAAGGGGAGATAGCGCGCTGGAGGCGAAAGCCTAGGGGGCGGGCTTGGAGGACGGATTGGCGGGGCTGGCGGGGGCTGATTGCTCTCTACCGCCTAGACTAGGCGCGCCGCGCAGTGACGTGATTGTAGAGCCACTGAAGAAAGGCATAACCGTGCGGGCTGATGTCCAGCATGCGCAGCCTGCGGCGGATCCGGCGTTCAGCACGCAGAAGAGCCTCTTCCTGCTGAGGAAGGTAGGGGCGTAACATCTCGAATGCGGCGAGCTTGTCGGCGAGCATGCGTCTGGTACCGTAGACAAGCGTCACGCTGTCGCGATGGATTCGATGTGCCGCCATGACGTCGTCGATGAAGCCGACTTTGCCGCCGCGCGCCGTCAGGATATTCAAAAGCCAGGCGGCAGAGGCGACAGTCGTCGTTCGATACCATCCCGGCAACGCATCGAGCGCGGCTTTGCGAACCATTGTGGCGCTCTTGGGGGTAAAGTTGACGTTCAGCAACCGGTCGATGTCATAGACGGCATCGCCCACACCAGGTCGGACCGAAAGCTGGCGCGTTCCGTCTTCGCAGACATGCTCGACCCGGTGGGCGGAAATCGCGCATTCCGGGTGCGCATCCATGAACTCGACCTGCCTCTGCAGTTTGAACCGGTCCGTCCAATAGTCATCGCCATCGAGAAAGGCGACGTACTCGCCCTGAGCCGCGTCGATCGTTGCCATGACATTCGACAGGCCAAAGTCGCCGTAGTTCGACTTGGCGCGCAGCAGCTTCACGCGGTCCGGCGCGCCGGCGTGGATGTCCTCGAGCACCTCCAGCGTGCCGTCCGTCGAGGCGTCGTCGCCAACGATGACCTCGATGGGGAAACGGGTTTCCTGCCGAAGCGTACTTTCGACGGCCTGTCGGATGTAATCGACTTGCTGGAACGTGACGACGGAGACCGAGAGTTTCATGCGACGGCGTCCGCCTGCCTCGTACGCGGCAGATTGTACAACAGGCCAAGCGTGACCACGATCAGATGCGAAGCGAAAATCAGGCACATCGCAATGCCAGCACCGGTCAGAGCCAGCCGGGGGATGAGGGTGAAGGAGGTCAATACCGCGACCAGCGCGACGACGGCGTACTGAGCCGCGAGCCACCAAAAGCGGCGCGATGCGACCATCCCGAACTTCAGCACGTCGGCGATGCATCGCAGGGTCGCGGCGCCGGTCAGCCATACGAACAGGTTCCCCTGGGCCGCGAACTCGGCTGTGTAGACCAAGCCGAGGATCACGTCACCGAACGCGGCCGCGATCGCGACGGCCAACGTTCCGAATGCCGCTACGCCCAGGGCGAAACGTCCAAGCAGGCCGACGAAACGCGCGCGGTCACCCGCCGCATGATAGTGCGCGAGCCGAACGCTGACCGCTATTCCCATCGAGTTGACCACCCGGTTCGGCGACATCGAGAGTGCGGTCAGCGCGGCGAACAAACCCAGGGCTGACAGGCCGAGCGCGCTTTCCACGACGAGCCGCGGGAGATAGACCGCTATCATCACCAGTACGGTGGCGAAGGCGAGCGGAAGCGCTTGCAGGGCGAGCCCCTGAAGGGCGCCCCTGTCCCAGATTGGCGGCCCGACCGCTTCCGAACTGCGCAGTTTTGCGCATCTGCGACCCATGGGCACGTCGTAGAAAGCGAGGACCAGAAGTTGCGCAAGAAACTGGCCGAACACCGCGACCACAAGCGAGCCTGTGGCCCAGTAGCCGGCCGACAGGAACAGCAGCGAGAGCGGACCGAGCAGACAAAGCGAACGGCCGATATAGTCCATCCGCTCGTGCGCCTGGAAGAGGCCGTGGACCATGTCGGAAACCAGCTCCATGCATCGGGTCAGCGCATAGAGGACGACGACCCAGATGACGACGGCGGAATTGGTCTGGAGAATCCCGCTCGCCACCATGAGCACCAGAGCGACGCCGGCGGCCACCAGCCGCAGCGCGAGATAGTTGCCGAAGAGATAAGGCCCACTTGTGCTGCTCGAGTGGATTTCGCGCAGCCCCATCTTGGCCACCTCGCCGATCGGGATGCACAATGCCTGCGCGAGCGCATAGATGCCGACGGTCATCGGGTCGGACAGCTTCGCCAGCAGCATGAGCGCGAGCCACATCGAAAGGGATGAGAACAGACGCCCGATAAAGACCGACCGGAAATTGCCAAGGATGGAGCGACGTCCGCCGTCCACATGGTCTTGATCGGCGGCGAAGTGCGGGGTGGCCAACATCAGTGTCCGGTGGCGACCGCGATCGGGGCGCGATAGGCGGGGAAGTATCCGACGTCCGGCGCGGCATCCCCGCAATGTGCGCACAGCAGCGCGCGGTAGGCGGACTTGTCCAGGATCCAGCGGCCGACCTTGAAATCGTGGCGGACCGAGGAGAACCGGGCCTTGAATGCGAAAAGCGAATCCTCGTGGCCCCCGCGACCTGCCCCCAGGTGCAGTCGTGTCGCGCCCAGCGACCGGGCGATATCGGCGACGCCGTCGAGGAGGCCCTTGAGCGGCGACAGGGCGCGGAACTTCGCGTTCACGCCCGTGAGGTGCGCCTCCGCGATGTCTCCGCACACGGTGAGAAGCAGGATCGCTGCCGCTTCGCCCTCGACTTTCGCGACGGCCAGATGTGCGAGACTTCCAAGCGCGTCGCGCAGCGCCTCGAAGTAGCGATCCGAGAACAAATAGCGCTCCGAGGCCTCGTTGTTCCGCATCGTCGCGCGGTAGAGCTCGGCGAAGGTCGGATACGTGGACCATTCGCTGTCCCGCTCCACCACGAGACCGGCACGCTCCGATTCCTTGATCTCCTGCCGCAGCACCTTCGGGTAGAGCCGGCGCCTGGTTTCCCGATCATGCGTCAGGTCGATCGAG
Source organism: Mesorhizobium amorphae (assembly GCF_014843845.1). GTDB lineage: Bacteria > Pseudomonadota > Alphaproteobacteria > Rhizobiales > Rhizobiaceae > Mesorhizobium > Mesorhizobium amorphae_A. Next base: position 78,361 of record NZ_JHQS01000011.1, on the reverse strand, counting down.
ACGCTGCGCCCAAGGTGAAACACTTCTCCTCCCGGCGTCAATTCGTCGCCGTGGAAGCCCTCGCAGTGGCGCCAGTTCTGCAGCAGCGGATGAAACCGCGTGAACAGCGTAACGAGCTCCTGATCCGCCCAGGCAGCGCGGATTTCCGACCATGCCCTCGCCCGAAACTCGGTGTCGTCCAGTCCCAGCCCGACCGGACCGGTGTAGCCGTAGACCGAGTTTGCGTCGGTCCGGCCATCCTCGAACGAGGCGACGTACGGCCACGCCATGAACCGCTCAGGGGTGCCGTGAACGACCATCCACGCGCGCCCCTCTCCCATTCTCTCGGCGAAGGCATGATAGGCCGCACGGTGATAAAAATCGTGTGGTGCGCGGCCCAGCCATTCATCCCATGCCGGGTCGCTCGGCGAAAGCAGGACCGTCGGATCAGGCATGCTTCACGTTCCGGGCCTTGCCGGGCCAGATCTCGGGAAATATTTCTGGATCGGAATAGTCCGGCCTTCCCGAGCGATCGGGCCGACAGAGCTGGTCGTGCGGCAGGACGATTGGCATGCCATTTGCCGAGGCGAGCCGCTGGTAGGTGTTCGCCGCGTCCTGCATATGGACCGCCACGGCAAAGCGCGGGTGCGTCGCCCGGTTCGGAGCGCTCGCGTGCAGCGCTCGCATGTGGTGGAAGCTGACCTGCCCCTTCTTGAGCTGCATGGGTGTGATTAGGTGTTTCGGGATCGCCCGGCCCATCCGCTGTTCGATACTGTCGAGGTCCGGGTCGTTGAAACCACGCAGATGTTCACACTCCGGCCATAGATGGCTTCCGTCGATGACGTAGAGCGTGCCGTTCGTCACTTCTGCGTCGTGCAGCGGGATCCAGGCAGTCAGCATGCTCATTGAAGTGCAGGTGGACCAGTAGGAGTGGTCGGTGTGCCAGCCGACGGCCGTCGCGCCAACCGCGCCAGCGGCGGGCGGCTTGTAGATCGCCTGGTCGTCGAACAGCCTGATCGCCGGGGCTCGCGCCAGTCGGGCCGCAATCGCTCCCAGCACGGGCTGCATCACGAGCTCCCGTACACCGTCGTTCTGAAGCGAGCAGAATTCGTTGTTGCGGACGCCGTCGCCGTCGCCGGGCCGCCAGTCGCTGAACTTCGCCTTGCGCGGCAGGGTCCGGTCGCGTTTACCGGCGTGGTGTGCCTCGATCGCCAGCCGCGCCGAGTCGAGAAGCGCGTCCGGCAGCACTTGGGGCGCTATGTGCCAGCCAGTTCTTTCGTAGCGCGCCACGTCCTCTTCAGTCGGCAGCAGTGCCTCGTCGACGAGTTCGCGACCGCGCAGGTTCATCTCGTTGGTCGTCATTCCCGGCTCCTTCGGTCCGCAAACTATTGGCGCAGAAACGGCGGCAAGCGTGGGTCGTGGCATTGAGCCAGGGCCGCACGAACCGCGGGCGCCTGCCGCACGATCGCCGCGATCCTGGATGTCAGCCGCCCCACCTCCGCTTCGCTGACTTGCATTCCGGTGGGCAGTACCATGACGCGCTTGGCGATCTCCTCGGTAACCGGCAGGGTTCGACCCGCCTGCGGAAAAAGGCCAGTGTAGGGCTGCATGCGATGGCAGCCTGGATAGAAGTAACGGCGGGCGACAACGTTCTCGAGGCGCAGCGCAGCGACGAGCTCATCGCGGGTCAATCCGGCCGTGGCGGCGTCGATCTCGGTGACGATGTAGTGGTAGTTGTGCTGCTGGTTCATCCGCCGCGACATCAGGCTGATCCCGGGGATCGCCTGAAGGCCGGAGGCGTAGGCCGCATAGTTGCGCCGATTGTGCGCGATAATGGCATCCATCGACTCGAGCGACGTCAGGCCCATGGCGGCCGATGCCTCGCTCATCTTCCCGTTGGTGCCGAGGTGCTTGACGGTGTCCTCGTCCGAGAACCCGAAATTCACCATCAGCCTTAGCCTTCCGGCGAGGTCACTGTCGTCGGTGACGATCGCGCCGCCTTCAAGGGCATGGACGCACTTGGTCGCGTGGAAGCTGAAGACCTCCGCGTCACCGTAGCCGCCGACCGCACGCTTTTTGGTGCCGCAGCCGAAGGCGTGCGCGGCGTCGAAGAGCAGTTTCAGGCCGTGGCGCTCCGCGATGTCCTCCAGCGCGTGGGTCGCGCACGTGTTTCCCCACATATGCACGGCCAGGATACCCGTGGTACGCGATGTAATGGCAGCCTCGACGCTGTCGGGGTCGAGGCAGTGGGTCTTGGGGTTGATATCGCAGAATACGGGCCGCAGGCCCTGACGCCATAGGGCGTGCACGGTTGCCACGAAAGTGTACGAGGGAACGATGACGTCTCCCGCCATACCCAATGCGCTGATGGCCAGCTCAAGGCCGACCGTTGCGTTGCAGGTGGCAATGCAATGACGCGTGCCGGCAATCCTCGCGACGCGCTCCTCAAACTCAAGCAGCATCGGACCGCGGTTTGTCAGGCGCCCGCTATCGAACATTCGGTCGATGCGACCCATGAAGGTGGCCCGATCGGGCATGTTGGGCCGCCCGACGAGCAGCATCTCCGCGAAGGCCGGCTTGGCACCCAGCAGAGCGACATCTGCGTTGCGTCCCGGGATCGCAAAGACCCTGGCAGACGCCGCACCATCCACACGAGCAGAGTACCTTCGCCCAGGAGCCACCGGAACGTGAGGCGCGATCATGTCCTGATTAGAAATCGTGTGAGACGCCATGCAACAACCCCCCACCCAAGGAAGTTTACAAACTTCGATAGTCCCCGCAAAATGCCGAAAGTTCTCCTGGCGACTGTAGTTCCTGGGTTCAGGCGCGTTCTGGTTGCGTCAACAATTACTTGCGCGCGGCAAGGCGTCGGACCTCATTTTGTTATGGTTTCTAGTCTGTCCCAATTCCCCCTAACCTTAAACTCATCCTTTTAGCGTAGCCGGACTACCTCTGCCGCGACGCTCAGTAGCCTGGCGGCTGCAGAAGTGATTTGCCGGCTGCCGTACGGCGGCGCGTTGCGGCGACCTCTCCCTGCCGGATGCCTCGTGGCTGTGCTTCCGCTCGGCGAGTCCATTAGGGAGGCGCGCCACCGAGCCCGCCGCCTCTTCCTGTTCTTCGCTCAGGAACAGGCTGCCGAAGCTGGCGTACACGCGCGTTGCCGGGCGGCGGCGACCTCGCGCCAGGCCGGCAGCGCGACAAGCCACGGGAGTCTCCTAGGAAGGCGCCTTTGGCTGGTCCTCTTCGAAGTCCGGGCTGAGCAACCGGCAACGCGGTCCGATCGTGGGGCTTCTATCTGGCGTTTCGCGGCCAATGGTATGCGGTCTGGGATGTCCGGGCAGGGGCCGATAGCGGAGCGGCAGCCTCGGGATTTGGGATGGCGATAGCGGACGTTTGTAGGAAGGCGTGAAGTCTCGATCTGACCCGAAGCTGAGCAACCCTAGGCCCAGGAGCAAAACTCGCCTAACATGACAGCGAGCGTGCCCCACGTCTGGAGCTGGCATGCAGCGCAAGCTTGCAGCGATACTTGCCACCGACGTCGTTGGCTACAGCCGCCTCATGGAAGCGGATGAAGCCGATACATTGGCGCGCCTGAAGAGCACGCGAGAGAACCTGATCGATCCGAAAATCGCAGCTCACAATGGGCGAATCGTCAAGCTCATGGGTGATGGTACGCTGGTAGAGTTCCCGAGCGTTGTTGATGCAGTCGCCTGCGCCGTCGAAATCCAGCGCACCATGGCAGAGTGCAATGCCGAACTGCCGAAAGAAAAACAGCTCGAATTCCGCATTGGCATCAACCTTGGCGACATCATCATCGAAGGGGCGGACATCTACGGAGATGGGGTGAATGTGGCGGCGAGGCTCGAAGGGTTGGCGCCGCCGGGAGGCGTGTTGATTTCGGGAACAGCATTTGATCAGGTCGAGAGGAAGCTGGACTACGGGTTCGAGTTTTTGGGCGAACAGCGTGTCAAGAACATCGAGAAGCCCGTTCGCCTCTACCGAGTGGACCCGCGCACCCCGGTTATCTCAGGAAGTCGCAAACCTGACGGAACGCGGCGCTGGATCGCAGTCGCGGCCACAGTATTGATTCTGATCGTCGCGGGGCTGGTGCTTTGGCAGCGCTTTGGTGACGATCTCGTTCGACCCGGTGACGTGGCCTCGCAATCGAAGATGGCGTTGCCGCTGCCCGATAAGCCGTCAGTCGCCGTGCTCCCGTTCACCAACATGTCCACCGAAGCTGGTCAGGAAATTTTCGCCGACGGCATGACCGATGACTTGATCACCGACCTTTCCAAGGTTTCCGGCCTCTTCGTGATCGCGCGAAACTCGACATTCGTTTACCGCGGCAAGCCGGTAAAAATCAGCCAGGTCGCCGAAGAACTTGGCGTGCGCTACGTCCTCGAAGGGAGCGTCCGTCGCGCCGGCGAGCAGGTGCGAGTCAACGCCCAGCTCATCGATGCCCTCACCGGCGGGCATGTGTGGGCAGACAGGTTCGATGGAAACGTCGCCGATATTTTTGCGGTCCAGGACGTTTTTGTCGCGAGGATCGTCGAAGCGTTGAAGGTCAATCTCACCACCACCACAAAAGCGGAAATTGCCCGCGCCAAGCCGGACAACATTGCAGCCAAGGAAGCTTTCGAAGAGGGTTGGAGCCTTTATCTCCGTTACAACGCAAAAGACACAGCTGCCGCCATCACTTCCTTGAAAAAAGCGACCGAACTTGATCCCGAATATGGGCGAGCTTATGCCGCCCTGGCGCTGGCCTACTTCCGCGTCGTTGACTCACTCTGGGGCAAGGAACTCGGCAGGGACGAACCATATTTCTGGTGGGGAGCTTACGATTACGTAGAGCTGGCCAAGAAGTATCCAACGTCACTGTCTTATACGGTAGAGGCATTGCGGGACGTGTATCAAGGCCTGGCCGAAGATGCACGCAGGAATGCCGGTCGAGCGATTGCATTGGATCCCAACGACCCCGAGGCGCACATTGCAACGGCTTGGGCGCTGACGATCTCAGGCGAACCTGCCGAAGCGCTGAATTTCGTCGCGGCCGCCATGCGGCTCAACCCGAACTATCCAGGCCACTACGTTCTCGCTCGTGGGTTGGCGCTTTTTGCAATGGGCGATCTGAAACAAGCGGCTGAGGTGTTCGGAGAAGGCGTCAGGCGAAACCCAGACGCAACTGCGCTCTTTCTACCTCTCAGTTCCGTACTGGCGCAGCTCGGTCGCCGGGAGGAAGCGAGACAAATGCTCCTGAAGTTCCGGCCGGGTTTAGACCAGAAAGGGCTCGAAAACCTTCCCGACACCTTACCCCTCTCGTTCAAATGGGATTATGAACACGCAAGCGTCCCGGAGCGCCTGAATGACGGTGTCCGCATCGCTGCGCTGCCGCTGGCCGTCACCGTTACGAGCCTGGAAACAGCGCTTGAGACCGGCGATCCCATTTCTCAGCTATATGCAGTGAAGCGACTGGGCTGGTTTGGACCAGCGGCATTGCAAGCCGTTCCGGCTCTGGTTGACGCGCTTAAGGTTGAATATCTCCGCCGGGAGGCCATTGAGGCACTGGGAAAGATCGGGCCTCCGGCACGAGCTGCGATACCTGCGCTCGCGGCACTCCAGAATGAAGCCCTGGTTGGCATTTACGCAAAGGACGCGCTGTCCAAAATCAGAGGCAATTGATGGACCCCTGGACGCGCGCCAGGGATTGGACCTGCTGCGATGTCCGCTCCTGAGCCACTGTTGGGGGACAAGGCGACATCAAACGCGTCCAGTCCGCCTTCCCAATTCATGAGTACACGGCCTAGCCGAACCACCAGCGTTCGGCGATCTTCGTGCCGTCCATCGGCCAGTTCGACGCCACCTCGCCATGGGCGAGAGCCTTGGTGTGGGCATCGACATAGGAGTTGAAGACGAGATTAATGAGCCCGCCGTCGTCATGCACCAATTGCTGCATTTCGGCATACATGCCGGCACGCCTGGCATCGTCGGTCTCCGAGCGGGCAGCGACGAGCAGCTCATTAAAGCGCGGATTTTTCCAGAGCGTTTCGTTCCACACCGCTTCCGCCGCATAGGCGGTGGTGAACATCCAGTCGCATGTCGGCCGGCCGGCCCAGTAGGAGGCGAAGAACGGCTTCGTGAGCCAGACATTGTTCCAGTAGCCGTCATTGGGCTCCCTGATCAAATTCAGGTTGAGCCCGGCCGCCCGGGCATGCTCCTGCCAGAGGAGAGCGGAGTCGGTCGCACCCGCGAAGCCGGCATCCGCGACCGACAGGTCGAACCGGGTGTTCTCGGCCCCAGCCTTCTTGAGGAGGCTCTTGACCATGTCGGGGTCGTAGACGTGCTTGGGCTGCGGATCGATCGCGAACTTGACGGTCGGTGCGATCGGATTGTCGTTGCCGATGGCGCCGTGGCCGAGAAACACCTTCTGCACGATCTCGTTGCGGTTGAGCGAGTACTTCAACGCATTGCGCACGTCGGGATTGTCGAAGGGCGCCTTCTGGACGTTCATGACATAGACGTAGTGGCCGTAGCCCGTCGTCTCCGAGATCACGAGATCGGGGTTCTGCTTCAGAATGTCGAGCGTCTTCAGATCGCAGCGATCCATGTAGTGGACCTCGCCGGTGTTGAGTGCATTGGTGCGCGCCGTCACATCATTGATCGCCAGGCATTCGACACGGTCGAACCAGCCCTTGTCGGATTTGAAGTAGTTCGGGTTCTTGTTGAAGGTGGCGATGACGCCGGGCTCGAATTTCTCGAGCATATAGGGGCCGGTGCGGATGCCCGACTCCCAGTCGGCGACGCCCTCTTTCGCCGGCATTACCACGATGTCCGAGATGATGTAGGGGAAGTCGGCATTGCCGCCATCGAGCTCAAAGACGACCGTCTCGGCACCGTCGGCGACGACGGTCTTGACCGAAGCCAGGCGCGATTTCGCTACCGATTTCGTGCCCTCGACGGTGTGATGCCTGACCGAGGCCACGACATCGTCGGCGGTAACCGTCCTGCCATTGTGAAAGGTGGCGCCTTTCCTCAGTTTGAACACCCACTTCTTGGCGCCATCCGAAGGCTCAAAGCTCTCGGTGAGGTCGGGGACCACGTTGCCCTTGGAATCGATCTCGGTCAGGCTGTTCGACAAGGTTCCCTCTAGCGCGGTGCTGGTGAACGGGTTGAGGTAGAGACCCGGGTCCATCGTATCGACGGCGGCGCCATCGCTGATGCCGATCTTCAAGGTGCCGCCTCTCTTCGGCTCGGCGCGCACCGCCTGGACGAACATCGCATTGGCGGCCGTGGCGGTAAGGCCGGCGGCGAGCGCCAGTTGAACAAAGTCCCGACGCGAAACCCTGCCTTTCGCGGCAAGCTTGGCGGCCGACTGCAGCTTCAATTCGAATTCCGTCATTTCCTGGTTTCTCCTTCAGATCCAGATGGAGAACGGGCATGACCAAGAGGAAACGAGGAGGTGTATCCCCTCGTGGGCCAAAGGTTTCGGCCCGCGGCAGATCATAGCGCGCCCGAGTGTGGCGGGCAAACAGCCGTTATCCGCCGCCAGTTCCCAAATGATCGCAGTTGGGGCCGGGAGCGGACAGTCAGTTTTTAGCTGCCAAAGGGGCGGAAGCCGACATTCAGGACCTTGGGGAGCATCGACGCGATCTGACCCAATCCGGTCATTCCCACCGCATTTCGGTGTCTCCAAAAGCGGACACTCAGCCAAGCCGGCGCTGATGACCTAGGCAGGAGCAGGCCGTCGCGTCCGGGACCATCGACGCCCCCGCGCCGCCGCCGTCCTACACCGGCGTTGCGCTTCCTGAGGGGTAGCGCTGGCCACCCCCGTCTTTGTGCCCAGCGACCTTGGGCCCTCAGTCTCATATGAGAGATTGCCCATCTGCGATAAGATGCGTTTCAGAGCTGGGTTACTAGTCTCGCAGGGCCGGTGCAGTCGGGGTTTGGCTAGGGTGCTGCACCGGCCTATTCACACGGCCTCGCCTCACGAACTGCAAATGAGCTCCTTGACCTGTTGACGGTCTTCCTCTGACCACTGCGCCGGGTCTTCCCCATGAGCGAGCGCGCCGTGCAACTCGACATGCTTCATCACTTCCGCCTCTGTCGCGGCTGTGAAAGATGCCGGGCAGGCTTCATTGCCGGGATAGTCCTTGCACCGATATGAATAGGCCATGGCGTTTATCCTCCCGAACAGGAGGGTAACACGCGATGGCTTGAATCCCGAGCGGCCAGATAGGTAGGGTTGTCATCCATCGCATCGCCGCCAGCGCGCGATGCAGCCCACAGAACTCAGCCAAGAGCCCGCGCCTTCTTCCAGCACGGAAGACGCGCGCATCTTTCAGATTAGCGATTGCTAAATTTCGAGACAATTGGATTGCCGAGGCTTAACCGCCGCATGCCATGATCAGGCCGGTTTCCGACTGGAGATGGTGCGATGCGCGCTCGAACTTGGGTCAGGGATGTGCGGCTCGGCGAGGCCCTCGAACTGAAAAAACACATAGCTGCCCTCGAGCGGGAACTCATCGCGGAGACATCTGGCTCTGTCGGAATGTTGAAGCTCGCCGAACTCGGCCAACAATTGCGTAGGCACAAATTTCGGTTGGAGGTGCTGGAGCGGTGCATATCCGGGCTCTCCGAACGAGCGCGGCCCGCGGAAATGGCTGTTGATGCACGAAAAGGCGCCCGCGATCCGGGGGTAAGAGGCAGTTCCGCCTGTTAGCAGCGGCCGAGCAAGCAACCCGCGCCAGGTGAGGAAACGATGACGCTGGCTGCCCACCTGCACCGGAGAAGCAACGGCTTCCCGCCAATGTTCCATGCAAGAACCGGGATCTAGAAAACCGTATTATCGATGGGACATGAATGGTATAGTGGGATCAGGGCCTGAGCATTCTCCGATTTTTATGGCCCCCTGTCCTACGGGTGACCGGCGCCCCCCCAAACCCCACCCCCAACGTCGGTCGCCCCGTCTTTTCCCGGCATTGTCTTTTCCCGGCTTTTTGCTGGACGATGGTTTGATAGACGTCGAGATGTTTGAGCTGGATGCCGGGCTTCGTCAATCTCAAGGGGCAAGGAGCGCCACTTTCCGACCTCAGCACCTCTGAGCGCGAACGTCTGGTGTGATGCCCGATGCGCGCTTTCGTAGGGCATCTCGCTGTTACATCGCGGTGACAAAAGCACCGCCACGGTGGCGTCAACCGGTTACCAAAAGCAGCAAATATCTCCGACCTTCTGGGAGTGGCGTGTCAGCGTCCCCAGAGGCTGCGTGGGCGTGTCGCCGGTTGGCTGTTAGTGCGACGACCGGATCGCTCCACGCCTCCGTAAGCGGGATAGCGAAATCTCGTGAAGGCTAGGTCAAGCTGCGTTCTCCGTTCTGAATCGGCGGCGGGTGGCGGCTGGGAGAGATGGATGCCATGCACGTTGCGCGTCTGGAAGTTGGCGGGGAATTGGCGCGAGGCAGCCCGCGTGCACGCGCCTGGCCGGGCGGTGCAATGACCGCGCAGCGCCGCCTCGCAGCGATCCTGGCTTGCGACGTGGTCGGCTATTCGCGCCTGATGGAGCGCGACGAGCGCGGCACGTTCGAGCGGCTCAAGACATACCGCAAGGACCTCCTCGAACCGCTGGTCTCCGAGCATCAGGGCCGGATCGTCAAGCTCACCGGCGACGGCATGCTGTGCGAGTTCGCGAGCGTCGTCAACGCGGTGACCTCGGCGATGGCGATCCAGCAGGCTTTGGCAGAACACGAGGCGGAGACGCCTGAGGAGGAGCGGATTCGCTTCCGCATTGGCGTCAATCTCGGCGATGTGGTCTGCGAGGAGGACGGCGACCTCTACGGCGACGGTGTCAACATCGCTGTCCGCCTCGAAAGCATCGCCGATCCCGGCGCCGTGGTCGTCTCGGGCACCGCCTACGACCACCTTCAGGGCAAGCTCGACGGCGGCTTCACGCCGCTCGGCGACCTGCGCCTCAAGAACATCGAGCGGCCTGTGCGCGCCTATCGCGTCGAGACCGACGCCGGCGCCTCGGTGACGGCACCGCCTCCTCTGCCCGCGAAACCCTCGATCGCGGTTCTGCCTTTCACCAACATGAGCGGCGACCCCGACCAGGAATACTTCGCCGACGGCCTGGTGGAGGACATCATCACGGGATTGAGCCGGGTGAATTCCTTCTTCGTGATCGCCCGCAACTCGTCCTTCACCTACAAGGGCCGGGCGGTGGACCTGCGCCAGGTCGGGCGCGAGCTGGGCGTCCGCTACGTGCTCGAAGGCAGCATCCGCAGAGCAGGATCGCGGGTGCGTATCAGCGGGCAGCTGGTGGACGCGATCAGTGGGCACCATGTCTGGACCGACCGCTTCGAGGGCGACGTGAGCGACATCTTCGACCTGCAGGACAAGGTGACCGAGAGCGTCGTCGGTGCGGTCGAGCCGCGCATCCGGCTGGAGGAGATCAAGCAGGCGCGCATGAAGCCGACCGACTACATCGGTGCCTACGACCTCTACCTTCGTGCGCTGCCGCGTTTCTACAGCATGACGCGCGAAGGCTTCGCCGACGTGCGCCGGCTCACCAACGAGGCGCTCAGCATCGACCCTGGCTTCACCCTGGCGAAGGCACTCGGTGCTTATATTCGCAGCCTGTCCGTGAGTCAGTGCTGGCACGAGCCCGACGATATCCGCGTCGCCGTGCGCATGGCCCGCGAGGTGCTGGCGGACGCGCGAGACGACCCGACGAGCTTGCGTTTCGCCGCGCAGGTGATCGCCTACAGCGCCAAGGATTACGAGACGGCGCTGGACACGATCGAACGGTCCCTGCTCCTCAACCCCAATTCGGCGCAGGGCTATACCGGCAGCGGCTGGGTGAACGCCCATTCCGGCCGCCCCCTCGCCGCGATCGAGCACTTCCACAGGGCAATGCGGCTGAGCCCGGTCGACCCCGAGAAGGGCATCGCGCTTTCCGGCATCGCGATGAGCTACCTGATGCTCGAACGCTACGAGGAGGCGCTGGCTTGGGGAGAACGAGCGCTGCGCGAGATGCCGAATTACGGCTCCTCGCACCGGGTGGTGATCATGGCGCTGGTCAAACTCAATCGGTCGGACGAAGCGCAGGCGGCGGCGCGGCGGCTGATGGAGGCGTTCCCGACCTACACGCTCGGCCTGCAGAGGCAGATCAACCCGTGGCGGGACAAGGTGTTCGCCGAGCGCTACGTCGAGGCGCTGGGTATTGCCGGCGTGCCGGAGTGATCGTCGCGTTTGCCAAGATGCCCTCTCCTGGCGGCTGCAGATGTGATTTGCCAGCTGCCGTGCGGCGGCGCGTTGCGGCAGGCCGCTGTTCGAGGTGGATACGACGAGGGCGATTGAGCTCAGCGAGACGGCGGTTTCTTCGCGATCCACTCTGCTGGTATAGGTCGCCCCCACGCCTCGTAGAATGGCGCAGCGATATAGGTCGCACCGTTCCGGGCAACGTTCGTTTCTCCTAGCGCAGGTTTGTCGTTTTCCCGCCGGATTATTGCCTGATAGTGAATTATGTCACCCTCCTTTCGGACAAGAACCATGGTGAGCGCTTCCTGTCGGTTGGGCGCGTCTACAGCAAATTCATAAGGACCAACCTCGTTCATCAGCGAGGTCCAAACCTCGTTCACCATCAGAACTGCATCAGCACCATAGCGCAGCGCTTCTTGGGCGAGCGACCTATTTATGACGTACTTTTGCGCCCGATCCTCAATTTCGTAGCCGAAGAATTTCACGAGCTCAGTACCGCGGAAGAAGAACATCATTGGCACGTGATAACCGTCGCGATTGAATACCTGCCGGATCATGCCAAAGTAGGCTTCACTCAGAGTGTCGAGTGAATCATATTTTTCCTTCATTGCGGAATATAGGTTGAGATCGGTTTTCTGTGCCAGTTCCTTTCTGTCCTGCTCTGTCAGGTTAAGCGCTTGAGGAACGAGCGAAAGGCGCGACCCGTTGGTCAATGAAATCAACAGCTCCCGGCGGGCCTCGTGCGCAATCATGCATGGCATGCGCCAGCCAAGCGCCGGAGCGTCGAATTTTTCGCCGGTTCGGCCATCGACTGTCATTGGTTCCGGCAACCCAAGGTGCCGATGCGCGTCATGCACGATTTCCTTTGTCTTGCCGTAGGCGATGGCGAGGGCGTCGAGAAGCTCATGATCCGGCAGATTGTTCTCAACCCACCGACGTTGGATACGCAGCGTTCCGTTTTTGAGCACGTGTTTTTCTAACGCGTCCTTTGGAATGCCTTTCAACAACTCCATTGGCGTCGCGAATAACTCCGCCCGCACCTCCATGCGCGGCACCTCAGAGCTGAGATATGATGCGAGGATTTCCGCGCGGACGAAACTGTGGATTTCCAGATCGCCCTGATGCTCGATCTTTGTACGCGCGTCGTGGAGCCACCTCATCAATTGATCTGCGCGCATCCTTTCCTGCCAGGGTCCGTACCAGGCATCAAAGTCCGCGAAGATGGCCTTGTGATTCTGTAATCGCCAGGTGACCGTTCTGAGGGTCTGAATGGTGTTCTGCGCGAACATTCGAAAATTCTCGGGATCGAAATACTCCGCCTCCGCGCGATGCCACAGTTGATGTGCGTCTTCGAGGCGACGATCGACGCCCGCAAGGGGACAGTTCTTTTCGTGTTGATCGTCGGTCTTGCCCATCGTCCGATATTATCACATGCATCAAGCTGAGGGTCACCCACCTGGCTCAGTGTGATGCAGGAAGAGCGGAATGCGCCAAGACACTCCACCACCCGGATCGCTGTACCACGCGGCAGGCGCGCCTCGGCTGCCAACGGGTCCTAATATCTGCAATCTCCTTGCGGATAACTTGGTCGTCGAGCAGATGAGGCCACAGGCGCGCTGCCTTCAATATCGGGGCCACAACGATGCTGTAAGCTGGACAGGCTCGCTGACCTGCCGGGCGCGACTCTCGTCGGCTTTCTGCCGTGGATTCGCGAAGAGGGGCGAACGACGTTGTCGTTCCGATACGCATAATGGAATAGTGCTCAGATTAGCTTCGTAGTTCTCTGACGTTGACTGTTTCAACGTTGCTGGCGATCTGCCACTGTCCCCGAATCGGTGATGATGCGAGAATATTGGCGATTCGGGGGATTTGGGACAGGGAATGCAGAATATTGTTCGCGCCATACTCGAGTACGTCAACGAAACAAGGCAACTGGAAGCGCTGCCCTCCTCTACGGAGAATACGTTCTATCCCGCAATCAAAACATTGATTTCGGCTATACTAAGGGAAGGCCGACTTCCGTTCCAAGTGCGAGTGAACACATCGGAAACCAATGCGAAGGCGCGGGACATGCCAGACTTCGTACTTGGCGACGATAAGATGTTCGTCGGCGTCTATGGCGAAGTAAAGCGGCCGAGCACCTCACTTGAAGACCTTTCAGTTTCAACGGAACAGAACGACCAAATCGGCCGCTACCTCGCGCAAACTGGTGTGGTCTTAATTTCAAATGTCCGGAGCTTCGGATTGCTCGCATGCATCGCGGGCTATGACCGTCCAGTAACAGGCAGCGTTCCGCCAGAAAAGCGAGTTCTGATTAAGACTGTAGACGTGTGGTCCGGCGTCACCGGTGCCGGACCACACGCCAAAGTCGATGACGCGGCGGTTGCGGACTTGTTAGAAATCTTCGAACGATCCGTCACTGATTATGCCCCGCTTGCCGATCCTTCCAGCTTGGCGAAGGTGCTTGCGAGGCAGGCTCGCGACGCGAAGGACCAGCTTCCTGGCGACCTGAAAGCAGTCAAGCCATTGTTGGATGATTACCGCCAAGCGCTTGGCCTCTCCTTCGACATTGACGACGAAAAGGGGGATCGTTTCTTCCGGTCTTCATTGGTGCAAACCGCGTTCTATTCGTTGTTCGCCGCGTGGGTGCTATGGGACAAGTCGAAGGAGGAAGAACGCCTGAAGGCAATTGCTGAAGGACGTCCAGTTCCCGTCCAAACCCATTTCGAAATCGACGACGCCCACAGCTACCTCCCGATCCCGTTCCTTGATGCACTCCTGCACGACATTCGACATCCAAAGAGGCTGAAAGCACTTGGGCTTGAGGATCATCTTGCCCGCGCCATCGCGACTTTGAACCGCGTTAATCGCCCGCTGTTTCGAGCGCGCATGACTTTTCCGACGATCGATGAACAAACAACGGCGGCGGCGATCACCTACTTCTATGAACCGTTCTTGGAAGCCTTCGATCCGAAGCTTCGTGACGATTTGGGCGTTTGGTACACACCCCCGGAAATTGTGCGCTATCAAGTGCGCCGGGTTCACCACATTCTGAAGACCGAGCTCAATCTCCCGCGCGGCCTTGCGGATCCCGATGTTGTCGTCCTAGACCCCTGTTGCGGCACCGGCGCCTATCTCTTGGAAGTGGCGCGGTGCATTGCCGATGAAGCGAAGGCGGACGGCGATGAATCCGCAATCGGCTTAGAACTGTCCCGCGCCTTCCACGAACGGGTGATCGGTTTCGAAATCCTCACCGCGCCTTTCGCGGTCGCGCAGCTACAACTCTATCTTTTGCTCGATAGTCTGGGGGCCAAGCCGGACCCGGACAGGCGCTTGACGATTTTCCTCACCAATTCGCTTTCAGGTTGGCGGGATAACGGTGACGTGAAATTGACCTTCCCCGAGATGCGCGAAGAGTTCGATGCCTCTCAAGAGGTAAAGCGAAATGCAAAGATCATCGTCGTCATCGGCAATCCGCCCTACGACGCATTTGCAGGAGCAGCACAAGCCGAAGAAGCTGAGTTAGTAGCACATTATAAGGGTGTAGAACTTATAGACGACATCGATTCAAAAACGAAGCAGGTGAAGCGTAACGAATTCGGCAACCCAAAAAAGAAACAGCGTGGGCAAAGCGCGCTTTATTTCGACTATGGAGTTCGAAAACAGCTTCTTGATGATCTGTATATTCGCTTCTTTCGCATGGCCGAAGAACGCATCGGCGAAGTGGCAAAATTTGGCATCGTCTCCTATATTTCAAATTCATCGTACCTAACGGGACGTTCGCACCCGATCATGCGCAAGTCGCTGTTGTCGAACTTCCACAGTGTTTGGATAGACAATTTGAATGGCGATAAATACAAGACCGGCAAACTCATCCCAGAAGGATTGCCGGGCGCTGGCACTTCTGACCAAAGCGCTTTCAGCACGGATATGGATGCACGCGGCATTCAGCCGGGAACAGCCATAATCACGCTTGTGAAACGTGCTGAAGCCAAGACCGAGCCGACGGCAACGGCGGTTCACTACCGCGACTTTTGGGGCTTGGCGAATGCCAAGCGGGCCGCACTTGTCGCGGCTTTACCTGCCGGCGTCGGGAATTCGTCATCACCGTATGATCCTGTTACTCCGACACGCGAAAACCGTTGGCGTCTGTCGCCAACGATGATCGAAGGTGGCTACGAAGCATGGCCCGCTTTGGACGAGCTCTTTCCAACGTTCTATCAGGGTGTGGAGCCAAGTCGTGGACTGTCTGGCACGGTTATCGACACTGACAAACGCGAACTGACCCAACGAATTCAACATTACCTTGGTGCGAATAATTTCGACGAAGCAATAAGTCTAAATCCGGCTTTCGCGGAAAAATACTCACGATATGATGCGCGAAAAGAATGGGATTCCGTGCGAAAAATCGGTTTTGCTGGGAGCAAGATCGTAGAAAATCTATTGTTTCCTTTTGACCAACGATATTTGTACTACGAAGTTAGTGGAAAATGGTTAAACGAAAGCCGCCCTGAATTTGATAAAAACCTGAGAGGTAATGAGTTCTTCGTGACGGTGCCCGAACCTCGCAAGCTATCAGAATCGCGCCCGGTTTTTTCATCAACTCTCACAAATCGCCATGTCCATGAACGAGGTTCCGCAATATTTCCACGCGAAGTTCAAGAGGGGTTTTCTGCTGAACGGTATGCTAATTTGTCGGAAGCCGTTTGGCGCGCTTTAGGCATGCATTTCGGGCTTACCGAACCAACTGATACAGCCCGTCGATTACTTTTTTAAGGGATAGCGACGTGGCCCGCGCCTTTGTGGGGAAGCTTTTTCGCGTAGGCTTCGCGATCCTCCATGCACCAGTTTACCAGGCCGAACACAAGAGCGCACTCTCGGCCGATTGGGCACATCTGCCCATTCCTAAGGACCTCAATCTTTTCGAACAACTTGTCGTTAAAGGGGAACAGGTAACACGTCTGCTTGATGCCAACCGCGATGCCCGCGATGTGATCGAAGCCGTTCTTGGGCGCGAATGCGCGGCCCCGCTTGGTCCCCTCAAGCGTAGCGACGGCACTAACCTTCGTCCCGGCGATTTGAAGGTCAATGTCACCTATTGGGGTGGCGGCAAGGGCCGATGGAAACCCCGACCGTTCACGATCGACGACACCCCGAATGAGATATGGGGCGCTGACGTTTGGGGGGAACGCACTGGTGACCTATATATCAACGATGATGTTTTTTTCTCCCACGTTCCTGAAGCAGTTTGGACCTATCAGCTTGGCGGCTATCCCGTTCTCAAGAAGTGGCTCGGCTACCGCCAAGCCGATCGACGCGACGATAAACCGTTGACCGACGATGAGCGCAAATGGTTTCGCCAAATGATCCAACGGATCGCCGCGCTTCTGGCGCTAGGCGTTGAACTCGACCCTTTATACCAGCAAGCAGCGGCCAACGCGTTCACCGCCGCGGAATTGGGGATTGATCGGTAATTTGCTGGAAGGTGTAGTTCATCCGGATCACCTTGCCAGCACAGCGCCAACTAACTGCGGTCGTCAACCACCACGACCCCAGCTATATTCCGTCCCGAGCTCGGTTCATCGCCCCAATAGTCAAAATCCAGGAAGCGACGCGTCTCCTCTACCGAGGCGGCCCGCTCTATCAATCGACCGACATACCCTGGGAGTACCCGGGCGCTGGTTGTAACCTCAATTGAGGTCTTCCTTGCGCCCGACCCGCCGATCCTTGGTCGGGCAAGATCTTGGACATTCTTCATGACAGTGTCTGGAAGGCTGAGTTTGGGTCGGTGACACACCAGCGAATGCCAAGGCGACATAATTGTGCGAAGTTTGTCGATGCCGTCGGCAGCCATAAGTTCCACGTCGTGTGGCAGCGCGATCGTGCATCCCCAGAAGCTCGGGCCACGATAATCGTGGCGGCAGTTATTGTGAAAGCCATAAAATCCATTTGGTGGAAAGTCGAAATTAAAAAAGCAATACAGCGGGTCTAAACCATCGGATTTTGCTGCCGAAACTAACTTCTTCAATTGGCCTAGCGGCCTACCCTTCTTGAACAAGCTCTCGTAACGCCCGCTAGGAAAGAGCCGCTTGGCCTGTACTCGATAGCCAACACCTTTGCCATTTCGCGTGAACCACCACTCCCAATCGGCCCCGTGTTTAGCCTCCTGAGGTTTAGTAGCTGGAATCACGGTAATATTCCCAGACTGATGTTGACGCGCAATGTTGTAAAGGCATGTTTCGGTAATAGTCTCTTCGCTCAGAGCCAAGCCAAGCCGGCTAGACTCCTTCATCTGCTTCCAGACCCTTCCTGCCTCTTTTCGAAAGCTTGCACAAAGTTGCATTGGTTCCCCTCCCCGCAATCGGCAAGCACCGATTATCCCGCTTCACCGACAGTCAAATGCCCAGTGTCGTCCTCCTCTTCACGCATTACCGAGGAGCCATCGTTGTAGCGATGATAGATCATGATCGTCATCAAGCCGGCCAGCATCGTCATGTGACCGTCGTCCATGTCGTCAAAATGCAACTGGCCGAAATCGAGGGCCATATGAACTCTGCCGGCCGCCGCTGTGGCCAGTTCCCTTTGGCCAATGTCCTGGAACGCGCCCTGCTCCAGGATCATTTGGTAGTCTGCGCCTTCCCAGCGACCGGCCTTCTTTTGGATCGGCCAACGCAGTTCTGCTATGACTCGTTGAGCCAAGGCATCTTCATTGTTGTGATATCGGGTTGGTCGAGGTGAGAATGCGATTTGCCTAATGACCTGGTTCAGGTCACCGGCAAAGCTTCCGGGTTCAAGCTCGTACTGCGCCCCCGCATGATCCCAACTGGCCTCCCAACTCGTCGTGATGTGACTCAGTGGGCGCAGGACCATTCGGTCGAGATAATCACTGCGGGCAAAGAACCGCACTAATACATCGGGTGCATAGACGATCTTGGCTTTGGTCGCTTTCTTCATCGGTCCTACCGTCGCGCATTCAGTTTTGATGGTCTGGTCGGCTTATGTCGGTGTTCAAACTGAAGCTACCCCATGAGGGGACTGTCTTAGCAGTAACTGGACGCGACGGAGAAACGGAGCAAATTCACTACATTGTTGGCGCACCCGACAGGATTCGAACCTGTGACCTCTGCCTTCGGAGGGCAGCGCTCTATCCAGCTGAGCTACGGGTGCCTTCAGGATCGGCGATCTTGAAAACGAACCAGCCGGTGAACCGGCCAGCCACGGCTTCTTAGCGGAAGCGGCGGCGGGCTTCAACGGGCAATTGCGCTGCCTCCTCGCGCAGAGGTCACAGGTTCGAATCCAGTCGGGTACGCCGCGCCGAATGAGAGCTGGATCGAACGGAAAAACAGCCGTCCAACGAGAAGCCAAGCCCGAAGGCCCGCAAGCCTGAACGAAAAACCCGCCTTGCGGCGGGTCGCTGGCGCGAATCAGCACCATATCCAGATTTATAGCATAATTGCCGTCACCGGGCAACCGATCGCGAGCCCGGTCTCCGCTGGCGTTTCGCAAACGCTATGGTCAATGAGGGACCTTTGCGGCAAGATGGATGCTGTTGTCCCGAAGTCGGGCAAGCGCGGGCCGTACAAAACGAAAGCCTTCGCCCGATGCCGATAAAAGATAGCACCGGGAGGGCCGTGTGAAACGCGCGTTTCTATTTGGGCTCGCGGCCCAGTTAATCTTCATTAGCGCGATCTTTCTGGTTTTTGGTGATCTAATGCTGCCAATGACGCGGTCTCCGCTCATTGGCATTGTCGCATTGGGTTTGGGCGTCGCGAGCGCATATTTCGCTTGGAGGGCGACCCCTCATTTGTCCTGGCTGGTCAAAATCGGGATGTGGATTGCCGGCTTCCTTGCCATCTACGTGCTAATCCCCCTCATCGAAGTCGTCGCCGTGCTGATCATTCCGCTAATTTCAAACTGAGAGACTACCCGAGCCCGCCGGTCGTCCATCCGCCGCCGTCGGCGTAAGGCTGCAGTCACCTCGACATGGCCGTAGCGCTGGGGCGGCGCCTGCAAACATGATCAAGCTAGCTCGCGCCGCCCTCCGCCTCGCTCTTCACCGCCCGCCTCCGCACCCCGCGCACCACCCGCTTCGATTTCTTCGCGCCGATCGCGCGAGAAGGGCGCCCGCTGCCGGCCTGCGGTGCCGAACGTGCCTGCAGGTGCGAAGCGCCCTACTGCTGCACGAACATCAGCCGCGTCTTCGCATCCGCCACCGTTGGCGACAGACTCCGCTGGATCAGCGCCTCGACATGGTCGTTGCGCTGGCGGGCGCTGTCGGCGCCCATCACCACGACGATCAGCTGGCGGCCGTCGGCGCTGTAGGAGGTCACGATGTTGAAGCCGGAGGCCCTGATATAGCCGGTCTTGATGCCGTCGACGCCGCGCACCCGGCCGAGCATGTCGTTGTGGCCGCGCACCAGCCGTCCGCGGAACATGAAGTCGCTTTCGGAGAAATAGTGGAAATGCTGCGGGAAGCGGTTGCGCAGCGCCATGCCCAGCACCGCCATGTCGCGCGCCGTCGTCACCTGGCCGCCGTCGGGCAGGCCCGACGCGTTGCGGAACACGGTGCTCGACATGCCGAGCTGGTGCGCCTTGGACGTCATCATGGCGGCGAACTGCTCCTCTGAGCCGCCGAGATATTCGCCCACAGCCACCGCCACGTCATTGGCCGATTTGACGACGATGGCGCGGATCGCCGAATCGACGTCGATCGTCTCGCCGCGCCGGAAGCGCAGTTTTGTCGGCGGCTGCCTGGCGGCATTGTCCGAGACCGGGATCTGCGTCTCCTTGGCTAAGCGGCCGCTCTCCAGCGCCTCGAACAGCAGGTAGAGCGTCATCATCTTGGTCAGCGAGGCCGGATAGCGCTGCGCCGACGAGTTGACCTCGAAGAGCTGCTTGCCGGTTCGGGCGTCGACGACGATCGCCGCATATTTTTGCGGCGCCGCCGGCACCGCCAGCACAGTCTCGGGCGGCGCCGTGGTGCAGCCGGCGATCAGCACCAGCAGCGCGAACGCGGCCATCAATTTCTGGATGAGCGGAATGGGACGCTGGTCGGACAAGGGCTGGACTGTTCTGAACGCGGCTGTTGCTGAGATGCGGCGAAGCTAACGTAACGCGCCTGCCGCGTCCATTTGGTTAACACCTGTAGTGACGCATTTGCCCAGGTTTCAGACGGGGAGAGGGGCGCTGTCATAAACGGCCTCGCCAATCACCAGCGTCGCAAGATGGGGCGCCGGGGCTGCGGCCAGCCTCTTTCTCCCCGTCACTATACGGGGAGAAATGCCCGGCAGGGCAATGAGGGGCGGCGCCAGCCTTGGCGATTGGCGGGTTCCGCTGCGGCCCTGTCCTGCCGCTCACCCAGCACCCTGCCATGCCCCGAAAACGCCCGCTTCCTCTCCTGTTTTGCTCACGGGGCCGCGCTGCTATTATGCGCGCGGCATTGGCTTGGGGGAACGACATGACGAGTGGAATGGAACTCGGCGCCAAGGCGCCGTCGCTGCTCAAGGCATCGCTGGGCCGCACCGGCAAGTGGGCCGGCAGCGTCGCGTTCGTCAGTGGCGCTGTTTCCGACGTGCTCAATCCGCTGGCGCCATTTGCCGCCTATATCGCTTTAATCGCCGCTGTCGCGGCTGTCATTATCGCGATTGCCGTCGTGCTCAAGCTGGTGCTGGCGGCCAAGGCCGTGCCGGCGCTGATTTTCGCCACCAGCGCGGCGGCGGTCGCCGGCGGCGTCTACGGCCTGCAACAGCAGACCAATTCGCAAAACGGGGTGATCGCCAGCCTGGTGCCGGCGGTGGCCGAGCTGCAGCAGTCGATGGGCATCGTCGCCGAGAAGGTGGCCAGGATCGAGCAGACGGTCACGCAGACGCAGAAGACGGTCGAAGCCGTCAAACAGTCGACCGACACGGTGGCGAAAAAGACCGAGGAGATTGCCTCCAACCAGCAGCAGCAGACCGTGCAAGGTGCCGAAACGCAAAAGACCGTCGAAGCGGTCAAGCAGACCACCGACACTTTGGCCGCCGGCCAGCAGCAGCAGGTGGCGCAGGCCGAAAAGCTGCAGGCGACGACCGAGCAGATCGCCGCCTCGATCGACACCATCGCCAAGGGTTTTGCCGCCCTTGCCGCGCAGGGCGGCGCGATCGCCGACCCCAAGCGTCCCGACGAGTATTACCACAATGCCCGCGTCTACGAACTGTCGGGCGACATGCTCAATGCGCGGCGCTCCTACCTCGCCTTCGCCGGCTTCGATGTCGACGCCGTCGATCCCTACACCCGCTTTGCAACGCTGCTTCGGGTACAGGACGGCAAGGCCGGCGCCCGCGAGGTGTTCGGCGCGCTCTCCGACAAGGGCAAGGCGTTGTCGATCAAGCTGGTCCATCTCATGCAGTTCGACGATGTCCAGCGCCTCGACAAGCTCAACGCCTTCATCGCGGCCCATGCCGATTTCGCCCCGGCCTATTTCCTTTTGGCGCAGGAGTTTTCCGAGGATCGCCTCGGCAGCCAGTCGCTGTCCGACAAGCGCAGCGAAGCCCAGGCACTGACCAAATTCGTCGCCTATGAGAAGGATGGCGGGCTGCTCAAATATTTTGTCGACCAGAGAGAGCTTGCCGACTGGCTGGACCGCAGCCGCAGCCGGGTGGCAGCGCTTGGCGACGTGCTCGATCCTGCGCTCTTCGCCCCGACGCTGACGCCGATGCGGTCGAACCAGGGTTGGTCGATGACCATTTCGCTGCCCGAGCCGGCGACCGCCATTTCCTGGCGCTTGGGCAACAGCGGCCCGTTCACCGACACCGGTTTCATGGCGATGAACGACCAGCGGACCGGCAAGCCGATGCCCAATCCGAGTTTTGAGCTGCCCGACAGCACCGCAGCCACCACGATCGGCATAAAGTATCTCGATCTCCGCGGACGCGAGACCGGCCCGTTCGACATCAGCTTCGATCCCGACGCCGCCCTCCAGCAAGGCGCGAAGCAGATCCTCGACCAGTTCTGGACGTCGTGGATCGCCTTCGATGCCAGCGGCAACCATGGCCTGGTCTATTTCTCGCAGATGCTGTCGTTCCGCTGCGCCATCAAACAGGTGCATTACGGCCTGAACGGCGCTGCGCTCGACAAGGAGATCAAGATGCCGCCTTGCGACAAGAAGGACCCTTACGCCATCCCCTACGATTACCAGCCCTATTTCAAGGTCGCCGACAGCGTGAAGTCGATGTCGGTGCAGGTCACCTACACCGACGGCACCAAGTCGCCGGTCAGGGAGTATAAGCGGCAGTAGCGGGTGGCTGCTGCTGTGGTATCGCCGATGACTTGGCGTCGGCGCTGCCCCTCACCTGCCTGCCGGCATCCTCTCCCCGTAAACGGGGCGAGGGACGCTCTCATCTCTGATTTCGCCAGTCGCCTGCGTCGCAGGAGAGCGCCGACACTGCGGCCTGCTAGTTTCTCCCCGTTTACGGGGAGAAATGCCCGGCAGGGCAATGAGGGGCGGCGCCGACAAGTCGACACGTGGCCGCCTCACGCTGGGCTCGTGCACAGCCTGATGCAAAATGCCGGTCTCAACGCTTGCTCCAAACGCGCTGACCGGGCTTTGCTGGCGCCGGCAGAATCGGCAGGTGGACATGGACACGCTCACAATCGGCGCAACGGGCATTTCGGTCTCGCTCGATCTCACGGTCGGCCACATCGCCGACATGGCGGTCGACATCGATGGCCGCCGGCTAAACCCATTGCATCGCGCGCCCTGGGTCGGCGCGCCGCGCGAAACGCTGCCTGAAAACCTGCCCGAGGGCACGGTGCGGCTGTCAGGCGATTTCCTCTGCGCGCCGTTTTCGCGCAGCGACGTCGAGGCGGCGCCGCTGCATGGCTGGCCGGCCAACAGTGCCTGGGATGTCGTCGAAAACAGCGCCATCGCCGATGGCTGGCGCGCCGCCTTCCGGCTGCGCCGCAAGGTCATGGGTGCCGCCGTCGACAAGGTGCTCACCCTCCGCGACGGCCATCCCTTCCTCTACCAGGAACATGTCTTCTCAGACGGCGCCGGCGCCATTTCCATCGCCCATCATCCGATGACGGCGATGCGCGACGGCGGCAGGCTGGCCTTCTCGCCCAAGCGCTTTGCCGCCACTCCCGCCGATCCGCTGGAGCCCGATCCGGCCCGCGGCCGCTTCATGCTCGCCTATCCCGCACGTTCCGCCGACCTGGCGCGGTTTCCAACCGCCGATGGCGGTACGACCGACCTCGGCGAGTACCGCAACGATCGGGTGCGCGAGGATTTCCTCACTCTGGTCGAGGCCGATCACGGCGGGCCGGGCTGGACGGCGCTCGCCCGGCATGCCGAGCAGGATCTGGTGCTGGTGCTGAAGAACCCGGCCGAACTGCCGGTCACCATGCTGTGGTTCAGCAATGGCGGGCGCGACTATGCGCCCTGGAACGGCCGCCACCGCGGCGTGCTCGGCATCGAGGACGGCCGCGCTGCCGTCGGCCATGCCGCCTCGCTCGGCGACAACTGGCTGAAGCGTGAAGGCGTGGCGACAGCCTTCGCGCTTGCCGAAGGGCGCTCGGTATCGTTCCGCCATGTCATCGGCGCCGTCCCCCTGGCCGGCGGCGAGCCACCGCGCGACATCGAAACCGTGCGCGACCGGATGCGCATCCTCGCGGCCGACGGTGCGACGAAGGAGATTGCCTTCGACGGCGACTTCCTGCGCATCGGCCGGTCCGTCCCGGCCTGAGGCGCCGACGCCGCGTTTGAAATTTCCACCAACTGCCGCCAAGATACGCCGATCACCCTGCGGAACATCCAGCCAGGAATGCCTCATGTCCGAAATCGCCCATCTCGCCGCCACCATCTTCAAGCGTGCCGGCAAGGCGCCCCGCTTCGTCGTCGCCATCGCCGGCCCTCCCGGCGCCGGCAAGTCGACGCTATCTGGCTCCTTGCATGACCTGCTGCCGGAAGGATCCTCGGAAGTCGTGCCGATGGACGGCTTCCACTATGACGACATCGTGCTCAACCAGCGCGGCCTTCGGCCAAGAAAAGGCGCGCCGGAAACCTTCGACTTTGCCGGCTTCGAAACGCTGTTGAAGCGCATCCGCTCGGGCGAGCCCGACATTGCCATCCCGGTGTTCGACCGCAGCATGGAATTGTCGCGCGCCGCCGCGGCAATCGTCGGTGCCGGCACCAAGTTCATCCTGGTCGAGGGCAACTATCTCCTGCTCGACGAAGAGCCATGGTCGCGGCTGGCGCCGCTGTTCGATTTCACCATCTTCGTCGACGTGCCGCGCGACGAGCTCGAACGCCGCCTGCTGGTGCGCTGGCACGGGCATGGCCGCTCCGATGAAGACGCCCGCGCCTGGATCGCGTCCAACGACATGCCCAACATCGACCGCGTGCTGGCGCGGCGGCG
Organism: Mesorhizobium amorphae; assembly: GCF_014843845.1. Classification (GTDB taxonomy): domain Bacteria; phylum Pseudomonadota; class Alphaproteobacteria; order Rhizobiales; family Rhizobiaceae; genus Mesorhizobium; species Mesorhizobium amorphae_A. Next base: position 53,739 of record NZ_JHQS01000011.1, on the reverse strand, counting down.
GCCCGCTGATCTTGTCATCGGCGATCATGCCGGATTTTAGCATTGTTGGTCGGGGAACCTTAAGACTTTCCGGTCGTTATGCCCGACACGGCATTTAGCTGGATCAGGGAAAATCCGATGGCAACCAGGACCAAAAAACCCGCCAAGGGCAAGTCAGTTCAACCCAGGGCAACGCAGGCAAAAGCGGGTGCCGGCCCGGCAATCGCCGAGCGTTCGAAGGACGCCAAGCCTGCCTTCGGCAAGGCCGCGCCGAGGAAAGTGGTGCCCGGCGCCGCCCCGAAAGCCACCAAGGCCAGGAAACCGGCGGCAAGCACCTCGAAGGGCGCCGTTCGCACGGCAGCCGGCGTTGCGGCCGGAGCGGTCGTCGCCACCGCGCGAGGCGTAGCGTCGCTCGCGGCCTCCGTCGTCGGCCGGGGCGGGTCCAAAGCCAAGGCAAAATAGGTCCCAGTCGCGGTTCCCGTCCTTGCGGCCGGCCGCGCTCAGCCCCTTGCGGGAATGGTTAGGCCTTTTTGCACCGCGGGCCGCGCGAGGCCGCGCTCCAGCCATGCCGCGACGATCGGGAAATCGTCGAAGCCTACCAGTTCGCGCGCCTCATAAAAGCCGATCAGATTGCGCACCCAGCCGAGCATCGAGATGTCGGCGATGGTGTAGTCGTCGTCCATGATCCATGTCCGACCCTTGAGCCTGGTCTCCAGCACGCCGATCAGCCGCCGCGATTCGTCGCGGTAGCGCTCCAGAGGCCGCTTGTCGGCGATCTCTCGCCCGGCGAATTTGTTGAAGAAGCCGACCTGTCCGAAGATCGGCCCGATCGAGGCCATCTGGAAGAACACCCACTGGATCGTCTCGTAGCGCCGGATCGGGTCGGCAGGGATCAGCTTGCCGGTCTTGTCGGTGAGATAGAGCAGGATGGCGCCGGATTCGAACAGGCCGATCGGCTGGCCGCCGGGACCGTTCGGGTCGATCATCGCCGGTATCTTGCCGTTCGGGTTCAGCGACAGGAATTCCGGCGTCCAGCTCTCGTTCTTGCCGATGTTGACTGCGTGCGCCTCGTAGGGAAGGCCGAGTTCCTCCAGCGCGATCGAGATTTTCACGCCGTTGGGTGTTGTCGCGGAATAGAGCTGGAGGCGGTCTGGATGTTTGGCCGGCCAGCGCTTGGTGATCGGAAAGGCGGACAGGTCGGTCATGGAAGGCTCCGGAATCGGAAGCGGCGCAAGGGGCGGGTCGCAAAGAATTAGAAGCAGGCCCGGCCCCGATCAATATGGCCGGCAAAGTTCCGGCCAAATGGTGCGACGGCCTCAGACCGCCTTGAAGGCCAGCACCGCATTGGTGCCGCCAAAGGCAAAGCCGTTGCTGACCGCGACGCGCACCTTGCGCTCGCGCGCCACGTTCGGCGTCACGTCGAGATCGCAATCGGGGTCCGGCTCGCGGAAATTCGCCGTCGGCGGCACGATGCCTTCGCGGATCGCCATGACGCAGGCGATCATCTCCAAGCCGCCCGAGGCGCCAAGGCAGTGCGCATGCATCGACTTGGTCGAGGAGATGGAGAGCGAATGCGCGTGCTCGCCGAAAACGCGCTTGATCGCCGCCGTTTCGATCTGGTCGTTGGCTTTGGTGCCGGTGCCATGCGCGTTGAGGTAGTCGATATCCTCCGGATTGAGCCCGGCGTCCGCCAGGCAGAAGCGCATCGCCGCTTCCGGCCCTTCGATGGTCGGCGCGACGATGTCGGATGCGTCGGCGGACAGGCCCGTGCCGGCGATCTCGGCCAGGATGGTGGCGCCGCGCGCCACGGCGTGGTCGTAGCTTTCCAGCACCGCCATGCCGGCACCTTCGCCGAGGATCAGGCCTTGGCGGTCGGCCGAGAACGGTCGGCATGTGTCAGGCGACAGAACGCGCAGCGCCTCCCAGCCCTTCAGCACGCCCCACACAAGCGGCGCGTCGGTGCCGCCGGCGACCATGACGTCGGCGCGGCCGAGCCGGATCTGGTCGACCGCCGAGGCGATCGCGTGGTTGGCCGACGAGCAGGCCGAGGTGACGCCAAACACCGGCCCGCGCAGGCCGAGATGCATGCTGACCTGGCCGGAGGCTGCGCCCGGCATGACTTTCGGCACCGTGAAGATGCCGGCGCGGTTCTTCTTCTCGATCAAAATCGCGCGATAGTTTTCCTCGACCGCCTCGAACCCGCAGACCCCGACGCCGACGATGGTGCCCATGCGGTAGGTGTTGTCCGCATGAGCGGTCAATCCGGAGTGCTGCATGGCTTCGCGCGCGGCAATCACCGCCAGCAGGCTGAACCGGTCCATCGACACCAATTGCTTGCGGTCGATGCCGTGCTCGGGCAGCGCCTTGATTTCGCAGCCGATCTTGACCTTCAAATCATGCAGCAGCGGATTGTCGATCGGACCGATCGCCGAGCGGCCGGCGCGCATCTCGCTCCAGATTGCCGGTGCATTGGTGCCGAGCCCGCAGAGCCCGCCGATGCCGGTAATGACGACGCGCTTCAGCATTCGGTCAGGCTTTTTTCGCGATCAGCGCGCGAACAGCCTCGACCATGTCGCCGACATTCTTCAAATTGCTCCAGGCATCGACCGTGTTCATCTCGATCTCGATGCCATACTGTTCTTCGAGATCGAAGATGATCTCCGTCAGTTCCAGCGAATGGATGCCCAGCGACGTCAATTCGGTATTGGCGGTGATCTCTTCGCCGCCAGGCTCGGCATGAGCCTTGATCTTCTCGATGATGTCCGTTGCCAGCTGGTCAGCCATTCGGTTTCTTCCCCAACTTTGTCGTTTCCCGACGCCGACTGATCAGCGCCCCTTTGTCCCCGGATTCACATCGTCGTCGTCGCCCTATACCCCGCCAGGCGCTGCGTGACCGTTCCAAGGTGGCTCTCTCTATAGAAACCGAAACGTTGTGAGGCAACAAGCTATATATCGACAAAGCCACGGGAGTGCTTAACGTTGGTCGTGTGGACATGATGGAAACTATCTCGACTTCGGCGCCCGCGGCCCAGCGTGTTGCGGGGCGAGCCAGGCTTTTCTGCGGCAGGAGCGATGGTCGCACGCGCCTTCGGCGTCTCTATCAGGACGGCTCGGCCAAGATCCGCATGCCTTCAGTCTCGGCCGATCCGCTCGAAGCCGTGCTGATCAACACCGCCGGCGGCCTGACCGGTGGCGACCGTCTCGACTGGGAGGTGGATGTCGGCGCCGGTGCCTCGGCCTCGATCACCACCCAGGCCTGCGAAAAAATCTATCGCGCGGCATCGGATCGCGCCGAAGTGCGGGTGAGGCTGACCGTCGGCGCCGGCGGCCGCATCGCCTGGCTGCCGCAGGAAACCATCGTCTTCGATCGGGCGGCCTTCGCCCGCACGCTCGATGTCGAGCTTGCCGCCGATGCCGAGGCGCTGCTGCTCGAGGCCACCGTCTTCGGCCGCCTGGCCATGGGCGAGCGCACGACGCATGGCGGTTTTCACGACCGCTGGCGCGTCCGCCAGGACGGCGCGCTCGTCCACGCCGAGGATTTCCGTATCGGACCGGATATTGCCGCCAGCCTTGGCCGTGCGGCCGTCGTCGGCGGCGCCGCCGCGATGACGACGGTGCTGTTGGTCTCGCCGCGCGCCGAGGCGTTTCTCGACCCGGTTCGCGCAATCATCGGCGGTGAGGGCGACGCCAGTGCCTGGAGCGTGAAAAAATCTGGCAAGCTTCTTGCGAGGCTGTTTGCCGAGGACGGCTACCAGCTCCGCAAGCGGCTGGTTCCGCTTGTCGAATTGCTCAACGGGCGGGCGGGCCTGCCCAAATTATGGTCACTCTGATTCTGCCACTTTGATTCTACCTCTTAGGAAAACGCATGAACCTGACGCCGAGGGAAAAGGACAAGCTGCTCATCGCCATGGCGGCGATCGTGGCGCGCAAGCGGCTCGAACGCGGCGTCAAGCTCAACCATCCGGAGGCGATTGCGCTGATCACCGATTTCGTCGTCGAAGGTGCTCGCGACGGCCGTGCGGTCGCCGAATTGATGGAGGCCGGCGCCCATGTCGTCACCCGCGCGCAGGTGATGGACGGCATCGCCGAGATGATCCACGACGTCCAGGTCGAGGCGACGTTTCCCGACGGCACCAAGCTGGTGACCGTGCACGAACCGATACGGTGAGGAGAAAAACATGCTCGAGCTGCGCCCAAACTGCGAATGTTGCGACAAGGACCTGCCGCCGGCGGCGATGGATGCGCTGATCTGCACGTTCGAATGCACCTTCTGCGCCGATTGCGCGGAAAACGTGCTTGGCGGTGTCTGCCCGAACTGCGGCGGCAATTTTTCGCCGCGGCCGATCCGCCCAGCAGCGAAGCTGGAGAAATATCCTGCTTCGACCAAGCGCGTGCTCAAGGCCGAGGGCTGCGGCCCCCGCAAGGCCGCGTGACCGGCACGAACCCTGTCAGCAGAGAAGGCATTTCGATGATATCAGCTCCGATGAAACGAACCACGCTCGCGGCGATCCTGCTGCTCGCCGCCGCCATGCCCGCCTACGCTCATGTCGGCGTCGGCACCACCTCGTCCTTTGCGGCCGGCCTCATGCATCCGCTGTCGGGCCTCGACCACATGACGGTGATGATCGCCGTCGGGCTCTGGGCGGTGCTCAAGGGTGGCAAGGCGATCTGGGCCTGGCCGGCGGCGTTTGTCGGCGTCATGCTGGTCGGCGGCGCGCTCGGCATGCTGCACGTGCCGCTGCCCTTCGTCGAACCGGGCATCCTCGCTTCCGTCGTGGCCTTGGGCCTGCTGGTGGCGCTGGCGGTCGATCTGCCTGTCTCGGCAGGGGTTGCCATTATCGGCCTGTTCGCGCTGTTCCACGGTCACGCCCATGGCACCGAGGTGCCCGAAAATGCCGGCGGGCTGGAGTACATGGCCGGCTTTGCCGCGGCCACCGTGCTGCTCCATGCGACGGGCATTGCGGCTGGTCTGGGCCTTGGTATGCGCTTCCGCGGCTTTGCCCGTGCGGCCGGCGCCGCCTGCGCGGCGATTGGCGTCGGCCTCGTCTTCGGCGTGCTGTGAGGCCTCAGATGATCCCGGGCGAAGTCATCACCGCGAGCGGCGAGATCGAACTGAACAAGGGCCTGCCGACCGTGACGCTGAAAGTGGCCAACAGCGGCGACCGGCCGATCCAGGTCGGCAGCCACTACCACTTCTTCGAGACCAATGAAGGGTTGAAATTCGATCGTGCCAGGGCGCGCGGCATGCGCCTCGACATCGCCGCCGGAACGGCGATGCGCTTCGAGCCCGGCCAGGAGCGCGACGTCACGCTGGTGCCGCTCGGCGGCAAGCGCGAGGTCTACGGCTTCCAGCAGAAGGTGATGGGCAAGCTGTGAGATCGATTGCCGATGCATGTCGCCCAAAAGTGCTGAGCGGTTTTGGAGCAGCGACATGCATGGAAACAAGCAGCGCTTTCGGCTCAGCCCGACGGCTTGGCCGCCGCATAGATGACGACTTTTCCCGGATCGTCGAACTCGACGGCGAGAACGTCCTCGGCGGCCACGCGCCTGGAATCGATGGCATTGAACAGCAGCGCGTTCGCTTCGATCTCCTTGCGCAGCTCCGCGATATCGTCCTGATGCTGTTTGATCTTGGTCTCGATCGCCGGCGGCGGGCCGCCTTCGCTGCGCGCCGCATCGGTGAGGAACACGATATCGACCTTGTCGAGCTTGGACGTCTTGCGCACGGTGCCGATGTTTTGCCGCGTCCGGTCGATCGCGATGCTGACCTTCCCGGCTTCAGTGCTTGTCCTGGTCTCTTCCTGCTTGACCTCCGAACCGATGATGCGGTCGACGGTCTCGGTGCTTCCAAGCCCTTGCGCGTTGAGCTCTGTGGGGGAGCCGGCCGCGGCGAGGAGCGCCAGCGCGGCCATCGCTTGCAGCCATCTTGTCGTGAGGGTAATCGCCATCGCTCGCTCCAGACGGAACTCTTTTCGGGACGCGGTTCAGCGCGAAAAGATAGAAACGAATCCCGCCCGGCGAAGGTTCCCTTGCTGATGTGGCGGGCGGGCCGGGTGTCGGCCCGCCGCAGCCACGCGTCAGCTCGCTTTCCCGGATCAGCTCGCCTTCTTTGTGATCAGCGTCAGTGCGCCGTCGGTGTTCATGCTGGCGGCGATCACCTGCGCCGAGGTCAGCCCCTTGGCTTCGAGCGCCGACTTGACCTTGGGCGTCGCGTCGATCGAGCTGCGCAGCTTCTGCAGGCCGCCCTCGCCGCGCTGGGCGATCACCTGGTTGACCTGCGTCTGGGTGTCCTTGGGCAGTTCCGTGATGTCGACGATGTTCACGCTCTGGATCGTCGGCACGGCCGGCTGCGCGCCGGGCGCGGCGGGGGCTGCCGGCGGCTGGCTGGGCTGTTGCTGCGCGGGCTGTTGCTGAGCGCTGGCTGCACTCGCCAAGGCCAGGGTGGCGGCGGCTGCGATAAGTATCGTTTTGCGCATGGATCTTCCTTCCATCGATTTGGCAAACGGTCGTTTTGGGGTGACTCGTTCACCTCAACCGCCAAATGGGAACACAAGGTGTCGCGTAGCAGGTCATTGCGTGACCATAGGATGGCGGCAATGTGGAGCACGGCTTCGCGGCCGCATTTCGGGAGCAGTTGCTGATGGCTAGAATTACCCGCGCCGCCTATGCGCAGATGTACGGCCCGACGGTCGGCGACAAGGTGCGGCTGGCCGACACCGAATTGTTCATCGAGGTGGAAAAGGACCTCACCGTTCACGGCGAGGAAGTGAAATTCGGCGGCGGCAAGGTTATCCGCGACGGCATGGGCCAGAGCCAGGTTTCGCGGGCACAGGGCGCGGTCGACACGGTCATCACCAACGCGTTGGTGATCGATGCGTCGGCCGGCATCTTCAAGGCCGATATCGGTCTCAAGGACGGCCGCATCGCCGCCATTGGCAAGGCCGGCAATCCGGACACTCAAGACGGCGTCACCATCATCATCGGCCCCGGCACCGAGATCATCGCCGGCGAGGGCAAGATACTGACCGCCGGGGGTTTCGACGCGCATATCCACTTCATCTGCCCGCAGCAGATCGAGGAAGCGCTGATGAGCGGCATCACCACCATGCTCGGCGGCGGCACCGGTCCGGCGCACGGCACTCTGGCCACCACCTGCACGCCGGGGCCGTGGCACATGGCGCGCATGATCCAGTCCTTCGATGCTTTCCCGATGAACATCGGCCTGTCGGGTAAGGGCAATGCCTCGCTGCCGGCCGCCCTTGAAGAAATGGTGCTCGCCGGCGCCTGCTCGCTGAAGCTGCACGAGGACTGGGGCACGACGCCTGCGGCCATCGACTGCTGCCTGTCGGTCGCCGACGACCATGACGTGCAGGTGATGATCCACACCGACACGCTGAACGAGTCCGGCTTCGTCGAGAATACCGTCGCGGCGATCAAGGGCCGCACCATCCATGCCTTCCACACCGAAGGCGCCGGCGGCGGCCACGCGCCCGATATCATCAAGGTCTGCGGCCTGCCCAATGTCATCCCGTCCTCGACCAATCCGACCAGGCCCTACACTGTCAACACGCTGGCCGAGCATCTCGACATGCTGATGGTCTGCCATCACCTGTCGCCATCGATCCCCGAAGACATCGCCTTCGCCGAAAGCCGCATCCGCAAGGAAACGATCGCGGCCGAAGACATACTGCACGACATCGGCGCCTTCTCGATCATCTCCTCGGACAGCCAGGCCATGGGCCGCGTCGGCGAAGTCGCGATCCGCTGCTGGCAGACCGCCGACAAGATGAAGCGCCAGCGTGGCTCGCTGCCGCAGGAAACCGGCGACAATGACAATTTCCGCGTCCGCCGCTACATCGCCAAATACACCATCAACCCGGCCATCGCGCATGGCCTGTCGAAGGAGATCGGCTCGGTGGCGGTGGGAAAACGCGCCGACCTCGTGCTGTGGAACCCGGCCTTCTTCGGCGTCAAGCCGGAGATGGTGCTGGTCGGCGGCTCGATTGCCGCGGCTCCGATGGGCGATCCCAACGCCTCGATCCCGACGCCGCAGCCGATGCACTACCGGCCGATGTTCGGCGCCTATGGCAAGGCGCTGACCAACTCCTCGGTGACCTTCGTTTCCAAGGCAGCTTTCGAGTCAGGCCTGCAAGGCCGGCTCGGCGTCGACAAGGCCATGGTCGCGGTCGAAAACACCCGCGGCGGCATCGGCAAGCATTCGATGGTGCTCAACGACGCCACCCCGCATGTCGAGGTCGACCCCGAAACTTACGAGGTGCGCGCCGACGGTGAGCTGCTGACCTGCGAACCTGCGACCGTGCTGCCGATGGCGCAGAGGTATTTTCTGTTTTGACGCGGGCAGTTCGATTGCCCGGGCAAAATGCGTTGCGGCTGAAATCCGTACGCCGCAATATGCCGTCGAGCAGAAGCCGAATAGTGATCAGGCATGGCCACCGAAATAGCCTCTCCCCACGACGTCTTCCCGCATATCCGCATCGTCATGGGCATGGTGATCGGTCTCGGCGTGACGCGGCTGCTGTCGGGGCTCGCCCGCATCGTTCAGCATCCCGGCCAGTACAAGCTCTATCCCGTGCATCTGGCCTGGGTCGGCTCGATGCTTGTTGCTGCTGGTGCATTTCTGGTGGTGGGAATTCGGCCTCTACGCCATTGAGACCTGGACCTTCGGCACGTACCTGTTCCTCATCTTCTATGCCGTCACGCTGTTCCTGCTCTGCGCGCTGCTGTTCCCGGACTCCATGCTCGACTACACCGGCTACGAGGATTTCTTCTATTCGCGCCGCGCCTGGTTCTTCGGCCTGCTGGCGATGACCATCTGCTCGACGTCGTCGACACGCTGCTGAAAGGGCCGGAGCATTTCGCCCACTACGGCAATGAATATCTCATCCGCACCCCGGTTTTCGTTGCGCTGTGCATCGCAGCCATCCTGGTCCGCGATCGCCGCTTTCACATCGTCTTCGTCGCCGGCACGCTGATCTATCAGGTATCGTTCATCCTGCGGCTCTTCGACACGATCGTATGACGGCAGCGGATGGTCTAGAACATGATCCCGAAAAGTGGGAACCGGTTTTCGGAAAAGATCATGCTCAAACAAAAAGCTAGAGCCCATCCCGATACCATCGGGATGGAACAGGCTCTATGCTTCTCGCAAAAGGCAGGTTTCAACAATGTACAAGGCCGTCGGATCGCGCGGGTCCCGGGTCAGCCGTGTTCTCTGGATGCTCGAGGAACTCGGGCAGCCCTATGAATTCGTCGAGGTCAAATTGCGCTCGCCGGAAGCCTATGCGCTCAACCCGTCCGGCAAGGTACCGATCCTGATCGACGAAGAGCTGAAGGTGACGGATTCGGCGGCGATCTGCATCTATCTCGGCGATAAGCATGCCGATAAGGGCATGGGCGCCAATCCCGGTCTCGCAGGCCGCGCCGAGATGGATTCCTGGATGCATTTTGCCCAGTCGGAATTCGAAGCGCCGCTGTGGAACAAGGTGCGCCACCGCTTCCTGCTGCCGAAGGAGGTCCGTGTCGATGTCGGCCCCGCCGCGGCGCATGACTTCGCCACGGAGGTCAAGGCGCTGGACCGCCGGCTTGGCGACAAGTCCTTTGCCCTCGGCGACCGGTTTTCCGCCATCGACGTGCTGCTCGGCGATATGGGCGGCTGGGCCCGCGCCGGCCGGTTCCCGATAGAGTCCGACAGCGTCAATGCCTATCTCGACCGCGTGCTGGCCCGCCCGGCCCGCGCCCGCGCGCAGGCCAATGGAGGATCTTCCAGATGAAGCTCGACATCCGCACCGACTTCACCAAGTTTCCGCGTGCCGTCTCCGTGCTGGCAGGCGCAGAGGCGGGGCCGACCGTGCCTTACGCGAAGGCTGTGCTTGCTCACGACGAGCGGCATCTGCGCCGTCGCGCCATCGAGACGTCAGGCGGCGAGAAGGTGCTGGTCGATCTGCCGGAGGCGGTCGCCTTGAATGATGGCGACCGGCTGGTGCTGGAGGATGGCCGCCATGTCGAGATCGTCGCCGCGCATGAAGAGGTCTATGACATTCGCGCTCGCAGTGCCGTGCATCTGGCCGAACTCGCTTGGCATATCGGCAATCGCCACCTTGCCGCGGCGATCGAGACCGACCGCATCCTCATCCTGCGCGACCATGTCATCAAGGCGATGCTGGAGGGGCTCGGCGCCACGGTGAGCGACGTCTCCGAGCCATTCAAACCTGTACGCGGCGCCTATTCCGGCGATGGCGGTCATGATCACGGTCATGCCCATGCCGAGGCGCATGCGCACAGCCATTCTGAATCGCATTCCCATTCGCACAGCCATTCCCATTCGCATGATGACGACCACCACCATCATGACTGACCAGCCTTCCGGCATCGCCTTGCTGCGGCTGATGGCATGGCTGTCGCCGGCCTTTCCTGTCGGCGGCTTTTCCTACAGCCATGGCCTTGAACGCGCCGTGCATGACGGCCTGATAACCGACAGGCAAAGCCTCGCTGCCTGGCTGGAGACGCTGGTCGAGATGGGCTCGGGCTGGAACGACGCCGTGCTGTTCGCCGAATCCTGGCGGCGTGCCCGCGAAGCCGGCGACCTGGATGAGATTGCCGCACTCGCCGAGGCCCTGGCCGGCTCGCGCGAGCGACATGCCGAGACCATGCTGCAGGGCGCCGCCTTTTTGAAGGCGGCGTCGGCTTGGCCAAGCCGGGTGCTGCAGCGTCTGTCGGAAGACTGCGCCTATTGCGTCGCCGTCGGCGCCGTCGCTGGCGGCAATGGCATCGCCTTGCAGGATGCACTCTCTGCGTTCCTGCAGGCCTTCTTCTCCAATCTTGTCCAGGCCGCGATTAGGCTCGGCGTCGTCGGCCAGAACGACGCCACCGCGCTGCTCGCCGGCTTCGAGCCGCTGGCGCTGGCGACCGCGGCCCGTGCCGCCGGCTCGACTCTTGACGATCTCGGCGGCTGCGCCTTCGTCTCCGACGTCATGGCGATGAAACACGAAACCCAATATTCGCGGCTGTTTCGCTCATGATCCTCTTCGCCTTTACGCTATCGCTCGTCCTACTCGTCATCACCGCTCTGCACGTCTATTGGGGCATAGGCGGTGTCTGGCCGGGCAGGGACGCTGCGTCCTGCGCCCACGCTGTCGTCGGCTTTCGCGGCGTCAGTGAGATGCCCTCGCCCTTTGCCAGCTTTGCCGTTGCCGCCTGCCTTGGCCTGGCGACGCTGTGGCCGATGGCGCTAGAAGGCGTCTTTGCCTCGCCCTTTCCCAAGCAAGGCCTTGCCGCCACATCGATGCTGATTGCGCTGGTGTTCCTCGGGCGTGGCATTGCCGGCTTCACGCCCTGGTGGCGCCGGCTCACGCCCGAGCAGCCTTTCGCGCGGCTCGATGTCCGGTATTATTCGCCGCTGTGCCTGCTGATCGGGCTCGGCTTCGCCGTCCTTGCCATCACGGAGTTCTCGACATGACCCAGGCCAATGGTCCCCTTCGCATCGGCATCGGCGGTCCTGTCGGTTCCGGCAAGACGACACTCACCGAAAAGCTTTGCAAAGCGCTGCGCGACGACTTCTCCATCGCCGTCGTCACCAACGACATCTACACCAGGGAAGACGCCATGATGCTGGCCAGGCTGCAGGCGCTGCCCGAAGACCGCATCGTCGGCGTCGAGACCGGTGGCTGCCCGCACACCGCCATCCGCGAGGATGCCTCGATCAATCTGCAGGCGATCGCCGAGCTGAACAAAAAATTCCCGGATCTCGACGTCATTTTCATCGAGTCCGGCGGCGACAACCTCGCCGCCACCTTCTCGCCCGATCTCGCCGACCTGACGCTCTATGTCATCTCCGTCTGCCAGGGCGAGGAAATTCCGCGCAAGGGTGGGCCGGCGATCACCCGCTCCGATTTCCTTATCATCAACAAGAGCGATCTCGCGCCCTATGTGAACGTCAACCTCGATGTCATGGAAAGCGACGCCGCCCGCATGCGCGGCAAGCGGCCCTTCGGCTTCACCGACCTGTCGCGCGGCAAGGGCCTGCAGGAGGTGATCGATTTCATCGTCGAGCATGGCGGGCTCAGCGTCGGTGCCGCCAGAAGCACGGCCGCGTAGGGCGGCAGCCTCATCCTACCGGATCTGCACCAAACGAAACCGGTTGCGTGCTTGTCAGGCGCGCGGCATCCTCGCCTCTTTTACGGAGTATTCTCGATGAGCATTGCCCGCCTGCAGAAAGAGCCGCTGACCAATCTGCCCTTCTATGAGGAGCGCGTCGATCTCGCTTGCGCCTTCCGCTGGACGGCGCGGCTCAACATGCATGAGGCGGTGGCCAATCATTTCTCACTGGCCGTCAACGAGGACGGCAGCAAGTTCCTGATGAACCCCAACCAGGTGCATTTCTCGCGTATCAAGGCGAGCGATCTTCTGCTCATCGACGCCAACGATCCCGAGACGCTCTCCGGCCCCAATGCGCCCGACCCGACGGCCTGGGGCCTGCATGGCGCCATCCATCGCAACGTGCCGCATGCGCGTTGCGTCATGCATGTGCATTCGGTCCACGCCACCGTGCTCGCCTCGCTCGCCGACTCGACCTTGCCGCCGGTCGACCAGAACTCGGCCATGTTCTTCAACCGCCATGTCGTCGACGCCAATTATGGCGGGCTGGCCTTCGAAGAGGAGGGCGAGCGCTGCTCGCAGCTTCTGACCGATCCGAAGGTCAAGGTCATGGTCATGGGCAATCACGGCGTGCTGGTCATCGGCGACAATGTTGCCGATGCCTTCAACCGCATGTTCTATTTCGAGCGCGCCGCCGAGACCTACATCAAGGCGCTGTGGACCGGCCGTCCGCTGCGTATGTTGTCCGATGCCATTGCCGAGAAGACGGCAAGCGAGATGGACGACTATCCCGGCCAGGCCGAGCGTCATCTCAGCGAATTGAAGGCGATCCTCGACGAGCAGGAGCCGGTCTACCGGAACTGAGGGATATTTTCAAAGCCCGAGTTCCCGGCGCAGATCTTCGGCGCTGTTGATGACGGTCGCACCTGGCGGGCCTTCCATCGGCGCCTCCGGCCAGAACATCGTGCGCATTCCCGCCGCCAGCCCGGCCATGGCGCCGGTGCGGCTGTCGTCGACCGCCGCGGCGTCAGCCGGCTCGATGCCGGCCAGGAAGGCGGCGCGCAGGAACGGTTCGGGATGCGGCTTGCCTTCGTGCACATCGTTGCGGCTGATCGTCTTCATGCCTGGATAGACGAGGCCGACCGCGCGCAGGTTGGCGTCGACGATCAGCCGGTCGGAATTGGACACCACCGCCTGCTGCACGCCGCGTTCGCGCAATTCGTTGAAGATCTCGATCGCGCCGGGGCGCGGCTTCAGCGTTTCGGCCATTGGCAGATAATGATCGTATTTGCGCACGATCCAGTCGTCGAAGGGCAGGTCGAGGCCGAACTCGCCGCACAGCATCTCGTAGACAGGCCATGCGGCGACGCCCAGCACCCGCTCGTGCAGATTGGTCGGCGGCGCGATGCCGACGCTGCGCAGCGCCGCCACCAGAGCTGCCTCGTGCAGCGGCTCGCTGTCGACCAGCGTGCCGTCCATATCCCAGAAAACCGCTTTCGGCGTCATGCAAGGCTCCTTTTGTGACCCCCATAAAGCGTTTGTGTCCGGAGATAAACCGTCGAACCCGCGATCCCCGATATTCATGAGGCTGCAGCGTCTTCGCCGAGGTCTGGCTTACACTGCCTGGCCCCGGTCAGGTGCATCAGACGGCGTAAGCAATTGCCCTTTTTGATAGACAATTGCGCATGGCGCCATTCCTTGTAAGCTAAAGCGCCCGCTTGCATACTAAGCGGGGCTTGGGAGGCAGGACGTGAATTCGCGGCAAGATGGTGGCAGCAACCGGTTGGACGACGCGGCGCGCGCCGGCTGGCTTTACTATGTCGCCGGCAACACACAGGACCAGATCGCTGCTACGCTCGGCATCTCCAGGCAGACGGCACAGCGGTTGGTGTCGCTGGCGGTGTCCGAAGGGCTGATCAAGGTGCGTGTCGACCACCCGATCGCCAATTGCCTCGATCTCGCGGCGCGGCTGAAATCGCGCTTCGCGCTCGATCTGGTCGAGGTCGTGCCGAGCGACCCGACCTCCTCTTCCACCATCGTCGGCGTTGCCGAGGCGGCCGCGGCCGAGATCGAAAGGCGGCTGAGATCGCCGGAACCGATTGTCATGGCGATCGGCACCGGGCGCACGCTGAAGGCCGCGATCGAGCAGTTGCCGCCGATGGAGTGTCCGCAGCACAAGGTGGTGTCGCTGACCGGCAACATCTCGCCCGACGGCTCGGCCGCCTTCTACAACGTCATCTTCACCATGGCCGACAGGGTCAAGGCACGCTCGTTCCCGATGCCGCTGCCGGTCATCGCCACTTCGCCGGAGGAGCGCGAGATGCTGCTCGCCCAGCCGATGATCCAGCCGACGCTGGCGCTCGCGGCAGAGGCCGACGTCACCTTCGTCGGCATCGGCGATCTCGGCCCGAAGGCACCGCTCTACGAGGACGGCTTCATTTCGGAAAGCGAGTTGAAGGCGCTGCAGAAAGCCGGCGGCATCGCCGAGATCGTCGGCTGGGTGTTCGACCGCGAAGGCCGCATGATCGAGGGCATCACCAACGACCGCGTGTCGTCGGCCGCGCTGCCGTCGCGTGAAAGGTCACTGGTGATTGCGCTGGCCATGGGCGAGCGCAAGCTGCCGGGCATCCTGGCGGCGGTCAACCGGCGGCTGGTCAACGGCCTCATCACCGATGAGCGAACCGCAACCGCGCTGCTGGCCGCCAGCTGACTTTCCATAAGACAGGCAAGCCTATTTGGACGGTCCGTGAGGGTCGTTGCCGTCGAGGAAACCCATGTCGCGCTGCAGATGCGGCGACAGCTCCCTTATGTCGATGTAGGCCCGCCGCTTTGCCGTGTGCCGCGCAAATCCATGCGCCAGCCACGAAAACCAGCTGTAGCCTGGCGTGAAAGACAGCTTTTCCTGTACCGTGGTCATGATCGTCAGCCTCCGCTATGTCTAGACGAGAGTGATCGTCGACCCCAGATATCGGCCCGATTGGCCCTCGCTTCCAATCAAACGTCGATCACGGCCCATAAGGAGGCCTTATGCCCGAGCTCAACCCACGGCAGCTCTCCCAGCTCCCGCCACTCGCGGCGATCCGGGTCTTCGAAGCGGTGGCCCGGCATCTTTCCTTCACCAAGGCGGCCGAGGAGCTCGGCATGACCCAAGCCGCCGCGAGCTATCAGATCAAGCTTCTCGAGGAGCGCGTCGGCGGGCCTCTTTTCTTGCGCCGTCCCAAGCAGATCGTGCTGACCGAGGCAGGGCAACGCATGGCCCCGGCGGTCAGCGAGGCGTTCGCCCTGTTGAGCGGTGCCTATGCCGCCGCACGCACCGGCGCCGATGGCGTGCTTTGCGTATCGACGCTGCTGACCTTTGCCTCCAACTGGCTGGCCCAGCATCTTGGCTCGTTCCAGCTCGCGCATCCGTCGCTGGCGGTTCGGCTCGACACGTCGAACCGCCTCGTCGATTTCGCTCGCGAGGACATTGACATCGCCATCCGTTCGGGCGGCGGAAACTGGCCGGGTATGGAAGTGCACAAGCTTCTCGATGCCGACTTCACACCAATGCTCAGTCCCAAGCTGGCGGCGAGCATCGGTGGCGTGAAGGAGCCAGCCGATCTGCTGCGTCTGCCCATCCTCGACCCCAGCGATATCTGGTGGAGGGACTGGTTCGCGGCTGCCGGTGTGCAGTCCCACGATCTTGCCGCTCGTCCCGGCTCAAGCATGGGTGCGCAAGCCTACGAGGCCAATGCCGCCATCGCCGGGCAGGGCGTCGCCATCCTGACCAGAGCGCTGTTCAAGACCGAACTTGCCGATGGCCGCCTCATCCAGCCCTTTGACCTCGTCGGCGACGACGGCCATGCTTACTGGCTGGTCTATCCCGAGGCGCGCCGCAACGTGCCGAAGATCCGCGCCTTCCGTGACTGGATCCTGGCCGAGATCGCCTGCCAGTAGGCAGCCAGTTTTCTCTGCGGCTCGTCGCCGGTATCCGCCGCTTCGCGGCCGCGACATCCATCGTCCTACGTCCTCAAGCGCCCGGCGCCGCGCGGCTGCGTCGTGCTGCGCTGCAGCAACGAATCTGGCTTGACATAATTAACATCAAGTGAGTAATTGCTCACAACCAAGGCAAATGCTCATCTTGGTTTATGGGAGGAATTTGATGAAACTTCGCACGCTCACACTGGGCCTGTTGTCGGCCAGCGCTCTTGCGTTCGCCGCGCACGCCGAATCCATCACCATCGCCACAGTCAACAACGGCGACATGGTCCGCATGCAGAAGCTGACGGACGACTTCACCAGCAAGAATCCCGACATCCAGCTCAACTGGGTTACGCTCGAGGAAAACGTCCTTCGCGAGCGCGTCACCACCGACATCGCCACCAAGGGCGGCCAGTACGACGTCATGACCATCGGCACCTATGAGGTTCCGATCTGGGCCAAGCAGAGCTGGCTGCTGCCGCTCGACAAGCTCGGCGACGACTATGACGCCAAGGACATCATCCCGGCCATCGCCGGCGGCCTTTCGGTCGACGGCAAGCTCTATGCCGCGCCCTTCTACGGCGAAAGCTCCTTCGTCATGTACCGCAAGGACCTGATGGAGAAGGCCGGGCTCACCATGCCCGACGCACCGACCTGGGACTTCATCAAGCAGGCCGCCGAGAAGATGACCGATCGCGCCAATGGCGTGAATGGCGTCTGCCTGCGTGGCAAGGCCGGCTGGGGCGAGAACATGGCCTTCCTGACCGCCATGTCGAACTCTTTCGGCGCGCGCTGGTTCGACGAGAACTGGAAGCCGCAGTTCGACCAGCCGGAATGGAAGAACACGCTGCAGTTCTATGTCGACCTGATGAAGGCCGCTGGGCCGGAGGGCGCCTCGTCCAACGGCTTCAATGAAAACCTGGCGCTGTTCCAGCAGGGCAAGTGCGGCATGTGGATCGACGCCACCGTCGCTGCTTCCTTCGTCTCCGACCCGAAGGCATCCACCGTCGCCGACAAGGTCGGCTATGCGCTGGCGCCGGACAATGGCCT
This sequence comes from Mesorhizobium amorphae, assembly GCF_014843845.1. Taxonomy (GTDB): domain Bacteria; phylum Pseudomonadota; class Alphaproteobacteria; order Rhizobiales; family Rhizobiaceae; genus Mesorhizobium; species Mesorhizobium amorphae_A. The sequence goes on along the minus strand of NZ_JHQS01000011.1, from coordinate 36,636 downwards.
CGGCAAGCGCGGTAACTGGTTGTGGGCCTGGTCGCTGGCCATTCCCGCCGGCACGCAGAAGGCTGACGCGGCACAGAAGTTCGTGTCCTGGGCGACCAGCAAGGGCTATGCCGAACTCGTCGCGTCGAAGGAAGGCTGGGCCAATGCTCCGCCCGGAACGCGCACCTCGCTCTATGCCAATCCCGAGTACCAGAAGGCGGCACCCTTCGCCAAGATGACGCTGGACTCCATCAACGCCGCCGACCCGACACATCCGACCGTCAAGCCGGTGCCCTATGTCGGCGTCCAGTTCGTCGCCATCCCTGAGTTCCAGGGTCTCGGCACCACCGTCGGCCAGCTCTTCTCGGCGGCACTCGCCGGCCAGTCGAGTGTCGACGATGCCTTGAAGCAGGCCCAGGACGCCGCCACCGCGGCGATGACCGAGGGCGGCTACATCCAGTAGGCTCCTCCCGGTGCCGAAGCCGGTCGCGCATCATGACCGGCAGGGGCCGCCCGAATCCCAGTTCGGGCGGCCACCTTCAAAACCCGGAAAATTCTGGCACAACTCTGAAATCTGGCTGACCTTTGGAGGGTGACCGTCATGGCTACTCAGCAGACCCGCTCGCTTGCCCGCTTCATGATGGCGCCATCCGTGGTGCTGCTGTTCGTCTGGATGATTGTCCCGCTGGTCATAACCATTTGGTTCTCTTTCCAGCAGTACAACCCGCTCAACCCGATCCGCGACGGGTTCGTCGGCTTCTCGAACTACGCGCTTTTCTATTCCAACCCGGCCTTCCTGCAGTCGATCCTCAACACGCTTGTCCTCGTCGGCAGCGTGCTGCTGATCACGGTGATCGGCGGCATCGCGCTGGCGCTGCTGATCGATCAGCCGATGTGGGGACAAGGCATCGTCCGTATCCTCGTCATCTCGCCCTTCTTCGTCATGCCGCCGGTGGCCGCACTGGTCTGGAAGAACATGATCATGCATCCGCAATACGGCGTCTTTGCCGACATTGCGCGTTTCTTCGGCATGCAGCCGATCGACTGGTTCGGGCAGCATCCGATGCTGGCGATCATCATCATCGTCGCCTGGCAGTGGTTGCCATTCGCGACGCTGATCCTGTTGACCGCCCTGCAGTCGCTTGACGGCGAGCAGAAGGAAGCCGCAGAGATGGATGGCGCCGGCTTCGTCAGCCGCTTCATCTATCTGACGCTGCCGCACATGTCGCGGGCGATCACCGTCGTCATCCTGATCCAGACCATCTTCCTGCTGTCGGTCTATGCCGAGATCCTGGTCACCACCAATGGCGGCCCGGGCTACGCCTCCACCAACCTGCCGTTCCTCGTCTACCAGAAGGCATTGCTGGAGTTCAAAATCGGCCAGGCATCCGCAGGCGGTGTGATCGCCGTCATTCTCGCCAACATCGTCGCCTTCTTCGCCATGCGCGCCGTCGGCAAGAACCTGGACAAGTAAGGGAGGCTAAGATGGCACGTGCAGTCACCACCCAGCACAAGACGATCGCGACCGCTGCCGCATGGATCGTCGCGCTGCTGATCTTCTTCCCGATCCTTTACACGATCATCACCTCGTTCAAGTCGGAGCAGGAGGCGATCCAGGGCTTCGCCCTGATCCCGTCCGGAACCATCGAGAGCTATTCCGAAGTCCAGGCGCAGAGCGGCTACTTCAAGTTCTTCTTGAATTCCGTGCTGCTGTCGGTCGGCTCGACTATCCTGGCCCTGCTCGTCGCCATACCGGCGGCATGGTCGATGGCCTTCTCGCCGACCAAGCGGACCAAGGACATCCTGATGTGGATGCTCTCGACCAAGATGATGCCGGCGGTCGCCGTGCTGTTCCCGATCTACCTGATCTTCCGCGACTCGGGTCTGCTCGACAGCCGCGCCGGCCTGATGGTCATGCTGATGCTGATCAACCTGCCAATCGTGGTCTGGATGCTCTACACCTACTTCCGCGAGATCCCCGGCGAGATCCTCGAAGCAGCGCGCATGGACGGCGCCTCGCTGTGGAACGAGATCGTCTATGTGCTGACGCCGATGGCGGTGCCGGGCATCGCCTCGACCATGCTGCTCAACATCATTCTGGCCTGGAACGAGGCGTTCTGGACGATCCGGCTGACCACCACCGAAGCCGCACCCCTGACCGCCTTCATCAGCTCCTTCTCCAGCCCGCAAGGCCTGTTCTGGGCCAAGCTGTCGGCGGCCTCGACACTGGCGATCGCGCCGATCCTGATCATGGGCTGGTTCAGCCAGAAGCAGCTGGTGCGCGGCCTGACTTTTGGCGCGGTGAAATAACAACGCCGCAGGCGGACGACGGACACCAATCCCCGGGAGGAAACCATGGGAAACATCACGCTCAAGAACGTCTCCAAATCCTTTGGGTCGACGTCCATCATCCCCGGCCTCGACCTGGTCATTGAGAATGGCGAGTTCGTCGTCTTCGTCGGCCCATCCGGCTGCGGCAAGTCCACGCTGCTGCGGCTGATCGCCGGGCTGGAGGACACAAGCGGCGGCACCATCAACATCGATGGCCGCGACGTCACCGGCGAAGCGCCGGCCAAGCGCAAGCTCGCCATGGTGTTCCAGTCCTATGCGCTCTACCCGCATATGACGGTGGCCAAGAACATCGCCTTCCCGCTGAAAATGGCGGGCGAGGACCAGGCGACCATCGACAAGAAGGTCAAGGACGCGGCGCGCGTCTTGAACCTAACCAACTATCTCGAGCGTCGCCCAGGCCAGCTCTCCGGCGGCCAGCGCCAGCGCGTCGCCATTGGCCGCGCCATCGTGCGCCAGCCTTCGGCCTTCCTGTTCGACGAGCCGCTGTCCAACCTCGACGCAGCGCTGCGCGGCACCATGCGCCTCGAGATCAGCGAACTGCACCACCAGCTCAAGACGACGATGATCTACGTCACCCATGACCAGGTCGAAGCCATGACCATGGCCGACAAGATCGTCGTGCTCAATGCCGGCAACATCGAGCAGGTTGGCTCGCCGATGGAGCTCTACAAGACGCCAAAGAACCTGTTTGTCGCCGGCTTCATCGGCTCGCCGAAGATGAACCTGATCGAGGGCGCGCCGACTGCCAAATATGGCGCCAAGACGATCGGCATCCGTCCCGAGCACATGGAGATTTCGACCACGGCCGGCGAGTGGAAAGCGACCGTCGGAGTTGCCGAGCATCTCGGCTCCGACACCTTCCTGCACGTCCAGGCCGACGGCGTCGGGCCGCTGACGGTGCGCGCCGACGGCGAGCTCGCCGTCCATCACGGCGACACCATCTACCTGACCCCGGACAAGGCCAAGCTGCATCGCTTCGGCCCGGACGGGAAGGCGCTGTAAGCATGCGCCTGGCCGGCAAATCGGCGCTGATCACCGGGTCGGCGCGCGGCATCGGCAAGGCCTTCGCCGAAGCCTATGCCCGCGAAGGCGCCACGGTGGCGATTGCCGACATCAACCTCGAAGCCGCCGAGAAGACGGCCTCGGAGATCGGTGGGAAAGCCTATGCGGTCAAGCTCGACGTCAGCGATCTCGCGTCGATCGAGGCAGCGGTGAAAGCGGTCGAGACCAGGACGGGCGGGCTCGACATATTGGTCAACAACGCCGCCCTGTTCGACCTGGCGCCGATCGTCGAGATCACCAAGGCGAGTTACGAAAAGCTGTTTTCGGTCAACGTCGCCGGCACGCTGTTCATGCTGCAGGCAGCCGCCCGCTCGATGATCGCGCGCGGCAAGGGCGGCAAGATCATCAACATGGCGAGCCAGGCCGGGCGGCGTGGCGAACCGCTGGTCGCCGTCTATTGCGCCACCAAGGCCGCCGTCATCTCGCTCACCCAGTCGGCCGGGCTCGACCTGATCAAGCATCGCATCAACGTCAATGGCATCGCTCCCGGCGTCGTCGACAGCGATATGTGGGATGATGTCGATGCGCTGTTCGCCAAATACGAGAACCGGCCGAAGGGCGAGAAGAAGCGACTGGTCGGCGAGAGCGTGCCTTACGGCCGCATGGGCAAAGCGGAAGATTTGACCGGCATGGCCGTGTTCCTGGCCAGCGAGGACGCCGAATACATTGTCGCCCAGACCTACAATGTCGACGGCGGCCAGTGGATGAGTTGAGGGGCGAAGGCGCTCTTCTCCCCGTACCTCCGCGGGGAGAAGACGCCGGGATCGCGAAGGCCGGGTTCGGCCAAAGGGTAAAAGCAGATGACCGTGAAACTCTCGTCTTCCACTCTCGCCAAGCTTCCCCCGAAGGTCGTCGGCCCGCAATACGATCGCGCCGCACTCAAGGCCGGCATCGTGCATTTCGGCGTCGGCAATTTCCATCGCTCGCACCAGGCCGTCTATCTCGATGACCTGTTCAATCAGGGCGTCGGCCATGACTGGGCGCTGGTCGGCGCCGGCGTCTTCGAGGGCGAGAAGGTCGGCCGGGGCAAGCTGCAGGAACAGGACTGGCTGACCACCGTGGTCGAGCAGGACTCAGGCCATATGAGTGCTCGCGTCACCGGCGTCATGATCGACTTCCTGACGCCAGGCGATGCGACGGCGATCATCGAGCGGCTTGCCGATCCGGCGATCAAGATCGTTTCGCTGACCATCACCGAAGGGGGCTATTTCATCGACCCGGCCTCCGGTGTGTTCAACCCGACCCACCCTGATATCGTTGCCGATGCGCAGGCTGGGGCGACGCCGAAGACCGTTTTTGGCCTGATCCTGGCCGGACTGATGCACCGCCGCAGCGACGGCGTCGTGCCGTTCACCGTCATGTCCTGCGACAACATCCCTCACAACGGCCATGTCACCTCCGACGGCGTCATCGGCCTCGCCCGCCTGATCGACGAAGACCTCGCCAGTTGGGTGAGCGACAACGTCGCCTTTCCGAACGGCATGGTCGACCGCATCACGCCGGCCACCACCGACCGCGAGCGCGGCATCCTGGTCAGCGATTTCGGCCTTGAGGACAATTGGCCGGTGTTCTGCGAGCCCTTCAAGCAATGGGTGCTGGAGGATCATTTCACCGACGGCCGCCCGCCGCTGGAAAAGGTCGGCGTGCAGTTCGTCAAGGACGTCGCCCCCTATGAGCTGATGAAGATCCGCATCCTCAATGGCGGCCATGCGACGATCGCCTATCCGGCCGGGCTGATGGACATCCATTTCGTCCACGAGGCAATGCAGGAGCCGCTGGTGCGCGGCTTCCTCGCCAAGCTGGAGCGCGACGAGATCATCCCGACCGTGCCGCCGGTTCCCGATACGGTGCTGGAAGATTATTACCAGCTCATCGAACGCCGCTTCTCCAACCCGAAGATCGGCGACACCATTCGCCGGCTTTGTCTCGACGGCTCCAATCGCCAGCCGAAATTCATCATCCCGACGATTGCCGATCGGCTGAAGGCGGGAAAGAGCGTCGCCGGGCTGGCGCTGGAATCGGCGCTCTGGTGCCGCTACTGCTTCGGTGCCACCGACAGCGGCGCCGTCATCGAACCCAACGATCCGAGCTGGGACCGCCTGCAGTCGACCTCGAAGGCCGCGAAGGATGCGCCATCCGCCTGGCTTGCCATGGAGGACATCTATGGCGATGTCGGCCGCTCGCCGGTCTTCGCCGAAGCGTTCGCGCATGCGCTCAACATTTTGTGGGCGAACGGCGCGCGGCAGACGCTGACGCGCTATATCGCCGGCCAGCTCTGACGCCGACGGAAGCAGAGAATGACGCCCGAGCTGGTCATCTTCGACTGTGACGGCGTTCTGGTCGACAGCGAGGCGCTCTCCGTCTCGGCGCTGCTCGGCATGATCGCGCTTGCCGGCGGCGCGGTCAGCGAAGACGACGCCTACGAGCATTTCCTCGGCAAAAGCATGAAGAGCGTCCGCGAGATCCTCGGTCGCGATTTCGGGCTCGATATCTCCGACCAGCATCTGACCGCGATGCGCGTCGAATTGATGCGCAAATTCCGCGAGGAGCTGAAACCGATCCCCGGCATCAAGGACGTGCTGCCGAAGCTCGGCGTGCCGTTCTGCGTCGCCTCCTCGGGCACGCTCGAGCGCATTCGCTACGCGCTCGAGGTCACCGGATTGCTTGGCCATATGGAGCCGCATCTGTTCAGCGCCACCATGGTGGCCAAAGGCAAGCCGTCGCCCGACCTTTTTCTCCACGCGGCCGCCAGCATGCGCACCCATCCGCGCAAATGCCTGGTCATCGAGGACAGTCCGGCCGGCATCGCCGCCGCGCGGGCGGCGGGCATGCGCGTCTTTGCCTTCACCGGCGGCTCGCATGCCGGCAACCCGGCATTGAAAGCGCGGCTTGCGTCGAGTGAACCGGACTTTATATTCGCTGACATGCTGCAATTGCCCGATCTGATTGCAGGTCTGGGAGCGAGAGAAAAAGCATCTTGACCAACAGTTTCGTTTGCGCGGTCGATGTCGGCACCGGGAGCGCCCGCGCCGGCATTCTCGACACCAGGGGTACCTTGCTTGGCCGCGCCGATCACCCGATCGCCATGCACCAGCCCAAGGCCGATCACGCCGAGCATGATTCGCGCGATATCTGGTCTGCCGTGTGCATCGCCGTGCGCGCTGCCCGCGAGAAGGCCCGCGTGGCGGCAGACGACATTGTCGGCATCTCCTTCGATGCCACCTGCTCGCTGGTGGTGCGCGACAGGCAAGGCGGCCAGCTCAGCGTGTCGGTGACCGGGGAGCGGCGCTGGGACACCATCGTCTGGCTCGACCACCGCGCCATCGCCGAGGCCGACGAATGTACGGAAAGCGGCCATGCCGTGCTCGACTATATCGGCGGCGTCATGTCACCGGAGATGGCGACGCCGAAGCTGATGTGGCTGAAGCGCAAATTGCCCGGAACGTGGAATGAAGCCGGCTATCTATTCGACCTCACCGATTTCCTGACCTGGAAGGCGACAGGCTCGCTGGCGCGCTCGCAATGCACGCTGACCGCCAAATGGACCTATCTCGCGCATGAGGAGACCGGTTGGCGGCGCGATTTCTTCGCGACGGTCGGTCTTGGCGATCTTTTCGAGCACGGCAATCTGCCGGAGAAGGCCAGTCCTGTGGGGGCCGATATCGGCCCGCTCAGTCCGGAGGCGGCGGCGGAGCTAGGCCTGACGGAGAAATGCCGGGTCGGTGCCGGCGTCATCGACGCCTATGCCGGCGCACTCGGCGTACTTGGCGGTTTCGCCGGCGACGACAGCAATATCAGCCGCCATCTGGCGCTGATCGCCGGCACCTCCTCTTGCGTCATGGCGATGTCGCCCGACCCGCAGCCCTTCGCCGGCGTCTGGGGCCCGTATTATGGCGCAGCCTTACCGAAGCTATGGCTGTCGGAAGGCGGCCAGTCGGCGACCGGCGCGCTGCTCGACCACATCATCCGCTGGCACGGCGCCGGCGGCGAGCCCGACGCCGCCATGCACGCCAGGATCGCGCGCCGCGTCGCTGAATTGCGCGCCACCGAGGGCGAGGGTCTCGCGGCAAGGCTGCATGTGCTGCCGGATTTCCACGGCAACCGCTCGCCATTGGCCGATCCGCATGCGGTCGGCGTCGTCAGCGGGCTTACACTCGATTCCTCCTTCGACAGCCTGTGCAAGCTCTACTGGCGCACCGCCGTCGGCATCGCGCTCGGCGTGCGCCATGTGCTGGAGGCGCTGAACGAGAACGGCTATTTGATCGACACGCTGCATGTCACCGGCGGCCACACCAAGAACCCGCTGCTGATGGAGCTTTATGCCGATGCCACCGGCTGCGCGGTGGTCGAACCGCTGGCCGACGAGGCGGTGCTGCTCGGCACCGGCATGGTCGCGGCCACCGCCGCCGGGCTTTTCCCCGACCTCAACGCCGCCTGCGTCGCCATGCAGCAAGGCGGCAGGAAGCGCGCCGCCAACCCGGCCGCCGGCACCCGCTTCGACCGCGACTACCGCATCTTTTTGGAGATGCACCGCCAGCGGCAGGCGCTGGACGCGATCCGCTAGAGCAATTCCAGGAAAAGTGTGAAACGGTTTTCCGTCCGGAATTGCGTCAAAACAAAGATAGAGCGGTTCTGCGTTTCCGTGAAACGCTGAACCGCTCAAGCTCTGGCTCAATAGCTGCCCGCTCCTCCTCCCTTGCCTTCACGTCGCATTTCGTTCAATAGACGGCGCAAACGCTGCGAAACCGAAGGTTTTGCCGTTTGAAGTGCGGCTTCCGGGCAAGGTCCCGACGCGCCGCAATCGGAAAGAGCAGGACAATGTCTGCGATCGAAGCCGGCGCTCGCGCGCCGGAAAACCTTTGGCGTCAGGAAATCACGGCGACGCTGGCGCTCGCCTGGCCGATGGTGCTGACCAATCTCGGCCAGACGGCCATGACCGCCACCGACGTCATGATGATGGGCAGGCTAGGGCCGGATACGCTGGCCAGCGGCGCGCTGGGCGCCAATCTCTATTTCATGCCGCTGATCTTCGGCCTCGGCCTGATGCTGGCGACCTCGCCGATGATGGCGACCGAACTCGGCCGCCGCCGCCATTCGGTGCGCGACCTGCGCCGCACCGTGCGCCAGGGCCTTTGGCTGGCGATCCTGATCTCAATTCCGATCTGGATCGCGCTCTGGCACGGCGAGGCAATCCTGTTGGCCATGGGCCAGGAGCCGAGACTCGCGCATCAGGCGGGCATCTATCTGCGCTGGCTGGAATGGGCGGTGCTGCCGTTTTACGGCTATATCGTGCTGCGCTCCTTCATCTCGGCGCTGGAACGGCCGGGTTGGGCGCTGATCATCGTCTTCGTCGCCGTCGCCTGCAACGCCTTCTTCAACTGGGTGTTCATGTTCGGCAATCTCGGTGTCACCTCGATGGGCATTGCCGGCTCCGGTCTCGCCACGACGCTCTCCAGCACGCTGATGTTTTGCGGCATGGCGGCGGTGGTGATGCTGGAGAAGAAGTTCCGCCGCTATCGTCTGTTTGGCCGCTTCTGGCGCGCCGACTGGCCGCGCTTCAAGGGATTGCTGCGGCTCGGCATGCCGATCGCCGGCATCCTCGCCTTCGAGGTGACGATCTTCAACGCGGCAGCGCTTCTCATGGGCCTGATCGATGCGGATTCGCTGGCCGCTCATGCCATCGCCATCCAGATCGCCTCGATCTCGTTCATGGTGCCGCTCGGCCTCAACCAGGCGGTGACGGTGCGGGTCGGCCTTGCCCATGGTGCGGGCAATCCGGAAGGGGTTTCCCGCGCCGGCTGGACCGCCTTCGTCATCGGCGTCTCGTTCATGGCGCTGATGGGTCTGGTGATGATCCTGTGGCCGCATCTCTTGATCAGCGCCTTCATCGATTTGACCAACCCGGCCAATGCCAGGGTGATCGCGCTTGCCGTGTCTTTCCTGGTGTTTGCGGCACTGTTCCAGATCTTCGACGGCGCGCAGGCGGTGGCCGCCGGCATGCTGCGCGGCCTGCACGACACCAAGGTACCGATGATCTATGCCGCGATCGGCTATTGGGGCGTCGGCCTGCCGCTCGGCGTGCTGCTCGCCTTCCATTTCGGCTTGCACGGCGTCGGCATCTGGATCGGCCTGGCCTCGGGGCTGGCGGTGGTGGCGGCCCTGCTGCTCGCGCGCTGGCTGCGGCGTGATCGCATCGCGCCGTCACTCGCCTTCGGGCATTGAAAACAAAGCGGCCGCCGGACAGGTTCCGGCGGCCGCTTTCGTTTGCGTAAGCTCGCTCAGTTGCCGTCGGACGACATCGCGCCGAGTAGCCTGCGGATATCGCCGAACCTGGCGATCGCGCCGAACACCAAGGCAGCCACCGCGACGAAGAACACCGACACCGAGGCCATGGTCGGCGTGTAGCCGTAGCGCAGCGCGTTGAAGATCTTGATCGGTAGCGTCTCGGTGGTGAAGCCGATCGTCATGTAGGCGACGATGTATTCGTTGAGCGACAGCACGAAGGCGAAGGCGTAGCCCGAGACGAGGTAGGGGAGGATCAGCGGCAGCACCACAGTCTTCAGTACCGTGCGGTCGTCGGCGCCCATGGTGGCGGCGGCCTCGACCAGCGAGCGGTCGATCGAGGCAAAGCCCAGCGACAGCGTCACCAGCGGCAGCGTCACGAAGAAGATCGCATGGCTGATGATGGCGGTGAAGAACTGGCCGAACAGCCCGACCGTTGCCCAGAAGCTGAGGAAGCCGAGCGCCGTGATGACCGGCGGCAGGATGAAAGGGGCGAGCCCCAGCACCTGAAAAATGTTCGCCCATGGCGCGATGCGCCGCCACAGGAACCAGGCCAGCGGCAGTGCGATGGCCACCGCGATCGCCGCCGAGCAGACGGCGAGCGTCACCGAATGGATCAGCGCCAGCCGCCATTCCGGGTCGGTGAAGATCTGTCCGTACCATGCCAGCGAGAAGCCGACCGGCGGGAAAGCCAGGTCCTGCTTCTCGTTGACCGAGACGCCGGCAACGACGATGAGCGGCGCCGCCAGGAACAGGGCGACGAGGCCGAAATAGAAGCGGCGAAGCCAGGTCTCGGTCATAGCGCGTTCTCCTTGCGTCCGACGAGCAGCGTCATTCCAACCAGCGCCAGCGAGATCAGCACCAGGAACACCGCCATCGCCGCCCCGAAAGGCATGTTGGACTGATAGATCGCCTGGTCGGTGATCAGCACCGACAGTGTCCAGTGTTGCGGCCGCCCGAGGATCTGCGGCAACAGATAGGAACCGAGCGCAAAGACGAAGACCATGATCAGCGTTGCCACGATGGTGTTTCGGAGCGCCGGCGCCACGACGTTGAAGAAGGCCCGAACCGGCGAGGCGCCAAGCGTGCGCGCCGCCTCGAGCAGTGTCGGGTCGAGGCGCACGAGCGCGGGGTAGAGCACCAGGATCGTGTAGGGTAGCGCCTGGTAGACCATGCCGGTCAGCACCGCGCCGAAAGTCGGCAGCAGCGCCACCGGCTTGTCCATCAGCCCGATCGCCACGAACAGATTGGTGATGCCCGCGGTGCGCGAAAACAGTGTCGACCAGGCAAAGCCGATGATGACCTCCGACAGCGACAGCACCGACAACAGCCCGACCAGCCACAGCGTTTGCACGCGGCGCGGGCGCCGCGTCAAAAGATAGGTGAAGGGGAAGGCGATGGCGACGCAGCAGATTGCGACCAGCACCGCCAGCATCAGCGAAAAGCCGAGCACGCCGCCGAAGAACATCGACAGGAAGCGTGCGTAATTGTCGAACACGAAATCCGGCGTGTAGAAGCCGGCGGGATTGCGCTTGAAGAAGCTCACCGCGATCATCGTTGAGAACGGCACGACGAAGAAGACGATCAGCATCAGCGCCGGAAAGAACAGCGGCGTGTAGTCGGCTACCGACTTTGGAGCTTCGCGTCTCATGAGCCGAGCACCACGCAGCTTGCGGGCGGCAGCGTGACGCCGACCTTGGCGCCGACCGGCACGTCATGCCGCTCGCGCGGCGTCGTCACGGCGATGATGCTGGTGCCGCCGACCTCGACGAAGGTCTCGATGGTGCCGCCGAGATCGCGCACGAAACTCACCTCGCCGGTGATTGCCGATCCGCCGGGAGCGCCCAGATGCACGTCCTCGGGACGGATCGACACCGAGGCCTTGGTTTGCCCCGCCGGCATGGCGAGACCCGCAATGGCGGTGCCGAGGATGGTGGTGCGCCCGGCGCTGTCGACTTCGGCCGGCAACAAATTGGTGATGCCGATGAAGTCGGCGACGAAAGCGTCGGCCGGTTTGCGGTAGATTTCGATCGGCGGCGCCGCCTGCAGGATCTTGCCGTGGCCCATCACGACGACGAGGTCGGCCATGGTCATGGCTTCGCGCTGGTCGTGGGTGACGACGATGGTGGTGATGCCGAGCCGCTGCTGCAGCTGGCGCAATTCCACTTGCATGGCCTCGCGCAATTTGGCGTCGAGCGCCGACAGCGGCTCGTCGAGCAGGAACAGTTTCGGCGACAGGGCCAAGGCACGGGCGATCGCCACGCGCTGGCGCTGGCCGCCCGACAGTTTCGCCACCGGGCGATCGGCAAAGCCGGTCAGGTGGATCAGGCTCAGCAACTCGTCGACGCGTTTCTTCTGCTCTTCCTTCGAGGCGCCGCGAATGCGCAGCGCATAGGCGATGTTGTCTCCGACAGAAAGATGCGGAAACAGCGCCAACGACTGGAACACCATGCCGAGATTGCGCTTGTGCGTCGGCAGCGGCGTGATGTCCTCGCCGTCGAGCACGATGGCGCCGCTGGTCGGCTCCTCCAGCCCGGCAATCATGCGCAGCAGCGTGGTCTTGCCGCAACCCGATGGCCCGAGCAGGCACACGAAAGTGCCGTGCGGTACGTTGAGCTGGACATTGTCGACGGCGGCGAAGCTGCCGAATTTCTTGGTGATGGCGTTGATGTTCAATCCGGACATGACTCACCCCTCTCAGGCATTGCACTGCAGGGCCGCCGGAGGCTATCCGGCGGCCGGTCAGGTTAATGCAGGTCGGCTTAGCCGACGATCAGCTCGGTCCACTTCTGGTTGATCCAGTCGGCCTTCGACGTATAGAGGTCGTAGCGCGGGATGATCGGCTCGATGTCCGACGACACCGCGGCGAACTCTTCTGGCTTGAGGTCGAGCACCTCTTTCTTGAGCGTCGGCGTCGTGCCGACCTTGCGCGACATGAGGCCCTGCATCGAGGGTTGGCTCATATAGTCGATGAAGGCATGCGCCTCGTCGACCTTGGTCGAGGCGCGCGACAGCACCCAATTGCCGGAATCCTGGATGCCGCCTTCCTTCGGGAAGGTCGAGCGGACATGGAATCCGTCGGCGGCCGCGAGCCCGGTGACGTCGTGATAATATTGGCCCATCGGGATCTCGCCCGACTTCAAGGCCTGCTCGAACTGCGCCTCGTCGCGGTACCAGAGGCGGACGTTCGGCTTGACCTCGGCGAGCTTTTCGAACGCCTTGTTCAGCCCGTCCTCGGTGTCGAGCGCGTTGGTGCCGCCCATGAAGGTCTTGGCGGTCACTTCGAGCAGGAACGAGTTGGAGGCAAGCGCCAGCAGGCCGAGCTTGTCTTCGTTCGCCTTGTCCCACAGTGCGGTCCACGAGGTCGGCGCGTCCTTGTAGACATCGGTGTTGGTGACCAGCGTGATCCACCAGGCAACGGCACCGATGCCGGCAACGCGGCCGTCCGGATACTTGTTGACGAAGCGGGGCAGCAGGTCGTTGTAGTGCTTGAATTTCGACGTATCGAGCGGCGTCCACAATTCGGTCGACTGGCCCTTTATCGTTGAGCCCTGCGACATCATCGAAAGGTCGGCCGGCGCCTGCCCGGCCTTGGCCGCCTGTTCGAGCTGCACCAGCCAGGCCTCGCCGGTCGGCTCGGCGACGGATTCCACCGCGATACCGGTTGCCTTAGTGAAATCCGGGAAGACATGCTCGTCGAAGGATTTCTTGAAGTAGCCGCCATAGACGCCGACCTTCAGCGACTTGTCCTGCGCCCGCAGGATCGAAGGCATGGCGAGCATGCCTGCCGTTGCGAGGCCGGCGCCAAGCACGCCGCGCCGTGTCAGGGATTTTCCGATCAGTCTGTTCATCTCGTTTCTCCTCAGTTGATGCCGGCTAACCGGCGGGTTCCCTTCACACACTGTTTCGCCGCCTGGCGTCAGTGGGCCGCCGCTCGTTGTTCGAGCGTGCGGGCATATTGCGTCAGTGGAAAGCACATGACGAAGAAGATCAGCGCCACCAGCCCGTAGACCTTGAACGGCTCGAAGGTGGCGTTGTTGATGGCGTTGGATGTCCTGACCAGTTCCTCGAAGCCGATGATCGAGGTCAGCGCTGTCGATTTGATTAGCTGTACCAGGAAGCCGACGGTCGGCGCCCGGGTGATCGAGAACGCCTGCGGCAGGATGATCAGCCTCAGCTCCTGCAGATAGTGGAGGCCGAGGCTGGCGCCGGCATCCCACTGTCCCTGCGGCAACGCGGCGACGCCGCTGCGCCAGATCTCGGCCAGGTAGGCGCTGGCGAAGAAGGTGAGCCCGAGCACCGCCGCCGTCCACGGCTCGATGCGCAGGCCGAGCATCGGTAGGCCGAAGAACATCAGGAACAGCTGCATCAGGAGCGGCGTGCCCTGGAACAGCGCGATGTAGCCGGAAGCGATGCGCCGGCTCCACTTGTTCTTGGCGATCCTGAAGAACAGCACGACCAGGCCGACCAGCGCGCCGCCGACGAAAGCGGCAAGCGACAAAAGCACCGTCCAGCGCGCGGCGAGCAAGAGGTTGCGCAGAATATCCCAGAAGGTGAATTCGATCATGACACACCGGCTCCGAGAACGCGGCGTCCGCCTGACACCAGCAGCCGGCGCAGGCCCATCGACAGCGCCAGATAGACCATCGTCACCACGAAATAGGTTTCGAAGGCGCGGAAGGTGCGTGCCTGCAGCATGTCTGCCTCGTAGGTCAGTTCCCGCACGGCGATCTGCGACACGACGGCGGATTCCAGCATCATGATGACGACCTGGCTGGTCAGCGCCGGGTAGATCACCTTCAACGCCTGCGGCAGCACGATCTTGACGAACACCTGGCGCGGCCTGAGTCCGAGCGCCAGTGCTGCTTCCGTCTGTCCGCGCGGTACAGCGTCGAGCCCGGCGCCGACGATCTCGATCGTGTAGGCCGCCATGTTGAGCGTCATCGCCAGCATGGCGGCCAGGATCGGATCGAGCCTGATGCCGAGGCTGGGCAGGCCGAAGAAGATGAAGAACAGCTGCACCAGGAACGGCGTGTTGCGCATCACCTCGACATAGACGCCAATCGCCCGCTTCAGCAGCAGCGGGCCGTTTCGCCGGCCGGCCGCGCCGAGGATGCTGAGCAGCGTTCCCACGAACGTGGTCACGACGATCAACAGGATCGTCGTGGCCGCACCGCGCGCGATCGCGCCCACAGCACCCGCAAGCCAGCCGAAGTCGAGGCTGTAGCCCATGACGATAGGTCCCGTCCGGAATTGCGTAAAAACAAATACTTAGAGCGGGTCGGCGGTTCATCAAAAGCTGAACCGCTCTAAGTATCAACGACTCTGGCATCAATCCTTGAGGTTGTCGGGATTGAGCGGCGTCTTCAGCCAGGCCTTCGAGCTCTCATCCAGCTTGCCGTCGGCGAGCATCTTGGCGACCGCGTCGTTGACCGCCTGCTTCAGCCGGTCCTCGTTCTTGTTGAGGCCGATATGCGAAGGCGAAGTGAGCAACTGGAATTTCTGCTCCGGCTGCAGCGCGTCCTGCTTGGCCAGCACCTGGGCGCCGACATCGTTGCCGACCACCATCAACTGGGTCTGGCCGGAGATGAAGGCCTGGATGACGGCGTTGTAGTTGTCGAAGCGGCGGATGTCGGCCGAAGCCGGCGCAGCCTCGGTCAGCGAGGTGTCCTCCAGCGTGCCGCGGTTGACTGCGATCGACTTGTCGGCGAGGTCTTCCTTGCTTTTGACCGCAAGGGCGGCCGGGCCGATGACGGCGATGTAGTATGGCGCATAGGCGGCGGCGAAATCGATCACTTGCTCGCGCTCCTTGGAGTAGCCGACGCTCATCAAAATGTCGACGCGCTTGTCGGTCAGATACGGGATGCGGTTCTGGCCGGTGACGCTGACTAGGTTGAGCTTGACCTTCAGGGAATCGGCGATGGCCTGCGCAACGTCGATGTCATAACCCTTGATGCTCATGTCGGCGCTGGCCGAGGAGAAGGGCGGGAAATCGGAGAAGATGCCGACATTGATGGCGCCGGCCTTGGCGATGTCGTCCACCGCGTCGGCATTGGCCTGAGTGGTGAAACCAAAGCCGGTCGCGCCGAGCATCAGCACGGCGGCGATGGATGATTTGAGCTTCATGTGAAAAGTCATTGTCGTTCCCCTGCTGGAAGCTTGTTTGTTTGAGGCCGGCCGCCGGCTCCAGCGCGGCGGCCGCCTTCGATTTGTCTAGTGTCAGGATCCCTTGCTCGTGATCGCCGGGCTGAACACCATCAGGCTCAGGATCTCGAACAGAATCTGCGCGCCGACATGAGCGGTGTTGGTGGTCGCGTCATATTGCGGCGCCACCTCGACGACGTCGCCGCCGACGATGTTGAGACCTTTGAGGCCACGCAGCAGTTCGAGCACCTCGCGCGTCGTCAGCCCGCCGATCTCGGGCGTGCCGGTGCCCGGCGCGAAGGCCGGATCGACGCTGTCGACGTCGAAGGAGATGTAGGTCGGGCCGTCGCCGACAATCTTGCGCGCCTTCTCGATGATGGCGGGGATGCCGAGGCCGGTCACCTCCTCGGCATGCACCACGGTCATGCCGGATTCGTAGCTGAACTCCCACAGATACTCGGCCGCGCCGCGGATGCCGATCTGGATGGTGCGCGACGGGTCGAGCACGCCGTCCAGCACCGCGTTGCGGAACGGCCCGCCATGATGGAACTTGGTCAGGTCGAACAGGCCGCTGGTGTCGCAGTGGGCGTCGATATGGATCATGCCGACCGGCGCCTTCTTGCCGACCGCCTTCAGGATCGGATGGCTGATCGAATGGTCGCCGCCGACTGAAAGCGGGATCACGCCGGCATCGACGATCTGGTTGGTACGGCGCTCGATGTCTTCATGGCTGGTCTCCAGCCGGTAGCGGCTCTGGAACGGCACGTCGCCGATGTCGGCGACCCGAAGCTCATGCGTCGGAGCACATTCCAGGACGTGGTTGTAGGGGCCGATGCGTTCGATAGCGCGCAGCGCCCTTGGCCCGAAGCGCGATCCCGGCCGGTTGGTGACGCCGAGATCCATCGGCACGCCGATGATCGCCACCTGCAGGTCGCCGAAATCCGGATTCTCGGCGGCAATTTCGCGATAGGGTGCGGCCAGGAAGGTCGGGATGCCGGAATAGGGTGCCAGCCGCGTGCCGCTCTTGGAAAAGATCTTGTCGGCGACCTTGCGGAATTTCGGGTCGAACATCTCGCCGCCATGGCCCTCGCCATATTTGCGACGCAACGCTTCGAGCTTGCCGCGATCATAACCCATGTCGGTCTCCTCCTGTCTGAATGATGACTCGAAAGGCCTCGGCGACGCTTGGCGAACTGACCACCATCCGGCCGGACCGCTGTCCCGCTCTGGCTGCCTTCGAATTTCACGTCTTGATGCTGCTCTGCTGCAAAGTGTCCGGCAGCTGGATTGAAAAATCAATTGATATTGTTAGTGTGATTACTGTGAGAAAATCTCACAATCAATTTGGCGCGCGATCTTGTCCGAAAACCGGCCTCGGGATCGTGCTCTAGCGAGTGCCGATGGCCAAGCGTCTGCCCCCGTTGAATCCGCTGCGCGCCTTCGAGGCGACGGCACGCCATGCCTCGCTGACCAAGGCGGCGACCGAGCTCAATGTCACCCACGGCGCCATCAGCCACCAGATCAAGGCGCTCGAGCAATCGCTCGGCGTCAAGCTGTTCGAGCGCGCCGGACAGCGGGTGAAACTCACGCCGCACGGCGCCGAACTGCTGCCGGCGGTGTCGAGCGCCTTCGACGGCATCGCCGCCGCCACCCAGCGCATGACCAGGCCGGCCAGTGCCGGCACGCTCTCGGTCTCCTGCGTGCCGGCGCTGCTGCTTTTGTGGATGGCGCCCCGGCTCGGCAGCTTCATGTCGCAATATCCCGACATCAGGCTGACGCTTGTCCCGTCCAACGATCCCAGGGACATCCGCGCGCCGCATATCGATGTCTGCGTGCACTATGGCGACGGCAGCTGGAGCGACTGCTGGATGCGTAAATGGTCGGGTCTGGAATTGTTCCCGGTGGTCAGCCCGACGCTGATCAACAACCGTCCGATCCGCACCGTCCGCGATCTCGCGGACCATGTCTTCCTGCACGGCGATGACGGCCGCGAGTGGCATACCTGGCTGGCGGCCGCCGATGGGCTCGATCTGGAGCGCGGCCGCCGCCACCATCTCGGCGATGCCCGCACGGCGACCGAAGCGGCGGTGCATGGCCATGGCGTGGCGCTTGGCGATTCCGTGACGGCAAGCACGCTGCTCGCCAGGGGCCTGCTGGTCGCGCCGTTCAGCCTGTCGGTGCCGGCGGTCGACGATTTTTACGTCGTCTGCCGCAATGAGATGCGCTCGGCACCGATCGTGCAGCTGTTCATCGACTGGCTGTTTGCCGAGAAGGAACAGGCCGACGGCCGCGCCGACGCGCCGGTGGCCGGCCGCATCGGCATCCGCCGGAAGCGTCCGGCATTGCGGGTCATCGGCGCCAAGAGCGCTTCTTGAGGCCGTTTCAAGTAAACCCGGCGCTTGCGCAGCGGTCGCTTTTTGTCGGGCCAGGCCGCAAAGCGGGAGGCGCTTTCAAAAATTCAATGCTAAGAGGCATTTCGCGGGAAGCGAGCAGCGAAGGCGGCATCGAGATATGGCAAAGACCGATATAGCGCGGCGCGTCTACAACCACACCTGGAAGCTCGACCCGATCGTCCGCAGCCTGCTCGACACCGATTTCTACAAGCTTTTGATGCTGCAGATGATCTGGGGCATGTATCCCAAGGTGGACGCCACCTTCTCGCTGATCAACCGCACCACTTCGGTGCGCCTCGCCGAGGAGATCGACGAGGCGGAGCTGCGCGACCAGCTCGACCACGCCCGCACCTTGCGCTTCTCCAAGAAGGAGATGATCTGGCTGGGTGGCAACAATTTCTATGGCCGCAAGCAGATCTTCGAACCGGAATTCCTCGCCTGGCTCGAAGATTTCCAGCTGCCGGACTACGAGCTGTCCAAGCGCAACGGCCAGTATGAGCTCTCCTTCAGCGGCCCGTGGATGTACACGACGCTGTGGGAGATCCCGGCGCTGGCTATTATCAATGAACTCCGATCTCGCGCGGCCATGCGCGCCTTCGGCCCCTTCGCGCTCGACGTGCTCTACGCCCGCGCCAAGGCCAAGATGTGGGCCAAGACCGAGCGGCTGAAGGCCTTGCCCGGCATCCGCATCTCCGATTTCGGCACGCGCCGCCGCCATTCCTTCCTGTGGCAGCGCTGGTGTGTCGAGGCGCTCAAGGAAGGCATCGGCGAGGCCTTCACCGGCACCTCCAACGTGCTTCTGGCCATGGACAACGACCTCGAAGCGCTCGGCACCAACGCGCATGAACTGCCGATGGTGTTTGCAGCGCTCGCCAATTCCGAAAAGGAACTGAAACAGTCGCCCTACAAGGTGCTGCAGGACTGGCAGCGCTACTATGGCGGCAATCTCCTGATCGTGTTGCCCGATGCCTTCGGCACCGCCTCCTTCCTGCGCGACGCGCCGGACTGGGTCGCCGACTGGACCGGCTTCCGCCCCGACAGCGCCCCACCGATCGAAGGCGGCGAGAAGATCATTTCCTGGTGGCGCGAGAGGGGCAAGGATCCCAGGCAGAAGCTGCTGATCTTCTCCGACGGGTTGGAGGTCGAGACCATCGAGGAGACCTACCGCCACTTCAAGGGCAAGGTGCGCATGTCTTTCGGCTGGGGCACCAATCTGACCAACGACTTCGAAGGCTGCGCGCCGACGGAGACCAACAGCCTCGATGCGATATCGCTGGTCTGCAAGGTCACCGAGGCGAATGGCCGCCCGGCGGTCAAGCTGTCCGACAACCCGGCCAAGGCTACGGGGGACCTGAAGGAGATCGAGCGGTATCTCAGGATTTTCGGGGCGAAGGATCGCGTGGAGCAGCTGGTTAAGGTGTGAGGAGTCGGACGGCAGCCTGCGCCGACATCTGGTTTGATCCGGCGTCAGCGTCCGGGATGGCAAATTTGGATAGGCTGAGTTCCGTCGCGCCCCCCTCTGTCCTGCCGGACATCTCCCCCACAAGGGGGGAGATTGCGATCTCATCTCCGCCTTCGCCATTCGACGCTGCAAGGGAAGAGCCGGCGGCGAAAGCGCCAATCTCCCCCCAAGTGGGGGAGATATCCGGCAGGACAGAGGGGGGCGCCGTAGAGCACCGTCGTCACCGGTTAGCGCTTCTAACTCCTGCCCTCGCAATGCTTCCCACCCCAGCCTTCGCCCACGCTTCCGACCGCGGCCATGTCCTCCTTCTCCCGACTGGCTACTACGTCGCCGGCGGCGCGCTCGCCGTTGCCGCCAGCTTCCTCGTCCTGGCCCTGTTGCCGCCGGACACCCTCGATCGCTTCTGGCGCCGGCGCCTGCCGCTCTTCGCCTTCGGCAACAGTTTTCGCACGATCACCAGCCTGATCTCCTTTGCCGGCTTCGCAATCCTGATCGCCGCCGGCCTGTCCGGCAGCCGCGATCCGCTTTCCAACCCGCTGCCCCTCGTCATATGGACGCTGCTGTGGGTGGGCCTGGCCATGTTGCAGGGGCTGCTCGGCGATCTCTGGTCGTGGCTCAATCCCTGGTATGGGCCATGGCGCATCATCAGTCGCCTGATCGGGCGCGAAGACGAGGCGCAGGAAACGCGCCTGCCTGCCTGGCTCGGCTGCTGGCCGGCCGTCATCCTGTTCTTCGCCTACGCCTGGTTCGAGCTGATCGATCCGGCGCCCGACGATCCGGCGCGGCTGGCATTTGCCGCCGGCTTCTACTGGCTGCTGACGTTCATCGCCATGCTTGTTTTCGGCTATCGCGCCTGGAGCCGCCGCTGTGAGTTCCTGACGGTTTTCTTCGCCATGGTGGCGCGTTTCGCCATCCTTGAGCGCAATAAAGTCGAGCGCGATGAAGACGGCCGGCTCAATGTCTGCTGGCCGGGCGCCAAGCTGCGCGCGGCCGAGCCGCTGTCGGCAGGCGGCATCGCCTTTCTGCTGCTTGCCCTCTCATCGGTATCCTTCGACGGCCTGTCCAAAACCTTTTTCTGGCTCGACCTGTTCGGCATCAATCCGCTCGAATATCCGGGCCGCACCGCGCTGATCGGCGTCGGCAGTTTCGGCCTCGTGTTGACATTCGTGCTGCTGGCAGTGGCATTCCTGCTGGCCGTGGTGCTCGGCCAGCGCCTTGCCGCCAGCCGGCGTTCCCTCGGCGAGGCGGCAGGTCTGCTGGTCTGGTCGATCGTGCCGATCGCGCTCGCCTATCACATCGCCCACTATCTGACCGCGCTGCTGGTCGATGGCCAATATGCTGTAGCCGCGCTGTCCGACCCGTTTGCGCTCGGCTGGAACCTGTTTGGCACCGCCGGCATGCAGATCGAAGCCGGTATTGTTGCGGGTGCCGACTCGGCCTGGTGGCTGTGGAATCTGCAGGCCGGCATCATCATCGCCGGCCATATGCTCGCAGTGCTCGTCGCCCATGGTCTCGCCTGGCGGCTGCACCCGGTTCCGTCGCGTGCGGCACTCAGCCAATTGCCGCTCACCGTGCTGATGATCGCCTATACCGTCTTCGGCCTTTGGCTGCTTGCCACGCCGACAGCGGGATGACACAAGGCGACCACATCCCTTTGGGCAAACCTCGCTTGCCACGTCGGGGCTTTGGTGATTTAGTTTGTACACATGCAATTTCGGTCCTCCTGCAAGGAGTGACCCGCCTCGTTACAGCCATTGGTCAAAACTCAAAAAAAGGGGAACCTGCCGTGACTGACAAGAATGGGTTTTTCGATCTCTCCAAAAGCACGCTTAGCCGCCGCACCGCATTGAAGGGCCTCGCCGCCGGCGCCGGCCTCGCGGTCGCTCCGGGCTTCATCCGCTACAGCCAGGCGCAGAGCTCGGCACCGGTCAAGATCGGCTTCCAGTCGCACCGCACCGGCATCGGCGCCGCCTATGGCCGCTGGTACGAGAAGACCACCGCTGCCGCCGTCAAGGCGATCAACGATGCCGGCGGCATCAACGGCCGCCCGGTCGAGGTGGTGATCGAGGACGACGGCACCGATCCCGCCCGCGGCGCCGAAGTGGTCGGCAAGTTTGCTACCCAGCACAAGACCGACATCGTCTTCGGCACGCTGTTCTCGCATGTCGTCATCGGCTCGGCGCCCGCTGCCGGCGAGGCCAAGATTCCCTATTTCGTCGTCAGCGAAGGCCATCACGTCGCTTCGACCAAGCTCAACCGCTACGTCTTCCAGCCCGGCATCACCGACGTGAAGAGCCAGATCCAGTCGATGGCGCCGTGGATCGCCGCCAACGCCGGTAAGAAGGTGACGCAGATCTTCCCCGATTTCGCCTTCGGCTACGACCACCGCGACTACCTGCCGCCGGCGCTGAAGGCTCAAGGCGCGGATGTCATCGCCCAGATCGCGATCCCGCCGACGGAATCCTCCTTCACCAAATATTTCCCGCAGATTCCGGCAGAAACCGAGGTGATTTACCACGTCATGGTCGGTCCGGCGGTGCTCACCTTCGTCAAGGAGCTCGGCGAATTCTATGGCTCCAACCGGCCGCAGCTGTTCGGCTTCATGGATTCGCTGGAAGCCACCGACATCAACAGCCCCGGGCTGGAATTCCTCGACGGCAGCCATTTCTGGGAAGGCTCGCCTCGCTATGCGCAGCCGGACGATTCCGCCGCGCAGAAGGCCTACCGCGCTGCCGTCGGCATCGACGACAATGGTGCGGCCGTCGGCGATCCCAAGGATGTCTCCACCGCGTCGCACATGTTCGGCTGCTGGGAAACGCTCTACGTCGTCAAGAAGGCGATGGAAGATGCCGGCTACAAAGGTCCGGAAGATCGCGCCAAGCTGGTTGAGGCGACCGAGGCGCTGACCGAGTTCGCCGAGGGACCCGAGCACCCGCAGGGGCCGAAAACCTTCAACGGCAAGATCCACCAGTGTTTTGGCATCCAGAACATCTCCAAGGTCGAAGGCGGTAAGCTCAAGGTCGTCCACAAGACCAAGATCGAGGATGGGCTTTACGAGCCGGAAGGGGATTACACGACGCAGGCGCTGTGAGGCTTGGCCATTCCAGCCAGCGTGAGCCCCAAGCCACCCCCCTCTGTCCTGCCGGACATCTCCCCCTCATGGGGGGAGATTGGCTGTCTTCATCGCTTTCGCCAATCGCCAAGGCTGGTAGGTGGCCGCCTTCGCAGGAACTGCCAATCTCCCCCCTTGAGGGGGAGATGTCCGGCAGGACAGAGGGGGGTGCTTCGCGCATCCGCCGGTGCTTAGCCGATGCACTTCGGACCCCACCTCCTCCTTGCCGCCCTCGAAGGCCTCGTCACCTCCGCCGTGCTGGCGCTGACGGCGCTTGGCCTGTCGCTGGTGTTCGGCGTCATGCGCGTCGTCAACGTCGCCCATGGCGAGTTCTTCATGCTGGGCGCGGTGCTGGCCTGGGCGATCTCGACGGCGATTTCGGGCCACCCGGCGATCGGCTTCCTGGCCGCGCTGGTGCTGGCGCCATTGATCGTCGGCGCAATTGCGCTCGTCGCCGAGCGGCTGGTGCTGCGCCGGCTCAATTACAATCCGGAAGCCACCATCGTCGCCACCATCGGCATGCTCTACATCATCCAGCAACTGGCACTGACCTTCTACGGTCCAGAGGCGAGGCCGGTCGAACCGCCTTTCAGCTACCGCATCCTTTTGCCGTGGTTCGGCTATTCCGGCTACAAGCTGTCGGTCATCGCCGCCTCGGCACTTCTGCTCGTCGCGACATGGCTGGTGCTGACACGCACGAGGATCGGCCTTGTCATGCGCGCCACGCAGTATGACAGCGAGACGGCGCAGGCCTTCGGCATCCCCGTCGACCGCGTCTATGGCGGCGTCTTCGCGCTCGGCGCCATGCTGGCAGCCATCGCCGCGGTGCTGATCGTGCCGATCAGTCAGGCGCATTACCTCATGGGGCAGGATCCGCTGCTGCTATCCTTCATCGTCGTCATCATCGGCGGCCTGGGCTCGCTGCGCGGCACCGTCGTCGCCGCCGTGCTGATCGGCCTGTCGGACGGCATCATCTCGGTGTTCTTCTCGCCGACGCTGGCCAAGATCATCGCCACTTT
Organism: Mesorhizobium amorphae; assembly: GCF_014843845.1. Lineage (GTDB taxonomy): Bacteria > Pseudomonadota > Alphaproteobacteria > Rhizobiales > Rhizobiaceae > Mesorhizobium > Mesorhizobium amorphae_A. The sequence goes on along the minus strand of NZ_JHQS01000011.1, from coordinate 12,831 downwards.
CCTGGTCGCCATGGTGCTGGTGTTCCGCCCGCAGGGCCTGTTCGGGACGGAGTCGCGATGACCGAAGCTTCGCCGGCAAAGCCCTATGCGCTGCATCTCGGCGTCATCGCCTTGCTCTTTGCGCTCAGCTTCGTCCTGCCGGACTATCACCACGGCCTGCTCGCCCGCATCATGGTGCTGGCGGTCTTCGCCATGGGCTACAACATGCTGTTCGGCTATGTCGGGCTGCTCAGCCTCGGCCACGCCATGTTCTTTTCCGCCGGGCTCTATGGCGCCGGGCTAACCGTCTATCACCTGGGATGGAACGTGCCTGCCGCCTTTGCCGCCGGCCTTGCCTGCGGCGCGCTTCTGGCGCTGGTGATCGGCCTGCTGGCACTGCGCACCACGGGTGTCGCCTTCATGATCGTCACCATGATGTTCGCGCAGGTGTTTTATCTCGTCATCCTCTATTTCGCGTCATGGACCGGCGGTGACCAGGGTTTGGTCGTTCAGCAAGCGGCGCGCGTCCTGGTCCTCGGCTCAGGGTCGCTCGACCTGACCAACCCGACCGTACGCTACATGAGCGCGCTGGCATTGTTTTCGATCGTTCTGCTGGTCACGCTTGCCATCGTTCGCTCCAGATATGGCCGCGTGCTGGTCGCCATCCGCGAGAACGAGGAGCGGACGAAGATGCTGGGCTACGACACCTTCTCCAACAAGCTCATCGCCGTCGTCGTATCCGGCACCATCTGCGCTGCCTCGGGCGCCGCCTATGCGCTGCTGTTCGGCTATGTCGGCTCGAGCTTCGCCTCGGTACAGTATTCCATCCTGCCGCTGCTCTGGGTGCTCTTGGGCGGTGCCGCCACCACGCTCGGTCCGTTGATCGGCACGCTGTTCATGTACTATGTCATCGACATCACCAGCGGCTTCACCTCCGCCTATCTGCTGATCGTCGGCATCGCGCTCATCTTGCTGGTGCTGTTCTTCCCGAAAGGCATTCTGGGCAGCATACGCCAGCGCTGGCTTGGGTGGCTGCCATGATGCCGCTGCTGACCACCAAGGGCCTGTCGCGCAGTTTCGGTGGCCTGCGTGCCGTCGACGGCGTCGACTTCGCGCTGATGCCGGGCGAGATCCGCGCCGTCATCGGTCCCAACGGCGCCGGCAAGACCACCTTCGTCAGCCTGGTCAGCGGCCGCATCCAGCCCTCGTCAGGCATGATCGTCTTCGATGGCGCCGACATCACCAACCTGCCGGCCTACGCCAGGGTTCGGCTCGGCGTTGCCTACACCTTCCAGATCACCAGTGTCTTCGCCAACCTTTCTGCCTACGACAATGTCGCGCTGCCGGTGCAGCGCACGCTGACCGATGGCCGTTCGAAGGGTGCGGTGCGAACCGGCGTCATGGCGGCGCTCGAGCGCACCGGCCTCGCCGCCCGCGCCCACATGCCGGCCGGACAGCTCTCCTATGGCCATCAGCGCCTGCTCGAAGTGGCGATGGGCCTGGCGCTGAAGCCGCGCCTGCTGATCCTCGACGAACCGACGCAAGGCCTGGCCGACAGCGAGATCGACAATTTTATTCAGCTGGTGCGCGAAATCGCCAAGAGCGCCACCGTGCTGCTGATCGAGCACAACATGCCGGTCGTCATGCAGCTTGCCGACCGCATCACCGTCTTCAACGCCGGCAGGATTCTCGCCGAGGGCACGCCCGAGGCGATCCGCGCCAACGCCGAGGTGCAGCAAGCCTATCTGGGGACGACCCCATGATTGAAACACCGCCTGAGGCGCTGACCATCTCCGGGCTCGACTGCTTCTACGGCGAAGTCCAGGTGCTCTACGGCCTCGACCTCGTGCTGAACAAGGGCGAGGTGCTTTGCCTGTTCGGCCGCAACGGCGCCGGCAAGACGACGACGCTGAAGGCGATCATGGGCCTGGTTCCGGCAAGCGCCGGTTCGATCAGGCTCGACGGCAAGGAATTGACCGGCCTGCCGGCGCATGAGGTGCCGAAAGCCGGCGTCGCCTATGTCCCGCAAGGCCGGCGGTTGTTTGCCGAGATGACGGTGGCCGAAAACATCGAGATCGGCCTGATGGCGCGCGCCAAGGGCAAGGCGACCCGCGAGAACGTGCTCGATCTCTTCCCGCTGCTGCGCCAGCGGTTGAGACAACGCTCCGGTACTTTGTCGGGCGGCGAGCAGCAGATGCTGGCCATGGCCCGTGCGCTGTGTCTCGAACCGCAGGTGCTGCTGCTCGACGAGCCGACCGAAGGGTTGATGCCGTCGATGATCGCAAAGATCCGCGAGACGGTGGCCAAGCTGCGTGAGCTCGGCGTCTCGACCATCCTGGTCGAGCAGCGCGTCGACGCAGTGCTGTCCGTTGCCGACCGTGTCTGCTTCATCGAGAACGGCCGCAACCGCGAAACGGTCGATGTCGAGGAGCTGCGCGCCGACCCTTCCGCCGTCCGCCGCTATGTCGGCGTCGGCTAATCAGCCGAAGAACAGAAAGCCGGCGATCAAGAATGTCGGGATCAGCACAAGGCCCGACCACGCCATGTAGCCGAAGAAGCCCGGCATCTTGACGCCCCGATGCCTGGCGATGGCAAAGACCATGAAGTTCGGTGCATTGCCGATATAAGTGTTGGCGCCCATGAAAACAGCGCCGGTCGAGATCGCCGCCAACGTCAAGGCGGCTTCGGTCATTAGATGCTGCGGGTCGCCGCCGGCGAGTTCGAAGAACACCAGATAGGTCGGCGCATTGTCGAGGAACGACGACAGCGCCCCGGTCAACCAGAAATAGGCGAGGTCGTTGGGCTGGCCCGAGGGCGAGGTGACGAGCGCGACCAGCGGCGCAAGCGCGCCCGCATGGCCGGCCCTGAGAATGGCGATGACCGGCACGATGCAAATGAAGATGCCGGCAAACAGTTTTGCGACTTCGGCGATCGGGCCCCAGGTGAAGCCGTTTGCCTCGCGATGGCTCTTGTATGAGACGCGAAGTGACAGGAAGGCCAGCGCCAGGATGATGGTGTCGCGCACCAGGTTCTGCAGGTCGAGGCTGACGCCAAGGATGGAAAGGCTGATACCCGGCTTCCAGCTGGCGGAAAGCAGGATCGCGCCGATTACGCCGGCCAGCAGTGGCAGATTGGCCAGGCCGCGAAGCCGCACAGTCGTATCCGGCGTCGGATCCTTGATCTTCGGCGCGCCGCCTTCGCGGCGGTGCAGGACGATGTCGATCGCCAGGAAGACGATCAGCACCAGGCCGCCGACAAAAAGCGTCTCGCGCCAGAGATTGGTCGTGGTCCAGAAGAAATCGACACCGCGCAGGAAGCCGACGAACAATGGTGGATCGCCAAGCGGCGTCAGCGAGCCGCCAATATTGGAGACCAGGAAGATGAAGAAGATGACGACATGGGCGTTGAACGGCCGGTTGTCATTGGCGCGCAGGATCGGCCGGATCAGGATCATCGAGGCGCCGGTGGTGCCGATGACCGAGGCGAGGATGGCGCCGATCAGCAGCAGCATGGCATTGACCTGGGGCGTACCATGGATGTTGCCTGCAAGCAGGATGCCGCCGGAGATCGTGTAGAGCGCAAACAAAAGGATGATGAAGGACATGTATTCGGTGAGCAGCGTGTGCAGCACCGCTTCGCTCGCCAGGGGGATACCGAATGCGATCGCCAGCGGCACCACCACCAGCGCCGCCCACAGTGCGGTGATCTTGCCATAGTGGTGCTCCCAGATGTGGTGGAAGAGCAAAGGCCCGGTGGCGATCGACAGCAGCAGACCGGCAAAGGGCAGCGCCCACCACAGCGACATGGTCGCGCCGGGCAATTCATGGGCTTCCGCCGCGACGGCTAGTCCCGGAAACAGGAGAATGGCGCCGGCCAAAGTGCCTGCCGCCAGAACCGTGGACAATCGTCTGAAGCCCCCCCGATGCCCCACGGTCTAGTCCGAGGCCTGGTCTTCGAGCATCACGCCGGCTTCGCGCATCCGCTTCAGCATCGCCTCGACGGAGCCGTTGAGGTCGATGCCGCGGCAGGCGTCGAGCCGGACCGTCGTCTTGAACCCTTGCTTGACCGCATCGAGCGCTGAAAAGGCGACGCAGAAGTCGGTCGCCAGGCCCACCAGGGTCACGGTGTCGATGCAGCGCTCTCGCAGATAGCCGGCGAGGCCCGTCGGTGTCTCATGGTCGTTCTCAAAGAAGGCGGAATAGCTGTCGATCGCCGGGCGGTACCCCTTGCGGATCACCAACTCGGCCTTCGTCCAGGCCAGTCCCGAGTGGAAATCGGACCCTAGGCTGCCCTGGATGCAATGGTCCGGCCACAATGTCTGTGGCCCATAGGGCATATCGATCATCGTGAAGGGCTGCGAGCCCGGATGGCTGGAGGCAAAGCTCGAATGGCCGGCGGGGTGCCAGTCCTGCGTCAGCACGACATGCTCGGTTCGCCGGATCAGATCGTTGACTAAAGGCACGATCTCGTCGCCGCCGTTGACCGCCAGCGCGCCGCCCGGACAGAAGTCGTTTTGCAGGTCGATGACAACAAGCGCTTCGTCGGCCATGGGGCCTCCTTCTTCTCTGTCTCGGCTCAGGCTCCATCGCCGACGCGACCGGACGCAGAAACTTGACCAGATGGCTGGCGGCGTCAACCTCCAGCGCCATAACAATTGCGTGCCGGCCCGCACGACGCGGGCAGCGGTGCAAACTCTGGCTTTGACAATTCCTGTCGGCTTGATATCATTTGCATACGAATGAATTTGACCGGTCCGGACGCCGGCAGGATCCGTCGGGAGGCCCCTTCGAGGCGGCCCTTTTCTGGGAAGGTCCCTTTGTTTTGGAAGGTAGGGCGTGATTCGTTACGCGAAACCCACCACGGTCGACGAGGCGCTCGCTTTGCTTGGCGAGGATCGCTGGCGCATTCTTGCCGGCGGCACGGACTTCTATCCGGCGCAAGGCAGCAAACCTTTTCGCGACAATGTCCTCGACATTAACGGTCTGGCCGCGTTGCGCGGCATTGCCGAGACCGACAACCACTGGCTGGTCGGCGCGCGCACCACCTGGACCGATCTTATCCGATATCCCCTGCCGGCCGCCTTCGATGCCTTGAAGCAGGCCGCGTGTGAAGTCGGCTCCGTGCAGATCCAGAACGTCGCCTCCATTGCCGGTAATCTTTGCAACGCCTCGCCGGCCGCCGACGGCGTGCCGGGATTGCTGGTGCTCGATGCCGAGGTCGAACTGCGCTCGGCACAAGCGACACGTCATTTGCCCCTGCAGGAATTCATCCTCGGCAATCGTCGCACGGTCTTGCTGCCGGGCGAGATGGTCACCGCCATTCGCATCCCGAAACCCGCTGCTACCGGCACTTCCACCTTCGTAAAGCTTGGCGCGAGGCGCTATCTCGTCATTTCCATAGCCATGGCGGCGGCGCGCCTCGTTGTCGAGAATGGCATCGTCAGCGAAGCCGCCATCGCCGTCGGTTCCTGCTCGGCGGTCGCCAAACGTCTGACCGGCGTCGAAGCCGCCTTGCGTGCCCAGCCCGCGAACCATGCCCTCGCGGCCGCGGTGCAGTCCGCTCCAATGGACGAGCTTTCACCGATCGGTGATGTCCGCGGTAGCGCCGAATATCGGCAGGATGCGGCGCGCGAGATCGTCGCCCGCGCCGTGCTTGGCGCCATCGACCATTCAGCCGGCGGCAAGGTGGCGGCATGAGCAAAGCTCAGCCCAACATGAATAAAGCTCAGCCTGGCATGAGCGAGGCTCAGCCTGGCATGAGCCAGGCTCAGCCCGGGATGGGGCGCGCCAACATCGACTTCGAGGTCAACGGCGCCGCCGTCAGCGTCTTTGTGCCACCAGTGCGCCGTCTCTCTTCGGTGCTGCGCGACGATTTGCGGCTGACCGGCACCAAGGTCGGTTGCGACGCCGGCGATTGCGGTGCCTGCACGGTGCTGGTCGACGGCGAACCGGTCTGCGCCTGCCTGATGCCGGCGGCGTCGGCAGCCGGCGCGGCGATAGTCACGGTCGAAGGCCTGGCCAACGGAAAACTGTCGGCGCTGCAGGCCTCGTTCCTCGATCATGGCGCGGCGCAATGCGGCATCTGCACGCCCGGCCTGCTGGTCGCGGCAACCGCGCTTCTGGATCGGAGGCCGAATCCGACCGAGGTGGAAACACAGGATGCGTTGGGAGGCGTGCTCTGCCGCTGCACCGGCTACCGAAAAATCATCGCGGCGGTGATGGATGCCTCGCGCCACGTTGAAAGCCTCGACCACCGCATGCCGCAATCCGGTTCTGCTGTTGGCGCATCGCCGGTTCGCCTCGATGGCTTGCCCAAAGTCACCGGCGGCGAAAAATTCGGCGGCGATTCCTTCCCGGCCGATGCGCTGGCAGTGCTGGTGGTTCGCTCGCCGCACCATCACGCCCGGTTCACTTTCGGCGACCTGGATTCCTGGGCGAGGGCCCGTCCCGGCGTTGCCGGCGTCTTCACCGCGGCCGATATCCCCGGAAAAAACTGCTTCGGCGTCATCGGCCCCTTCGCTGACCAGCCGGCTCTCGCTGAAGGTTTTTCGCGCTTTCGCGGCGAGGCGGTGGCATTGGTCGCCGGCGAACGTGAGGCAATCCTTGATCTCGACTTGTCGGATTTCCCAATCGAATGGACCGAACTGCCGCATGTGCTGCAGCCATTTGAAGCACAGGCCGGTGGCGCCGAACTGATCCACCAGCACCGGCCGGCGAACCTGCTCACCTCCGGCTTTGTCGAACGCGGCGACCCGGACGCGGCGCTCTCCGGCGCCGTCGTCACCGTGTCGGGCGCCATCGACACCTCCTACGTCGAGCACGCCTATATCGAGCCGGAAGCCGGCTATGCATACATGGATGGCGACACGCTGGTCATCGTCGCCTGCACGCAGGCGCCCTACATGGACCGCGACGACACGGCAAAGGTGCTGGGTCTCGCCGTCGACAAGGTACGTATCGTGCCGACCGCCACCGGCGGCGGCTTTGGCTCAAAGCTCGATGTCTCGCTGCAGCCTCTCATCGGCCTGGTGGCGATGAAGACGGGACGGCCGGCAGCACTTGCCTATACGCGCAACGAATCGATGATCTCGACCACCAAGCGCCATCCGGCCGAGATGCAGGCGACCATCGGCGCCGATGCCGAAGGCCATGTCACCGGCATGGTCTTTGCTGGCGATTTCAACACCGGCGCCTATGCCAGCTGGGGCCCGACCGTCGCCAATCGCGTCCCGGTGCATGCCTCCGGCCCCTATGTCACGCCGAACTATCGAGCCGAAGGCCGCGCCATCCACACCAATGGGCCTATCTCAGGCGCCTTCCGCGGCTTTGGTGTGCCGCAGGCGACGATCATGCAGGAGACGCTCTACGACGAGCTGGCCGGCAAGCTGGGGATCGACAGACTCGATTTTCGCTTGAAGAACTGTCTTCGGAACGGATCCGAAACGGTTACTGGACAAAAATTGGACTCCGGCGTCGGCATTGCCGAGTGTCTCGAGGCGCTGCGGCCGCATTGGACGCGCGCCCTGGCCGACACGGAGCTGTCCAACGCCGGCAGCAGCACAAAAAGGCGCGGCATCGGCGTCGCGTCCTGCTGGTATGGCTGCGGCAACACCTCGCTGCCCAATCCGTCGACGATCAAGGTCGGCATGTCGTCCCAAGGCGAAATCGTGCTGCATCAGGGCGCTGTCGATATCGGACAGGGATCGAACACGGTCATCAGCCAGATCTGCGCCGACGCGCTCGGCCTGCCGCTCGAAAAATTCCGGCTGAAGAGCGCCGACACGGCGATTACGCCTGATGCCGGCAAAACATCAGCCTCGCGCCAGACCTTCGTCACCGGCAAGGCCGCCGAGAAGGCCGGCCGCGCCTTGCGCGAAGCGATCCTGCGCTTTGCCAACGTTTCGTATAAGGCGGCCATTGCGCTGGATGGAGCAAGCCTGACCATCCGCGAGGGCGAAGCGACACGGCGGATCGATCTTTCCCAACTGGCTGCTGATGCTGATGGGCTCGTCTTCGTCGCCTCGGAAACCTACGACCCGCCGACGCTGCCACTCGACGCCAAGGGCCAGGGCAAGCCTTACGCCGTCTACGGTTATGGCGCGCAGATCGCCGAACTCGAGGTCGACCTCGAACTGGGCACGGTGAAGCTGATCAAGATCACCGCCGCACATGATGTCGGCAAGGCAATCAATCCGTTGCTGGTCGAAGGCCAGATCGAGGGCGGCATCGCGCAAGGCATCGGCATGGCGCTGATGGAGGAATACATCCCCGGTCGGACCGAGAATCTGCACGACTATCTGATCCCGACGATCGGCGACGTGCCGCCGATCGAGACCATTCTCGTCGAAGTTCCGGACCCGGAAGGACCGTTCGGCGCCAAGGGGCTGGGCGAGCATGTGCTGATCCCGACGGCGCCGGCGATCCTCAACGCCATCAGACACGCCATCGGCGTGCTGGTCACCAAGGTGCCGGCAACGCCGAGCCGCATCCGTGCGGCGATCCGCGACAAGGAGGCACGCCCATGAGCGAGCTGGCCGAACGTTTCGAAACCCATGACCCCGGCGAGAAACAGGTGGCGGAAAAGATCCGCTGCGATGCCTGCCCGGTCATGTGCTACATCGCCGACGGTCGCACCGGCGCCTGCGACCGCTACGGCAATGTCGGCGGCCGCATCGTGCGTATGGATCCGTTGACCATCCTCGACCACGCGGCCGAAACCGGCGGCGCGGTCGTGCCTTTCGTTGCCGAGGGCGAGGCGTGGAACGGTGAACTGGTCAACACCGGTCGCCGCTTCGTCACCGCGATCGGTGCCGGCACCACCTATCCCGACTACAAGCCGGCCCCGTTCATTGTCAGCCAGGAGGTCGAGGGCGTCGATCTCGTCACCGTGGTGACGGAGGGCATCTTCTCCTACTGCGGCGTCAAGGTGAAGATCGACACCGACCGCCATATCGGTCCCGAAACGGCGACTGTGCGCACCGAAGGCGAGGCGATCGGCCATGTCACGACGGGCGAATACGGCTCGCAGATGCTGTCGCTGGGCGGCGTGCATCACCTGACCGGCGGCTCCAAGGCGGAAGGGCGCGCCACTTGCGATGCAATGCTCAACCTCTGCAACCGCAGCCCGGTCGAGCTCACCATCGACGGCGGGGCGATGGTTATCGTCGAAGCCGGCAAGCCGCCCGTCATCGACGGCAAGGTCGAGCACCGCATGCGCGTCGGCTGCGGCTCGGCCACCATCGGCATGTTCGCCACCCAGTGGCGCGGCCTGGTCGACGAGGTGGTGGTGGTCGACGACCATATCACCGGCGTCGTCTCCGAGCATCAGGCCGGCAAGGTGCTGGGCTGGCAGGATACCGGCATAAAGATCATCGGCCGCCGCTCGACGCCTGGCCGCTATTTCAAGGTATCGGAGCCTGGTCTCGGCTGGGGCGGCACCAGCATTTCCGACCCGCTGTCGATCCTTGGCGAGTGGAACGTCAAGAAGGGCGCGCGTCCCGGCCTGTCGCTGCTGATGGTATCGACCACCGGCGAGCAGTTCGCCTATTACGAGCTCGACGACGATCTGAAACCGGTCGAAAAGCCGTTCCCGGAACGGCTGCAGAAGTCGGTCGGTCTGATCGAGGAGAATTGCGAGCCGGCTTTGTGCACCGTGCTCTTCATCGGCGGTGCAGGCGGCTCGCTGCGCGCCGGCGTCACCGAGAACCCGGTCAACCTCACCCGCTCGGTACAGGGCCTGAAGACCTACGTCACAGTCGGCGGCGCGCCGGTCTATGTCTGGCCGGGCGGCGGCATCACGCTGATGGTCGATGTCACCCGCGTGCCGGAAGGTGCCTTCGGCTATGTGCCGACCCCGGCGCTGGTGGCGCCGATCGAGTTCACGCTGCGCCGCGACGACTATGTCAGGCTGGGCGGCTATGAGGCCGAGATCCGGAGCGTCGAGGACATCCTTGCCAAGGGCGGAGAATACCTCAATCCGCGTCGCGGCACCGGCGCGCCGGTAAGCAATCCCTGGCCGCCGCTGGCGCAATTGCGGCGCGCGGCGAACGGGGCCGGCTGATGAACGGCCCGCAGGCGTATTGGCTCGACGACGGCAGGCGGCTTCATCTCAATCATGGGCCGATCGACCTGATCATTGGGGTATTTGGCCCTGCCGAAGAATGCCAGGCCGCCTATGGTCAGGCGGTAGCGCGATTCCAGACCGTCCTGACCGAACTGGTGGAAGAGCTTGCAGAATTGCGCCGTCCGGCCTCGACAAAGCCACGCCTATTTGCCGGACCGGTGGCGCGTCGGATGGAAGCAGCAGTCGCGCCGCTGGCAAAAAACTTCATCACGCCGATGGCCGCCGTCGCCGGCTCGGTAGCCGACGAAATGCTGGCCGCGCTGCTAGCCGGCCGAAAGCTCGACCGCGCCTATGTCAACAATGGCGGCGACAGCGCCATCCACCTCGGCACCGGCCAGTCGATGACCCTCGCCATTGCCGGCACGGTGCATGGGCTGCAGGACCGGATCGTCATTCGCGCGGGAGACGCGGTACGCGGTGTCGCCACCAGCGGATGGCGTGGCCGCTCCTTTTCGCTGGGCATCGCCGATGCCGTCACCGTGCTGGCGAGAACCGGCGCCGAGGCCGATGCCGCCGCGACGCTGATTGCCAACGCCGTCGATCTACCCGATCACCCCGCCATCAAGCGCGAGCCTGCGCGCGACCTGGCGCCCGACAGCGACCTGGGCGACCGCCTGGTGACGACGGCGGTCGGCCCGCTTTCACCGGTAGAAATCGCCACTGCACTGGACAGCGGGCTCGCTGTCGCCGATGATTTTCGCCGAAATGGCCTGATATCAGCTTCGGCGATTTTCCTTGCCGGTCAAACCCGCATCAGTGGTTCCATGGCGCTTACAGCGCCCACGAAAATCCCAGGGAAGGAAGTTGCCCATGCCTGAGTTTCCGATCCGCAAGATCGCGGTTCTGACCGAGGAAATCTTTCATGACGGCGGACCGGCGGCGAAAGAGCCGCGCCGCCGCGCCGCGGCCCTGGCGCTGGTGAAGAACCCCTTTGCCGGCCGCTATGTCGAGGATCTGCAGAGCGCCATGGACGATCTCAAGCCGCTCGGGCTGATGCTCGCCGACCGGCTGATCGCAGCACTTGGCGGCGACGTGAAGCAGATCGATGGCTACGGCAAGGGCGCCATCGTCGGCTCCGCCGGTGAACTCGAGCATGGTGCTCTCTGGCACGTACCGGGCGGCTACGCCATGCGCGAGCGGCTCGGCGACGCCAAGGCGATCGTGCCGTCGGCAAAGAAGGTCGGCGCCTTCGGCGCGAAGCTCGACGTGCCGCTCGGCCACATCAACGCCGCCTATGTGCGCAGCCATTTCGACGCCATGGAAGTTGGTGTCAGCGACGGGCCGCGTCCCGATGAGATCCTGTTCTGTCTCGCCATGACCTGCGGCCCGCGCATCCACGATCGCATGGGCGGTCTGGCGGCCAAGGACATCAAGGCATGGGATGGGCTGCGGTGAGCGCCGGCGAGGAAGTCAGGCTCAAGCTGGTCGAGGCCGAGGAGCCCGAGGACAACGACTACCATCTGCAGGAGCAGGTCGGCTTCATCCTGCGCAAGGCACATCAGCGCCATGTTGCGATCTTCGCCGCCCATATCGCCGATCTGACGCCGCCGCAGTTCGCCGCGCTGGCCAAGCTGCACGATGTCGGCGAGACCTCGCAGAACCAGCTCGGCACGCTGATCGCCATGGATGCGGCAACCGTGAAAGGCGTCATCGACCGGCTGAAGGCGCGCGGCCTGGTTGAGCTTTCCAAGCACGAGGTCGACAAACGGCGCCTGCTGGTCAATCTGACCGCCGAAGGCCGCGATGCGATCGAGCGCTTGATCCCGCTCGCGCGTGGCATCACCGAGGAGACGCTGGCGCCGCTGTCGGCCAAGGAAGCGGCCACCTTCATGCGGCTGCTGGCCAAGCTGGCGTGAAGGAATTCCGGCCCGCTTGACGGCCTACAGAAAAAGCCCGGCGCGAGGCCGGGCTTTTTGCTGCGTTCTTGAGGAAGCGGCCGACGGATCAGTGATCCATGGCCTTGACGATCTCTTCCGTCATTTTCTTAGCGTCGCCGAGCAGCATCATGGTGCCGTCCTTGTAGAACAGCGTGTTGTCGATGCCGGCATAGCCGGAGCCGAGCGAGCGCTTGACGAACAGGCAGGTGCGGGCCTTGTCGACGTCGAGGATCGGCATGCCGTAGATCGGCGAGGCCTTGTCGTCTCTCGCCGATGGGTTGGTGACGTCGTTGGCGCCGATGACATAGGCGACATCGGCCTGCGCGAATTCGGAGTTGATATCCTCGAGCTCGAACACTTCGTCGTAGGGCACGTTGGCCTCGGCCAAGAGCACGTTCATGTGACCGGGCATGCGGCCGGCCACGGGATGGATCGCGTATTTGACGTCGACGCCATTGGCCTTGAGCTTGTCGGCCATTTCGCGCAACGCATGCTGCGCCTGGGCGACCGCCATGCCGTAGCCGGGCACGATGATGACCTTTTGCGCGTTCATCATCAGATAGGCGGCATCGTCTGCCGATCCCTGCTTGACCGTGCGCTCGATGCCGTCATCGGTAGCCGCCGCCGTTCGCCGCTGCTGCCGTCTCGCCGCCGAAGCCGCCGAGGATGACCGAGATGAACGAGCGGTTCATGCCCTTGCACATGATGTAGGACAGGATCGCACCGGACGAGCCGACCAGCGCGCCGGTGATGATCAGCGCCAGGTTGCCGAGCGTGAAACCGAGAGCCGCCGCCGCCCAGCCGGAATAGGAGTTCAGCATCGACACGACGACCGGCATGTCGGCGCCGCCGA
>NZ_JHQS01000005.1 GCF_014843845.1 Mesorhizobium amorphae | reverse complement strand
CCCCACGAATGCTGTAACTACTTCGAAAACGCCGGATATGCTTCCGTCAAAACCTGAAAGGCTCTAGTGGCTGAAAAAGCCCGCCCCTTGCGGAGCGGGCTGAGCCGGCAAGCCGGACTGGAGGTCAGACGGCCCGCAATCGTTTTTTGTTCTATTCCAGATAGCCCGACGGATCGACCGGGGCCGAGTTCTTGCGCACTTCGAAGTGCAGCTTCGGCGAGTCGGTGGTGCCGCTCATGCCGGACAGCGCGATCTCCTGGCCGCGCTTGACCTTCTGGCCGCGCTGCACCTCGATCGAGCTGGCATGGCCGTAGACGGTGACCAGCCCGTTTTCGTGGCGCACCAGGACGGTGTTGCCGAATTCCTTGAGCCCGTCGCCGGCATAGATGACGACGCCGTTCTCGGCCGCCTTGACTGGCGTGCCCTCGGGAACCGCGATGTCGACGCCGTCCTTGCCGGAACCGAAGCTGGAGATCACGCGGCCGCGCACCGGCCAGCGCATCTTGCCGATGCCCGTTGCATTCGGCGCCACCGCGTCGTCGTCCTCGGCCTGCTGGATGACCTTGGCATCCTTCTTCGGCGGCGTGTAGGACGCCAGCGTTTCGGTCGGCTTGGCCGCCGGCTGCGTGGTCGCGGTCGTCACCGGGTCGACCTTGACCGGCTTGGCGGCGGCGACTGTCACTGTCCCGCCGGCCGGAACCTTCAGCGTCTGGCCGATCTTGAGCAGACCGTCCTGCATGCTGTTCGCCTGCTTGAGCGCGGTCACGCTGACGCCGGTCTTCCTGGCAATGGCAGACAGCGAGTCGCCTTGCTGGACCGTGTAGATGCCGCCGGTGCCTGCCGGCTTGGCCGCGGCCACCTGCGTTGCAGGCTTGGCGTTCTTCGGGTCACTCGCGGCGGCCGATGCGTCGACCTGCGCGGCGGACTTGCCATCCTTGAGCTTCGGCTGCTGCGGCAGCACGGCGAGCTTCTCCGGCGCGGTAGTCGGCGGCTTGGGGCTGTTCGCCGGCTTGGTGTCGGCAACTTTCGACTGCGTCGCTTTGCTTGAATAGGCATAGGCCGGGATGACCAGCTTCTGGCCCGTCTTCAATCCCTTGGTCGCGCTCAGCCCGTTGACCTTCATGATCGCATCGGCCGGCACCTTATAGCGCTGCGCCAGGCCGGAAATCGTCTCGCCGTCCCTGACCACGATCTCGGTTGCATGCGGCGTGCTGCCCGCCGTCGCCATTTTCGGCGCATCGGGCTGCGCGTCCTTGAACGGCCTTGCCGCCGGGGCGACAGTGCCGGTGGTCGTCCTGTCGACATGCGTGGCGGGAGGCGCCAGCACCGGCGCCGAGGCGGTGCGCACCGGATTTGCGGCGGCCGGGGCCGGCTGCGAGACCGGCGGCAGCTGCTGCACCGAGACCGGTTCCAGGCTGGAGCGGCTGACCGACTGAGTGTGGCTGCCATCGACCGGTGCGGGAGATGCCGCGACATCGCCTGGATAAGGCTGGGCGGCATCCTGCTTGTTGATGATGGCGCGTTGGTTGTTGGTCGAGGAGGTGAAGACGTCGTCGACACCGTTGAATCGCGCGACCTGGGAACTGCATCCCGCGGCGGCGCCTGCAATCATGAGGACGGCGCAGCCACGCGCCAGATTGCGTCCGTTTGCCTTCAAAACACTGAATTGCATCGCACTAACCCGCACAGACCCGGTACAAACTATGCATGATTAAAGCGCGTTAATGTTACTGGCCGGTTAACCCCTTAGAATCCGACGAAAATTTTCTTAAAACATTCGAGTGCGCTGTTAGATCACCGCAGCGACGCTGCGCAGTATCGGCTGCAGCCGCACGATGCCGATGTCTTCGCGCTCGAAACGGCTGCCGACCTTGGTCAGCTTGGCCACCACCTGCTCACCCTCTTCCGGGCCGATCGGCGCGATGACGATGCCGCCGCTCGACAGTTGGTCGAGCAGGAAGCGTGGCAGGCTGTCGAAGGCCGCCCAGGCGACGATGCGATCGAACGGTCCCTCATTGGCCAATCCATTGGAACCGTCCGCCTGCCGGGCAACGACATTGCCGATCGCGAGCGCCTCGAAGCGCTGCCTGGCCTGCTCGGTCAGCGTCTTGTAGCGGTCGATGGTGACGATGCGCGCTGCCAGCCGCGACATCACCGCCGCCGTGTAGCCCGACCCGGTGCCGATCTCGAGCACCCGGTTGCCCGGCTCGATGGCCAAAGCCGCGATCACCGCGGCCTGCAGGTCAGCGCCCTCGATCGCCTCGCCGCACTCGATCGGCAG
Source organism: Mesorhizobium amorphae (assembly GCF_014843845.1). GTDB lineage: Bacteria > Pseudomonadota > Alphaproteobacteria > Rhizobiales > Rhizobiaceae > Mesorhizobium > Mesorhizobium amorphae_A. Next base: position 55,438 of record NZ_JHQS01000005.1, on the reverse strand, counting down.
CATGCCGTCCGACCAGGCGATGGAATGAAACTGTCCGGAGAGGAAGCCGCGACGCGGCGTCGCCTCGAAAGCCGCGATCAATGCCTTCGGCACCGCGCCCCGGCCGCGCAAGCGCAGCAGGAAGGCGGCAAAACCTTCGCGGTCGTCGAGTGGCAGGGTCATGAAAGTGCCTTGGTCAGTTGGTCGCGGATTTCGTGGGCGGTGAGATCGAGCTGCAGCGGCGTCACCGACACCAGCCGGTTGCGCATGGCGTGGAGGTCGGTGCCCTTCTTGCCTTCGACCGGCTCGCGGCCGAAGCGCAGCCAGTAGTAAGGCAGGCCGCGTCCGTCGCGGCGCTCGTCGACCCACAGGCTGTGCACGAGCTTGCCTTGCGAGGTCACGACGGTGCCGGCGACTTCTTCGGGAAGGCAATTCGGAAAATTGACGTTGAGCAGCACGCCATCCGGTAGAGGCATGGCGACAAGCTTGTTGAGGAGCGCCGGCGCCAGCGTCTCGGTGGTCTCGTAGGGGACGACGCGATCCTCGCCGACATAGGAGTAGGCCTGGCTGAGCGCGATCGAGCGGACGCCGAGCAGCGCGCCTTCCATGGCCCCGGCGACGGTGCCGGAATAGGTGACGTCGTCGGCGATGTTGGCGCCCGAATTGACGCCGGACAGAATCAGGTCCGGCGCTCCCGGCAGGATCTTCTTCACGCCCATGATGACGCAATCGGTCGGCGTGCCGCGCACAGCAAAGTGCTTTTCGCCGATCTTGCGCAGCCGCAGCGGCTCCGAGATCGACAGCGAATGCGCGTAGCCGGACTGGTCCTGCTCCGGCGCCACCACCCAGACATCGTCCGACAGCGTGCGGGCAATGCGCTCGAGCGACGCCAGGCCCTCGGCATGGATGCCGTCATCATTGGTAAGCAGGATGCGCATTATTTCGATTCGATCTTTGCCAGACCGCCCATGTAAGGCCGAAGCGCTTCAGGAATGGTTACGCTGCCATCCTCATTCTGGTAGTTCTCGATGACAGCAATAAGAGCGCGGCCAACGGCGGTGCCCGAGCCGTTCAGCGTGTGGACGAAGCGGTTGCCCTTGCCGTCCCTGTCCTTGTAGCGGGCGTCCATGCGCCTGGCCTGGAAATCGCCGCAGACCGAGCAGGACGAGATTTCGCGATAGGCGTTCTGGCCGGGCAGCCAGACCTCGATGTCGTAGGTCTTACGCGCGCCAAAACCCATGTCGCCGGTGCACAGCGTCATGGTGCGGAACGGCAGGCCGAGCCGCTTCAGCACCTCCTCGGCGCACGCGGTCATCCGCTCGTGCTCGGCGATCGACGACTCTTGATCGGTGATCGAAACCAGTTCGACCTTGTAGAACTGATGCTGGCGCAGCATGCCGCGCGTATCACGCCCAGCCGAGCCTGCTTCTGAACGGAAGCACGGCGTCAGCGCCGTATAGCGCAGCGGCAGCTTTTCATGCGCGGTTATGTCCTCGCGTACGAGGTTGGTGAGCGGGACTTCGGCGGTGGGGATCAAGCCCAGCCTGCCGTCTCCGTGCGGCGTAAAGAAGAGGTCATCCTCAAATTTCGGCAGCTGCCCGGTGCCATAGAGAACCTCGTCGCGCACCATCAGCGGCGGGATCACTTCCTCATAGCCGTGCTCGGTCGTGTGCAGGTCGAGCATGAACTGGCCAAGCGCACGCTCCATGCGCGCCAGCCCACTCTTCAGCACCGTGAAACGCGAACCGGACAGCTTTGCCGCGCGCTCGAAATCCATCATGCCGAGCGCTTCGCCGATCTCGAAATGCTCCTTCACCCAGTTCGGCCGCGTCGGCACCTCGCCGACAGTGCGCTTGACGACATTGTCGTGCTCGTCCTTGCCGACCGGCACGTCGTCGAGCGGCACATTGGGCAGCACCGCCAACACATCGTTCAGCGCCTTGTCGAGTTCGCGCTCGCGTGCCTCGCCATTCTGGATGAAGGCCTTGATCTCGCCGACTTCCGCTTTCAGTTTTTCGGCAAGGGCAGCGTCGCCCGAACGCATCGCGTTGCCGATCTCTTTCGAGGCGGCGTTGCGGCGTTCCTGCCTGGTCTGCAGTTCTGTCAGATGCTCGCGCCGAGCCTCGTCCCTGGCGATCAGGTCGTCGACGGTGGATTGCGCGTCATCACCCGACCACGAGCGCTTCACCAGCGCCTCGACAAGGGTCTTCGGGTTGTCGCGAATCCATTTGATGTCAAGCATGGTCTGAACGCTCCTGAGCTAGGCTCGTGGGCGTAAACCGCATCCTTGATCGATGCAAGATCGGGCTTGGCGTCTTTTTCCGGAAGCCTAGGAGGGAGCCTGCGTCGAGGACGCGTCCGCCGCCTTCTCCGCCGCGTCCGCCGCGGCGTCCTGCTTCTCGCGCGCCAGACGGTCCCGTTCCTTGCTGCGCTCGATCAGCCGCGCCGACCAGATGGCGACCTCGTAGAGCAGGATGGTCGGAATGGCGAGGCCGATCTGGCTCATCGGATCCGGCGGCGTCAGCACGGCCGCCACCACGAAGGCGATGACGATCGCCCATCTGCGCTTCTCGACCAACGCCTTGGACGACAGCATGCCGACGCGCGTCATCAGGCTGGTCACCACCGGCAGCTGGAACACCAGGCCGAAGGAGAAGATCAGCGTCATGATCAGGCTGAGATATTCCGACACTTTCGGCAGCAGCGATATCTGCACCTGGTCGTTGGTGCCGGCCTGCTGCATGGCGAGGAAGAACCACATCACCATCGGCGTGAAGAAGAAGTAGACCAGCGACGCGCCCATCAGGAACAGGATCGGCGAGGCGATCAGGAACGGCAGGAAGGCGTTGCGCTCGTTCTTGTAGAGGCCGGGCGCGATGAATTTGTAGATCTGCGTGGCGATCAGTGGAAAGGCGATGACCATGCCGCCAAACATGGCGAGCTTGACCTGGGTGAAGAAGAATTCCTGCGGCGCCGTGTAGATCAGCTCGACCTTGTGCGGGTCGAGCCCCGCCCATTGTGTCGCCCATTTGAACGGGACGACCAGAAGGTTGAACAGCCGCTTGGCGAAGAAGAAGCAAACGAGGAAGGCGATGAAGAAGCCGCCGATCGACCAGATCAGCCGCCGGCGCAACTCGATCAGATGCTCCATCAGCGGAGCCGACGACTTTTCGATCTCGTCCTTTTCCGTATCCGAAACGCTCACTTGGCGGCTCCCGCCGGCTTTTTCGCCTGCGCAGGCTTCGGCTCAGCCTTTGCCGCCGCCTTGGCGGCTGCAGGCTTGGTAACTTTTGCAAGCGCTGGCTTTGCCGGTGCTGCCTTGGCCGCCGGGGCTTTGGCTTGCTTCGATGCCGCCGCCTTCTTCACCGGCGCCTTTTGCGGCGCTGGCGTTGCAGCCACTGCCGGTGTCACCACCGCATCGTCGGTCATCGCCGGAAAGATCGGAGCGGCCGGCACCGTTTCCGGTCCGTTGACACCGGGCATCACGGTGGCGCCGTTCTTCAGCGGCTCGGCGGCCTGCGGCGTCTCTGCCGCCGGCGCTGCGGGATCGACGGACGGCTTCGGCTTCATTGCCGCGTCGACGCCGGCGCGGACATCGGCTGCCGCCTGCTCGAACGGGTTGAGCTGCTTGCGGATCTCGGCCGCCGGATTGAGGCCTCGAAGGGAATCGACCGACTTCTTGACGTCGTCGAGTTCGGCTTCCTTCAGCGCCTCATTGAACTGCTTCTGGAAGTCGGCGGCCATGGCGCGCAGCTTTGCCGTCGTGCGGCCGAAAGTGCGCAGCATATTGGGCAAATCCTTCGGCCCGACGACCACGATCATGACGATCGCGATCACCAGCATCTCGGTCCAGCCGACTTCAAACATGGCAATCTGTTCCGACTAATGCATGTCGCTCAAAAGTGCGACGCGGTTTTGGGACAACGACATGCACAAAGCAACAACCTTAGGCTCAGCTCTTGCTGGCTTTTTCCTTCGCCGCCGAAACGGTTTCGTCGGCCCGGTGCTCGACGGTGCGCTTGTCGTCGGCGACTTCGTCGTCGGCCATGCCCTTCTTGAAGCTCTTGATGCCCTTGGCCATGTCGCCCATCAGCTCCGGAATCTTGCCGCGGCCGAACACCAGCAGCACGATCACCAGCACGATCAGCCAGTGCCAAATCGAAAATGAACCCATTGCAAATCTCTCTCGAACGTTTTCCCTGGCGATGATCTATGCGCATTCGCGTTGGGATTCAAACAGAACCGCGACAAAGTTTATGAAGGCGCGCCGGATGTCACGCATTTTCGGCGGTGCGGCCCGCTACCAATCGGCGCATCTACAGGCGGAAAGCGGCTTTTGACAGCGGCTTGCGGTCAATCTTCCGTGACGCGCGGCGTCAGCAGGCCGAGTTCCTCGAGGTCGATGTCGGTCAGCGGATCCTCGTCCTCGGTCAGCGCATCCGGGTCCGCCGGCGGCAGCGGCACCGAGAAATTCGACGGCATACGGGTGGAAAGCAGCCCGGCGCCCTTCAGTTCCTCCATGCCGGGAAGATCGCGGATCTCCTCCAGCGCGAAATGGTCGAGGAAGCTCTCGGTGGTGCCGTAGGTGACGGGACGGCCGGGCGTCTTGCGCCGGCCGCGCATCCGTACCCACTCCGTCTCCATCAGCGTGTCCAGCGTGCCCTTTGACGTTTCGACGCCTCTGATGTCCTCGATCTCGGCGCGCGTCACCGGCTGGTGGTAGGCGATGATCGCCAGCACTTCGAGCGCCGCGCGCGAAAGCTTCCTCTGCTGAACGGTATCGCGGCTCATCAGGAAGGCGAGGTCGCCGGCGGTGCGGAAGGCCCAGGCATCGCCGACGCGCACCAGATTGACGCCGCGCTTGGCGTAGATCTGCTGCAGATCGGCCATCGCCGCGGCAATGCTGATGCCGTCCGGCAGGCGCGCGGCCAGTTGTTTTTCGCTGACCGGCTGGGCGCTGGCGAAGATGATCGCCTCGGCCATGCGCACCGCTTCCGACAGAAGCAGCCGCTCGGCCGGGTTCTCGACCGTCCCCTGCTCGACGGCGCCTTCCTCGGTCTCGTCGTCGACCTTGAACGGAATGACCGAAGCGTTGGCGCGTTCGCTCATGCTACCACCTCGACTGCCTTGATGCCTTGCGCGCGGCTGCGCAGATAGAGCGGCGCGAACACCTGGTCCTGCCGCATCTCCATCTTGCCTTCACGCACCAGTTCGAGCGTCGCGGCAAACGAACTGGCGACCGCCGTGCGCCGATCTTCCGTGGTGGACAGATACTCGATCAGGAAGGAGTCCAGCGCGGTCCAGTCACGCAGCGTCCCGACCAGTCTGATCAGGATGTCGCGCGCGTCTTTGAGTGACCACACGCCGCGCCTGGCGATCGTCACATTGTTGATCGCCTGCTTCTGGCGCTGCTGCGCATAGGCGGTCAAGAGATCGTAAAGCGAGGCCGAATATGCGTTGCGCTTCTCGATGATGACCATTTCCGGCATGCCGCGCGCAAACACGTCGCGGCCGAGCCGGTTGCGGTTGACTAGCCTCGCCGAGGCGTCGCGCATGGCTTCCAGCCGCTTCAGCCGGAACTGCAGCACCGCCGCCAGTTCCTCGCCGCTTTCGCCTTCCTCGCCCGGCTGCTTGGGGATCAGAAGCTTCGACTTGAGGAAGGCAAGCCATGCCGCCATCACCAGATAGTCGGCGGCAAGCTCCAGCCGCAGCGCCCTCACCTTCTCGACGAAGGCCATATATTGCTCGGCCAGCGCCAGGATCGAGATGCGTGCCAGGTCGACCTTCTGGTTGCGCGCCAGATGCAGAAGCAGATCGAGCGGGCCTTCGAAGCCGGCAACGTCGACGACCAGCGACGGATCGCCGGTCAGCCGGGAATCGTCGTTCTCGGCCCACAGACGGTCCATCGGTGCGGCCTTCGCGGCCTTGCTGTCCAATGTTTCCGCCACTGCCTTTGTCTCTTCCTCTGCTTAGGCCACCGCATCGAAATAGGTGGCAAACTCGGCGCGTATCGCGGTTTCTTCGGCCGCGTCGCGGTCCTTTATATAGGTCAGTGCCCGCTCCGCGCGCGCAAGCGACCTTCCTTGAAGCCCCGTCGTCCGCGATGCAATGCCGGACATCTCTTCGAAAACACCATTGCAGTGAAGGACGAGATCGCAGCCCGCCGCAAGGATCGCGGCCGCCTTTGTCGGGAAATCCCCAGAAAGTGCCTTCATCGAGGTGTCGTCGCTCATCAACAGCCCGTCGAAGCCGATGTCGCCGCGGATAATGTCGTTGACGACCTTGCCCGAGGTCGTCGCCGGATTGCTCGGATCGATGGCGCTGTAGACGACATGCGCCGTCATCGCCATCGGCAGATGGTTGAGCGCCTTGAACGGGGCGAAATCATGCCGCCGCAACTCGTCCATGGGCGTATCGACGGTCGGCAGTTCGAAATGCGTGTCGGCAAAGGCCCGCCCGTGCCCGGGAATGTGCTTCATCACCGGCAGCACGCCGCCCGACATCAGGCCTTCGGCGGCCGCGCGGCCAAGCTCGATGACGGCGCCTGGCTCCTTGCCATAGGCGCGCGCCCCGATAACGTCGCTGGCGCCCTCGATCGGCACGTCGAGCACCGGCAGGCAGTCGGCGGTGATGCCGAGGCGCAGCAGATCGAAAGCATGCAGCCGCGCCATCAGCCAGGCTGCGCGCGTGCCCGCGTCACGGTCGTTCCGCCACAGTGCGCCAAGCGCGCCGCCGGCCGGATAGTTCGGCGCCAGCGGCGGCCGCAGGCGCTGCACCCGGCCGCCTTCCTGGTCGATGAACACCGGCGCGTCCGGACGCCCGATGCAGTCGCGCATCGAGGCGACCAGATCGCGGATCTGTTCGGGCTCGCCGATGTTGCGGGCAAACAGGATGAAACCCCAGGGCCGCTCGCCGCGGTAGAAGCGGATTTCGTCTGGGGTCAGCGATTTCCCGGCACAGCCGAGGATCATGGATTTTGATTCGGTCATGACAACAAGCTTAGAGCTTCATGCGGACAAAGGGAATCGCCCCGGATCGCCCGCCTCGGAATGCCCGGGAGATTCCACATGAAAAAACCGGCGCGGCCATTCGGCTGCGCCGGTTTTCGTGTGGTTTCAACTGATCAGCGCGACACGAAGCAGTTGCCGCCGGCCGCCTTATAGCTGGTGCACAGATTGATCGCATCGTTGCGCGACTGCGCCGGAACGCGAACCCGGTAGAAGGTTCCCTTGCCGGCGATCTCGGCCTTGACGATGTTGGCGGTGCGGCCGGAAAGCACGCTGCCATAGCGGCGCTGCAGGTCCTGATAGGTCGACTGGGCGCTCTCGACCGTCGGCTGCGAAGCGATCTGCATCGACCACGAACCACCGCCTGTCGCTGCTGCCGTCGGCGATATGGAGGCGACCTGGTCGGGCTTGACCTCGCCGACCACGTCGACCGGCTGGTCGGACGGGCGCTGCGGCGGCACCGGAACCGTGGCCGATGTATTCGCCGATTGCGTGCTGGCGGACGGGGCCTTGGCTTCGGCCTTCGGCGTGGGGGCTGCCGCCGGCTCGAGCGGCTTGGCGGTCTCAGCCTGATCGGTTGCAACCTGATCGGTCGGCTGGTTGCTTGCCTGATCGGTCGCGGGCGCCACGGTGCCGGTCTGCTCCGCGTCGGACTGCGCCGCCGGAGCGACAAGTTGTGGTGCTGGATCGGTCGGCTCGGCTGCGGCAACCTGCGGCGCCGCCTGCGCCGAATCCTCACGCGGAACCAGCGAGCCGTCGGGCTTGACCATCATGGTCCTGACCTTGCGCGGCGCAACGGCGGCGACTTCCGGGTTGGTACCCTTGTCGGCCTCCTGAAGAACCTGCGCGATGCGGTCCTCGGATTTCGGCGCCGGCGCGGCATCGGCATTCCCGGACGTGTCCACGCCTGGCATCGCGGCCGCGGGGGCATTACCCGCTGCATCCGTGCCGGGAGCCATATCGGTATCGTCGGGTGAAAGATCGACGACGCGGCTTTCCGGTTCCTTGGCTTTCACGTCCACCGGCTCTTCGGTGTTGGTGACCAGCTTCTCCTGCACAGGCTCAGCCGGCTTGGTGCCCTTGGCCACCGCGTCATAGACCTTGTTGTCCTGGTTCGGCACCACGGCGCCGCCCGGGTTTTCCGGCTTGACCTTGATCGGCGCGTTGTCGGCCTTGACGATCACGGGCGCTTCGCTGCCGCCCTTGCCGCCGAGCGACAAGGCAAAGGCGCCGAGGCCACCGGCGATCGCCACCGCGCCGACGATCGCGACCACCATCAGGCCGCGGCTGCGCGGCTTTGCAGCCTCGCGCTCGGCCAGACCGGGCACCGACATCGCCTCGTCCAGTTCAGGATCGTAGTCGAGCTCGTCGATGGCGAAATCGTCAGTCTGCGAAACCGGCTTGCTACCGGGCAGATTGTCCATGTCGAAGCTGCTCGCGGCAGCAGCATGGGAAGCGGTCGCCGTCGCGGCAAGCACTTCGGCCGGCTTCGCCGCATAGGCGGGTGCCTCGTCGCGGTCATAGCCCGGCTTGAACCCGGCACTGTAGGTGTCGTCTTCATAGGCCGTGCTGCGCGCCGGCGTCGCGGCCACCTCGGGGGCGTTCATCTCGGTCAGCAGACCGGCGAATTCGGCTTCGAGGTCGTCATAGGCGGACGCAGCCGGCTGATCTTCCTCGAAATTGAGCTCGGGAATATCGAGGTCGTCGGCCAGCGCGACGACGCGCTCCGGTACATCGACCGTCTCGACATCGGGCATCTCGTCATAACGAGGCTGTTCGTGCCGCACCGGTTCGGGCTCGACTTGGGCGGCGACCTCTTCGACCGGCTCCTGCTGGTACGCGGGCGCCGCGGAAACCGGCGCTGAAGCAACAGGTGGCGCCGAGGCCATGGGCTGGGCCGAGAACGAGGCCTGCACCGGAGGCGCAGCGACCGGAGTCACCCGGCTCCACGAACGGGCCGGTTCTGGCGGCGTCGAGCGCATCCAGTCCGCCGAATGGGCAAAGCCTTCCCCGATAGCGGCGCGTCCCGCTTCATCGTGACCAAGGTCCGATTTATCGTAACCACGGTCCGATCCGTCGTGGCCAAGGTCCGATACATCGTGACCAAGGTCCGATTTATCGTGACCACGGTCCGATCCGTCGTGGCCAAGGTCCGATACATCGTGACCAGGGTCCGACACATCGTGACCACGGTCCGATTCGTGGCCAAGGTTGATACCCTTGGCAAAGGCGGCATCGAACGCCTCGTCGTCGAACGCGACGTCGGCAGCTGCCACAGTCTCAGCCCTGAAATCCTCGCCATCGAGCTCGCCGGCGGGATCAATGTCGAGATCGGCGTTGGCAGCCTGGGCCGCCTCATGATGCTGCTGCGTCTCTGCAGGCTCATGTTCGTCAAGATCCCAATCGAGTTCTTCGATGGGATCGGCCTGCTGGACAGCGGTCGTTTCCGCCACGACTGCTGGCTGTTGAACCGGCTCCGGCTCCTTCGCGGCGACGGGAACCGGCCGCGCGGTCATGGCGCCAAGCAGCGCGTTCAGTTCGTCTTCCAGGCTCCGATCGTCTGCGGCAACCGGTTTTGCCGGCTCGGCCGCAACCGATGCGGGCGCCGTCGGCTCCGCGGCGGCGCTTTGGGCAACCTGCTCTTCGGCCGCCTCGGCCGGCCCCTCGTCGATGCCGAGGTCGAAATCGTCGTCAAACGCGCCCTGCGCGGCAACCTCGCGAGCATCAATCTCGGGAACATCGTCATTGTCAGCTTCGGCGACATAAGCCGCCTCGACAGGTGCTTCGACAGCCTCGACAGGCGCTTCGACAGCCAGAGGCTCATCGATTTCGGTCGGTTCTTCGGCACGGACATCGAAATCCATATCGACGTCGGCCATCGCCTCGTCGAAATGGTCGGAAAACTCCGCTTCGGGAATCTGACGGTCGGCTTCCTCGGCAATCTGGACCGGCGCCGGATGTTCGACAGCGGCAGCAGTTGCGTGATGATCTTCCGCCGGTACTTCATCGTCGAACGGCGCGTGATCGTCGAGTGTCAGCTCGTCCTCAAGCGACAGGGAAACGGCATTGTCCAAATCGTCGTCGAATGCGGCTTCGACCGCCGGCACGGCGTGCTCCGCGGTGGCGTGCTCTGCTTCATGTTCGGCCGTGTCGGTCGTGGGATGATCGTCGAGCTGGAATGACTGATCAAGCGAAGCGGCAAGCTCGGCGTCCATCGGCAGATCGTCGTCGAGAGGCGACACGCCTTCCAGCGAGCTGGCAACCGCCTGATCGAAATCATCACCGAAGGCAGCCTCGACCTGCGGCGCGGCAACCTCGGCGACGGGCGCAAAGTGATCCGCAGGGTCGTCGAATACGAAATCCTGTTCGAGCGAAGCCGCAAGCTCGTCGTTCATCCTGGCGGCAACAGATTCGAAAGCCGGCTCCTGGCGCTGCGCGACACCCTCATCGGCGCCGAATTCGCCCATCAGCTCCTTCTCGAGGTCGATATCGAAATCGCCCTCTTCGGCAAGCTGGTCGGCCGGAGCAGCCTTCGGCGCGGCAGGCGCCTGCGGCTTTACCGGCTGGCGCGGGTCGAAACCCATGATCCGGGTCAGTTCCGCGAACGGATCATCGTCAGCGATGTCGTTATGGTCGGCTGTTCTCAGCTGGGTTCTGTCTGCCATTATTGTTCCCGAACTCGCACACATTCGGACGCCATGGACGTCGCGCAGGGTTGGCCCATACCAGCGCAATGTGGGCAAAAGGTGACAGGTTTTTTAGTCAAACCTAACGCATTTCAGTGGGCGCATCAGCCCCAATAAGCGTCAGGCCGGACGTCAAAACGTCCGATACAGCCTGCACCAGCCCTAGTCTGGCATACGTCAATTGTCGGTCGTTAACCTTAACAAAACGTAAGTCGGGATTGTCTGTGCCCCGGTTCCAATGTCCATGGAAGCTGGACGCCAGATCGTAGAGGTAGAATGCCAGCCTGTGCGGCTCCAGCGCAAGGGCCGCGGATTCGATTAGCCGGGGATATTCAGCCAGCTTCCGGATCAGGCCGATTTCGCCCTCGTCGGTCAGCGACGCCACTGCCGCAGCCAGCCGGTTGCGGTCGAAATTGGCCTCGCCCAGCTGCTCGCTCGCCTGCCGGAAGACCGAATGGCAGCGCGCCGAGGCGTACTGCACGTAGAACACCGGATTGTCCTTGGACTGCTCGGTCACCTTGGCGAAATCAAAATCGAGCGGTGCATCGTTCTTGCGGTAGAGCATCATGAAGCGGATCGGGTCGCGGCCGACCTCCTCCACCACTTCGCGCAGCGTCACGAAATCGCCCGACCGCTTCGACATGCGCACCGGTTCGCCGTCGCGGAACAGCTTCACCAGCTGGCACAAGAGCACGGTGAGCTTGACCTCGTCGCCGGCAACCGCGCGCGCCAGCGCTTCGAGCCGCTTGACATAGCCGCCATGGTCGGCGCCGAGCACGTAGATCAGGTCGACGAAGCCGCGGTCGACCTTGTCCTTGAGGTAGGCGACGTCGGCGGCGAAATAGGTGAACGAGCCGTCGGACTTGACCAGCGCCCGGTCCATGTCGTCGCCGACCGCGGTCGAGCGGAACAGCGTCTGCTCGCGGTCTTCCCACTCGTCCGGCTTCTCGCCCTTGGGCGGCGGCAGTTTGCCCTTGTAGATATGCCCCTTGAGTGTCAGGTCGCTGATCGCCGCGCGGATCTTCCTGGCATTGTCGGCATGCAGCGTGCGCTCGGAGAAGAATACGTCGTGATGCACGTTGAGCAACGCCAGATCCGAGCGGATCATCGCCATCATGGCGTCGATCGTGCGGTCCATGACGATGGCCAGCGCCTCGTCGTCCGGCATCTGCAGCAGCTTGCGGCCGAATTCCGCTACCAGCGCCTGACCGACCGGTACCAGGTAGTCGCCGGGATAGAGACCGGCCGGTATCTCGCCAATATCGTCGCCCAGCGCTTCGCGGTAGCGCATGAAGACCGAACGGCCGAGCACGTCGATCTGCGAGCCGGCATCGTTGATGACATATTCCTTGGTCACGTCGTAGCCGGCGAAGGCCATCAGATTGGCCAGCGTATCGCCGACAACGGCGCCGCGGCAGTGGCCGACATGCATCGGGCCGGTCGGGTTGGCCGAGACATACTCGACATTGGCCTTCCTGTTGCCGCCGATGGTCGAGCGGCCATAGTTGCGGCCTTCGCCGAGCAAGGCCATGAGATGCGCCTGCCAGAATCCGTCCTTGAGCCGGAGATTGACAAAGCCGGGACCGGCGACGTCGGCAGCCGAGACGTCGGCATCGGTGCGCAGCGCCTCGGCCAGTCTTTCGGCCAGCGCGCGCGGGTTCTGCCCGGTGGGCTTCGCCAGCACCATCGCCGCATTGGTCGCGAGATCGCCATGGCTGGGGTCGCGCGGCGGCTCGACGGCGATACGCGACAGGTCGGGCGATGCGCCCTCCTTGTCTTTCAGATCAAGCGCTTCGACAGCTTTGATGATTCGCGCGGTGAAATCGGCGAAGATGTTCATGGGTATGGCTCTGGCGGCTTTGCGGGGTGACCGGCTCGTTGGCCGGCAAAATCGCGCCCGCCCTAGCTTAAATCCGGCGTATGGTCAAACAAACGGCGGTGTTCCTTCAAGGCATAGGTGTCGGTCATGCCCGCCAGGAAATCGGCGACGCTGCGCGCCTTGATGCGATCCTGTGCCCTATCGAGCCCTTCGCGCCAGCCATCGGGCATGGCGCGCGGGTTGGCGAAATAGACGTCGAACAGGTCCCTGACGATCTGTTCGGCGTCGCCGCGCACGCGCATCACCTCGCTGTGCCGGTAGAGGTGCTTGTAGAGGAAGGCCTTCAGTTCCTTCTCGGTCGCGGCCATATCGGCCGAGAAGGTCACCATCGTCTCACCCGCCGCCCGTACCGCATCGGCGCTTTCCGGCTTCAGGCGCTTGAGGTTGGCGGTGGTGGAGGCAATCACGTCCTCGACCATCATGGTGATCTGTCGGCGCATCAGCTCGTGCCCGGTGCGCACGTCATCGAGCGCCGGATAGCGTGCTCGCACGCTTTTCAGGATCGAGCCCGGCAGGGTTACGTCTTCCAGCATGTTCAGCGTCAGGAAGCCCGATCTCAGCCCATCGTCGATGTCATGGGTGTTGTAGGCAATGTCGTCGGCGATCGCCGCGCATTGCGCCTCGATGCCTGCGAAGCGGTCGAGTTCCAAGTCATGCAACTCCGAATAGTCGCGGATCGCTTGCGGCACCAGGCCCTTGCGGCCCTGCCCCTTGGCATCCGTCAGCGGGCCATTGTGCTTGACCAGCCCTTCCAGCGTTTCCCAGGTCAGGTTCAGCCCGTCGAATTCGGCATAGCGTCGCTCGAGCCGCGTCACCACGCGCAGCGACTGCGCATTGTGGTCGAAGCCGCCCCAGGCGGCCATCTTCTCGTTCAGCGCCTCCTCGCCGGTGTGGCCGAAGGGCGTGTGGCCGAAATCGTGCACCAGCGCCACCGCCTCGGCGAGATCCTCGTCGCCGCGTAGCGCCCGCGCCAGAGCGCGTGCGATCTGCGCCACCTCGATCGAATGCGTAAGCCTTGTGCGATAGTGGTCGCCTTCATGGGCGACGAATACCTGCGTCTTGTGCAGCCGACGAAAGGCCGTCGAATGGATGATGCGGTCGCGGTCGCGCTGGAACGGCGTGCGGGTCGGGCTCTCGACCTCGTCGAACAGCCGCCCGCGCGACTGTGCCGGGTCGCTGGCATAGGCCGCGCGCGGCCGATAGCCGAATCCGATGTCGCCGAGAGCATCCCTGTCTTGCCGCTCGCCCATTCACCCCACCAGTTGACTTGGCCTCCCGCGCTTCATACCTATCATATGAAACCGAAAGCAAGGTGACGCCCATGGGCGCGGATGCCAAGACTGCCATGAAAGTCGAGATGACCGACGCCGCCGCAATGCGGATCGCCAAGATTGTTTCGGGCGAAGCCGGCAAGACGGCGTTGCGGGTTTCCGTCGAAGGCGGCGGCTGCTCCGGCTTTTCCTACAAGTTCGACCTAGTCGAGACCCGCAACGACGACGACGTTGCCATCGAGAAGGACGGTGCCACCGTGCTGATCGACGACCTGTCGCTGGTCTATATGGGCGGCTCGGTGATCGATTTCGTCGACGACTTGATGGGCCAGTCGTTCCAGATCAGGAACCCGAACGCGGTCGCCTCCTGCGGCTGCGGCACCAGTTTCTCAGTCTAGCGACAATCGCGATGCCTGCCATCGGCGCGGTCCGTCAGGTCGCGCTCTCGGCCGGGCGCGATCTCGACGTCACGCTCGCCTTCTGGCGCGACGTGCTCGGCATGAGCCTGCACGCCCGCTACGACCCGCCGGGCATCGCCTTCATCATGGCCGGCGACGTGCGTCTGTTCTTCACCGACGGTGTGCCGGCGGGGATCGTCTATCTCGACATAGTGGGACTCGATGCCTTTCACGCCGAGGCAAAGGCCGCCGGCGTCCCCTTCACCGCGCCACCGTCACTTGTCCATCGCGATACGGAGGGCCAATTCGGGCCGGCAGGGGAAAGCGAATGGATGGCCTTTCTAAAGGATCCGGCAGGCAATACGATCGGCCTCGTCGAACGTCTTCCGCCGGATTCCTGAGGCTGCCATGAAAATCGTCACCTGGAACATTAACGGCGTTCGCGCCCGCATCGGCAACCTCACCCATTGGCTCACGGAAAGCGCGCCCGACATCGTCTGCCTGCAGGAGATCAAGACGGTCGACGAACAGTTCCCGCGCGCCGAGATCGAGGCGCTGGGCTACAATGTCGAGACCCATGGCCAGAAGGGTTTTAACGGCGTCGCCATCCTGTCGAAGCTGCGTTTCGACGAGGTCATCAGAGGCCTGCCGGGCGACGATGCGGACGAGCAGGCGCGTTTCATCGAAGGCGTGTTCTCGACCGACAAGGGCGCTTTGCGCGTTGCCTCGCTCTATCTGCCGAACGGCAACCCGATCGATGACGAGAAGAAGTTTCCCTACAAGCTGTCCTGGATGGCGCGGCTGGAACGCTGGGCCGAGCAGCGGCTTTTGCTGGAAGAGGCGCTGGTGCTGGCCGGAGACTACAACGTCATCCCTGAGCCGATCGACGCAAAATTCCCGGAAAACTGGCTAGGCGACGCACTGTTCCAGCCCGAGACCCGGCAGGCCTTCCGCCGGCTGAAGAACCTCGGCTTCACCGAAGCGGTGCGCACCGTCACCGACAATGCGGATGTCTACACCTTCTGGGATTATCAGGCCGGCGCCTGGCAGAAGAACAACGGCATCCGGATCGACCATCTGCTCCTGTCGCCCGAAGCCGCCGATCGCTTTTCCTCGGCCTCGATCGAGAAACACGTCCGCGCCTGGGAAAAGCCATCCGACCATGTGCCGGTGGCGATCGACCTGGCGCTGCAGCCGGCCTGAGCGGCCCGGCCGGGCGCCCGCCAGTACGAGCCAAGCGGACCTCTTGTCGCCACAAATCGCGCGTTTGATGCGAAATCATCATGGTGGCCGGGGTTCCCATGACTATCCGATCCGATCTCTGCCCGATCGCCTGCGGGCTCGTGCTGGCAAGTGCCACTCTTGCGATGGCGACAGCCACGCCGGTTCTCGCCGCGCAGGAATGCCTCGCCAACGGCAAATCGTTCCAGGTCGGTCAGGTCGCCTGCCTGACACTGGGTGACGAGAGCCACCTCGCCCGCTGCGAGATGGTGCTCAACAACACCTCGTGGACCAAGATCCACGATGATTGCCCGGCAACCAAGCCGCCGCCGGTGCACCCCACGTCGATCTCGACACCGGCGCCAGGCCGGGTGCCGGCGGAGCCGACAGAGAACTGATTTCCAGCGAGTGAGAAGTGGACGTCCTGGACCAGCGGCAGCCCGCTTACTGGTCGCCGCCGCCCTTGGTGAGGATGTCGTCGGCCAGCGAGATGGCCGTGCGGCGGTCGGCCTCGCCGGCCGCCGCAAACGCCTCTTCCTGCATGTTGCGGATCCAGGGCTGGTCGGCCGGTGCCGCGCGTTCGAGTGCCGCCGTCATCATCGCCAGCCCACGCACGATCTTGCCGCTCTGGAACAGGAGGTTACCGAGCGTCGCCTGGGCGCCGGCATGGCCTTTTTCGGCGGCGAGCTGGAACCAGCGTCCGGCCTGCTTGACGCTGGCCTTGACGCCGCCCTCGCCTTTCAGGAACATCTGGCCCATCTCGAACTGGGCGTTCGGATTGCGGTAATTGGCGGCCGCGCGCATGTAATATTCCTGCGCCGCTACTTCGTTTTCCTCGACCGGGCTGCCGGGAATGCCTTTCCGCAAATAGTCGCCCAGCGCCACCAGGGCGTCCGACACGTAGCTTTCCTCGGGCGAGCCCGGCTCGACATCCTGGTCGACGATCTCTGAGAAGAACTTGAAGGCCGCATAGTCGTCGCGCGTCACGCCGTCGCCCTCGGCATACATGCGTGCGAGCTTCCAGGTGGCGCCGATCTGGCCGTTCTCGGCAGCGTACTTATAGGCCTCGACCGCCTGCTCCTTGTGGCCGCTCTTGTAGGCGGAGAAGCCGAACTGGAACACCGCCCATGGGCTGGATTGCGGCTTCACGCCGGTCTTGTCGTCGAACACCTTGTCGTCGAAGGCCATGGCCTGGCCCACGGCGCCAAAGGTCGCTACCGCGACCAGTGCCGAAAAGACAGACGACCTCAACACCTCAGATATCCGCATAGCAATGTGTTTCTTTCGCACCGCCGGGATGGGTGACCGCGCCGTCGCGGGCCGACCCAACCGTCTGCGCATACTTCCAGATCGCGCCCGACTGATAGTCGGTCGTGCGCGCCTTCCAACCCTTCGCCCTCGTCTCCAGTTCCGCATCGGACAGATCGACCTCGATCGTGCCGTTGACCGCATCGATCGAGATCACGTCGCCGTCCTTCAGCAACCCGATCGGTCCGCCCACGGCCGCTTCCGGCCCGACATGGCCGATGCAGAAACCACGCGTCGCGCCCGAAAAGCGTCCGTCGGTGATCAGGGCCACCTTGCCGCCCATGCCCTGGCCGTAGAGAGCCGCCGTCGTCGACAGCATCTCGCGCATGCCCGGACCGCCGCGCGGCCCCTCGTAGCGGATGACGAGAACCTCGCCTTCCTTGTAGTTGCGCTGCGTGACCGCTTCGAAGCACTCCTCTTCCGAATCGAAGCAACGCGCCGGACCCGAGAATTTCAGTTCCGACATGCCCGCGACCTTCACGATCGCGCCTTCGGGGGCAAGGTTGCCCTTCAAGCCCACAACACCGCCCGTCTGGGTGATTGGCCGGTTGGCGGGACGGACCACATCCTGGCTGTCATTCCAGGCAACATGCTCCATATTTTCGGCCAAAGTGCGGCCAGTCACCGTCAGGCAATCGCCATGCAGATAGCCGTGGTCGAGCAGCGTCTTCATCAAGAGCGGAATGCCGCCGGCCTCGAACATGTCCTTGGCGACATATTTGCCGCCCGGCTTGAGGTCGGCGATATAGGGCGTCTTCTCGAAGATCGCGGCGACGTCGAACAGGTCGAACTTGATCCCGGCCTCATGCGCGATCGCCGGCAGGTGTAGCGCCGCATTGGTCGAACCGCCGGTGGCAGACACCACGGTCGCCGCGTTCTCCAGCGCCTTCAGCGTGACGATGTCGCGCGGCCGGATGTTTTTGGCGATCAGCTCCACGATCTTTTCGCCGGAAGCGAAATTGAAGCGGTCGCGCATCTCGTAAGGCGCCGGCGCGCCGCAGGAATAGGGCAGTGCCAAGCCGATCGCCTCGGCGACGGTGGCCATGGTGTTGGCGGTGAACTGGGCGCCGCAGGAGCCAGCCGAAGGGCAGGCAACCTGTTCGATCTCGAGAAGCTCTGCGTCACTGATCGCGCCGACCGAATGCTGGCCGACGGCCTCGAAAACATCCTGCACGGTGATCTGCCGGCCGCGATAGCTGCCGGGCAGGATCGAGCCGCCATAGATGAAGATCGACGGCACGTTGAGCCGCACCATGGCCATCATCATGCCGGGCAGCGACTTGTCGCAGCCGGCCAACCCAACCAGCGCATCGTAGCAATGGCCGCGCATGGTGAGTTCGACGGAATCGGCGATGACCTCGCGCGACACCAGCGACGACTTCATGCCCTGGTGGCCCATGGCGATGCCGTCGGTGACGGTGATGGTGCAGAATTCGCGCGGCGTGCCGTTGGCGGCCGCCACGCCCTTCTTGACCACCTGCGCCTGGCGCATCAGCGAGATGTTGCAGGGCGCCGCCTCGTTCCAGCAAGACGCGACGCCGACCAGAGGCTGCGCGATCTCCGCCGCCGACAGCCCCATCGCGTAGAGATAGGAACGATGCGGCGCACGCTCCGGACCGACGGTCACGTGGCGACTGGGAAGCTTGGCCTTGGAGATTACCTTGGCGTCCATACTCGTCCTTGCCGCGGGCGGCGCGGCCTGCCCCATCGCCGAGCCTTTTGGCGCGTGTCCCGAGACATATTCGAGGTGCGCCGGGTTTATGGCGGGAAATGGGCAATGCGTCTGAGCGGAACTGTAGCGCGGGGGTTGTTCATAAACTGTTGCTAAAACGTCACAATCGCAGGAGGCGGCGATGGTGCGGCGCATTTGCAACGCAGCTTGGGTACCGCAGCGACGGTGTCGCCACACAAGACGCCGACCCAACAAAAAAGGCCGGGCATTGCCAGGCCTTTTTGTCTTTCAATTTGAAAGACTTACCACCTGACCTTCAACGAAGTCGAGAGGGCCGAAACAAGATCATTGCCGAAGTCGGCAGTGTAGTCGGTGCCGTAGGTAACACCATCGCTGCCCACGACCGGGTGTATAGATCCGCTGGTGAGTACGCCCAGCGCCCCACCGAAACGAAGCTCGATGTTCTGGGTCGGCGTGTAAGCCACACCGCCACTCACTGTCCAGGTATCTGTCTGAGCGCTGAGGCCGGTGGTCGTGCCACGATCCCAGGTGAGAGCTGCGGCGCCGCTCCATTGATCATTGAACTTGTGGCCAATGCCGCCAGAAACGGTCCAACCGTCCCTGTAGAGCAAATCCAATGAAGTGGCGCGGACCGCACTGGTCGTCGTACAGGCAACCAAGCCCTTCGTCGCAGTCGGACAGAAAGGAATGCTCTGCAATTCGCTCCAGTTCATCCACTTGATGGAACCGAAGGCGAGCCACCCCGGCGCTATGCCGGACTGCAGCTTCAGTTCCACAGAGTCCGGCACCTCGGCGGATCCGTAGACGTCAGTTACGCTACCCAAAAGCGGATTCGCCGGATTGAGGAAACCAGGAACCTGGGTCAGGTCAAGCGTTCCAGCGAGGTTGTCGAGCTTGACTGCGGAATTGTAGACCAGGCTCGCGCGCAGGGCGATTTCCGGAATCTCATAGGCGACGCCGGTCCGCCATCCCCATCCGTCCCCTTCGAGATCAAGGCGCCCGATGCCAGTACCCAGTATGGCAGGAATGGGGGCTACCAACTGTTCCTTGAAGCCCGAAACATCCTCGTGAAACACGCCGCCGATGAAACGAAACTGTCCTTTGCCAAGGTCCATTTTGTATGAACACGTTGCGCCAAAGGCGTCGCTTTCTACCTGGGTCTCGACATTGCCGTTCGCGCCGGCCCAATTGACGCCGGGATTGCTGGACGCTCCGATCGGTTGGGAGTAATCGCCAAGGCAATCGACGGGTC
This sequence comes from Mesorhizobium amorphae, assembly GCF_014843845.1. Taxonomy (GTDB): domain Bacteria; phylum Pseudomonadota; class Alphaproteobacteria; order Rhizobiales; family Rhizobiaceae; genus Mesorhizobium; species Mesorhizobium amorphae_A. The sequence goes on along the minus strand of NZ_JHQS01000005.1, from coordinate 35,744 downwards.
CCATGCCGATCTTGATCCCAGCACTCGGCACCCAATAGCTTTCGGTATCGCGAGCACTGTTGGGGCTGCCCAATAAATTGAGCGGACCATTCGTCGGGTCAATATCCTGAACATTTTTCAGGTCTCGCTGAGGCATCACGTAAGTGGCAGAAACCTCACCCGTGACCGGCGCCGGATCAAACAGCAGGTCGATATCGTTGCCGCCGCGCTCCAAGCCGCCGGCGTGCGCCGAGCCGATCAAAGCCATCGAAAAGCACCCTGCCCCCAGCAGTGCTTTGAGACGCAAACAATTCATAAATTCCCTCCCCGAAAATACTGGTGCGTCAAGCTAGAACCAATTCGGGTTAACGGCGCAACAACGAATTCGCGGGGCGTACATGTACACCCTTGCCAAGCGCATTTTCGTCAAAGTGATGGACGTTACGGCATGGGCCTAAAATGGCCTCACCGACGCAGATCGATCGAAAAAACTTGGAAAATCGGTCCCAAAAGACCCAAAAACAGGTGGTTTTGCGGGTGTTTGGCCCCGTTGTTACATTATGGCAACAATGAGGCTAAAACATTCCGTTTACGTCAACATTAACGCAGCGGAATGCCTGTTTTTAAGCAGCGGAACGGCCGACCAGGGCCGTTCGGACAGGTCACGAATCTGCCAGTCAGCCGGCGTCGCGCACCCGCGTCAGGGCCACCGAAAGCTTCTCCTGCGCCTCGCGATATTCGGCGAGTTTTTCACGCTCGGCTTCCACGATCTCCACAGGTGCACTGGCCACGAATCTGTCGTTGGACAGCTTCTTGTGCAGGCGGGCGATCTCCTCGGTCACCTTGGCCAGTTCCTTCTCCAGCCGCGCCGCCTCGGCGGTCAGGTTGATCAGGTTGCCAAGCGGCAGGCAGATCGTCGCCTCGTTGAGCACGATCTGCGCCGAGCCCTTGGGGGCGACATCCTGCAGCGAAATCTCGCCGACCCGCGCCAGCCGCTGGATAGCGGAGGCGTGGCGGTCGAGCCTCTGGTGCGTTTCCTCGCTGGCGCCGACCACCACCAGCGGCGCGATCGCCGCCGGCGGCACATTCATCTCCGAACGCACAGAGCGGATGCCCGAGACGAGATCGACCAGCCAGTTGATGTCGGCGGCCGCGGCCACGTCCTCGAAGTCCGGCGACGGCCAGGCGGCGTGGCAAAGTAGCGAAGCGCGCTCCTTGCCCTCGCCCGCGGTCTCGGCCCACAGTTCCTCGGTCATGAACGGCATCATCGGATGCAGGAGCTTGTAGATCTCGTCGAGCACGAAAGCGACGCAGGCCCGGCTCTCGGCCTTGGCGGCCTCGTCCGTGCCCATGAACACCGGCTTCAGCAGTTCCAGATACCAGTCGCAGAACAGATTCCAGACGAAACGATAGGCAGCGCCCGCCGCCTCGTTGAAGCGGTATGAGGCGATGCCGTCGGTGACCTCACGCGCGGCACGCGTCAGCTCGGTCAAGATCCAGCGATTGACCGCCAGCTTGGCGTCGTTCAGCCAGAAATCGTCATTGCGCGCGACCTCGTTCATCTCGGCAAAGCGGGTCGCGTTCCACAGCTTGGTGCCGAAGTTGCGGTAGCCGGCGATGCGGGCCGGATTGAGCTTCACGTCGCGGCCTTGCGCGGCCATCACCGTCAAGGTGAAGCGCAGCGCATCGGCGCCATACTCGTCGATGAGGTCGAGCGGATCGATGACGTTGCCTTTCGACTTCGACATCTTCTGCCCGTTCTTGTCGCGCACCAGCGCATGGACATAGACGGTGTGGAACGGCTCCTCGTCCATGAAATGCAGGCCCATCATCATCATGCGGGCGACCCAGAAGAAGATGATATCGAAGCCGGTGACCAGCACGTCGGTCTGGTAGTAGGTTTTGAGCTCCGGCGTCTGATCGGGCCAGCCGAGCGTCGAGAACGGCCACAGCGCCGAGGAAAACCAGGTGTCGAGCACATCCTCGTCGCGGGTCAGGATCTCGCCCGGCTTGAAGTTCTCGAGCTTGTCCTCGACCCAGGCTTTCCACGGTCCTTCCAGCGCCAGGTAATATTCGATTGCCGCGGCGAGCGCTTCCTCTTCGGTCTTCTCGACGAAGACGCGCCCGTCCGGCCCGTACCAGGCCGGTATCTGGTGGCCCCACCACAGCTGGCGCGAGATGCACCAGGGCTGGATGTTCTCCATCCAGTCGAAATAGGTCTTTTCCCAGTTCTTAGGGACGAAATTGGTGCGGCCCTCGCGCACCGAAGCGATCGCAGGCTTGGCGAGTTCGGCCGCGTTTGCATACCACTGCTCGGTCAGGAACGGCTCGATCGGCACGCCGCCGCGGTCGCCATGTGGCACGGTGTGGCGGTGCGGCTCGATCTTGTCGAGGAAGCCGCCGGCCTCTATCAGTTCGACGACCTTCTTGCGCGCGACGAAACGGTCGAGGCCGTCGAGTTCGTCCCAGACGGCCTGGCGCTCCGGCGTCACGTCGAGGCCAGCGAGGAAATCCTCATTGTCCTTGAGCGTAACAGCCGCCTCGGCGGTCAGGATGTTGATCGCTGGCAGCTTATGGCGCTTGCCGACCTCGAAGTCGTTGAAATCATGCGCCGGCGTGATCTTGACCGCGCCCGAGCCCTTTTCCGGATCGGAATACTCGTCCGCCACCACCGGTATCTTGCGGCCGACGATCGGCAGCACGACTTTTTTCCCGACCAGGTGCCGGAAGCGCTCGTCGTCCGGATGCACTGCCACTGCCGTGTCGCCAAGCATGGTCTCCGGACGCGTCGTCGCCACGGTGATGAAGGTCATCGGGTTTTCCGGATCGAACGCCTCGCCCTCGATCGGATAACGGAAATGCCAGAGGTTGCCGTTGACCTCCTGCTGCTCGACCTCGAGGTCGGAAATCGCCGTAAGCAGCTTCGGATCCCAGTTCACAAGGCGCTTGTCCTTGTAGATCAGCCCTTCCTTGTAGAGCGTCACGAACACTTCGAGCACAGCCTTGGACAGGCCCTCGTCCATGGTGAAGCGTTCGCGCGACCAGTCGGCGGAAGCGCCGAGCCGCTTCAGCTGGTTGAAGATCGCGCCACCGGATTCGGCCTTCCACTCCCAAACCTTCTCGATGAAGTCCTCGCGCGAAAGATCGCGGCGGTGGATCTGCTTTTCCATCAGCTGGCGCTCGACCACCATCTGCGTGGCGATGCCGGCATGGTCCATGCCGGGCTGCCACAGCACGTTCTTGCCGCGCATGCGCTCGAAGCGCACCAATATGTCCTGCAGCGTGTTGTTGAGCGCGTGGCCCATATGCAGCGAGCCGGTGACGTTTGGCGGCGGGATGACGATGGTGAAGGCCTCCGCCCCCTCCTCCGCGCCTGCGCCGGCGCGAAAGGCGTCGGCCTCTTCCCAGATTTTAGCGATCTTCGGCTCGACGGTTTTGGCGTCGTAGGTTTTTTCAAGCATGGAAAGAGGTCCGGGCTGTCGGGATTTGCTGGGTCCGGTGTAAATCGGAAGGCAGTTGGCAAGTCAACCGCGGGCAACCGACAGACGGCGACGACCAATAGATAGTGGCTGAGCAACTCAAGGCAACTCGCAAAGACGATCTGACTGCGTCCCGCGATCGTCAGCATCGTCGTCGGCGCGGCTTTTCGATACACCGTCTCAATCGCTCGATCGCGGAAGAACCCTCGAAAAAAAAGCGCCGCCCGAGGGCGGCGCCTTGATCCGGGGATCGGTCTACAACGCTATTGCGCGCCGCGCGCTACGCGCTCGATTTCCTCGCGCACCAGCCGCTCGACCAGCGTCGGCAGATTGTTGTCCAGCCAGTCCTGCAGCATCGGCCGCAGCATGTCCTCGGCCATCTCGTCGAAGGTCTTCTTGCTGCGGCTGGCAAAGGCATCGGAAAGCTCGCCGAAGGCGGCGGCGACCTGCCGGCCCGCATGTTCGGAAAGGATCGCCGGACGGGCGGCAACGGCATCGGGCTGGCGGGCCATGCCGCCGCTGGAAGCGGCAGGTTCGAAAAAAGGTTCATCTGCGAGTTCGTCTTCGGCGATCTCGACCTCCGGTGCGGCATCAAACGTCCGCGCCTCGACCTTGTCCGGTCTGGCCGTACCCGCAGCTTTCGCCGTTTCGCCCACGGCCGCGATTTCGCGCCGCCAGTCGGCTACGATGGCATCGCTGGTTTCGGCGGCAGCCGCCGGCTCGGCCGAACTCGGCTCAGCGGCGATGCTGGCGCTCACTTCGGCAAGCGTCGTGGGCGCCTTTGGCGTGACCGGCGGAGCCGCTTCCGGGCGCACCTTCGTTTCCATGCGGGCCGTTTCCATGCGGGCTATGACCGGCTCGGCCGCCAGCTGTGCCTGCACCTCAGCCAGCGAAACGGGCTTCCTGGTGTCTGCTTCGGCGCGCAGCTCGGCGCGGAATGCATCCACTTCCGGCGCCGGCGGCGGAGCTGGCGCAGGCTGGAGATCCTGTCGCAACTCGCCGGCATCACCGGGCTGCTTGCGACCGGTGTCGCTGTCTTCGATGATCCTTCTGATGGAAGCCAGTATTTCTTCCATGGAAGGTTCGCGCTGAGCGCTGCTTGCCGTTGCCATCGTCACATCCGCCGCCCTTGTGACCCGTTCTCGATTTCCGTTCCGGCAAAGCCGGATTCGAATCATGGCGACAGGTTAACCGACGGATCGTCATCCGAGAATCCCCAAACTGGGGAGATGTTGGATTTCAACAGATTAGCTCGAGCGCCCAACTGGAAAGACCGCGGGCTGAGCAGAGGCTCAATAATGAAAAAACGCCGCGCATCCATGGACACGCGGCGCTCCTCGAATCCAGGCTGTGGCGGCGTCAGCGGCCGTCCGGGGTGCGCAGGCCGATCCACTTGTCCTTGACGGCGTTGTAGTGCTCTTCCGGCTTGTACTTCACCACATTCAGCGCCAGGCGCTCGACCGACAGGCGGCCCATTGCCGATAGGATGGCGTAGCTTGCCACCACCACGTCGCGCTCGGAGCTGGCAAGGTTGATCTTGGCACTGATAACGGCGTTCTGCGCATTCAGCACGTCGAGCGTGGTGCGCTGGCCGACATTGCGCTCCTCGATGACGCCGTTGAGCGCCAGTTGCGCGGCGGCGATCACCTCCCTGTTGGCGGCCACACTTTGCTGCGCGGCGGTGTACTGCGTCCATGCCGATGTCACGGCCTGGCGCACCTGGTCGCGGCTGACATCGACTTCGATGCGGGCCTGGCTGAGCGACTCCTTCGATTGGCGAACCAGCGCCGAGGTGCGGCCGCCCGAATAGATCGGTATGCTGAGCGTCGCGCCGATGCTGGCCGAATTGGTTGTACCATCCGACGACGACAGGACACCGGGAACCGAATTGCGATAGGCGCTGGAAACGCCTGCATTGGCGGAAAGCTGCGGCAACAGTGCGCCTTCTTGCGACTTCACCGAAAACGACGCCGCGTCGACCAGATGCTGGGTAGCAAGGATGGCCGGGTGCTCAACCGATGCGATGGTGATCGCCGCATCGAGGCTCGACGGCAAAAGCCTGCCCAGCGGCGATGCCGCCTTGAGCTTGCCCGGCTCGTCGCCGACGATCTGGCGGTAGGTCGCGGCACTGGCCAGCGCCTGCGCGCGGGCCGCGCTCAACTGCGCCACGGCCGAAGAGCGCGAAGCGTCGGCCTGGGCGACGTCGGTGCGCGTACCTTCGCCGACCTCGAAGCGTGAGCGCGCCGCGCGCGCCTGCTCGGTCAGGAACTGCAGGTTCTGCTCGGTCAGCACCGCCACCTGGCGGTCGCGGATCACATCCATGTAGGCGCTTGCCGCATTGAACAGGATGTTTTCTTCGGTGTTGCGCAGGCTTTCGACAGAAGCGCGAACCTGGGCTTCTGCGGCCGCGACATTGTTCTTGGTCTGGAAGCCGTCGAACAGCATCTGGTTGATCTGGACTCCAAAATTGCCGGTGGTTATGCGCGCGGTCTGGTTCGTGCCGGCGACATGGCTGCTGGAGTAATCGATATCAGCAGAACCGTCGATGGTCGGGCGCCAGCCCGACTTGGCGATGGCCACGCCTTCGTCGGTGACGCGGACGCCCGCGCGGGCGGAGTTCAACTGCGAATTGTTCTGGTAAGCCTTGGCAAGCGCGCCAGTCATGGTTTCGGCGGAAGCATTCAGCGGCGAAAGCGCTGTCGCGGAAACCAGTATGGCGGCTAGAACACTCTTGCGTACGGACGGCACGTGATATCCCTCATTCGTTTTGCATGGGAACTGCGCCACACCAGCCTCTCTTTACCGATCAACTGGCGCCGCGTTTTTATCGTTCCCCCGCTGACTGCCCCCAAAATACCCGGTTATGCAAATCAGCAACGATTGTTCAAATGCAAGCGATCATGACATCGCCTTCGCTGCAAGGCAAAACCGCTCAGAATTCAAACGCATGAATACGTTCAAATCCGGGTAGTGGCTTAATTGCCGCATTAAAGGCCCGTCTTCCGGTTACAACACCCCCGGTTTTGAAAAATAACCGGGCTACACCCGAATTGCCCTGTCCCTCGACTGCGACAAGACGCCCGCCCTCGGAAAGCTGGTCAAACAGCGAGGCCGGCACGTCCTCGACACTGCCGCCGACGAAGATCACGTCGTACGGTGCTTTGGCGGCATGACCTTGCGCCAATGGCGCGGTGACCACGGCCACATTGTCGCAGCCCAGTGCCGACAGCGTCGACCCGGCGGCTTCCGCCAGCGCCGGATCGCTTTCCAGAGCGACCACCGATCGCGCCAGCCGCGATAGCAAGGCCGAGGAATAGCCGGTGCCGCAGCCGACATCGAGCACCGATTCGCCGGCGCCGATTTCGGCCAGCTGCAGCAGCTTGGCGAGCGGCGAAGGCTCCATCAGGTAGCGCGCGCCGCCATTGGCGTCGTCGGAAATGCGGATGTCCCCGTCGATATAGGCGAGATCGCGCTGGTTCGGCCCGACAAAGGCCTCGCGCGGCACGGAAAGCATGGCATCGAGCAGCGGCGCGCTGGTCACGTCCGTGGTGCGGATCTGGCCATCGACCATCTTCACGCGTCGTTCGGAGAAATCAGCGCTCATGTTCCCACCAATCCGCCCAAACCAATCCGCCCAAAACCAATGCGCTTGCCGCGCCAGGACTGCGGCTCATCGACCGGAACCCCTGCTCCCAAGGGAGCCCAGGCAACTGGAGGCCTCGCCCGGAATCGAACCGGGGTGCAAGGATTTGCAGTCCTCTGCGTAACCACTCCGCCACGAGGCCTCGTTGCTCCCGGCGTTCCGAGCGGACTCAATATGTTGGCGGCAGAAAGTCGTCAAGCGCTCGCACATCATTCCCGACGCTTTCCTCGTCGAGGCTCGATACGCCTCCTGCTGATCTGGAAAGGTCCGCCGGCCAGGTCAATCCGGCCGGCGCCGGCGCTCCCACCACACGACAAGCCGGCGCCGGTGGCGGCGCACCAGCGCAAATTCATAGGAAAGCACCAGCAATCCGATCGGAATCATCCAGAAGCCCAGGATAGGCAGGAAGCCGAGGATGCCGCCCAGGATCAGGACGACGCCGATGGCGATTCTGAGAGCGCGCGAGCGCGGCATGGTGAATTCGCGGCCAAAGACCGTGATTTTCCGCGCCGGTGCGTGTTCGCCTGCTGCAGTCATGTCGAAGCCAGACCCAGTTCCAGTCATTAAAGACACCCGCTGGTAAATGCCGCAACCGCCTTTTCGCTCCACGGCGGTGAGCAGAACCGCTCATATGAGGGCCCCCGCCGGCGATTGCCAGAAATCGTCATGCAAAAAAGCCCGGAAAAAATACGAAATGCTTCTTTGCAAAGGCGAAACGGGTTTGCTATAGGCTGCGCCACTCACATGAGAGCGCTGTTCCCCGGTAGCTCAGTGGTAGAGCAACCGGCTGTTAACCGGTTGGTCGCTGGTTCGAATCCGGCCCGGGGAGCCATCTTTCTTGTCTAGCGCATTGTTTTCGTTAGATTTTACAAAACGCGCAGAGCGCCTTCCCCTCTTTTTCTCCCCGCTTTAGGCAACAAGAAAAACCACGCCGGAACGGGCCTTGTATATGCCACCTTCGCTTAGGGCAGTAACACCCTCGTGCAAATTGCGGCGCCGCATTGCCGCCGGTACTTTGTTAGCGATCGGCCATCTACTCCTCCCCCACGGCATGGCCGATGCCAAGCTAGCCACGCATCCTCCCCCCGGCCGCGGCAGAGCTTGAAATCAAACCCGCTGCCACTCCTCCCCTCGGCAGCGGGTTTTTTTCGTCTGGAGGTCTAGGCGACAACCCGCGGATCGAGCGGCGTATTGGTCAGCAGGCAAGCCGCTCCAGTCGGGATGATCGTCAGCCATCCACCCTACATCGCCGCGATAACCGCCTCGATGCTCGCCGGCGCAGTCTGGCGCTAAAGGCAGCGGGACGTCACCATGGGCCTGCGTGCGACTTGCGCGTCGCCTAGTTGTAGCTGGTGCTGCCCATGCTACAATTCGCCCAAAATCACGCGGGCGGGGAGCGAGCAATGCCCAAGGCATACATCGTCGCGAGTATCAACGTCACCGATCCAGACGGTTTCGAAGAATACTAGAACGCGGCAGTGAAAGTTAGGCAGGAGGCCGGCGGCACGTTGCTGGTGAACGGCGGCCGGACTGAAGCCATCGAAGGCACGCTCCATAACCGCATCGTAGTCATTGAGTTCGAGAGCATCGAAGCGGCACGCGCGGCGGCAGCGGGTACTTAGCCTTGCGGCATACGCGCGGCTCTTCGGCCCCGAATTACGATTCCGTTATCGTCGAAGGCGTATAGCCGCCAGGCAATCTCGCGCTTCTAGCGACCACATGGTGCAAAAAGGAAGGCCCGCTGCGGGGAGCAACGGGCCTTAATTATCCACGGGGTGGTGGAGTAGTCAGTCAACCGGTGAGCTAAAGGGGGGGAACCTCCGGTCGGACTGACAACGGGGCCGCAGTGGTTTGGTTCCGGCGAAATTGCCCGCTGCCGAGGGACAGCAGCGGGCCTATCAGGGCCGGAAAGGGGTGGGGCACAAGGGCATACGGCCAGCATTTTCAACGAAGGACGCGAATTTTTGTTCCCACGCACTCGAGGGTATTTGCCGCTAACCGCAAATGGCCGGTGCAGGTAACCCCAATTACCCCAACCTCAATTACCCCAACCTGCACCGGCCACCTCACCCCCTTTACAGTCGCGTGAAATCGTCAAGCCCTAATCGCCGTCGCTGGCCTTCAGCATAGGCCAAGGCGAAGGATTCAATCTCGAATGATCGGGATAATTCTTGGTCTTCCTCGACCACCCGGACGAACCATTCGCCGCAGGCTTCGACCACTTCAACACAGGGGCAAATTTTGCCGTTTAGCGTCACGTCATCCATCGCAGCACTCCCTTTAGACGCAATGGTAAACGTCAATTTTTATGACCGCCGCCAATCGGCTTTCAATTAAAAAAGACATACCGAACGTGGCTGCGCCATGATTGGTAAAACCCGTACCCAAGCGGGCGGACGTCGGTGGGCCTGTTAGGTCCGGCGGGCATGGGTGCGTTGCTCCTGTACGCTCTTGCAGATCTCATCCAAAGCCGGCCTCTTGATGAACGATCGCGGCAAGGATCACCTCGTAGACGCTTCCAAACTCTTCCTCGATCTCGACGCTGCCGATGCCGATCGCCTTGGCGTCGGCAAATAGCTTCTGGCTCAATTCAGCGACTGAGATGATGTCGGCGGCGACGGTCTCGGGGACATTGTTGGAAATCCATTTGTGCAGGAAGTTGACGGCGCGTGTGCTCATTAGGCCCGGCCGTGGTGGTGAACTACGGCGTCGAGGATCGCTTCATAGACGCTACCCGTGCCGGTCTCTTCCACGATTTCTGCGCCTTCAATCCCCGCTTTTCCGCATCTGGGCGGATATTGCCTGGCTGCGTTCGCTGACAACCCTGCCACTTATCCTGAAGGGCATACTCGATCCTGACGACGCCGAGCAGGCGATCGGAACCGGTGCCGATGCCATCGTCGTCTCGAACCACGGTTCGCGTAACCTCGACACCCTGCCGGCGACCATCGACGCCCTGCCTGCCATCGCGGAGCGGGTGGCCGGGCGGATTCCCATCATCCTCGACGGCGGCGTGAGGCGTGGCACCGACGTTTTGAAAGCGATTTCCCTGGGGGCAAGCGCAGTCATGATTGGCCGCCCCTATGTCTACGCACTGGCGACGGCTGGCGCTGAGGGCGTAGCCCATTGTGTCAGCCTGCTTCACCGGGACTTCGCGGCGGCGATGGCGCTAACCGGCCGGGCGCGCATCGGCGAGATCGACCGGTCGGTAATCTGGTGAAGCCCGAACCTATTCCTCGGTGATTCATTCGAGATGAATCTCAACAGACCCTAACCTGAAACGAAAAAAGCCCGCCGGCGCGAGCCAGCGGGCGCATTGGTCTGGAGTAGCCAGGAGCCATCCTGGTAAAAATAACGAGGCGGATGGGCTTTGGTTGCCGAGGGTGCAGAAAGCCCGGGCCCTTGCGGAGAACGCGGGCCGATCGGAGGCCCGATCTTCAACAGCCACCGGAGGGCGATGTGTCTGTTGCGGATGAGAGAACATTAGCCGCCATTAATGTTCCGGCGCTGGCCACAGAAAGCCCGCTGCCAGCGATGGCACAGGCTCAAGCGCTCAATGCTGGGCGGGGGGCGGCGGGGAAACGCAAACCGAGTGAACGACTAGCGCTTCTGCCGAGACACCAGTTCCGAAAAGACCGCCTCTCTATGCGACCGACCTTGCAGATGAAGTCTAACTCGTGCCGCGGCACCGCCACGCGAGTCGCCCGTCCTAGACGAAACCTCGCCCTCTCGTCTGATGCTGGTTTACCAACCATGATGTTTGCCAGCCGCTCTCTTGCTCACGAAAGATCGCTCATCGAAAAACATAGGAGTGTGACCCGCGCCGGCCCACAGTGCCGCCAGCGCGGGCTATTCGAGTTACTGACCAATAACGATCCGCTGTTTGTCGCGATTCTGGGCGTACGTGCCCTTGTCATAAGCAGTCTGCGCTTCAAGCTGGGCTTTGGTAAAATTGGTGTAGAGATACCGGTTTCCGTCCTTGTCGGACAGGAACTTCAATTTCTCCAAACCTACGGCCACCTCTTTTTCGCCCATGCCGAGGAACCCGCCGACGTCAACGACTACGGCATCCACCTTCTTGTCGTCGCCTAGGACCACGTCTCCAATCTCTCCGACTTTTGCATCATCTGCACCGTAGACGGTGGTGCCGATGAAATCCTTGGTGCTGATTTTGTCCATCGGCATCTCGGTCAGGGAAGACTTGTCGATGGCGGCGGTGGCCGTCTGGTCGGTAGTGGCTGCCGCCGGTTCGTTGTTTGCAGCGGTAGCGGCGACATCGTTGGTGTTCGTTGCCGATGCGGTGTCGTAGGCCTTCAAGTCAAAATCGGCCTGCGCCTCAAGGTCTCCCTTGGTGGTCTTTGCGACCAACCAGCGGTCACCCTTCTTCTCGACCCATTCGGCCTTGCTGAAATCATAGGCGACGTTCTTTTCGCCTATACCCAAAAACCCGCCTACGCCGATGATGATATACTTGGCGTTGCCATCTTTGGAGAGCACGATGTCTTTTACATCGCCGATCTTCTGGGCATTGTCTGCGGCGCTGTCATAGACGTCAGCACCGATGATCTTGGTGACGAGGCTGCCGTCAGCCACGGACGCCGGCGCTGCAGTCTGAGTAGCGCTGGCAGGTTTGGTAGCGTCTTCGGCTATGGCGCCGGTGACCCACAGTCCAGACGTCAGAAGCGTAGCCATTGCTGTGGTAGCCAAAAGTTTGCGGATCATGATACGTTTCCTTGTGCGTTACGTTGATGCACGCCGCGTTCGGCTTAACCATTGCAAGGGTGGCTGAACGCGGCATCTTTGCCACGTCACAACGGGCCGTATGATCCGAAGTTCCAGAGGAATGTTGTGTTCCGGCTGGATGGCCCGAACAAGTTTTGGCACAGCAACCCCACGCGACAGCGGAGTTCTGTCGCCTACAAAACGCCTCCGGCAACATCCCTTCGATTGATCAGCCGCAATAGCGCGTTTTTTCAAGGACGGACGGCACCTTGCTGCGGAACCTAGTTGGCTTATGAAACGTTCCTCCGCCGAACCAATTGCGGTTCGAGCAAAGGGGAAAATATGGAGAATCCTGGCGTCGGTTGGATCGCTGCCATCATCATCGGCGGTATCGCCGGATGGCTCGCCGAGATGTTTATGAAAAGCAACATGGGCCTGCTCATGAACATCGTATTGGGGATTGTGGGCGCCATTGTTGCCAACCTCCTCCTTGGGCTGCTTGGCATATCGTTGGCTGGCTGGCTCGGCTATCTGGTCGCCGGCTTCATTGGCGCGTGTATTTTGATTGCAGTGGCCCGACTAATTAAACGCTGAGCAGCGAACTTCTGTTACCTCACTCAAGCTGAACCCTCGGACTGACGAGGGTTCAGTAGCCAATCGCTTCGGCAGCCCCCCGGAATGGCAGTTGGCATCATCGGATCGAAAAACTCAGTGGCGCATTTATTCTCCGGCTAATAACGGCCTCAGGAGAGAACTAATGAAAGAACACTGCTCATTTTGAGCTTGCTCATCCCGCTCGGGGCATGCTCTCGCACCGAACAAGGCCAGCAATAGGAGCTGCAGTGGCCGGCGATCCGGTGCAAGGGGCTGTTGTTGGCGGTGCAGTCGGCGCATAGCCAGTGCGGTGATCGGGCACGCCAGCGAGGCCGGCCCATGCAGGTATCGCGATCGTCATGGCCGCGTTTACATTGCACGGTGCCCGGACGGCTATTGAGCAAGGATAATTGTATGGTCTCTAGGGCGAAAAGACTGCTTGGTTTTTGGCTGGTCCTCGTCAGCGCTGTCGCGACAAGTGTCGAACTTTCGCCCTCGCTTTCGGCCGCACCTATGGAAGCGCAGACGATTGCCGATCACTTCTCATCGGTAAAATCCATGTCCGGGGACTTCGTTCAGTCCGGCCCGAAGGCGGAAAAGTCTAGCGGCAGGTTTTTTCTACAACGCCCGGGAAAGATCAGATTCAACTATGCCGGCCAATCAGGGCTCAGCGTAATTGCCGATGGCAAATCGCTAGTCGTTCATAACAAGAAGCTTAAGACATCGCGGCTTTATTCGCTCTCGAAGACACCGCTCAAGGTGCTACTCGACAATAAGGTCGACTTCTCTGGCAGCCGCCTCAAAAGCATCAGAGAACAAGGCGATCTCGTAATTATTAAGCTAGCTGACAAGTCAGCCTTCGGCAATTCAAATATTTCTATGATGTTCGACAGGAAAACGCTCGATTTACGCAAATGGAGCCTTACCGACGAGAAAGGACTGACCACAACGGTTACTATTTTCAACGTGAAGCAGGGCGTTCGCGTTGCTGGGGGAACCTTCACTATCGATTACGCGGCAAACCGGGAGTACAACACCACTAAGCCGCGTTGAAGCCGTAGTTTTGAATCGCTGGCGCAGATCGCGTCCGTAGGTGGTGGATCTGTGGCTTCGAAGCGACCGCGGAAAGCGCCATGACCTTGCGCTCCGGGTTTCAGATGGATGGGCTGTTTACGGTTTCAGCAGCCTTCCGCCCTCAGGGATCGCACCATACGCACCACAACCGGGTCGTACTGGATTTTTTCGTCGCTGCTGTAATTGATGGTAAAGAGTGCGGCACGGTCGTTGCAGACCGCAATGGCGCGGACATATCGGATCTGTTCGTCCTTGATACCCGAGAAGCTGGCCCATCTAGGCATGACGCGCCTATAGGTCAGCTTCCAGCCGTCCTTTTCATCCTCGACCATGCGGTGCTCGATCTCGGCGCGAAAACTGTGCTTGCCGAGCCTTGTGCCCCACACGGTAAGAAGGGCATCGTTTTCGCCCCGAAATTGCGCGCCCTGGTCCGAACGCTGCGTCAGGACAAAGCCAGGGGGAACATTGAATATAAAGCCAAACTGCCTGACGCCGAAAGGCTGCCACGCTTGCGCTTGGAGAAGCGTGCTGCAAAATAAAATCGAAACGAGGCTCAACAGAAAACGTGCCATTGGCATTAGATTAGCGTTGCGTCACATACCGTCCAGACCGGACAAGATTGGCGACAAAGAAAAAGTCGCAGACGACTTGTCGCTGATGTCAGCCTCGTGCCCGAAAGAAGCGGCCCGCTGGCCGGGAGCAGCGGCGCGAGCCGGCCTATACCTCGCCAGCCGGCGAACCATCTCTCCGTTTTCCGGTTAGGCCCGGCGACGCAACTGACACCACTAGGAGGAAACTATGAGAATGCATCTCACCGCAGCTGCTGCAGGGTTTTTGCTGGTTGCCGGCATTGGTGCGGCCGCAGCCGACACTGTGGTCATCCAACCGGAACAGGAAACGGTCATTAGGGAATATGTGAAGAAACAGCCTCTGGCGCAGCAAAAGCCCGCCCCGGCGTGCCGAGGCGGGTTCGGGCTCTTGTTGGCGGTACTATCTAACCAAATCCGCGCAGACAGGATGCCGCCGATCAGTAAATTTGCTCTTAACAAAAAGGCCTCCCGCCCAAAGGCAATTCCATACGATGGTTCTCGCAAGAGTACGCTAATATTCTAGGCGAATCGTCTACTTAGGAGGCGTGTCATGGATTCGCCGAGCAAGCTGGAGAACCTGCGCGTTATTGCAGATCTGCTGAGCGCTCTCCGCCGTCGGATGAACGAGGATGGCGAAGATTTGCTGACGTACCTGATCGACATGGCCTATCTGGAGGCCAGCGACCAGTTGTCTGAAGACGAAAAAAAGCCCGCGCGACGGAGGGACCGATGACCCCACCAGCCTGCTACGGATTGCCGAAGAAGTAACCTAAGCTAACGTTCCCTGTTTCGCTAACGCTTCTCGAAAGTCGGTTTCCAGTCGCGGTTGCGGGCCCGCTGCTGACCTTCGTAGTCGGGTATGCATGTGAAGAAAACCGGGCTGCGGTTGCGGCCTTCGGCCTTGCATTTCGAGCAGCCAAAGAGGCCGACCACATCGTCATGCATTGAGCCGTGCTCGGTGCCGAGCCTGTCGATAAGCGTCTGGATATCTAGCCTTGTGGATCTGCCGCACATCGGATGCGCGCAATTGACATAGAGGTTTTCATTGGCGGCAAGGGTGTCGGCGAGGGTCTTTTGGGGCACGACGCGATCCTCCGTTGACGGGTTCGCCTCAACTTAGGAATATATTCATATGCTGGCAAGGCGACGGCGCAAATTGGCCCGCTGCCGAGGGGACAGCAGCGGGCCTTCAAGGCAGGCCGGTTGAGGGATATGGGGACAGAAGGCATCCGGCCAGCGTTTCCAACGAGGGTGCCGAATTTTTGTTCCCGCGCCGTTTTCGAATATTAGCAGTCGCTTGACGACAGCCGCCGCCGCGCCAGAATCAAGGGCATGGCGAAGGGCATCAAAGTTGGTGACGAGGTGGCGATCATGGCGACGGTTCGTCAACGCGTGACCGAAGATCGGGTCAGCGTCTCGATTCCGAGCTATGGCTTTCCACATTCGATAGTGGATAGGACGTCAACCCTGAAGAAGGGGCAGTCGATCGAACTGACTGGCGATGTCCTACGTGTCGATGAGAAGACGGTTACTGTGAACTTGTCGCCACCGGTGACGGTGGACATCGGCGCGGTGAGGCTCGTCACCAGCTACGTGCCGCCAATGAGAAAGAAGCCCCTCATCGACAAGGCCGACTAGTCCTTTCGCCTCTTCTCCGGTGTGACAGCGTGGTTTGTGAAATGAAGGTTGCGATCAGGGCGGCCGGCATCGCGGCAGGGCTGGCAATACAGCACTTTGATCAGATCCCAGTGCATGCAGCCGTAGTCATCGCCCAGGCGTCGAGCCAGCGCTGCGACGTCGAGCACGGCACGATGGCGGCACGTCATGCAATCGACCGATAGGCCCGAACCGATCGCGACTTTCTTGCCGAGCGTGTCCTCGACAAAGGGATATTTCATGGTCATGGGAAAGGCGATCTCCGTTGAAGGGGTCGCCGCAACGAAGGATTATATTCCGCATATTGTACTTCGCGTACCCAGTGTGGTAGGTGAACCGTGACCGGCTCACTACCTCCATACGCTGAGCACATACTGAAGTTCGTGAGCGGTCGGCCCAAGGCCGTTCGCGAAAGGCGTCTTCTATTGGTGCTGCAAGCCTTCCTTGATGACAGCAGAACGGACGGCAAGGTGCTGTTCATGTCTGGCTTCATTTCCAACGTCGAAAGCTGGCTATCTCACTCGGATGAATGGCATGCGCTTCTCCAGCGCCTTGAACTGCCTGTTTTCAAAATGTCCAAGCAATGGACTAAGGGCCAATCGATAGCGACTGAACAAGCAGAATGGTTCTACCGTATTGCAGAGAAGCACGTACAGGGCTGGTTCGCCGTCGCGATAGACGAAAGACTTTTGGCGAAAGTCGTAGACGATTTGCAGATGCCGGCGTTCCACAAGAATCCGTATTACATGGTTCATTCTCTGGTCATGGATGGCTTGCTCCAAATCCAGGACCGAATGGGATTGATGGATCCGATCGATATAATCTTCGACAAGCAGAGCGGCATTGAAGACGCCATAACTGTCGGGTGGCCAGAGTATCGCGATACCATCCCAGAGGGGCTGCGCGACCGGGTGGGGAGCCTTCCTCGTTTCGAGACGGATGAGGACGAGTTACCGTTGCAGGCGGCCGACCTGTCAGCTTGGTGGTTGCGCCGGCTCTGGCTTGAAAAGGACGGCGCCAAGGGGGATATGAATTATCCCTACCCATGGAAACCAAAGCGCACTTTCGAGTCCTTCGTGGTCATGGCTGGAGAAGGGACGATAAAGCGTCGCCTATTGGACGTTAAGCGCGAATACATCCGGCAGATTTGGGAAGCAGACCCAACGGATATTCACCTTCGGGACGCTATTCCTGACGACGCTTGGGACTTCCGTGAGCTTCGGACAAAATTGAGGAAATAGCACGCTCGAATGCTTGCCCGCTTTCGTCAGCCTCAATATCCCGAGCGGCTTCCTTGAACCGCTCGGATTGCTCTTTCTGACTAAGCTTTGTCGCCTTTTTGCCGCTTGGCTTTCGGGCGGTATTTGGACGGTCGCCAGACGCCATAGGGTGCCTCACCTTGCTTTAGTTGTTTCATAGGTGAGGCGCTTACCGACGACACCATCAAGGATGCGACCGGCCCGCGCTTCATCGTTCACGCCAAGGGCTACGCGCGAATTATGGCGGAAGTCAAATTCGGCAAGGTAGCGGTGAAGGTGCTTCTCTGCGCAATGCTGGTAGGTACCGCGCATGCCGCGCTTGAAGACGCTGAAATAGCTTTCGATGGTGTTCGAATGGATGACAGCGCCGGCTTCGTAGCGAACGTATTCGCCGCCAGTGTGCTTGACGCTCTCATGTGCCGCGAAGTGATCGATCATCCCGCCGTAGAGCTTGCTCTCGTCGGTGTAGAGGGTGCTTTCGTGGTGGACGTTCTCAGTCACCAGCGCCGCAACGTTGACTTTGGTCGCCTGCACTACATGGAAGGTGCGAACCGAACCGCCGCGCTCGACAAGACCAAGGATGGCGCGCTTGTTCGACGGGCCAGTCTTCCGCTCTTGGTGAAGGGCCGTCCCTTGGTGGTCAGGGTGCGCTTCTCTTTGGTCGGGCCGTAGTAGGTCTCATCTGCCTCTACGATCATGCCGTTGCCGCCGAGCGGGCCAAGCTTGCCGTCGCGCATAGCTTCACGGATGCGATGCGAGATGAACCAAGCGGTTTTCAGGGTCACGCCAAGGGTGCGGTGAAGCTGGTTGCTCGAAATGCCCTTCTTGGACGAAGCGATAAGGAAGATCGCCTGTAGCCAATGGTTGAGCTTGACGTGACTGGCTTCGAAGATGGTGCCGATCTTCACGGTAAAGGGCTTGCGGCACTGGTAGCACTTGTAGGTGCCAATGCGGGTGCTCTTGCCTTCCATCTTCGAGATGCGCTCAAAGCCGCCGCAATGTGGGCAAACAGGGCCGTTCGGCCAAATCCTGGCTTCTACGAACTTGTAGGCGGCTGCTTCGTCGTGAAAGTGGCGGTCTGAAAGCACGGACATCGGTCTAACTCCTTATGGAATCAACCTATTCCGATTGTTTGGGTACGTCAAGTATAATATGCGGATTATATTCCTGATATCGAGGGTGCTGGCAAGGCATATTGCGATGGAAACTCGCCGGGCGAAGACCCCAACCACCTCGAGCGCGGCGAGCCTAACCTGATCAGAGTATGCGATCAGGACCGGGATCAACCGGCAAGCTGGCGGCTGCAAGATGGATGCCAGGATTTGCTTCCCGGAATGGGACACAGGAACTGTGCTCGGAGAATTCGCTCAACGCTCGGTTATCGTGAACGCTTGGAGGTTTTGTCGTGATCCTGATCAGCGTCGGCGATGATCGAAAAGAGCGCCGCGCGGGCGATGTTTTTCTTTGACGCGTTCGGGTGCTTTTTCCGCGCCGCCCTGATCAATTGCTTGGGGGTCATCGCTGGCGTCACAACACGCGTGAGCGTGTCGGCAATCGCCTGCCTCTTGGCCGCTTTCACGATGTGAACTCCTCTACTTCCGCACGATCCACTCCAACAACTCGGGATCGACGTTCGAGCTACCGGTGAAGTCTCTGATCAATCGCGCGGCGCAGTCCCGCCATCGATCTTCGGGGATTTCGTCTTCGAGCACCGCTTTGTGAAAGGTGCTCTTTAGGATTTCCCCATCAAAGGCCAACACCTTGGCTTTCAGCCTCCTGCCTCAAGGGCGGAAGCGCTGTCATCTTCCGAGCGCCCGCAATGCCCTCAATTCAATACGGACGGCTTGGGAATTATACGCTCACTTGCGCATTTCGCGAGTCACACGAATTTGATCGCCGGGCCGGCCGTGCGGGTCCATTCAGGTAAGGACGAAGCCGGCCAAAAGGACCGTCAGGATAAGTGAGAGGGGTACAGCAAGAAGCCAACGAGCTTCCAAAATGCTGTTGTGCTGATTGTCCATTAACTCGTGCCTCGTTCCACAAATCAATGGCGTGCACGCCTGACAGGTTCCCGATGGACTTGCTGGAGAGGTTAACAGCGCGTTTCCGCCAGGCCGGTAAGAAGCCCCGCGCCACTTTGCCGGTGAGCGCGGGCCGATCGGAGGCCCGATCTTCGGCAAACATCGGAGGGCGATGCCTGCCGCTCAGGCAGAATAGTTAGAAATCGCTAGTCTTCAACTTGGATGATTGGACTATCGCGCTTAAGAGCCTCGCCAGCGCGCGTTTCGGCTGGCCGCTGTCCTACACCGCCGAACCGCCCCGCGCGTCCTGGCGAGTCCTTGTGCCGGCGCTGCGACAGTGATTTGCTGCCTCCCGTCATGAAGGAGAGGAGCCATGCCGGAGGTCGTAATGAAAGCGCCTGTTTTGGAGGTAGTTCTGGCGTCGGCAGTTGACGAATCTGCGGGCACGATTTCGGTGACTTTTGGCTCCGTTGACAAAAAGAAATTCCAACTCGATTTCTCTCCCAGATGTGTGCCGCTGGCGATCGCTGCCCTTGCGGCCGAGATGGGAAAACTGGTTGCTAAGCTCCCGGCAGATGAGACGCCAATCCTGCAGGGCATCCGTGGGACCGGGACGCAGTTGGCGATGAAAGACGACGGCACCGTCACCATTCTGTTGAGATTGGAAACCGGCGCTGAACTGCCACTCGAATTCCAGGCAAAGGACCTTGTCAGACTGCGCGAACAGATCGACGAGGCTGCGAAGTTGGCGGACCCGAAGACTCGTCACTAAAGGTCCCGGAGCGCGCTTCCGGCAGCGTGACATGATCGGCATGGCCGCTTGCCTGCTGATGGCCGGCTTTGGCGCCTACTTGTTGTTTCGCTAAATGGCCCGCTGCCGGGAAAAGCAGCGGGCCTATCTTCAAGGCTTGGCCGGAAAGGGTGTGGGGCGAAAGGGTATCCGGCCAGCATTTTTAACGAGGGAGGTGAACATTTGTTCCCGCGTCATTCGAATATATTAGCAACCTCTTGAATAAGCCCGCGCTCGCTCCAGAAATCTTCCGCATGGCGACGGGAAAAATTGGCGTTGGAGATCGGGTGGCGGTAACCGTGACCGTGCGCTGGCGGATCAATCAAAGTCATGTCAGCGTTGCCATCCCCGGCTACAACTTTCCCTATTCGATCCGCGATTCGTCGAAAATGAGAATGCGCGGCCAGCAGGTCGAGCTTACCGGTGAGGTCACACGCATCGATAACGAGACTGTTACAATCGCCCTAGGTCCGCTTGTGACCGTCGCACTCGACAAGGTCAGGCTGGTGGAAACATACCGGTCGCCAAAGCGTAGGACGCGGCTGCGTCCGACTAGTTGCCCTTAGACTTCCCGTAGGCATTCGGTCTGGTGTCTGGCGTATAGATCACCGCGACTCGCTTGCTGCCGCACTTGGCGCATTTCAGCTTCGGAATGAGGTCATCGGCCATCCCCCCGAGCGATTTAGGCCCTCAGTCGTAGTTGAGCGATTTCTAATGTGCCTATAACTTAGGCATCGCGGGAGAATGGTTGCCACCACCGACCGGTGCAGTACCCCGAAGTGATACCCCGCTGCACCGGTCGTTGCCTACGGCGACGGTCGCGCGACGGTATAGACTCCTGTATGCTTTAGCGGAAAGCATAGGAGGCGTCATGACCAAGCTGACAAGCGCCGCAGAAATGGCCCGGTCGGTGGGCGTTGATCCGAAAGCGTTTCGACGGGCTTTGGGAGACGCGCAGTTCCCCTGGCAGCACCAGCTTAACGGTGATTGGGACGTGGAACTCGATAGCCCAGAGCATTCATCAATGCGGACCGTGCTAGTAACCCTCCTAAAGAAGCGGAAGAAGCCCTAAAACCGAACCGGACGTAAAGGTCAGCAGCGGCCCGCCTGTAGATTGCTTCGACATGGCCTCAATCCGCCAATCCGCCTTCCCTGTGCTGCATCGCCTGGAGGATCACCTCAAACAGGCTGCCGACCTCCTCGCTGATCTCCTCGTGCGGGATGCCTTCACGCTCAGCGGCCTTGATGGCTTCCTCTGTCAAATAGATGATGGCCAACGGATCGTCGGTGATCGCGTTCGGCAGATGCTCTGCCATCCATTTGTCCAGGAAGTTGATGCCGTGGGTGCTCATCTCGCGACAAGCGCCGGCCGGGCATTAGGTTCCTTCGTCGCTGAAATCCTGTAGCGAGGCATGGCGCAGCTTCGGCTCGCCGCGAAGATATCTAACGCGGGCGGTGATGCCGGGATTCAGCCACTCCGCCTTCGATATGGCTTTCGGCAGCCCTGGTGGTGGCGCCCGTCCCTTGCGCACTCGGTGCCATAGACGCTCGCGCATCTCCTTGGTCAGGGCGACCGTGGCCGAGCCGGCATATTTCCCGCCGCGCGCCATAATGCCCTGCGGCGGCTTGCCAGGCTCCCGCCTGATGCCCAGCAGTTCGAAGTCGCCGACCTCTCCCAACACTTGGTCTTCACCCAAATGTCGGACGGACCGCTGGGGTACGGGCTGCCGCGTCGCTTCGACACCATGCCCTCCAGTCCCATCTTGTCGATGGCTGCATAGAACTCGGCGCCACCACCTTCGACGTGTTGGCTATATTGATGATGCCATCGGCAGGCTTCACGAGATCCCAAAGCATAGCCTTGCGCTCGATCGCCGGCAGCGACCGCAAATCCCAACCGTCAAGGTGCAGGATGTCGAAGGCCACAAAGGCGAGCAACTCCGCGTTCCAGGCCATGCGTGAGTGCATCTGATGGAAATTAGGCCTGCCGTCCGGATCAGGCGCTATCATTTTGCCATCGAGGATGAACGATTTGGCCGGCAGCTTTTCGGCCGCGCCGATCACTGGCCAAAAACGCTTCGACCAATCGTGCCCGTTCTTGGTGAAGGCACGAGCGCCGGCCCAGTCGAGGATGAGTTGGACGCGGAATCCGTCGAATTTGATTTCGTGCAGCCAGTCGTCGCTAACCGGCGGCTCGAGCACCAGGACCGGCTCGAGCGGCTTGATGAACTTCAGCCTGGCTTCGCCGGCCCCGTTACGCATCGGAACTCCCCGCAACTCGAATTTGATTCAATATCGCAGAGCTGTTTCCGTTCCATTAGCAGACACTTAATAAGCAAGGCGGAACAATCGCTGCCAGCCGCGGTTCTCTAACAGGAGGTAGCAGCGATGTCCGACGACAACACCAAACGAGATTTCCGCGACCGCGACCGGGTGTCGGGCGACAAGGAATATGAGGTCGCCGATTTCATCAGGAACCATGGCATCGACCAGCGCGACGCTAGAGCGCGAGGCGAAAGCGCTTGCAGGTTGGTGATGACACCAGAGCAGTCGCGGGCGGCACGGGCGCTATTGAACTGGTCTCAGGTGCGGCTCGCTGCCAAGTGCGGTTTTAGCGAGGGGACAATACGCGACTTCGAAAACGGGCTTAGGACCTTGCGTCCCGCGAAGCTGGCCGCCGTATGTGATGTGCTTGAATCAGCTGGTGTCGTGTTCACGGCCGCGGGACCGTCGCGGACTAACCTCTCGGAGGGTGAAGTCGGAATAATCGGCAGCAGCCAAATGTAGCGCCCTGCGTCATGTATGCCTGTTCCATCGGGAGAGTACCTTGGCACCCGCGAACAGTTTTTGGTCGTTGGCACCCGCCGTCTCGGGGACGTTGGTAAAAAGCCCGCTCCGGTGAGGGGCCGGAGCGGGCTCTATTGTCGGGTTGTGCGACCCGAGGCGGCGCGCAAAGATTTGTGCGCCACCAGCATCAAAATGTTGAGGCGGGCGGATTGTTCCAGCTGAAACCAGAAAGGCCCGCACCCATGGTAGGCATCGGGATCTAAAAGCCAGTGTGCGCGCGCATCGTCCCCCGCCGCAGCGCGACCGGGACAAGCAGCGTCTGATCGTCAATTAAGTCTTTAGGAGCCCGCGGCCTCCGCGGGCTCTCGCAAGATTGAGAGTAGTGTCTGCT
Source organism: Mesorhizobium amorphae (assembly GCF_014843845.1). Taxonomy (GTDB): domain Bacteria; phylum Pseudomonadota; class Alphaproteobacteria; order Rhizobiales; family Rhizobiaceae; genus Mesorhizobium; species Mesorhizobium amorphae_A. Next base: position 12,759 of record NZ_JHQS01000005.1, on the reverse strand, counting down.
CAGTTGGCGCCGCCGAGCTGTTTGGTCATCTTGCAGAAATTGTCGTGCTCCTTGGCAATGGCCTCGTCGCCGCATTCCTTCATCATCGCGGCGCGATCTTCTTCCTTCATCGCCATCCAGGCGGCCTTGAACTCGTCGGCCGACCTCATCGTTTTCATACCGGCATCGGTGAAGAAGGGCGACATTTTCGCCGGATCGTCGAGTGCCCCTGCAAGTGCCGCAGCGGTCATCATCGAAAGCGCCATCGCGCCCATGCATAGCATCTTGAGCTTCATAGAAAGTTCCTCCTGATTCACAAGTCGTTGCAGCAACGACCTGCTCAAAGAAGGTGCGAAGTGGTGAAAAGTTCCAACGTTTGGCATCGCGAGATTGCTGCCCTTTTCGCGCGTATCCCAGCAAACCGAGGCGGCGCCCTAGGAACTTACTAGTGCGCCACCAGCATCAAACCTTGAGCCGGCGCAGCCTGCGCCGGACACCGAGGAAGCGGCATCGCCTAGTTAAACCGCTAGAAATCGCGAATGTTCCGCTAGCGCGGCGCGCCCAGCGACAAGATATATGTAGCCGTTCGTCGTCATCCAGCGGGCGCGGGTGTTTTCCAGAGCGGGATCATGGACGAAACGGACCTATTGCTGGCCCTTTCTAAGCGCCGCATGGGCTTTAGGCCGCCACCGCAGTTGTTTAGCATTACCTAACGTAAAGAACGTCGCTTGCACGTTTCGGGAACGGAAGGAGGTCCATTCTATATCGCGTTATACCGGCTTATGATCTTGCCAGCCGGCGAACCATCTCTCCGTTTTCCGGTTAGGCCCGGCGGCCGAACCCCGCCCCCAGCAGCCCCGGCCGCTGGGCCGCTGGAAGCAGCTATCGGCAATTCAGTCGGTTCAGTGCTTGAAGGGCAAATTCCAGGGGTCATATAAGGCAGGCAATGAGATGGATGACGTGACAGGGGCCATCTCGATTTCAGAATCACTGACATAGTTTCGGCCCGAAATAGCAATCTGACCGTCAAGTCGCCGAGCTTCTCGCGCTTCACAAGCGTGGGCTTTTGGTAGCCCTTTTTCATTTGCGACGTCCCTGCTTTTGTTTGTAAGCCCGCCACCCATTTCGGGGCGGCGGGCCTTCAGCCGAAGCTCTTGGTTCAGTCGTAGACTTTGATGACCGTACGGGTGTCCGGATCCACGACGACTGTGCGGTTGTCGATCACAGTGTACCGGTATTTCACATTGGGAACTTCATGAAGCTCGACCGTATCGGGGAGAGCCGTTCCGATGTTGAGTTCCACACCAGGAAGCTTCACTGACGCCAGAGGCTGTTTCTTCACATATTCCCTAATGACCGTTTCCTGTTCCGGTTGGATGACCACAGTGTCGGCTGCGGCCGCACCAATGCCGGCAACCAGCAAAAACCCTGCAGCAGCTGCGGTAAGATGCCTTCTCATAGTTTTCTCCTGTGTTGGGCTGTGAGCCAAAACTTGGGCTGGTTACGTTAGCAAGAGGCCAGCCAAAAGGACGGTAAGGGCAAGCGAAGCGGGGACAGCAAGAAGCCATCCAGCCTCCATAACGCTGTTATCTCGATCGTCCATTTCCTTGCTCCTCATGCCGACTTCACTGGTGCACAACGAGGCCACAATGGGTTCGTTCCCCCGATGGGCCATGGTCCGATAGGGCGCCGGACCGAAGTCCAAGCATCAAAGGCAGAGGACCGATGGGGCAACCAAGGCGTTGACTACACATTGGTATCGGGCTGCCGAGCAAAGTCCCTTCATCGGCGGCAAACCTAGGTGCCCGCTACTGTTCTCGCGGCGGCGGGCACCTAATCATCCGGCTGACCTCGCAAACAGCCGGCAACGGGGGTCGCGTGTCGCTACGGCTGGACGTAGCTAGCCGGCTACTTCTTTTCACTTCCCTTTTAAGCCTATTGGTTTGGGGCCGCCGATAGTGCGAATGGTAAGATGAAGAACGCCGAATTCGACCGAACGTGCGCCCCGATCTGTCTCATAGCCCTTGGCCATGAGACCGCGTTGAAGCAACGCCCGCACTGCCTCAGCACGGTTCGGAAGTCTTTTCTCAAATCGCCAAGCATCCAGGACAGCGAGTTCCTCGGCATTGACCATGATCTGCAGACGATATGTTCGCTTGAGGGCATCCATTTTGTCAGCCCTCTCTCACTACCTCAATCCGTGAAGCCGTGATGAACTATGACGTCCAGGATCACCTCGTAGACGCTGCCGGTATCTTCCTCGATCTCGACGCTGCTAATTCCTACCGCCTTGGCATCGGCGAATAGCTGTTGCGTCAACTCGGCGACTGAAATCACCTCCGCGCCCACGGTCTCGGGGACGTTGTTGGCAATCCACTTGTGCAGGAAGTTGACGCCGCGGGTGCTCATCTCGCCATAAGCTGGCGAGTGGCATTAAGTTCCTTTCCTCCCGAAAATCCTGCAGCGACGCATGCCGCAGATCCTCCTCGCCGCGTAGGTCTTCACACGGCCTATCAGACCCGGCTTGACCCATTGTGTCGCCGGCCGCCTTATGCCCTTCGGCGGTGGCCCTACATGGTCCCGGACGCGCTCCCAGAGCCGTTTCCGCATTTCCCGGTTCAGGGTGATGAACGCAGATCCGACATAGCGGCCTGTGCCCCGCTCGGCCATCAGAGCGAAAGCTGGCTTGCCGGCCTCTCGCTCGACGCCGAGCAGTTCGTATTCGTCAATGCTGTAGCATTTCGCCTTTAGCCAGTTTGTGGATGGGCCGGATCGATACTTGCTCTCCTTCCGCTTCGAGACGACGCCTTCGAGGCCGGCCTGGTCGACGAGATGGAAAATCGCCTTGGCATCGCCCGGCAACGCCCGGCTGTATTGAATGCGCCCGCCTTCCGGGATCATTTCGGCTAGGATCTCGCGACGGTCTTCTAGAACCATGTCGCACAGATCGTGGCCATTAAGGTGCAGCAGATCGAAGGCGACGAAGTACAGATCATGCTGGCGCCGGGTGATCGCTTTCCGAAGTGCTGCGAAGTCGGAGATCCCCGCCTCGTTGGTGACGATGATCTCGCCGTCAATGATGGCGCTTTCCACCTCGAGCGAGGCCGCGGCGGCTGCGAGGTCACGGTATTTCGACGTCCAGTCCAGTCCGCGGCGGGTGAAGATGCGCACGCCGTCGATATCCCTGACGATCTGGGAACGGTAGCCATCGAACTTGACCTCGTGAATCCAGCCATCGCCCTCGGGCGGCTTCTCCACCAAGATCGGCATCAGCGGAGGGATGAACTTCAAACGCATGCACAGAGCTCACGGAACGCGATTCAAGGCGTGGCGCCTAACCTTAGTTCCGAAGCATTTTAGCAAAATTGAATATTCGAATGAACGGCCTATAATTTACCAGCCGGCAAACCTACCCCGTTCGCCCGCTAGGGAGGAAGTTATGGCAGACGTGAATCAGAACTCCGAGATCGTTCGGCGCGGTTATGCCGCGTTCAATACTGGCGACATGGACACGCTGGCGCTAATCATCGACGAGACCTGCACGTGGCATACTCCGGGCAAGAGTCCCGTGGCCGGAGACCATAAAGGCCACGAAGCAATCTTTGGCCAGTTCGGCCAGTTGGGCAGCGAAACCCACGGGACCTTCAAGGCCAAACTTTTGCACGTGACGGAGAGCGAGGACGGGCTCGTGGTGGGCGTCCATCAGAATACCGGGGAGCGCAACGGCAAACGGCTGGACGTGCTCTGTTGCATCGTCTTCGACATCAAGAACGGCAAGTTGATGGACGCCAGGGACCACTTCTACGACCTCTACGCCTGGGACAATTTCTGGGCATAAGCCTCGAAAGCGACCCAGAGCTGGCTAGTCCCGACGACGAGGTAGCCGGGCCGCCTGTTGACTCAGAGGCCCTGGCAAGCCCACCAGCGCGCGTTTCGGCTGGCCGCTGTCCTACGCCACCGAAGCGTCCCGCGCGCGTCCTGGCGACCTTGGGCGGTCAATTCCTGACCTTACCGGGATGCCCAGCCGCAGCCATCTGTCTGTTGAATGCAGCGGCCTCCTCAGCCGTATCGAACGGACGGGCGGTAGCCGACGTACCATCAGATGCGAGAATGACGGCGAGGAACGGGAAGTAGGCGGGCTATAGAAGTAGGGGGGCTATAGACCACGTATGAGAGCTGAGGGTTTTCATCGCTCACTGTCATCTTGGTTAGGGCGGATCAATCCGCCACGCCGGCCTCTTGATGAACGATCGCGTCGAGGATCACCTCATAGACGCTCCCAGTGTCTTCCTCGATCTCGACGCTGCCGATCCCGATCGCTTTGGCGTCTGCAAATAGCTTTTGGGTCAATTCAGCGACGGAGATGATGTCGGCGCCGACTGTCTCCGGGACGTTGTTGAAATCCACTTGTGCAGGAAGTCGACGCCGCGTGTGCTCACCCCTCAGCGCTCGTCGGCCCGAAACGCAACACCCTTAGGCACGGCATCGTTGGCAGGGAAATCAATGTCTGAAGGCCTGTAAGCCGGAGCGGGTTGTAGCGCGCTTTCAATATCGACCCAGGCTTTCGACCGCGTCATCATCTTCAATAAAGCGGGGTGCAAGCCATCGCCGCGCGCTGCGGCAATTTCATGCAATGATCTAAAGAGCAACATAGGGCGCGTCCGTTATCCATTGTAAGACCTGGAAAAAGCAACGGCGCGTTCGAACCGATGTTCCAGCAGAAAACAAAAAAAGCCCGCCCGGCCGCTGGGCCGCTGGTAGCTGTCATTCGTCGTTTGTGAGATAGTCCCGTGTCAGCCGTGTTTGAGGGACGGCAAATGCCACTGCGACGCTACAGCGGAGTATTCGAGCCCGCTGATCTGGATTTGCTCCAGCGAGTATTCGACCGACTGTGCGACGAGCGCCGCCTAGCCCAAAAAGACAAGGAACAGAGGGAAGACCTTGCCGAGGAAATCGTCAGCGCTTTCCGCAACGGGATCGTCGACGAAGCGGACCTATTGCAGGCGCTTTCTAAGCGCCGCAGGGCCTAGGCCCGTTTCGACCGCCGTTTTGTCACTCCTCGCGGAAATCCTGCAGCGAGGCATGGCGCAAGTCTTCCTCGCCGGGTAGGTGCTTCACACGGCCGATCAGCCCCGGCTTGACCCATTGCGTGGCCGGCCGCTTCATGCCCTTCGGCGGCGGCCCGGCATGCTCCTAGACGTGCTGCCAGAGGCGTTCGCGGATCGCGCGGCTTGAGTTGATGAAGGCCGATCCGACATAGCGCCCGGTGCCGCGCTCGGCCATGAGGGCAAAAGCTGGCTTGCCCGGTTCGCGCTCGACGCCGAGCAGATCGTATTCATCGATGCTGTAAGCCTTTGTCTTCAACCAGGCTGCAGCGCCTGACTGAATTGGATGCGACCGCCTTCCGGGATCATCTCGGCCAGGATCTCGCGGCGATCCTCCAGCGGCATATCTCGCAAGTCGAAGCCGTTTAGGTGGAGAAGATCGAAGGCGACGAAATAAATGGGCTGCTTACACCCAAGGAACGCGCGGAATTCAAGCGGCATCCGCAGGCTCCGACTTGGAGTCCCTGCGGTCCTCAAGCTCGGCCGCGTGCCACTCGAGGAAGAGGCTGTAGCCGACCGCCAACAGCGTTGGGCCTAGGAACACGCCAATGAAACCGAAGGCGAGAATGCCGCCGAGGAATCCAAAGAACCCGAGTACCACGGGCAAGCTGTTGGACTTGCTGAGGACATAAGGCCTGAGGACGTTGTCAATGCTGCTGACGAGGAGCAAGCCCCAAACCGCGACGAAGATACCCCACCAGACGGCTCCCTGGACAAATAGCCACAGCGCCACCGAGCCCCACACTAGTGGCGGACCCGCCGGCACGAACGACAGGACAAACGTAAGAAAGCCGAGCAATAGCGCCTGAGACACACCGGCGATCCAGAAACCAATGCCAGCCAATAGAGCCTGGACGAGTGCTGTGCCGATCAAGCCGTAAACAACGCCGTGCACGGTCGCGCCCACGACCGTGAGCAGGTGCCGAGCGCGCGACCCAGCGAATCGTTCGGCGCTCTCGCGCACGTACGCTGCCATCTGCCGGCCGTGACGGTAGAAGAAGAAGGCGATGAATACACTCAGACCGAGTTCGAGAAGGCCGATGCCGAGCACAGTCCCGCTGGCGACGGCCATTCCGGCGGCGGGTCCGATCAGCTTCTTGAGCTCAATCATGAAGGCGGGCGCGTTGTGGGCCAACCTTTCCCAATAGGCGGCGAGGCTCTCGCCAACCACCGGGAGCCCTGCCACCCAATACGGTGGCGCCGGGGGCCCCTGCTCGAGCATGCGGCCCGCCGCCGTGATCAGGTTGCTTACGCTGTCCGCCAGTGTGGCCACTACGAAGGCGAAGGGAGCGACCAGAACAAGGGCCACCGACAATGTCATCAGAGCAGCCGCCAGCCCTCTGTGGCCGCCCAGGGCCCGCTCGCACCACGTGTAGACGGGCCACGTGGAGTAGCATATGACCGCCGCCCACAACAGGGACGACAGGAAGGGCCAAAGCACAATGGCGCAACCAATCGACAGCAGCAGGAGGGCGCCGATCCCAAGGATCTGCTCAATTGGCTTGCCGAGGGGTATCATGACCAATCAGCCTCGAGTCGGACGGTGTATTGCCCGCGCATAGTCCGTGGCGGTTCCAGTTCACCTCGGCCCGTGGCCCATAACTAGGCAACAACGGAGCCGCCGACAGGGGTGCGGGTATACAGCTCCGCATAAAGTCTAGGAAAGACCTTGCCGAGCACCATTTCGCGAGGTGGACAGCATTGCACGCGATACCTAGTGGTCAGAATCTGACGTTTGGTACCGGATTCGGAAGTCCCTCAAGGTGGGGAGTGGCCGTTGCCATTTAGCCCGCTGGGGCGTGTCAGCCTTCGATCTGCCGACCGCTCAACGCGTTCAACTCTTCAGCCCTTTGGGGCGGGAATTCCGCGAAACGAGTCCAATCATCAGCGGTGTCGAACCACGGTATATGGTCCTTGAACCAAACATGCACGGTCCAGATATCCGCGACAGGAAGGGCTTCAGGCGCATCAAAACTGCCTACTAGCAAACTGGTTTCGTGCACTCGATGGAAGCCGATTGAGCTTCCGCAGACCGCACAAAAGCTACGCTCTACGTCCCTTGACGAACGATAACGGGTTGGCTCGGCGGCAAGCCATGTCACCGTACCGGCGGGGAAGCCGACCCACGTGCCGATCGGCGATCCGGTATGTTTGCGACACCTATTGCAGTGGCAATGACAGAGCCACAAAGGCTCGGCATTGGTTTTGTAGCGCACGTTGCCACATAAACAGCCTCCAGTGAGCGACATCCCGGTTCCTCCAGCCAAGTGCGCGCTTGTTCCTGCACGCATGCGCCAGACTCGCACGAGCACTCGCAAAGCGGAATCCCAAATCGGACTCTTATGTTAGGCGGTATCCACTAGCATTGAGGCAGCGGCCTCCTACTAAAATCGTGAAGCGCGCCCATTGGGGGCGAAGCTTACGCGCATGCGTAAAGAAAGGAACCTACCCGGCGGTCATTTTGGCAATGAGGCCATTTAGCGAAGCAATGTCCTTTACCGCGACCACGTCCAAGTCATCACGGCATTCTTCCATGCTCATCAGGCGGAATTTTCCATCCTGCCCTATCGATGAATAGCTGGCGACCAGCGTGTCGCGATATTGTGCCAGGAAGCCAATCGCTTGATCGATCAGTTCTTGTTTCATTGGGGCACTCCATCGAGATAGAACCGCTAGAAGTGCCTAACGTTCCTCTCCACCTTGCAGCCTTCTGATTTGCGGCGTCCGTCTGGACTGGCGCCGCTCCTGGTGACTTCGGGTGGCCGGTGAACGTGAGGTTCCGGTTCTCGATTTTGCCAAGGAGAATTTGCGTTGTCCCGCCTGTCGCCACGGCGCGACACCAAGTTTTGGGCGCCAAGGGCATCCAACGGGCGATGGCGTTACCTCAGTGTGCGCCGACAAAAAGAAATGCCCGCCATAGAACGGCGGGCCTCTGTTAAATCGGACGTCGGGAATTGGCAGCCTTATTGGCCAGTAAGAAAGATCGCTTCCTCGTCGTCCCGCTGCCTGCCCCCTAATGCGGCTGCTACACTGGCGATAAAGGCACCGACGACCAAAGATAATGCACCGAGCAGGGCAAAAGTCGCGCTGGCCTTCCTGGCGGTGTCGGCAGCTTGCTGAGCCTTGACCTTCGCGTCCTTCACTTTGGCGATCATGGTATCGACCCGCGCCTTGGCATCGGCTTGCGAAAGCCCGGTGCGAGCGGCCACAAGTTGCGCGAGATAGGCGCTGTCGTCGGCCGTGAATTCGCCCCCGTTCGCCGCGCTGGCGAGCAGGATGCGCGAAGCCTGCGCCGTTGCCGCCGCATCGCTATCGGTATTGGCGGCGGCAAGCTTGGTTGGGTCGGCAGGGCGAAACAGCGCATCCACGTAATAGGACGTGCTGTCGAATGCTCCACCATCCTTGGTCGCGGCGCCAGCCGAAGCGCCTGTCGCGGCCCCTGCGGCTACGGTCGAAACGGCCTGCACTCCAGTACTCAGTGCCGCGGAAAGCGCGGAACCGAGGACGCCCGCAACAAGAAGAGTAGCAAGCGCCCACGCCAGGAAACCGTGGGCCGTGTCGCGGAAGTAAGTTTCATCGGTATGAACCCCGACCCATTTGGTGCGGAGTCGACCGGTGAGATAGCCACCCACGCCTGATGAAAGCCATTGCACAATCACCAGCCAGACGGCGGTGGTCACCGCAAAGGTCGTGGCCGATGCGCCGGCGCCGGACCAGGGCGAGACCATGCTGAGACCAAGCCCGGAGCCCAGCAACATTAGGATGAATGTAAGCGTCGAAGCCGCGAATGCGCCCGCAACGATCGGCCCCCAGCTCACGGCTGAAGATGAGGATTCTGTTGGTGCAGAGTCCTCGGAAGTCACAAGTGTTGCCTGCATGTCAGCCCCCTACCGCGCAAACAGCATGATGAGAATGATGATCGGAATTGGGATACCGAGCAGCCAGAGCAAGATACCGCGACCCATGGAAACCTCCTGTTTGTTAGTAGTGACTGACTAACAATGTGGCGGGAGGGGTTCTGTTCCGTTGGCTCCGAAGCTGGCCTCCCAAGAGCCTGACCCGTCAGCTTTGTTCCGCAGCGAACGCAACGTTTGCGGCAACAGATTTGTGGAGACCGCTGCAACCAGATTTCAAACCGTGCATTTCAGTGGATGCTAAACGATCCAACCATGTGCTGTTTGTGCTGCGGAGCCCGCAATCACGGCTACGAGAATTGTCCGCGGTCGAGGCTAGGCAGACGGCCGCGGCCAGAGACGTCCACAGCTGCCGATCCGGTTGAGGGGAAACTGGATGATTTCAGGCGCCGGCAGCGAGGTTCCCGGTGAACCGGTTCCTCTTTCTCATCGCCGATTTTTTGGCGCGCCCTCCGGGGTTTTATTTCGTTTTGGCGGCCATGGTCCTTTGCACGTTGCTTGTCCCGTTCGGGCTGACGAACATCGTGACCTATGGCTTATCGGTCGCCGCAATCATCATAACCGGCGTAGTTCTGATCCAAGGCTATCGCGACACCTCGGCCATCCACGCCAAGCTCGATGAGATCATTGTTGCGCTTGAAGAGACCAGAAACGACGTCGTTGGCCTGGAACATGGCCAACCGCACGAAATCGACGAGAAGCTCGCTGAGATCGAGGCCGAGGCAAAGGCAGGCTAGCGGATTTGTCTGGTGCGCTGAAGGCAAGCGCTATCCTGCGTTTTCTCAGTGACCGTCCCTGGCTGACTAGCTAGGACCACTCCGAGAGAATAGTGTCCATCTCCACGGTCTCGACCTGCTGCGCAAACCGTTGATGATAGACCGTCAGGAGCGCGTCATGAGTGGCATCCGAAGTGCTGCACAGCGCGTCCGTCACCAGCACCACCCGGTAGCCGAAGTCGATCGCCCCCAGCACCGTCGCCAGCACACAGACGTCGGTCTCGCCGCCGGTGATCACCAGCGTGTCAATGCCATGCTGCGAGAGAAAACTCCTGAGCCCGCTCTCGAACCAGGGTGAATAGATGTGCTTGTCGATAACAGTTGCCGGAGGAGAATGCTGCATCAGAGAAGGCAGGAGTTGAATCATCTCCGGTTCGAGTTCCGACAAGGTCATCGAAGCCCACCGCTCATAATAGCGCTTCCACGTCCCCACCCCCTGACCCGGCCTCTGGGCAGGCAGGAAGCGGGTAAAAACGGTTTGCGCGGCGCGCCTTTCGACTAGCGCTTCTATCAAAGGAAGGACCCGGGCTATCCACGGCGTAGCCCAAGGCGACGGCTCTGCGAACAGACGCTGCATATCGACACAGAGATGGATGCAGCTGTCGCCCAGCGGGCCGTAGGTCAATCCATGCGCTGACATCAGGACCTCATCGATCCGGTCCCTTACCCGCGTCCACGGCTGAAATCGGGGACCACGCTGAGCTTGCCTTGCATGCGTTCGATCCGGTGAAGCGTTCCTATTTACCGACAACTATGGCAGGCCCACAGATCTCGACGTCGAAATATCACGAAGGTCTGCGCGTCCGCCGAAGAAGTTAGCGGGTTGAGGTCTCGCTTCCATCGTCCGCTGCTCTATTCGGGCACGTGCGGCGTATGTCGCTTGTCCTCAGCCGGGTCGGCATCGATGCGCGCCTTATCAGGATCGAATGCGCCGTGCTTGGCGATGGCCAAAGCGGCTGTTTCAGGCGTCTCATAGGCCCACATGAAATCATCCGCCGATGCGCCGACGGCATGAACGCGCCAGTAGCTGGCCGTGCCCCATGGGGAGTCTGTGGTTGTGTTCGTCTTCTCGAAGAGTTCGAAATAGATATCCTCGAACGGGATGTAGAAGACCGGATCTCGCCCATCTTCATGGAGCAACTTCGCCCGCCTGCTGGACGCGACGATGGCGTCTGAAAACCAGACCGTTAGCGTGCCGTCAAAGGGCACGATGGCAAGGGTGGCGGGAGGAGGTGCGGAACTTGCGGCAGAGGTTTGCATTCTCGTACTCCTTGACTGCAGGTTTCTCGGAAACGTCGAGCAGCGACGGCAGTTCCGGCTGGGGGCGCAATTGGCGCAAACCTTTTCGAAAGGATTGTCGGATGATCGACACTTGACCGGAAATAACTCCGGTAGATGGAGGGTATCGTGCCACCGCGTCGGCGGCCTCCCTTCAAACCTTCTTCCATTTTTGTAGAAGCGGGCCTTTGCTCCCATAGACGGGATCCTTGCCTGGACGGTCAACCTGGGGGATCGTCAGCAGCGCGCCTTTATGCTGCTCGGCAGTCGTGCATTCGTCATATGTGCCGAAGGGTGGATATGCGCCGACGACCAGAAAGTCGCTGGATGCGGTAATGCATTGGTGACCTGTGCCGGCCGGAAGAACCGTGACGTCGCCGGCCTTCAGGGAAAGCGTTCGCCCCTTGTTTCCGCCAAAGCGGACCTTGGCCGTCCCGCGTGCGACGCCGAGCACCTCGTGTATCCGCGAATGATAGTGAACGTATTCGTAGATGCCATTGCGCCAGCTATCACCCCAGCCATTTGCGTTAAAAAGCCCTTCCATCACGGCCGCGGAATCGAATGCTTCGGGCAGTTTCACGGCGCCTCGGTAGACGACAAGCGACCAAAACGGATGGTTGGGCACCAACCCATCGCCTTTGAAGTGGAACTCATCCGGTTTTCGCAGCCTTACAAGATCGATGACCTCTTGCCTCCCTGGGCTTGCGACACCGGTGACCTCCTCGACAGCTTTCTTCACACTCTGCAGGAAGCTCATGACGCAGCCTTTGTGTCGTGCCAGATATTCAAACTTATCTCAAAGCTTCACCGCCGGTTCTCTTGCCCAGAGCCGTAGCTTCCGACAGGATTGCACGAAGGCGTCTACTCCCTCGGCCCCGTCGAGCGGTATCAGCCCCTCGTCCGCATCAACTGAAACGCCGGCTTTGACGAAGAGCGGGAAGGCCGAAGGCACAAACGCTATGAACTTGAGATGCGCGAAAGCGTCCGCGACGAAATCTCGCGCTGCCGCCTCTTGAGTGAGCCGGTCCGCTCCCTCTTCCGACAGCAGGACAGCCACGGCATCGAACAGGACTGAGGGTCCTCCGTCGATCATGTGCCGGGCCTCGATCCAGCTTCCATCTGCGGCCTCGACGCCACCGACCTTTGGGGCAACCACCTCCATCGTTGCGCCTTCTGTCTCGATCGCAGATTGCAGCTTCTTCAGCAGCGCTGCATCGGTGCCCTCGCTGACCAGCACGCCGACCTTGCGCCCCTCGAAGCTATCCGGTCCATTCTCGATGATGCTGAGCGCTGGCGACGGTTCGAGATCGCCTCTTGGCGCGACAGCAGCATCCGCCGGATACGGCAATTTCTTGATGCCGAGCTTGTCCGCGACGGTGACAGCCAAACCTTCATCGATGTTGAGGAGATGCGCGACCATCCGCTCGCGGATGACCGGGGTCTCCACCTTGCTCAACTCGAAGGTCAATGCCATAGCGATATGGCGCTGCTCGGGCGGCGTCTGGCTGTTGAAGAATTGGCGCGCCTGGCTGTAGTGGTCGGCAAAGCTTTCCGCGCGCAGCCGGACCTTCTGTCCGTCCTCAGCATCAGCGAACGACCGAAACCCGCGCTGCGGCGACTCCCTTGGACCTTCGCCGAACGAATTCGGCTGGTAGTTCACCCGTCCGACTGGATTGCGCATGGCCATGTGGCCATCCTGCTGGAAAT
>NZ_JHQS01000015.1 GCF_014843845.1 Mesorhizobium amorphae | reverse complement strand
GACCTGCTGCCTTGGGCCTACATCACGGCGCCCGAGCTCAAGGCCGTGGCCTAAGAACACCGCTTACAGCGCGCGTTTCGGCTGGCCGCTCTCTCTACCAACCCGGCGAAGCGCCTCGCGCGTCCTGGCGCCCGTCTGTGGCCGCGTGCCACCGCAACCAAGCCTGCTCGACCGCCTGCCTATATTACCGGCCGGCATGGGCTGCCAGTTGGCCGGCGGCAAGCGCATGCGAGTCTCGGCATATTTTAGCAACTGCTTGCATTCAATCCAAAGCGGGATCATGCTTAGAGGAGCGGACGGAGGAGGCCACCAGGGTAAACGGTGGTTTGAAGGGGTTAGGTTATGGAAGCTGTTTGTTACGTCCCCAGCGCATTCTGTGTGTTGTCGTTCATGATCAGCGTCACGATGGCGTTCCTTGTCATGACACCGTTCGCAGCTACGCGCTTGCTGGTGTTGAGGATGCGCCAACACGCCGTCGGGAACCTTCAGCCGGCCTAATTCCCTCTTGAGAGGGAGTGGATCTCCGATGCGACCGGTTCTTACGGTGCTCGCCTTGGTGGCCTGCTTTTTCCTATGGGACGGGCTGTTCAACCAAGGAATATACACGGCGGCAGTGGAACATCGCTACCGAGATGCAGTTGCCGCTCTGCCGACTGGTTACAAGCGTTGACCCCTCCCGGCTACCACACTCCGCCAACGACGCGACAATGGGGGGTGACTGTCGTTCCTGTCACGGCGATTGTATGGTCAAACCGATTGTTCGGCGAGCGAACCAGCGGGGCATGGAACGTCAGGCCGTTGAGCACTCCAGGAGCTATTTTGCTCGGCGAGATATCTTTGCCAAGAGCGGCAATCTCCGCCGCGTCCAGTTGCCTGGTAAGCCAGACGGCTACTTCGGCCAGATCGCCGACGTAGCTGGGCCAGAAACTGTCATTATTATCGCCAAGATACAGAGGAGCGGTGCTGACGATAGGCCATGCCGCAGATGAATTGCCAGTCGCTTCCTGTACGCCATCAACAAAGAGGGCATTGGCGCCGCCATTGTTCCCGTTCCAGTTGAACACGATACTGTGCCAATTCCCGTCATTAACAGAGGTTGAACTCAAGAGTTGGATTCTGGGAGCACTAATGTCATACCCCTGCACCAACACTTTATTGAGTGTGTTATTCAATACGAAACCGAACCCGGTACGCGAGGCGCTGCTCCATATAGATATGGGAACGGCATTTGCCGTCGTCTGGGTTGTTTTCATCTTGAAGGCGAAGCTGCCTGTGGTGAAACCATTCCATCCGGCCTGATAACTGATCCTGTCGGTTCCGCCGGCGAAGTTAATGGCCATGACCATTCGCCTCCTTTGTTGGCTGATAGAGTTCAGGCCAGATTTCTTTCAGCGTGTAGCGCCACTGCGAACTGTCGAAAGCCGGCCGTTCGTGCGCCTCGCCGCGCGACCTCGCTTCGAGTGCGGCATCGAACGAGTCGATGAGATCGACCAAGTCGCTGATGACGCGCTCTTGGATTTCCATAACGGTCACCAGCCGCAACGTATGGTCGGCGATCGCCTCGGGCGTCATTCGCCGATGTGATTGCCGCAAAAGTTCGAGCGCGCGTGTGCCGTCCGCGAAATTGAGTGCCATTTTCTACTGCTCCTTGACCGCAATCGGGTTTTGCGATGACGTCGCCTGGCATCGAGCACGACTTTGCGGTCGCGCCGAAGCGCGTTCAAAAGTTGTCATGTTGTGGGGTATCCTTTTAGGAGAAGACGGACTGGATCACGCCGCCATGCCAGGCCGGCAGTTATTTATCAGACACGTCTCCAGCCGATGAAATGGTCGCGTCAACGGCGAAGTCTCCATCAGTGAAGGCGCGCTTGAAGATGACCTTGCCGGCTCGCTCAAAAATGGCGATCGAATACGGTTCGCAAACAGAACTGGCGATGTCTCGCACGCCAGCCGTTACGTCGATAACCGCACCGTCTATAACGTCGTCAATGTTGATAGTTTCGACCTCAGAGGAGTCGAAACCGCCAGCCTCAAAACAGAGCCACCAAGAAATCTTCAAGCTGCCTCTGAGTGCCATCCCCAGCAACGATCCTAAGCCGCTGCGGCAGACCGGCAGCGGACCTCGTCACAAGCGTGTCAGTCTGCCCGTCATAGTAATAGAACTGCGGGTTGCTCGTCGCGCCTGAAGGACATCAAGGTCGCCTAGCTTTTTCTTGGGGTAGAGCCATGGTCGCTAGCCTGACCTGATCTGACGCACCACACGATGATGGTGCGTCAGTCCTCTTCCTTCATATCATCCGCCTCGTCCTTCAATTTCGGCCAGTCCGCGCCGTGCTTTCGAAGCAGTGCGCGCGCCTGTTTGGGCGTCACGTCTGTCACCTCCGTCAGGTGCTCAACTTCAAGTTCTGCACCCTTCTTTACCCGGCTCGTATCGGTCGATTTCTTTGCGGCCATTGCTGCGCTCCTCGCCCATCGATCAGAGGCAACGGGCACTGATCATTGCGGGTTCCCGTCCGCCGGAACTATCTGCCCGCCGCGTGGGTTACTCTTCTGGAAGAGGAGGACAAATCATGCTTCGTTTCCTAATCAGCCTTGGCGCACTTTACGCGGCATTCCAGATTGGCCGCGAGTTCGGCCGAGCCGAGGCCGAAGTCATGCTGCGTCCTCCAGTCGACTATGAGAAGCGACCCCAGCCGCGGGGCTATGACGACCTTGAGGAGCCGACCTAGCGTTGTCATTGGCGGGCTTCAGATCCGGCCTGAGCGAATAGAATTCTTTCCAACTGATACGACGTACCTGCACGGTGCCGTCGCCAAGCGCGATGGAGCGGGCTGTTGTCATTGGCGTCTTTGGGAGAGGGCGCACTTGGCGCGGGTTCCGGCGAGGCCGGTCTTCATCAGCGCCACTGCGGCGCCGGTCGTTTCGCATTATCTAGCGTCGTTCGCGCCAGTAAACACTAATATAGAATTCTGAGACGATTTTTCCAGTCGGCGATCGCTCTCGGGGCTATAAAAGGCGGTTGGTTCGTGAGCGTCAAGGATTCAGATGGGCGCCTTTTTGTGACCTCAGCACCTTGTGTGTCGCATGGGCGACAAACGGGGAGGCCGTAAACAGTCGCAAGAACATCAGGGTTGAGGGTGATTTTGGGCGTTAGCATATTCGGCTTGCATCCTTTCCGCGATTTCGTGGAGTTCGCGTAAGGTGTCATCTTTATGCGCAGACCACGTCGCAGCGTGGAGACACCTAAACTCTGCGAGATTGAAGACAAGGGAAAGGTCGGCTTCGCTCCTGCGGCCTGGCTGCACAGTTATGATGCCGTTGGTGAGACTCCCGTCGCCGCACGTCCACGCTTTCCCGACGCGGAATGGAGAGTCCTTGTTGATGCCGATGTAGATTTCGGCAACCAATCGACATTGAGTTTTTGAGCGCATTGCTTCCAGCCCTCGTTTATTGATTCGCGAGCATCATGCGCTGAGCGGCCCGAACTTTTCGTGCCGCCCCCCGAAGGTCGGGCCAAGTCAGCAAATTTTAGCGACGTCTACCAGACCACCCGCGCGAACTTGCGCAGGAGCGGAAAACCGGAAGGGGTTCCAGCCCCTTCCAGGGTGTTCCACCCTGCCGGGGGTATTAGGGGGGTGGAAGAACAGGGGGTGGAACGGGGTGGTAGGGGGGTGGAACTCGAGGTGGAACATTAGTTTTCCACCTCGGGGTCTGGCCCGAAGTCCTCCGCGGACACAATGAGACGCTGCCTCTGTTTTGATGGCGGACCTTCCCAAACGACCTTGACAATGCCCTCAGCCAACAGCCGCTGCATGGCCGCTTCGAATTGCTTCTTGGTGGCGCCTTCTGCATCCGGACGCGCTGCCAAGACGGCAGGCGCATAGTTGACGCCCCGGGTTGACGCCACACGTTGCCCGGTTCGATTGACCGCGGAAAGCAAGCTTCGGAACGCTTCGTCGTGACGTCTGTTCAGTAGGCCACTGATGGCAGTCGGCTTCCCGTCGTCCAATATGAAGACGCCGTCTTGCCATCGCATCCGAACCTGGTTGCCCACCTTCCCGTAATTGATTTTCTTCGTGGTAAGCACACGAGCATCCGGGTCAGTGTCGTCTTTGCCTTCGGGGCGGGTCATATAGAGACGCGACCGCACCGAGTTGTTCCATGCCGTTGAGCCTGACGAACCTGTGCCCGTTTGCATGCCGGCAACGGAGGGATGGGCCAGCAGCATGATCGCGCAATCACTATCCATCGCCACCTTTCGCAGCATAGAGATGAACTGACGGACTTGAGCACGTTTGATTTCATCGCCGCCAAACAGATCGGCCGCGGTATCAAGCACGACGAGGCCTGGCTTTAGATCCTCAACGGTGACGGCGACCCGCTTCCAAAGAGCGGTCGGCTCCATAACCCCTGTGCGGTTGTTCGGAACGCAAAGGAGTGCGTCGCGATCGGCCAGTGAAAGCAGACGGAAACGAAAGAGATATCGAAGGCTGCACCATGGTGGCTCAAAATATCAGCGAGCCGCCGTTGGAACTCGTCGGCGCCATCCTCCGCACCCAGATAGAGCACCGGCCTGGCGAGCGGCGCGAGCCCTAGTGTATCGACCGACAGAGCACTTGCCGCTGCAATTTGAAGGGCAAGCAGCGATTTGCCGACGCCGCCGTCACCGTTCAAAATGGTGACCTGGCGCATCGGAATCATATCCTCGATAAACCACTCGCGCCGGGGCACAGGCTTGCCGTGCCAGTCTGCCGGATTGATCAAAAAGATTTCATGGTTGTCGTTGTCGGCCGCAGGTGGATCCTTCTTGGGTTGCTCCTTTGGCTTCGTCGTTGCGCGCACCTTCAGCGGTTCGTCGTCAATGATTGCATCCATGACCAAGTCTAGCGCCGTGGCGCACGGACTGCCGCCGATTTGGCGCACCACCGGAGTGCCACCGCGCCACAGCGTGACGATCGAGACATCGTTGGTACCGTCAGCCAAGAAGCGCGCAAAGCTGTCTGTCAGAATGCCAAGTCGCTGAATGTCTTCGGGCTCAATCTCAGACCAGTGACCCGAAAATTTTTCGATGGTATCGCGGGCAATATTCTTCCAATCCGGCTCGCCGTTCGCAAATGGCACCAGAACGATGTCGCCGTATAGCATGTCGGCATAGTCGGTCAGGCAGTCCAAGGCGTGTTCGCGTTCGTCTACGCCGATGAAATCAACGAGGGGCTCAGCCTCGTCGCCGAAGCCAGAAGGCAGGGCGAAGGGTGTCATTTCATGGGTGTTAGGATGCGTCATTGGCTGCACGGCCTCCGTGGAAGGCCGCAATTGCTGCAGCCGTAATCGCTTCTGCGAGGTTCGGTGAGAACGTCGCGCACCTCTTCCCGCCGGATGACGGCGAGTAGGAGAGGTGTTTGCCAGTAGGGGATCTTAAGAGCCGCAGCCCGTACATACGGATATCTGCTGTTATCTCTGCGTCGAATTTTGCGACGCACGGAAAGCGCCCATCGCCAGGGTCGCTGGCGGGCACGATAGAAAGGATACGCATTTCGGGTTCCTTTGGAGTGATTGGTAGGCGAATTCCAGAATCGCCGATGTGCACGGAAGCAGAACATTCGCGCGGTCAGTTCGGGACTTTTTCGGGACTCCGGGTTCCGAAACGGGCGATTTGAACGCCATTCGTTCCGAAAACGCAAAAAGGCGCCAGACGGCACCTTTAATAAGAGCTAGGGATATCAAGAGTTTAATGGTCGGAGTGGCCGGATTCGAACCGACGACCCCTTGACCCCCAGTCAAGTGCGCTACCGGGCTGCGCTACACTCCGGACCGGGTCGCGATGTATCGTGATAACCCGGTGCGGGTCAACCGAATTCGGCGGCTATCGTATCGATGAAAACGGCACTGCCGCGGCAGGTGCCGGCACCAGCCGCAGTTCCTTCTGATGCCGGTATTCGAGCGCGATGGCACCCCAGATCAGGCCGAGCAGCAGATAGACGTGGCGCCAGTGGTCGATGTCGATGAAGGTGCCGAGCCCGATATTGCCGATGAAGGCGACATAGGCGCAAAGCAGGTAGGGCTGCCAGGGACGGTCGCGCAGTAGGATGCGGAAGCCGGCGGCGATGGTCCACAAGGTCAGCGCCAGGAACGAGACGAAGCCCAGCCAGCCATAGTCCATCAGCATCTTCAGCCAGATGTCGTGGGTGTCCTCGCCGAAGATTGTGCCGAAGACCAGCGGGCCGATGCCGAACGGATGCTCGAGCGCCATCTGGAAACCGATCGTGTAGCGGGCGAATCGGCCGAGGCGGGCGGTGTCGTAGCTCTGTTCCAGCTGGGCGCGGCTGGAAAACATCTCCGCCACGCCCGGCAATTGCAGGATGATGATCATCGCGATGACCAGCAGCGCGACTGCCGCGATGGTCATGACCACGACCCGCAGCCGGAACTTGCCGCTGGCGCTTTGCAGGAACAGCGAGCCGGTGAGCAGCACCGCCGAGACGGCGAACATGCCCCAGGCGCCGCGCGAAAAGGAGAAGAAGATGCCGGCGGTGATGATCAGCAGCGGCACGGCCAGCAGCGGCATGCGCGCGATCGATCCCGTCAACAGGAGATAGAGCAGGTAGATGCCGGGCAGCACAAGGAACGGGCCGAACACATTCGGATCCTGGAAGGCGCCGGCGGCGCGGTCGTATTTGGTGAAGATCTCCGCCCCGGGGAAGGCGTGAAAATAGCCGGCGATGCCGAGCAGCGAGGTGATCACCGCCGACACGACATAGGCGATGAAGATCAGCCGGTAGAGGCTGGGCTGGACTGCGGTCACCGAGGCGAAGAACACCGCGGTGAAGGCGAGGAACATCGAGACGGCGAGGTAGAGCGGCGTGCTTGCCAGGTCCGACATCTGCGTCATCGCAATCATGCCGCCGATGTTCATCGTCACCAGAAGCACCAGCAGCGGCGTTGCCGCGCGCGAGACGCGCAGGCCGAACAGTGCCCACACCGCGATCAGCCCAACCATGAAGAGATCGTAGGGCGCCGGCTCGTCGATGACGAAACCGGACAGGAAAATGCCGAAGAAGACCGCGCTGGACGTAATCAGCGCGATCAGCTTGGCGTTGACCGCGCCCGGCGGCAGCTCATGGGCGACGGCGCTCAATAGGCGTTTTCCGTGTTGAGCAGGCGCACCGGTGTCAGGAACAGGATCCGCAAGTCGAACAGCAGCGACCAGTTCTCGATGTAATAGAGGTCGTACTCCGTCCGCATGCGGATCTTCTCGTTGGTGTCCATCTCGCCGCGCCAACCGTTGATCTGCGCCCAGCCGGTGACGCCGGGCTTGACCTTGTGGCGGGCGAAATAGCCGTCGACCACCTCATTATAGAGAAGGTTGTGCGACTGGGCGGCAATCGCATGCGGACGCGGCCCGATCAGCGACAGCGAGCCGAGCAGCGAGTTGAAGAACTGCGGCAATTCGTCGATCGATGTCTTGCGGATGAAGCGGCCGACGCGGGTGACGCGCGGATCGTTCTTGGTCACCGTCTGCTTGGCCGTCGGATCCGACCGATCGGTGTACATCGAACGGAACTTGTAGACCTCGATGGTCTCGTTGTTGAAGCCGTGCCGTTTCTGCTTGAACAGCACCGGCCCCTTGCTATCGAGCTTGATGGCGATCGCCGTCACCAGCATCACCGGCGAGAAGACGATGATGCCGATGATCGAGAAGATGATGTCGAAGGCGCGCTTGGCGACCGAATCCCAGTCGTTGATCGGTTTGTCGAAGATGTCGAGCATCGGCACCGAGCCGATGTAGGAATAGGCGCGTGGGCGAAACTGCAGCGCGTTCGAATGCGCTGACAGCCGGATGTCCACCGGCAGCACCCACAGCTTCTTCAACAGCTGCAGCACGCGCGATTCGGCGGTCAGCGGCAGCGACACGATCAGCATGTCGATGCGGGCGATTCGGGCGAACTCGATCAGCTCGGAAATCGTGCCGAGCTTGGGGTAGCCGGCAACGATGGGCGGCGAACGCTTGTCGCCGCGGTCGTCGAAGATGCCGCAGATGCGGATGTCGTTGTAGGGCTGCTTCTCGACCGAGCGGATCAGCACCTCGGCTGCCTTGCCGCCACCGACTATGACGGCGCGGCGTTCCATGCGTCCGTCGCGCGCCCAGCGCCGGATCAGCTTCGACATCACCAGCCTCAGGCCGAACAGCAGCAGGAAGCCGACGACGAACCAGGTGCCGAACAGCAGGCGCGAGTAATCCTCCGACATCTTCATGGCGAAGGCGGTCAGCGCCATCAGCGCG
Organism: Mesorhizobium amorphae; assembly: GCF_014843845.1. Taxonomy (GTDB): domain Bacteria; phylum Pseudomonadota; class Alphaproteobacteria; order Rhizobiales; family Rhizobiaceae; genus Mesorhizobium; species Mesorhizobium amorphae_A. The sequence goes on along the minus strand of NZ_JHQS01000015.1, from coordinate 344,998 downwards.
AAGGCGCCGGCCCAGACCAGCAATATGCGGCCGAAATTGGCAATCGGCCGCATCAGTGCCGATATCTGGTAGCTGTCGGAGACGTCGAGCAGCACCACCGCGAGGAACGAGGCCGAGGCGATCGCCAGCGGGTACTGCCAGGGGAGATAGTTGAAGAAGCCGACATAGTGGAAATAGAGGCAGAGGCCCGACAGGAACAGCAGCGCGAATTCGACCATGCGCAGCACGCCACTGACCATGATCGGCGACATCGTATCGCGTCGATACTGCGAGGCGACCTGGCGCGCGACCTCATTCATGCCGCCAGCCGTATCGCTCGCGGCCGGACCGTCGAAATTGCGCACCGCATCCAGGGAAAAGCGGCGCGCGGGATCAATTTCGTTCATGGGATTGTCCGCAGCTTCCCTCAGGTGAATAGCAAAAGAGAGCTAAGAAACCCTTGAAACAACGGGTGGCTTTGAAGCGGTCTACGGTTTGACCTGGTGCAACAGGCTCTACCGCCGCAGCGCGGCGAAATAGGCCTTCTCGATCTCGGCGGCCATGACGTCGGCGCCGAAGCGCGCCTTCAGGTCGGTGGTCGACGGCATCAGGTTTCTGTAGGCGCCGGGGTCGGCCAGCGCCTCGCTCAGCTTGTCACCGAGCTGGTTCGGGTTGGGGCGGATCAGGGCAGGGGAAGTTTCGCCGAAGATTTCAGGTATGCCGCCGACGGCGGTGGCGATCATCGGCTTGCCGGCGGCCAGCGTCTCCAGGACGATGTAGGGCATCGCCTCGGCACGCGAAGGCACGACGATCAGGTCCGCCAGCGCAAAGGCATCCCTGGCCGGCATGGGCGGCAGGAAGCGGACATGGCCGTCGAGCCCAAGACGCTTGACCTGCGCATGGTAGCGCGGCAGGTCGTCGCCGTCGCCGACCATCACGGCGCTCAAGCGACGGCCAAGCGTGGCGCCGGCCAGCGCCAGCGCATCGATGAAGATGTCGGGACCCTTGAGGTCGCGCATCATGCCGATGTAGAGCAGGTCGGCCGCTCCCGGCGCGGTCGGCACCATCTCGAACTCGGCAGCGCGCAGGCCGTTATAGACCAGCGCGTTCGGGATCGGCGGTTCGCCGACCTTCCTGCGGTAGGTCTTCCTCTCATAGTCCGAAACGAACAGCAGGCAGTCGGTGAAGCGGCCCATGAAACGTTCGAGGGCGAAGAACAGCTTCCCGGTGGCCGTCGTTTCGTCATAGTGGAGGGAGCCGCCATGCGGCGAATAAAGGCGGGCTACGCGAGACCTTGAAACCCGCAACAATGAGCCGAACAGACGGGCATAGGCGCCTCCCTTGGCGCCGTGCCCGTGCAGCACGTCCGGCCGCAATTCCTTGATGATCCTGTAGGTGCGCCAGGCCGAGGCGAGATCGCCCGGTCCGACATGGCGCTGCATCGGCGTGCGATGGATGCCGAGCGCCAGGCTGTCCTTCATCTGCCCGAACAGTTGTTCCTCGAATTCGCCGCCGGTGGTCGAATCGCAAACAATACCGACGGAATGACCGGCGGCGAGCTGTGCCTCGGTCAGGTCGCGCACATGCCGGAATATCCCTCCGACGGGTGAGCGAAAGCAATGGACGATCCTGAGTCGGTCCGCCACGTTGATTGTCAGAACAGGCGTTCGCGGACGTAGACGGTGTCGCCGGGCAGCAGCGGGTCCGAGGTGACCACCCGACCGGTCATCACCTTGCCGTTGATGTCGCGGGTGATGTCGACGCTCTCCTGGTTGGCGCGCGGCGTGAAGCCGCCGGCAATGGCGATGGCCTTCTGCACGGTGAGGCCCGGCACATAGGAATATTGGCCCGCGGCGCCCACTTCGCCCATGACGAAGATCGGCCGGTAGCGGTCGATCTCGACCGATACGTCGGGGTCGCGCAGGTAACCTTGCCGCAGTTTGTCGGCGATTTCCTTCTCAAGCTGATGGGCTGTATGGCCGCGCGCCGGTACCGAGCCGACCAGCGGGAAGGAGAGGTAGCCGGACTGGTCGACGCTGTAGGTGTTGGTCAATCCGTCCTGCTCGAACACGGTGACGCGGACGCGGTCGCCGGCGCCAAGTCGGTAGGGCTGGTCGAGCACTTCATGGAAGGCTGCCGGCGTTGGCCGGTAGCTGGAGCAGCCGGCAAGCATCGATACGGCAAGCAGAGCACGAAAGAGGGAAGCAGTGCTTTTCATGACCGGATACGAACCTTCATCGCTCTGGCCGCCAGGTGCTGCGGCAACCTCAGGGAACGGACCCGTTATCATCCTGTTAGGGTTAATGGCCGGTAAAGGGCTGCAACCCAAAGCGGCGGCAAATGGCAAAACCCACACTCATTTATATGGTTTTACAGCCTCTGTTTGCGGCCGCGCAGTAAACCCTAACGGATGCTTACTGCGGTCTTAACGGCTGAGTTACCATAGTTGTTTACGGTGCGGCGGACTCAAGTACCGGAGCAGAAATGCATGTCCGTCCAGTCCGCGGCCGCAGATGTCGATGTCGATCTCAGGCAGCTCTTCGCCAGCCTGGCGAGGCACTGGCTGCGCATCCTTGTCGTAGCCCTTGCCGTCACCGGCTTGGCGTTCGCATTCGCCTCGCTCGCCACGCCGCACTTCAAGGCGCAGACGAAGCTGCTGATCGAAACGCGCGAATCGGTCTTCACCAGGCCTGACGGCACCGCCGACAACGACAAGCCGATTCTGGACGAGGAGGGCGTCGCCAGCCAGGTCGAGGTCATTTCCTCGACCGACATCCTCAAGCAAGTGGCCTCCAAGCTGAACCTGTCGCGGCTGCCCGAGTTCGACGAAGCGGCCAACATGTCGGCGCTCGGCCGGCTGCTCGTCATCGTCGGCCTGAAAAGCGATCCCAACGAGATCCCGCCGGAAGAGCGCGTGCTGAAGAAGATGCGCGAGAAGCTCAACGTCTACAGCGTTGAAAAATCACGCGTTATCGTCATCGAGTTCTCGTCGGAGGATCCCAGGCTGGCCGCCGATATCCCGAACGCCATCGCCGACACCTACATATCCGTCCAGGGCAACGCCAAGCAGGAATCGAACGCTGCCGCGACCGACTGGCTGGCGCCCGAAATCGCCGACCTGTCGAAGCGCGTCAAGGATGCCGAGGCCAAGGTTGCCGACTTCCGTGCCCAGTCCGACCTTTTGATGGGCGGGAACAATTCGGTCCTGCCCACCCAGCAGCTTTCCGAACTGTCGAGTGAACTGTCGAAAGTGCGCGCCAACCGCGCTGCCGCCGAGGCGACCGCCGACGGCGTGCGCAAGGCGCTGCAGAATGGCGGCTCGCTCGATGCCGTGCCGGAAGTACTGTCGTCGGATCTGATCCAGCGTCTGCGCGAGCGGCAGGTCGAGCTCAGGACCAACATCGCCGACCTCTCCACCACCTTGCTCGGCAACCATCCGCGCATCCGGGCGCTGAAGTCGCAGCTTGCGGATATGGACGGGCAGATCCGCAACGAAGCGGAAAAGATCATGAAGGGGCTGATGACGCAGGCGCAGACGGCGCAGGCGCGCGAAAACCAGCTCGTCGCCGACGTCAACACGATGAAGGCGGCATCGGCCCGCGCCGGCGAGCAGCAGGTCGAACTGGACGCGCTGCAGCGCGACGCGAACGCCCAGCGCCAACTGCTTGAATCCTATATGACCCGCTACCGCGAGGCCTCCTCGCGCAACGACCGCAACTACCTGCCCGTCGACGCCCGTGTCTTTTCCCGCGCCGTCGTGCCGTCGGAACCCTACTTCCCGAAGGTCGTGCCGATCGTCGGCGCTGCCTTCGCCGGTTCGCTGCTGCTGATGGCGATCGCCATGCTGCTGGGCGAACTGTTTTCGGGCCGCGCCATGCGCCCGGCCACCGGCGCCCAATTCGGGCGAATCGAACAGGTGTCGATGCCGGTCGCCCGGCAGGAGCCTGTGGTTGCCGAGGCGATTGCGCCTGAGGTGCCTCCGGCCGAACAACCGCAGGCGGAATCGGACGTCGTGACGGCAGCGGATGCGCCGGCGCAAGAGTCCGAACCGGCCCGCTCGACGCTTGGCGAGGTCGACGTCGACAGGGCCGCGGAAAAATTGATCGCATCGGGTGCGGCGCGCGCCATATTCGTGTCGCCGGAAGGCGACGAGGCGGCCGCCTCGGCGGTGCTGGTGGCGCGCGAGGTTTCCGACGCCGGCCTGCGCGTGCTGCTGCTCGATCTCACCGCGTCAGGTGCTGCCTCGCGGCCGATGCTGGACAGCGGGCTTTTCCCGGGGATCACCGACCTGCTCGCCTCGGAAGCGCAGTTCAGCGACGTCATCCACGCCGATCTCTACTCCGACTGCCATGTCATTCCCGTCGGTACCGCCGATCCGGCCCGCGCCATGCGTGCCGCCGATCGGCTGCCGATCATCATGCAGTCGCTGACCACCGCCTACGACCTCGTCGTGGTCGAATGCGGCCCGGCCGACGCGCAAGGCATTGGCAGGCTGGTTGGCGAGGCCACCGAGGTCTTCCTCTCGATGCTCGAGGCCGACGACGAGGTGACACAGGCGGCGGTCAAGCTGATCGAGAACGGCTATCCCGAACTGACGCTGGTGACACCGATCGGCCACGAGACGCCGGGAACGCCACTGCCTGGACGGCGTTCGGCGGCTTGAGTGGCGGAATCAGTCCGCGCAACGGTGCAGGATTTTCGCCGCTACAGAATCTGCCAAGCAGAGATTGGGTGAGGGCAGTTCGTCAGCTGTCGTCGTCGCCGGTGGCGGCAGGCGCCGCCTGGCCCGCTGCCTTGCGGCGGACCATTTTGGTCAGCTTCCAGATGAGCGGGCTGTTCTTGATGAAGGCCTTCGCCCGCGCGCCCTGCCGCATCGCGATCGCCAGCGCGCGGCCGTTCAGCGTCAGCGGCAGAAGAACCTCGAAATGCCGGGTTTCGATATCGCACCACAGCCTTTTGTAGGGCTCGTCGCCGACCGAGAAATCATAGAGGCCGAAGCCGGTCTCGCAGGCTTCCTGAATGTTGTCGAAAAACAGGAAGTCGCCGGGGCTGGTGTGGGCGAGGTTGTCCTCGGCTATCGCCCCGAACTCGCAGATCAGCCGCTTGCCCGACCGGCTCGATCCGGTGACCGCGCGCAGCTTGCCGGCGACCTCGAGACCATGCAGCATAAAGGATGGCTTTTCCTCCGTCAGCGCCTCGCTGAACAGCGCGCGGAAGAAGGCGCAAATCTCCGGCTCGCCGAAAACATTGGCGATGCCCATCTTGCGGAAGCGGAACTCCTTCATTTCGAAGAAGGCGTCGAGCAGCCGGTTCACCTCGTCTGCCGTCTTCGCCTCGATGCGGCGGTGACTGCCGACCGCCTCGAACTTGCGCGTCTGCGAGCGGTGCTTCTTGCGCTTGCGCTTGCCGCTCGCGCGCGCCAGCAGCGCATCGAAGCCACCATCGAGATCGACGGCGAGCGACAGGTTCGGGCTCGGAAAACCGGGCAGCGCCGCGAACGGGTTGGCGATGCCGTCGAGGTCGGGCAGCAGCCGCTCGAGCGCAATGAGGTCGATGTCGGGCCGCGCCTTGGCGATCGCCGTCACCATGCTGCGAATGGCCGAAGCATCGGCCGTTGGCAGCCAGTCAGGCGCGGCGGCGGCGAAATTGCCGTTGGCATGGCGGCCGCCGATAAAGCGGCCGACACGAAATGGTCCACGGCGGGCAACTTCGAGGGCCAGCGAAAGCACCGGCTCGCCTTCGGAACTCAGCGTCGCGACTACAATGTCGGTGTGAACCTCGTTGGCCCAGTTGCGGATCCAGGCGGCGCTTTGCGCCGGCGCAAACAGCGCTGAACCGCAGAATTCCGCGTAGGAGGCAAGTGTCTTGCCGTCGGCCACGGCGACAGACAGGCCGGCCTGATTGTCTGGCAGTGCGCGCGCCGATGCCTTGCTCGCGGCGAGCCGATTGCCGTCAAATGACGCGGTGGCGTCAACCATACCTCAATCCTTAAGGCGTATTCATCCCGATTGGGGGCACGCGTAGGCGCATTCCGTGCTTGGGCGAGCCTAGGCGCAAAAGGTGAAGGAATGATCGACGGGGGCGAGGCAATCCGGAAACTGGCGCTCAACGTCGCCCGCTATACCGGCCTCGCTCCGCTGGCAAAGCCGTTTGTCGGCGGCATCGGCGCCATCCTGATGCTGCACCGGGTCACCGCGACGCCGGAGAAGCCCGACGGCGTCAACCGGCATCTCAACATCGCCCCCGGCTTCCTTGACGCCCTCATCGCCGACATGAAGGCCGACGGCTACGCTTTCGTCTCGCTCGACGAGGCGATCGAGCGCATCAAGGCCGGCGGCAAGAGCGGGCAGTTCGCCACCATTACCGCCGACGATGCCTATCGCGACAACATGACCGAGGCGCTGCCGGTGCTGGAAAAGCACGGTGCGCCGATCACCATCTATGTCGCGCCGGGGCTGATCGACGGCGCCGCCGATCTGTGGTGGGACGTGGTCGAGGATATCGTCAATGCGCGTGATCGGCTGACGCTGGCGACGCCGGATGGCCCGGTGACGATCGACTGTTCGACGCGGGGAAAGAAGCTGCAGGCCAACAACCGCCTGCACACCTGGCTGACGCTGGAGGTCCGCGAGGAGGACCTGCGCGCGGCGCTGCACGAATTCGCGCGCATGAACGGCATCAGGCTGGACGGCCAGCAACCGAGCACGCTGATGAACTGGGACGAGATCCGCACCATGGCCGCTCATCCGCTGGTGACCATCGGCGCCCATACCGTCAACCACGTCAACCTGAAGCGGCTTTCGGAGGCCGATGCGCGCCGCGAGATCGGCGACGTCAGGCGCATCCTGCAGGCGAAGCTGGGCGAGGAGCCGCGCCATCTCGCTTATCCCTATGGCTATGCCAGCGCCGTCGGCTGCCGCGAGGTCGGCTTTGCCCGCGATGCCGGCTATGTCTCGGCGGTAACGACGCGCCATGGCGTGCTGCGTGCCGAGCATTCCGGCTTCCTGCTCGCGCTGCCGCGCATTTCGATCAACGGCCGCTACCAGAGCCTCGCCCATATCCGCACCATGCTGTCGGGCGTGACGACGCCGCTGGCCAATGCCGGCAAGATGGTCGTCACCATCTGAGGCGACAGCACTTCGGAGCCGGACGGCTCCGGGACGTCTGCATTTGTGGAAGTTAGCGCGTCAGCCCTTCGGCCGCGGCTCCAGGATCAGCCATTTGATGATGCCCATCGCCGGCAGCACCCAGAGCAGGCCGCTGAACAGGAAGAACAGGAAATGCACGAGAGGGCCCGACTCGGATAATTGGGCGACCGCCACGATCGACGCCACCAGCGCATAGATGATGACCAGCGCCACCAGCAGGAAAGTTCCGATCAGCTTTTTCAGGCGAACAGGCATTTCGCGCTCTCTTGATCGGTATCGCTTAGGCTGATTGAGGAATGCGCGCAACCTTGCAGACATGGCGCGACGGCGTGCCGCGCCGCCCTGTCTTGCCAGCAAGCATGCTATGGTTCACCAATCCGCGACTTCAACCGGGATGAGCCCATGGCTGCCATAACCGCCGCGGCACCTTACGCTGGCCGCGATCGCGACCTGCACAACCGGGCGCTTGTGCGCGGCTGGCTCTATGTCGTGCTTCTGGTGCTGGTCGCGCTGGTGCTGGTCGGCGGCGCCACCAGGCTTACCGAGTCCGGTCTGTCGATCACCGAATGGCAGCCGATCCACGGTGTCATCCCACCGCTCAACGACGCCGAGTGGCAGGAAGAGTTCCAGCGCTACCAGCAGATCCCTCAGTACACCGAGCTCAACAAGGGCATGAGCATCGAGGCGTTCAAGTCGATCTTCTGGTGGGAATGGGTGCATCGCATCCTGGCGCGCGGCGTCGGTGTGGTCTTTGCCTTGCCGCTGCTGTTCTTCTGGGCGACACGCCGCATCGAGAGCGGCCTGGGGCCAAAGCTGGTCGGCATTCTGCTGCTTGGCGGCCTGCAGGGCGCGATCGGCTGGTGGATGGTGGCGTCCGGTCTGATCGACCGCGTCTCGGTCAGCCAGTACCGGCTGGCGACGCATCTGACACTGGCGGCACTGATCTTCACGGCAACTATGGTGGTCGCGCGTGGGCTTGCTCCGCATTCCGAGCCGGCTGCCGACCGCTCGACACAGCGACTGGCCGGGTTCATCGTGCTGCTGGCACTGGTGCAGATCTATCTGGGCGGGCTGGTCGCGGGTCTCGACGCCGGCCTCAGCTACAACACCTGGCCGCTGATGGATGGCAAGGTGATCCCCGGTGATCTCTTGCTGCTCGAGCCGGCCTGGCGCAATTTCTTCGAGAACCCGAAGACAGTGCAGTTCGTCCATCGGCTCGGCGCCTACACGATCTTCGCGGTCGCGCTCTGGCACATGATCGCCACGCGCATCCGCCTGCCCGGCACGACGCATGCCCGCCGCGCGACGCTGCTGTTCCTGATTGTCCTGGTGCAGGCCTCGATCGGCGTCGGCACGCTGTTGATGCTGGTGCCGCTGCACATGGCGCTGACGCATCAGGGTTTTGCGCTAGTTCTGCTGGGTTTTGCTGCCGCGCACTGGCGCGGCACCAAGGGCGCGTATCCGCTACCCCACCAGGTAGCCGTCAGAACCTGACGCCAGTTATTCTGGCCCCGAAGGTCACATCCAGAATTCGTTCGATGTGGTCTTCGTATCGCCGTCGAATTCGGCCTGACGGGCGACAGCGTCGGACGGTGCCGACTGCTCCTGCTGGGCGGCCTTGTCGGCGGCCTTGAGCGCGGCGAGCTTGGCCTTCAGGGCGGCGATCTCCTGCTGCAGCTTGGCGGCCTGAACCTGGTCCTCGACCGTATCTGCCTCTTCTTCCTTGGCCTGGATCTGCTTTTCGAGCGCGGCCTCCTGCGATGCGTTGCTGGATGCGCTGGATGAAGAAATCTGCGTCGCCTGAGAAGGGCTTGAAACCGCGCTGACCATGCCCCGAATCCCTTTGTGATTGCCGAATCTGTCTGTAGGCGATCATCGTGAATGGGGAGTTAGCGGAAGCGTCAGCGCGTCTATGACATCACTGGTCAGAAATCGCGCCGCACCGCCCGGATCTTCCTCGCGATCGACAGCTCTCGATTCTCGTCGGCTGCGTTGCCGTCCTCGTGGTGCCACGCTGCCGACAGGCAGCCATAGGCGATGGCGTGGCCGAGGATGGCGGGCGGGGTCTGGCCAAGCGTCCCGGCAAAGATTTCGGCCATATGCGCGATACGGTGCGGATCGAGGCAGAGATCGTCGCGCTCGAGCGGATTGTAGAACATGTTGGCTGCATCGAAGCCGGGGTCGCCGAGCACGCCTTTCGGGTCGAAGGCGAGCCAGCCGCGCGGCCCGAACATGATGTTGTCATGGTGCAGGTCGCCATGCAGCGGCCTGATGTCATGCGGGTCGGCAAGCAGCCGCTCGGCGATGGCGGCCGCCTCGACATAGAGACTGGCATGCCCGGCCGCGCGATCTGCCTTGGCCTTCCTGAACAGGCTGAAGTATCGCGTCCGCAGCGGCTGAAGGTCCGGTGGGGCAGGGTGCTTTGACGGCGAGAACAGTCTTGCCATCACCTCGGCGGCGATCGCGGTGGCGGCATTGTCGCCCTGATCGTCCAGCACCTGCGACAGCAAGGTGTCGCCGGCATATTCGAGCAGCATGCGGTGACCGTCGCGGCCGAGCAGCCGCACCGCGCCTTCGCCGCGCCGCCAGGCTAGAAAATGCTCGCCGCGCAATTCGTCAACGACATCGTCAAAGGGTTTCAGATCCTTGACGATCGCCGGCTGGCCGTCCTCGCGCAAAACCTTCCAGATGCGGCTGGAAAAGGTTTCGGCAATGAGTTCAGGCGCGCTGACCTTCCAGCGCTGCGGAAACTCCGGCATCTGCACTCAGCGCTTGATGCCGAGCATCAGGTCCATGTTCTGCACGGCCGCACCCGAGGCGCCCTTGCCGAGATTGTCGTAGACGGCGAGCAGCAGCGCCTGCGCCCGTTCGTCATTGGCGAACACGTAGACCTTCATCCGGTTCGTGCCGTTGTAGACTTCCGGATCGACCTCGGGGATGCGCTCAAGATGCGTATAGGATGCGACTTCGACTACGCCGCCCTCGATTGCCGCGTAATGGTCGGCGATCGCGGCGTGTAGCTCCGCACCTGTCGGCACGCGGTCGAGGCCGCCGAGTTGCAGCGGCACCACCGTGATCATGCCTTGCGCGAAATTGCCGACCGCCGGCTGCATGATCGGGTCATGCGACAGCTTCGCATAAGTCCTGAGTTCCGGCACATGCTTGTGCTGGAGGGTGAGCCCATAGGGCAGGAATTCCGAGGCATCCTCGCCCTTGGCGACGTAGTCCTCGATCATCGGCCGGCCGCCGCCCGAATAGCCCGAAATGCCGTTGACGGTGACCGGGAAATCCGGCGGCAGCAGGCCTGCCGACACCAGTGGCCGCAGCGTCGCGATCGGCCCTTGCGGCCAGCAGCCGGGATTGGCGACGCGCTTCGCCGAAGCGATCTTCTTCGCCTGATCCTTGTCCATCTCGGCAAAGCCGTATTGCCAGCCCTCGGCGACGCGAAACGCGGTCGAGGCATCGATCACCCTTGTGGTGTCGTTCTCGATCAGCGAAACGCTCTCCTTGGCGGCGGCATCCGGCAGGCACAGGATCGCGACATCGGCGGCATTGAGGAATTCGGCGCGGGCTGCCGTTTCCTTGCGGCGCTCGGTGGGGATCGAAATGATCTCGAGATCGCCGCGCTCGGCAAGCAGCGCCCTGATCTGCAGACCGGTCGTGCCGTGCTCACCATCGATGAAGATTTTCGGTTTCATAGCCTGATCAAATTCCCTGACATTTCAAAACTATATGCCGTGACCGTGATTCGCTGCGCCATGATTGCCGTTGTTCAGCTCTTCCTGACGAGCCTTCCGTTCGGCCACCAGGCCGAGATAGTGCATGGCGACCATCGAACCGGCGATTGCCGTTATATCGGCGTGATCGTAGGCCGGCGCAACCTCGACGACATCGGCGCCGACAATATCGACCTGGCCAAGCTGGCGCAGCGTCGACAGGATCTTGGCCGAGGACGGGCCACCGGCGACCGGCGTGCCGGTACCTGGCGCGAAGGCCGGGTCGAGGCAGTCTATGTCGAAGGTGAGGTAGGTCTTCCTGCCGCCGGTGCGGTCGACGATGGCATAGGCGATATCGGACGCCCGCATCTCCTCGATCTCGTGGCCGTAGAGGATCTTGATGCCGAATGTATCCGGCGCATGCGTGCGGATGCCGATCTGGATCGAACGGTCAGGGTCGATGATGCCTTCCTTGACGGCGCGGCCGACGAACGAACCGTGGTCGATGCGCTTGCCGTCATCAGGCCAGGTATCCTGATGGGCGTCGAACTGCACCAGCGCCAGTGGGCCGTGGATGGCGGCATGCGCCTTGAGCAATGGCCAGGTGACGAAATGGTCGCCGCCCAGCGACAACAGGAAGGCGTCTGATTTCAGGATCTTCGCCGCTTCGCGCTCGATCGTGCCGGGCGTCTTCTGGTGGTTGCCGCTGTCGAGCAGGCAATCGCCATAGTCGACCACCGCCAGGTGCTCGAACAGGTCGCGCGAGAACGGATATTGCGGGTCGTTGTCGAGGATGGCCGAAGCGCGGCGGATCGCCTGCGGCCCGAAGCGTGCGCCAGGCCTGTTGGTGACGGCGGCGTCGAAGGGAATGCCCCACACCACCGCGTCCGCGCCCTTCACGTCCTTCGTGTATCTGCGTCGCATGAACGACAGCGCGCCGGCATAGGTCGGCTCGAAGGATGCGCCCGTCTTGGAGCGGGCAGTGAAGGCGTGGTCGATGTTCTGGTTCGCCATTACGGATCCTCGGTTTGTCGGGCTGCCACAACTACAGAACCGGCACGCAACATGCCAGTCACAGTCTGGGGAGACGGAATGGCGCTCGCTGAGTGCCATGGCAGCACAGGATTTGTATCATCATGACGCAGGCCGCTTTGCTCAACCTTGCACCCGCTCCGGCAGCGACCCGGGCCGGCACGAAAGCGGGCGAGCGCTTCCTGGTGCTCGATTCCTGGCGCGGCATCTGCGCGCTGCTGGTGGCGCTGTTCCATTTCCCGACCAGCTCGATGATTTCGCAAAGCGCCTTCGTCGGCGGCTCCTATCTTTTCGTCGATTTCTTCTTTGTGCTGTCGGGCTTCGTCATCGCCAGCTCCTACGCCGACCGGCTGAACGAGCCGGACGAGGTCGCGCGTTTTGCGCTGGTGCGTTTCGGCCGCGTCTATCCGCTGCATCTTGTGATGCTCCTGGCCTTCGCCGCTTTCGAGATGCTGCGGCTGCTGCTGCCGCAATTGCACGGCACGGGGGCCGCACCTTTCACCGGCGGCTTCGACGTCAAAAGCCTGGTGACGAATCTCGTCCTGCTGCAAGGCATGGGCCTCGAGGATCATCTCTCCTGGAACGCGCCGAGCTGGAGCATCTCGGCCGAGTTCTTCACCTATCTCATGTTTGCCGGCGTTGTCTTCGTCGCAGGCCGGCGTGCCTGGATCTGGTTCGTCGCCGCCGCGCTCACCGCGCCTTTGTTCCTGCTTGCCTTCTCCGACAGGCATATGGACGTATCCTTCGATTTCGGCTTCATCCGCTGCCTTTACGGCTTTTCGCTTGGCGCGTTGCTGGCATGGTTTCAGCACGATTCCATTGCAGAGGCGCGACAGTCGCTGGCCGGCGGCCGTGCCCGGATGGCCTGGACATTGGCCGAGATCATGATGATTGCGGTGATCGGCCTTTTCGTCTCGCTGGCGGGAAGCAATGACGCTGGGATCGCGGCGCCCTTCGTGTTTGCGCTGGCGCTCTTTCTCTTTGCCCATGAGGGTGGGCTGGTCAGCGCCTTGCTACGCAGCCGGCCGATGCTGGCGCTGGGCGCGTTCTCCTACTCCATCTACATGGTCCACATCTTCGTGCAGGCGCGCATGATCAATGTCGCCGGACTGGTCGAGCGCAAGCTTGGTCTTGGGCTGGTCGGTGATATCACAGTACGAGGCGAGGCCGCGACTGGCTTCGGCGCCGCCTCGCCATGGTTTGGTTTCGCGGCAATCCTGGCGATGCTCGTTGCGGTCGTCGTTGCCTCCTGGGTTTCATGGCGTTTCGTGGAAATGCCGGCTCTGGCCTGGTTCCGCCGGCTCGCAAAGCGTATCTGAGGCGCAGCCGCGGCCGATCCGCTAGCCGGCTTCGTTCACCGGCCTGTCATGGGCATCGCCTATCCGGGGGCCGATCCGGAACGGAGCGATTCTCGATGCGAACGATCTGGCAGAGCCTTCTGTTTGCCGCAGGACTTGCCGCCTCTATTGGCCACGCCTCGGCCAGCGAAACCCGCGCCAGGCAGATCCTCGACCGCTTCGAGCACGCCAACCAGTGGCGCGACCATGTGCTGGTGGCGGCGCACCGGGCCGGCAGCATGCAGGCCGGCAAGACGCTTTACCCGGAAAATTCGATCGCCGCCGTGGAAGGCTCGATCGCCATGGGCGCCGAGATCGTCGAGGTCGACATAAGGCGTTCGAAGGACGGCGAATTCGTCGTCATGCATGACAGCTGGCTCGACCGCACGACGAATTGTAAGGGCGAGGCGGCCACCTACACCGTCGCGGAACTCAAGCGCTGCAGGCTCGTCATCGAAGGCACTGGCGCGGTCACCAATGAGACGGTCTCCACATTGCGCGAAATGCTGACGGCGACCAGGGACAAGATCCTGATCAACCTCGACAACAAGCTCGATGTTCAGGCTCTGCCGGGCATGATCGCGGTCGCCCGCGATCTCGGCATGGCCGATCAGGTCATCGTCAAGGAGAACCTCTGGAACCAGCAACGGATAGACAGCGTCAAGAGGGCCCTGGCTCGGACCGGCGGCGGCTTCCAGTTCATGCCGATCATCGCCGACGACGCCGTGCATGACGCAGCCTTCGCCGAACAGGTCGGCAAGGCTTTTTCGCCCGGTGCGATCGAGCTCATCAACTGGCGGGCTGGGGCCGAGACTCTGACCGAGACTGGCGGTCCGTTGTTCAGCACCCGCATGCGCGCCGTGTCGGTGCGGGGTGGCTGGCACATCTGGGCCAACACCTACGCCATCGTCAACAAGCCGGGCGGTTTTCTCTCCGGTGGCCGTGGCGACGAGCTGGCGGTGCAGGCCAGCCTGCCAGCCGAGACCTATGGCTTCTGGGCCGAGCGCGGCGCCACCATCATCCAGACCGACGAGCCAAAGGCGGCGATCGGTTGGCTGGCGGCGAATGGTTTTCGCGTGCCCTATGCCGACGACGCAAGGCCTGCTGAGCCCGCCAACACGGCGAGCATCAACTAGAAACCAGACGCTGGCGCCACACCACTGGCCTGGTAAGGCCATGCAGCGACGACCTCCTACCTCCCTTGATGGGGAGGTCGCGCCGCTGGCGCGGGTGGGGTGACCGCCCAGCCCTCGAAGGTTGCTTTCAGGCGGCCATCGCCACGCCGTCCAATTCCTCAAGCACATCCGCCGGCAGTGCGAGTTCGGCTGCAGCGAGGTTCTCCCGCAAATGCGCGACGGACGATGTGCCGGGGATCAGCAGGATGTTGGGTGCGCGGCCCAGCAGCCAGGCGAGCGCGACCTGCATCTGCGTGGCGCCGAGGCGCGCCGCAACGTCCGACAAGGTCGACGATTGCAGCGGGTTGAAGCCGCCGAGCGGGAAGAACGGCACATAGGCGATGCCGTCGCGGCCAAGGTCGTCGATCAGGGCGTCGTCACCTCGATGCGCCAGATTGTACTGGTTCTGCACGCAGACGATCTCGGCGATCCGGCGTCCTTCCGCGATCTGCGCCGACGTCACGTTGCTCAGTCCGATGTGCCTCACCAGACCTTGCCGCTGAAGCTCGGCCAAGACTGTAAGCGGCGCCTCGATCGAGCCTTCGGCGGGACCATGCGTGTCGAACATGACCCTGAGGTTGACCACGTCCAGCACGTCGAGCCCGAGATTGTTGAGATTGTCGTGCACCGCCTGGGTCAGCGCTTCCGGCGAGAACGCCGGCAGCCATGATCCGTCAGCGCCGCGGCGGGCTCCTATCTTGGTGACGATGACGAGGTCGTCGGGGTAGGGCGCCAGCGCTTCGCGGATCAGCAGGTTGGTGACGTGCGGACCGTAGAAGTCGCTGGTGTCGATGTGGTCGACGCCGGATGCGACGGCTTCGCGCAGCACGGCCAGTGCCGCGTCGCGATCCCTGGGCGGGCCGAAGACGCCGGGGCCGGCGAGTTGCATGGCGCCATAGCCAAGCCGTTTTACGGAGTGGTCGCCGAGAGCAAATCTACCGGAGTGGTCGATGCGGGACATGATCTATCTCCTTTTCAAGCAATGCAGAGATAGGCGTTGGTCCATGCCACGATAATCCGGTACAATCCGCACGGCTTGTGCAGGAATGCGAACGGTGAATGTCGACCTGGGTGATCTCAACGCCTTCCTGGCGGTCGCGCATGCCGGTGGTTTTCGCGAGGGTGCGCGTGCCAGGGGCGGCAGCGCATCGGGCCTGAGCGAGGCGGTCCGCCGCCTGGAGGCGCAACTCGGCGTCAGATTGTTCAATCGCACGACGCGCAGCGTCGCCTTGACCGACGCCGGTGCCGGTTTGCTGGCGCGGCTCGGCCCAGCCCTGAACGAGGTCGAGGCGGCACTCGATGTGGTGAACGGATTTCGCGACCGGCCGGCCGGCACGTTGCGCCTCAACGTACCGGTCAGCGCGGCGCGCCTGGTGCTGCCCGCAATCGTCCCGCGATTTCTCGCCGCCTATCCCGGCATCCGGCTGGAGGTGATCGCCGAAGAGGGCTTTGTCGACGTGCTGGCCGCCGGCTGCGACGCCGGCATCCGCTATGACGAGCGGCTGGAGCAGGACATGATTGCGGTGCCGATCGGACCGCGCGTGCAGCGCTTCGCTGCAGCCGCCAGCCCTGCCTATCTCGACCGCCATGGGAGACCAGAACATCCAGGCGACCTGCTCGGCCATGCTTGCCTGCGCGGTCGTTTCGCCAGCGGCGCGATGCCGCCTTGGGAGTTCGAGCGCGACGGCGAGGTGGTGCGGGTCGATCCAACCGGGCCGCTTCTCGTGACCCTGGGCGGGGCTGCCGATCTCGCCGTCGATGCAGCCATCGCCGGCACCGGCATTGTCTGCCTCTTCGAGGACTGGCTTCGCCCTTACATCGACAGCGGCGTGCTCGAACCCGTCCTCGAACCCTGGTGGCAGAGTTTTTCGGGACCGTTCCTCTACTATCCCGGCCGGCGCCTTGTCCCGGCGCCGTTGCGGGCGTTCATAGACTTCGTCAAGGATGGCGGGGCCTGAGGCACGCCAACGGAAAAGGCCGCCCGGAGGCGGCCTTTGGATCGTCCGAACTTCGTAGCGCTTAGCGCTTCGAGAACTGGAAGGAGCGGCGGGCCTTCGCCTTGCCGTACTTCTTGCGCTCGACGACGCGGCTGTCGCGGGTCAGGAAGCCACCCTTCTTGAGCACGGCGCGCAGCGTCGGCTCGTAATAGGTCAGTGCCTTGGAGATGCCGTGACGCACGGCACCCGCCTGGCCGGACAGGCCGCCGCCGACAACGGTGGCGACGATGTCGTACTGGCCGGCGCGGTTGGCCGCGACGATCGGCTGGTTGAGGATCATCTGCAGGACCGGACGCGCGAAATAGGTCGCGAATTCCTTGTCGTTGACGACGATCTTGCCGGAACCCGGCTTCACCCAGACACGTGCGATGGCGTTCTTGCGCTTGCCGGTGGCATAGGCGCGGCCCGACTTGTCGAGCTTCTGGACATGGACGGGTGCAGCCGGCTGCGTATTGAGGTTGCCGGTAGCCGTTCCGAGTTCTGCGAGCGAGGAAAGCTCAGCCATCTTACGAAGCCTTCTTGTTCTTGGCGTTCAGCGCGCCTACGTCGAGGGTGACGGGCTGCTGGGCGACATGCGGATGTTCCGTGCCTGCATAGACGCGGAGATTCTTCATCTGGCGGCGACCGAGCGGGCCACGCGGGATCATGCGTTCGACGGCCTTCTCGACGACGCGCTCGGGGAAACGGCCCTCGAGCAGCTGGCGCGCGGTGCGCTCCTTGATGCCGCCGGGGTGGCCGGTGTGCCAGTAATAGACCTTGTCGGTGAACTTCTTGCCGGTGAACACCACCTTGTCGGCGTTGATGACGATGACGTTGTCGCCGTCGTCGACATGCGGGGTGAAGGTGGGCTTGTGCTTGCCGCGCAGATGGTTGGCGATGACAGTGGCGAGGCGGCCGACGACGAGACCTTCGGCGTCGATCAGCACCCACTTCTTCACCACATCCGCAGGCTTCTGCGAAAAGGTTGGCATGGATTTATCGCTTTCGGTTTGACCTTCCCCATCCACGAATGACAAGGAAAGGCGTTTCTTGTTGCTTGGATTGGCAACAGGCGCTTGCCCGACGCCAATAACAAAACGGCGGCCTTTGCGGGCCGCTGCTTCGTATGGGCTTATAGGGGAGGGCGTTGTAGGCGTCAAGGTGCATGAAAAGCGTGCCGGCGCGCAAAATGTAGCAAAAACAATTGGTTGATAAAAAGGTATTATTTTACCACATCAAAAATGCGGCGGCATGGCCGCCTAATGCTTTGCCTCGATTTCCTTGCGGGCCGCGCTGGACAGAAATGCAGATCGGGTTATGCCCCGTTCGCGCGCCGCGGCATCGATCGCTCGCAGAACGCCCCGCTCGAAAGTGACGTTTGCCCTGACCACGGCGCTGTCATTGTCGATCAGCGGCACCGAGACCAGATAGCCGCCTTCGGCGAGCGCACTGCGGATATCTGGAAGTGCAAGGACCGCTTCGTGGCTCGACGGCTCGGGAACGGGCATATCTTCCGCCCATAATTGCAGGGCCTCAACGGCATTCGGAACGATATCTTCTGCTTCGTCCGCAGCCGAAAAGCAGCCAGGAATGTCGGGAAAGCGGATGCCGAATGCGCTGTCGGGGTCTTTATCGACCAATGCGAAATAGTTTTTCATAATGGGTCTCCGGAGCGCTTCATCTTAGCCAGCCTGCCTGCTTGGCGATCGCGCGAGCAGTGCCGGTTGGCAGATCCTTCTCAGGATGGGGGACAATCAGCACGATCGCGCCCTTGCGGAATTTGTGATGCGAGCCGCGCACGGAAATCAGTTCGAAACCTTCATCCTTGAGACGTTTCACGATCTTACGGCTGTCACGTTCCAGCAAAGGCTACCTATGCGCATATATATACACATCAAGTAAAAATTCAATTGTCAGGACGACGCCCGCTTCGGCGGTATCGAATAGGTGCCGGTTGCATGCGCCACCGTCTGTCCGTCCGGTCCGGCGACGATGTCGATGTCGAACACCATCAGGCTTTTGCCGAACTTCAGGATGCGGCAGTGGCCGTCGATCGGCCCGGCCTCGGCCTTGCGGACAAAATTGATGTTGAGGTTGGTGGTCACCGACAGCGCGTCCGGTCCGGCATGCGAGAGCATGCAGACATAGCCGCCGATGTCGGCCAGCGTGAACAGCGACGGGCCAGACACCGTGCCGCCGGGGCGCAGATGCCGCGCGTCGGCATTGAGCCGCACCGTGCAGCCGCCGGGAAACACCTCGAGCGCCTGGTAGAAGGCGAACTGGTCGTTGAGCTGCGGGTAGACGGTTCCCATCAGCGCGTTGACTTCCGCCGCCGACAGCACCGGTTTGAGATTGTCTTGGGCGGGCATTGGCGGTTTCCTACATGGAGCCGGTATGGGCTCAGCAACTGGTCCAATTGTCGGGGTCGAGAAAACACGTCTCGCGGCTTTTCTTCAATCGGCAGCGTGCTAGTTCTTTTGTTCCATGGCTCGCGAATCCACAGAGCGGGCATACAGAGAGGTTTGGACCCATGGCCGAAATCGTCGCCATCAAGCCGGTCGTCGCCGAAGGTCCGGTTGTCTCACAACAGGACAAGGGCGTGCTGCGGCTGACGCTCGCCAGCCCGCCGGCCAATGCCTTGTCGCTTGCGGTTATGGCGGCTTTGGCGGCCGAACTCGATCGCGCAAAGGCCGACAAGTCCGTCCGCGTCATCATCCTGGCCGCGACCGGAAAAGTGTTTTGCGCCGGGCACGATCTCAAGGAACTGACCTTGCATCGCGCCGACGCCGACAAGGGCAAGGCGTTCTTCGAACAGACCTTCGCCGCTTGCGCGGCGCTGATGCAGACGATCGTGCGCCACCCGAGACCCGTCATCGCCGAGGTCGACGGCCTGGCCACCGCCGCCGGCCTGCAGCTGGTCGCCAGCTGCGACCTCGCCATCGCCTCGCATGAGGCGACCTTCTGCACGCCCGGCGTCAATATCGGCCTGTTCTGCTCGACGCCGATGGTGGCGCTGTCGCGCAACGTCTCGCGCAAGCATGCCATGGAGATGCTTCTGACCGGCGAGACAATCGATGCGGCGACGGCCAAGGAATTCGGCCTCGTCAACCGCATCGTGCCGCGCGAATACCTGAATCAGATTGTCATCAAATACGCGCAAACCATTGCTTCCAAATCATCTTTGGTCGTGAAGTCCGGCAAGGAAGCTTTCTACGCACAGGCCGAGATGGGGTTGGCGGATGCCTATGCCTATACCGGCCGCGTCATGGTGGAAAACATGCTGGCCCGCGAAGCCGAGGAAGGCATCGGCGCCTTCATGGGCAAGCGCAAGCCGGAGTGGAAGGAGGACTAGAAATGGAGCCGCGCATCTCCATCATCACCATCGCCACCGACGATCTTGAGCGGGCCGTGCGCTTCTACGAGGCGATGGGGCTGAAACGCCATGCCGGGATCACCGAGGGAGTCGCCTTCTTCCAGATGGGCGGCGCCATTCTCGGCCTGTTTCCGCGTGCCAGCGCCGAGGAGGATTCGGGCGTCACCTTCGCCGGGGCACCGTCGGCGGTCTACCTCGCCTACAACACCCGCTCCGACGCCGAGGTCGACGAGGTGCTTGCCATGGTCGAGAGGGCCGGCGGCCGTATCGTCAAGCCGGCAAGCCGCGCCTTCTGGGGCGGCTGGTACGGCTATTTCGCCGATGCAGACGGGCATGTCTGGGAAGTGGCACACAATCCGGCCTTTCCGATCGCGGAAGACGGCTCGATTTCCCTACCGGCCTGACCGCATCCGCATGGCGCCTCGCAAGCAACTGACGCGGCTGAAGGCGCCCTACCTCAAGCGCATCCTGCTCGAGCCGGCACGGGTAGCGGACTGGGAAAAATACCCGTGGCACCTACCGATCTTCCGTGAGCGCGAATTCCAGCTCGAATTCACCACGCCGATCACCATCATCGTCGGCGAGAACGGCACCGGCAAATCGACGCTGCTGGAGGCAATCGGCGCGCTGGCCGGTTACGACGAGGCCGGCGGCGGCAAGGGCTACAGGCCGGTCGATCATACCGCCGCCATCGACAAGAGTGGCGCGGCGCTTGCCGACACGCTACGCGGCCGAAAGCGCGCTTTCACCGACGCGGCAGATTGAACTGCTCAAGCTGCTCAGGCGGATGGACCGGTCAGGCACGGCGCAGGTGATCATGGCGACGCATTCGCCGCTGCTGATGGCCTGTCCCGGCGCGCGTCTCTTCCGCATTAGCCGCTTCGGGCTCGATCCGGTCGATTTTCAGGATACCGACCATTTCCGCATGATGCGCAATTTCTGCAACGATCCGGATGGTTTTCTCACCGAGGCGTTGTATGAGGACGAGGCATGAACCACGACAGCTACGACAATGCCTACATCGGCGGCATCCTCAATTCGGTGAAGACCATCGCCATGGTCGGCGCGTCGCCCAACGACGTGCGGCCAAGCTTTTTCGTGCTGAAATACCTTTTAGCCAAGGGGTTCTGGGTGTTCCCGATCAATCCGGGACATGCCGGCAAGGAGATCCTCGGCCGGACGGTCTATGCCAGGCTCGCCGATCTCCCTGAACCCATCGACATGGTCGACATCTTTCGCGGTTCAGCGGCCGTGCCTGGCGTCATTGAGGAGATTTTGCGGCTAGATCCCTTGCCGAAGGTCGTCTGGATGCAGCTTGGCGTGCGCCATGACGAGGCCGGCGCGCGCGCCGAGGCTGCCGGCATGAAGGTGGTGATGAACCGCTGCCCCAAGATCGAATACGGCAAGCTGTCCGGCGAGATCGGCTGGACCGGCGTCAACTCGGGCGTGCTGTCGTCGAAGAAGCCGCTGATGCGCCAGGGATTCCAGAGTTTTGGCGTTCGCCAGAAGTAGAAGCAAAATTATTCCGTAGGCTGACGCATTTTCTCGCTCACCGGGCGCCGATCGCTCGCCGAAAGGCATTTTCTTCTTTGCATTCGCAAGCGCGCTTCGCCAAGAATGCCCGGCGATTTTGAGAGATTTCAAAGGGAGGTTTTCGATGACCCGTACGCCCGGTTTCAACACGCTCGCCGTTCATGCCGGCGCCAAGCCTGATCCGGCGACGGGGGCACGGGCGACCCCGATCTACCAGACCACCTCCTTTGTCTTCGACGATGCCGATCATGCCGCCTCGCTGTTCGGGCTGAAGGCGTTCGGCAATATCTACACCCGCATCATGAACCCGACGCAGGCGGTGCTCGAGGAACGCGTTGCCGCGCTTGAGGGCGGCACGGCAGCACTTGCGGTCGCATCGGGTCATGCCGCGCAGATCCTGGTCTTCCACAACCTCATGCAGCCAGGCGACAATTTCGTCGCCGCGACAAGGCTTTACGGCGGCTCGATCAACCAGTTCGGTCATGCCTTCAAGAACTACGGCTGGCAGGTGCGCTGGGCCGACACGGACGAAGTCTCGACCTTCGAGAGCCAGATCGACGACAGAACCAAGGCGATCTTCATCGAGAGCCTGGCCAATCCGGGCGGTGTCTTCGTCGACATCGAGAAGATCGGCGATATCGCCCGCAAGCACGGCCTGCCGCTGATCGTCGACAACACGCTGGCCTCGCCCTATCTGGTGCGGCCGATCGAGCATGGTGCCGACATCGTCGTCCATTCGCTGACCAAGTTCATCGGCGGCCACGGCAATTCGATCGGTGGCGCCATCGTCGACGGCGGCACCTTCGACTGGTCGAAGTCGGGCAAATACCCGATGCTGTCGGAACCGCGCCCCGAATATGGCGGCATCGTCCTGCACGAGACCTTCGGCAACTTCGCCTTCGCCATCGCCGCGCGCGTGCTCGGCCTGCGCGACATCGGCCCGGCGATCTCGCCGTTCAACGCCTTCCTGATCCTGACCGGGCTGGAAACCCTGCCGCTGCGCATGCAGCGCCACTGCGACAACGCCGTGACGGTTGCCGGCTGGCTCTCCAACCACCCCAAGGTCGCCTGGGTGAACTATCCTGGCCTGCCCAGCGACAAGAACAACGCCCTGCAGAAGAAATACTCGCCGCTCGGCGCCGGTGCCGTCTTCACCTTCGGTCTCAAGGGCGGCTATGCGGCGGGCGTCAAATTCGTCGAGGCGCTCGAACTTTTCTCGCACCTTGCCAATGTCGGCGACACCAAGTCGCTGGTCATCCACCCGGCCTCGACCACGCATCGCCAGCTTTCCGACGAGCAGAAGGTCAAGGCGGGCGCCGGGCCCGACACGGTCAGGCTTTCTATCGGCATCGAGGATGTCAACGACATCGTCGCCGATCTGGAACAGGCGCTGGACAAGGTCTGAGATCATGACCACGCCGAACTTTCTGTCCGTCGATATCGACAGCGTCGAGCCGGAGGCCGGTGCGCCGGCGCCGGATCGTCTGATCTCGGGCGATCCGAAATTCCGTACCTGGAACGTCGAGGAGCGCGACGGCGGTCTCTATGCCGGCATCTGGGAATCGACGCCGGGCAAATGGCGCATCGTCTATGACGAGTGGGAGTTCTGCCACATCCTGTCGGGCGTCTCGGTCATCGCCGAGGAGGGTGGCGAAGAGCGCACTGTCAGGGTCGGCGACAGCTTCGTGCTTCGGCCCGGTTTCAAGGGTAGCTGGGAAGTGCTCGAAACCACCCGCAAGGAGTATGTAATCAAGCTTTGACGGCCTGTCGGCGGATCAGAGCAGGCGGTCGATATCGCTGCCGGAAAATCCGTATTCGCCCATCATCTCTCGATGCCATGTGCTTCCCAGCAGGTGGCCAAGACAGGAATCGATGCGTTGAAGCAGCGCCGCATTGCCCTTGGCCAGCGCGAAAGCGCCGGCCGCCGGTTGCTTTTCCTCTGCCGGAACGTTGATGACCGCGAGATCTGCCTCGGGGTGCCTGCCCAGATAGCCGCGATGCGCCATGGCGACGCTGGCATAGGCATGCACCGCACCGGCCGCAACGGCGTCAGCCGCTTCGGCCTGCGTGGCGAAGATCCTGATGCGCTCGGACGGAACATTGTTTTGCAGGGCTGTCTGATGCTGGACCTGGCCTGAGATGACGCCGATCAGGGCTGCCCCGTCCTCGGCGACGGATCGATAGCCGTCGAAGTCGCGCGGATTGTTTTTCGCGACCAGAAGCCCGTCCGGCAGCATCCAGATCGGCCGGGTGAAGTCGACGAGCTTCAATCGTTCGTCCGAAATGAACAGTCCCGTGGTCATGTCCCAGCGGCCCGAGGCGAGCCCGGGAAGCAGTTCGGCGAACTCTGTCTCGATGGGCGAAAAGCTCTCCAGTTCCAACAGCTGGCAAACCTTGTCGGCGAGCATGGCGTCGCAGCCTCCCAGAACCGCCGATGCGTCGGTGAAGCAGAAGGGAGGCTCCTGCAGGAACGCGAATCTCATTGTCTCAATCATCTGGTCCTGTCGCTGGTCTGAAAGCCACCGCGAGCCTTTCCAGCCCATGGAAATGAAAGGTGTCGCGGAAGCGCGGCCCTTCCGCAAGGTGGAGCCGGGGCTGTCGATCGAACAAGGTCTTCAGGGACACCTGCAATTCCAGCCTCGCCAGCGGCGCGCCGATGCAGAAATGGATGCCGGCGCCGAACGAGACGTTCTTCTGGTCCCCGCGTCCGGGCCGGAAAGCGCCGGGTTCGGCAAAGGCCAGGGGATCGTGATTGGCCATGCCGAGCAGCAGCGCGATCTTGTCGCCAGGCTTGAGCAAGATCCCAGGCCCGGCCTCGATCTCCTCATAGGCATAGCGCAGGAACATATGCAGCGGCGCGTCGAAGCGCAGGCATTCCTCCACCGTTGCCGCAGTCGCGTCCGGCGTGGTGAAGAAGCGGCTGGGGTCACCGCCTTGCGCCAGGATCGAACGCACGGCATTGCCGGTCTGGTGCACGGTCGCCTCATGGCCGGCATTGAGCAGCAGGATGGCCGAGGACAACAGTTCGTCCTCCGACAGTTTCTGGCCGTCCTCCTGCGCCGCGATCAGCAGCGACAACAGGTCGTCGCCCGGCTGCTTGCGCCGCTCGGCGACATAGCCGCGCAAAAAGTCGGAAAAGTCGCGCGCGGCGCGATTGGCTGTCTCCTCGGTCTCACGCGTGCGGCCATGCATGTACATGGCAACCATCTTGTGCGACCAGTCGAGCAGTTGCGGCCCCATCTCGACCGGCACGCCGAGCATTTCGGCAATGATGGTGATCGGCAAGGGCGAGGCGAAGGACGGCAGCAGGTCGACCCCGTCAGGCTCGAACCGGTCGATCAACTCGTTGGCTAAAGCCCCGACACGCGGCCTGAGCCGCTCGACCTGGCGCGAGACGAAGGCGCGGTTGACCAGCGTCCGCAGCCTGGTGTGGACCGGCGGCTCGAGCTCCAGCATCGAATTCGCCTCGATGCCGTCGAAGGCGCGGAGATGCGAGCGGTCAGCACCGACGCCGCGGCCGTCGGGAATGCCGGCCGGGTTCTGGCGGCCGAAGCGGCGGTCGCGCAGCAGGCGGTTGACGTCGTCGAAGCCGCCAAAGCACCAGAAGCCGTAATCCTCCCAGAAGAAGGCACTCGATGCGCCATGCAGGAAGGCATAGGTCTCGTATGGGTTCTGGAAGAACGCCGGTTCATGCGGATCGAGCCGCAACCGGCGATTGGCTGGATCAAACACGAGATAGGAAGGCATCAATTCGGTCATGCCAGATGATTAGCGCGCCTTGCCTGCCCGCTGCCAGACCGTATGTTGGCGCCCGGCAACCCAATGTATTGAGCCAGAAGAAGCGGCTGCGGAAGGATGGTTTCGATGAACGTGATTGTGGTCGGTGCGGGCATTGCCGGACTTTCGACGGCGTGGTCGCTGGTCAAGGCCGGCCATAGCGTGTCGATCGTCGAGCAGGGGCCGATCCCCAATCCGCTTGCCGCGTCCGGCGATCACCATCGCGTCATCCGTCGCGCCTACCGTGCCGGAACCGGCTATGGCCGGCTCATCACCGAAGCCTATGAAGCCTGGGACGAGATGTGGGTCGATCTCGGCGAGAGCCATCTCGACGCGCGCGGCTTCCTCTGCATCTCGCGCGAGCCGGGCGACGAGGCCGAGGAATACCGCGAAGGTCTGGAAGAGGGGAATTTTCCGTTCGAATTGTTCGCGCCTGACGCTGCGGTCGAGCGCTGGCCGTTCCTCGAGCCCAATTCGTTCCGCTACGCCTATTTCTCGACGGAAGGCGGCGCCCTGCATTGCCGCAGGATCGCCTCGGGCCTCGCGGCATGGCTACGCGCCAACGACGCCAACATCTATGAGCACAGCAGGGTGACGGAGGTCGACGCCGAGGCAGGCCGCATCGTGCTGGCCTCTGGCGAGACCATGCAGGCCGACCGCATCGTCGTCGCGGCCGGCGCCTGGGTGCTGAAACTGTTTCCGGAACTCGGCGGCGAACTGAAGACTTTTCGCACCGCGCTCGCCTATGTCGAACCGCCGGCGGATCTGAAAGCGACCTGGGAGGCGGCCCCCGTTGTCCTCGACGTTGGCGGCACCACCGACGGTTATATTATCCCGATCTCGCGTGGCGCCGGCATGAAATTCGGTTCCGGCCTGCACAGGGTGCCGACCAGCGACGCCGACTGGAACCGCGAGCCGGTGCCGGGCGAGGGGGAGGCGATCCGCAACCTGTTTTCGCCGCCCATCGCCCGCATCGAGGAATACGAAGTGACCGAAGTCGTCACCTGCGCCTATACCTTCACCGCCGAGGAGAAGTTTTTGGCGCATGAGAAAGGCAAATGCCTGATCGTCTCGGCCTGCTCCGGCCATGGCTACAAATTCGGTGCTGCGGTCGGCCGGCGCGTGGCGGCGGCAGTCGGCGACGGCGACATTGCCGGCCTGAAGAAATGGCTGCGGGCGGAGGTGGCCTGATGGGCATTCCATGACGGACGCATCCTCAGAGACCATACTGGCAGGGCTAAGACGGTCGCTTCCGTCGTCGTATGTTGATTTTCTCAAGCAACACGATGGAGGCGAATGGGTTTGGGGTGCCGACCTTGTCGCTATCTGGAGCGCTAAGCAGTTGGTGCCGTTCAACCGCGAGTATCGTGTTGAAACCCGCACACCTGGTCTGCTTCTGTTTGGCTCTGATGGCAGTGCCGAAGCCTATGGGTTCGACCTGCGCTCACCAGCTATGTCTGTGGTTCGAGTTCCATTTATCGGCATGAACTGGAAGTTGGCGATTGCCATCGCGAAGGATTTTGGCGACTGGCGAAGTGCGCTGGAACCCCGCCGGATCGACAGTTCTCGCGTTGGAATGCAACTTGCGGAACTCAAACCAGTCCTGCTTGGCGGAGACCCCGTGGATTCCGCCAACAAGGTATGGCTGACACGCGACCAGCATTTTGAGTACGTGCGGTTCTGGAATGATGTTGTTACGGCTGCCGGTTCGAAGTCGACCTCTCAATAGCTCTTGGCAAGAACCGAGGGTTGGGAAGTCCTAATGCGGCCACTCGATTGACGACTCCCGATCCTAGTCCGGGCAGTGCCGAGCAATATGCACGCGCCGCCACTTGGTGGAGCCCTCTCGCACCAGCACTCGGCGCGCTACCCTCTGGTATGAAGGCGCAATCTCGGTGATGCGGCGTCGTTCCGGCCGCACCAGTACTTCCCGGGCGACACTTTCATATTCAGCCGGAAGGACCACGCGCCGCGTGCGCTCGGGCTCGACGACCACCGTTTCGGCAACGCGCGCATATCGCGCCTTGCGCCAGACCTTGCACAGCACCTTGCGGCCGTGGATGACGCGCCACTCCCAGGCATAGCCGCCATCGTCGACCTTGACCGTGTGGTAGATGGTGCGCGTGATCGCCGGCACGACCTCATAAGTGACGCGAGGCGGCGCGATCTGCTCCACGCTCTCGCTCGTGCCATAGATCGGCGGATCGTAATCGACCAGCTGCCCGCCAGGGCTCACCATCACGTCCTCATAGACGGTGTCGTAGAGGGCCGGCCTGTGCTCTGGTTCATAACATTCAAGCGCGCGGCCGCCAGCCGCGGTTTCGGACGCGGTGGCAAGGATTGCGAGGCTGGCAACGGCGAGCGATGCAGGACTTTTCTGGATCATGACACGCCCCCTTCGCGAACTCGTGGTACAGTTCAACGCAGAAAGTGTAGCGCAAGGCGTATCGCGGGAAAGTGATTTTGCCGCGTTTCGTTAAGCGGCGCGGTTAAGGAATTGCTACCGGGCGCCGCCGCAATTCCTTGCGCTCAACGCTTGATTCGACTTAACCAGATGGCTAGGAGGGGCGGCCTTGCGCTAGGGTGAGCCGGCATCCTATTTACAACGTAACCGTCAAGAACCGATTCTGCCCGACTTGCTCATTTCCCGGCGCCGGAATCCCATCTCCAAAAAGGGATAGTCATGAAGAACCCCGTCGAAACCTACATGAACCTCGTTCCGATGGTGGTCGAACAGACCAATCGCGGCGAGCGGGCCTACGACATTTTCTCGCGCCTGCTGAAAGAGCGCATCATCTTCATCACCGGCCCGGTCGAGGACGGCATGGCGACGCTGGTTTGTGCACAGCTTTTGTTCCTCGAGGCCGAGAACCCGAAGAAGGAAATCAACCTCTACATCAATTCGCCGGGCGGCGTCGTCACCTCGGGCATGGCGATCTACGACACCATGCAGTTCATCAAGCCGGCGGTGTCGACGCTGTGCATCGGTCAGGCCGCCTCGATGGGCTCGCTGCTGCTCTGCGCCGGCCAAAAGGACATGCGCTTTGCCACGCCGAACGCCCGCATCATGGTTCACCAGCCTTCCGGCGGCTTCCAGGGCCAGGCGTCCGACATCGAGCGCCATGCCCAGGACATCATCAAGCTGAAGCGCCGTCTCAACGAGGTCTATGTCAAGCACACCGGCAAGAGCTACGACGAGATCGAAAAGACGCTCGACCGCGACCATTTCATGACCGCCGACGAGGCCAAGGATTTCGGCCTCATCGACAAGGTCATTTCGACGCGCGAACCGGTCGAAGGTGTTGCCGCATAAGCCCGCAATGGCAGCTGGATGGCGGGGATAACGCGCTTTTGGTGCGGTTTGCGGCATTTCGGCCACAATTGGCTGTTCCCTCGACGGTTGGGATTGCCTACGTTAAGGCTATGTTGATTTTCGACGGCTTAGCTTTGCGTGGGGTTTGTGCGAATCATTGCGACGTTTTCTGATTTGTGTTTCGTTCGGAATACGTTGTGTGAGTTGGGACACTGGCGGCGGCGAATTCCCGCGATAGATTGAATTATGCGCCCTTTCAGCCAGACCATCGGCGGGCGGCCATGAAAGGACTGGAAAATGAGCAAGGTTGGCAGCAACGGCGGCGATTCCAAGAACACGCTCTATTGCTCGTTTTGCGGCAAAAGCCAGCACGAAGTGCGCAAGCTGATCGCCGGTCCGACGGTCTTCATCTGCGACGAGTGCGTCGAACTCTGCATGGACATCATCCGCGAGGAGAACAAGACCTCGATGGTGAAGTCGCGCGAAGGCGTGCCGACACCGCAGGAGATCCTCAAGGTCCTCGACGACTATGTTATCGGCCAGCCCTACGCCAAGCGCGTGCTGTCGGTGGCCGTCCACAATCATTACAAGCGCCTCGCGCATGCCGGCAAGAACAACGACGTCGAGCTGGCCAAGTCCAACATCCTTTTGATCGGCCCGACCGGTTGCGGCAAGACGCTGCTGGCGCAGACGCTCGCCCGCATCATCGACGTTCCCTTCACCATGGCCGACGCCACGACGCTGACCGAGGCCGGTTACGTCGGTGAGGACGTCGAGAACATCATCCTGAAGCTGCTGCAGTCGGCCGACTACAATGTCGAGCGCGCCCAGCGCGGCATCGTCTACATCGACGAGATCGACAAGATCTCGCGCAAGTCCGACAACCCCTCGATCACCCGCGACGTGTCGGGCGAGGGCGTGCAGCAGGCGCTGCTGAAGATCATGGAAGGCACGGTCGCGTCGGTGCCGCCGCAGGGCGGCCGGAAGCATCCGCAGCAGGAATTCCTGCAGGTCGACACCGCCAACATCCTGTTCATCTGCGGCGGCGCCTTCGCCGGGCTGGACAAGATCATTTCGGATCGCGGCAGAAAAACCTCGATCGGCTTCGGCGCCATCGTCGCTTCGCCCGAGGATCGCCGCACCGGCGACGTTTTCCGCCTGGTCGAGCCCGAGGATCTGCTGAAGTTCGGTCTCATTCCCGAGTTTGTCGGCCGTCTGCCGGTCCTGGCGACGCTGGAAGACCTCGACGAGCCGGCACTGATCCAGATCCTGACCGAGCCGAAGAATGCGCTGGTCAAGCAGTATCAGCGCCTGTTCGAGATGGAGAATGTCGACCTGACCTTCCACGAGAACGCGCTGTCGGCGATCGCCAAGCGCGCCATCGAGCGCAAGACCGGCGCGCGTGGCCTGCGCTCGATCATGGAAGCGATCCTGCTCGACACCATGTTCGAGCTGCCGGCGCTGGAAGGCGTGCGCGAAGTGGTTATTTCGGAAGAGGTGGTGTCCGGCAACGCCCGGCCGCTCTACATCTATTCCGAGCAGAAGGAGAAGAAGGGCAACGTCAGCGCCTGACGTGAGCCTCAGACAGGATTTTGAAACGGCGCCCGCGAGGCGCCGTTTTGCTGTAGGCCGTTTCATGCCGCGCA
Organism: Mesorhizobium amorphae; assembly: GCF_014843845.1. Taxonomy (GTDB): domain Bacteria; phylum Pseudomonadota; class Alphaproteobacteria; order Rhizobiales; family Rhizobiaceae; genus Mesorhizobium; species Mesorhizobium amorphae_A. The sequence continues at coordinate 314,993 of NZ_JHQS01000015.1, read as the reverse complement.
ACGACGGATCGGATGGACCAGCCGGTGTTGACCCTTGATCTTTGCCCCTCGGGCATCCAACTAACAGCAGAAGGCCGCCGGGCCGAATTCTGTGCTGTAAAACTCCCGTCACAAACGGTGGTAGGCGGAACGACCGTCGGTCGCTAATATGAGATTCGCGGTTGGCCGATTGGTGGCCGCGACATGAAAGGTTGGACAATGGCCAAAATATCAAAGGCTCCCAGCGACGGCGTCTTCGCAGTCCTCCCGCTGCGTGACATCGTGGTGTTCCCGCACATGATCGTTCCGCTCTTCGTCGGGCGCGAAAAGTCGATCAAGGCGCTGGAAGAGGTGATGGGTCAGGAAAAGCAGATCCTGCTGGCGACCCAGATGAATGCCGCAGACGACGATCCCGAGCCCGATGCCATCTTCGATATCGGCACGCTCGCCAACGTGCTGCAACTGCTGAAACTTCCCGACGGCACCGTGAAGGTGCTGGTCGAGGGCGCTTCGCGCGCGAAAATCGTGTCGTTCACCGATCGTCCCGACTTCCATGAGGCCCGTGCTTCGGCGCTGGTCGAGCCGGAAGAGGAAGAGGTCGAGATCGAGGCGCTCGCCCGCTCGGTCGTCACCGACTTCGAGAATTACGTCAAGCTGAACAAGAAGATCTCGCCCGAAGTGGTTGGCGCCGCCAGCCAGATCGACGATTATTCCAAGCTCGCCGATACCGTCGCCTCGCATCTTGCCATCAAGATCCCCGAGAAGCAGGAGATGCTGGCCACGCTTTCCGTCAAGGAGCGGCTGGAAAAGGCGATGGGCTTCATGGAAGCCGAGATCTCCGTCCTGCAGGTGGAGAAGCGCATCCGCTCGCGCGTCAAGCGCCAGATGGAGAAGACCCAGCGCGAGTACTACCTCAACGAGCAGATGAAGGCGATCCAGAAGGAGCTCGGCGAAGGCGAGGACGGCCGCGACGAGGCCGCCGAGATCGAGGCGCGCATCAAGAAGACCAAGCTCTCCAAGGAGGCTCGCGAGAAGGCGGAAGCTGAACTGAAGAAGCTGAGGACGATGTCGCCGATGTCGGCTGAATCGACCGTCGTGCGCAACTATCTCGACTGGATCCTGTCGATCCCGTGGGGCAAGAACTCCAAGGTCAGGCATGACCTGGCTTTCGCGCAGAACGTGCTCGACACCGACCATTTCGGCCTCGACAAGGTCAAGGACCGCATCGTCGAGTATCTCGCCGTGCAGAGCCGCCAGAAGAAGCTGAAGGGGCCGATCCTGTGCCTCGTCGGCCCTCCCGGCGTCGGCAAGACCTCGCTCGGCAAGTCGATCGCCAAGGCGACCGGCCGCGAGTTCATCCGCATGGCGCTGGGCGGCGTGCGCGACGAGGCCGAGATCCGTGGTCACCGGCGCACCTATATCGGCTCGATGCCCGGCAAGGTCATCCAGTCGATGAAGAAGGCCAAGAAGTCCAACCCGCTCTTCCTGCTCGATGAGATCGACAAGATGGGCCAGGATTTCCGCGGCGATCCGTCGTCGGCCTTGCTCGAAGTGCTCGATCCCGAGCAGAACTCGACGTTCATGGACCATTACCTCGAGGTCGAGTACGACCTGTCGAGCGTGATGTTCGTGACGACGGCGAATACGCTGAACATCCCTGCGCCCTTGATGGACCGCATGGAGATCATCCGTATCGCCGGCTATACCGAGGACGAGAAGATCGAGATCGCCAAGCGGCACCTGATGCCGAAGGTGATCCGCGATCACGCGCTGCAGCCGAAGGAATTCTCCGTCGGCGAGGACGCGATCCGCGGCATCATCCAGACCTACACCCGCGAAGCGGGCGTCAGGAGCCTGGAGCGCGAGCTGATGAAGCTCGGACGCAAGGCGGTGACCGAGATCCTGAAGACGAAGAAGAAGACGGTGAAGATCACGGCGGACAATCTCGCCGACTATCTCGGTGTTCCGCGCTTCCGCTTCGGCCAGGTCGAGGCCGACGACCAGGTCGGTGTCGTCACCGGTCTTGCCTGGACGGAAGTCGGCGGCGAGCTGCTGACTGTCGAAGGCGTCATGATGCCCGGCAAGGGCCGCATGACGGTGACCGGCAATTTACGCGACGTGATGAAGGAATCGATCTCGGCGGCGGCCTCCTATGTCCGCTCGCGGGCCATCGATTTCGGCATCGAGCCGCCGCTGTTCGACAAGCGCGACATCCACGTCCACGTGCCGGAGGGCGCAACCCCGAAGGACGGGCCGTCGGCCGGCGTGGCGATGGCGACCGCGATCATCTCTGTCCTGACCGGCATTCCGATCAAGGCCGATGTCGCGATGACCGGCGAGATCACTCTGCGTGGCAGGGTGCTGCCGATCGGTGGTCTGAAGGAGAAGCTACTGGCCGCGCTGCGCGGCGGCATCAAGAAGGTGCTGATCCCGGAAGACAACGCCAAGGACCTGGCGGAGATTCCGGACAATGTGAAGAACGGCATGGAAATCATTCCGGTCTCACGCGTCGGCGAGGTGCTGCGTCATGCGCTGGTGCGCATGCCGGAGCCGATCGAGTGGGTCGAACCGGTCAACCCGCCGGCCGCCGCCGATACGACGGACGATGCCGGAAAGTCGCTTGCACATTAGGCCGCGCGTCCACTTGGACGCGCAAAGGACGCTCTAACACTTTAGACTTGCACATGGTCCTTTCCGAAAACCGGCTACGGTTTTCGGGGCCATGCGTTAGTTTTAGCTAAAGTTGCAGCGCACAAAACGAAAGCCGGGCCTCGCGCCCGGCTTTTTCATGTGAAAAACCCCGGAATTCCGGGCTTTTTTCGACCTCTTGCTGCTTTTTCGACTTGGTTGCAGGAACGCTTCTTTCTAAAGTCCCTTTCCTGCCGGATGAGTCGAGTGTTCTTCCGGTTTTCTCATGGAAGGAAATTTTGATGAACAAGAACGAACTGGTGTCCGCTGTCGCCGACGCTGCGAGCATTTCGAAGGGTGACGCACAGTCTGCCGTCGATGCGGTGTTTTCCGTGATCAGTGGCGAACTGAAGAAGGGCGGCGATGTCCGGCTTGTCGGCTTCGGAAATTTCACCGTGTCAAAACGCGCTGCATCGACCGGCCGCAACCCGCAGACCGGCGCTGAAGTGAAGATTCCGGCGCGCACCGTGCCGAAGTTTTCGGCCGGCAAGGGCCTCAAGGACGCGGTCAACTAAGACCTTTTTCTTTAGAGATCAGAAAAGCCGGGCTTGCCCGGCTTTTCTTTTGCCTCCGATTGGGGTCGCCGGCGAGAGGAAAGGCCGCCTTATGCGGTTGGCGCATCATCGCGCATCAGGCCTTCCTGCTTGAGGTCGGCCCACAGCGCTGGCGGTAGCGTGGCATCGAGCAGCGAGCGGTTGCTTTCTACCTCGCTCGGCCGTTGGCCGCCCGGGATCACCGAGACGACGGAGGGATGCAGCAGAGGGAATTGCAGCGCCGCTTCGATCAGGCGCACGCCGTGGCGCGTGCACACGGCTTCGATGCGGGCGACGCGGTCCAGGATATCCTGCGGCGCCTCTGAGTAGTTGTAGTAGGCGCCGGGCTTCGGACCCGTTGCCAGTATGCCGGAATTGTAGGGGCCGCCGAGAACGATGCCGATGCCGCGTTCCTGGCAAAGCGGCAGGAAGGAGGCCAGCGCCTCCTGTTCCAGCAGCGTGTAGCGCCCGGCCAGCAGGAAAAGATCGAAGTCGCCGCGCTCGGCCAGCGTCTGGCAGACCTGCCATTCGTTGATACCGCCGCCGAACGCCTTGATCGCGCCCTGGTCGCGCAGCGAAAGCAGCCCGTAATAGCCGGAGGTCATGAACTCCTCGATGCGGCGGTCGGAAGCCTCCTTGCTGCCATGGGTGAATATGTCGACATCGTGCACAAAGAGGATGTCGATGCGGTCGACGCCGAGCCGCTCCAGCGAAGCCTCAAAGGAGCGCATGACGCCGTCATAGCTGTAGTCGTAGACTTCGCGGCGCGACGGCGTGTCGAAGAACTTGCCGATGCCGGTGCGCTGTTCGGGCGGACAGGCACGCATGATGCGCCCGACCTTGCTCGACAGCACATAGTCGTCCCGCTTCTTGCCGCGCAGGAACGGATTGAGCCGGGTTTCCGACAGGCCGAGCCCATAGAGCGGGGCGGTGTCGAAGTAGCGGCAGCCGGTCCGCCATGCCGCTTCCAGCGTGGCGTTGGCATCCTCGTCGGAGACGGCGCGGTAGAGATTGCCGAGCGGCGCCGTGCCGAAGCCGAGCTCGGTGAAGTCTATGCCGCCATTGCCGATGCGGTCGAAATGCCGTGTCTTCATGTCCTGCGGTTATCCCGGATTGATTTGTCTGACATGACACTATCATGCTGGTGGCCTAGCAAAAGCACCGAGGGCCGTTGGACACGCATTTTCGCGGTGATAGCATGAACAAAAACAAGCTGTTCGGGGGAAACGTGAAGAAGAGATCGCGATCGTTTTTCAGGTCCCTCATGCGGGTGGAACGCGCATGACCGGCACCGGCACGACCCTGTTCGACACCGCGCTGGGTGAACTCGGCAAGGTGCTTGCCCGGATCGACGAGAGCCAGGTCGACGCCGCCTGCGCCATGCTCGCCGGCGCCGGAAAAATCGCCGTCTATGGCTGTGGCCGCGAGGCGCTGCAGGTCAAGGGTTTCGCCATGCGGCTCTACCATCTCGGCCTGCCGGTGTCGGTGGTCGGCGACATGACCACGCCGCCGCTGGGTGAGGGCGATGTCTTCCTGGTCAGCTCTGGCCCAGGCGAGACCACCACCGTGCTGACCCTGATGCAGGTCGCCCGCGATGCGGGTGCCACGGTGCTGCTGCTCACCGCCGAGGCGGCAAGCAGCGCGGCCAAACGCGCCGACTTCACCTTGCTCATCCCGGCGCAGACCATGGCCAGCGATCAGGGCGCGGCAAAGACCTCTGTCCTGCCGATGGGCTCGCTGTTCGAAGGTGCGTTGTTCCTGCTCTTTGAGGTGATGGTGCTGAAGCTCAAGGACCTCACCGGCGCGACGCCGGAGGCGATGCGCACCCGCCACACCAATATGGAGTAGGGGCATGCGCTATGAGTTGATGCTGCCGCACCAGATCCGCAGAGCGATCGCGGAGAACTGGCCGGTGGTGCTGCCGCTCGGCGTGCTCGAATACCATGGCGAGCACATGGCTGTCGGCATGGACACGCTGGCCGTCGTCAAGACGCTGGATCTGTTCGAAAAGGAAGCCGACATCGTCATCCTGCCGCCTTTCTACTACGGCGCTGCGAGCTATGCGGTGGCACCGCCGGAGGGCAGCGGTTCGGTGCAGGTCGGCGGCAATCAACTGGCGCCGTTCGCGGAGGAATTGTTCCACAGCCTGCTGCGCATCGGCTTTCGCAACATCCACGCCATTATCCACCATCAGACCGAGAATTTCGCCGCCGGCATGCCGACCGATCTTGCCTTCAAGAGCGCCGGCAGGCAGGCGATCTTCCGCTTCCTCGAAAGAGAGCGCGGCGAGGGCTGGTGGGGAGCGGACGCGATGGCCGACTATTATTCCGAACACGCCGCCGGCGAAAACTTCTTCAATTGGGTGCAGGTGCATCCGCTGATGCCGGCGGCCATGAACGGAAAATACCCGTTCGATCATGCCGGTATCGGCGAGACCTCGCTGATGTTGGCACTCTGCCCGGAAGCGGTAGATGCCGGCCACTTCGCTGACAACACCGGCTGGTACACGGCGAGCGCCCCGGACGCTTCGGTGGAACTCGGGAACAAGGGCGTCGCCATGATCCTCGATCATCTGCGAACGACGCTTTCGCGCTAGATCCGTCTAGACCCGGACGATCTGGCTCTTAGCCGTTCGGCCTGATAGTCGGCCCTGGTCTTGTCGGGATCGACTTTGGTCGCCGCAGCCCAGATGAACGTGCCGCCGCCGGCGATTGCCAGGATGGCGAAGAGCGCGATGCCGAGAGGAAACGACTTCGTGTAGAGCACGGTCAGCAGCATCATCAGGCCACCGGCGACCATCGCCACCACAAAGCCGGCGATCACAGCCCGCCCTTCCCAACTGATCGGCATCACGCCTCTGCTGTAGCCGTTGCCCCGCCGATTGCGCGCGAACCAGTATTTGTTGGCCATCGCCTACTTCACGGCTCCCGCCGTCATACCCATGATCAGGTAGCGTTCCAGCGCGATGCCGATGACGGCAAGCGGTGCGATTGCGGCAGTGGCTAGCGCTGCCATCGACCACCAGTTGATGCCTTGCGAACCGGTCTGGCTCGCCACCATGACCGGGATGGTCTTGGCATCGGTCGAGGTCAGAAGGGCGGCGAAGAAATACTCGTTCCAGCACAGCACCATCGCCAGGATGAAGGCGGCGACCATGCCCGGCAGCGCGATCGGCATGACGATGCGGAAGAAGGCACCCCAGATCGACAGGCCATCGACAAGGGCTGCCTCCTCAAGTTCGACGGGAATAGAGTTGAACTGGTCGCGCATGATCCAGATGACGATCGGCAGCACCATCAGCGTGTAGAGCAGGATCAGCCCGATGCGCGTGTCGAGCAGGCCGACTTCCCGATAGAGCACGAGGAAGGGCAGCGCCAGCACCACTGGCGGCAGGATCAGCTGCGACAGGAAGAAGAAGGAGATGTCCTCGTTCTTGAACCAGGCGAAGTGGTAGCGGTAGCGGGTCAGGCCGTAGGCGGCGAGGCTGCCGATGACGATGGCAAGGCTCGACGCGCCGACCGAGGTGATGACCGAATTCATGAAGCGCTTGAGGAATTCCTCGCGCACTGTCGAGGTCTGGAAGATCGAGTCCGGCGACAGGCCGAGCGAGCGCCAGCCTTTCCAGTCGGGCTGGAAGTCGACAAACGGGATGAGATGGCCCTGGGTGACGTCGACCGCGGTCTTGAACGAGGTGGTTATCGTCCAATAGATCGGGAACAGGCAGATGAAGGCCCAGAACGCCAGCGCGCCATAGATGAAAACGCGGTTGGCGACGAAGCTCGCCGGCGAGCGGATTTCGGAGGCGGTATAGTCGGTGGTCTGCACGCTCATCTGTTCGCCTGTCAGTTCACGTTGCGCACGAAGCGGTTGGCGAATTTCAACAGCCATGTCACGAACACGACGATGATCACGAGATAGGCCATCGCCAGCATGGTGCCGTAGCCGACATTCGAGCGGTCGCGGTATTCGCGGTAGATGAAGCTCGACACCGAATCCGTGGCGCCGCCGGGACCGCCCGACGTGACGGTGATGATGATGTCGGCAAGCTTAAGCTTGAAGATGATGCGCAGGATCACCGCCGTCACCGACACCGGCAGCATCAGCGGGAAGGTGACTTGCCAGAAGGTCTGCCAGGCTGTGGCGCCGTCGACGCGCGCCGCCTCGAGCACCTCGCGCGACATCGCCTGCAGGCCGGCGAGCAGCATGATCATCATGAACGGAATGAAGGTCCATGCATCGAGCACCATGATCGAGATGCGGGCGATGATTGGATCCGAGAAGAAGGCCGGGTTTTCCCAGCCGAGAGTGCGTGCCAGCGTGGCGGCTGGCCCGAACCGGTACTCCATCAGCGATTTGCCGATCATCCACGACACCGCCACCGGCGACAGCATCAAGGGCAGGAGGAAGACAACGCGGAAGAATTTTCTGGCGCGGATCTGCGCGTTGAGCAGCAGCGCCAGCCCGAAGGCGATGGCATATTCGACCAGCACGGCGAGCACGTAGAGCACCATGTTGAACAGCGCGTTGCGGTAATAGGGGTCGGCCAGCATCTGCCAGAAATTGTCGAGCCCATTGAATTTCCGGCCGGAGAAGGAACTGAGGTTCCAGTCGGTCAGCGCGATGTAGAAGCCGAACAGCGTAGGGAAGACCACCATGGCGATGGTGAACAGGAGCGCGGGGAGAAGAAACAGCGCGCGCTGGCCGTCCTCGCCACGCGTCAGCACCTGGCCGGCGCCGAGCGCCACGCCCCACAGCACATAGGCATAGATGACCGGCCGCCAGGTGTCGAAGCCGAGCGTGGTAACTTCCGTCTTGTAGAGGATCTGCAGTGCGATGACAGCGAGCAGGCCGAGCGTCGCCACGGTCATCAAGGCGAAACCGAGCCGCTTGCGGCCCGGTGCGATCAGATCGGCTGGAACGCCGTTTGCCGGCCATGCATTGGTAGGCAAGGTCTGGTCAGCCACGCGTCTCGTCCATTCATAAGAAGGCCCCTACGACCGGCCTGGCCGGTCAGGTCCGGCGGCTTTTCGCCGCCGGACCCTGTTCACTTGCGATCAGCCTACACGCCAAGCGAGGCTTTGTAGAGCTTGATCTGGTTTTCGCGGCCGATCTGGTCGGTCAGCTTCTCCCAGGCGGCGGCGATGGCGTCGGCGCCTTCCTGCGCCTTCATCTTGCCGGCGAAGGTGTTGGCCAGAATATCCTCGGCGGCGCTGTAGTATTGGAAGATGCCGGGGATGCGTGGCTCGATCGCCGCGTTCGGATGGTTGTAACTGTCGGCTTCCGACTTGAGATACGAGGTGATGAAGGCCTCGTCGTAACCCGCCGCCACCCATTCCGGAATGTTGAAATGGCTGTTGCGGTAGGGCTGGAAGCCCGACGGATACGCCGCGCACCAGAGCGACAGATCCTTGCCGCCGAGATGAGCAGCGGCAGACCAGGCCGCCTTCTTCTTCTTTTCGTCGCTGTCGACGCGGGCCATGACATAGACACCCCAACCGAGATAGGCGCAGTTCGGAGCATAATTCGGGCCGCTGGCCAGTTTGTCCCAGGCGCCGGTCTTGGAATTGTAGACATCGTCGGAGCCTGGCAGGATCGAGAATCCTGTGACATCGCCGACGACCGACGAGTCGTTAGTCTTCGCATTCGAGCCCGCGTCTCCCCACCAAGCCAGCATCGAACCAGTGCCGCCCAGGAATTGGGAGAAACAGGTCTGGTTCGGGTCGGCATTGATTTGATCTTGCGGTTCGAAAGGCAGCGCGTCGATCACGTCCTGGATTGCGCGCACCCAAGCCGGGTTGTTTATACGCGGTTTCATCGTATCCGGATCGAACAGCCACGCCTTGTCATCAGGGTGCTTGGCATAAGCACTGGCACGGCTGCCAAGGAAGTAGAAGCCGAAACCGCCCCAGGCCTTGGGCGCGTCGAGATAACCGAAGACGTCCTGGCCCTTCATCTGCTTGCCCTTGAGGAACTTGGTCACGGCCTGCACCTGCTGCCAGGTCTTCGGCACGCCCCACTCCGTCAGGCCTGCCTTGTCGCCGCTATCGGCTTTCCAGGCTGCTGCCAGATCAGAGTCGGAGAACACGTCGGTGCGGTAGTTGAAGTTGTGCGCGTCGCCGTCGACGGTGATGCGGTACTGCTTGCCATCCCAGGTGCCGACCGGCGGCTGCAGATAGGCCACAACGTCCTTCATGTCGATCTGGTCCTTGACCCAGTCCGGCATTTCAGAGGTGAGGCCCTTGCCGCAGACGTCGCCTTCGAACGGCGCGCCCATCTCGATGATGTCGAAATCGACGGTGCCGGTGGCGATCGCCTGCTGCAGGCGCGGATTGTAGTCGGCTTGCGCCAGATCGATCCAGCTGATCTTGGCGCCGGTATAGGCCTCCCACGGCTTCAGGAAGCCGCGGAACAGCACATTGTGCAGGTTCTGGTTGTTGAGGCCCATGAAGGAGAGCTCGACGCCGGCGAATTCGCCTTCCTTGACGTTGGCCTTGGTGGCTTCGAGGCAAAGCTCGCCGACCTTCTGGAAGTCGGCGTCGGTCGGCTGACCCTTGCCGACGCCGGGGATTTGCAGAATCTGCGCGCGCAGATCATCGGCGGCGGATGCTGGACGCGTCAATGCGCCAAGACCGGCGCTGGATGCCGCCGAGAGCGCGGCCATGCCGGCAGCTCCCTTCAGTATGTCGCGCCGCGTGGCACCCGCGCGCATAAGTTGGTTGAAAAGGCTGACTCTCATCTCGTTCCTCCCAGAAGATCAATGGTGACAGTTTCGGATAGTGGAGCGCTAACGGTGTTCCCCAACGACGCGACTCCCGGAAAATTACGGCCCCAGCTTCCTCCCGTAACGCGTCGACTTCCGATGTCCGGACAAGCGTGCCGACGCGCGCGGAAGAGGGCCAAGAACCCTGACACCTTCACTATTCGCACAACCGAATGCCGTGTCAACGACAATAGGTTTTTTATCTATAAGAGACTGACTTGCCCTTGCCGTCAGCGTTGGTTAGCTTCACGGCAAACGAAGGACCCGCAGGTCCAAAACCCCAGGGGGGATGATGGCTCAAGTCGCGATCAGCAATGTGGCCAAGGCGTTCGGAACCGTCAAGGTCCTGCACGACGTCAGCGTCGATATTGCCGACGGCCAGTTCGTCGTGCTGGTCGGTCCCTCGGGTTGCGGCAAGTCCACGCTGCTCAGGATGGTGGCCGGGCTGGAGACCGTTTCCGGCGGCACGATCGCCATCGGCGAGCGCGTCGTCAACAATTTGCCGCCGGCCAAGCGCGACATCGCCATGGTGTTCCAGAATTACGCGCTCTATCCGCACAAGACGGTGGAGCAGAACATGGCCTTCGCGCTGAAGCTGCGCAGGACCGACCCGGCCGTCGTCGCCGAGCGGGTCAAGCGGGCGGCCGACATCCTCGACCTCGCGCCCTATCTCAAGCGCTATCCGCGCCAGCTGTCGGGCGGCCAGCGCCAGCGCGTCGCCATGGGCCGGGCCATCGTGCGTAACCCGCAGGTGTTCCTGTTCGATGAGCCGCTCAGCAACCTCGATGCCAAGCTGCGTGTCCAGATGCGCACCGAGATCAAGGAACTGCACCAGCGGCTGAAGACCACCACCATCTATGTCACCCACGACCAGATCGAAGCCATGACCATGGCCGACAAGATCGTGGTGATGCGCGATGGCCGCATCGAGCAGATCGGCGCGCCGCTGGAGTTGTTCGACCGGCCGGCCAATCTGTTCGTCGCCGGCTTCATCGGCTCACCCTCGATGAACCTTCTGAAGGGCATCGTGAAGAAGGGCGACAAGCCGGTGGTCGACATATCGGGCACGCCGTTCCCGATCGCCGCCAGCAGCGCCGCGCAGGACGGCCAGGCCGTCGTCTACGGTGTACGGCCCGAACATCTGGAAATCCATCCCGACGGAGTCGCCGCGAAGATTTCCGTGGTCGAGCCGACCGGTTCCGAAACCCTGGTCTTCGTCCGCTTCGGCGAGGGCGAGATGGTGGCGTTGTTTCGCGAGCGCCACGACTTCAAGCCGGGCGACACGCTGCACCTCAAGCCGCGGCTCGACCAGGTCCACCTCTTCGACGCAGAGACCGGCAAGCGGCTCTGATTTCCAACTGACTTTTCCACGAGGAATGCCATGCTCAAAGGGATCAATCCGCTGCTCAATGCCGATGTGCTCCAGGCGCTGCGGGCGATGGGCCACGGCGACGATTTGATCATCGCCGACACCAATTTCCCCGCCGATTCCGTGGCGCGCCAGACCGTGCTCGGTAAGCTGTTGCGCATTGACGCGCCAGCGGCCGATGTGGCCAGGGCGGTGCTGTCGCTTTATCCGTTGGACACATTCGTCGACGACGCGGCCGCACGCATGGAGATCGTCGGCAAGCCGGACGAAATTCCGCCTGTGCAGAAGGAAGTCCAGAAAGAAATCGATGCCGCCGAGGGCAAGGCGTGGCCGATGATTTCGGTCGAGCGCTATGCCTTCTACGAACGCGCCAAGAAAGCCTATTGCGTCATCCAGACCGGCGAGCGCCGCTTCTATGGCTGCTTTGCGTTCCGCAAGGGCGTCGTTCCGCCGGATGCGGAGTAGCATCATGGCGGCCGGCAAGCCTGTCGTCATTCTCGGTGTCTTCGTTGCCGACACCGCCTATCGCGCCGATCGCCAGCCGCGCATGGGCGAGACGATCCTCGGTAACTCGTTCAAGCTCGGCCCCGGCGGCAAGGGCTCGAACCAGGCCGTGGCCGCCGGCAAGCTCGGCGCCGACATCACCTTCCTGACGCGCCTCGGCGTCGATGCCTTCGCCGACATGGCCAAGCACACCTGGCAAGAGGCCGGTGTGAAGGCTGCAGTGATCGACACGCCAGACAGCTACACCGGTGCCGCCTACATCTTCGTCGAGGAAACGACCGGCAACAACGCCATCATCGTCAGCCCAGGTGCTGCGATGTTGATCTCGCCTGCCGATATAGAGGCCAATGCCGGCCTGATCCGCTCGGCCGGCGTTTTCGTCACACAGCTTGAGCAGCCGATCGAGGCGGCGCTCAAGGCGCTCGAGATCGCGCGCGGGGCAGGGGTGACCACGATCCTCAACCCGGCGCCGGCGGCAAGCCTGCCCGACCGCATCTACACGCTCTGCGATTACGTCACGCCCAACGAGACCGAGGCCGAGGAACTGACCGGCATCAAGGTCGCGTCGGTCGACGATGCCCGCCGTGCCGCCGACAGTCTGCTGAAAAAGGGAGTCGGTGCGGTGATCATCACGCTTGGCGAGAGGGGCGCGCTGCTGCACACGGCCAGCGGTTCCGACCATGTCGGCGCGGTCAATGCCGGGCCGGTGGTCGAAACCACAGGCGCCGGCGATGCCTTCAATGGCGGCCTGGCTGCGGCGCTTGCCAAAGGCGTCGAGCCGCTGCAAGCGGTGCGTTTCGCCTGCGCCGTCGCCGGCATTTCGGTGACCCGGCCGGGCACGGCGCCGTCGATGCCGACGCTGCAGGAGGTCGAGGCGCTACTGGCGAGAGGTTGAGTTCGACAGCGTCCCAGGCGGGCTCACCAGTCCGGATTGCCGTCGAGCCAGTATGCATCAAGGCAGCCGAATTGGCGCGGGATGCCGAGCCGCCGGTTGGCGTCAAATGCCATCTCTGAAAGAATCCACGGTGCGTTGTTCTCTGTCACGCTTGGCACGATGGTGTACCCATCCGCGATCAATTGCAGCCGCATTTCCTCGAAATGCCTTTTGAAACCATTCTCGATCCGGCTTTGCGCGTAGCGCCGTCCGTGCAGGCATTCCTGGCGCAGAATGCCGGAATACATCCGGGCGCTGGTCAGTCTCAGTGCGTCTTCGGAGATCTGCTTGCTGGCGTCGTTGGACCAGCATGGGCCTGCCGACGCTACCAGCATCGCGGCCAACAAGCCTGCCATAAACCTTGCCACCTTGGTCCCTTCCGACCAGGGTGGCATATTAGCCACAGATAATGTTTATCGGCAATCCGGTCTTGCGCCATTGGCATAGGTGTCCCGTAATGGGCCACTGAGTTTGGCGCCGTAATTGCATTGTCAGCAATGCCGGGCCACTCATCAGTCCGGCAATCGGGGGGCAATTGGGGGGCCCCGCCGCTCCGCTAATGGAGCGGCGGGTCTTTAGCAGCTGAAAGGCGCTGGACCGCCAAAAAATGGGAGCTGGGTGTTATGTATTTTCCGCAGTTTCTGGTGGGCATGTTCGCGACGTCGTTCATCGTGGCGATCTGGGCAGTGTTGGAAACCGGCTCCATCTGGAAGGCGTTCGGCTGGGCTGTTGTTGCTCTGATCATTCTTCAGGTCGGATACATCGGTCTGGTCCTCGGACTGATCTATGGACGGGGGTCGAAGGGCGCCGAGGCAGACCCGGCAGCGGCAAATTCCATGCCCGCGTTCCGTGGGGAGCTGGGTAAAATTCTGCAGCGATGGAATCGAGCGCGTCCGCGGTAATTGGTTCGAGAGGCGCGCCGGACAGAGACGCCGCGACGAAACGCGGCTCCGCCTTTGAGACCATCCGCCCGGGTTTGAAGGTGATCCGGAAACAGGAGGTCGTCATCGGCAGCAAAGCCGATCAGCTCGCCCCAAGCCTCGCGCAGCGCGATATTCCGGTTCGCGTAGCCGTAGCTCGGCGCCTTGGGGAGATCGAAGAACGGATGCGGGCGTCACCAAAGGCTGCACGACCTCGGCGGTGCCGGGCGCGCAGCCGTCGCCCACGACCAGCAATTCAAAATCGTCGACGGTCTGATCCAGGACGGATTTGAATGGCCAGGCCGATGACGTCGACGCGCGAGTGGGTCGGCATCAGGATGGAAAAGCCCGGTTTGCTCACCATCCCTTCGCGCTTCCGAAATCGTAGGGAATGAGATCGCTGTCGATCGGCAGGCGATACTTGTCGGGATTCGAGTGATCGTACTGGATGGTCGGAAAGTTGATGACGACCGCATCGGACATGCCGATATTGTGGTCGGCGTGCCAGACGAATTTCGGGATATTGACGAGCCGGGGACGGCTGCCGGAAAGGTAGACCTTGGAAATCTTGCCGTATGTGCTGGAGTCCGGCCTTGGATCGTAGACAACCAGCTCCAGTTCGCCGCTGACCACGAAATAGCGGTCCTCGTGCAGCTTGTGCAGCCCCCAACCCTTCACCATGCCGGGCCGAATTGTGAAAACATAGGAGAAGACCAGCGGGTCGGGATGCCAGCCCCAGCGAGGGTCGTAGATCTCGGTGACGCTGCCGCGCTCGTCATTGTGTCGAATGCTGTCGTAGAAGGACATGCCGTCGAGCAGAGGCGCAATGCTTTGACGCTGCTCGTCCACCGTTCGCTGGTCCTGCAAGGCAGCGGCGAGGGTGGTCTCAAGAATGTTCGGACGCGTCCCGCTATCCCCGTGATCGCTCATCGCAAGCCCTCCCTGACCCGAACAATATGGGTTCGGTGTGCCAGCAGCTTCTCACAGCCGGCACGGGTTTTGTAAATACGGCACAGACGATGCCGCGCCTGCGAACGAGTCCGGTTGAACTCGTGCCAGGTGCGAAACCGATACGTTGGGAAGAAATGGCGCGAGTGACGGGGCTCGAACCCGCGACCTCCGGCGTGACAGGCCGGCACTCTAACCGACTGAGCTACACCCGCGCACAAGACGAGCACGTGTCAGCCGTGTTCGTCGTTGGGCCGCTGGATAAGGGGTTCGCCACCGGGTGTCAAGCGGAGTGGGACAGCATAACAGCAAACAGGAGAAGGTTTTTTGACAAGCCTCGCTTTGTTGGCGAAACCGGCATCCGAACAGGACGTTGCCCGTTCATTTTGCCTTGCGAAGCCTGTCATGACCGCTTAAAGGTCCGCGCCGGAGCGGGCGATTAGCTCAGTTGGTAGAGCGCTTCGTTTACACCGAAGATGTCGGCGGTTCGAGCCCGTCATCGCCCACCATTTTTCAGGTTGATCTCAATCCTTTCATTTGACCCCGATGCCGGCGGTCAGGCCGCCGTCGATCTTGTAGTCGGCGCCTGTGCAGAAGCCCGCCTTAGACGAGCACAGAAACGCGATCAGCTCCGCTACCTCTTCCGGTTCGCCGATGCGGCCAAGCGGGTGCGCTTCGCCGAAGCGTTTGTAGGCGGCCTCGACATCGGCGTCGGTCCCGTTGTCGCCGCGCGCCGCCTTTTCCAGGATCGGCGTGCGGATCGATCCGGGGCTGACCGAATTCACGCGGATCCCCTGGCGGGCGTAGTCGAGCGCTAGCGAGCGCGTCAGCGTATGGATCGCTCCCTTCGTCGTCGCATAGGCGGCGACGTTCTGCTGGCCTCGGACGGCGACCCGAAGCCGTTACGTCTGTCAGAATTGAATCTCGATCAGCTCGGGAGGCTCCTTGTTGAAATCGGAATATCGAATCCACCGCGGCGTCGCTTTGAACATCACGGCCCCTCTCTCGATGAACTCCCTGTCGGCCGGAACGCTGTTGAGATAAGCTTCCTGGTATTGTTCGATATCCGCGGCAGGAACCCTTGTTGCCTCACCCTCGTATTGAACCGTGATATTGTCGTTCCATCCGACTACGAACGCGACGCCGGGACGCTCCGCGAGATTGTCGAACTTTCGCGTGTCCTTGAAAGTGCTGAACACGATCTCAAGATTGTCGCGCACCGAGAAGTCGACCGTAGCAGCCTCCGGCGTTCCATTACGATGGCAGGTCGCGATGACCGCCAAGGTGTGCTTTCTCAGGAATTCAAGGATCATGCGTTTCGTATGAAAATCGTCCATTGTCTCGTCCCTCAGTGAGTATTCTCGATTTTTGTGCAGTCCCATTCGACAGCCCGCCGGCCTCAGCGGAGTTTGGCCGCCAGCGCCGCGAGCTTGCGAGTTCAGGTTGATCTTAATCCTTCATTTGACCCCGATGCCGGCGGTCAGGCCGCCGTCGATCTTGTAGTCGGCGCCAGTGCAGAACCCCGCCTTAGACGAGCACAGAAACGCGATCAGCTCCGCCACTTCTTCCGGTTCGCCGATACGGCCAAGCGGGTGCGCCTCGCCGAAGCGTTTGTAGACGGCTTCGACATCGGCGTCGCTACCGCTGTCGCCGCGCGCCGCCTTTTCCAGGATCGGCGTGCGGATCGATCCGGGGCTGACCGAATTCACGCGGATCCCCTGGCGGGCGAAGTCGAGCGCCAGCGAGCGCGTCAGCGTATGGATCGCTCCCTTCGTCGTCGCATAGGCGGCAACGTTCTGCTGGCAGGCGTGGCCCTGCACCGAAGCAACGTTGACGATAGCGCCGCCGCCCCGTTTGATCATTTCGGGAATGCCGAAATGAGCGGTCAAATAGATCGAGCCGACATTGACAGTCATCGCCCGGTTCCAGGTTTCGAAATCGGTGCTCGTTGCCGTGCCGTAAGGGTGCACGGCGGCGGAGTTGACGATGACGTCCAGCCCGCCGAACCGCGCGACGCCGGCGGCGACCGCCCGGGCAACCTGATCCGGCAACGAAACGTCCGTCGTCACCACCAGCGACTTTGCGCCCGAGTGGTCGAGTTCGGCCTGCATCGCCGCATTTGCGTTGCTGTCGATGCCGCAGGCGATGATCGCGGCACCACCCGCCGCCAGGCGTCTGGCGCTTGCCAGGCCGATCCCGGTTGTTCCCGTCACCAGGGCAACCTTGCCGCCAAAATCGTTCATGGCTGAAACTCCGTCATGCGTCGTTGGGATTGCCGAAGTCTCGACTCCGACTATGGTCCAACAATACGGTTTTGGCTTCGCTTCGGAAGGGACCTTTATGGAACAATGTTGGCGCTGGTACGGGCCGGACGATCCGGTCACGCTCGATCATGTCAGGCAAGCAGCGGCGACGGGCATCGTGTCGGCCCTGCATAACATCTATGACGGCCGTGCCTGGCCTCTGGCCGATATCCTTGAACGCAAGCGCATCATCGAGGATGCAGGGCTGACCTGGGCGGTGGTGGAGAGCATTCCCGTCCACAATTCGATCAAGATCGGTTCGGCGGAGCGGCAGCGCTACGCCGGCTTCTACAAGGACACCATTCGCGCCCTGGCCGAGGCCGGCATTTCGACCATCTGCTACAATTTCATGCCCGTGGTCGACTGGACCCGCACCGATCTCATGTACCGGCTGCCGACCACCGGCTACGCCTTGCGCTTCGACGCGATCGACTTTGCCGCCTATGACCTGTTCGTGCTGAAGCGGCGGAATGCCGAGGCCAGCTACAGCCCGGCGCGCATCACCGAGGCGGAAGCGCGGCTGAAGGCCTTGAGCGACGAGCAGATCGACACGATCGAGCGCAACCTCATTGCCGGACTGCCGGCCACCGAACGCAAGTACAACCGCGACACGATGCGCGAGGCGCTTGCCGACTACGATGCAATCGGCCCGGCGGAACTGCGCGCCAACCTTGCATGGTTCCTGAAGGAGATCATCCCTGTCGCCGAGGAGGTGGGCGCGCGCATGTGCATCCATCCCGACGATCCGCCTTTCTCGCTGTTCGGGCTGCCGCGGGTCGTCTCCACCGCAGAAGACGCACGCTTCATCCTGGAGACGGTCGACAGCCCGGCGAACGGCCTGACCTTCTGCACCGGCTCCTACGGCGTGCGCGCCGACAACGACCTTGTCGCGATGATCGAGGAGTTCGCGTCGCGGATCCATTTCGTCCACCTGCGCAACGTCACGCGCGAGGACGACGGCTCGTTCTTCGAGGCCGAACATCTGGAAGGCTCCACCGACATGGCGGCGGTGATCCTGGCACTGATGAAGGAAGAGGTCCGCCGGCGCAAGGAAGGCAGGAGCGACTGGCGCATCCCCATGCGTCCTGACCATGGCCACCTGCTTGCCGACGACATCGGCAAGACCAGGATCAACCCAGGCTATTCGCTGATCGGCCGCCTCAAGGGGTTGGCCGAACTGCGCGGCATCATGCGGGCGGTGGAGCGGTTTGGGTTGGCTTGAAGGAGAAAATCGGCAGAACTTTCAATATTTTATGACGCGGCGCTCAACAAGCACGACGATTGCGAACAGCGCGATCGACAGCGACGACGACAGCACGATCGCCGCATAGAGGCGGTCCGACTGGTAGTTGAAGCTCGCCTGGATGATGAGCGCGCCGAGCCCCTTGTCCGAGCCGATCCATTCGCCGACGATGGCGCCGATGACGGCGGTGGCCGATGCGATCCGCAGCGAGGAGAACAGCATCGGCAGGGCTCGCGGCAGGCGCAGGCTCCAGAAGACCTCCCGGCGCGTCGCCGACAGCACCCGGAACAGTTCGTGCTCGCTGTCGCTGGCCGAATCCAGCCCGCGGATCATGTTGACCAAGGTCGGGAAGAAGCAGATCACCGCGGCAATGACGATCTTCGGCGTCATGCCAAGCCCGAAGATCAGGATGATGATCGGCGACAGCGCCAAGATCGGGATCGTGTTGAAGAACAGCACGATCGGAAAATATGCGGCCTGCAGCACGCGGCTGTGCACGAAGACCACCGCCAGCAGCACGCCCGCAAGGTTGCCGATGACGAAACCGGCCAGCGCCTCGACCAGTGTCGGCCAGAGATTGCTCATAAACAGCGCAAGGCTCTTCCGGAAAACCCCGAATATGGCCGTCGGCGTGGGCACGATATAGGCCGGCACGCCGAGCCAGGGCAGCAGGAACTGCCAGGAGAGCAGAATCGAGGCTGCACCCAGGACGGGGAGCGCAATCGCCAGCGCTGGCGGCAGGGGTGCCTGTCTCATGAGGCCCGCTCCAGCGCGCCGCGCAATTCGGCCATGGCGGCGATAACAGCGGGATCCTCGCGTGAGCAGCGGTTGCCGTCCTGTTTGAACGGCCGCATGTCCAGGTCCTTGACCAGCCGCCCGGGATTGGCGGCAAGTACGATGACGCGCTCGCCGAGATAGGCGGCTTCGGCGATCGAATGGGTGACGAAGAGAATGGTCGTGCCGGTCCGCCGCCACAGCGCCAGCAATTCGTCGTTGAGGCGGTCGCGGGTGATTTCGTCCAGCGCGCCGAACGGCTCGTCCATCAAAAGCAACTTCGGTTGTCCCAGCAGCGCGCGGGCGATCGCCACACGCTGCCGCTGGCCGCCCGACAATTGGTGCGGCAGGCGCTCGCCAAAGCCGGCAAGCCCCATCAGCTCCAGCAATTCGTCGCTGCGATCCTCGATCGTGCGCGTCAGGCTGCCTTGCCCGACGCCGAGCGGCAGACGGACATTGTCACGAACCGTGCGCCAGGGCAGCAGGGTCGAATCCTGGAAGACGAAACCGACATCGCGGCGCGAGCGCACCGCGTGCGGCGTGTCGCCAAGCACGCTGATCGTGCCGCCGAGCGGATCGAGCAGGTCGGCGACCACCCGGAGCAAGGTCGACTTGCCGCAGCCCGACGGGCCGAGGATCGACAGGAAGGAGCCGGCCGCGACCGTGAGGTCGAGGCCGGAGAGCACTTTCACCGCCGTCTGCCGGCCGCCGTAGCCGACATCCAGCCTGCTTGCCTCGATTGCGTTCGCCATCAGGCGGCGGGCGCGTCGAGCTTGGGCCGGTCGGCGGCCGAGAGTTCGAGGATCTTGGTGGTGTAGACGTCGGCTGCGGCCGGCCGCCCGTTCGGGTATTGGCCGACCTTGTCCAGCAGCACCAATTGCTCCTCGATCGAGGCTGGGTCGAACGTTCCCCAGCCGTCCTTGGCGGTCTGCCCGTCGAAGGACAGCTTCAGCACCAGATTGATGGTCTTTTCTTCCCAGCCGAGGTCCATTTCCGGATAGGCGGCGACCATCTTCTTCACCGCTTCCTGCGGATTGGCGTGCACCCAGCCCCAGCCCTTGGCGACCGCGCCGATGAACTTGGCCAGCGTGTCCGGATCCTTCTCGATGGCGGCATCGGTGGCGAAATAGACATCGGCATAGGAACTCAGCCCGAGATCGCGCACCAACAGGTCGATGCGGTCGTCGCCGACGACGCTCAGAGCCTGCGTATTGGTGATCCAGCCGCCGATGGCATCGACGTCGCCGCGCACCAGCGGCGCCTTGTCGAAGCCGACATTGACGATGGTGACCTCGGACGGGTCGATGCCGTTCTTGGCCAGGATCTCGTCGATGACGAAGCGCGCCGTCGGCTGGATGCCGATCTTCTTGCCCTTCAGATCGGCGACGCCGCGGATCGGCTTGGCCGGCTTCGAGGTGAAGGCATAGGGGCCGGTGCGGAAGCCGCAGGCGATGATCTTGACCGGCACGCCGCTGGCGCGTGCCGCATAGAGCTGCGGCGTCTCGGAGAACTGGCCGAGCTGGGCAGCACCGGAAATGACCGGCGGCACGGTCGCGGCATTGGGGCCTCCGGGGCTGAATTCCACTTCCAGCCCCGCGTCCTTGAAATAGCCGTTGGCGACGGCGGCGATGTCGCCGATCTGTCCATTCGACATCAGCCAGTCATATTGGATGACGACCTTGCCGGCCGCCCTGGCGCCCGGCGTCAGCACCAGCTGCATGCCGGCCGATGCGACGGCAAGGCCGGCGAAACCGGCTTTCACGAAGCTGCGGCGGTTCATATCGTATTGTCCGTTCCCACTCATTTGTCGCTCCTGTTGCAAGACTTCTTGTTTCTTCTTCAGGCGCCGCTCCCACGGCGCGGCGTCGTCTACGGCTGTTCGTCGTGGTAGTCGCCGGGGCCGCCGTCGAGCCAGGCGTATAATTCCCAAAGCGTGTCGTCGGGATCGGTGAAGTAGGCGCAGCGCGCGTTCCAGACATAGTCTTGCGGAGGGCCGTAGAAGGACACGCCCTTGGCGCTCAGCTCGCCATGCAGGCGGTCGATATCTCCCGGTGCATCGAGCCTCACCGCCACGCAGATCTTGTGCGCCTGGCGCGGCGATTTGAGTTTCGAAACGCCGGTGTGGCGGCTGATGTGGTCGATCTCCCACGCCGCAAGTGTGACGCCCTCGCCATGGAAATCGGCAAAGCCTTCGGCGCGGCGGCGCAGCCGAAAGCCGAGCTTCTCGACATAGAAATCAACCGTACGCTCGATATCTTCGACGAGCAGGCAGACATCCGAAATCGCGTATGCACCTCCGAGCGGCATCGTCATTTCCCTTTGCCGGTGTGCTTGGCGCGCGCCGCGGGCAGCTTGACGCCGACACGCTCGGCGGCGCCGATAATATGGGCGCGCATTGCCGCCTCGGCGGCCTTGGGATCGCCGGCGACCAGCGCCTCGTAAATGCGCACATGCTCGCCGACATTGACGTCCACCAGGTCGTGCAGCGGATTGGTGAGGCGGGCGTAGTGGATCGAGCGGCGGATCTGCTCGCAAACGAAGGAAATGAAGGTGTGGATGTAGCTGTTGCCGGTGGCCCGTGCGATCTCGCGATGGAACAGCAGATCGGCGTCGATGCTGCCTTCTTCCCAGCGCTCCTCGCCGCTCATCCGGTCGAGCGCCGCCTTGATCGCGTCGAGGTGCTCCTGTCCCCGCCGCTCGGCGGCAAGGGCTGCCGACTCGGCCTCGAGGATGCAGCGCAGCTCGAACAGCCGCTCCATATTCTCGGTGTCTTTCAGTGCCTCGCCGTCGATGCGGATCGAGGCGCGCTGCTCCGGCGCCAGTACGAAGGCGCCGACGCCTTGCCGCGCCTCGATCATGCCGTCGGCACGGAGCTGGGCGATCGCTTCGCGCACCACGTTGCGGCTGACGCCGAATTTCTCTGAAAGCTGCTGCTCCGTCGGCAGCCTGGTGCCCGGATTGAGTTCGCCGGAGTCGATCTCGCGGCTGAGGAAGGCGGCGACACGGTGAGGCAGCGCTTCCACCGTGCCGATGGCGGCCAGTCTTTGCTTCATGAAGAGGTCTCCGTTAAAGGCAGAAGGCAGCCGGGGTTCATTAGCCCTTGCGGGTCGAGCGCATTCTTCAGCGCGGTGATGAGCCGGCGATGGGTGGGCGCCAGGCCAGCCCAGAAGGCGCGGGTGCGGGTGCGGCCGATGCCATGCTCGGCGCTGATCGAGCCGCCGAGCGTACCGGCGATCCGGTAGAGCCCGGCAGTGATGTCCGTACCCCTGGCGCGGGCTTCGCGCTCGGCAAGGCCGGCTGGCGGTAGCACGTTGAAATGGATGTTGCCGTCGCCGGCATGACCGTAAGCCTGCGACAGCCAGCCGGGATGGTCGAGCGTAACGAAGCGGCGAGCCTGATCGACGAGAGTCGGGACGTCCGATATCCTGACCGCAAGGTCGGTGCGCACATGGTAACCGCGTTTTGCCTGGCCCTCGACCAGCCCCTCGCGGATCGCCCAGAACGCCTTGGCCTGCGCGCCGCTTTCGGCGAGTACCGCTTCGGTAACGAGACCGCTCTCCATGGCGCCGGCCAGGAAGTCGACCAGCAGCGCGCGCAAATCGACCGGGGCACTTGCGGACAGCTCGATCAGCACATGGACGGGAGCTTCGACCGGCGAGGCAATATCGGCGTCGATCAGGCGCGCCAGTTCGATGCATTCCGAACCGATGATCTCGAAAGCCGACATCAGATCGGCCGAGGCCCGGCGGGCCTGCCGGAACAGCGCGATGGCTGCTTCGAACGAGGCAAGCCCGAGATAGGCCGTTTCGACCCGGACAGGTTTTGGAAACAGTTTCAGTTCGACGCCGGTGATGATGCCGAGCGTTCCCTCGCTGCCGATGAAAAGCTGCTTCAAATCGTAGCCGCGATTGTCCTTGCGCAAGCCGGAAAAGCCGCTCCACAATTCACCGTCCGGCAGCACGACTTCGAGGCCGAGGATGAGATCGCGCGCCATGCCGTAGCGCAGAACATTGATGCCGCCGGCGTTACTCGCCGCGTTGCCGCCGATCTGGCAACTGCCCTGGGCGCCGAGCGCCAGCGGAAACAGGCAGTCATGCGCCTCGCTCGCGTTCTTGATGGCCTGCAGGACGCAGCCGGCATCGGCCTGCAGGACGAAATTGTCGGCGTCGACGAGACGAACGGCATTCAGCCGCTCCAGGCTGACGACCACCGCGCCACGGGCCTCGATGTCGATCGCTCCCGCCACCAGGCCAGTGTTGCCGCCTTGCGGGATGATGCCCAGTCCAAGTGCTGCGCACAGCCGCACCACTGCCTGAACCTCGGCGACCGAAGCCGGCTTCAGCACGGCAAGCGCACCGCCATGGTGATCGCCCGACCAGTCGCCAAGGTATTTCGCCATGTCGCCGGCGTCGATGGCGATGCCACCTTGCCCGACAGCGCCTTCCATGGCGCTGAGGATTTTTGGCGAAAGGCGGTGAACGGTCATGAACGGGGCCGACAACGATGTCTGGACATAGGGTGATACATATCATCCTACAACTGAATCAAGTCAACGGCTCTTCCGAGAAAGACGGGCAGACGCCGGCAAAGGGAAGGCGCGGGGCGCATCGGGTTTAGGACCTGCTCATGCGCCGTCTTGGCCGATTGCCGCCAGGTCGAAAGCATTTCAATGGTGAGCGGCGGCTCGCCCGCGACCGTTGATCCAGCAAGGCATGGGGACAAGATGATCGAATTGCCGTTTTCGCACCACGAATACCAGCAGCGGCTTCGAAAGATCCGCACCGAGATGGCAAGGCGCGGCATCGAACTTCTGATCGTGAACGATGTTGCCAACCAGCATTACATCACCGGCTATGACGGCTGGTCATTCTACACGCCCCAAATGGTGCTCGTTACGATCGAGGAGGTCGAGCCGGTCTGGATCGGCCGCGCCATGGATGCAGCCGGCGGTCTCCTCACAGCCTGGATGAAGCCCGAGAATGTGGTCGGCTTCCCGGAAGACTATGTCCAACGCGGCGATCGCCATCCCATGGACTGGATAGCAGCCTGGATCGTCGCCAAGGGCTGGGGCAATCGTCACATCGGCATCGAGCTCGAAGCCTATTATTTCTCGCCGAAAGGGCATGCCCGGCTTGTCGCGGGACTGCCCAACGCCAGGTTGCATGACGCTGATCTTCTGGTGAATTGGATTCGCGCGGTCAAATCGGCGCCAGAGATCGATTATTTGCGCAAGGCATCAACCTTGGCCGAAGCGGCGGTCGCGCGGGCCTTTGAGGTTATTGCACCGGACGTTCGCGAATGCGATGCGATTGCTTCCATCCAGGCGGCGCAGATCGCCGGCAGCCCGGATTTCGCGGGCGATATTACGGCCTTGCCTCCGACAATTCTCGGTGGCGAAAATGCCTCCGCTCCGCACATCATGTGGAGCGACAGGCGGTTCGGGGAGAACGAGACGATTGCTCTGGAACTCGCCGGGGTCTGCCGTCGCTATGCCGCCGGGCTTGCAAGAACGCTGCAGCTCGGCAAAACGCCGACAAATGTTTCAGACACGGCAAAGGCGGTGATCGAGGGCATGGACGCGGTGCTCGATGCGGTCAGGCCAGGAACGACCGCCGAGGCGGTCGAAGCCGCCTGGCGCAAGGTCATTCAACGCTACGGGCTGAGGAAGGAGTCGCGTATCGGCTATTCCATCGGCGTCGCCTACCCGCCGGATTGGGGCGAGCACACGATCAGCCTCAGGCCAGGCGACAAGACGGTGCTTGAGCCCGGCAACGTCGTGCATTCCATCCTTGGCATGTGGATGGACGGTTGGGGCATCGAGATCAGCGAGACCATCCTGGTGACCGAAACCGGCAATGAGACCCTGACCAGGTTCCCGCGAGACATCCATGTCAAAGCCTGACGATTCGAGGGCAGCGGGCGGTGCCGCGGCTCCCGTCCTAGCCAATATCGATGCCGGGATTCTGGACCGGATGATCGAGATCCGCCGGCATCTGCATCGCAATCCGGAGCTTTCGAACCGGGAAGTGAACACGCAGCGTTACCTGCGGCAGATGCTGGCTGGTCAGGGGATTGATGGCATCCGCGACGTCGCGGGCTTCGGTCTGGCCGTCGATATTGTCGGCACCGGCAAGCCTTCAAATCGCAAGCTGGTCATTCGCGCCGACATCGATGCCTTGCCGATCGAGGAAGAATCCGGTGTCGACTATGCGTCGATAAATCCAGGCGTGATGCATGCATGTGGCCACGATGCCCATGCATCGATGGGCTTTGCGGTTGCCGCGCATCTTCATCGGTCGAGGGATGATTTTGGCGGAACCGTGCGCCTCATCTTCCAGCCCGCCGAGGAAGACGAACCGTCGGGCGGAAGACGGGTGGTCGAAGAGGGGCTTCTTGACGATATCGACGCCACCATCTGCGTTCATGTCGATCCATATACGCAGTCCGGCAAGATCGCCGTCAGTTCCGGTCCGTACACCCTGGCTTGCGATACCTTCGACGTTGTCGTCACGGGCTCCGCCGCGCACGCCGCAAAACCCTATGAAGGTATCGATGCGATAGCCGTCGCCTGTTCGATGGTCACCGAACTGCAGAAGATCGTCGCGCGCGAGATCGACCCCTACGACCCGTTGGTCATATCCGTGACCACCATCAACGGCGGCAGCGCCTACAATGTGATCGCCGGCAAGGTCACGTTGAAAGGCACCATCCGCAGCGGCAGCGACGCCACCCGCGAGCGGGCCTGGCGCCGCGTTCGTGCGATAGCCGAGGGGATGGCGGCGAGCCACGGCGCGAGTGTTGAGATCGACATCCACAAGGGCGAGCCGGGGGTCGTCAACGATGTCGAGATGACTGAGCTGGTTGTCGCCAGCGCCAAGGCCTGCGTCGGGGCCGACAATGTTCTCAACACGCCCGGATGGACCATCGCCGACGACTTTGGCTACTACAGCGAGAAACGCCCGTCGGTCTATTTCCGGCTCGGGATCCGCAATGAAGCGGTCGGATCGGTCGTTCCGCTCCACCATGCCAGGTTTCGTGTCGACGAGGCTGCCTTGAAAGTCGGCGCGGCCACTCTGGCTTCGGCAGCGACGATGTTTCTGTCGACGCGGCGGGAAAATCTCGACGCACAGTGAATCGCGGGACAGGGTGGCCTAGAGGTACTGCTCGACCTTCTTGCCGACGGTCAGGAAACGCAGCGGATCGACCGCCTCGCCATTGTGGCGGACCTCATAATGCAGATGCGGGCCGGTCGAGCGGCCGCTGCTGCCGGTCTTGCCGATGATGTCGCCGGCGGCGAGCTTCTGGCCGACGGTGACGTCGATTTCGCTGAGATGCCCGTAACGCGTGGCAAAGCCGTTGCCGTGATCGACCTCGACCATGCGGCCATAGCCGCCGTTCCAGCCGGCCTTGACGACGACACCGGGCGCAGTGACCTTGGCCGCCATGCCGATCGGGGCCCTGAAATCCATCCCCGAATGCAGCGCCGCGGTGCCGAGGATCGGGTCGGTGCGCACGCCGAACGGGCTGGTGACGGAATGGCCGGGCGCGGGATTGGCGAGCGGCAGCTTGCGCGCTTCCTTCTTCAGATGGTCAAGCGCATCCAGCGCCTCGTCGAGTTCCTTGACCTTGCTGTCGAAGATCATCGAGCCATCGACCGGGATCAGCGGACCACCGGCATCGCTCTTGCCGAAGTCGCTGTCGACCGGCAGCCCGGCCGCCTGCAGCGCCTGGGTTATGGCATCGGCACTCTTGTAGGCGTTGTCGGCAAGCGTGGCGACGCGGGTAAGCTGTTCGGTTTCGATGGCCTTGAGCGACTGGTTGATCGACACGAACAGCCTGTCGGCACGGTCGGCGGCCGAATCGCTGGGCAGCGGGTCGGAGCGGGTCGACCACAGCGAGAACGGCCTGGTGTCGCCGGCGCCCGGACTGGTGGTAAGGCTGGCCACGGAATAGGCCGCCGGCTGGGCGATGCTGCCGGTCACGTCGGCATGTTCGTCGGGCTTGGCGGCGGCGTCCGCCGCGGCGGGCGCGGTGCCGACTTCGCTCTCGGCGCGTTCGAGGATCGGGCCGAGCCGGCCATGGCGCTGGCTGAGCTGGCTCTGCCGCTCGAGAAGTTCGCTGACCTTGGTTTCCATGAGCTGCTGGTCGAGGAGCTGGCGGCTGGTGATGCGGTCGACCTGGGCGCGAAGCGCCGAGATGCGGTCCTCATAGGCCTGCTGCATGCGTGCCTGGCGGGCAGTGGTGGCGCCGATCAGATCGTCGCGCAGCACCAGATAGGAGGTCGCCAGGAGGTAACCGATGGCGATCGCCGCCAGCGCCGAGCCGATGAAGGCGGCAAGCCAGGGGCGGATGGTGAAATGCCGTATCTCGTTGCCCCGGGCGATGATGACTGTGTGGGGCTCTTTGCGCCTGCCGAAGACCGCTGACTGACCGGTTGGGTTCACGGGACCAAGCTTTCGTTACGACATCAACGACAAGCCCGATTACACATCATTAAGGTTAACGGTCGGTTGATTTGGCGCAACGTCTTGCAATTCACGGGTTGTAACCGTTTTAAGACGAGGCGCGCCAGCGCGGCGGCCATCGCGCCGACCGGCAACCTTTTCCACGTGATTCTTCGACGGCATCCTGACCGTCACCAAAGGCAGCGACATGAAGCTTGCCGGCAACCTCATAACCTCGGCGCTGGACACACTGACCGTGACCTGGGATGGTACGAAAAGTGCTGGTCGGTGAACGTCTAGAGTTCAGCCACCTCAACGACATAGCCATCCCGAAGCCAATACCGTTCTCGGGATGGCGACAGCCCGGCGGCAAGCATCAGCTCGCGGGCGGTGAATGGGTTGGCTTCGTGGTTGATGGAGATCAGAAGTTTGGCGTTCTCCTTCGCCCATTGAATGTATGTCTCGGCACTGCCCCTCGACATTTCAGTGAACGAATCCACGTTGATGACGATGTCGACCGGCGGGGCTTCCGGCAGCCATTCTGGGATGCGCATGTTTACGGCTGCCCGCTCTTCGCCATGCAGCGAGATCTGATCGTCGCCAAGAGTGCGGCCCAGAAAATAGGCCTGGGCAACACCTGTCGTCGGAAGGTCGATGAGGGTGTAGTTCTCAAAGCCGAACCTTTGGGCGTAGTACGCGGTGCGGCCGAGACCGCCGCCGATGTCGAGTACGGAGGGGGAAGGCATTCCGGCGGCATATCGCTTAAGCAAAATGGCCTGGTAGAGGGAGTTGATGGCCCTGTATGAGGCGACGCCGCGCTTCGATACGATGCCGAATTCGTTCGGGAATGGATTGGGAAACGACAACTCCCCACCCATGATGCCTTCGATACCGTCGATCAGTATGTCGGTGTCAAGAGCGGCCCGTGGCCCACTTTCCGGGTTTGCGAGTCTTATCGCGCCGATGACTTCGGCGAGATAAACAAGCCTGATGTGAAAAATGGCGCCCTGCTGCTTGTGAATGGCATCCCCACCATTCTTAAGCGCGTCGCTGAAGTCGCTCACGAGATTGTCGAAACCATAGTGGAACGTGGTGCTGGATGGATCGCGCAGGAGCTTGGTGGCCAGATCAATGTCGTCATTCATCAGCGCAGCAGAGACGTCGCCCTTCTTCTGTTCGACAATCGACTTCCAGAATGAGCCGGCAGGATCGGTGTGCATGGCGCACGCCGCACGGAAGGAGCGGGCTATCCGCCTTACCAGGTCGGCGTCATCGGGCGTGGTCTCGCCACTGAAAGTGGTGCGGTAGGGAGCAGTCTCTACGGGAGGTTCGGCCTCTCGCTTAAGTTGTTCGACCTCTCCGATGCTGTTCAGCCGAGGCTGGGTGCGGAAATGGTCAAGCATGAAGCGTTGCCAAAGCGTCCGCGGTTGTTCTGTCATTGCTGTATCCCCATAAGTCCAACTGACCCTTAACCGAAAATCTCAGCCCTGAATAGTTGCAGGCTGCGCCACTGCACAGCGATAATTCTACACCCGCGCCGCGGCCGTAACTCTTGCGATTGCGGGAGGCGCAATCCATGGATCGCAACTTTTCCCGCGCGCTGGCGCTGGTGCTGAAATCCAAGGGCGGATGGCTGGACAATCAGGTCGACCCGAGCGGCGCCACGATGAAGGGCGTCACGCCACTTCCGCCGCTACGTGAAGGCGGACGCCAGCAAGGCGGATCTGCCCAAGATCAGCGATGGCTAGATCGCCACCGTCTACCGACGGTTCTATTGGGACGCCGTCGCCGGCGTCGGCCAGGGCGGACGCATCGGTTCCGCCACGCTTACCGCCGTGGACAAGATGCTACCGGCGAGGGGATCGACAAGTTCTGCGACAACCGCCTGGCCTGGCTGAAGCGCCTGCCGACCTGGCCGACCTTCGGCAGGGGCTAGACGGAGCGCGTCGTTTCGGTGTGGGCGCAGGCCTTGCTCATGGCTTCCTTTTGCCGCCTGCCACGCCCGCACAGCCGGCGCCAGAAGCGTCGACAGCACCGCACGCCAGGACCGGCCAACGGCTCCGCGTGTCAAAGCGCGCGCACCGCCTCGAGCACCTCTTCGGCGTGGCCCTTGACCCGGACCTTCCGCCAGATCCTGGCGATGCGTCCGTCCTTGCCGATCAGGAACGTCGCGCGCTCGACGCCCATATAGTTGCGGCCGTACATCGTCTTTTCGACCCACAGATTGTAGGCCTCGATCACCTTGCGCTCCTCGTCGGCGACGAGGTCGATGGTCAGATCGTATTTCTGCTTGAACTTGTCGTGCTTCTTGATGCTGTCCGGCGACAGCCCGATCACCACCGCGCCGGCCTTCTCGAATTGCGGCTTCAGCTGCGAAAAGCTGATCGCCTCGGTGGTGCAGCTTGAGGTGTCGTCCTGCGGGTAGAAGTAGAGTACAACAGGCTTTCCGGAATACGCGGCGAGGCTGAGCGACCCGCCACCGTCGCGCGGAAGGTCGAATTGCGGCGCATGGTCGCCCAGGTCGAGATCAGCCATATCGGTGCCCTTGTTTGCGGTTACGCGCCAAGCCGCATCGATATAGTGTCGAGCGGGGATTCGTCCACGATCGAGTTCGCTACAACGGAATATTGCGTGGATCAGGAAGAACCGCAGCACGAGAAGATCAGGTTCAGGCGTGACGAGATCACCGACCTGGGGGCTTTTCCATCTGCGTGCAAGGTGCCGCCGCTTGGCCGCGCCAGGATCGGCCGCGGCTTTCGCATTCTTGGGAGGCTGGTTGCCGGCCTTTGCGCGCTGGTGCTGCTGGCCGCGGCCGGCGTCTATGTGCTCGGCGCGACGGGCTTCGGCACCGAACGGCTTCGGGCCGAGGCCGAGACGGCAATCGAGAAACTGGCCGGCTTCGATGTCGATGTCGCGGTCGGGCCGGCACGACTGACGCTCGATGGCTCGAGCTTCATCGCCTTGCAGGTGAGCGACGTCGTGTTGAAGACCGCCGATGGCAAGCCGATGGCCGATGCCGGGCGTGTACGTTTCGGCATAAGGCTGATCCCGCTGCTTTCGGGCGAGGTGCGGCTGACCAGCGCCAGGATTTCCGACGCGCACATCGTGGCGGCGGCGATGCCGTCAGGCGGCGGCGACTGGACGGCGGCGTTGCGCAACGAAGACGGGCTCGTCGATCCGGAGAAGCTGGCCGACGCGGTGTTCGCCAACGTCAACCACGCGCTCGACGCGGTGCGCGAGGATTCGATGCGCCAGATCGACCTCTCGAATGTCGAGTTCGTGCTGCCGGACGCCGGCTCGGTCAAGCGGGTCACCGTCGCCGACGCCTCGGTTCTGCAGACGGGGCGGGGCAGCATGCGGCTGTCAGCCACGGCCGATGTCGACGGCAGGGCGCTCACCGTCGCCGCCACGGCCACGCGCGATCCGGCGGCGCGGCGCGTCAGCGCGCTGGACGCCAGCGTCGGGTTGGCCGAGGCCAAAGGTGCTGCCACGGCCACCGGCGGAAAGCTGGGCACGGTCGCGCTCAAATTGACGGGATCGGAAGGAGCGGGCGAGACCGCGTCGCGGCTTGTGGCTTCCCTGTCGCTTGCCGGCGCCGTGCTCGATCTCGGCACGCGCGGCCTGCTTCCGGCCGACGTCGATGCCAATGCCACGCTCATCTCCGGCTCGAACAAGATCCAGGTCGACAGGCTGCTGCTCAAGACCGGCCGCTCGACCTTCGACTTCGCTGGTTCGATCGGACCGAAGCCGGCCTCCGGCACGGCGGGCGAAGAGCCGGCCTACCGCTACGACCTGACCAGCGACCGTTCGATTTTGGCGCCTTCCGAGTCGCCGGAGCCGGCGCTCGACTTCGTCGCGCGCGTTGCCGGCGTCTATCAGACCAAAAGCCACAAGCTCCTCGCCGAGCAGATCGGGGTCCGGTCGGGCGGCTCGAGCGAGGTCATGGGCACGGCCGCGGTCACCTTTGTCGACGGCAAGGCGCCGGGCATATCCGTCTCCCTCAACGTCCACGACATGCCGGTCTCGCATGTCAAGCAATTGTGGCCCTGGTTCTCCGCCCGCAACGCCCGCCTCTGGGTGCTGAACAATCTGTTTGGCGGCCGCGTCGTCAATGCCAGCGTGGGATTCCAGGTCGTGCCGGATCGCCTTGGCAACGGCGTTCCGCTTTCCGCCGATGAGGTGTTCGGCCGCTTCCAGATCGAAGGGTCGCGCTTCGACACCGCCGGCCGCATTCCGCCGATCCGCGATGCCGTGGGCGAGGTTTCGTTCCATGGCAACGACGTCGACGTCGCGCTCACCTCCGGCAGCGTCTTCATGCCGAGCGGCCGCACCGTGGCGGCCAGCAACGGCACGCTGACGGTCAAGCAAGCCAATCGCCCGCCGGTGATCGGCGCGCTCGATATCGACGTCGCCGGCGAGGCGCCGGCGATCGCCGAGCTCGCTTCCTACGAGCCGATCAACGCCATGCGCCATGTCGGTCTCGTGCCGGAGGACCTGTCCGGCGAAATGACCGGCCACGTCAAGGCGGACATTCCGCTGCAGTCTGGTGTCGACACCTCGAAACTCGATTGGCTGGTATCGCTCGACTACACGGATCTGTCGCTCGCCAAGCCGTTCGAGGACCAGACGGTAACCGAGGCCGACGGTTCGATCACGGTCGGGCCCGATCAGGCGGTGATCTCCGCCAAGGCGCGGCTCAACGGCATCCCGGCCGAGCTTGACCTCGTCGAACCGCTCAAGGACGGTGGCCCTCCGCGCAGCCGCAAGGTCGCATTGGTGCTCGACGACAAGATACGCGCTGCCGCCATGCCTGGCCTGTCGCCGCTGCTTTCGGGAACCATAAAGGTGGCGATCGACAAGAGCGAGGGCGGCGACCAGAACGTCTCGGCTGACCTCACCAATGCCAGGCTGGACATTCCCTGGGCAGGCTGGAGCAAGGGCGCGGGCGTTCCGGCCAAAGTCACCTTCGTCATGGCGAAGTCGGGCAGCACCACGACGCTGTCCGATTTCGACCTCGACGGAAAGAGTTTTTCCGTCGATGGCGACGTGACGCTGGTCAACGGCGGCCTGTCGTCGGCCCGCTTCAGCAAGGTCGCGCTGAACAGGGGCGACGATGTCGCCGTGTCGGTCAAGCGATCGGGCAAGAGCTACGCGGTCGATGTCAGCGGCGAGGCACTCGACGCCCGCTCGCTGATCAAGCAGTTCACTTCCGACGTCGACACCGCCACCAAGACCACCGGCTCCGATGCGATTTCGGTCAGCGCCGACGTCAATTCCCTGACCGGATTCCATGACGAGGTGCTGTCCAATTTGAAGCTGGACTACAGCGCCGCCGGTTCCAGGGTGAACGGGCTGAAGGTGAGCGCAACCGCGAGTTCGGGCGCCGCGATCACCATCAGCAACACGGCCGGCGACGGCCAGCGCATGCTCAACATGAAGTCGGCGGACGCCGGCGCGATCCTGCGCTTCCTCAACATCTACGAGCACATGGAAGGCGGCTCGATCACGCTGTCGATGGCTGGCACAAGCGATGGGCCGATGAAGGGCCAGGTCGATTCCAGCAACTTCTTCATCGTCAACGAGCCGAAGCTTGCCTCGATCGTGTCGACGACACCGGCCGGTGACAGCCGCAATTTGAGCCAGGCGGTCAAGGCCGACATCGATACGTCGCGGGTCAAGTTCGAGCGCGGCTTCGCCGAGATCGACAAGGGCGCCGGCTATCTGAAACTGGCGAACGGCGTGCTGCGCGGCCCGCGCATCGGCACCACCTTCCAGGGCACGCTCTATGACCAGAGCAACAATATGGACATGACCGGCACCTTCATGCCGGTCTACGGCCTCAACCGCATCTTCGGCGAACTGCCGCTGTTCGGCCCGCTGCTCGGCAATGGCAGGGACCGCGGCCTGATCGGCGTCACCTACCGGCTCAAGGGCAACGCCAACAAGCCGGTTCTGGACATCAACCCGCTGTCGGTGATCGCGCCTGGCATATTCAGGTCGATCTTCGAGTACCGCTGAGGTCAAACCCAATCAGTGTGAGCGACCGAATTCGATTTTAGGCGGATACTCGTTCGCCCCGGCCGTATTCACGACCATGGCCCGATACCGACGTCCGCGATGGTGTCCATTCCCCTGCCGGACGACGTTCAAGAATCACCAGCCGCCGCATCGGTCGCCGCATGACGAAGGAGATGATGCGCGCCAGGCTTCCCATCAGATGGTTGCGTCGCACCTTCGCAGGCGCCGCCCGCGTCTCGATTTGCTCAAAGCCCCATCGTGAATAGGCGCCGGCATTGGGCGCGGCTGTGATCACCCAGACGGGCTCCCGATCGTCGGCAAGCAGCGTATCGATCAACCGCGAAGCGATCCCACGGCCTCGCGCCTCCTTGGCCACGACGAGCGATCCGAGTTCGCGCGAGCCGTCGGTATGTTTGCGCATCTGCACCGCACCGATGATGCGGCCTCCTGTTATCGCAACCAGGAAGTTCGGCCAATTGAGGTCGGTTGGGTTCAGACGCTCGGAACGCACCAACGCGCGAATGGCTTGCTGATCCCACTCCGTCGCGCGACGAACGACAATAGCCAGCTGATCCAAGCAACACGCCTCCTGCACCGCGATCTGATCGCATTTCGGCGGCAGGAAGTAGCAAGACGCGTGTTTCTACCAAATGTCGCTACGACCGAGCTTTGTTTCGGCCGGCAGTTGATCGCTTCAGGCCGTTGCCCGTCAGGCCGGCCGCGCCAGGACGTGTTTTTTCTTGCCAAGTGAAAGCTTTATGACGTTTTCCGGACTCAAATCCTGAAGCGTCACCGTGCGACGGTCGTCCGAGACCGGCTGGTCGTTGAGGCGCACGGCGCCGCCCTGGATGTGCCGCCGCGCCTCGCCGTTGGAGGTCGCGAGCCCGGCGGTGACCAGCAGCGACAATATGCCGACGCCGGCTTCCAGCGCCGCTCTGTCCACGTCCACGCTCGGCAATGTGTCGGCGAGCGCGCCTTCCTCGAAGGTCTTGCGGGCGGTTTCGCTCGCCGTGTCCGCAGCATCGCGGCCATGCAGCATGGCGGTGATCTCGGTGGCGAGGATCTTCTTCGCCTCGTTGATCTCCGAGCCGTCGAGTTGTTGGAGCCGCGCCACCTCGTCGAGCGGCAGCGTCGTATAGAGCTTCAGGAAGCGGCCGACATCGGCGTCCTCGGTGTTGCGCCAGTATTGCCAGAACTCGTAGGGCGACAGCATCTCGGCATCGAGCCAGACGGCGCCCGAGGCCGACTTGCCCATCTTGGCGCCCGACGACGTGGTGAGCAGCGGCGTGGTCAGCGCATAGAGCTGCGCGCCTTCCATGCGATGTCCCAGATCGATGCCGTTGACGATGTTGCCCCACTGGTCGGAGCCGCCCATCTGCAGCCGGCAGCCGACGCGCTTGTAGAGCTCGA
This sequence comes from Mesorhizobium amorphae, assembly GCF_014843845.1. GTDB lineage: Bacteria > Pseudomonadota > Alphaproteobacteria > Rhizobiales > Rhizobiaceae > Mesorhizobium > Mesorhizobium amorphae_A. The sequence goes on along the minus strand of NZ_JHQS01000015.1, from coordinate 280,166 downwards.
CGAAATCGTAGGCCTGCAGGATCATGTAGTTGAATTCGAGAAACGACAGCGACTGCTCGCGGTCGAGCCTGAGCTTGACGGAATCGAAAGCCAGCATGCGGTTGACGGAAAAATGCCGGCCGACATCGCGCAGGAAGTTGACGTAGTTGATCTCCATCAGCCAGTCGGCGTTGTTGACCATGACGGCGTCGTGCGCACCGCTGCCGAATTTGAGGTAGGGCGCGAAGTTGCGGCGGATGCCGGCGAGATTGTCCTCGATATCCTGCGGCGTCAGGAGCTTGCGCGCCTCGTCCTTGAAGGACGGGTCGCCGATCATCGAGGTGCCGCCGCCCATAAGCGCGATCGGCCGGTGGCCGGTCTGCTGCAGCCAGTGCAGCATCATGATCTGGATCAGCGATCCGGCATGCAGGCTTTTGGCGGTCGCGTCGAAGCCGATATAGGCGCTCACCGTTTCCTTGACGAAAAGCTGGTCGAGGCCTGCATCATCCGACGTCTGGTGGATGAAGCCGCGCTCGCTCATCGTGCGCAGGAAATCGGATTTGAAGGCGGACATTTTAGCTTTCCCGAAAGCGCCAGGCCGCTGCGGCGCTGGCGTGATATGAACGCGGGCGTTTAGCATCCAAGCGCGATCAGCAAAAGTGGAATCCGGTTTTGCGTCTGATCGCGCTTCAGCCGGCAAGCGCGATTAGCAAAAGTGGAATCCGGTTTTGCGGCCCGCGCGGATGCCATTTGCGAATCCTTGCCTCATCGTTTTGGCTGGCGTAATGAGGCGCCGCGCAACGGCTTCGCCCGAGGCGCCGCGACGAGGCCAATCGACCGCCACGCAGATCAAGTCAGGAATCCGGCCTCCCGCACATGAACAGGAACTACCTCATCCTCTTTCTGTTCAGCCTGCTGATGACGCTCAGTGGGCTGATGACCCTTCCGCCCGTCGATCGCGACGAGTCACGCTTCGTCCAGGCCACCAAGCAGATGGTCGAGACCGGCGACTATGTCGACATCCGTTTTCAGGATGTCTCCCGCTACAAGAAGCCGATCGGCATCTACTGGCTGCAATCGGCGGCGGTCGCGCTGAGCGGGCAGGGGGCCGAAGCCCCGATCTGGGTCTATCGCCTGGTGTCTGCCCTCGGCATCGCCATCGCCGTCGTCGGCATCGCCTGGACGGGCACGAAACTCTTCGGCGTCAAGGCCGGTCTCGCCGCCGGCCTGATGATGGCGGCGATCTTCGCCACCGCCTTCGAGGGCCGTGATGCCAAGACAGACGCCATGCTCCTGGCCTGCTGCGTGGCGGCGCAGGGCGCGCTGGCGCAGATTTATCTGGCATCGCGCCGCAACGAGCCGGTTGCCGGCCATCTGCCGTGGGTCTTCTGGATCGCCCAGGGCACGGGAATCCTCATCAAAGGTCCCGTGAGCCCGCTCCTTTCGGTCCTGACGGTCGCCGCGCTGTTCGCCTTCGAGCGCGACTGGCGCTGGTTGTTGAAGCTGAAGCTTGTGCGCGGTGTCGCGCTGGTCCTGCTGATCGTGCTGCCCTGGGTCATCCTCATTACCTGGAAGAGCGGTGGCGCCTTCCTGCAGGAAGCCGTCGGCAAGGACATGATTGCCAAGGTCGCGCAGGGCGAGGAATCGCATGGCCTGCCGCCCGGCTTCTACATGCTCACCTATTCGCTGTTCATGTGGCCCTTCGGCCTGATCGCGGTCGGCGCCGGGCTGCAAGCCATCAACCGCTTCTGGGACGATCCGCGCCTGCGCTTCTGCCTCGCCTGGTACATCCCGTTCTGGCTGGTGTTCGAGCTGATCCCGACCAAGCTGCCGCATTATGTCATGCCGGCCTATCCCGGCATGGCGCTGCTGATCGGCTGGCTGCTCACCTTGCCGGCCGAGGAGGCCAATGCACCGCTCCGCCGCTGGCAGTCCTGGCTGTGGTGGTCGACCGCTTTCGGCCTTGTCGTGGTCTCCATAGGCCTAGCTGTCGTCTGCATCGGCGCGCCGCTTTATCTGGCCGGGACATTTTCCCGGTGGAGCTTGCCTGCCGCGCTTGCCGCGCTCGGCGCCGGCTATCTGGCCTTCCCGCGCCAATTGCAGGTGCCGCTCGCCCGCATCGGCGCCATCGCGGTCTGCGCCGGCATCACCTTCTCCCTGCTGTTCGGTGTCATCGCGCCGTCCTTGAAACCGATCTGGCTGAGCCCGGCGATCAAGGCTGCAGTCGATGCGAACCGCCCGTGCGAGACGAGCGTGCTCGCCTCCGCGCCGTATCATGAGCCGAGCCTGGTCTTCCTGGTCGGCACGAAGACGATCCTGACCGATGTCGACGGCGTCGCAAAGCACCTGCTCGACGACCCCGCCTGCGCGCTGGGACTGGCGCCGGTCGCGGATGAGAAGAAGCTGAACGACGCGCTGGCCGGGCAAGGCAAATCCGCGCGCCGGCTGGCTGAGATCGACGGCCTCAACTACTCGTCAGGGGACAAGCTGTCGCTCGGCCTCTACCGGGTGGACAAGTGAACACGACGATGACCCCGCCTGCGGTGTTCCGCCGGTCTCTCGGCAACTTCCTCGACACGATGCGGATCGTGCGAAGGCGCTTTGCCGTGCGCAAACCCGATTATCCACGCATAGCCTGGCCTGTCTGGCTGCTCGCCTGGATCCTGCTCACGGCAGCGGTCTTCTTTCGCCTTGACCACGCAGCCGGGACGCGTTGGGGGGAATGGCCTCCCGGTCTTGCGCGCTTCACCGAGTTTTTCACCGATTTCGGCCTGGGCGGCTGGTATCTCATTCCGGCCGCCCTCTGTCTTGTCGCCGCCAACCTGACCGACTGGCGAAGCCTTTCGCGCCGCGCGCGAATGCTCGTCTACAACTGGACCTGCTTTGCCTTCCTGGTGCTCGGCGCGGTCGGCCTCTCGGGCATCGCCGTCAATCTGCTCAAATACGGCATCGGGCGGGCGCGTCCGCGCTATTTCGACGATTTCGGGGTGTTGTCGCTGCATCCTTTCGCTTTTGATGCGCGCTTTGCCGGTTTTCCCTCCGGCCACGCCACCACCATGGGCGCCGTCTTCGGCGTCGCGCTGCTGCTGTTTCCGAGGCGCTGGTACATCGCGCTGGCGATCACTGCGTGCATCTCGTCGACGCGGGTCTTCGTCGGCGCGCATTATCCCAGCGACACCGTCGCCGGCTTTGGCCTCGGCTGCGCCAGCGCGATCCTGTGCGGACTTGTCTTCGCCCGGCTCGGCTTCATCTTCCGCCGGACCTCGGCGAAGCTGCCCGTCCGCAAGGCGACCTTTCGGCTCGCAGGCTATGGGGCAGGGAACGGGAGGGTGGCGTCCAGACAAAGCGAAGATCGCGTCGCCGCGGACCGGCCTTAGGGTCAAAACTCAACCGTCAGGGTCCAATGGCCGGGATGGGTGGGAAGTTGCCGTTCGGCTCAATAGCCAGAATGCGCAGGTTGCGCCAGAAAACGGTCGTCCACCGCCATTTCTCGAATGACCGCAGTCGGGCCGTGTTCGGAACGTCCGGTTTTGGGGAACGCTCCGCGGTAAGCTGCTGTTCTTAGTTCGGCCTATCATGCAGAGTTTGCTTGGGCCGCTTCCGACCCCAACCCTGTCGTTCGCGGCAGCTTGAGCGACGCCCAGGAGCGCTCGGTTGATCGGCCGTTTCACCTGACAAGTTGTCCAGAGATCGGCCACCCGGTGGAACTGCAATAGTCTTCGAGGGAAGCATCATATCCGGGCGAACAAGAGCCTGACGCCGGCGTAGGCGAAGATGATCGCCAGCGTGCCTTCGATCGAGCGCCGCGCCTTTGAATAGAAGCGGACCATCGGCGCGGTTGAGAACACGATGGCGTAACCGCAGAAGATGCTGACGCTCAGAACCGCGCAGCCTGCCAGGATGATGGCAACCGTCTGCCAGGACGCGTTCGGCCCCAGGCCGAGGGTCACAAGGGCGATCCATGCGAGGATAGATTTAGGGTTGCTGAGGTGCATGAGCAGGCCTCGTCTGTAGAGGTCCCAATGGCGCGACTGGCCGTTCTTTGCACCAGAAGCAACGGCGCGCTCCGGCGTCAGCGCCGCCTTACCCGCCTTGACCGCGAGGTAGATCAGGTACAGCCCGCCAAATATCTTCAGCAGAATGAGAGCATGGGCACATTGAGTCAGCAAAGCCGAGATACCGGTAGCTGCCATCAGCCCCCAGAAGATCGAGCCGGTCACGACGCCGGCGGACATGGCCAGGCCAGCCTGACGGCCCTGCCGCATGGCGACGCCCATGATCCTCATGGTACTTGGGCCCGGACTGCCCGCAGCGACGATATAGGCGGCCCAGACCAGAAGAAGGTGTTGCATGGTTCAGTCCCCTGAACCGGCGAGCGCCTGGATTAGGTCATCGATGATGTCCTGGCCATCCTCAAGTCCGACCGACATGCGCAGCAGTCCACCAGGTGCCGTAGACTCGGGCCCTTCGACCGAGGCTCTGTGCTCGATCAGGGAATGGGTACCGCCGAGGCTGGTGGCGCGCACCACCAGCTTCAGGCGACCGGCCGCAGCCATCGCCGCCGGCTCGCCGCCCTTCACGACAAAGGACAACATGCCGCCGAATGCGCTCATCTGCCGGGCGGCAAGCGCGTGGCCGGGATCGTCGGCAAGTCCCGGGTAAAGGACCTGCTCGACATGGGGTGACTTCGACAGGGCTTCAGCAACCTTCAGCGCGGCGTCGCAGTGTGCGCGCATCCTGACCGGCAGCGTCTGCAGCCCGCGCAGCGCCAGCCAGCAGTCGAAAGGGGCCGCGACGCTGCCCTTGTGCTTCTGGATCATCTGCAGGGGCCGCTCCAGGGGCGATGTAGCTGGCACCACAACGATGCCGGCCATCATGTCCGAGTGGCCGCCAATGTATTTCGTCGCGGAATGAACCACCGCGTCGGCGCCCAGATCGAGCGGACGCTGCAGCGCCGGGGTTGCCCAGGTGTTGTCGACGACGGCAAGAGCGCCAGCCTCGTGGGCGATCTGACAGATGGCAGCGATGTCGACCACGCGGATCATCGGATTTGACGGGGTCTCCATCCAAACCAGGCCCGTGGGTTTATCCTGAACCGCCGTCCGCACGCGGTCGAGAGCCCGCATGTCGATCGGCACAAATTCGAAACGGCGGCCGATGTCCGTCTCCCTGATCAACGAGCGGATACCGAAATACATGTCGTCTGGCAGAACGACGCGCCCTTTCGACGGATGGGCTTCCAGGACTGCGGCGATGGCAGCCATCCCGGATGCGAAGGCGATGCCTTCCCTGCCTCCTTCAAGCGCGGCCATAGCTTGCTCGAAGGCAAAGCGGGTCGGATTAGAGTCGCGGGTATACTCATGGCCTGACGGAAAGGAGCCATCAGCGCCGCGCTGAAATGTCGTGCTCGTATGCAGCGGAATGGAGACCGCACCGGTCGAGAGATCGACGCTGCGGCCGATATGGATAGCTTGTGTGTCAAAGCGCACGCTGGCGTCCTTTTTATCGATTGTTCGGAGTGGTCATTATATTGACCGTAACGCTCTGAGCTGATAAAGTCAAGATAATGACCGACACATCATTCATCTCCGATCGCGAGCAGGATCTGGGGCAGGCCATAGCCACCAGGCTGCGCAACCTGCGGCGCGACCAGGACCTTACGCTCGACAGGGTCGCCAAGCTGACAGGCCTTTCCAAGGGAACGGTGGTCGCGCTCGAACAGGGCAAGGCCAACCCCAGCATAGGCATCCTCTGCAGGTTGGCGGCTGCGTTCTCGCTGTCGGTGGCCGACTTGATCAACGATGCGCCCGGGGCCGAAACCGACAAGCGCATCGAGCGCATGGTGACGAAAACACTCTGGACGAGCCCCGCCGGCAGCAGCGCGCAGCTGCAGGCCTCCACGTCGGGCCGCACCATGTTTGAACTCTGGTCCTGGGTGTTGGCACCCGGCGACGAATTTCACGCGGACGCGCATAGCGCCGACACGCGGGAGCTGGTGACGGTAGCCGCCGGCGCTCTCACCATCGTCGTGGGCAAGGACTCGATTGTGCTGCTGGAAGGCGAAAGCGCCCACCTGATCACCGACCAGTCGCATTCCTACATCGGCGCGGCCGATGCCTGGACCCGGTTCACCATGGCCGTTCTGGAGCGCGGAGGGCAGCGACTGCCCGTCGCCGCGTCCGACGAGCCAGCCACGCTTGAGAAGGCGGCAATAGCCGACCATTAGACTCTATTCTGCAGGAGTTCGCCTTGTACGTTCCGCCGCATTTTGCCGTGCTCGACACCGAAGCACTTTACGGCCTCATCGAGACCCACCCGCTGGGGATCTTGGTCACCAACAGCAACGGCACGCTCGATGCCAACCATATCCCTTTCGAGCTTGACCGCTCGAAAGGCGGACAAGGCATCCTGAATTGCCATGTAGCGCGCAAAAACCCGGTTTGGGAGGAACTGCGTGACGGGGACGAGGTGATGGTCATCTTCCGCGCGGACGAGGCCTACGTCTCGCCGAACTGGTATCCGAGCAAGCACGAGTTTCACAAGCAGGTGCCGACCTGGAATTACTTGGTCGTTCACGCGCATGGGCGGGTGACGATCCATGATGACGAGCGTTATGTCCGGAGAAACGTCGCCAAGCTCACCCACCGGCATGAATCCACCCAACCGGTACCGTGGAAGATGGGCGATGCCCCGAAGGACTTCGTCGACATCATGGTCAAGGCAATCGTCGCGATGCAAATCGAGATCATCAGCGTCGTCGGGAAGTCCAAGCTCAGCCAGAACAAAGAGGTCCGCGACATACGCGGCGCGGGGGACGCGCTTGTCGCCGTCGGCGAGCATGTTGTCGGCGAGGCCATGCTCAAGGCAGCCGCGGAGAAGCCGTAGCCTTCGCTTACATTGGCCAGCAGCGCCTGTGTCAGTTGCGAGATGCCGTCAGCATGATGTAGCGCGTTGGGCGGCAATCCAGCGCTAGGATGCGCGTCTAACTATCTCAGCCAGCCTCTCACAAGCGGATCCCGGGTACCGGCCCTTGTGTCTGTCAGATGTCGAGGGTCCGCTTTACAGGCTCGTCGCTGGGAAGCAGACTAACCCCTTTCCACCCCAACTCAGTCGTTGGTGTTTGCTTGATATCTTGCCACTGGGAAAGACTTCCGGAGGCCGATTAGGGCCGGACGCTGACCGTCAGTTTCTGGCGTCCAGAGCACGTTAGCAGACTTTGACAAGTTTAGGTGCCGTTCCAATCTGACCCGGCGCAGACCTTTCCCCACCATGCACTTGCGAATGTTGCGAGCCCTTTGGCGTTGCCACAACTGCAGCTTTTTCCGCCGCTCAGGATGCCAACCTCGGGCATCGGCCGCGCCAGCGTCCGGACGCCAAAGGGAAAGTTCGACCAAAGGCGCTTACGCTATTCCGCCGCGACAACCCTGATGGGGCGGGTGCCGATTCTGGCCCCTGTCGCAGTGTCCACGGCAATCGGCTGGATTTCTTCTCCGGTCTCGGCGTCCACGAAACGCGTCAGTTTGCCCTTGCCGCGATGCTTTCGTCCCCAATCGCCGATCATGAACAGCACCGGCAGGAAATCCCGTCCGGCGCCGGTCAGCAAATATTCATCCCTTGGCGGGCGCTCGGAATAGCGCCGTTTTTCCAGCAATCCCTCCTCCGTCAGCGTCGCCAGCCGCCGGGTCAGCATAGTCGGCGCTATGCCCAGGCTTTTGCGGAAATCATCGAAGCGGGTGAGCCCGAGACTCGCGTCCCTAAGGATCAACAAGCTCCATGCGTCGCCAACAAAGGCGACGCTGCGCGCGATGGGACAGGTGGCTTCGGCAACATTTTTCATGTCGATACCATTTTGATAGTGACTTCGTATCAAAATGATAGTAACACAGATTTTGGTAGCGTTCCACCCTGAAGAGAAGGAAAAACGAAAATGACCAGAACCGATCGTGGCGTTGCGCTCGTCACAGGAGCCTCCTCGGGCATCGCCCAACATCCTCTTTGGAAAGCTACTGCCATGAAGGCATTCGTTGTCGACAAGCAGAATAAGAAGGGCATTCTGCGGTTGGCCGAGATGCCGGTGCCGGTTCTCCAGGACAGCGATGTCCTGGTCGAAATCCATGCTGCAGGAGTGAATCTGCTGGATTCCAAGGTCAGAGCCGGAGAGTTCAAACCCATCCTGCCCTATCGTTCGCCGTTCATCCTCGGCCATGACGTGGCCGGGACGATAGTCCGGGTTGGATCGAAAGTGCGCAAGTTCAAACCCGGCGACGAAGTCTATTCGCGGCCGCGCGACGGCCGCATAGGAACGTTCGCCGAATACATCGCCATCAATGAAGCAGACGTAGCGCTGAAGCCGAAAAACCTCAGCATGGAGGAAGCCGCCTCTATCCCTCTGGTCGGACTTACCGCTTGGCAAGTGATGGTCGACAGGGCCAATCTGAAGAAAGGCCAGAAAATCTTCATCCAGGCTGGCTCCGGCGGCGTTGGGACGTTCGCCATCCAGCTTGCCAAGCACCTCGGCGCAACCGTTGCGACGACGGCGGGCGCGGCGAGCGCCGATCTGGTCAAAAGTCTCGGCGCCGATATCGTCATCGATTACAGGAAGGACGACTTCAAGAAGGTTCTCTCCGGCTACGACGTCGTCGTAAACAGTCAGGACGCCAAAACGCTCGAAAAATCGCTGCAGGTGCTGAAACCGGGCGGCAAGCTCATCTCCATCTCCGGCCCGCCGGATACCGAATTTGCCAAGAAAAAGGGGCTGAATCTGGTGCTCAAGCTGATTCTGCATCTGCAGAGCCGCAGTATTCGGACCAAAGCCAAACGCGCAGGTGTCAGCTATTCGTTCCTTTTCATGTGGGCGCAGGGTGATCAGTTAAGCAAAATCACGAGCCTTATCGAATCCGGAGCGATCCGCCCGGTCATGGATCGGGTCTTTCCCTTCGAAAAAACCAATGAGGCCCTGGCATACGTTGAAACAGGACGGGCCAAGGGCAAGGTTGTCATCAAGGTCAGATAGCAACGCTTGCGTTGTAAGAAAACCAAAGACCACCTCGCGTAGTTTCCGCTCATGCGCGGCCGAGACCTCCAGCTCGGTCGCCTGCAATGTCTGCTTTCAGGAAAGGGCGATGCTGGTTTCTACGGCCGAAATAGGGCGCAAAGCTGCCGTTCGCGTCGTGGAAGACGTACGCCGGATGCGCAGGCGGGCGCTCAGGGGTGGATGGAGGCGAAGACGATCTCGGAGAAGCCGGCGGTCGTCTTTTCCCGCGCCCAATCACGCTGCAGCTCGCAGGCCAGTTGAATCCAGGTGATCGGTTGCCCGCCCGCCTGGGCAATTCGCTCCAAACCGGCGCGATGAGCTTCCTCGGACGTGCCGGCCACGGCGTCCACCACGTGAAAGACCTCGTAGCCTTCCCGAAGCGCGTCGAGCACGGGGAAGACCAGGCAGACTTCGGTCCAGAGGGCGACCATGATCAGCTTATGCCGACCCGTCGCCTTCACCGCCGCCACGAAGTCCACGTCCTCCCAGGCATTGATCGACGTCCGATCGATTGGCTCGACATCACCGAGAACCTCGGTCAGCTGCCGGATTGTCGGCTGGTTGCGCCCCGTGGCGACATTTACGGTCGAGAGCACGATGGGCAGGCCATAAAGCCTGGCGGTCTTAGCCACCGCGACGACGTTCGCCACCAGTTCGCGCCGCTCCATGGAGACGATGGAAGCGACCTGGACGGGCTGGAAGTCGATGATCACCAGAGCCGCATTTTCCGGTGTGAGCAGTTGGTCGGCGAGCGGGTCGCGAATGGTGCGGGGCGAAGCCATGGGTATCTCCAGCGTTGGGTTGAAGCGGTCGAGGGCCTTAAGGGTTCGGCGTCCCTGCGGGATCGGTGAAGTGGGTGTCGGTAGGCCCCACGCCGCTGATGTAGGCGACGACGGGCTCAGCCCGGGTAAGGGCGAAGTGCGCTCGGCCGACCGGCTCGGCGTAGAAGCTGCCTGGCGGAAGCGGTTTGACGGCGGCCTCGTCCGCTGCGAGCCGTAGCCGAACCACCAGGATCCCGACACCACCACGGCAGTGCGGTCCTCCCGGTGCCGGTGCGCGGCGATGCGGAGTTCGCCGGTACGCGGATCTCGATGAGGTAGAGCCCCGGCTTCCTGGGATCGCCTTAGAGGACCGTCGTCTGGAGGCCAGCGACGCCCGACGTGCCGGCTCCGGCGCCGCCCTTCGCGAGGGCGGCGATCTCTGCGGGCGTCAGCCTCAGCTGCGACGCGGCTGCGATTGGCGCAGCGCAGACGATCAGGGCGGCGACCCAGGCGGCAACCTGACCGAGGCTCATGGCCTCGACCCGAGGAAATCGCGGACCATCGCAACCGTCGCCTGCGGATTTTCCTCCATGATCCAGTGGCCGGAGTCGGGGACCACACCCTCGGTCACGTCGCTCGCGGCGAAACGCATGACCGTGGCCATCATCGGTCCGAACGACTTCTCGCCGCCGATGGCCAGCACCGGCATGGACAGCTTGCCGTTGGCGGCCAGTGAGGCCTTGTTGTCGATGGCGTCCTGGTCGAACGCCGCGAACTGGGCGAAGCCGGCGTGCATGGCGCCCGGCTGGGCGTAAAGCTTGGCATAGTGGGCCCGCGAGCCTTCGGTGAACCGTGCTGGATTGGCCGAGAACTCGTTCCAGAAGCGGTCGAGATAGATCCGCTCCCGCCCTGCGACCAACCGCTCCATGTCCGGCCCACCGAAACGGAAGTGCCAGAGGAGCGGGTTCTTGAGGATTTCCTCCCACGGCCCAATGCCTGGGACTGGTGCGTCGATCAGCACCAAGCGGGTCACCCGCTGAGGGTTCTGCACAGCGAAAGCGTAGCCGACCATGTTGCCGATATCGTGGGCGACCAGATCGGCGCGCTCGATCTTCAACGCGTCGAGAACGCCTGCGATGTCGGCCCCTTGCGTCTTCTTGTCGTAACCGCCGGGGGGCCGGGCCGACAGCCCCAGGCCCCGCAGGTCCGGCACGATGACGGTGTGATCCCTTGCCAAGTCCTCCGCCATCGGCACCCACATGTCCCCGGTCTCGCCATAACCGTGCAGCAGGACGACGGCCGGCCCTTGCCCGCCCGTACGGACGTGGAGCATCGTGCCATTGGTCGCGATCTCGCGCGTCTTGAACGCGGCGGGGAACTCTGGCGGCTGTGCGTGAACCGGCAGCGCCATCAACAGCAGCGCGAACGTCGTAGCGAATAGGCACCGCATGGGAGATCTCCGATTGAGCGTCAGGAGCTCTAGCTTTGCGCCCTTCGCGCCGGCGGGACTTGCAGGATACCGGCGACTTTAGCCTGATCCGGCCGCGGCGACGGCCGAGCTCTCGATCAGGTCAGGAGACTGCGCCTCCACAGGCCGGGGCTTGCGCCGACGAGACCCTTGAAAACCCGCGTGAAGTGGCTCTGGTCCGCGAACCCGCAGGCGAGGGCCACGTCCGCCAACGGCAGGCTTGGCGTTAACATCAGCGCCCTGGCGCGCGCGACGCGTTGCGCAAGAAGCCATTGGTGCGGCGGCTGGCCGGTGCTTTGCCGGAACGCCCGCGCGAAATAGCTGACCGAAAGCCCGCAAGCTGACGCCAGATCAAACAGCGTGACATCCACTGACAGGTCAGCCTCCATCAGGTCGGTGACCCGTCGGAGTTGCCAGGCGGCGAGGCAGCCACGGCGCACGGGCTGGGCCGGCTGCATGCCGCCAAACGCACAAGCGAAGTAGGTGTGCGTCGCCAGCAACTGGTGATCGGCATAGAGCTGGCTGACCTCCGCAGGACGACCCAGGGCCGGCAGCAACGCCATGCCCATGTGCCAGACTGTCTCGTCCAGCACGCCGCGCTCGCAGGTCAGCGTGTCGATCCGGCGGGCGCCATTGTCTTCGGCGATCTGGTCGAGGGCGGCTCGCGATACATAGAAGTGCAGCGTGTCGAATGGCGTGGGCAGGTAGGCCTGCGGCTCTGTCTCGTGGTCGACAATCGCCGTCGTGCGGGCGCCGTAGCCTCTAGTGGAGACCGACTTTCCGGCCAGGAAGAGTTCCCGCTTTTCCTGGTCCCGAAGCTGGAGCGAGACACTGAAGGCCTCGGCGATCGGCATCCGGTCGGTCAGGCCATGGCCGGGCGATTCCCGCCGCACCCGCGTCACCGCCAGGGTCACCGGGCGCAAGGCCTTTGTCACGAGATAGCTCGCTTCCGCCCGAAATCGACCGGCCAGCGTCTCGCCATAGTCTGGAGAGGCAGCCATAAGCACTCCGGTAGCGCGCCAATGAGATCTGCGCTTGACGCAGCTTAAGGCTCGCGAGAAACCGAGCATAGCACTTCCATCAAGGCTCGCCCAGAGTTACCGGAACGGCGTTCGCTGTGTCCGCGGATTTTCCTACTTCACACCGGGCAGCGCCCCTCGATTTCAACGTCCGCAACGTAGTCGGGTCGCGACCTTCGCTATGTGTGAATGCGCGCTCATGGCGCAACCCCCACCTCCACTATGCTCGCCGGCGATGTCTGCTTTCAGGAAAGCGGCTAAGCTTACGCATACGTCCGGCATGCGGCGCGAAGCAGTCATTCGCGTCGTGGAAGACGTACGCCGGCTTCGGGTCGAACTCGGTCGTTCAGAGTGATTGGGTTTGACCCAAGAGCCTCGGCCTCAGTTATTCGCGTTCAATGCCGCCATAGGATCTGACCAGTTCGGCCATGTCCGGCGCGCTTGCACTCGGCGCCTCGCTCTCCAGCCCTTCGGCGACACCGACGCGGTCGGCAACCGGCCGGTTCTGGCTGACCTTCCATTTGCCGCTGATGTCGGTGATCTCGATCTCGAGCCCGACAATGCCCTTGATCTGCGACTGGATGAAGCCGGCCGGCGCGTCGGTCACCGCCCAGGGCGCCTCGCGGCTGCCTTCCTGCGACGCCGTCAGCTCGGCGATCTGCTGCGCCAGCCAGGCCTGGTCGTCGATCACCTTGACCGTGCCGCGCACCTGCACAATGGCATAGTTCCAGGTCGGCACGACCTTGCCGGTCTCGCGCTTGGTCTCGTACCAGGACGGCGTCACATAGGCGTCGGCGCCCTGGAAGACGACCAGCACCGGCGAATCGGGATTCTCGGCCAATAACCGCCATTGCGGGTCGGCCTTCGCCAGATGGGCGCGCAGCCTGCCCTTCGCGCCAAATTCGGCGTCGAGCAGGAACGGGATCGCATTCGCGACCGGTCCCTCGGCGCCGTTCGAAATCAGTAGCCCGAGCGGATGCGCCCGTACCAGCCCGTGCAGGATGTCCTGTCGCGTCTCCTGGAAATGCGGAGGCTGGTACATGGCGATCTCTCCTTATCTCAGGCGCTTCGGCCGCGGGTCGGACAATTCGCCGGCGAGCCGCCGGTCGAGATAGTCGGCGCATTCCTGCAGCAGAAGGTCGGCGTCATTGGCGAAGAAATGATTGGCGCCGGGCAGCGTCTTCTGGGTGATGGTGATGCCCTTTTGCGTGTGCAGCTTGTCGACCAGCGCCTGCACGTCCTTGGGCGGCGCCACCTTGTCGGCATCGCCATGGATGATCAGGCCCGACGACGGGCAGGGCGCCAGGAACGAGAAATCATAGGTGTTGGGCTGCGGCGCGATCGAGATAAAGCCCTCGATCTCGGGACGGCGCATCAGAAGCTGCATGCCGATCCAGGAACCGAACGAGTAGCCTGCGACCCAGCAGCTCTTGGAATCCGGATGCAGCGACTGCACCCAGTCCAGTGCTGCGGCCGCATCCGACAACTCGCCGGTGCCGTGGTCGAATTCGCCCTGGCTGCGGCCGATGCCGCGGAAATTGAAGCGAAGCGTGGTGAAATCGCGCTTCTGGAACATGTAGAAGAGGTCGTAGACGATCTTGTTGTTCATCGTGCCGCCGAATTGCGGATGCGGGTGCAGCACAATGGCAATCGGCGCGCTCTTTTCCTTGGAAGGCTGGTAGCGACCCTCTAGGCGGCCGGCCGGACCGGTAAAAATGACCTCAGGCATAAAATACTCCACATGGCATAAGAATGCGCGGCGCCCGGAACACTCTTTCCTCTGGCCTTGACGCAGGGCGAGCGTCTTCTTAGAAGCTAGTTTAGAATTGTTCAAAACTGGGTGGCCAAAACCTGCCGGCTAGGCCGCCCGCGCCGCAAGCCGGGTAAATAGGACGGCTTGCCTTGCGATTTCAAGGAAATAACGCGCTATCCTCGCCGAATGGCTTTTGACGGGACCAATTGAAGGAAAATGGCCGCAACTCGCGCCTATCTCGACTACAATGCCAGCGCGCCACTCAATGCAGAGGCGCGTTCGGCGATGATTGCCGCGCTCGACGTCGCCGCCAATCCGTCGTCGGTCCATGCCGAGGGCCGCGCCGCTAGCCGAGTGATCGAGGATGCGCGGCGTGATGTCGCTCGGCTGGTCAACGCCAAGCCGGAGCATGTCGTTTTCACCTCGGGCGCGACGGAAGCCGCCTCGACGCTTCTCTCGCCCGACTGGCAGATGGGGCGCGGCGCTATCCGCATGAGCCGGCTCTATGTTTGCGAAGCCGATCATCCCTGCTTGCTGAATGGCGGCCGCTTCCCGGCGGCGCAGGTGACGCGGATCGGCGTCGACGCCAACGGCATCGCCGATCTCGGCGCATTGGCGGCGGCCCTTGCCGCCCATGACAAGGCCGATGGCCTGCCGCTGGTGGCGATCCATGCCGCCAACAACGAGACCGGCGTCATCCAGCCCGTCGAGGCCATCGCCGGGATCGTCAAGGCGGCGGGCGGCATACTCGTCGTCGATGCGGTGCAGGCGGCTGGCCGTATTTCCCTGGATATGTCGGCGCCTTACGCCGATTATCTGATCCTGTCCTCGCACAAGATCGGCGGCCCCAAGGGTGTCGGTGCCATGGTTGCGGCGTCCGACCTGATGATGCCGAAGCCGCTGGTCAATGGCGGCGGCCAGGAGAAGGGCCATCGCGGCGGCACTGAAAACCTCGCAGCCATCGCGGGCTTTGGCGCCGCGGCACGACAGGCGCTGGCCGCACTGAGCGACGTCGATGCGCTCGCGCTTCGCCGCGATGAGGTCGAAACGATCATCAAAACGCTGGTGAATGACGCGGAAATCTTCGGAACTGGCGCTCCAAGGCTTGCCAACACGACATTCTTCGCTATTCCCGGCATCAAGGCCGAGACGGCGCAGATCGCTTTCGATCTGGCCGGTATCGCCCTGTCTGCTGGATCGGCCTGCTCGTCGGGCAAGGTCGGTCCGAGCCATGTGCTGAAGGCCATGGGGTATGGTGACGGTCTTGGTGCCTTGCGCGTGTCCATCGGCCACGCAACGAGCGCCGAGGATATCGAACTGTTCCGAACCGCGCTGGCAACGATCGTCGCGCGCCGGGCGGGCAGGGAAGAAGCTGCTTGAGGGCGGCAAAAGGAATTCGGGCCTCACGGCCTGGTAGAGCCGTGCGTTTCAAAGTGGCCGGGTGAATTCCCGGTCGGGACGCACTATATGGAACTTACGCCGCTTCGGCTGCCTGCGGGCCCGTCGCGATGCCATAGTTTGAAAACTGTCGGGCCTTGACCCCGGCGTGGATGGAGAACGCTTATGCCTGCTGTGCAGGACACGATCGATCGGGTCCGAAAGATCGACGTCGACCAGTATAAATACGGATTCCAGACAGAGATCGCGATGGACAAGGCCCCCAAGGGCCTGAGCGAAGACATTATTCGCTTCATCTCGGCCAAGAAGGACGAGCCGTCCTGGATGCTGGAATGGCGGCTCGAGGCCTATCGCCGCTGGCTGACGCTGGACGAGCCGACCTGGGCGCGCGTCCACTATCCGAAGATCGATTTCCAGGACATCTACTATTACGCAGCGCCGAAGAGCACGCCCGGCCCGACATCGCTCAGCGACGTCGATCCAGAACTCTTGAAGGTCTATGAAAAGCTCGGCATTCCGCTGAGGGAGCAGGAAATCCTCGCCGGCGTGCAGAAGACCGACGTGTCGGAATTCGAGGAGGCCAGCGACAATGTCTACAAATCGGGCCGCGTCGCCGTCGACGCGGTGTTCGATTCCGTCTCCGTCGTCACCACCTTCAAGAAGGAGCTGGCGCAGGCCGGCGTCATCTTCTGCTCGATCTCGGAAGCCATCCGCGAGCATCCGGAGCTGGTGAAGAAATATCTCGGCTCGGTCGTGCCGACCACCGACAACTACTATGCCACGCTGAACTCGGCCGTCTTCACCGACGGTTCCTTCGTCTTCGTTCCAAAAGGCGTGCGCTGCCCGATGGAACTGTCGACCTATTTCCGCATGAACGAGAAGAATACCGGCCAGTTCGAGCGCACGCTGATCATCGCCGAGGAGGGGGCCTACGTCTCCTATCTCGAGGGTTGCACGGCGCCGCAGCGCGACGAGAACCAGCTGCATGCCGCGGTCGTCGAACTGGTGGCGCTCGACGATGCCGAGATCAAATATTCGACGGTGCAGAACTGGTACCCCGGCGACGCCGAGGGCAAGGGCGGCATCTACAATTTCGTCACCAAGCGCGGCGACTGCCGTGGCCACCGCTCGAAGATATCGTGGACGCAGGTCGAGACCGGCTCGGCCATCACCTGGAAATATCCGAGCTGCATCCTGCGTGGCGACGATTCCAGCGGCGAGTTCTATTCGATCGCCGTTTCGAACGGCTACCAGCAGGTCGACAGCGGCACCAAGATGATCCATCTCGGCAAGAACACGTCGAGCCGCATCATCTCCAAGGGCATCGCCGCCGGCTTCTCGCAGAACACCTATCGCGGCCAGGTCTCGGCGCACCGCAAGGCGACCAACGCCCGCAACTTCACCAATTGCGACTCCTTGCTGATCGGCGACCAGTGCGGCGCCCACACCGTGCCCTACATGGAAGCCAAGAACTCGACGGCGCAGTTCGAGCACGAGGCGACCACCTCGAAGATTTCCGAGGACCAGAAGTTCTACGTCATGCAGCGTGGCATTCCCGAAGAAGAGGCGATCGCGCTGATCGTCAACGGCTTCGTCAAGGACGTCATCCAGCAGCTGCCGATGGAATTCGCGGTCGAGGCGCAGAAGCTGATCGGAATCTCGCTTGAGGGCTCGGTCGGTTGACCGGACAGATATTCAGGAAACAAAAGAATGCTTGAGATCAAGAATTTGCACGCCCGCATCGTCGATGACGGTACCGAGATCATCCGCGGGCTGGACCTGACGGTGAAAGCCGGCGAGGTCGCCGCCATCATGGGCCCGAACGGTTCGGGCAAGTCGACCCTGTCCTACATCCTCGCCGGGCGCGAGGACTATGAGGTCACCGAAGGCGATATCCTCTACAACGGCCAGTCGATCCTCGAAATGGATCCGGCCGAGCGCGCCACCGCGGGCATCTTCCTCGCCTTCCAATATCCGATGGAGATACCGGGCGTCGCGACCATGGAATTCCTGAAGGTGGCGATGAACGAGCAGCGCAAGGCGCGTGGCGAGGAGCCGCTAAAAATTCCGGAATTTTTGAAGCGCGTGAAGGACGCCGCCGGCTCGCTGAACATGGACATGGCGATGCTGAAGCGGCCGCTCAATGTCGGCTTCTCCGGCGGCGAGAAGAAGCGCGCCGAGATCCTGCAGATGAAGCTTTTGGAGCCAAAACTCTGCGTGCTCGACGAGACCGATTCCGGCCTCGACATCGATGCGCTGAAGATCGTCTCGGACGGCGTCAACGCGCTGCGCTCGCCGGAGCGCGCCATCGTCGTCATCACCCACTACCAGCGCCTGCTCGAGCACATCGTGCCTGACAGCGTGCACGTGCTCTACAAGGGCCAGGTCATCAAGTCGGGCGACAAGTCGCTGGCGCTCGACCTCGAAGCCAATGGCTATGCCGGTGTGATCGGCGAAGCCGCGTGAGATACCAGGGGCGGAACTGATGAACATGCACGCACAACCGCAGCGGACCCCGGCCGAAACGGCGTTGATCGACGCTTTCGGCGAGCGTCTGTCGCTGCTGCCCGGCGACGGCGCGGTGATGCTGAAGCGCGACGACGCCATCGAGGCGATCAAGCACGGCCTGCCGACGCGGCGCGTCGAGTCCTGGCACTATACGGATTTGCGCCGCTTGCTGACGTCGGTGCCGGACTTCGATCCGGCAGCCGCAACCAAGGCCATCGCGCCGGTGATTGAAGGATCTGCCGTCCTGCCGCTGCTGGACGGTGTCTCGACCCCGAAATTGCCCGAGATCGAGGGCGTGACTGTGCAGCGGCTGTCGGAAAAGCTGACCGATGGCAGCGTCGCACCCGGGCTCGACCCTTACGGTGCCGATGACGCCATTGGCGCGCTGAACACCGCCTTCGTCGCCGACGGCTATTTTGTCGACATCGCCGACGGTGCCGAACTGGACAAAGCGCTCGAATTGCAGAACCTGCAGTCGGCCGGCCAGACGCATGTGCGGCTACTGACGCGGGTGGGTGACGGCGCCAAGGCGACCATCGTGGAACGCCAGACCGGTGAGGGCGCGGCGCTGGTCAGTTCGGTCACCCAGCTTGTGCTTGGTGAGGGCGCCGAGGTGACATGGCTGATCGTGCAGGAGCAGCCGGACACGGCGACGCACCTGGCGCAGTTCAAGGCCCATCTCGGCAAGAATTCCAGGCTGACGCTGTTCGTCATGAACGCCGGCGGCAAGCTTGTGCGCCAGGAAATCGTGGTCAGGACGACGGGCGAAGGCGCCGACTTCAAACTGCGCGGCATCAACCTCTTGGCCGGCGACACCCATACCGACGTGACCATGGTGCTCGACCATACCGTGCCGCACACCACCTCGACGGAAGTGATCCGCAACGTGGTGACCGGCAAGGCGCGCGGCGTGTTCCAGGGCCGCATCAATGTCCACCAGTATGCGCAGAAGACCAACGCCAAGATGGCCTGCAACACGCTGCTTCTGTCTGACGATGGCGAGTTCTCGACCAAGCCGGAGCTGGAAATCTTCGCCGACGACGTCGTCTGCGGCCATGGCGCCACCGTCACCGAGATCGACCACGACCATCTGTTCTATCTGATGGCGCGCGGCATCGACGAGAAGTCGGCCCGGGGCCTGTTGGTTAAGGCCTTCGTCGCAGAGGTGATCGAGGAACTGGACGACGAGGCGATCGTCGACGCGCTGGAAGCACGGCTCGACGCCTGGTTCGTCGCACACGGGTGAACTGATGAACGCACCGGGCAAGATCGGAGATTTCTACGACGTCGAGGCGATCCGCCGCGATTTCCCGATCCTGTCGCGCGAAGTCTACGGCAAACCGCTTGTCTATCTCGACAACGGCGCCTCGGCACAGAAGCCGCAGGCCGTGCTCGATGCCATCCAGCATGCCTACAGCCAGGAATACGCCAACGTCCACCGCGGCCTGCATTTCCTGTCGAATGCCGCGACCGACGCCTATGAGAAGGCACGCGAGACGGTGCGCCGTTTCCTCAACGCGCCGAGCACCGACAACATCGTCTTCACCTCCAACACCACCTCGGCGATCAACACCGTAGCCTATGGCTACGGCATGCCCAATATCGGTGAGGGCGACGAGATCGTGCTGTCGATCATGGAGCACCACTCCAACATCGTGCCCTGGCATTTCATCCGCGAGCGACAGGGCGCCAAGCTGGTCTGGGTGCCGGTCGACGATCTCGGCGTCTTCCACATCGACGAGTTCGAGAAGCGGTTGACGTCTCGCACGAAGCTCGTCGCCATCACCCAGATGTCGAACGCGCTAGGCACGGTGACGCCGATCAAGGAGATCGTGCGCATCGCGCACGCCCGGGGAATCCCGGTGCTGGTCGATGGCAGCCAGAGCGCCGTGCATATGCCGATCGACGTGCAGGACCTCGACTGCGATTTCTTCGTCTTCACCGGCCACAAGGTCTACGGGCCCTCGGGTATCGGCGTGCTCTACGGCAAGAAGGACATTCTCGAGCGCATGCGCCCGTTCATGGGCGGCGGCGAGATGATCGAGGAGGTGACGGAAGACATCGTCACCTACAACGAGCCGCCGCACCGTTTCGAGGCCGGCACGCCGCCGATCGTGCAGGCGATCGGCCTGGGTGCGGCGCTCGACTATATGGACAAGGTCGGCCGCGAGCGCATCGCCGCGCATGAGGCCGATCTGAAGGACTACGCACATGAGCGGCTGCGCGCCATCAACTCGCTGCGCATCTTCGGCGACGCGCCGGGCAAGGGCGCCATCATCTCGTTCGAATTGCAGGGTATCCATGCGCATGACGTGTCGATGGTGATCGACCGCCAAGGCGTTGCCGTGCGCGCCGGCACCCATTGCGCACAGCCGCTGTTGAAACGCTTTGGCGTAACCTCCACATGCAGGGCATCGTTCGGCATGTATAATACCAAGGCCGAAGTCGACGCTTTGGCCGAGGCGCTGGAAAAAGCGCGAAAGTTCTTCGGGTGACGACCATGGATGATGCGACCCCCACCACCGAGACCGCGCCGGAAGCAGCCATTAACCCGCTGGTTTCCGCCTCGGCCATTCCCGCCGATGAACTGGCGCGGCTGACCGACGACATCGTCTCGGCGCTGAAGACGGTCTACGACCCGGAAATCCCGGCCGACATCTACGAACTCGGCCTGATCTACAAGATCGACATCGAGGACGACCGCTCGGTCAAGATCGACATGACGCTGACCGCGCCCGGCTGCCCGGTGGCCGGCGAGATGCCCGGCTGGGTGGAGAACGCCGTCGGCGCCGTCGAGGGCGTTTCCGGCGTCGAGGTCAACATGACCTTCGACCCGCCCTGGTCGCCCGACCGCATGTCGGAAGAGGCGCAGGTCGCGGTGGGCTGGTATTAGCATCGGCCGGACAATGGGTTGGCGCACTTGCGCCTAGCATAAAACTTCACCATTTTAGGTGAAGAATCATTCGGCAGGCCTTGAACCTGGATGGAATGGAGAGAGAAAGAATGGGACGCTTCGCCGTCATCACGATGACCGAAAAGGCCGCCGACAGGGTGCGCGAGATCGTCGCCACCCGTGAAAACGCGCATGGCATTCGCCTCGGCATCAAGAAGGGCGGCTGCGCCGGCATGGAATACACGGTCGACCTGGTGACCGAGCCCAACACCAAGGACGACCACATCGAGCGCGACGGCGCCCATGTCTATGTCGCGCCTGAAGCGGCGCTCTTCCTGTTCGGCACCGAGATGGATTTCGAGCAGACGACGCTGCGCACCGGCTTCACCTTCCGCAACCCGAACCAGAGCTCGGCCTGCGGCTGCGGCGAATCGGTCGAGCTTAAGCCGGCTGACCTGAAGGCCTTGGCCGAAGCCCGCGCCTCGGCCTGAGACCTCTTCCTTCGCCCCGTTTACGGGGAGAAGGTGGCCCGATAGGGCCGGATGAGGGGCAGCGCTACCGTCTCCAAGTTCGCGCCGCCCCTCATCTGCCTGCCGGCATCTTCTCCCCGTGAAAGGGGCGAAGAAGGCTAATCCACCCACATGCCCGTCCGCTTGTGCCAGTCGGCGATCGATTCCTCCGGGTAGACGTCGAACACCTTGTCGTGCTTGGCGATCTCCGGTTCGACCCAGTTCGCCTTGTATTTCAGCATCAGATGTACCTTCTGCGGCGGCTTGGGCAACTCGCTGTCGACTGCCGAGGCGAAGGGATGCACCAGCTCCGGCCAGGTCGGGTCGTAGAGCCACAGCGCCGAACCGCACTTTTTGCAGAAATTGCGTTCGCCCGTCGATATCTCGCATTGCGGATGCTCGTCATCCTCGATCTCGGCCCGGTAGACGCCGAGATTGCGCTTGCCGGTGATCTTCAGCGTCTCGGAATCGGCGCCGAGATTGATGGCAAAGCCGCCACCGCCCTGCTGCTTGCGGCAGATCGAGCAGTAGCACAGCATGAACGGTACCGGCGTGTGGCTTTCCACCTCGAAGCGGACGGCATCGCAGCGGCAGGATCCTTTGAGCAGAAGCGGCATGTTGGAACTCCGACGTGATTGTCCCTCAACCTTGTCAGCATGGTTTTGGTTGCGGCGATGACAAGGCCGGTGACATGATCGCCGCATGGACAACGAACGCATAGAAGAACTTTTTGAAAGCCTGGGTCCGGTCAGCATCCGAAAGCTGTTCGGCGGCAAGGGCATCTATTGCGGCGGCGTCATCGTCGCCATCGTGGTGCGTGGCGAATTGATGCTGAAGGCGGACGAGCAAAGCGCGCCCGACTTCGAGGCCGCCGGCTGCCGGCAGTGGACCTATACCGGCTCGCGGCACGGCAAGCAGGTTTCGATGCCCTATTGGAGCGTCCCCGACAGCGCCTTCGACGATCCAGACGAGATGGCGGTCTGGGCGCGCCGGGCCTACGAGGCAGGACGACGGGCAGGCAAGTAGGGCCTAAAGCGCCTTCGCAATCCTCGCCGCCAGCCTTGCATTGTTCTCGACCAGCGCGATGTTGGTCTTCAGGCTCCTGCCGCCGGTCAGTTCGAGGATTTTCCCCAGCAGGAACGGCGTCACGGCCTTGCCGGTCACGTTGAGCGCTTCGGCCGCCTTTTGCGCGGCCTGGATGTAGCCGTCCATCTCGCTGGCCGGGATTTCCTGGTTTTCCGGCACCGGATTGGCGACGAGCACACCGCCGCCAAGTCCCAGCGCCTGCCGCGTCCGGTAAAAATGCGCGATGTCTTCCGGCGCATGCAAGGTCAGCGGCGCCCGGAACGGCGAATGCCTGGACCAGAAGGCGGGCATCGTCTCGCAGCCATGGCCGACGACCGGCACGCCGCGCGTCTCCAGCACCTCCAGCGTCTTTTCGATGTCGAGGATCGCCTTGGCGCCGGCCGAGACGACGATGACTGGCGTGCGCGCCAGCTCATCGAGATCGGCCGAGATGTCGAAGCTTTTTTCCGCGCCTTTGTGCACGCCGCCGATGCCGCCGGTGGCGAACACCTTTATCCCGGCCATATGTGCGGCGATCATGGTGGCGGCGACCGTGGTGCCGCCGGTGCGCGCTTGCGCCACCGCAAAGCCGAGATCGGCGCGCGACAGCTTCATGGCGTCACCCGTCATGGCCAGCGATTCGCGCTCGCCGTCTGAAAGCCCGATCTTGATGCGGCCGGAAAGCACGGCGATCGTCGCCGGCACCGCGCCATTGTCCAGGATGATCTTCTCGACATTGGCCGCCATGGCGCCATTGTCTGGATAGGGCATGCCATGGGTGATGATGGTGCTTTCCAGCGCCACCACCGGCCTGCCCGCAGCCAATGCCTCAGCCACCGGCTGGTGGATGTCGATGAAGGGGCGGGCGGTTTCCGGGGTCATTTCTGTCTCCGATCTAGCAAGCTGAACTGGCCGCCCTCATGCCATTTCCCGCGGCTGCGGCACAAGGGCCAGCGCAGCGGCAAAGCTCGCCGCCGTGAAGTCCGGCACGGCATCGCAGCTCTCGATGGCAAGCGTCGCCGCGGCGACACCTTCCCGAAGCGCGGCGCGCAGCGACAGTCCGCGCAGCAGGGCGGCAATCGTCGCGCCCGCCAGCGCATCGCCGGCGCCGGTAACGTCGGCGATCTGTCGGGGGGCAGGGGGAGCGATGGCGAAAAGCCCGTCTCCGTCAAAGCCTAGCACCGGGGCGCCGCCCGCCGTCACCACGCCGCTTCTCAGACCAGCGCGCCGCAACCCGTCGACCAAGCCTTGCTCGGAGGCATCAGCATCTACCCCGGCGAGCGCGACTGCTTCGCGCCGGTTCATGAACAGCAGGGCCAGGCTGCTGAGCACCGGCATCAGCCGCACCACCTTGGCCGGCGAGATGGCAATGGCGAATACCGGCCTGACGCCGGCCAGCGCCACCAGCCGCTCGAGTGCCGCGGTCGGCAGATTGGCGTCGCACAGGATCGCGTCGGCGGCGGCGATCACCTCGCGCACCTTGGCGCGGCGGATCTGCTTAGCGAAGGCAAGATCGTACAGCGCCATGTCGGCAAAGCCGACGATCAGCTCGCCGTCACGGTCGATCAGTGCCGTATAGCTCGGCGTGGTGCGGTCGAGGAACACTGCTGACAGGTCGGCGATGCCCGACGCGGCGATGGCGCGCGACACCGTCTCGCCCGAAGCGTCGCCGCCGCGCAGCGAAAGCAGCGATGCAGAAACACCGCGTCGCACCAGGCTGCGCAGCGCGTTGAAGACGCCGCCGCCAACATCCTCGCGCATCGTCCCGGGATTGGACGCGGCCGGCACATAGGGTCCTGCAACCTGGCCGCGCCGATCGATATGGGCGCCGCCTACAGCCAGTATCTTTGAGGATTTCACCATGCGGGCGATATGACCTTTGTTATTCCAGCCGCACAAGCGCTAGGCTGTGCGGCCGAGCTTCGCAGGCAAGGCAGCGATTCGGTGGATCGATACAATCGGATCGGCTGAGCGAATGCGGGATACATCCCGGGACGAAGGGATGAGACAAAAAAAGAACAAATCCGGATAGAGATTGCTTTTCAGAGAGTTGTCGCCCCTTGCAAAACGAGAACAAAAGTGGTACAAATAATCAGGGATCACGGATTGTCCGGCCTTCATTGACGACCAAGGGGTGATGTATCATGGCTCAGAATACTTTGCGGCTTGTAGAGGATAAGGCAGTGGACAAATCAAAGGCTCTGGACGCGGCGCTGTCGCAGATCGAACGCGCTTTCGGCAAGGGCTCGATCATGCGCCTTGGTGCCAACGAACAGGTCGTCGAGATCGAAACCGTGCCCACCGGCTCGCTTGGCCTCGACATCGCGCTTGGCGTCGGTGGCCTGCCGCGCGGCCGCATCGTCGAGATCTACGGGCCGGAAAGCTCAGGCAAAACGACGCTGGCGCTGCACACGGTGGCGGAGGCCCAGAAGAAGGGCGGCATCTGCGCCTTCGTCGACGCCGAGCACGCGCTCGATCCGGTCTATGCCCGCAAGCTCGGCGTCGACCTGGAGAACCTTTTGATCTCGCAGCCCGACACCGGCGAGCAGGCGCTGGAAATCTGTGACACGCTGGTGCGTTCCGGCGCCATCGACGTGCTGGTCGTCGATTCGGTTGCAGCGTTGACGCCGCGCGCCGAAATCGAGGGCGAGATGGGCGATTCGCTGCCCGGCCTGCAGGCCCGCCTGATGAGCCAGGCGCTGCGCAAGCTGACCGCTTCGATTTCGCGCTCCAACACCATGGTCATCTTCATCAACCAGATCCGCATGAAGATCGGCGTCATGTTCGGCTCGCCCGAAACCACGACCGGCGGCAATGCGCTGAAATTCTACGCTTCGGTGCGCCTCGACATCCGCCGCATCGGTTCGGTCAAGGACCGCGACGAGGTCGTCGGCAACCAGACCCGCGTCAAGGTGGTCAAGAACAAGCTGGCGCCGCCCTTCAAGGTGGTCGAGTTCGACATCATGTATGGCGAGGGCGTGTCCAAGACCGGCGAACTGGTCGACCTCGGCGTCAAGGCCGGCGTGGTCGAGAAGTCCGGTGCCTGGTTCTCCTACAATTCGCAGCGCCTCGGCCAGGGCCGCGAGAACGCCAAACTGTTCCTGCGCGACAATCCCGACACGGCGCGCGAGATCGAGCTGGCGCTCAGGCAAAATGCCGGGCTGATCGCCGAGAAGTTCCTTGAAAATGGCGGCCCTGAGCGCGGCGAAGACGACGGCTTCGAGGAGGAATCCGGCGCCATGTAAGGCAGCGGCCAGAGTTCGGCCATAAATCTAGTCTATTACCCGATGCTTAAGTAACCGAGTTCTACAGTTTCGCGTTCCAAACCGCCGGCCTTCGAGCCGGCGGTTTTCGTTTTTGGGCAGCGTGAAGCCAGCCTGACAGCTGCTGGATTGGCCCAATTCCGTGTTTCTGGACAGGGTGAAGCGTGCCCGCTAAAAGGCCAGTGCATCTTCTGAAAAGCAGAGACCAGTTTCCGCCGGGTTGCCGGCGGTTTTCGCGAAAAAGGCAGCACTCATGAGTGGCGTGAACGAGATCCGGTCGACATTCCTCGACTATTTCCGCAAGGAGGGCCACGAGGTCGTGGCTTCGAGCCCGCTGGTGCCGCGCAACGACCCGACATTGATGTTCACCAATGCCGGCATGGTGCAGTTCAAGAACGTCTTCACCGGTCTGGAGAAGCGGCCCTATTCGCGTGCCACGACCGCGCAGAAGAGCGTGCGCGCCGGCGGCAAGCACAACGATCTCGACAATGTCGGCTACACGGCGCGGCACCTGACCTTCTTCGAGATGCTCGGCAATTTCTCCTTCGGCGACTATTTCAAGGAGCGCGCGATCGAGCTTGCCTGGAACCTGATCACCAAAGAGTTCGGGCTGAACAAGGACAAGTTGCTGGTCACCGTCTATCACACCGACGACGAGGCGGCCGGCTTCTGGAAGAAGATCGCCGGCTTCTCGGACGATCGCATCATCCGCATCCCGACCTCCGACAATTTCTGGGCGATGGGCGATACCGGTCCGTGCGGTCCATGCTCGGAGATATTCATCGACCGTGGCGAGCACATCTGGGGCGGTCGTCCCGGCACCCCGGAGGAGGATGGCGACCGCTTCCTCGAGTTCTGGAACCTGGTGTTCATGCAATATGAACAGGTGACCAAGGAAGAGCGCATCGACCTGCCGCGGCCGTCGATCGACACCGGCATGGGCCTGGAGCGCATGGCGTCCATCCTGCAAGGGGTGGAAAGCGTTTTTGAAACCGACCTGTTCCGTCACCTGATCGATGCCGCGTCGTCCGCGCTCGGCCGCGGCCCGGATGCCGACACTGTCGGCTCGTACCGCGTCATCGCCGACCATCTGCGGTCCTCCTGCTTCCTGGTGGCCGACGGTGTGCTGCCGTCCAATGAAGGCCGCGGCTATGTGCTGCGTCGCATCATGCGCCGCGCCATGCGCCATGCGCAGCTGCTCGGCGCGAACGAACCGCTGATGTGGAAGCTGGTGCCGGCGCTGGTCCGTGAGATGGCCCAGGCCTATCCGGAACTCGGGCGCGGCGAAGCGCTCATCACCGAAACGCTGAAGCTGGAAGAGACCCGCTTTCGCAAGACGCTGGCACGCGGCCTCGGCCTGCTTTCGGACGCTACGGAAACGCTTGGCGCCGGCGATATGCTGGATGGTGAGACGGCCTTCAGGCTCTACGATACCTACGGCTTCCCGCTCGACCTGACGCAGGACGCGTTGCGCCAGCGCAGCATCTCGGTCGATCTTGCCGGCTTCACCGATGCGATGGAGCGGCAGAAGGCCGAGGCGCGCAAGAGCTGGGCCGGTTCCGGCGACGCTGCCACCGAGACCGTCTGGTTCGCGGTGCGCGAGAAGACCGGCGCCACCGAGTTTCTCGGCTACGAGACCGAGCAGGCGGAAGGCCTCATCATGGCGCTGGTCAGCGACGGCAAGACCGTCGACAGCGCGAACAAGGGTGACGCGGTTGCCGTGGTCGTCAACCAGACGCCGTTCTACGGTGAGTCCGGCGGCCAGATGGGCGACACTGGCGTGATATCCGGCGAAGGGTTCTCGATCGAGATATCAGACACGCAGAAGAAGGCCGACGGGCTGTTCGTGCATCTCGGCAAGGTGGCCAGCGGCACGGTCAAGACCGGCGCTGCCGTCGAGCTGAAGGTCGACCATGCGCGCCGCTCCAGGCTGCGCGCCAACCATTCGGCGACGCATCTGATCCATGAGGCGCTGCGCGAGGTGCTCGGCACCCATGTCGCGCAGAAGGGCTCGCTGGTCGCGCCCGAGCGCCTGCGCTTCGACATCTCGCACAACAAGCCCATTTCGCCCGAGGATCTCGAAGAGGTCGAGCGCATGGCAAACGAGATCGTCGTGCAGAACAGCCCGGTGACCACGCGGCTGATGTCGGTCGACGACGCCATTGCCGAGGGCGCCATGGCGCTGTTCGGCGAGAAGTACGGCGATGAAGTGCGCGTCGTGTCGATGGGCACGGGCCTGCATGGCGCCAAGGCCAACCGGCCCTATTCGGTCGAGCTTTGCGGCGGCACGCATGTCAGGGCGACCGGCGACATCGGCCTGGTGCGCGTTGTTTCGGACAGCGCGGTCGCCGCCGGCGTGCGCCGCATCGAGGCGTTGACCGGCGAGGCCGCCAGGAAACATCTCGACGAGCAGGACAGGCGGCTGAAGACGGTTGCCGCGACGCTGAAGATCTCGCCGGCCGATGTGCCGGCGCGCGTCGAGGCGCTGCTCGACGAACGCAAGAAGCTCGAGAAGGAACTGACCGAAGCGCGCAAGAAACTGGCGCTGGGCGGCGGCGCGGCCGCCGGTGCGCCGGCCGAGAACGAGACCGTTGCCGGCGTTGGCTTCCTCGGCAAGGCCGTCTCCGGCGTGGCGCCGAAGGACCTGAAGCCGCTGGCCGATGCCGGCAAGTCGTCGCTCGGTTCCGGCGTCGTCGTCTTCGTCGGCGCCGGCGAGGACAACAAGGCCAGCGTCGTGGTCGCCGTGACCGACGATTTGCTCAGCCGCTTCAGCGCCGTCGACCTGGTGCGCGTCGCGTCCGCGGCACTCGGCGGGCAGGGCGGCGGCGGCCGCCCGGACATGGCCCAGGCCGGCGGTCCCGACGCCTCGAAGGCCGGCGACGCGATTGCAGCGGTAAGGGCGGCGCTCGAAGCAGCCTGAAAGCCACCACATGAAGGTGCTTATTCTCGGCGGCTATGGTCTGATCGGGGAAGCCCTCATTGGCCGCTTGCTCCGCGATGGCCATCATGTGGCCGGCCTTGGCCGCGATGTTCTGGACGCTCAGCGGCGCAGGCCAGCGGTGCGCTGGATCGCGGCCGACATGTCGCGACTGCTTGCCGCTGAAGACTGGCTGCCGGTGGTTGCGGGCATGGATGTGGTCGTCAACGCCGCAGGCGCCTTGCAGGACGGCCCGCGCGACCGTCTCGACGCCGTTCACCGGCGCGCGGTGGTGGCGCTGGTCGCGGCATGCGAACGGGCCGGTGTGGGTCGTTTCGTGCAGATCTCCGCGATCGGTGCCGATCTCGCCTCGACAAATCCTTTCTTCAGCACCAAGGCGGCAGGCGACAAGGCCGTCGCGAGCTCGTCGCTGGAATGGACGATCCTGCGGCCGGGTCTGGTGATCGCGCCGGCGGCCTATGGCGGGACCGCGCTTTTGCGTGCTCTTGCAGCCTTCCCCGGTTTTGTTCCCGCGGTCCTATCGCGCCAGCCGATCCAGACCGTATCGGTCGCCGACGTCGCCGAAGCGGTTTCACGCGCGGTCGGCGGCTCTTTGCCGCCGCGCCTTGCCATCGATCTCGTCGAAGGCAAGGCCCGGTCTCTCGCCGATGTCCTGTCAGCCTTTCGTGCATGGCTTGGTCTGCCGCAGGCGCGGGTCGTGCCGATGCCGGCCATTATCGGCCGGCTTGCCGGCGCCGGTGCCGACGTCCTTGGCAAGCTTGGTTGGCGATCTCCTTTGCGCAGCTCGGCACTTGCCGCGCTGGCCGACGGTGTTACGGGCAATGCCCAGTCCTGGAACGATGTTTGCGACCATCCGCTGCAGCCGCTGGAAGCGACGCTGGCCGACATGCCCGCGCATGTTCAGGAGCGATGGTTCGCCCGGCTCTGGCTGGCAAAGCCGGTCATCTTTGCCTGCCTGTCCCTGTTCTGGCTTGTCTCGGGCATTGTCGGCCTGATCCGGCAAGACGAGGCCGCGGACATTCTCGTCTCGCGCGGCGTGCCGACGAATTTCGCGCAGTTCTCTGTTCTGGCCGGCAGTGCCGCGGATATCCTGGTCGGCGCGGCGGTTCTGGTCCGGCCCTTGGCCAGGCCGGCGCTGCTGGCGATGATCGTGATCACGCTGTTCTACCTGGCGGCGTCGACGCTTCTTGCCCCCGATTTGTGGCTCGCTCCGCTGGGACCGCTGGTCAAGACAATCCCCGCGCTTTGCCTAGTGCTGGTCGCGCTTGCGGTTCTCGACGAGCGATGAGCCCCTGGGTCGACCTACTGCGCTGGGTGCACGTCATCGGTGCAACGGTTCTCTTTGGCACTGGGGCGGGCATCGCCTTCTTCATGCTGATGGCGCAGCGTACCGGCCAGGCCGACATCGTCGCCCATGTCGCGGGCACCGTCGTCATCGCCGACACTATGTTCACGGCGACGGCCGTCATCGTGCAGCCGATATCGGGTGTGCTGCTGGCGCAGGCAATGGGCTGGCCGCTGTCCGAGGGCTGGATCGTGCTGTCCTTGCTGCTTTATGTCGTGACCGGTCTGTTCTGGCTGCCCGTTGTCTGGATCCAGATCCGGATAAGAAATCTGGCGCGACAGGCAGCGATCGAGAACAGACCGCTGCCCGCCGAAGAGAAGCGCCTTTTTCGCATCTGGTTCGCTTGCTGCTTCCCGGCTTTCGCCGCAGTGCTCGCCATACTCTGGCTGATGGTCACCCGGCCCGAGATAGGGTTTTAGCTGTCGCCTTCTGCTGGGCTCGGTCTGCGGCGGCTCAATCGGCCTTTTCGGTCCTGGCGAAGCTCGCGCGCCCGGCGATGCGGGCCCACCAATCCCTGATCTCCGGAAACGTTGCCAGAAGTTCTCGCCCTTCGGCAACCTTGAGGAAATAGCCGATGACCGGCGCCGCATGCAGGTCGGCAAGGGTCAGTTGCGACCCCAGCAGCCACGGCCCCTCACTCTTAAGAGCCGTCAGCACCGACAGCACCGTGTCGGCCTGGCGAAGCCCGCTGGCGATCAGCGCCTCGTCCGGCGGCGTATTCTCCAGCCGCTCGACGGCAACGTCCCAGACCATCGCCCGATAGGCATAAGCATCGAGCATGCCGATGATCTGGTTCATGGTTGCGCGGGCGCGGGCATCCGTCGGCTGCAGTGCCGGGCCGTCGAACGCCTCGTCGACATAGCTGGCAATGGCGCTCGCCTCGAACAGGCGAAACCCATCATGCTCGAAGGCCGGGATGCGGCCGAACGGATGGTGCTCGAGATACCAGGCCGGAATGCCTTCCGACGCGAAGACATCGACCGGCACGAGTTCGTAGTCGATGCCCTTTTCCTCGAGTGCGAGGCGGACGATGCGCACATAGACGCTGAAGTCCGCCCCGTAGACGATGGGCTTGCCCAAGGCGATTGCCGGTCAGGCCATCGCCTTCTGCAAATTCTCGTCGATCTTGTCGAGGAAGCCGGTGGTCGAGAGCCAGGGCTGGTCGGGGCCGATCAGCAGCGACAGGTCCTTGGTCATGAAGCCGCTCTCGACGGTCTGAATGCAGACCTTCTCCAGTGTCTCGGCGAAGCGCTTCAGCTCGGCATTGTCGTCGAGCTTGGCGCGGTGGGCCAGACCGCGCGTCCAGGCGAAGATCGAGGCGATCGAATTGGTCGAGGTCTCCTCGCCCTTCTGGTGCTGGCGGTAGTGGCGCGTCACGGTGCCGTGCGCGGCTTCGGCTTCCACCGTCTTGCCGTCCGGCGTCATCAGCACCGAGGTCATCAGGCCGAGCGACCCAAAACCTTGCGCCACCGTGTCGGACTGCACGTCGCCGTCATAGTTCTTGCAGGCCCAGACATAGCCGCCCGACCATTTCAGGCTGGAGGCCACCATGTCGTCGATCAGCCGGTGCTCGTACCACAGCTTCTTCGCCTTGAACTCGGCCTCGAACTCAGCCTCGTAGACTTCCTGGAAGATGTCCTTGAAGCGGCCGTCATAGGCCTTGAGGATGGTGTTCTTGGTCGACAGATAGACCGGGTAGTTGCGCAGCAGGCCGTAGTTCAGCGAGGCGCGGGCGAACTCGCGGATCGACTCGTCGAGATTGTACATGGCCATGGCGACGCCGGCCGCCGGCGCGTCGAACACGTCGTGCTCGATCACCTTGCCGTCCTCGCCGACGAACTTGATGGTCAGCTTGCCCTTGCCGGGGAAGCGGAAATCGGTGGCGCGGTACTGGTCGCCGAAAGCGTGACGGCCGACGATGATCGGCTTGGTCCAGCCGGGCACCAGGCGCGGCACGTTCTTCATGATGATCGGCTCGCGGAAGATGGTGCCGCCGAGGATGTTGCGGATCGTGCCGTTCGGCGACTTCCACATCTTCTTCAGCTTGAATTCCTCGACGCGCTGCTCGTCGGGGGTGATCGTCGCGCATTTCACGCCGACGCCGTGCTTCTTGATGGCGTTGGCCGCGTCGATGGTCACCTGGTCGCCGGTGGCGTCGCGGTGCTCGACGCCGAGGTCGTAATAGTCGAGCGTGAGGTCGAGATAGGGGTGGATCAGCTTGTCCTTGATGAACTGCCAGATGATGCGGGTCATCTCGTCGCCGTCGAGTTCGACGACCGGGTTCGCCACCTTGATCTTTGCCATGGAAAGAATGCCTCGTTGCTGGGAATATCGGAGCGGCCTGCCCGCATGGCTTTCGGCCGGGGATGCGGCTCGTATATCAAAGCATTTTTGGCCGCGCAAACGGCGATCCGCGCTGCTCGGTTCGACCGTGGCATCGGCAGGTCCTTGCTGGAGCTTCATTTTCGCGGCCGAATGTGGCAGGGGACGCTGAAATGCCGCAAACAGCAGTTCATTGACGACGATGTCAGCCGACGAAAATCCCAGCACCGCCGCCGCCGGCCCGGCGATCATCCTCGTCGAACCGCAGCTCGGCGAGAATATCGGCATGGTCGCGCGCGCCATGGCCAATTTCGGCCTTGCCGAACTGCGCCTGGTCAATCCGCGCGACGGCTGGCCGAGCGAGAAGGCGCGCGCTGCCGCGAGCCGCGCCGACCATGTCATCGATGCCGTCAAAGTGTTCGACGATCTCGCCTCGGCAATCGCCGATCTCAATTTCGTCTTCGCCACCACGGCGCGGGAGCGCGACGGCTTTAAGGCCGTGCGCGGCCCGGTCGAAGCGGGCAGGGCGTTGCGGGCACGTCACACAGCCGGCCAGCGCACCGGCATTCTGTTCGGCCGCGAGCGTTTTGGACTCTACAATGACGAAGTGGGTCTCGCCGACGAGATCGTCACCTTTCCCGTCGATCCGGCCTTCTCCTCGCTCAACATCGCCCAGGCAGCACTTCTGATGTCCTATGAATGGATGAAGTCCGGTCTCGAGGACGAGACCAAAACCAATTTCTCCGGCCCCGAAATGCTGCCGGCGACCAAGGAGCAATTGCACGGCCTGTTCGCCTATCTGGAAGGCGCGCTTGAAGCGCGCGGCTATTTCCGCCCGGCGCAGAAGAAGCCGAAGATGGTCGACAATCTGCGCGCCGTCCTGACACGCGCCGGTTTCGCCGAGCCGGAACTCAAGGTGCTGCGTGGCATCATCTCGTCGCTGGACAGGTTTTCACCGGCGATGCCGCGCGGAGACGGTTCGCCTGGAGATGATCCGAGGCGGCTTCCTGCAGCGGCGCGAAACCAGTCGCCGGACAAGGAAGAATAGAACCGGTTAAACTTGAGGCTCGCCAGTAACCGAATCTTATTCGGTTTCGTCCATTATCCCCAAAACTGGGGGTGTTGGATGTTTACGTCCAGTATCGGTCGTTTACGCTTCTTTCTTTACTCTCTCGCCGCGACGGTGGCGGAGATTGTGGCGATCGTCGTCTGCATTGCGGGAACGATCGGCTTCGCGGGGTTGATCAATTCGACACCCGGCCCGTCGCGGCAGGGGATGGCTGGCGTCATCCTGGTCATGTCTCTGGCGTTTGTGCTGCTGCGTGGCAACATCGCCTGGCGCCGCAGCCGCGACGCCAACGGACGCAGTTGGATCCTGTGGGCCTACATCGTGTTCTCCGCCATCTACGCAGTCTTGCAGGCAGGTACCATGCTGGTCATCGACTTCGGCAACCCAGACAGCGTGCCCGGCGGCTTGAACCTGCTAGGCCTTTCCATATTCGGCCTCTGGGTATCGATCCTGGTGGCAAAGCCAGCTGGCGGCGTCGATATCGACGAACTGACATCTGTTTTTGATTTCGATGGCGCCGTTCCCGCGCCAGCGGGCGGTAGCAGGATGGCCGCGAGCGCAGTACCGTCTGCCCCGCGTGCTGCCGCGCCGGCCGCTCAGCCAATCGGCCGGCCACGGCCCGCCGGCTTCGGCAAGCGTGGACTCTGAGCAGTTCCGGGAAGATTGGGTCTCCGCCCGGAACTGCACAAAACTTGCTGGCGTCCGCCACTTCAAGATGGCATTCGCCACTTCAAGATCATGATCGTTCGCGATAGAAGCGCCATTGGCCAAATTATGGGCCAGCCTCTTCCCGTGGTCCCCAGCCTCTTCTCGTGATCAGATGACAATGAACGATCGATCAAGCCACCGCCCGATCCTGATGTTCGATTCCGGCGTTGGCGGCCTCACCGTGCTGCGCGAGGCGCGCGTGCTGATGCCCGATCGCCGCTTCGTCTATGTCGCCGACGACGCGGCTTTCCCCTATGGCGCCTGGGAGGAGCCGGCGCTCAGGGTGCATATACTGGAATTGTTCGCAAGGCTGCTCGACCGGTTTGCGCCGGCCATTTCGGTTATCGCCTGCAACACGGCGTCGACGCTGGTCATCGAAGCCTTGCGCGAGAGATTTCCCGGCCATCCTTTCGTCGGCATGGTGCCGGCGATCAAGCCGGCGGCGGAGCGCACGCGCTCGGGCCTGGTCTCGGTGCTGGCCACGCCCGGCACCGTCAAGCGCCAATATACGCGCGACCTGATCAGCAAATGGGCGTCGAAATGCCATGTCCGGCTGGTCGGCTCCGACCGCCTGGCGCCATTGGCCGAAATCTACATGCGCGACGGCTTCGTCGACGAAGAGGCCGTGCGCGCCGAGATCGCGCCGTGTTTCGTCGAGCGTGACGAGCTGCGCACCGACATCGTCGTGCTTGCCTGCACCCACTATCCCTTTCTGGCGAACCGCATGCGCAAGACCGCACCCTGGCCCGTCGATTGGCTCGATCCCGCTGAAGCGATCGCGCGCCGCGCCGTTTCGCTGCTCGCAGACATCGACCCAAACGGTCGCGGCGAGGTCTTGCCGGAAGGCGCCGACCTTGCCGTCTTCACCTCGAACAGAACCGATTTCCCGACCCGCCGGCTGCTGCAGGGCTTTGGGTTGGCGATGTCTTGATCGCCGGCACCGGGAACATCATCGGGGACGGCTGCGTTTTCCTCCCATCGCAAACGGGAGAACCGATCATGCCAGCCACCTCGAAAGCCCAGCAAATGGCTGCCGGCGCGGCACTGTCTGCTAAGCGCGGCGAGACGAAGAAGAGCGAGCTCAAAGGCGCATCGAAGGAAATGTACGAATCGATGAGCGAGAAGCAGCTCGAGGAATTCGCCGAGACCAAGCGCAAGGGGCTGCCCAAGAAGAAGCATTGAAGCGCCACACCAGCGGCGGTCCATCAAAAAGCCCGCGGCCAGGACCGCGGGCTTCGATTGCGATTGTCAGTCCTCTGAGCGAAGCCTGGCTTACCAGCGCAACCAGCAGCGCTTTACCTTGTAGCGGATGACCTTCTTGTGGCCGTGCCGCCACACGACCTTCTTCTTGACCACGATGCGGCAGACCTGATGTGGCCGGTGGCCATGCCAATGCCGCGCCTGTGCCGGTTCCGGTACGGCAACGGACATCGATCCTGCCAGTACGGCTGCACCCACCAACGAAAGGAAGTACTTCTTCATGCGACTTTGGGCTCCTCTAACTTCGTTCCCTTCCTGATGCCGCCGGCGCAACCTGCCGCCACATCCGGCACCGCACTCAACCCAAAGACGTTATGTTGTCGCTATCGCCGGCGCCAGCCGCGAGCTTGACACCGGTTAAATCTCCGTTTAACCAGCGCCCCAACACCGGGCCGCAATGCCCGGTCGTTTATTTTGCATGGCAAGACCTCAGGGAAATCAGGTTTTTCGTTTCCTTGGTCTTGTTTGAACTGACGTGTCCCGTGGGTTTTCCGTCGCGTTGCGTGGAAAACCCTGTCAGGTCTCGAAAACGGAGGCCAGAGGAGGGCGCGTTTCCTTCACCCGGACCATGAGGTTCCGGGTGGTTTGTTTTGAAAGGGAATGCGATGAGCAAGCGCGAATCCGCGAAGTACAAGATCGACCGCCGTCTTGGCGAAAATATCTGGGGCCGCCCGAAGTCTCCGGTCAACAAGCGTGAATACGGCCCCGGCCAGCACGGCCAGCGCCGCAAGGGCAAGCTTTCCGATTTCGGCCTGCAGCTGCGCGCCAAGCAGAAGCTGAAGGGTCACTATGGCGACGTTTCGGAAAAGCAGTTCCGCAAGGTCTATGAAGAGGCCGATCGCCGCAAGGGCGACACCTCGGAGAACCTGATCGGCCTGCTCGAGTCGCGTCTCGACGCGGTCGTCTACCGCGCCAAGTTCGTGCCGACCATTTTCGCCGCCCGTCAGTTCGTCAACCACGGCCACGTCAACGTCAACGGCAAGCGCGTCAACATCGGCTCGTACCGCTGCAAGCCGGGCGATGTCGTGGAAGTGCGCGAGAAGTCGAAGCAGTTGGTGATCGTGCTGGAATCGGTTGGCCTCGCCGAGCGCGACGTGCCCGACTACATCGAGGCCGACCACAACAAGATGGTCGCGACCTTCGCGCGCATCCCCGGCCTGTCGGACGTTCCGTTCGCCGTGCAGATGGAACCGAACCTGGTCGTCGAATTCTATTCGCGCTGATCGAACGCATTCAGCGAAACCACCGAAGGCCGCCCGTCGAGGCGGCCTTTTTCTTTTGTGCATCGCGCTTTGCCAAAATCCGATTTCGATTTCTGGGCCGATGCGCTAATCCGGGCACAACTGAGATTTGGGCCGACGCGCCATGAACATGCTGCCAGACGTCGAATCGCTTGAACCGGTCGCCGATGCCGAAGGCGGCTTTCATCCGCTGTTCGCCGATGTGCCGTCTTCCGTCGAGTTCAACAAGCTGCGCAAGCGGCTGCTGCGACTCACCCGCCAGGCGATCGACGATTTCGCAATGGTCAGGCCCGGCGATCGCTGGCTGGTGGCCTTGTCGGGCGGCAAGGATTCCTACGGCTTGCTCGCCGTGCTGCTCGACCTCAAATGGCGCGGGTTGCTGCCGGTCGAACTGCTGGCCTGCAATCTCGACCAGGGCCAGCCGAATTTCCCGAAGCACATATTGCCGGATTATCTCGACAGAAACGGCATCCGGCACCGCATCGAGTATCAGGACACCTATTCGGTGGTCACCGACAAGCTGCCCGAGGGCAGCACCTATTGTTCGTTGTGTTCGCGGCTGCGGCGCGGCCATCTCTACCGCATCGCGCGCGAGGAGGGCTGCTCGGCACTTGTGCTCGGCCACCATCGAGAGGACATTCTCGAAACCTTCTTCATGAACCTGTTCCATGGCGGCCGTCTGGCCGCCATGCCGCCAAAGCTGCTCAACGACGACGGCGACGTCATGGTGCTGCGGCCGCTCGCCTATAACGCCGAGGCCGATCTCGAAAAGTTCGCCGGCGCCATGAAGTTCCCGATCATCCCCTGCGACCTTTGCGGCAGCCAGGAAGGCCTGCAGCGCAACGCCATGAAGGTGATGCTGGACGACCTGGAAAAGCGCATGCCCGGCCGCAAGGACACGATGATCCGTGCCATGGCCAATGTGCGGCCATCGCATCTGCTCGACCGAAAACTGTTCGATTTCGTCGCTCTCAACGAAGCTCCAGATCTCCGGCAAGACAATCCTGATGACATTTGACGACAAAGCGATCGACTGGCTCGCCGACCTTCTGTCCGACGTGGCCAGAGCCGAGATCATGCCGCGCTTTCGCCGGCTGGGCGAGGGCGACATCCGCCAGAAGACGTCCGCTGCCGACCTGGTTACGGAGGCCGACGTCAATGCCGAGCGGCTGATCACCGCGCGACTGCGCGAGCGCTATCCTGAGGCCATGATCGTCGGCGAGGAAGCCTGCTCCGACAATCCGGCGCTGCTTGGCGGCCTCGGCGATGCCGATCTCGCCTTCGTCATCGATCCGGTCGACGGCACCTTCAACTTCGCCTCCGGCGTGCCGTTGTTCGGCGTCATGCTGGCCGTCGTGGTCAAGGGCGAGACCGTCGCCGGCATCATCCACGACCCGGTCGGCAAGGACTGGCTGATCGGCGCCAGGGGAGCCGGCAGCCATATCCGTCACGCCCATGGCAGCCTGGAGAAGGTGCACGTTGCGGAGCCGGTGCCGATCTCGCAAATGACCGGCGCGGTGTCATGGCAATACATGCCGGAGCCGGAGCGTTCGCGCCTGGCGCGCAACCAAACCAAGTCGCTCTCGCAATTCGGCTATCGCTGCGCGGCGCATGAATACCGCCTGCTGGCCAGCGGCCATGCCCATTTCGTCGTCTACGCCAAGCTGATGCCGTGGGACCATCTTGCCGGTGCGCTGATCCATACCGAGGCCGGCGGCCATGCCGCGCGCTTCGACGGCAGCCCCTACCGGCCTTCGCATCTCGACGGCGGCCTGCTCGTCGCGCCCGACAGGCAGAGCTGGCAGGAACTGCGCCGCGAACTCTGGGCCGCATAGGCGATGAAACCTCGGTCCGCAATCGTCGCAGCGGTCCTTGCCGTCGCCCTGGTTGCCGGTTCCAGCGAAGCAGGAGCGCAGGAACGCGCCTGTCACAGCCCCGATCCCGTCGACACCTTGATGGAGATGTCGGCCGCCATCTATGCTTGCTGGAAACCGCCGCCTGGAACCGCCGGCATGTCCCTTACGCTGCGGTTCTCGCTCCGCCGAAACGGCACGCTCATCGGCAAGCCGCGCGCGACCTTTTCCGACCTGGGAACCGACAGCGCGTTGAACCGGGCCTTCGTGGCTTCCATCCTCAAGGCACTCGACGAGGCTCTGCCGATGCCCTTTTCGGACAGCATGGGCGGCGCAATCGCAGGGCGTATGCTTGCCCCTCGCTTCACGGCAACCTTTGAAAGGGCCTCGTGAAGCGTGTCGCCCAAAAGTGGGCAGCGGTTTTGGGACAACGACACGCACAAAACAAAAACTTACAGCGCGCCCGCGCGCATCAAACGGGTGGGTTGTGCGGCTGGAACATCTTGCCGCGCTCGGCGATGAAGATCATCAGCAATGCCGCGACCGACACGCTGCAGAAGCCGGCGGCCAAAGGCGTCACCGTGCCGTTGAAAGCCTGGCCGATCAGCGTTCCGAGGATGCCGCCGAGGAAGGTCTGCATGAAGCCGAGAATGGATGATGCCGTGCCGGCCAACTGTCCGAGCGGCTCCATGGCCAAAGCGTTGAAGTTGGCGCCGAGCGCACCGAACGGCACCATCGCGCTGGCAAAGAAGGCGATGAACAGCCAGAGCGGCATTTTCATTTCCAGGGACACCAGCAGCCAGGCAAGGCTGATCACCAGGAACAACAGCAGCGCGCTCTGCGACAGCCGGCGCATGCCGAAGCGGCCGACGAGGCGTGAGTTCAGATAGTTGGAAAAGGCGAGCACCGCCGCGACACCGGCGAAGATGACCGGGAACATCTCGCCGACATTGAACACGTCGACATAAATCTGCTGGGCCGAGGCGATGAAGCCGAACATGGCGCCGAAGATGAAGGTGCTGGCGAAGGCATAGCAGAGCGCGATGCGGTTGGTGAGCACGATGCGAAAACCGCCGACGATCGATGCGGCCGTCAGCGGCCGGCGATACTCGGGATGCAGCGTCTCTGGCAGGCGCAGCAGCGACCAGGCGGACACGATCAGCGCGCCGGCCGCCATGGTGATGAAGATCCAGTGCCAGGAGGCAAACAGCATGATGAACTGGCCGATGCCCGGCGCCACCACCGGAATGGCCATGAACACCATGAAGATCAGCGACATGACCTCGGCCATGCGCCTGCCGTCGAACGTATCGCGCACGATCGAGACGGCGATGACGCGCGTCGCGGCCGCACCGATGCCTTGCACCATCCGGAGCAGAAGCAGCGTCGCGAAAGACGGGGCGATTGCTGCCGCGCCGGCCGCGAGCACATAGATGATCAGCCCGGCGACAAGCGGAGGGCGGCGCCCGAAACGGTCGGAGATCGGCCCGAAGAAAAGCTGTCCGCCGCCGAAGCCAAGAATGTAGGCGGTGATCACATATTGGCGATGATTCTCATTGATGACGCCGAGCGAGGCGCCGATCTGCTGCAGCGCCGGCAGCATGATGTCGATGGCCAAGGAGTTGAGCGCCATCAGCGCCGCGCACAGCGCGATAAATTCCCAGCGCGGAATAGGCAGGCTGCCTGTCTGCTGCGGCGCTTCAACCTGCTTGTCCACGGCAAAGTCCGATCTTTCAAACGAGTAAGCGCCGGAGAACCGGCGCATTGGCTCGTCTCATTCCCGAGGCCCGGGAGTTAGAATTGCCGAGGTGGGGGCAGCCCCGAACGCTTTAGTGCATGTCGTCCAATGCACTAACCGAAATCAGGCGGCCCCTTTGACGCTGACGCCTTTTTCGACGAGGAACGTCTGCAGTTCACCCGCCTGGAACATCTCGCGCACGATGTCGCAACCACCGACGAACTCGCCCTTGACGTAGAGCTGCGGAATGGTCGGCCAGTTGGAATATTCCTTGATGCCCTGGCGCAATTCCGCCGAGTCGAGCACGTTCACGCCTTTGTAGTCGGCCCCGATATAGTCGAGGATCTGGACCACCTGGCCGGAGAAACCGCACTGCGGAAAACCGGGCGTGCCCTTCATGAAGAGCACCACGTCGTTGCTCTTCACTTCGCTGTCGATGTAGTCGTTGATACCGCTCATGGAGAATCCTTTCACGCCTGTGGGAGTCAGGCTCGAAACATAGCCATCAAATAAACCCATAGGTTGACCGAAACAAGATGTTTGCGCCGCCGCCGCGGAAATGGCGCAAAGGATCGCCGATGTTGGGCCAAGCATCTGAGCCAACTGCTTTCTCCGGGGCGTGATGAAAAGACGATATGGCGCCGCGATCCTGATCGCCATCTTGCTGGCTGCGATGGCTCTGGCCTGGTGGTCCAGGCGCCCCGCGCCGCCGCCGCTGGTCGTCGGCGGCGAACTGCCGGCACCGTGCCGGGATGTCGGCTTCGAGGCCGTGTCCTATGTCGTCTGCGAGATCGACCTTCGCACCAACAGCATCGGCGTCTTCCATGACGGCGCCGATGACAAGCCCTTTGGTTCGCTGCAGGCTTTCGACAAAGCGATGGCGGGTGAGGGCAGGCCGGTGCTGCTCGCCATGAATGGCGGCATGTACCACGAAGACCTGACGCCGGTCGGCCTTCTGATAGAGGATCGTATTCAAAAATCGCCGCTCAACCTCGCCGACGGCGAGGGCAACTTCTTCCTCAAGCCGAACGGCGTGTTTCTGATCGGCAAGGATGGCAGGGCGGCGGTCATGGAGGCGAGCGCCTATGCCGCCGCCAGGCCGGATGTGGCGTTTGCCACGCAATCCGGGCCGATGCTGGTCATCGACGGCCAGATTCACCCGCGCTTCGAGCCGAATGGCACGTCGCGCTACATCCGCAACGGTGTCGGCGTGCGTGACGGCAATACGGTCGTGCTGGCGATCTCGCGCTCGGCGGTCAGCCTTGGCAGCTTCGCACGGCTGTTTCGCGACGCGCTCGGCTGCCCCAACGCGCTGTTTCTCGACGGCGCGGTCTCGGCGCTGTCGGGTGGCGAGCGGATGATCGTCGGCGGACATTATCCGGCGGGGCCGATCATCTCCGTCTCGACGAAGAGACCTGCGGCGGGGTAGCCTCCCAAAGAAAAGCTTTCGTCTACCCTGTCCGGCGTCAATTGGCCGCTGCCGAATATAGCTATAGCTAAATCTTGAAGCATACGCTATCCTTGCCGCGATCTGGAGGAACGCAGGCATGCGCGAAACGAAATCCTTGCTGGAGCGAAAGCTCGATCGAAGGCTGCTTCTGGCCGGTGGCCTTATGGCTGCCGGCGGCACGGCGGTCGCGGCGAGTGCCGCCCGCGGGCAGACAAGCCACGCCGGTCACGAGATGCCGGCGGCCGCTGCCGCTGAAGCGCAGCCGGCGCATCTCTCGGCCCATGGTTCGATGATCACGGTCGGCGAGGTCGATGACGCCCGCAACGGCTTCGATCCGTCGAAGCTGCTGAGCGACTGGTATACCGGGACGGTGTCGATGCTGCCGGACGGGCGGACGCTTCGCACCTTCGAGGTCACGGCCGAGGACAAGGAGATAGAGATCGCGCCGGGCATCATGTTCCCGGCCTGGACCTACAATGGCCGCGTGCCGGGGCCGACCTTACGTGCGACCGAGGGTGAGCGCTTGAAGATCGTCTTCCGCAACCAGGGTTCGCATCCGCATTCGATGCATTTTCACGGCATCCATGCCGCGCGCATGGACGGCGTTCCAGGCGCCGGCCTGATCGGGCCGGGCGAGGAGTTCGTCTACGAGTTCGATGCCAGGCCGTTTGGCTGTCATCTCTATCACTGCCACGCCCTACCGCTGAAACGGCACATCCAGAAGGGTATGTACGGCGCCTTCGTGATCGACCCCGATCCGGCCCGGCATCCGGAGCACGAAGCGGTCGCCCGCTCGCGCCTGCTCGGCACGCCCGAGAATGCCGGCTGGCAGGAATTCGTCATGGTCATGAATGCCTTCGACACCAACTTCGACAATGAGAACGAGGTCTACGCAGTCAACACGGTCGCTCACGCCTATGCGAAGAAGCCGATCCGGGTGCTGAAGGACAAGCCGGTCCGCATCTATCTCGTCAATGTCGTCGAGTTCGACCCGATCAACTCCTTCCACCTGCATGCCAATTTCTTCGACTACTACAATCAGGGTACGACGCTCACGCCCACGCTCAAGACGGTCGACTTGATCACCCAGTGCCAGGCCGAGCGCGGCATCCTCGAGTTCCATTTCCGGGAGCATGAGCCAGGGCTCTACATGTTCCATCCTCACCAGTCGGAATTCACTGAACTCGGCTGGTCCGGCATGTTCGACGTCGTGGAGGCCGTGTCGTGACCGATCTGAGCCGGACTTCCGCCGACACGCGCGCCGACCGCCCAAGGTCGGCCTATCTGCTCTGGGTCGCGCTGCCGCTCGTCGTGCTCGGGCTGGCCATCGCCTGGCTGGTCTCCTCGGACCCGCTGTCGAGCTTCCGCAATGGCGCGCCGGCGGTCGAGAACCTCACTTTCGAGCGGAC
The DNA here is from genome assembly GCF_014843845.1 of Mesorhizobium amorphae. Lineage (GTDB taxonomy): Bacteria > Pseudomonadota > Alphaproteobacteria > Rhizobiales > Rhizobiaceae > Mesorhizobium > Mesorhizobium amorphae_A. Next base: position 237,183 of record NZ_JHQS01000015.1, on the reverse strand, counting down.
GATCCTGGGGGCGGACGGCATCCGCGTTCTCATCCGAGCCGGCGGATCGGAACCGATGACCATCGCGCAGGTCCAGGTCGACGATGCCTACTGGCAGTTCACGCAGGATCCGCCGGGACCGATCGCGCGCGGCGCCACGGCCTGGATCAGCCTGCCATATCCCTGGGTGCTGGGAGAGGCGCATGCGATCAACGTCGTGACCAGCACCGGGACGACGTTCGGGCATGAGATCGCCGTCGCCGTACCAACGCCGACACGCGATTCGCTGAGCTTCGCCGCGCAGGCGGTGCTTGGCGCCTTCGTCGGCATCCTGCCCGTGGCGATCGGCCTGATGTTCTATCCCGCGCTCCGCGGCGTTGGACGCAGCGGCATGGACTTCCTTCTGTCGCTCACTGTCGGCTTGCTCGCCTTCCTGTTCGTCGATGCCCTGGAGGATGCGTTCGAACTGGCCGGCGAGGCCGCCGCCCTGTTCCAGGGACCGACGATGATCGTGCTTGCCGCCGCAGCCAGTTTCCTGCTGCTGATGGCCGCTGGCCGGCGGAGCGGAACGCCGACCGGCCTGGCTTTGGCCACCTTCATCGCGCTCGGCATCGGCCTGCACAATCTCGGCGAAGGGCTGGCGATCGGCGCCGCCTTCGCCTCGGGCGCGGCGGGGCTGGGCACCTTCCTCGTACTCGGCTTCACACTGCACAACATCACCGAGGGTATCGGCATTGCCGCCCCGATCCTAAAGCAACGGCCGCCATTGCGGACCTTCGCCGCGCTGACGCTGCTGGCGGGCGGCCCCGCCGTGATCGGCCTGTGGATCGGCAGCCTTGCCTATGCCCCGCAATGGTCGGCGCTGGCGCTGGCGGTCGGCGCCGGGGCAATCCTGCAGGTGATCGTCGAGCTCGTGTCGATGCAGCTTCGTCAGCGGACCGACGGCACACGCGCCTTGCTCGCACCGAGCGCGATGGCTGGTTTGGCGGCCGGAGTTGGCTTCATGTACCTGACGGCGATGCTGGTAAAGATCTGACCCGCGCCGGCCGGAAATTCAGTCCGGGACGCTGGTCTGTAGGGCGAGTGCGTGGAGCACGCCGCCCATATTGCCCTTCAGCGCGTCATAGACCATCTGGTGCTGCTGGACGCGGCTCTTGCCGCGAAAGCTCTCTGCCACCACTTCGGCCGCATAGTGGTCGCCATCGCCGGCGAGGTCGCGGATCGTCACCTTGGCGTCCGGGATGCCTTCCTTGATTAGCCGTTCGATGTCGTGCGCGTCCATTGCCATGGCAAAATCCTAGTGAGAGTCGGGGTGAGCCTAAAGCCTTTCTCGTTCGGATTGAAGCAGTTCCGTCCGCCAGCGCCAAAGACCAATGAAGGCTCAGGTAATGTCCTGATCTGGAGGAACCGCGTCATCCGCGGGCATATCCTCGCGTGTCGAGAAGGCGCGGCCAAGGCTGAAGGTCAGCACATAAAGCGGAACGTTGATCACAACATTGACGATGGGAAGAAAACTCGTCCACCGCCAGAGCGGCGAGAAAAACGCCTGGCCATAGCCGTCGCAGACGAGCGAGGAGCCATACGCCCACAGCACGCCGATGACGACGGTAACGGCAAAAAGCTTGACGCAGGTGACGATGTGCCGTGCCCGCGCCGGTTCCGGTGCAAGCCGTTGCCAGAGAACCAGGCACAGGATCGGCACCGCATAGACGAGGCTCTGGACGGCCAACATCAAAATCGTGCCGTTGGCCGCGGCAAGAAACTCCGCCCGCGTTTCCAGGCGGGGGCAAACTTCGCTTCCGGTCGTCGACAGCAGGAAAAAGACGAACGGCCCGAGAAACCAGAAGAAGAACAGCGACGGCCAGAAGACGACTGCGAGCAGCGCCCGGACGGCCAGCTTGGTGGTCAAATGGCCTGATCCATGAAGCGCGGGAACCAGCCTTCATGAGCGGCTGTCAGGTCGCTGACCGGGATCGCGCGTGCTTCGCCGAGTTTCAATTCGCTGCCGCCGGTCGAGCCGATCCACGGTGCGAAGATGCCGAGCTTGCCCTGGTCTTCGCGAATCTTGTCCCATTCGCCGCTCTGCGGGTCGATCGACAGCGTCAGCAGGTAGCGGCCCTGATCCTCGCCGAACCAGACCGGGATCGGGTCGGAGCCGCTAAGCCCTGGAACGGTGGCGCCGATGCCCGACGCCATCGCCATTTCGGCCAGCGCCACGGCGATGCCGCCATCGGAGACGTCATGCGCCGCCGTTACCACGCCGGAAGCGATCAGCGCGCGCACATGATCGCCGACGCGCTTTTCATGCTCGAGGTCGACCGGCGGCGGCGGGCCGTCCGCGCGGCCATGGATGTCGCGCATATAGACGGACTGGCCGAGATGGGTTCCCCACATGGACGGCGCACCGACCAGTATGATCATCTGGCCTTCGGCGGCAAAGCCGATCCGCGCCATTTTCGACCAGTCGGCGATCAACCCGACGCCGCCGATGGTCGGCGTCGGCAGGATGCCGCGCCCATTGGTTTCGTTGTAGAGCGAGACGTTGCCGGAGACGATCGGGAAGCCGAGCGCGCGGCAGGCGTCGCCGATGCCCTTCACCGCGCCGACCAACTGGCCCATGATCTCGGGCCGTTCCGGATTGCCGAAATTGAGGTTGTCGGTGGCGGCCAGCGGCAGCGCCCCGGTGGCGGTCAGGTTGCGCCAGCATTCGGCCACCGCCTGCTTGCCGCCCTCATACGGGTCGGCCTCGCAATAGCGCGGCGTCACGTCGGAGGAGAAGGCGAGCGCCTTGGTCGGGTGGCCTTCGACGCGGACAACGCCGGCGTCACCGCCCGGAAGCTGCAGCGAATTGCCCTGGATCAGCGTGTCGTACTGCTCCCACACCCAGCGGCGCGAGGAGAGGTCCGGCCCGCCAAGCATCTTGAGCAGCGCGTCGGCGACGTCGGCCTTGGGTGCGTCGTTGGCGGCCAGCGGCGCCGGCTTCTTGGGCTCGACCCACGGACGATCGTACTCGGGCGCCTGGTCGCCGAGATCCTTGATCGGCAGATTGGCGACTTCGTCGCCCTGGTGAATGACACGGAAACGCAGATCATCGGTGGTCTTGCCGACGATGGCGAAGTCGAGACCCCATTTGTGGAAGATCGCCTCGGCTTCCTGCTCTTTTTCCGGGCGCAGCACCATCAGCATGCGCTCCTGGCTCTCCGACAGCATCATCTCATAGGCACTCATGCGCTCCTCGCGCACCGGCACCTTGTCGAGATCGAGCTCGATGCCGAGGTCGCCCTTGGCGCCCATCTCGACCGCCGAACAGGTGAGGCCGGCCGCACCCATGTCCTGGATGGCGATGACCGCGCCGGACGCCATCAGTTCGAGGCAGGCTTCGAGCAGGCACTTTTCGGTGAAGGGGTCGCCGACCTGAACGGTCGGGCGCTTCTCCTCGATCTTGTCGTCGAATTCGGCCGAGGCCATGGTTGCGCCACCGACGCCGTCGCGGCCGGTCTTGGCGCCGAGATAGACGACCGGCAGGCCGACGCCCTTGGCCTCGGACAGGAAGATGGCGTCCGTCTTGGCCAGGCCGGCAGCGAAGGCATTGACCAGGATGTTGCCATTGTAGCGGGCGTCGAAATTGACCTCGCCGCCGACCGTCGGCACGCCGAAGGAATTGCCGTAGCCGCCAACGCCGGAAACCACGCCGGCGACGAGATGCCTGGTCTTGGGATGGTCCGGGGCGCCGAAGCGCAGCGCGTTCATCGCAGCGACCGGCCGCGCGCCCATGGTGAAGACGTCGCGCAAAATGCCGCCGACGCCGGTCGCCGCCCCCTGGTAGGGCTCGATGTAGGACGGATGGTTGTGGCTCTCCATCTTGAACACGACGCAGTCGCCGTCACCAATGTCGACCACACCGGCATTCTCGCCCGGACCCTGGATGACCTGCGGTCCGGTGGTGGGCAGCGTGCGCAGCCATTTCTTCGAGGATTTGTAGGAGCAGTGCTCGTTCCACATCGCCGAGAAGATGCCGAGCTCGGTGAAGCTCGGCTCGCGCCCGACCAGGTCGAGGATGCGCTGGTATTCATCGGGCTTCAGCCCATGCGAGGCAATGAGTTCCGGGGTGATCGGCACGGAATTGGAAATGGTCATGGGCGGCGATTTGTGTCCATGGGAGCGGGGATTTTGAGTCCCCTCTTATCGCAAGCTTCCGCGCGATACACCCCATCGAATGACGAAAAACGCCGGAAAACCAAAGGGTGAGAGGGGCAGCGGGAGCCGTTGGGGAACGCTATGGCATCCCGGCCGTTGGGTCTGCAATCAATCAGGAGATTTGGACATGGCCACCAAGCAAGGCAAGAAAGACAATCGCCTCTCGGACAAGGAGGCTATGCATCTTGCGGAAATCACCGACGTTTCGCCGCAACAGGCCAAAGACCTGGCCGAGAAGCACGGCAAGGACAAGGGCGCGAAGGAAGCCAGGAACTTCAAGGCCGAGGGCTGACCGAGGTTCCACAAGGACCAAGCTGCGTAGCAAGAGAAGACGAACTGTCGGTCGCGGACCGTTTCAGGAAAAACTGTCGTAGCCGGCGCGGCCTTCCTCTAGCAGGCGCCGGATCACCGCGACGCCGCCGGCGACATCCTTGCTCTGCCTTGGCTGCGAAACGCCAAAACGCACGCCGTGGAAGACCTGCTCGGAGCGGCCGGCCTTGAACTCGTCCTCGTCGTCGATGAGCACGCCATGCTCGAGGCAGGCATTCTTGAAGGTGCCGGAAAGCCAGGGGTCGGGTAAGGTAAGCCAGACGAAAGGCACGCTGTCCTTGGCCCTGAATTCGAAACCGGAGAGCGTCTCGCGCACGATGGCGATGCGCGCGCCGATTTCGGCGATGCAGCGCTTGCGGATCTCGCCGGCCTGGCCGGACAGAACAAGCCTTGTGCCCACCTCGGCCAGCAGGAAGGGGAGGCCGCCGGTCATCATCTTGTGGGCGACGCGGATGCGATGGCGGTAGGCCGGCGGACAGGCGAGCCAGCCGCCGCGAACGCCCGCCGCGACCGATTTCGACAGGCCGCCGGCAACGATGGTTCTTTCGGGCGCATATTCCGCGAGCAGCGGCGTCGGATCGTCGGTCAGGTCGCCGTAAAGATCGTCCTCGATCAGCACGACATTGTACTCACGAGCGACGCGAGCGATCGCTTGCCGGCGATCCGCCGACAGCGTCACCAGCGTCGGGTTCTTGGCCGTCGGCATCAAAAACATCATCTTCGGGTGCTTTTGCGCGCAGACGCGCTCGAAATCATCGGGATCGATGCCGCCCTCGTCGGATGCCACCAGCACGGTCCTGCGGCCGATCAGGCCGGCGCTGCGCGAGATCTGCGAATAGGTGAGGTGCTCGAAGGCGACATAGTCGCCGGGCGTGGTCAGCGCGGCGATGGCGGCCATCACCGCCGCATGCGTGCCGAGCGTCGGCACGATGGCATCGGCGGCCGGTTTGAACGAGTTCCGCGACAGCCAGCGGGCGCCGGCCTCGTACCAGCGCGCCGGGAAATCCCGCGTGTAGCTCGAAATGTCGTACGGATGCTCCTGCGCTATGCGCGACAGCACTTCGGCGATGATGGCGCCCTGACCGATGTCGGGCGCGGCCGTGCTGTCGAAGCGCAGCTTGCCGCTCGGCGCGTCGATAAAGCGCGTGCCCTGCACATCGGGCGGCGGGAGATCGGACTTCGTTTCAGACTGCTGGGCGAGCACGTAGGTGCCGCGGCCGACCTCGCCGCTGACCAGCCCGCGCTCGCGCAGCAACTGGTAGGCCCGGCCGACGGTGCCGACGGTGGTGCCGATATCATAAGCGAGGTCGCGCTGCGGCGGTAGTTTTGCCCCGACGTCGATGACGCCGCGATCGATATCTGACTCAATGCTGTCAGCAAGACGCTGGTAGAGAGGGCCGGAGCCGGCGGTGAGATCGGGAAGCCAATTTGTCATGGTGACAATTTTGTATATTGCACCGGTCAATGAGTCAATCCATATCGAAGGTGCACAGAAATAGGTACAATTGCAACACTTGGCAGAATGACAATGGATACAATCGAGACAATTCGCTACGCGGGAACTGAATGGATCGGGCAGACGCAACGCCCGTCGGCACGGCCGACCCACGGCCGCCGTCTCATGCTCATGGTCCGCTCGCTCGCCATGTGGGTCGCCAGGCTGCTGGAGCGCCGGCGCAGCCGGCTGGCTTTGTTGGAAATGACCGACGAGCAGCTCAAGGACATCGGCGTTTCGCGCTGCGATGCCCATCGCGAAGGCCTGAGGCCGTTCTGGGATTGAGCTCTGCCGGGCTCGCACCTTCCGCGCAGGTCTAGCGGGCTTTTGATCCCGTGGCGCGCGCCACAGCGTGGTCGGCCAGGACGGCGACGATGCACAGCACCAGAAAAAGTCCAGTCACGGCCAGCGCCGAAACAGCGACGCTGGCCGCGCCGTTCTTGGCAACGTCGAGGAACGGGTAGGGCACTTCGCCGGCGAACGGCGCGCGCGCCAGCGCATAGATCAGGTAGGCGATCGGATAAACCATCCACCAGGAAATGTCGCTCAAGCGCGTCGTGCCGTCGGCGCCGGCGATAAGCCACCACAGCACGAACAGCACCGGCGTCACATAGTGCAGCAGGACGTCGCAAAGCAGGAACAGCCCCTGCGGCTGCCAAAGCTGCGCCAGGACCGTTGCGTAGACGATGAAGACCAGCGTGATGGCGATCGCCACGCCGGCTCGTATCCGTGGCCCGGCAAAGGCCGGCAGCCAGGCATAGCCGCTGGACGACAGCAGCGAGGTGTGGACGAGCACCGCGCCGATGTTGGTCAGGATGGTGAAGAAGCTGAACAGGAAGACGATGGAGCCGAGCAGGCTGCGGCCGGCTTCCATTGACGCCGGGATGGTGATGCAGAACTGCAGGACAAGCCCGGCCAGACCGATGGCCAGCCCGGCGTTCTGCAGGAAGCGGCCCATTGGCCTACGCGGCCGCGGCGCAAGAGGGATTGCCCGTCTGCCAGCGTGCGATGTCCGAGCCGATGCGGGCGCCGAGCGGGTCGGCCATCAGCGGACCGAACACGTCGACCCTGCTGGAATTGCCCTGCGCCTGCACTACCAGCAGCGGCTTGCCGCCATAGTGCTTGGCCGGGACCAGCAGGAAGCGCGGCGTGCCGCTGAACGAATTCAGCTCGTTGGCCATCTGATAGGGTTTGAAGGCCGGATCCTTGCTGGCGATCCAGCATTTATGGGCGGCGATCGCCACCTGTTCCATGGCAAGCAGCGACGCGCTCTTGCCCGACGGGACCGGCGCGCTCTTCGGGCTCGACTGGCAGGAGGCTAGTGCAAGACCGGCGGCGGCCAAGAGAGCAAGGCGAGCAATCGTCAGTCTCATGGTCAGGCCGCCCTGTCTCGCGTTCAGAAGGGATTCTTCAGGTGAAAAAAATCAGGCGGCGATGCCGAGGGCACCTTCGAACAACGCCCGGCCGTCGCTGCCGCCATGCGCCGCCTCGATCAGGTTCTCGGGATGAGGCATCAGGCCCAGAACATTGCCCTTGTCGTTGATGATGCCGGCAATGTCGTTGATCGAGCCGTTGGGATTGGTCCCTTCGGCATAGCGGAACACCACCTGTCCCTCACCCTCGAGACGGGCGAGCGTCTCGGCATCGGCGAAGTAATTGCCGTCATGATGTGCAACCGGTGAGCGGATAATCTGGCCCGGCTGGTAGCGGCGGGTGAACATGGTGTTGGCGTTGTCGATCTTGAGCTTCACCTGCCGGCAGACGAATTTCAGCGACGAATTGCGCATCAGCGCGCCCGGCAGCAGGCCGGCCTCGACCAGGATCTGGAAGCCGTTGCAGACGCCGATGACCATGACGCCCTTGGCCGCCTTTTCGGCCACCGCCCGCATGACCGGCATGCGCGCGGCAATGGCGCCGCAGCGCAGATAATCGCCGAACGAAAAGCCGCCCGGGATGGCGATCAGGTCGACATCGGGGATTTCGGTATCGGTCTGCCAGACGGTCGCCGGCGCTTTGCCGGAAATCTTGGTCAGCGCCGCGATCATGTCGCGGTCGCGGTTGAGGCCAGGCAGAAGGACGACGGCTGATTTCACCTCAGGCGATCTCCACAGCGTAATTCTCAATCACCGTATTCGCCAGAAGCTTGTCGCACATGGCCTTGAGATCGGCCTCGGCCTTGGCCGCGTCGGTCTCCGTAAGCTCGACGTCGAAGACCTTGCCCTGGCGCACCTGGCCGACGCCGTCAAAACCCAGCCCGGACAGCGCATGTTCGATCGCCTTGCCTTGCGGGTCGAGCACGCCGTTCTTGAGGGTGACGGTGATACGGGCTTTCATCGATGCTCCTGAGAAATCAATACGGTCTGCGCCGGGCTCGCCGTCACCGGCAAGCCCGGTTTGGTAATTAGTGCTTCATGCCCTTGGGCGGCTCGCTGGACGCGACCAGCACCGGCCCGGTCGGGCGCGGCGGCTCGTTCTCGTTCATGATGCCGAGGCGGCGGGCGACTTCCTGATAGGCTTCGACCAGCCCGCCCATGTCGCGGCGGAAACGGTCCTTGTCGAGCTTGTCCTGTGTCGCCACGTCCCACAGCCGGCAGGAATCGGGCGAGATCTCGTCGGCGACGACGATGCGCATCATGTCGCCCTCGAACAGGCGGCCGCATTCGATCTTGAAGTCGACGAGCTGGATGCCGACGCCCATGAATAGGCCGGAAAGGAAATCGTTGACGCGGATGGCCAGCGCCATGACGTCGTCGATCTCCTGCGGGCTTGCCCAGCCGAAGGCGGTGATGTGCTCTTCCGATACCATCGGATCGTCGAGCGCGTCGGCCTTGTAGTAGAATTCGATGATCGAGCGCGGCAGCACAGTGCCTTCCTCGATGCCGAGGCGCTTGGATAGCGAACCGGCGGCGACATTGCGCACCACCACTTCGAGCGGGATGATCTCGACTTCCTTGATCAGCTGCTCGCGCATGTTGAGCCGGCGGATGAAGTGGGTCGGAATGCCCATCCGATTCAAATGGTTGAAGATATACTCGGAAATGCGGTTGTTGAGCACACCCTTGCCGTCGATGACCTCGTGTTTCTTCTTGTTGAATGCGGTGGCGTCATCCTTGAAGAACTGGATCAGCGTGCCCGGTTCGGGTCCCTCATAGAGGATCTTGGCCTTGCCTTCATAAATGCGGCGGCGATTTTTCATCTGATTTTTTCTCTGGATTTCCGGGCAGGCGGCAAGCAACCAGTTCCTCTCCGTCTGCCTAAATTAGTGTACAGACGGCGGTGTTCAATGCCGGTGTCTATCCCAATCGCACTGTTTGCTCAATCGGCAAATCCTTTCAATCAACCGGTTTCGGGACCGAAATGCCGCAGCGCAGCAAATGATGTAGCATATTGACCGGCCCGCGGCCTTTTGGTTTGTGCTTCGGCAACACACATATTCACCGCCAACGAATCGGATTTGACCCGGAGGGACGCCATGAGCAGCATGAAAGACCGCGAAGAGGGCTTCGAGCGCAAATTCGCCTTCGATGAGGAACTCCGCTTCAAGGCTTCAGCCCGCCGCAACAAGGCGCTTGGCCTGTGGGCGGCCGAGAAGCTCGGCAAGTCGGGCGCCGATGCCGAAACCTATGCCAAGGAGGTGGTCGTGGCCGACATCGAGGAAGCCGGCGATCACGACGTTTTCCGCAAGATCCGCGCGGATTTCGATGCGGCCGGCGTTGCCCAGTCCGATCATCAGATCCGCCGCACCATGGATGAGTTGATGGCGCAGGCGATCGAGCAGATCAAGAACACCTAAAGCATGATGCCGAAAAGTGGAGGCCGGTTTTCGGAAAGGATCATGCTCCGATAGAGCCTTTATCTGGACCAATCGACCGCCCGGCCCAGCCGGGCGGTTTTTCTTTGCCTTTGCCGCCGTTTCCGGCTGAAACTGCTGACGTTAACAAGGAAAGAGCCGATGTTCCTGAAGTCACGCCTGGCGGCGGATGAAACGCTGTTCACCGCATGGTCCGGAGTTCCGGACGCGCTCACGGTGGAAATCGTCGCCAAGCAGGGTTTTGACGCCGTCACGCTCGACATGCAGCATGGCGGCCATCACGAGGACAGCGTGCTGCGCGGTCTCGTTCCGGTGCTCGCCGCCAACAAGCCGGCGCTGGTGCGCATTCCGGTCGGCCGCTTCGACATGGCGAGCCGGGCGCTCGACTTCGGCGCCGAGGCGGTGATCGCGCCGATGGTGAATTCGGTGGCCGACGCCAGGCTTTTCGCCGCCGCCATGAAGTATCCGCCAATGGGCGAGCGCTCCTGGGGGCCGACCTACGCGTTCCCGCGCCACGGCAAGGGCGACCATGCCGAATGGCTGCGCGACTCCAACCAGCGCACGATGGCGTTTGCGATGGTCGAAACGCGCGCCGCCTTCGAGGCGCTCGACGGCATCCTCGACACGCCAGGCATCGACGGCATCTTCGTCGGCCCGTCGGACTTCTCGATCGCCTGGTCGAACGGCGCCACCGTCAATTCGACGCTGGAAAGCATGATGGAGACGGTCGCTTCGATCGCCGAGCGCACGCGCAAGGCCGGCAAGCATGCTGCGATCTACGTCATCGAGCCGGCTGTCGCAGGCCGCGTGGTGGCGATGGGCTACCGGTTGTTGGCCATGGGCTCGGACCATGCGCTGATCGCGCTCGGCGCCAAGACCTTGCTGAAGAGCATGCGGGATTCGATCGGCAACTGACGGCGCTGGCGCGCTGTCTCCAGGGTCTTAAGTCCCTTTGAGATCGGTCAGGAACTTGGCGAACGTCATCGAGCCCTCCGGCCATGGGCCGAAGCCGGAATCCGCATTGAGATGGCCGGCATCGCCGGCGTCGATGAACAATGAGCCCCAGGCCCCGGCAATGTCCTCGGCGACGTCGAAGGCGCAGAACGGGTCGTTGCGGCTGGCGATCACCACCGAGGGAAAGCTGAGCGGCTCGCGCGGGTAGGGCCCGAAGGTCATCAGGTGCCTCGGCCTGATCTCCGGATTGGCGACGTCGGGCGGCGCCACGAAGAAGGCGCCGGCGACAGGGCGCCGGAATTGCGGCATCGCCTGCACTGCTGTCGCGACGCCCAGCGAATGCGCGACGATGACGACCGGCCGCTCGGCCTCGTTGACCGCTTTGGCGACATTCGCCGTCCAGTCCTCGCGCACCGGCTTCGACCATTCCGCCTGCTCGACCCGACGCGCCGTCGACAGTTTCGACTGCCAGCGGGTCTGCCAATGCTCGGGACCGGAATTGGTGTAGCCCGGCACGATGAGAATATCTGCGTCCCTGACCTTCATGGCGCGCATGTAGCGAGCGCCGATGCCGGGTGCAACCATCTCGAATGACGTTGGCGATCACAATAGTGAACGCCTTGTTCGCTTCTTGGCATCTTGTGTGAACGATCGCGATCGACGATCTGACACGGGACAACAAACAGCCGTGAAGGACCGGGATTTTGGCACTGACACGACGTACAATCATCGGTGGCGCCGGGCTTCTGGCTTTGGGAGCTTCAACGAGCGCCGCCCGAACGGAGACAATGATGAGCGAACTGCCTTTTGCCGCCAGCACTCCGGTGAGCGTTTCCCGCGTCGGGTTGAAGGCGCGCGACGCCGAAAGCCTGGCTGCCTACTATCGCCAGGTCGTCGGCCTGCAGGAATTGAGCCGCGCCGACGGCGCGATCACGCTCGGTGCCGCCAATCGCCCATTGCTCGTCATCGAGCCGGATGCGGCGGCGAAGCCCGACGATCCGCGCAGCGCTGGCCTGTTCCACACTGCCTTTCTGCTGCCCAGCCGGGCAGACCTTGGCCGCTGGATCAACCACGCCATCGCCAACAAGATCGGCATCGAGGGCGCATCGGACCATCTGGTCAGTGAGGCGCTTTACCTGACCGACCCCGAGGGCAACGGCATCGAGATCTATGCCGACCGCCAGCCGCAGGACTGGAAGTGGAACGGCGACAAGATCGCCATGGCGACCGAGCGGCTGAACATTCCGTCCGTTGTCGCCGACGTTCCGGCCGGCGACGCGGGATGGCAGGGTGCACCGGAAAACAGCATTGTCGGCCATGTGCATCTGCGCGTCGGCCGGCCGGAAGAGGCCGAGGCCTGGTGGAACCAGGAATTCGGCTTCGACACTGTGGCGAAGTATGGCGGCCAGGCGGTATTCCTGTCGTCAGGCGGCTATCACCACCACATCGGCGCCAATGCCTGGCAGAGTTCCGGCGCCGGCCGCCGCGATCCCGCCCGCTCGGGCCTGGCCTGGGTCGAGATGCGCTCGGACAATATTGCCAGTGAAACGACCCGCGAGGATCCGTGGGGCACGGTGATCAGGACCGTTCCCGGCAAGGCGTGAGCATCGCCTGATCGACGCTCGGACAAAAAGGCCCGCCGACAACGTCAGGCGGGCTTTTTGCGAATGCCTGCTCGAATGCTCAGGCCTCTCCAAACACCCGTTTGAAGATCGTGTCGACATGCTTGGTGTGGTAGCCGAGGTCGAACTTTTCGCGGATCTCGGCTTCGGGCAAGGCAGCCGTGACCTCCTTGTCGGCCAAAAGTTCCTCAAGGAAATCAGCGCCTTGTTCCCACACCTTCATGGCGTTGCGCTGCACCAGCCGGTAGGCGTCCTCGCGGCTGACGCCGGCCTGGGTCAGCGCCAGGAGCACGCGCTGCGAATGCACCAGGCCGCGGAACTTGTTCATGTTCTTCAGCATGTTGTCGGGATAGACCAACAGCTTGTCGACGACGCTGGTCAGCCGCGACAGCGCGAAATCGAGCGTCACCGTGGCGTCCGGCCCGATCATGCGCTCGACCGAGGAATGCGAAATGTCGCGCTCGTGCCAGAGCGCCACATTCTCCATCGCCGGCAGCGCGAAGGCGCGCACCATGCGGGCCAGGCCGGTGAGGTTTTCGGTCAGCACCGGGTTGCGCTTGTGCGGCATCGCCGACGAGCCTTTTTGTCCCGGCGAGAAATACTCCTCCGCCTCCAGCACCTCGGTGCGCTGCAGATGGCGGATTTCGATCGCCAGCCGCTCGATCGACGAGGCGATGACGCCGAGCGTGGCAAAGAACATGGCGTGGCGATCGCGCGGGATCACCTGCGTCGACACCGGCTCCGGCTTCAGGCCGAGCTTCTTCGCCACATGCTCTTCGACATAGGGGTCGATGTTGGCGAAGGTGCCGACCGCGCCTGAGATGGCGCAGGTGGCGATGTCTTCGCGCGCGTGCACCAGCCGCTCGCGGCAGCGCGAGAATTCGGCATAGGCTTGCGCCAGCTTGACGCCGAAGGTTGTCGGCTCGGCATGGATGCCGTGGCTGCGGCCGATGGTGACGGTGTCCTTGTGTTCGAAGGCGCGGCGCTTGAGCGCGGCGAGCAGCCCGTCGATGTCGGCGAGCAGGATGTCGCTGGCGCGGGTCAGCTGCACGGCAAAGCAGGTGTCGAGCACATCCGACGAGGTCATGCCCTGGTGGATGAAGCGCGCGTCCGGTCCGACGAATTCGCCGAGATGGGTCAGGAAGGCGATGACGTCATGCTTGGTGACGCGTTCGATCTCGTCGATCGCCTCGACGTCGAATTTCGCGGCACCGCCCTTTTCCCAGATGGTTTTCGCGGCTTCCTTGGGAATGACGCCGAGTTCGGCCAATGCGTCGCAAGCATAGGCCTCGATCTCGAACCAGATGCGGAAGCGGGTTTCGGGCGACCAGATGGCGACCATTTCCGGCCGGGAATAGCGAGGGATCATCGGTCAGTCCTGACATACGAGGGATTCGCCCGCGTCCTAACAGAGGCTGGCCAAATGCTCAACGCCGCTGGCGCGCAAACCAGACGCTGGCGACAGCGAGTGCCGCGAAACCGAGCGGAAAATAGAGCCGGATGCCGAGAACGACGAACTGGTACAGCGCGGTCAATCCCGTGAACACCAGCTCGAATGCCCAGGTGATGGTGAAGGCGGGCGCATGCCATTCGGCATAGTAAGAACGGTACTGGAGAGCGAACAGTCCGCCGGTGAAAGCGAGCGTCGCGGCGAGCAGACAGACGAAGGCCGCGGCAAGCGCAACCTCCCAGTGCCGGCCTCGCGAAACCAGCCGCGCCAGAAACAGGCCGACCGGGAATGCCAGCACGCCACCAGCGGCATAGAGCAGCGACACAAAGCGGATCTTGGCCGGCGTTTCCCAATCGTCCAGCAGGAGATTGATCAACGCGCTGGCGCCCATCGTCGCGCCCCACAACACGGCGCCGAGAAATGCAGTGCGCAGCGATGGCAAGGCGCTCCGCAGACGGCCTCGGGTGCGAGTGCGCATGGTGGGTTGAGGAAGCGGTGTCACAGGCGGCCGGTCACCGCGATCCAGCGAAAATCCGGCCCTTCGAAGCCGTATTGTCGGACAGCGATCAGAACGGCGTAGGCGCTGAGACTGTCGAGCGAGAATGTCTGCACCGCACCGATCTGGTAGCCGTTCGGGCAGCCTCGGCTTTGGGGAATCGATTTGTCCTCATGCAACAGATGCGTTTGGCCGCCATCCTTCGCCTCGATTCGCAGCAGGCGAAAGCCATTGATCTCGCCCAGGCTCTGGCAGCGTTCGGTGTCGTTCATGGCGATCTCGTCGAGCCGGAATTCGAGCGGGGGGTCGACCGGCGAGAAGATCGGCCGTGGATTGACCACCATGCGGAACGGATCGGCCGAGAGTTCGGTCACCGGGTTGAAGCCGGCGGTGATGCCGCGATTGGCGTTGAGCTCCGCATGGCTGACGATCGCTTCGCCTTTCTGCCGGGCCTGCAGGCGCGCCGCCTCGAGCGTGGCGTTCTCGTCGTCGAGCCGGACCTTGATCGGCGTGCCCTTCAGGAATGTGTCGTCATTGACGTCGATGTAGTAGCGATTGGCATAGGGGAATCCCGATCCGTCCTGGACGCCATATTCCTCGAAGGCGAAAACGCCGCCATCCTTGGTGAAGCCGAGGATCTCAAGCTCGGCGACATCGCCGGCACTGGCGGGGATGGTGACCGCGAGCTGCGCGAACAGCCAGGCGCCGATCAGAACAGGAATTCGCATTGGCTTTCGCTCCAGCTGAAAGGATAGGACACCCCTATCACATCATGGTGAACAGGACGTGCCGGGGCGATGGCGACGCATCCAATCGGGCGGCCGATTGTTGTTGTCGGCAGCCTAATGGAGAAGCATCATGACCGACGCCAGCAAAATTCGCGAGCATATGGAAGTGGTCGGCGCCGATGGCGTCCATGTCGGCACCGTCGACAAGGTCGAGGGAAAGCGGATCAAGCTGACAAAAGCCGACAGCGGCGAGGGCACCCACAAGGGACATCATCACTATATTCCCTTGAGCCTTGTCGCCGAAGTCGACGGCAAGAAAGTGTGGCTGTCGGCCAATTCGGATGTCGCGGTGACCTTCGAGGAAGAAAAATCCGATCCCGTGTGAACGTACCGGCGCGACTTTTCCTGAAATTGCTTTAGCGCGACGACCAGACCGGAAACAGATCGCCGTCGGCCGGGGTGGCCGCATGCACACCGCGGCTGATGGCGCGCGCCATGGTGGCGCCGGCCGCCGCATAGAGGTCGATGGCGTCGTTGGCTGAAAGCTGAATGCCGCTCTTGCCGGTCGCCAGAGCGAACACCAGATCGCCATCGGCCGGCGTGTGCGTCGGCCAGATGGCGCGCACGAAGCCGTCATGCGCCGATATCGCCAGACGCTTGGCGGCGGCCTTGGTGAGGACGGCGTCCGTGGCGATCACGGCGATGGTGGTGTTGCCGCCGGTCTCCGCCTGCCTGTCGCTATCCTTGCCGGTGAACTTCCGGTCGCGGAACTTCAACAGGATCCGTCTTGCGTCTTCCGGCATCGGCGATGGATAGCCAAGCCCGCCGAACTCGTCGCCGATCTCGAAAGGCGCCGCCCAGAAGTGGCGGGTTCGCCCGACGGTCACCGAGCCGGTCGGGTTGACGGCGGCGAGCGCGCCGATGGTGACGCCGCTTTCCAGCAGTAGTGAAGCCGAACCGAGTCCGCCCTTGAGTCCCGATGTCAGTGCGCCGGTGCCGGCGCCAGCGGTGCCGAGGGCGAAGTCGGCCGCAGCGGCCTGGGCGGCCTCGTAGCCGAGCTCGCGGTAGGGCGGATAGCGGCCCCAGTCCTTGTCGCCGCCATTGCGCAGGTCGAACAGGATCGCCGCCGGCACGATCGGCACGCGAAAGCCGCCGACCTCGACGCCGATGTTCCTCTCGCGCAAGGCCGCCTGCACGCCGGATGCGGCATCGAGGCCGAAGGCCGAGCCGCCCGAGAGCACAACGGCATGGATCGCCTCGATGGAATTTTGCGGTTCGAGCAGGTCCGTCTCGCGCGTGCCGGGTGCGCCGCCCAGCACCTGCACGCCGGCCACCGCCGGTTCGTCGCAAAGCAGGGCGGTCACGCCCGACTTCAGCCTGGCGTCGGCGGCATTGCCGACGCGCAGGCCGGCGACATCGGTGATCAGGTTGCGCGGGCCGGTGCGAAACATCACTGCGTCTCGAAAGGCACGAAACGCGTTCCGTCGAAACGGAAGGCGCGGTAGGGGATTTTGCTGAGATCGCCCTTTTCGTCGAAACGGACCGGCCCGATCGCAGTGGTGAAGTCATGCGCGGTGAACAGCTCCGCCAGCGGTTTGCCGGAGGTCTCTGCAGCCGCCACGGCCGCCCTGGCGATCTCGACCGCCGCATAGGCGGGCAGCGCGTAACCTTCTGGAATGATACTCTTTGCAGCGAATGCCTCGAGCACCTTGGGGTCGGCGACATCGGCCCATTCGGGCGGTGCGATCATCAGCGTACCCGCTGCATAGGGCACGTCGCCCGGCGGCGTGCGCATATTCTCGCCGCCGGCAAAGGTCATGCCGGCATCGAGCTGGCCGGCATCGCGGCCCATTATGGCGATGTCGTCGCCGTCGCCGCCGGCGAAGACATGCGTCGCGCCTGATTTCTTCAGCCGGCCGATCAGCCCGATCTGGTTGTCGAGCTGCGGCCGGAACGTGTCGACGAACACCGGTTTCAGCCTCGCCTGCTCGGCTGCTGCCCTTAGCGTCTCGGCGATCTCGCGGCCGTAGATGGTGCCGTCGTCGACGATGGCGAAAAGCTCCTTCTGCCAGACCCGGGTGAGAATAGTGGCCACGGCATTGCGCTCGTCGTCGCCGCGCGGGCCGAGCCGATAGACCGGCCAGCCGGTCTTGGCGCGCCGGTCGGTCAGGCTTTCGGTGCGCACGCCGACGGTGATGACCGGGATGCCGGCGTCCTTGAGGATCGGCAGCGCCGCCTCGATCGCGTCGGTGCAGAGAAAACCGACCACGACGCTGACTTTCGCCGCGGCGAAGTCGCGTGCGGCGGCAGCGCCGCCGTCCGCCGTGCATGCATCGTCGACTGTCTTGATCTCAGCGCCGTTCGCCTCGGCCGCCAGGCTGGCTCCGGCCTCGACCTGCTTGCCGAGGATCGCCGACGGGCCGGACAGAGGTGCCGCGACGCCGACAAGCAGCGTCTGGGCGCTGACGCCTGCAGGGAGCAGCCAAAGCAATGCCGCTATCGTCGCTGTCCGGGGTCGCATTCTGACGAAGAATTCCTCCGTGCCGGATGCATGCTCCCGGCGCCTCTTCCCGCCAAGACCTAAAGGCTGCTCGTCCCGGGTGCAACACGCGAATTTCGGGATGTGGGTCAAGCACTTCGCTTGTGGCATGCCGTATGCCCCCATATATAACGATCGGGTTTCGACTTGTGGAAAATCATCAGTGCTGAAGAAGAATGACATCGGGCCGCAGGCCTATCGCGACGCGATGGCGCATTTTGCCGGCCACGTCCATGTGGTGACCACCGACGGTCCCGCCGGCAGGCGTGGTGCGACGGTCATCGCTGCCTGTTCGGTGTCGGACACACCGCCAACGGTCCTTGTCTGCCTCAACCGCGAAAATCCCAAGAACGAGCCTTTCGTGAAAAACGGCAGATTCGCGTTGAATACGCTGGCTTCGCACCAGGAACCGCTGTCGATCGGGTTTTCCGGCATGACCGGCCTGCCGGTCGAGGAGCGTTTCGCGCTCGGCGAGTGGGATGTCATCTCGACCGGCGCGCCGACCTTGAAGGGTGCACTCGCCGTGTTCGACTGCGAGCTGTTCGACACCAAGGATCTGGCCACCCACCGTGTGCTTTTTGGCAAGGTGACAGGCCTGCGCATCGGCGATAATTTGCGGCCGCTGATCTATCACGACCGCGCCTACCGCGCGCTCTAGAGACTCTGAATGGGCAGCAGCCACGGAGACAGGATGACCGAGCTGAAACCGCGCCCGGCGCCGCGGACGATCGACGAGACGCTCGATCTCCTGACCGGTGCGGACTATGTGGCGGATCGGTCGCTGGCGACGGTTTTGTTTCTCTCTCTGCGCATGCAGCGGCCGCTGTTCCTCGAAGGCGAGGCCGGCGTCGGCAAGACCGAGATCGCCAAGGTGCTGGCGCAGGCGCTCGGCCGCCGGCTGATCCGCCTGCAATGCTATGAAGGCCTCGACGTTTCCTCCGCCGTCTATGAGTGGAACTATGCCGCGCAGATGATCGAGATCCGCATGGAGGAGGCGGCCGGCAAGGTCGTGCGCTCCGACATGGAACGCAATGTATTCTCCGAAAAATACCTGATCCGTCGCCCGGTGCTCGACGCGCTGACCGGCAAGGCGGGTGCGGCCCCGGTGTTCCTGATCGACGAACTCGACCGCACCGACGAGGCCTTCGAGGCGTTCCTGCTCGAGATCCTTTCCGATTTCCAGGTTACGGTGCCGGAACTTGGTACGATCAAGGCGGAAGAGCCGCCGATCGTCATCATCACAACCAACCGCACCCGCGAAATCCACGACGCGCTGAAGCGGCGCTGCCTCTACCACTGGGTCGACTACCCCAATGCCGAGCGCGAACTCGAGATCGTGCACAGGAAGGTGCCGCAGGCCAACAGCCGGCTGTCGGCCGAAGTGGTGTCGTTCATCCAGAAGCTGCGCCAGGTCGAGCTGTTC
This sequence comes from Mesorhizobium amorphae, assembly GCF_014843845.1. Classification (GTDB taxonomy): domain Bacteria; phylum Pseudomonadota; class Alphaproteobacteria; order Rhizobiales; family Rhizobiaceae; genus Mesorhizobium; species Mesorhizobium amorphae_A. Next base: position 218,159 of record NZ_JHQS01000015.1, on the reverse strand, counting down.
AAGGCGCCGGGCGTTGCCGAGACCATCGACTGGGCCGGCGCGCTGACCGAACTCGACAAGGTGGCGCTCGATCCCGAAACCGTGTCCGACACGATCGGCGTGCTGTTGAAATACCAGGATGACATTGCCCGCATCGGCGCGGGCGAGGGCCGGCGTATCCTCGACGAGGTCAAGGCCGAGCTCGCGGCGGCGGAGTAAGGCAATGAAGGCGCCGCGTCCCGATCCCGGAGAGGCGACAGTGGACGGGCGCATCGCCGACAACATCGTCTATTTCGCCCGCACCTTGCGCAAGGCCGGCATGCGCGTCGGACCGGCCTCGGTCAAGGATGCCATCGAGGCGGTGCTGGCCGCCGGCATCGGTTCGCGCGACGATTTCTACTGGACGCTGCATGCCGTGCTGGTCTCAAGGCATGAGGATCATCCGACCTTCGACGAAGCCTTCCGGTTGTTCTGGAAATCGCGCGAGCTGATCGAAAAGATGCTGGCGATGTTTTCCCCCGTTGCCCCGGACAACAAAGAGAAGCAAAAGCCGCGCGCGGCGGAAAACCGCGTCAGCCAGGCGATGTTCGAGGGCCATCAGAAGAACCAGCCGGTGCAGGAAATACCCGAGATCGAGGTCGACGCCCGTTTCACCTTCTCCGGCAACGAGGTGCTGCGCAGCAAGGACTTTGCCCAGATGGGCGCCGCCGAGATGGCCGATGCCAAGAAGGCGATCGCTCAGTTGCGGCTGCCCTTCGACATGGTCAGGACACGCCGCTTCAAGGCCGATGCGCATGGCCGCCGTGTCGATCCGCGCGCCATGATGCGCTCGGCCGCGCGCACCGGTGGCGAGCTGATCCTGCCGAAATTCCGCTCCGCCCGCGCGGTCCATCCGCCGCTGGTGGTGCTGGCCGATATTTCCGGATCGATGAGCCAGTACACGCGCATCTTCCTGCACTTCCTGCACGCGCTGACCGAAAAGCGCCGGCGCGTGCACGCCTTCGTCTTCGGTACGCGCCTGACCAATCTGACGCGGCAGATGCGCCATCGCGATCCCGATGCCGCGCTGGCCGACTGTTCGGCGGCGGTGAAGGACTGGTCGGGCGGCACCCGAATCGGCGACACGTTGGCCGAATTCAATCGGCTGTGGTCGCGCCGGGTGCTGGGGCAGGGCGCGGTGGTGCTTCTGATCACCGACGGGCTGGAGCGCGACGATGTAGCCGGCCTGTCGGAGGAGATGGAGCGCCTGCACAAATCCTGCCGGCGGCTGATCTGGCTGAACCCGCTGCTGCGCTTCGACGGCTTCGAGGCGCGCGCCCGCGGCGTCAAAGCGATGCTGCCGCATGTCGACGAGTTCCGCTCGGTGCACAATCTCGATGCGCTGGCCGATCTCTGCGCCTCGCTGGACAAGAAGTCGGCCGGCTCGGTCGATCCGCGCCGCTGGCTGGACGCTGGCGCGCGGCGGGCCGCATAGCCATATGTTTTGCATCCAAAAAACAGACCTTGAGAGAAGTGATCATGGAAAACAACATCTATCTCGATGAGGCCCGCGATCCCCTGATCATCGCGGAGGGTTGGATGAAGGACGGCAAGGATGTCGCCATAGCTACCGTGGTAGAAACCTGGGGTTCGGCGCCGCGTCCTGTCGGCAGCCATCTGGTCATCGACGCGGACGGCAATTTCCACGGCTCGGTCTCGGGCGGCTGCGTCGAGGGCGCGGTGGTGACCGAGGCGATTGACGTCATCGGCTCAGGCAAGGCGAAGTTGCTTGAGTTCGGCGTCGCCGACGAGACCGCCTGGCAGGTCGGCCTGTCCTGCGGCGGCCGCATCAAGGTCTATGTGGAACGCCTGGGCTGACCTCCCGATGGATCCGTACGCGCTCAAGACATTGAATGCCGAACGCCGCGCCCGCCGTGCGGCGATCCTGGTCACCGACCTCGGTGACGGCCGCGACCGCGTCGTGCGCGAGAGCGACCAGGTCGCCGGTGACCTCGGAGTGGCGATCGACAGGGCGTTTCGCACGGGCAACTCGGGTTCTGTCGAGGCGGAAGGCCGGACCTTCTTCCTCAACGCCCACCTGCCGCAGCCGCGCTTGGTGGTGATCGGCGCCGTGCATATCAGCCAGGCCCTGGCGCCGATGGCGAAGATCGCCGGCTATCCGGTCGAGATCATCGATCCGCGTACCGCCTTCGCCACGCCGGACCGCTTTCCCGACGTTGCGCTCTCTGCCGAATGGCCAGAGGATGTGCTGATGCGCCAGCCGCTGGACAGTTACACGGCGCTCGCCGCCGTCACACATGATCCGAAGATCGACGATTTTGCGCTGAAGGCAGCACTCGACGCCAACTGCTTCTATGTTGGCGCGCTTGGCAGCCGCAAGACGCACGCCAAGCGCATCGAGCGCTTGCTGGCACTGGGCGCGAGCGCCGACCAGATTGCTCGCATTCACGCGCCGATCGGCCTCGACATTGGTGCTGCCAGCCCGGCCGAGATCGCCGTCGCCATCCTCGCCCAGACCATTTACGCTTTTCGTTCGCGCGGCCTGGAAAGCAAAGGCGCGGTGGCGTGAAATTCGGTCCGGTCCCGATCGATCAAGCCGAAAATGCGGTGCTGGCGCACGCCACCGCGGCCGGCGAGCGGCGTTTTCGCAAGGCGCACAGGCTGAGCGCCGAGGATGTATCGGCGCTAAAGGCCGCCGGGATCACCGAGGTTGTTGCGGCCGTGCTGGCCGCCGATGATCTCGGCGAGGATGCTGCGGCCGAAAAGATCGCCGCCAGCATGAGCCATCGCAATATCGAGGCGAAGCCCGCCGCGACCGGCCGGGTCAACCTCCACGCCGAGACGGCCGGTGTCTTCACCGTCGATGCGGCGATGATCGATGCCATCAACGCCGTCGACCCGACCATCACCATCGCCACGCTGGCGCAGCACGCGCCGGTCGAGAAGGGCCAGATGGTGGCAACGGTGAAGATCATCCCCTTCGCCGTGGCAACCGCTCTGGTCGACAAGGTGGCAAGGATCTGCGCCGGGGACGAGATCTTCGCAGTCAACGCCTACCAGCCGGTGCGGGTCGGCGTCATCCAGACGGTGCTGCCCGGCATCAAGTCGAGCGTGCTCGACAAGACGCTCCGCGTCACCGAGGCGCGGCTGGCGCGCTCTGGCGGACGGCTGACGGCCGAGCGCCGCACGCCGCACGAAATCGCGCCGGTCGCGAAAGCGGCGTCCTCGCTGGCGCGCGACAACGATATGGTGGTGATCTTCGGCGCTTCGGCGATGAGCGACTTCGCCGATGTCGTTCCGGCAGCGATCGAACAGGCTGGCGGCACCGTCATCCGCGCGGGCATGCCCGTCGATCCCGGCAACCTGCTGGTGCTCGGCACGCTTGACGGCAAACGCGTCATCGGCGCACCGGGCTGCGCCCGCAGCCCCAAGGAAAACGGTTTTGATTGGGTGCTCGACCGGCTGATCGCCGGTCTCGACGTGACGGCCGGCGACATCGCCGGCATGGGTGTCGGCGGGCTGCTGATGGAGATCCCGACCCGGCCGCAGCCGCGCGAGCCGCTGCCGGCGAGAGCCGAGTTGAGGGTCGATATCGTGCTTCTGGCCGCCGGCCGCTCCAGCCGCATGGGCGGGCCGAACAAGCTCCTGGCGTTGTTCGACGGCAAGCCGCTGGTGCGCCGCGCCGCCGAGCGTGCGCTGGGCTCGAGGGCCACGAACACCATCGTCGTCACCGGCCACCAGCACGAGCGGGTCCGCTCGGCCCTCTCCGGCCTCGATGTCACGCTGGCCGACAATCCGGATTTCGCCGATGGCCTGTCGTCTTCGTTGAAGGCCGGCATCGCCCAGGTTGCGGGCGACGCTGCCGGCGCCATGATCGTTCTCGGCGATATGCCGGGCGTCTCGTCGGCCGATCTCGACAGGCTGATCGACGCCTTCCGCAAATCCGCTGGCCGCTCGGTGGTGCGCGCCGCCCACGATGGCAGGCGCGGCAATCCGGTGCTGCTGCCGCGGTCACTGTTTCCGGCCATAGCGCATCTCGAAGGCGACACCGGCGCCCGCCATCTGGTCGAGGCTGAAGGGCTTGATGTCGTCGATGTCGAGATTGGCGAAGGGGCGGCTGTCGACGTCGACACCCGCGAGGCGCTGGAAGGCGCCGGCGGCGTGCTGCAGGATTGACAAACTTGGGCCGAAAAACGCATGCCTTGGGCATGGCTATTCGTACCGTCGCACCCCCCTCTGGCCTGCCGGCCATCTCCCCCTCAAGGGGGGAGATTGGCAGCTTCAATGGCGGCGCCCATCTTGCAGCCTTGGAGATTGGCGAAAGCCGAAGTGGGATTCAATCTCCCCCCTTGAGGGGGAGATGGCCGGCAGGCCAGAGGGGGGCGGTCGCGCTCCATGCCCTTCTGGTTTCGATATTTTTCCTGTTTTCCGCTGCCCATGCCGACGCTCTCGAACTAAAACCCTTCAAGGACGATCTCTTCGCCTATCCGGCGACGCTGTCCTCCGCCGACAACGGCGCCTATACGGTCATCGACTACCGCGAAATGCGCGATATCAATGCCCGTGACGAGGTGCCGGAGCGGCGGGTGCATGCGGAGTACACCGACACCGGCGTGCGCAAGGTGCAGCAGGACCTGATGCTGAAGACCGACGCCGGCGATGTCAGGCACATCGCCGTCGGCAAGACCGAGGGCGCGGGCATCATCGTGCTCTACCTGCACGGGCAGGGCGGCAGCCGAAAGCAGGGCGTCGACGACTTCACCTTCGGCGGCAATTTCAATCGCCTCAAGAACCTGATGGCCGGCAATGGCGGCCTTTATCTCAGCCCGGATTTCACCGATTTCGGCGACACCGGCGCGGCACAGGTGGCGGCGCTGATCGACCACTATGCAGAGAAATCGCCGGCAGCGAAAATCTTCGTCGCTTGCGGCTCGATGGGCGGCTCGCTGTGCTGGAAACTTGCCGCCCGCAACGACACCGGCCGACGCATCGGCGGGTTGCTGCTGCTCGGCTCGCTATGGGATGAGAGTTTCTTGTCGAGCCCCGCCTTCAGGCGCCACGTGCCGGTCTTCTTCGGTCAGGGCAGCAAGGATCCGGTATTTCCCGTGGAAAAGCAGGAAGCCTTCTTCCGCTCCATTATCGCCAGATCGAAGGCCTACCCCTATCCGACCCGCTTCGTCCGTTTTGAGACCGGCACCCATGGTACGCCGATCCGCATGACCGACTGGCGCGGCACGCTGAATTGGATGCTCACCAAGGCGCCTTGATCTGCGCCATCGCGGATCTCGTTCAAGGCGCTGTGTTGTAATCCAGAATGGTCTGCGGGTTGATTTCGCCGTCATAGGATGCGTCGACATCATATTGCACCAGCGAGAAATTGCCGTTGCGAAACAGATAGGTGCCGGTCGACGAGGCGTCGCCGACGCCACGCCATTTGTTCATCGACGTGATCGTCCTGGTGTTGTCGTCATAATCGGAATTGACCAGCTGGTCGTCGGTCTGGAAGCCGATGATGTGGACCGCCTCGACCTTGCCTTCGCTGTTGTTGTTTTCATAGCGGATGTCGAGCTCCGTCGAGGCGAACTGCAACTGCCTGACGCCCATGACGTCATCGGCGACATAATAAACGGCGCTTTCATTGTAGGCAGCCATCGAGCAGAAGAAGCGGAACAGCCGCGTCTCGCGTTCGGGTGTGTCGGCGCCGGCATTCGCATCCTTGTAGTGCAGGCTGTATGCATCCGGCTCGGTTGTCGGCTTGCCGTCCGGGGTCTGCTTGTCGCACTGATCGCCATAGGTGGCGACGAAGGCCTTTTTGGCCTGTTCCAGCACCATGTCCTGCTTCGGCGGCGGCGGGCCATCGCCGCAACTTGCCGGCACGGCGTCCTCGAAATTGGCCGTGGAGGGTTTCAGCGCACCCTTGTCGATGAGGATCGGCCGGAACGGCGGCTCCTGGACCTGGGCGTTGACCTGGCGCAGCGTGTAGCAGCCTGCGAAGACCTTTGCTTCGCCGTTCTTGTCGGTGGCCTGGATGGCAACCGGCACATTGTAGAAAATGCTGCCGGCCGCGCCGTCACTGGAGGCGGCGCCGGTTTTGACATCGACCTTGTCGGTGCCGTCATAGCCTTTGACGAATGTATCAAAATCCTTTGCCGGCTTTGTATCGCCATAATAGTCCCAGGCGCGGGCAAATTCATGCCGGTTGATGGCGCTGTAGAGCGAACGGATGACCGCAGCGGCGTCCGACCGGTCGTCGACATAGGGTGCGTCTTCGGCGAAGGCGGTCTGGCTGATGGCGGCAAGGGAGAAGAAAGCGGTCGCTGCAAAAAGGGCGCTTCTCATCGGGAATCTCCAGTCGATGGGGAAATCCTACCATGCCGATTGCGGCGACGCGGTGACGCTTGAAATGTCATGCCCGAAGGCGCTACGTGCCGCCGTCGGTGTTCATGCCGGATAGGAGATTCAAGTGACAATATCGATGTATGAAGCATCCGTGGCGGTGTTCTCGGCCCGGCTGAAAGCGCTGTCCAATATATTGTCGACGGCCGAGCAGAATGCAGTCGAGCGCAAGATCGACCCGCAGGTGTTTCTGACATCAAGGCTGGCGCCGGACATGTTCGCGCTGACGCGACAGGTGCAGATCGCCACCGACCATGCCAAGGGTTCGCCGTCGCGGCTCGCCGGCCGCGAGGTGCCGAAATACGAAGACAATGAGGCGAGCTTCGCCGACCTCCAGGCGCGAATCGCCAAGACAACAGACCATCTGGCGACGTTCTCGGCCGCCGATCTGGAGGGTTCGGATGAGAGGGTGATCGAACTGAGGCTTGGGGGACGCGAGATTTCGATGCCCGGCCTGCAGTACCTTCTGCACGCCGCCATGCCCAATTTCTATTTCCACGTCACCACCGCCTATGACATCCTGCGCCACAATGGCGTGCCACTGAGCAAGGCGATGTTCCTCGGAAATCGTTGAGCGGTCAGGCGTATGAGGTTTCCCGGAGCGACCGGGAAACCTTCATGCTCCGACCTGTTCAGCGCATGGACATTTCGCGCGCGATGCGCGGGAAGTCGGCCGGCTTGATGCCGATATCGGCGCGGTCTGCATTGCTCATCGCGTTCAGCAATGGCAGTGCCGCGCGATAACGCGGATGGTCCTGCGGCCGCGGACGGGCGAACATTTCAGTGAAGAACCCCATGAATCAGGCCCCTTGTTGATCCTCCACAATCGCTAATATAGGAAAATTATGAAGATTGTGCAGTGCAGCATTTGCATGGCAGCCATGTCGCTTCGATTTTTTTCGTGATAATCGATATTTTCGTGAAACTTCTCGGTCTTTACGACCGTACGCTTCGTCGCCGGTATATGGCCGGCTTTTCCTCGCCACTCCTGGCGAACTTCCGGGCTGCATGAAAATGCAGTCCGGCTTTTCATTTCGAGCCGTCTGAAGGGAAACATGTTCGCGGTGGCCAGCCTGGCGAACGCCTAAACTCGTTAAGATCGATGGCATTCATTTTTAACGAGCCGGTTTTAAGGTGCGACCGTCTCAATCGCATGCGCATGCTCAACACAAAGGGAGGCTGACATCGGCGCCAAGCGGGATTTCGCCTCCTTGCTCGACGACCTCTTCGTCGCCTCGGACAAGGACGAAGCGGGCGAGGAGCCCGCTGCGCGACTGTCCATCCCGTTCGACTATCTGTCGGTGGCGGACGAGCTTCATTCCGGCCGCATCAAGGTCTCCGGCGACACGTTCGCCGCGGAGTATCGCGAAGCAGGCGCTGATCTTGCTGCCGAATTCGCCGCCTTGCTCGACCAGGCAAAGCTGGCGCTTGCTGGCGAGGCAGCAATGCCTGAGGAAAAGCTGCCGCCGATCGATCCCGAAGCAATTGCCGCCGAACTTGGCCTTGATCAGCCCGCAAAGGGTGCCGATTTCGGCCGCATGCGCCGCAGCTTCGCCTTCGCCAACCATCCCGATCGTGTCGCGCCGCATCTGCGCCCGCGCGCCATGATCCGCATGCAGGTTGCCAACATGCTGATCGACGAAGCAAAGCGGCGCGCCCTGGCCGGCGCAAGGCGCTGATACGCCTCAGTTTCCGCAAAAGTTCGGCCTCACCTGACCGCCAGAGCTTGGAGAACGGCGCTGCTTTGCTCTATGCTGGGGCGTCCTCCCCCCGCGCCACCGCGCGCAAAGCTTTCCCGTCGGAGAAAATAGTCCATGCACAAACGCCGTCTCGGTCGGACCGATCTTCTTGTGTCGCAAATCTGCCTGGGGTCGATGACCTGGGGCCAGCAGAACACGGAGGCCGATGGCCATGCCCAGATGGACCTCGCCTTTTCCCGAGGCGTCAATTTCATCGACACCGCCGAACTCTACCCGATCCCGCCCAAGGCGGAGACGCAAGGCCGTACCGAGAAGATCATCGGCAGCTGGATGAAGGCCAAGGGCAATCGCGACAAGGTCATCCTTGCCTCGAAAGTGGTCGGCCGCACCGCCAACACATGGTTTCGCGGCGACCGCCCGTCCAAGCTGGTGCGCGCCGATATTTTCGACGCGGTGGAAAAATCGCTGACCAAGCTCGGCACCGACTACCTCGATCTCTACCAGATCCACTGGCCGGAGCGCGATGTGCCGTGGGGCGCCAATCCGAACCGTATCGGGGCGGTGGCGCCGCGTGCCGATTCCTTCGGTGCCCCGACAGGGGAAACGCCGATCGCCGAGACGCTCGCCGTCTTCGATGAATTGGTGAACGCTGGAAAGATCCGACATTTCGGCCTGTCGAACGAGAGTTCCTGGGGCGTCATGCGCTTCATCGCCGAGGCCGACAAAGGGATCGGTCCGCGCGTCGCCTCGGTGCAGAACGCCTACAATCTCGTCAACCGCACCTTCGAGGTGAACCTTGCCGAAGTCTGCGAGCGGGAGCAGGTTTCGCTGCTCCCGTATTCGCCACTGGCGCAAGGCTACCTGACAGGCAAATACGATCACGGCGCGCGACCGCAGGGCTCGCGCTCGCAGCTTTTCAATCGTGGCCAGCGCTACGAGACGCCGAATGCCGCGGAGGCTCAACTCGAGTACAACAAGCTGGCGCGCTCGTTCGGCCTGGAGCCGGCGCTGTTCGCCAATGCCTATGTTTCGAGCCGGCCGTTCGTCACCTCCAACATCATCGGCGCCACCGCCATCTGGCAGCTCGAAATGGCACTGTCTTCGGTCGACGTGACCTGGACCGAGGAGATGCAGAAGGCAGTCGACGCGATCCACCAGCGCGTCGGCAACCCGTGCCCGTAGGCAGGCCGATGTCAGGAATTATCAAACAATAACAAAGGGAAGGGGACGGTGATGAATTTTTCGATCGAGGCCGTACGGAAAAGATTTCCAGCACTGTCTCTGACCGACGGAGGCCGCCGGCGCGTCTATCTCGACAACCCGGCCGGCACGCAGGTGCCGCAAGCGGTCGCCGATGCGGTCTCGCGCTGCCTTTTGACTACCAATGCCAATCTCGGCGGCTTCTTCGAAACGACTGTCGCGGCGCAACAGGTCGTCGACGACGCGCATGCGGCGATGGCCGATTTCCTGGGGGCCGCGAGCCCGGAAGAGATCATCATCGGCGCCAACATGACGACGCTGACCTACCACATGTCGCGCACGCTGGGCCGTACCATGAAGCCAGGCGACGAGATCATCCTGACCCGCATGGATCACGAGGGCAACGTCTCGCCCTGGCTGCAACTGGCCGAGGATCTTGGGCTGGTCGTGCGCTGGCTGGCTTTCGATGAGCACAGCTGGCAGGTCGAGGAGGCGACGCTGAGCGCACTGCTCAGCGACAAGACGCGGCTCGTCGCGCTGAACTACGCCTCGAACCTCACCGGCTCGATTAACCGGGTGAAGGCGCTGACCGCGATCGCCAAACAGGCCGGCGCGCTGGTCTATGTCGACGCCGTGCAGTTCGCACCGCACGGGCTGCTCGACGTGCAAAGTCTCGGCTGCGATTTCCTGGCCTGCTCGGCCTATAAATTCTTCGGCCCGCATATGGGCATTCTTTGGGGCCGGCGCGACGTCATCGATGCGCTGAAACCGTACAAATGCCGCTGTTCGTCCGACGGCCTGCCGGAGCGCTTCGAGCTCGGCACGCCGCAGATCGAGTTGATGGCCGGCCTCACGGCTGCTGTCGACTATTTTGCCGATCTCGGCGCTGCGGCCGGCGAAAGCGGGTCACGGCGTGCCAGGATCGCCAGGGCGTTCGAGCTGTCGATCGCCTATGAGAACGTGCTGGCGCAAAGGCTGATCGACGGGCTGTCGGATATCGAGGGCCTGACCATCCACGGCATCACCGACCCGGCGCGGGTCGGTGAGCGGGTGCCGACGGTCTCCTTCACCGTCGCGGGCATGGTGCCGGAGACGATCGTGCGGCAGATGAATGCAGAAAACATCTTCCTCTGGTCCGGGCACAATTATGCCTGGGAGATCGTCCACCAACTGGGCATTCCGGCTGAGGAGGGCGTGGTGCGCATCGGCATCGCCCACTACAATACGGCGGCCGAAATCGACGAGACGCTGGAGAGCGTGCATCGGATCGTTGCCATGCTGCGGCAACAGCGGTCCTGAAGCACCTATAGGCGAGAGCTATCGCTTCTTGCCGCCGCCAAATCCGGTCAGGAAGGCGGTGAGATTGTCGCCGAGTTCCTCGCAGAGATAGCCGCCTTCCTGCACGATGACCGTCGGCAGACCGAACCCGGCAATGGCCTCGCCGATGAGCGAGAATCCAGGCGTCGTCACCGACAGTCCGCCGAAAGGATCGCCTTCGAAGGCGTCGAGCCCGAGTGCCACCACCAGCGCGTCGGGCGAAAAGGCGCGGATGCGCTGGAAGGCGATGGCCAAAGCGTCGAGGAATACCGAAGCGCCGGATTTCCTGGGCAGCGGCAGGTTCAGATTATAGCCGAGGCCGGGCCCTTCGCCGCGCTCGTCGGCATGGCCCCAGAAGAACGGATAAAAGCGCACCGGATCGGCATGCAGCGAGACGGTAAGCACGTCCGGTCGCGCATAGAAGATGCCTTGGGTACCGTTGCCGTGATGCAGGTCGACATCGAGGATTGCCACCCGCGCGGCGCTTCTGCGCAATGTCTGCGCGGCGACTGCCGAATTGTTGATGAAGCAGAAGCCGCCGGCGACATCGGCAAAGGCATGGTGGCCGGGTGGGCGGCAGAGTGCATAGGCTGATGGCGCACCCGCCATGACCGCTTCGGAGGCCTCGACCGCGCTCCAGGCGCTCCACAGCGCGCTCTGCCAGGTCTCGCCGGAGATCGGGCAAGCGGTGTCGGCCATATGGTAGCCGGCCTGGCCGACCGCCGAGGCCGGATAGGAGCCGGTTCGCGTGATCGGATGGATGTTGGGGATCACTTCCGCCGAGGCGCCCTCGATACGCTGCCAGCGGGCGAAGATATGCTCGAGAAAGTCGAGATATTCGGGTGTATGCACCGCGGCAATCGGGCCAAGCCCGTGATTCCGTGGTCGCTCGATCGTCAGGCCGGCAGCTTTTGCGCCGGCTAACAAGCGCTCGACGCGCTCCGGCTTTTCCGGATTGGGCAGCGGCGCACCGCTGGAGAGGAACGCCTTGGGGTCGTGGCGTTTTTGCTCCTCGGCGTAGAAAGCCTTCATCGTTCGTCCTCCGGCGCATCGGCAAAGGCGAAGAAAGACTCGCCGACGATCTTCTGTGTCTGCTCGTAGCTCGACCAGGCAATCCCCAGCCTTTCGTAAAAGGTCTTGGCGGTTTCATTGTCGGTGTCGACGGACAGCCTGAGATAGACGCCGCCGTCCTTCCGGCAGTCTCGCGCGACACGACGCAGGAGGCGCTCGCCGATCCTTCGGCCGCGAAAGCGATCCTCGACATAGAGGTCCTGCACATAGACGCCGGGGCGACCCATCCAGGTCGAGAAGATCGGGAAGTGGAGGCACACTCCCGCGAATTCGCCACCGACTTCGGCGATGAGGATGGAGAAGGCGGGTTTGTCGCCAAAACCATAGCGGCGGAGATCGTCAGGCGTCGAGGTGATCTCCTGATGCGCGCCGATATGGGTGCCGAGGCGCAGCAGCGCGGTATGGATGGTTTCGACGTCGTCGATGGTGCCGGGACGGATGAGGATTTTCGGTAAAGCGGTGATCATTGGAGGTACGGTGCCAAGGCACCCCCCTCTGTCCTGCCGGACATCTCCCCCGCAAGGGGGGAGATTGGCACCTTCGATCGTGCCGCGAACCCTGCAAAGTCGGTGATTGGCGAAAGCGGTGGCGACGTTCGATCTCCCCCCTTGCGGGGGAGATGGCCGGTAGGCCAGAGGGGGGTGGGCAGGATCGCCAACCTCTCAAAACGCCGGGTGTGCCGAAACGCAATCATCTCAAAACGCCACCCTGTCGCCGCCCTTGAGCGCCAGCATGGCGCGCGCTTCCGCCGGTGTCGCGACCTCCAGCGACAATCCATCGAGCACCGAGCGAATCCGTCGTACCTGATCGGCATTCGACTTTGCCAGTTGCCTGCCATCATAAAGACTGTCCTCCAGCCCGACGCGGACATTGCCGCCCATTGCCGCGGCGATCGAGATCAACGGCATCTGGTGGCGGCCGGCGGCGAGCACCGAGAACTGGTAGCTGTCGCCGAACAATTTGTCGGCGATGCGCTTCATGTGGACGAGGTTTTCGGGGTCGGCGCCGATGCCGCCCAAAATGCCGAGCACGAACTGGATGAACAGTGGCCCCGACACCAGCCCACGGTCGCGGAAATGCGCCAGCGAATAGAGGTGGCCGACATCGTAGCACTCGAACTCGAAGCGCGTGCCGCAGCCCTTGCCGAGCTTTTCGAGCACGCCCTCCATGTCGGCAAAGGTGTTCTTGAAGATCGTGTCGCGCGTCGCTTCCAGCAGCTTCGGCTCCCACTCGTGCTGCCAGTCCCTCGGCTTGTCGAGCATCGGGAACAGCGCGAAGTTCATCGAGCCCATGTTGAGCGAGCACATTTCAGGCTCTGCCCGCAGAGGGGCCGCCAACCGCTGATCGAGCGTCATCAGCGACGAGCCACCGGTGGTGATGTTGATCACCGCGTCGGTCGCCTGCTTGATGCGCGGCAGGAACTGCATGAACACGTCCGGATCGGCGGTCGGCCGCCCGTCTCGGGGATCGCGGGCATGCAGATGCAGGATAGAGGCACCGGCTTCGGCGGCGGCGATCGCGTCGGTCGCGATCTGGTCGGGTGTGACCGGCAGGTAGGGCGACATGGACGGCGTGTGCACCGAGCCGGTGACGGCGCAGGTGATGATGACTTTCCTCGGCGCCATATTTTGTCCCTCAGCCTTCGACGGGCAGGTCGAGCTCGGCGGCGAGCACCTCGAGCGAGTCGCCGATGATGGCTATGATCTCACCGATCTGTTCAGCCGTGACGATCATCGGCGGCGCGACCATGAAATTGTCGCCGTCGACACCGCCCTTGACCTTGCGGCCATAGATGATCAACCCACGCTCATAGGCGAGGTCGAGCAGCCGCTGCGTGGCCTTCTTTGCGGGCGCGATCGGCTCCAATGTCTCGGGATCGGCGACCATTTCGGCGCCCAGCAAAAGACCCTTGCCGCGCACGTCGGCGATGAAGGGGAAGCGCCTGGCCAGTCCCTTCAACTCGCCGATCAGCACATCGCCCATGGCAGCCGCATTGGCGATCAGGTCGAGGCGGTCCATTTCGCCGAGCACGGCAAGGCCGGCCGCGCAGGCGAGCGGATTGCCGGCATAGGTGTGGCCATGCTGGAAGCCGCCGGAGGCAAGCAGCGGCTCGACCAGCCGCATGGGTGCCGCCAGCGCGCCGAGCGGCGCGTAGCCCGAGCCCAGCCCCTTCGACAGCGCGGCGATGTCAGGCTTGCAGTTCCAATGGTCGCCGCCGAGGAATTTGCCGGTGCGGCCGGCGCCGCTCATCACTTCGTCATGGATGAGCAGGATGCCATAGCGGTCGCAGATCTCGCGGATGCGCGGATAGTAGCTGTCCGGCGCCACCAGCGCCGCGGTGGCAGCACCGCCGACCGGCTCCATGATGAAGGCAAGCACGCTGTCCGGGCCTTCAGCGAGGATTTTCTCCTCCAGCATGTCGGCATAGCGGATGCCGCGCTGCTCCATCGAAAGATTGTCGCGGTCGCGCCACGCGGCTGGCGCCGGCACTGTCGGCATCACCTGCATCAATGGCGTAAAAGTCTCGGCCAGCGCGTCATCGCCAGTGACGGAAAGCGAGCCGAGCGTTCCGCCATGATAGGATGGGAAGCGGGTGATGACCTTCCAGCGCTTGGGCTGGCCGGTGGCGACCGCCCATTGCCGGGCGAGCTTGATGCAGGATTCCGTCGCTTCCGAACCGCCGGAGACGAAAAAGATGCGGTCCATGCCTGGCGGCAGCCTTCCGGCGAGTTCCCGCGCCAATTCCTCGGCTGGCTCGTTCTCGAAATGCAGCCGGTAGGCGAAGGTGGTCTTGTCCATTTGCCGCTTCATGGCGTCGAGCACATTGCGGTTGGAATGGCCGATATTGGCGACCATCGGCCCGCTCGATCCGTCGATGAAGCGGCGGCCGTCCTTGGTCCAGAAATAGATGCCTTCGGCGCGATCGACCAGCGGCCGGCGCAGGCTGGACAGATAGAACAGATGCGACGGCGGCCGCGTCTCGGCTTCGGGGGCAGGGCTCTTGGACTTCAGCATGTCAGGACTTTCCGAGATAGCGGTCGATTACATTCCTGGTCACGCGCTCGACCAACGGGTCCTGCCTTAGCAGGCCGGCAACCCATTCGCAGCTTCCGGCATGAAACACCTCGCCCTTGCCGCGCGGGAAATTGACGATCATGCCGTTGCCGCGTTTGACTTTTTCCAGATTGGCGTCGCTCGCCTCGCCGAAAAGGGTTTCGGCGGTGAAGCGGCCATCCTCGTCGCCGAGGAACTGGTCCTTGAGCGGGATGTCGGCGCTCTCCTCGACCTGGCTGGCCATGCCCACCGCCAGCACCTCCAGGCCATCAGGCGCGCCGCTGGTGGCCGTGGGATAGGGCAGGCCGCCGCGGATCTCGAAATCGAGCCCGTCGACCTCATAGCCATAGACATGGCTGTCGGCGCCGAGCAGATCGCCATAGTAGATGCCGGTGCCGGCGAAGGCCCAGTGCTCGGGACGGTAGACCGGAAAGCCGCGCACGCCGCGCGGCGCACAGCCGCCCCAGCCGGCATAGACGCCCCTGGTCGCGTTGAGGCCGAAGGTTGCCGAGCCCGGCCGGCCGATCTCCGGTGCCTCCCAGGAATTGGTGGCGCGCGTGACGTCGCCACCGCGATAGGCCGGATCTTCGGCGCGGGCCTTGTACTTATAGCAGACCTGCCGGCGGCCCTCGTCCTCCAGCCGTGTCTGCCACATGAAATTTCCGGCGAAGCGCGCCGCGCGGCCGCCGCGTGTCACATAGGCGTCGACCGCGTCGCGCATTTCCCAGGTCCAGTATTCGTCATGGCCGACGAACACCACGCAATCATAGCCGTCGAGGATCTCGGGCGAGAAATGCAGATCGTGCTGGCTGGCGAGATCGACTGCATAGCCGGCGCGCTCGGCAAAGCGGAAGAAATGGCTGTCGTAGCTCGCCCAGCCGGAAGAGGCGTACTTTTTCGAATGCCCCGTGGCAAAAGCCCATTCCATATGCGGATAGCGCGGCACGGTCTTCGGCGGCACCGCGACCTCCAGCGGCACGCGCGGTGCATCTTTCGGCAGCACGACGAAGCCACGGCACCAGGGCCGCTGTGTCGAGACCATGCGCGCATATTGGTCGCGATTTGGGCCGGTGATGCCCTCATAGTGATTGGAGCCGCCCCAGGTGTTGTAGGCGAGCCAGGTGCCGGTGGCCGCTACCTGCAGCACACGGCCGGGCTTTTTGCCGGGGGGTGGAGCAACGATGAAGAGATGATGGCAGTGGATCGGCTTGCCGTCACGGCCGTCCGCTTCAAGCGTGATGCGATAGGCGCCGGACGGCCAGTCGTCGCCGATGCGAAACTCGAACGACGCTTCCCAGCCGCAGCCCTCGACCGAGCACTGGTCCGGCGTGTCCTGCCAGCGCGCCGCTATGCCGGTCTTCTCGAACGCCTTTGTCTCGGAGCCGCCGTCGCGGACGATCGTGATGCCGAATGTGGCGGCCGTCGCGCTGATATGCAGCGCCACCGTTTCGCCCGGGCGGTAGGAAAACCGGTCGCTGTAGCACCAGATCTCACCGCGCTCGCCGTCCATCCCCGGCCGTTCGTAGTAATGCGTGCGCACCGCCTGCCGGCGCTGCTCCGGCGTCAGTCCGAAATCGGGGAATTCGGTCGGCAGATGGGTCATGAACACCGCAAAGGGCTCGAACGCCGTCATTTCGGCGATCTGCCGGCCAAGCGTCAAATGGAAACGATCGGGCCAGCAATCGCCAGGGCCACCCTTGGCCGCTCTCGCCAAACCGACTATCTCAAACAAGGCGGTGTTTTCCGCACCTGGGAGCCGACATGCTGAGAGTCCAGAAGGTCAAGGTCGACGACATTTACGTGCCGGCCGCGCGCAAGAAGACGCTGCATCCCGAGACCGTCCGCCATCTGGCGGAGGACATTCTGGAAAACGGCATGAAGATGCCGATCCAGGTGCGCCACGACGGCAAGCGCCATATTCTGGTCGAGGGCCTGCACCGGCTGGAGGCGGCCAAGTGGCTCGGCGAGACCGAGATCGACGCCTACCTAGTTCAGGCCAAGCGCCACTAGGCGAATTCCTGGGCCGTCGGCCGACGCCGGCGCTTCCTGTCACCCTCCTGTGAATTTTTTCGCGGACCGTGTCGGCCCGCGCTGCGCTCACCCGTCTTTGAAGCAGAACCGCAATTCAAACACACCGAGGAGACCCCATGACCACCAAGCTCGACATCGCCCCCGCCAATGACCGCGAACTGGTTCTCGCCTGCATCATCGATGCGCCGCGCGAGAACGTCTATCGCTGCTGGACCGACAACAAGCTGGTGACGCAGTGGTTCGCGCCAAAGCCGTGGACGACGCCGCGCGCCGAAATGGACGTGCGCACCGGCGGTAACAGCCTGGTCGTCATGGCCGGTCCCGACGGCAATGAATTTCCGAACCCAGGCGTCTGCCTCGAGGTCGTTCCGGGCGAGAAGATCATTTTCACCGATGCCTATACCAGTGCCTGGGAGCCATCCGAAAAACCGTTCATGACCGGCGTGCTCACCTTCGAGGACGAAGGCAACGGCAAGACCCGCTACATCGCGCGCGCCAAGCACTGGAGCGTCGCCGACCGCGAGCAGCACGAGAAGATGGGTTTTCACGAGGGCTGGGGCCAGTGCACCGAACAACTCGAAGAACTCGCAAAGACACTTTGACAGCGGCAAGACCGGAGGAGACCAGCATGTCCAGATCGATATTTTTCGCCATTCTTGCTTCAGCCGCAGCCCTGTTTGCCGCGCCGTGCCAAGCCAACGCAGAGGAGACCAAGCCCGCCATGACCACCGAGACCAAAGCACTGCCGAAGCCGGAAAAGTCCGGCCTGCTGCCGATCGACGGCCTGAACTATTATTACGCCATCTATGGCAATGGCGAGCCGCTGCTTCTGCTGCATGGCGGTCTCGGCACCACGGATATGTTCGCGCCGATCTTGCCCAGGTTTGCCGAAAACCGCACCGTCATCGCCGTCGACCTGCAGGGCCATGGCCGCACCGCGCTTGGCGACCGTCCCTTTGGCCTGGAGGCGATGGGCGACGACATGGCCGCGATCGTCAAGGCGCTGGGTTACGACAAGGTCGATGTCCTGGGTTATTCGCTCGGCGGCGGCGTCGCCTTCCGCATGGCCGTCCAGCACCCCGAAACGGTGCGCCGGCTCGTCCTGGTCTCGGCCGGCTATGCCGCCGACGGCTTCTATGCCGAGATGCGCGGCCAGCAGGCGCAGGTCAGCGCGGCGGCGGCCGAATTCATGAAGGACACGCCGATGTACAAATCCTATGTCGCGGTGGCGCCGCGTCCGCAGGATTTCCCAAAACTGCTCGACACGCTCGGCACCTATATGCGCAAGGACTATGACTATTCCGCCGATGTGGCCAAGCTGAAGATGCCGGTGATGCTGGTCTATGGCGACAGCGACATGTACCGGCCCGAGCACGAGATCAAGTTCTACCAGATGCTCGGCGGCGGGTTGAAGGATGCCGGCTGGATGCGCGAGAACCTGTCGCAGAACCGTCTGGCCATCCTGCCCAATCGCACCCACTACGACGTCTTCTTCGCCCCGGAACTGACAGCCACGACGCTGCCCTTCCTCAATGGCGAGACCAAGGTGAAGAGCTGGGACGAGGTCGTCAGCGAAACGAAATAGTCATCTGTCCGGCAATTGCCTGACTGCGGCCGTCTCTCCCGGAGTCGGCCGCAAGCCTTCTATGAAGCCTTGGCGCGTCGCGGCTCTCTCAGATGCTTGATGCCGCTCATCTCGACGAAGTTCGTCGCCGCTTCCCAGAGATAGTCACCATAGAGGAACGGCTCGAAGGGGGTTGCGCCGGCAAGCGGCAGCGGCGCGATCTCGGCATAGACGCGCGGCTCGTAGAAGAACGGGATCGAATAGCGCGCTGTCTTCGGCGCGATCACCCGGTGCCGCGTCGCCCGCACGCGGCCGCCGGTCCAGCGCTCAAGCAATTGGCCGAAATTGACCGCCAGCGTGCCATCGGTGGGTGGCACGTCGATCCATTCGCCGGCGAGGTTCTTCGCCTGCAGCCCCTCGACGCCGTCCTGCGCCAGCAGGGTGACGAAGCCGGAATCGGCATGTTCGCGCCCGATGACGGTTCGGGTCTCACCCTTGTGGACGACCGAAAACTCCGAGCCGCTGGCGTCGACGCCGCTGTCGGGATCACGCAAGGGGTAGCGGATCAGCCGCAGCGTCGAGATGCCGCCTTCGAAATCGGCGTCGAAGATCGTTTCCGGCAGGCCGAGCCCGCGCGCGATCGAGCGCATCAGCGCGTTGCCCACCGCTTCCATCGCCTGGTAGTAGCTTGCGGCGGCCGCGCGCCAGCCCGGCAGCGCCTGCTCGGCGGGCAAGGGCGTCGGCTCGCAAAGCGGATCGTCGGAACGGGTCGTCCGCGCATGCGCAAGGTCCGGCCCCATGTCGATGCCTTCCTTGTAGGAGACGGCTGTCGGCTGCAGCGGGAACCAGCCGCGATAGACATTCTTCCTGGTCCGGTCGAAATTCCAGCGCAGCAGTTTCTGCTTTTCGGCCTCGGGCAGGGCGAAGATCTCGAGCAGGCGCGCCCGTTTCTGAGGCGTCAGCCAGGCATCGCCGGGGAAGTCGCGGACCGCCATGAAGCCGATGCCCGAAGCAGCGGCCATGATCGCGGCATCGGCGCGCTCGCGCTCGGGCGAGGGTGGTCCGAACAGATCTGCAATTCCGATGGTTTCTATGTCCTGCGCCATTTGGCTGCCTCCCGAGCGGCTGGCCGCAAGCAGGCGCGGGGTCTGCCGTTCTGTCAATCCCATGCCGGCACCCGTCATTGGGCCAATGGCGGCACCGCAACGCCACGGCCACACAACATCACTGCAACAGATGATGTCCCATCAAAGCTTTTGAATTGACGCTGCAATCTTCGCCGCTAGCGTGAGCCAATATCCCTTGAAGGCATGGAGTGCGGCGATGGCAAGGTATGGTGGCGGGTGCCTGTGCGGCGCGGTTCGCTATAGCGCGGAGGCTGCGCCGATCAACGAGCGCGTCTGCCACTGCCGGCTCTGCCAGAAGGTGATCGGCGCAGCCTTCAACGCGCGCGTGCTGTTCCGCATCGACGACGTGACCGTCGAGGGGCCGGTGGCGATGGTCAACACCTCGCCGGATCTCAAGCGCGGCTTCTGCGCGGCCTGCGGCACGACGATGTTTTCGCGGCGGGATTCCGCCGGCATCATCGGCATCACAACAGGCTCGCTTGACGATCCTTCGCTGTTCAAGCCGCAGATGCATATCTGGACGGCCTCGAAGCAGCCCTGGGTGCAACTCGACGATGGCCTGCCGCACTATGAAGGCGCGCCGCCGCCGAACTAGGTTTTCCCTCCTCCCACTGTGGGACAAGGGTGGGCGCTGGCGTTAACAGAATTTAATCCGAAACCACGAGATAGCCGGCAAAGCGTCATTGGCGAGCCATCATTGCCTGCTTATCTATCGGCTTGCGGGCCGGTATTCGAGGAGGCGACGGATGAGCGACAGCATCAACACCCTGGACGAGCTTTTGAACGACCCGATGGTCCGGCTCGTGATGGAGCGTGACCGCGTGCAGCCGGCGGAGCTTCGCATGTTGCTCGAAAGGGCCCGCGGGCGCACCGCCGAAGACGCGTCCGCCGATCAGCCGGTCGTGCCGCCGGCGCATGTCGTGGCCCGGACCTGCCTGCAGCAATGGTTGCTCGGATAGAGCAATTCCAGGAAAAATGTGCAGCGGTTTTCCGTCCGGAATTGCGTGAACAAAGAGTTGGAGCGGTCAGCGATTCTATCGGCCGCTGAGCCGCTCCAGGGCACGTCAGCCGGAATTCGCCGGCAAATAGCTGTAATGGCTGCGGAAATAGGCGAGCTTGAAGCCGAGACGCGCATAGTTGCGGTAGGCCGGTCCGTCGCGGTCGGGGTGCGGCGCCTCGATGTCGGCGACAAACAGTTTCGCGCCGGCGGCAATGCCGTCGCGAACCATTGCTTCGCCAAGCAGCGCGTCGAGATCGAAGCTCGGCGCCATGATGCCCGGTACCGGCGCATCGATGCCACTCCACGCCATGCCGTCGGCGCCGATGAACAGCGAGCGCACCGCCACCACCGCGCCGTCCTGCCTCAGCATGTAATGATGCCAGCCGGGCCGACCGACCAGCGCCAGCAGCCAGGGTGAGGTCGGCAGCCGGTACCGGCTGTCGATGAAACCAGCCCATTCTCCCGCCGTTGCCGACGTGACCCGTTCGACCGAATGCCCATCGGTCGGGAACAGCGGTTCGATAGCCAATGGCGTCGCGTCGCGAATAATCCGTTCCCAGCCGCTCTGGCGCTGCAGGCCGCGCGCCTCGAGCCAGCATCTGAGTGCCGACGGCTCAGCATGCGGATTGGCATAGAACCATGGTCGGGCAATGCCGGCGGCACGGTAATGCGCCAGCAGCGCGTCGAGCTGGCTTTCGGTGGCCGGGCGCTCGACGCCGAGATTCTTCACGCAGTTGAAATGGATGAACGGGATCGTCGTACAGGTGGTCCAGACGAGATCGGCTTCCTCGGCGATCGACAGGCCCTGGCGCGCGGCGAAATCGGCAGGCGCGGCGGCGTAGAGGTCGCGCCAGGCATTGACCTCCGCGCGTTCGATGGCTCGGCTGAAGTCGCCGGAGATATCCTCCATTGCAATCGCGGGATGGTGCGGTTCGGGCAGGACAACGGGTTGCAATTCGGACAGTGCAGCGGTCGACATCGGTTCCTCCCAACTCACACCTTGCGTTGTAAGATTAGCGAAGGGTTATATTACCACGAAACTTGTCAAGCTGGATCGGGCGCACCTTACAAAACCGTGAATTGGATTCCCCGTCTCGCGACGCTATCCCACAGCCGGGATCGGCCGAAAGCGGCGCTTCCCATGCAACTTTCGCCTGGGAAGGATCGACATGGCTGACATCTGTACTCAGGGCCTGGACACCGGCTTCGTCGGCCTGGGCTACGCCAAGGTAGCGTTTCTCGGCGTGGTGCAAGGCATCACCGAATTGCTGCCGATCTCGTCCACGGCGCATATGCGCATCGTGCCGGCCGTGCTTGGCTGGCAGGATCCGGGCTCCGCGTTCTCCGCCGCCATGCAGCTTGCGGCCCTGGCGGCTGTGGTCAGCTATTTCTGGAGCGATGTCAGGGGTATCCTGTTTGGTTCGCTCGACGCCCTGACACGCCGCGATTTCGCCGACCGGCATTTCCGCCTGGCGCGGTGGATCGTGTTGGCAACCATTCCGATCGTCATTGCCGGCGTCGCGCTGTCGGGCCTGCTCAACGCCTGCAATTCGCCGCTGCGCAGCCTGAGCGTCATCGGCTGGGCCTGCATCGGCATGGCGATCCTGCTCGCGCTGGTCGAGATTTTTGCCCGCCACCGGCGAACCATCGGCGAAGCATCCATGGCCGACGCGCTGCTTGTCGGCGTCGCCCAGATCGGCGCCTTGATACCTGGCGTGTCGCGCTCCGGTTCGACCCTGACGGCCGCGCTCGGGCTTGGCTTCAAGCGGGCCGAGGCGGCACGCTTCTCCTTCCTGCTCGGACTGCCGGCAATCGCGCTCGCCGGCCTCAAGGAATTGTGGGAGCTCCACAAGGTCCACCTCGATGCCCATGGCTGGTCGGTTCTCGCCGTCGGGCTCGTCGTCGCCTCGATTTCCGCCTTCTTTGCCATATGGGGCCTGATGAGCATTCTCGAGCGGTTCTCCGCCTGGCCCTTCGTCGTCTATCGCGGCGTGCTCGGCGTCGTGCTGCTGGTCGGGGTGGCGATGGGGTGGCTTGCCTAAAGTGCGCTGATATTCAGGTGGTGCCGGCCTGCAAATGGCGGTTTCCTGCGCTTCCGGCGCTCACATACCCAAAAGTGTCTCCGCTCCGGTTCTCGGAACCCGCCATTTCGACTCGGCCTGACCTGAATCTCAACACGCTTTATCGAACCGACGGCCGTCGCCTGGAAATCTGTGTTGCGCGGCTACCACGCCTGCGATGCAAACGGTCAACCGTCTGTGATCGCCCTGCGCACGCATTGACTTGCTCGTGAATTCTCCCTTAGCTTTTTGTTAACAAACAACAGACGTGGGGCCGCAATGGCATCCTCTACGGGTTGGCGTTGCGCGGCGCGGCTTGCAATAGCTCTGACGGCTTTCACCTCTGTGCCGGGTTTGGCCAGCGCCGCCGGCCTGTCCATGATGGTCGGCGGTCCGACGTCCCAGCCGGTCGGCCATTATGATTTCTGCAAGATCCATCCCGCCGAATGCTCGATCCGTTCGCCCAACAACACGCCGGAGCATATGACCGGCAGGCTGCTGCGTGAGATCACTGCCGTCGACGCCTCGGTCAACACGCGCGTCAAGCCGATGAGCGACATGGACAATTACGGCAAGGAGGAATGGTGGGCCTATCCGGACAATGGCTTCGGTGATTGCGAGGACTATGTGCTGGAAAAGCAGCGCGAGCTCATAAGAGACGGCGTTGCCGTATCCAACCTGCTGATGACCGTGGTCCGCAAGCCGGACGGCGAAGGCCATGCGGTGCTCACCGTGCGCACGGACAAGGGCGATTTCATCCTCGACAACCTCAGCGACAAGGTTCGCCTGTGGAGCGAAACCGGCTATCGCTACCTGAAGCGACAGGCGAGTGACAACTCCGGGCACTGGGTCTCCATCCTCAGCGGCGACGAGACCCTGGTCAGCTCGGTCAAATAGTCCTGCCGCCAACCCGGCTTCGGTTTCTCCGCAGACAAGGGCAGGGCAGAGCCTCGCTCGCTCACCATTTCGCTAACAATTGATTCAAACTTTGTTGGTAATTTCTCGTTAGGGAATTGCCAGTTGTCCGGCGGCGGTTGGTTGCCTTCGGTCTGTTGTGTTTTGCGTACAGGTCCAGATGCGGTTACCAGGCGTCGTCATTTTCTCGCTCGCGTCCCTGTGGCTTGCCGGCTGTTCGTCGACAGCGGGCGTCGATGCCCTGCAAATGCCGTCGAACGAGACGACCAGCTCCGTCGTACGGCCAAGCGTGCCCGTCACGGCGGCCCCGGACACACCCGTTCTTCCGCCTATGTCGCACGAGGCCGCACCAGTGGCCGACAATGCGCCGCCCTTTTCCCTGGCAGAGGAAGAGGAGACGATCGACGCGGACACGCCGTTGCCGGAGGAGGCCATCGAGCCACCGGTCGAGCCGGTTGCCCTGGTGTCGCAGCCGAAGCGACTGACGCGCGCCGCACCCCCGATGCTGGCCGGGCCGGTGACGCGCTACGGTTTCCGCGACGCCAAGCCGATCAATTTCGGCCGGGGGGCTTCGCCCCGGCACCTTGCCGTGCACGGCGTCGACGTCTCGCGCTGGCAGGGCAACGTGAACTGGGGCAAGCTGCGCGCCCAGGGCGCCAACTTCGCCTACATCAAGGCCACCGACGGCGGCGACCATCTCGATCCGATGTTCAGGACCAACTGGCGCAATGCCGATGCCGCCGGGCTGAAGCGCGGCGCCTATCACTTCTTCTACTGGTGCCGCACCGCCGGCGAGCAGGCCGACTGGTTCATCCGCAACGTGCCGAGGGTTGAGGGCGCGCTGCCGCCGGTGATCGATGTCGAGTGGAACGGCGAGTCCTCCTGCAAGCGGCGGCCGTCGCGCGCGACGGTGCAGGAGAAGATGCAGGTGTTCATGGACAAGTTGGAGCGACACTACGGCCAGCGACCCATCATCTACACCAGCCCCGATTTCTACCGCGACAATTTGCGCGGCGCCTTCCTGGATTACCCGTTCTGGCTGCGCGCGGTGGCGCGGCATCCATCAAAAGTCTATCCCGGCCGCAAATGGTTGTTCTGGCAATATTCCGGCTCCGGCCTGTCGCACGGGGTGAGGGGCCGCATCGACCTCAACGTCTTCCATGGCGATGAGAGGCAGTGGCGTGCGTGGGCCGGTGGCAGCCGCCAGATGGTGGCCGACGCGGATTAGAGGTGGCCAGCGTTCTGAAGTTTTGCGGCAAATTTCAGCGTTTTTCTAACGATCCGCTCACTTTGTTCTTTAGCGGTCCCGCAACGCCCGGCTGGTAACATCCGCGTGATCGTGCATGTCGCCCAAGAGGCATGCCCTTAGGCCTGACCTGAGGGTGCGCAGCGGTTTTGAACAGCGACATGCTTCAAAACAATGGCGTGAGGGGTCGATGCGCAATCCGGTTCTGGCAGTCGCTTTTGTGGCCGCTCTCGGCTACGGGTTTTTCAACACGCTCGGCCATATGCCGAGCAACAAGCCGGTTACCATCCCGGAGGCGGCACCCGGTGCCTCACCGACGGCGCCGCGCCCGGTCCAGGAAAACGTCGTCGCCTATTATACCGGCGACGAAGCAATGCAGGCCGCCAAGAAGACCGGCCGCTCGACCCTGCCGCGTTTCCACGAACTGATCGCCGCCGGCACGCCCGGCACCTACACGGTGAAGTTCCCGCTGACGCAGAACGGCGCCACCGAGCATATCTGGCTGCAGTTGCTCGGCTACAGCGACGGCACCTTCGTCGGCCTGCTCGCCGACGAACCGGTCAACGGCAACAAATACAAGATCGGCGACAGGATGAAGGTGGCCGAAGCCGACGTCGAGGACTGGATGATCAGGAATGGCGGCGAAGTCTACGGCGGCTACACTACGCGCCAGGCGTTCGCCGACATGCCCAAGGAACAGGCCGCAAAATACGGCATCACGTTCAAGGATTGAGGACCCGTGACCGCTGCCTGAAAGCCTATAGGGCCTCTCGCCCTTCGCGCTCGTGTATCTCCGCCGTCTGCGCAAGCACCCAGTCCCGGAACACCTTGATCTTGGGTGTATTGCGGCGGCTTTCCAGGTGCACCAGCCAATAGCCATCGCCATCCGATCCAAGGACTTCAAAGGGCTGTATCAACTGGCCCTTTGCCAGCAAGGCGCTGTAGATGTTGCGGGTGAGGATCGCAGCGCCCCGATCGGTCAGCGCCGCCATTGCATCGTAAGCCTGCGAACCCAGCGTCGGGCCCGCGATGACGCGATCTGGCTCGAAGGGTACGCCGGCTGCCTCGAACCAGATTTTCCACCAGGGATCGTCGGCACAGCATAGCGCCACCTTGTAAAGATCCTCGGGGCGGTGGATGCCGCCCACGCTCTCGGCCAGCCTCGGGCTGAGCATCGGCGTATAGTCTGCCTTGAACAGATAGTGAACCGTCAGGCCGGGCCATTTTCCGGTGCCGGTGCGAATCCCGATATCCATGTCCTCGCGTGTGAAATCGACCAGCCGGGACGATGTGTTGACCTTCACGGCGAGGTCTGGATGCATCAGCTGGAATGTTCCGAGCCATACGGCCAGCCAGTTCGAGGCAAATGTTTCCATGGTCGTCACGGACAGCACGCCGGTCGCTCCGCCCTTCGTGGCGACCCACGCATCGGCCAAGGCCGAGAAGGCGCCTGTTGCGTGCGGTGCCAACTGCTGTCCGGCCTCGGTCAGGGCGATCTGCCTTGTTTTTCTTATGAAAAGCGGCGTTCCGGCGCGTTCTTCCAGCACCTTGATCTGATAGCTGGCCGCGGACTGGGTCATGCCGAGTTCTTCGGCGGCCTTGGTGAAGCTGCCCAGCCGCGCTGCGGCTTCAAAGACGCGAATGGCCCCTAACGGCGGTAGCTCCCAACCCATGACGCATCAATCCTCCTGATGCATGGTACGCGACGTTCGATTGGAAACCAAGGCCGTAAAACGGCATGCTTTGTCCATCAGATCGAACCCGAAAGGACACGGCAATGACCACCCTGTACAACACGCTTCGTCGTCCGATGCTCGACCTCTTCACCGCGCCGTTCAGACCACGCAAGCGCGGCCTGCTCGACCACCGTTCGCTGTCGGACCATTTCCTGCGCGATATCGGGATGCTCGACGGTCGCGTCCCTCCCGGAACCATTCGCTGAGGAAGCTCTTTGACCGACATGGATACGAGGGAGGGAAAGATGAGCGTGTCATCGGAGGCTCTGGCGAAGAGCCGGCAAACGATCAGTGCCTATGAGGACTATGCGGAACGCTACGATGCGATCGTGAGGCATGTCCCCAACGACAGAGAGCAGGCATCGCTGAAGCGCCTTGTGGCGATCGCCGGCACAAGCGGCGAGATTCTGGAAGTCGGGTCGGGACCCGGATACGATGCCGACTTTCTGGAGACCCTGGGCGTCAAGGTTCGGCGCACCGACGCGACAAAGCGGTTTCTTGAGCTGCAGGCGGCGCGCGGCAAGCAGGGTGAGCTACTCGATCTCATCACCGATGACCTCGGCGGCCCCTACGACGCAGTCCTGGCCCTGTGCGTCCTGATCCATGTGCCGCGCGACCAGACCGACCAGATCCTTGCCAAGATTGCCGGGTCGCTGCGGCCAGGCGGCGCCTTCCTCGTATCGATGCGCAATGGCGATGGCGAGACGGGCGGCGAATATCACACGGTGTACTGGCGAAGGGACGACTTCGCGGCGCGGCTCGAAAGCGCCGGGCTGGTCCTTATCAGGGACGATTTCAACGTCGGCCGCGATCGCGAAGAATGGAACACGTTCCTGGCCGTGCGGCCGGCATGACGCGGCGGTGGGTCGGCGCGGAGTGCCGAGAGGCCTGTCACATCGCGTCGCCGACCGCGTCGACCTTGATGGAGGGGTGGGGCGCTATTGCCAATTTCAAAGAAGCTATATGTAATATTTGTTGGCGTCTTTTAT
The DNA here is from genome assembly GCF_014843845.1 of Mesorhizobium amorphae. Lineage (GTDB taxonomy): Bacteria > Pseudomonadota > Alphaproteobacteria > Rhizobiales > Rhizobiaceae > Mesorhizobium > Mesorhizobium amorphae_A. The sequence goes on along the minus strand of NZ_JHQS01000015.1, from coordinate 190,774 downwards.
TGCTATCTCTGCGGCAGTTATGGATATTCCGGCGTCTGAAGCCAGTTTCTTTGGGTCTGAGTAGTGTTTAGATATAGATTTTGGGGCCAAAATATATGCAGCAAATCTTTTTGCCTGATATTCAGAACTGTGTATTCCTGTGGCTTGGGCAATGCACTTTTCGGAATAATCGGATCTGTGCATATTGAACTTCGAATTGAAGAAATTCGAATGAAGTAAAACATGACCAAGTTCGTGCGCTATAGTCATGCGTGAGCGGTCATCCCCTTCGCAGGCCGCGATATAGACGCTCTCTGATACGACTATACTTACAGGATTAAAATCCGTGTAAGCTGGCGTGGTCATCTCTTTGTCTGGTTTTACGACAAAGCTGTATTCTTTTATAATTTTAGGCAGCTCAAGTTCGACGATATCTATCACGTCAACCCATGTTTTATCTGCCACTCCAAATTTGGCCCGTACCGCATCTGCGATGCGGGCCAATGCTGAGGCACTTAGGGCTCTTCCGACGTAGAATTCGTCAGCCATCTGCGATCCTTGTATCGCGTTAGAAAGACGACATTCGTCAGATCGGCCTGCTGCGGGCTCGATATCGAACCCGCAACAGGCGGCTCGACTCGTTTGCGTCTGTCCCGCTCATCTTGCTCATACCAATGCATGAGGAAGTCGAGGTTGCTACCGAAAAACTGTGCCATGGCCTCGATCTGGGGAATTGTAGCGACACTCTCCCCGTTTTCCACACTGCAGAGTTCAGATGGCGACATTCCAAGCTTGTATGCTGCGTCATATAGCCTGAGCCCTGCTTCAGCTCGGCAGTTTCTGCAAAATTTGGCAATTCGACTCATCGCGGCAGCCCTCGATACGCCTTCAACGCTCAGCTGCACCCGCTCGTCGAACCACACGTGTCGCACTTCTCGCAGGTGCCGTTCCGCACCATGGTGAAGTTGTGGCATTCCGAGCATTCGTTGCCGGTATAGCCCTGCATCAGGGATTGCTGACGCCGGGTCTCGGCAAGCGCTTTCGCCTCAGCTGCTTCGTTTGCCGCTGCGTCGGTGAACAGCGCCGAAGCCCCCGACGCCTCATCCGTCGCCTCTTCGTAGACGATGTCCTCGACCAGTTCCTTGGCCCGCTCCTCATAGTCGCGCTTGTAGGCGATGGCCTCGTCGCTGGCCGGCTTCAGCGCCAGCACGTTGGAACCCGAAAAGGCAGTCGGCGCGGCGCGGGCAGGGGCGGTGGTCGGCGCCGAGCCGCCAAAGCCCTTGGGCTCTGCGCTGGCGCCCGACACCAGCTTGACCGGAGAAACGCCGCGGGTCAGGCCCTTCGAAAAGGGCGTTGCCTTGCCTTCGGTGATGCCACGGCCGAGTGCCGTCTTGTCGAAATCCGACTGGTCGACATGGGCGAGGTCGTGGCGGCCGAGATAGGACACGGCAAGCTCGCGGAACACATAGTCGAGGATCGACGTGGCGTTCTTGATCGCGTCGTTGCCCTGCACCATGCCGGCCGGCTCGAACTTGGTGAAAGTGAAGGCCTCGACAAATTCTTCGAGCGGCACGCCATATTGCAGGCCAAGCGAGATGGCGATGGCAAAATTGTTCATCATCGCACGGAAGGCAGCACCTTCCTTGTGCATGTCGATGAAGATCTCGCCGATACGGCCATCGTCGAATTCGCCGGTCCTGAGATAGACCTTGTGACCACCGACGACCGCCTTCTGGGTGTAGCCCTTGCGGCGGTTCGGCAGCTTTTCACGGTCGCGATAGAGACGCTCGACGACGCGTTCGACGATCTTCTCCGTCACCTGCACGGCGCGCTGTGCCGCCGGTGCCTGGATCAGCTGCTCGACCGCATCGTCCTCGTCCTCCTCGCCATCGGCGAGCAGCGAGGAATTGAGCGGCTGCGACAGTTTCGAGCCGTCGCGGTAGAGCGCGTTGGCTTTCAGCGCCAGCTTCCACGACAGCATGTAGGCGCCCTTGGCGTCTTCCACCGTCGCTTCGTTCGGCATGTTGATGGTCTTGGAGATGGCGCCGGAGATGAAGGGCTGCGCCGCCGCCATCATCAGTATGTGGCTGTTGATCGACAGCGAGCGCTTGCCGATCTTGCCGCACGGGCTGGCGCAGTCGAACACCGCCAGGTGCTCGGCCTTCAGGAACGGCGCGCCTTCCAGCGTCATCGCTCCGCAGACATGGATGTTTGCGGCCTCGATGTCCTTCTTCGAGAAGCCCAGCGCCGGCAGGATCTCGAACGAAAAATCGTTGAGCTGCTCATCGGTGAAACCAAAGGTCTCCTTCACCCAGTCGGCGCCCAGCGTCCACTGGTTGAAGACGAACTTGATGTCGAAGGCCGACTTCAGCGCCGCATTCAGCGCCGCGATCTTGTCGTCCGAAAAACCCTTGGCCTTGAGCGAGCCGGGGTTGATGCCGGGCGCCTGGTTGAGGTTGCCATGGCCGACCGCATAGGCCTCGATCTCGGCGATCTGGCTCTCGGAGTAGCCGAGCGTGCGCAGCGCTTCCGGTACGGCGCGATTGATGATCTTGAAATAGCCGCCGCCGGCGAGCTTCTTGAACTTCACCAGCGCGAAGTCGGGCTCGATGCCGGTGGTGTCGCAATCCATGACCAGGCCGATCGTGCCGGTCGGCGCGATAACGGTCGCCTGCGCATTGCGGTAGCCATGCTCCTCGCCGAGCTCGATGGCGCGGTCCCAGGCGGCCTTGGCGTGCTCGGCAAGCGCCTGCTGCTTGAGGTCGGACGCGACCAGCGGCACCGGGTTGACGGCCAGCTTCTCGTAACCGTCCTTGTCGCCATAGGCGGCGCGGCGGTGATTGCGCATGACGCGCAGCATGTTCTGGGCGTTGCGGTCATAGTCCGGGAAGGCGCCGAGCTCGGACGCCATCTCGGCCGAGGTGGCGTAGGCAGTACCCGTCATGATCGCGGTGAGTGCGGCGCAGATGGCGCGGCCCTCGTCCGAGTCATAGGGAATGCCCGAGGTCATCAGCAGGCCGCCAATATTGGCGTAGCCGAGACCGAGCGTGCGGTATTCGTAGGAGAGCTTGGCGATCTCCTTCGACGGGAACTGCGCCATCATCACCGAGATTTCGAGCACGATGGTCCACAGCCGCACCGTGTGCTCGTAGGCGGCGATGTCGATCGTGCCGTCGGCATTGCGGTAGGGCAAAAGGTTGATCGAGGCGAGGTTGCAGGCCGTGTCGTCGAGGAACATGTATTCCGAGCACGGGTTGGAGGCCCGGATCGCACCGGCCGACGCGCAGGTGTGCCAGTCGTTCATCGTCGTGTTGAAATGCAGGCCGGGATCTGCCGATGCCCAGGCGGCATAGCCGATCTTTTCCCAGAGATCCCTGGCCTTCAGCGTCTTCAGCACCTTGCCGTCCTTGCGGGCGGTCAACTGCCAGTCGCCATCCTGCTCGACGGCGCGCAGGAAATTGTCCTTCAGCGACACCGAATTGTTGGAGTTCTGGCCTGATACGGTGAGGTAGGCGTCGGAGTCCCAGTCGGTGTCGTAGGTCTTGAACGACATCGAGGTGTAGCCCTGCTTGGCGAACTGGATGACGCGGTAGATGTAGTTCTCCGGCACCGCATCCTTCTTGGCCAGCTTGATCTCACGCTTCAGCGCGGTGTTGATCGCCGGATCGAAGCAGTCGTCGTCATGGCCTTCGCAATTGACGCAGGCCTTCATGATCGCTTCGAGATGCTTCTTGACGATCTTGGAGCCGGTGACCAGCGAGGCGACCTTCTGCTCTTCATTGACCTTCCAGTCGATGAATTCCTCGATATCGGGGTGGTCGGCATCGACGATGACCATCTTGGCGGCGCGGCGCGTCGTGCCGCCCGACTTGATGGCGCCCGCCGCGCGGTCGCCGATCTTGAGGAAGCTCATCAGGCCGGACGAGCGGCCGCCGCCGGACAGCTTTTCGCCTTCGCCGCGCAGGAACGAGAAGTTGGAGCCGGTGCCCGAGCCGTATTTGAACAGGCGCGCTTCACGCACCCAAAGGTCCATGATGCCGCCTTCGTTGACGAGATCGTCCTGCACGCCCTGGATGAAGCAGGCATGCGGCTGGGGATGCTCGTAGGAGGACTTCGACTTGGTCAGCTTGCCGGTGAACGGGTCGACATAGAAGTGGCCCTGGCTCGGACCGTCGATGCCATAGGCCCAATGCAGGCCGGTGTTGAACCATTGCGGCGAGTTTGGCGCCACGCGCTGGGTAGCCAGCATATAGGCAAGCTCGTCGCGGAAGGTGCGTGCGTCGTCCTCGGACTTGAAGTAGCCGCCCTTCCAGCCCCAATAGGTCCAGGTGCCGGCAAGACGGTCGAAGACCTGGCGGGCGTCGATCTCGGAGCCGTAGCGCTCGGCCTCGGGGAGCTTGGCCAGTTCCGCCTCGTCGGCGACGGAGCGCCACAGGAAGGAGGGAACGTCGTTCTCCTCGACCTTCTTCAGGCGCGCCGGAACGCCGGCCTTGCGGAAATATTTCTGCGCCAGGATGTCAGCCGCGACCTGGGAGAACTGCGCCGGCACATCGATATTGTCCAAGCGGAACACCACCGAGCCATCCGGATTCTTGATCTCGGAAAGCGCCTTGCGGAATTCGATCTCCGCATAGGCAGATTGTCCTGGCTTGGTGAAGCGACGCTCGATGCGCATTGGTCCGATCCCTTTTGTCTATATATAGCGCTTTTCCCCGGGGATTTCTGCCCCCAAAGCGAAACGCGCAGTCCGCCGTTGGCCGACGTCTTGACAACGCCGGCATCTCCTTTCGCAGCTTCCGCCCGTCCTGCTGGCCAGACTCCTTGCGAAGTGCCTGTCCAACCCACTGGCGACCCCTGCGGGTCCGTCAAATCTGAAACTTTTTGCTCGATTCCCCCGATCGAGGAATTTCACATTATCTAGCGCCGAACCTGCCTGCAAACACTAAATATAGTGTTAACAGAGTATTTTTTCCAGTCCGACAATTGTCCCTTTTCGCCACCCCTGGCCCCAACAACCCCAACGCTTCCGCCGGCCTCGTAACGGGCGGAAATGCGGGCAAAACGCACAAATTCCGGGAAAAAAGACCGGGCTCAGAACATTCCGGTCGCGCTCTCAACAGGAGCGCATGGCCTATAAAAGGCGACTCGTTTTGCGCCGTCAAGGATTCGTTTGCGTAGCTTTTGTGACCCCAATATCTTGTGTGTCACACATGTGGATAACGGGGACAGATCGGCGCTCCTGAAACCCCGGTTTGCCGGCCTTTGCGACCGCCCATGCCTCGCTTCGGTCGCTACGTGCAACGGCTGTGATCCACCGCCTTTTCATTTAGCCCTCTATGTTCTATGTCTGCCCGTCGCGCGGGGGCGCGTCTTGTCAACCGGAAAAGCATCCGCTACGCCCCGCTCATGACAGTTACCGTCCGTTTTGCCCCATCGCCAACCGGCCGTATCCATATCGGCAACGCGCGCACCGCGCTGTTCAACTGGCTGTTTGCCTTGAACAACAAGGGCCGCTTCATCCAGCGCTTCGACGACACCGATATCTCCCGCTCGACGCAGGAGTTCGCCGATTCCATCCTTTACGACCTGCACTGGCTGGGGATTTTCCCCGATGTCACCGAATATCAGTCGCGGCGCGTGGAGATCTACGATGCGGCGGTCGAGCGGCTGAAGGCGGCGCGCGTTCTCTACGCCTGCTACGAAACGCCGGAAGAGCTCGATCTTCGCCGCAAGGTGAGACGCACGCGCGGCCTGCCGCCGGTCTATGGCCGCGAGGCGCTGACACTGACGCCGGAGCAGGTGGCCGAATACCGGTCTGACGGCCGCAAGCCGCACTGGCGCTTCCTCCTGCCGAACTTCACCAGCGATCCGCTGCAGCCCGAGCGCACCGAAATCCACTGGAACGATCTGGTGCGCGGCGAGGAGACCGTCGACCTCGCCTCGCTGTCCGATCCGGTGCTGCTGCGCGAGGACGGCACCTATCTCTATACGCTGCCTTCCGTGGTCGACGACATCGAGATGGGCGTCACGCACGTAATCCGCGGCGACGACCATGTCACCAACACCGGCGTGCAGATCGCCCTGTTCCAGGCGCTGGAGGCCGTGCCGCCGGTTTTCGGCCACCACAATCTCCTGACCACGGCATCGGGCGAGGGGCTGTCGAAGCGCACCGGCGCGCTGTCGATCGAAAGCCTGCGCGAGGACGGTATCGAGCCGATGGCCGTCGCCTCGCTGGCCGTGCTGGTCGGCACTTCCGAAAATGTCGCCACCATGCCTGACCTGGCCGAGCTTGCGGAGCATTTCGATCCGGCCGCGACCTCGAAATCAGCGGCCAAGTTCGATCCGGACGAGCTTTTCGTGCTCAATCGGACGCTGATTCACAATATGCCGTACTCCGAGGCGCGCGACCGGCTGATCGTGCTCGGCGTCTCCGGCGACAAGGCCGAGCCGTTCTGGCTGGCCGTGCGCGGCAATCTCGACAGGCTGGCCGATGCGGTTCAGTGGTGGCGCATCCTCGGCGAGGGGCCGGAGGAGCCGCCGGAGCTTACCGGCGAGGACCGCGACTTCCTTCGCGAGGCGTTCGACCTGTTGCCGGAAGAGCCGTGGAACGGCACCGTCTGGAAGGACTGGACCGGCAAGATCCGGGAGGCGACGGGCCGCAAGGGCAAGGCGCTGTTCATGCCGCTGAGGCTCGCCCTTACTGGACAGCCTTCCGGGCCGGAGCTTGCAGATCTATTGCCCCTGCTGGGTCGGGAAGGAACGTTGGCCCGACGACCCTGACCTTGCGCTGGTCCGGCGGCAGCGCCGACACCGGCGAGGTGGCGGGCTTTTCGGCCATACGCTTGATCGTGTCGCGGTCGAGCCCGCCCTCTGCATTGGCGAGCGTCTCGGGATCGGCGCCCGGATCCGGCTTGTTGGCCGGCACCGGAGTGAACGGCGTGGTCGTCGCATCGGGGACGGATTGTTCCGGGCGTGGCGGATTGCCGGCGATGATCTCGAAATTCCCAGCCTGGGCATTGCAGCCGCAGGCCGGCGGCCTGGGCATATTGGTCTGCTTGTAGAGATAGGCCGTCGGCATTTCGCGATAGGGCCTGCCGGTAACCGACGATGTCATGTTCGCCGAATCGTCATCCATGCCGCGGGTGTAGAAAACCTGCATCTCGGCGCCGGGGCAGCTCGATTCGCAGTTCTTCTGGTCGCGCTCGAAGTCGCCGAGCGAGGCGGCGTTCGACATCGGGAAGAAATAGCCGTCGCAGGTGCGCACGCACATGGTGCGGTACTCGCCGCTCAGCCGCGGCAGGTCCATGCCGTCGGGCTGGTTGATCACCCGGCGTATGGCACGCTCTTCGTCCGGATAATCGGGCTGCTCGAGCGCGTCGAGATGGCCGCTGCCGCCGAAAAGCTGGTCGAACAGGTTGCCGTTGCCGCCTTCGCGGGCCGCTTCCTGGACCGGCGCGCGCCGCGGCTCGCTCTTGTCCTCACGACAGCCATTGGCGTCGAGCGCCGCCAGGATGCGGCTGCGGTCGCGTCGCGTGCCGCCACCGGCAAGCCGCTCGCGCTTTGCCTGCAAGGCGTCGAGATTGGCAATCATGCGATCGATGGTGGCGTTGAGTGCCGCGCATTCGCTGACGTTGCGGGAAAACAGCGAGAAGCCGCAGCTGGCATTGCTGGCCTGTCCCCGCGCCTTGGCCAATTGCTGGCGCTGGCGGGTGATGGCATCGTCATATTTGCGGATCAGGCCCGGCTTGCCACCGCCACCATTCGAGGCGGCCGCAAGCTGGGCTTCGAGCTGGCGGCAGGCGCGCGAGGCGGCTTGCGGCTCGGTGACGCCAACGACCGATGCCGCGAGCGCGCCAAGCAGCGCGGCAAGGTGCGTCAGCCTCAACCCTGCGCCCGCCATGTGCCCTAAAACTCCGCTTGCCTGTTCGCCACGAAACTAACGCGACCGCGGTTAACCGCGCCTTAGTCTGCAACCAAACGCAATCGAATCGGCAACCAAACGTGACGGCAGCTTAGCGCCAAATGCGGCCTTAGCCCAGATTGACCACCGCCTGCGCCTTGTGCGTCGCCTCAACCACGGCGAGCGCGGTCATGTTGACGACGCCGCGCGAGGTCACCGAAGGCGTCAATATGTGTGCCGGCTTGTCCGTGCCGAGCAGGATCGGCCCGACATGCAGCGCATCCATCATGGCGCGCAGCGCGGTGAGCGTGATGTTGGCCGAATCGAGGTTCGGAAACACCAGCAGATTGGCTTCGCCCTTCAGCCGCGAATGCGGATAGACACGCTGGCGCAAATGCTCCGACAGTGCGGAGTCGGCATGCATCTCGCCGTCGCTCTGCAATTCCGGCGCGATGCGCGCCAGGATGGCCGCGGCCTGGCGCATCTTCAGCGCGCTCGGCGAATCGCGCGAGCCGAAATCCGAATGCGACAGGAGTGCTGCCTTGGGCTCGATGCCGAAGCGCTGAATTTCTTCCGCCGCCAGCACCGTCATCTCGGCGATCTCCTCCGCCGTCGGGTCGACGGAGACATGCGTGTCGGTGAGGAAGATGATGCCGCGCTGCGAGATCAGCATGGACAGCGTCGACAGATCCCGGTCCTTGATACCCGCGCGTGGCCCGATGATCAGGGTGACGTTGCGCAGATGCCGCTCGAAACGGCCTTCGAGACCGCAGACCATGGCATCGGCGTCGCCGCGCTTGAGCGCAAGGGCCGCGATCACCGTGTTGTCGGTACGCACCATGGTGCGCGCGGCCTCAGTCGTCACGCCGCGCCGGCCGGCAAGCTCGATCAACAGGTCGACATAGTGGCGGTAGCGCGGATCGTCCTCGGGGTTGATCAGGCCGAAATCGACGCCCGGCTTGATGCGCAATCCATAGCGCTTCAGCCTGACTTCTATGACGTGCGGACGCCCGATCAGGATCGGCTCGGCAATGCCTTCCTCAAGCACAACCTGCGCGGCGCGCAGCACGCGCTCGTCCTCGCCCTCGGCATAGATGACGCGCTTGGAGCTCGACGCCTTGGCCGACGAGAACACCGGCTTCATCACCAGGCCGGAGCGGAAGACGAAGCGATTGAGCTTGTCGATATAGGCGGCAAAGTCGGTGATCGGCCGCGTGGCGACGCCGGTATCGCAGGCCGCCTTGGCCACCGCCGGCGCGATGCGCAGGATCAGCCTGGGGTCGAAGGGCGAGGGGATCAGGAAATCGGGCCCGAAAATCGGCGTCTCGCTCGAATAGGCGCGCGCGGCCACGTCGGACGGTTCTTCGCGGGCAAGGGCTGCGATCGCCCGCACCGCAGCCATCTTCATCTCTTCATTGATGGCGCTGGCGCCGCAGTCCAGGGCTCCACGAAAAATGTAAGGAAAGCACAGTACGTTATTGACCTGATTGGGAAAATCGGAGCGGCCTGTGCAGATCATCGCGTCTGGGCGCGCCGCCCGCGCGGCCTCCGGCATGATCTCCGGATTGGGGTTGGCCAGCGCCAGGATCAGCGGCTTCGGCGCCATATGCTGCAGCAGTTCCGGTTTCAACACGCCAGCGGCCGACAGGCCGAGAAAGACATCGGCGCCCGAAATCACATCGGCCAGCGTTCGCGCTGGAGTATCCTTCACATAAGGATCCTTCCAGCGGTCCATCTCGTCCGTGCGCCCCTTATAGGCGACGCCGAAACGGTCGGTGACCCAGATGTTCTCCACCTTGGCGCCGAGCGAGACCAGGAGATTGAGGCAGGCCAGGGCGGCGGCACCGGCGCCCGAGGTGACGATCTTGATGTCGGAAATCGTCTTGCCGGCAAATTCCAGACCGTTGAGCACCGCGGCGGCGACGATGATCGCCGTGCCGTGCTGGTCGTCGTGGAACACCGGTATGCCCATGCGGGCCTTGAGCTGTTCCTCAACCTCGAAGCACTCGGGCGCCTTGATGTCCTCGAGGTTGATACCGCCGAAGGTCGGCTCCAGCGCCGAGATCGTCTCGACCATGCGCTCGATCCCGGGCGCGTCGATCTCGATGTCGAACACGTCGATGCCGGCGAATTTCTTGAACAGCACCGCCTTGCCTTCCATGACCGGCTTGGAGGCGAGCGGGCCGATATTGCCGAGGCCAAGCACCGCCGAGCCGTTGGAGACGACGCCGACCAGGTTGGCGCGCGCCGTGTAGTCGGCGGCGGTTGCCGGATTGTCGCGGATTTCGAGGCAAGGGGCGGCGACGCCCGGCGAATAGGCAAGCGCCAGGTCGCGTTGGTTGCCGAGCGGCTTCGTCGCCTGGATTTCGAGCTTTCCGGGGGTCGGATGCTTGTGGAAGTAGAGCGCGGCCTCGTCGAGGTCCGACCGGGCCGTCTTCTTGTTCTCGCTGTCCATACCGGCCCTCCCTGCGATGTTGCCTCGCTGCCTTTTAGCATGCGGCATCGGTTTTTCGCGACGCCAAATGACGCAAGCGCGAAGGAAAGGGTCAAGGTCGAAAAGACTGAGCTATTTCAACCTTTTGTGTTGAGATCCTGCGAGAAAGCCGGACCTTGCGTCAGAACGCACTGACGTAGAGGCCGCCATCGACCGGAATGTTCTGCCCGGTCAGGTAGCCGGTATGAACCGAGCACAGGAAGGCGCAGATCTGGCCGAACTCCTCCGGCGTACCGAGTCGCTTGGCAGGCACGTCGGCGCTGATGCGGGCCTTGCGCGCGGCCGCCGCCGCCGGGTCTTCCGGGGTGCCGGCTTCATGCGGGCCGCGCAGCCGGTCGGTGTCGAGCTTACCGGGCAGCATGCTGTTTATGGTCACGTTACGGTCGATCACGGTGCGGGCGACGCCAGCGAGGAACGAGGTCAGCCCGGCACGCGCGCCGGACGACAGGTCGAGCCCGGGGATCGGCACATAGACCGACAGCGAGGTGATGTTGACGATGCGGCCGAAGCCGCGCGCCGCCATGCCGTCGATGACCGCCTGGATCAGCTCGATGGGGGTCACCATGTTCTGGGTGACGCCTTCGAGGATCTTCTCGCGGTCGAGCGTGCGGAAGTCGCGTAGCGGCGGGCCGCCATTGTTGTTGACGAGGATGTCGGGATCGGGGCAGGCGGCAAGCATCGCCTTCTGAACTTCGGGCTTCGAGACGTCACCGAGAACCTCGGTCACCTTGACGCCGTAGCGATCACGGATGTCCTGGGCGGTCCTGGCCAGCAGCTCGCCATTGCGGCCGTTGACCACCAGATCGCAGCCGGCCTCGGCCAGCGCCATGGCGCAGCCGCGCCCAAGTCCCTTGCTCGATGCGCAGACGATCGCCTTCTTGCCGCGAATGCCGAGATCCATGGTGGTTTTCTCCTCTGATCAAGCGCGGCACGCTAGCTCTTCAGCTGGACCAATCGCAACCGTCATACGGTTGTTGCATGAATCGGGGCATAGCCTGCGCGAAAGCAACGGTGACGATCTGATGTCTGGCCCAGAGCCCCGCACTTTCCGCAGCATGTTCATCTCCGACGTCCATCTCGGCTCGAAGGCGGCCAAGGCCGACTTCCTGATCGATTTCCTGCGCCATCACGACGCCGATATCATCTATCTCGTCGGCGACATCGTCGATGGCTGGCGCCTGCGGCGCAGCTGGCACTGGCCGCAGAGCCACAATGACGTCGTACAAAAATTGCTGCGCAAGGCGCGCAAGGGCGCCAACATCACCTATATCGCCGGCAATCACGACGAGTTCGCCCGCCAGTTCCAGGGCGTGCATTTCGGCGGCATCGTCGTCGCCGACCGCGCCATCCACGAAACCGCCGACGGCAGGCGCCTGCTGGTTATCCATGGTGACCAGTTCGACACCGTCGTCCACAATGCGCGCTGGCTGGCCTATCTCGGCGACTATGCCTATGACGCAGCCATGCTCGTCAACAGGGTGGTGACGCGGCTTCGCCAGTTGCTTGGCCTGCCTTACTGGTCGTTTTCGTCCTGGGCCAAGGTCAACGTCAAGAAGGCGGTGAACTTCATCGGCTCGTTCCAGACCATGCTGACCGAGGAAGCGCGCCGCTCGCATGTCGACGGCGTCATCTGCGGCCACATCCACCACGCCGCGATCGAGAACTACGAGGACGTGCAGTACATCAACACCGGCGACTGGGTGGAAAGCTGCACGGCGGTGGTCGAGCACTTCGACGGCCGGATGGAAGTCCTGCATTGGGCCAAGGTCCTGCCCGAGGCTCCGGACGAGCCGTTCATCCCGATGCTCATCGAGGACCGGGTGGTCGAAGCGGCGTGAAGCCACGGCCGGTCGCGGACTGCCGAATCAATCGATTAGTCCAACCGGTTTCGCCCGGTTTTTCTCCATGGTAATGGTCGATCACGTTGCTGGCCGTCTGGTAGAACGCGGCGTAATTGGATCGATTCATGTCCCTGCCGCCGCTTTCACCCGAACAGCTCGTCAAGCCGCGCCATTTCGAACTGCGCATGAGCCTGATCTTCTTCACCCTGTTCGTGTCGCTCGGCATCCATCTGCCTTATTTCCCGCTGTGGCTGCAGGCCGAAGGTTTCCATGCCGAACAGATCGCGGTCATCCTGGCCGCGCCGATGTTCCTGCGCGTGGTGACGACGCCGCTGCTGACCGCCCTGGCCGACAGGGCCAAGGACCGGGCCAATGTCTATATCGTGCTCGTCGCCGCGACTATGGTCATCTCCGCCGGCTATTTCCTCACTCCCACCTACGCCATGGTGTTGGCCGTTTCGCTGGCACTGACCATCGTCTGGACGCCGCATTCGCCGATCGCCGATTCGCTGGCGCTTTCGGGCGTGCGCCGCTTCGGCTCCAACTACACCGCCATGCGCAAATGGGGCTCGATCTCCTATCTCTGCGCCAACATCGCCGGCGGTTTCATCCTGGCCTGGACAGGTCCCAAGGCCGTGCCGGCGATCATCTTCGTGGCCCTTGCCGCCGCCCTTCTGGCCGGATTGCTGGCGCCGCGCCTCGGCCGTCCGCGCCGCGCGTCGCCGCTTTCGGCCACCGACATCCAGCACGCGGCGCCAAAGCTGCTCAATGCCTACTTCCTGTATTTTACCTTCGGCGTCGGCATCATCACCGCCAGCCATGCCTTTCTCTACGGCTTCGTGTCGATCTACTGGAAGTCGATTGGCATCAGCGATTCCGTCGTCGGACTGCTCTGGGCCTGGGGCGTGGTCGCCGAGGTCTGCATGTTTTTGTTTTTCAACCGCATTTTCGCCTCCGTTTCCGTCGTCCAGGTCATGGTGATCGCCGGCATCGGCTCGATCGTGCGCTGGATCGCCTTTCCGCTGATCTGGCCGCTTGGCCTTGGTGTTGCCGGCTTCTTTGGCGTCCAGACCTTGCATTCAGTGTCGGTGGCGATGGTGCTGATCGGCCTGCAGAAGATGATCGGCGAAACCGTCTCCGAAGAGCGCACGGGTGCCGCGCAAGGCATTGCCTATTTCTTCAACGGCTTCTTCATGGCCGTGGTGACGCTCGCCTCTGGTCCGCTCTACGACCGCTATGGCGTCGACGGTTTTCTGGCCATGATCCCGATCGCCATCATCGGACTGGTGCTGATCGGGCTCGCCGCGCGCTCAGCCCCACAGCGCCCTGTCAGGGGGTGAGACCAGCGACCCCTCGTAGACGAGGCCGGGCTCGCGGTCGCGGGCCAGCAGCAGCGCGCCGTCGAGGTCGACGAAATCGGCGCCTTGGGCCAGCAGGACGGCCGGCGCCATCGCCAGCGACGTGCCAACCATGCAGCCGACCATGATGCCGAAGCCAAGTTCGCGGGCCCGGTCGCGCAGCACAAGAGCGGCCGTCAGGCCGCCCGACTTGTCGAGCTTGATGTTGACGGCGTCGTAGAGACCAACCAACGCTTCGAGGTCCTTGGCCTCGTGCACGCTCTCGTCGGCGCAAATCGGTACTGGATGCGCGATGTGCCGCAAGATACCATCACGGCCGGCGGGAAGCGGCTGTTCGATCAGCGCGATGCGCTGCGCGGCGGCGAATGCGAGGTTCTCGACGATGTTCTCATCGGTCCAGCCCTCATTGGCGTCGAGGATGATGCGGCTGCCCGGCGCCGCCTCCGCCACGGCACGAATGCGGGCGATATCATTGTCGCCGCCGATCTTGACCTTGAGCAGCGGCCGCGCGGAATTGGCGCGGGCCTGCGCCGCCATCGCCTCCGGCTCGCCAAGTGACAACGTGTAGGCTGTCTCAAGCGCTCGCAACGGAGCCTTGCAAATGCTGGCCGCAACCGGCTTACCGCTTGCCTTTGCTTCCAGATCCCACAGAGCGCAGTCGATGGCGTTGCGGGCAGCTCCCGCCGTCATCACATCGAGCAAAGCAGCGCGACTGATTCCGCCAGCGATCCTGTCGCGCTTAGCCTCGATCGCCTCGCGCACGCCCTCCATGGTCTCGCCATAGCGTCTGTAGGGAACGCATTCGCCGTGCCCGATATGGCCGTTCTCGCCGATCGTCACGGTGATGACTTCGGCTTCCGTCTTGGACCCGCGTGAAATGGTGAAGGTGACGGCGATGGGAAAACGCTCGGATTCGACCGAAATGACACGCGCCATATTTTTCTTCTCAGCCTATGCGACAACGGCATGCCGGCAAATGACAGGCTGGTTCCGGCAGGCTAAACAGGACGCCATGTTGACCATCGGCAAACGCGACGCAAGCGGCAACGCCGCCAAGGAGCCAAATGGCCAGCCGCGCATCGCCGTCGGCGAGGAGGGCGGCGTTCTCGGCTGCGCCTTTTCCGGAACCTGGACGACACGCACCGTGGCATTGGTCGACGCGGAGATGCGCCGGATCGAGAAGCGCAGCGGTTTCAAAACCTTGGCGCTAGATCTTTCGCACATCGAAAAGATGGACACGGCCGGCGCCTGGCTGATCGACCGCCTGGTCAGCGCCTTCGAGAAGAAAGGCGTCGAAGTCAAATTGCAAGGCCAGAGCGAGATCGCTTCGATCCTGCTCGGCGCCGTCGGCGACGCCGTCCGGCGCGAGCCCGAATCGGGAGCGGCCGGGCCGCCCAACATCATTATCCGCGGGCTCGAGGCGGTCGGCCGCCGCGTTTATGAAATGCGCGACGATTTCCTGTCGTCGATGAACATCCTCGGCGCCACCATCCGCGGCGCGCAGATGAAGCTCGGTCGCGGTCATGCCGTCAATCCGGCCGCGATCTTCAACCAGATCGACCGCATGGGCGTCGGCGCCATTCCGGTCGTGGTGCTGATGTCGGCCATCGTCGGCGCCATCGTCGCCCAGCAGGGCGCCTATCAGCTCAGCTATTTCGGTGCCGACATCTTCGTCGTCGATCTCGTCGGCGTGCTGATCCTGCGCGAGCTCGGCGTGCTGATGACCGCGATCATGATAGCCGGCCGCTCCGGCAGCGCGATCACCGCCGAGATCGGTTCGATGAAGATGCGCGAGGAGGTCGACGCGCTGAAGGTCATTGGACTAAACCCGATCGGCGTGCTGGTCTTTCCGCGGCTGGTCGCGCTGGTGATCGCCCTGCCTTGCCTGACCATCATCGCCAATTTCGCCGCACTCGGCGGCGGCATCGTTGCTGCCTGGCTTTATTCCGACATTCCCCCGGCCGCCTTTATCGACCGTCTGCGCGTCGCCATCGACCTCAGCACGATCTTTGCCGGGCTGATCAAGGCGCCGTTCATGGCCATGATCATCGGCACCATCGCCTCTGTCGAAGGCATGAAGGTCGGCGGCAGCGCCGAATCGCTGGGACAGCATGTGACCGCCTCGGTGGTGAAGTCGATCTTCGTGGTCATTATCCTCGACGGTCTTTTCGCCATGTTCTACGCAGCAATCGAGTTCTGACATGGCGACGCGGACTGAGGCCAAGGTCGGGGAGAATAGGGACGAGGGCGATATCGTGCTGTCGGCGCACGACATCACCGTCTCCTTCGGCGACAAGCTCATCCTCGACAAGCTCTCGCTCGACATCCGGCGTGGCGAGATCCTCGGCTTCGTCGGCGCCTCGGGTGCGGGCAAGTCGGTCCTCCTGCGCACCATCCTCGGCCTGACTCCCAAACAGTCGGGCACGATCAAGCTGTTCGGGGTCGATGTCCAGAAGGCGAGCGACATCGAGCGCTTGCGCATCGACATGCGCCTTGGCGTGCTTTTCCAGCACGGCGCGCTGTTTTCGGCGCTGACGGTGCAGGAGAATGTGCAGGTGCCGATGCGCGAATATCTCGACCTGCCGAAAAAGCTGATGGATGAATTGGCTTTGCTGAAGATCGAACTGGTCGGCTTGCCGCCTGACGCGGCGCAGAAATTCCCCTCCGAGCTTTCCGGCGGCATGATCAAGCGCGCAGCCCTGGCGCGCGCGCTGGCGCTCGACCCGGACATCGTCTTCCTCGACGAGCCGACCTCCGGCCTTGACCCGATCAGCGCGGCCGAATTCGACGAACTCGTGGTCAAGCTGCGCGACACGATGGATCTGACGGTCTACATGGTCACGCACGACCTCGACACGCTGTTTACCGCCTGCGACCGCGTTGCCGTGCTCGGCAAGAAGAAGGTGCTGGTCCAAGGCACGATCGACGACATGCTGAAGAGCGAGGAGCCGTGGGTGAAATCCTATTTCCGCGGAAAACGCGCGCGCCAACTTGATCTTGCGGCGCGCGCATAGCCATAAGTGGGGCAATGGAAACCAGAGCCAACTACGTCATTGTCGGCATCTTCACGCTGGCCGCGATCCTGGCGGCCTTCGCCTTCGTCTATTGGACAGCTGCGATCGGTGACAGGGGCGAGACGGCGGTGCTGCGCGTGCGCATTCCGGGCTCGGCCTCGGGCCTCGGGCGCGGCAGCTTCGTGCTGTTCAACGGCGTCAAGGTGGGTGACGTCAAGCGCGTCTACATCGATGTCGACAACCCGACCGTCGCCATCGCCGACACCGAAATCGACCGTGTGACGCCGATCACCAAGTCGACGCAGGCCGATATCGGGCTTGCCGGCCTGACCGGCCAGGCCAATATCGAGCTCAAGGGCGCCGACCCCAAGGAGGTCAAGCTGCTCGACCAGGCCGAAAAGGAAGGCAGGGTCGCCGAGATCGTCGCCAATCCATCCGCCGTGACCAACCTGCTGCAAACCGCGCAGGACATCTTCACCCGCGCCGACAAGGTGCTTTCGAATCTGGAAGGTTTCACCCAAGACGTTCGCGGTCCGCTGACCCAGACCGTCAAGAACGCGCAGACATTCTCCGATGCGCTGGCCAAGAATTCCGATGGCATCGACAAATTCCTCGCCAGCGTCAGTTCGCTGTCGGATGAGCTGAAGGGCGTTTCGGGCAAGCTCGACGGCACGCTGAAGGCCGCGGAAGGCCTGCTCAACGCCGTCGACAAGGACCAGATCAAGAGCATCGTCGCCAATGTCGACACAGTCACCGGCAATCTGAAGGAAACCTCGAAGCAGTTCGACGGTGTGATCAAGAATGTCGACACGGCGGTGGGGTCGATCAACAATTTCGCCCAGAAGACGCAAGGTACGCTGGACAAGGTCAATGGCGTTCTCGACGGCATCGATCCGGCAGAGGTGCGCACGGCGCTCGCCAATATCCAGAAAGCCAGCGAAAGCGCCGACAAGGCCGCCGCCGATATCGCCAGGGTGACCGACAGGATCGCCGACAGAAGCGACGATATCGACCAGACCATCAAGGACGCCAAGCAACTGGCACAGCGCCTCAACGATGCCTCGGTGCGCGTCGACGGCATCCTGGCCAGGGTCGACACCTTACTCGGCTCAGGACAGGCTGACGGCGTCATGGCCGATGCCAGGGGTACGTTGAAGTCGTTCAAGCAGGTTGCCGATACGCTCAATGCCCGCCTCGGCACCATCACCGACAATCTGGCTCGTTTCTCGGGTCAGGGTCTGCAGGATGTCGAGGCGCTGGTCCAGGACAGCCGCCGCTCGATCAACCGCATCGAGGAGGCCGTGACCGATCTCAGCCGCAATCCGCAGCGCATCCTGTCGGGCGGCGAGGGCGAGGTCCGGCAATATGACGGCAGGGTGCGGCGTTGACTTCGGCGCCCGTCCACCGCAAGAACATAGACCGCAATTGCGGGTTGATCTTACGATCTGGGGACAACGGGGATCGCGCGTGAAGTCGGTGTGGGTGAGAACAGGCGGGTTGACATCGGCTGCGGCACTGCTTGCGCTGACGCTTGCCGGCTGCGCAGCACTTGGCGGCAAGCCTGCGCCGCTCGATACGTTCGAGCTGTCGGCGCCGTCGATCGACGCGCATGGCCACAGCCGTCGCCAGATCCTGATCGCCCAACCCTCCGCGCTCAAGGCGCTGGACAGCCAGAACATCGTCATCAAGCCGTCCGACCGCTCGATCCAGTATCTCAAGGGCGCGCAATGGGCCGACCGGCTGCCGCTGATCGTGCAGGCAAGGCTTGCCGAGACGTTCCAGCGCTCCGGCAGCTTCGCCGGCGTGGGCAAGCCGGGCGAGGGCCTGGCGATCGACTATCAGGTGATCGTCGAGGTTCGTTCCTTCGAAGTCCGGGTCGATGGCGGCGAGCACGCCGAGGTCGACCTTTTCGTGCGCATATTGAACGACCGCAACGGCGAGGTGCGCGCCTCCAAGAGCTTCACCGCCAGCGCGCCGGTCTCGGGCAGCGGCAACCCGGCCTATGTCGACGCGCTGGACAGCGCTTTCGGTGAGGCGGCGAAGGACATTGTCCGCTGGACGGATTCAGTGATCTGACAGCGCCCGAACGGCTCGGCCGGCGCGCATGCACTCAATGTTGAAATGGACGTCGGACAACTAAAAAAGGCGGGCTGCGGCCCGCCTTTTTTGTGTTCAGCCTATTGCCCGCTCAGTGCAGGCGGCCGCTGGCGTGCGCCAGCATGGTGTAGACCTTGCCGGTGTCCGACGTCAGATAGGTCTGCGCCATGATGTTGTCGCGGTCGTTGCGCGACACGTCCTTGAGCAGCTTCTCGAAATCGTCGCAGTAGCGGTCGACAGCGGCGCGGAACTCTGCCTCCGTCTGATACTTGCGGCGGATCTCGTCGAAGGTCTGCTGGCCCTTCAGCGTATAGAGGCGCCGCGTGAACACGTCACGCTCGCCACGCCGGTAGCGGTTCCACAGCTCGATCGACGCGTCGTGGTCGATCGCCCGCGCAATGTCGACGGACAGCGAGTTCAGCGACTCCATGACGTGAAGCGGCGAGCGCTGGGCCGGAGCGGAACGTTCCGCGGGCACGGCAGGCCTCGCATCCTCCTCACGCGATGCGCCGGTGAGCAGGTCGCGCACCCAGCCGCCCTGTGGCGTGCGCCCATTGGGGTCGCGGCGCGGAGCCGCCTCGGCGGGGCGCTCGATATCGAGCGTGCCGCGCAGCGTTGCACCGCCCAGCGGCACCTGAGGCGCCGGACGCTCCGGCTGCGGCGCCGCCGGCGGGCGACGCTGTGGCTCAGGCGCACGTGCAGCAGGCGCCTGCGGTGCGGGGCGCAAGTTGCGCTGCTCCGAAGTGTCGCTGCTACCGCGGCCCGATTTCGCAACGATGTCCGACAGTTCCTTGAGCGCGTTGATCTGTTCGGAAACGGCGCGGCGGATTGCCGAGGTCGATTCCTTGGCCTCTTCCGGCATCTCGATGACGCCCTTCTTGAGTTCGGCACGGGTCAGGTCGAGCTCGCTCTTGATCGAGCCGGCCGTGCGCCGCATCTCTTCGGTGGCGTCGGCGAAGCGCTTGGTTGCCGAATCGACGACATCGGCGATGGCGGTGCGGATCTTTTCCGCCGATTCCCTCGTCCGGCCCTCGGCGTTCTGCATCGTCTGCCCGACCAGGTTCTCGAACGAACGCATCACCTTCTCGAGGTCTTCCGACTTCTTGACCAGGCCGACGGCAAGGTCCTCCAGCGAAGACTGCCGTTCCAGCGTGTGCTCCAGGTTGCTCTGGGCCGAGCTCAGCAGATCCGAGGCGGAAGACAGCAACCTGCTGTGCTCGTCGAACTTGGTGGCGATCGAGGCGACCTCGCGCAAGGTGGCGGACGACAGTTCGGTGAGCCGCGTCGTGTTCGAATCGACCAGACGTGCCGAGCTGGCGAAGGTCTGCGCGGCCTTTTCCGTCGTCGCTGCGAAGCTCTGCGTGCTGCCGGTCAGGCGTTCGTCGACCTGGCCGAGATTGAGCGCCGCCTGGTCGATCAGCTGACCGAGCTGCGCGCTGGAGGTGCTCATGCGGCCGATCAGATCGGCGACGCTTTCGGCGAGCGTAGAACGCGCGCCTTCGACCGCCGACAAAGTTTCGGCCGTACGGCTGGCGAGCGCGTTGACGAGGGCCGCGTTTTCGCTGCGCAGCTTCTCGGTCGCCCGCTCGGTGACCTCTTCCATGCTCTTTTGCAGTTCCGAGCCGCCTTGGGCGAAGCGTTCGACCAGCGGCCGCGCCGTCTCGTCGAGGATCCTCGACATTTCTGCCGAGCGTGCCGCGAGCATGGTGTTGAGCTCGCGGGTGTTGGCGCCGATAGTCTTGGCGGCATCGTTGGTGCTCTGGCCGATATGCTGGCCGACCGCGGTAAAGGTTTCGGCAATGACGTTGGCGCGCGAGATGAGCTGCGCCTCGGCACCCGAAATCTGCTCGTTGAGCTTCTGGCCCATCGTTTCCGCCGTGTTGGCGAGGCGGTTCTCGACGCCGGCGACCTGTTCCTCGACGCGGGCGGCTGCCGCCGCCGCGCTCGAAGCCAGACGCTCGTCGGCACCGGCCAGCGCCTGCTCGATCTCGCGGGCATGGACAGCCAGGTCCTGACCGGTCTGGCGTGCACGCTCGGCAACGCGCTGCTCGGTGCTGGCAAAGGCGCCGACAATGGTCTCGGCGTGCCCACCGATCGCGGTGCTGCTGTCGGCGATGCGCGACACCAGGCGCTGGTCCGCATCGTCGAAGATGCGGGCGATCTCGGATGCACGCGACGACAGCGCTTCCGAACCTTCGGCGATGCGCGATAGCAGATGCTGGTCGGCGGCATCGAAGATGCGGCCAAGGTCCGTGGCGCGTGCTGCCAGAGCTTCGGCCGATTCGCCGATGCGCATGCTCAGCCGCTGGTCGGCGCCTTCGAAGTTGCGCAGGATATCACCGGCGCGAGCCGCCAGCGACTGCGCCGTTTCGACAGCGCGGGCAACCAGCTTCTGGTCCGCCGCGTCGAAGGTGCCGGCGATCTCGCTGGCACGAGCGGCCAGCTGTTCGGCCGTCGCCTCGGCGCGAGCCATCAGCGAGTTCGAAGTTTCGTCGTGCCTGGCAAGCAGCGCGCTGGTCGTGTCCTCGGTACGCGCAAGCAGCGCACTGGTGGTATCTTCCGCACGCGCATGCAGGCGGCGATCCGCCTCTTCGAAGGCGTGCGCGATGTCCTCGGCCCTGGCGAGCAGGGCGGCCGAGGTCTGCTCGGCGCGCTCGGCGATCTTGCGGTCGGCGTCGCTGAAGGCGAGGCCGGCCTGCTCGTGCAGGGCGCTGGTGACTTCCATGACCTTCTCGCGCAACTGGCCGGCGACGAAGACGGCGCTCTTTTCCAGCACGCTCCGAACACTGTCCACGCCTGTCGACAGCGCGCGCTCCATGGTTCCGGCACGCTCCTCGATGATGCCGGTCTGACGGCTGAACGCCTGCTCGATCTTTTCGACGTCGGAGGCGATTGCCGCGGAGATGTCCGTGCTTCTGGCGGCGATCTGGTCGATGTGGCCGGACAGGGAGCGGTCGACGTCCTTGCGCGTGTCGGCGAGCTTGGCGAGATCGTCTTCCAGCGCGCGGGCCAGCATGTCGCGGCCTTCGGCCAGCTTGCCGACATGGCCGGCGATGATGTCGTCGACCTCGCCGCGGCTGGTCGCGATCTTCTGCAGGTCCGCCTCGAGCGCCCGCCTCAGGATATCGCGGCCTTCGGCCAGCTTCTCGACCTGGCCGGCGACCAGCCCGTCGATCGAGGAGCGGCTCTCCGCCAGCTTGGCGAGATCGTCCTCCAGGGCCTTGGACAGCTTCGAGCGGTCCTGCACCAGCGTGTCGGAGTGGACTTGCAGGAGGCTGTTGACGTTCTCCAGATCGGCTTCCAGCACCCGTGCGAACTCCGAACGGTTTTCGGTCAGCTTCTGCGACTGGTCGGCAATGGCACTCCTGATCGTGTTGAGATCGGCCTCCAGCGCGCGCTTGAGGATATCGCGGCCTTCGGCCAGCTTCTCGACCTGGCCGGCAACCAGCCCGTCGATCGAGGAGCGGCTTTCCGCCAGCTTGGCGAGATCGTCCTCGAGCGCTTTTGACAGGGTCGAGCGATCCTGGAACAGCCTGTTCGTGTGGTCGTCCATGATGCCGCTCACATTCCGCAGATCGTCCTCGACGGCTTTCGACAGCGTCGAGCGATCCTGGACAAGCCGGTTCGTGTGATCGGCAATCAGGCTGTTCACATTCTGCAGATCGGCTTCCAGGGCCTTCGAAAGCTGGCTGCGCTCTTGCGCCACCTGCTCGGAATGACCCGAGATGGCGCTCTTGATCGTGTTGATATCGGCTTCCAGGGCGCGCTTGAGGATATCGCGGCCTTCGGCCAGCTTCTCGACCTGGCCGGCGACCAGACCGTCGATTGACGAGCGGCCTTCCGCCAGCTTGGCAAGGTCGGCCTCGAGCGTCTGCGACAGCAGGCTGCGGTCGTCGGCGAGCCTGACGGAATGACCCTCGATCAGGTTCCTGATGCCCGACAGATCGCCCTCCAGCGAACGGCTGAGTTCGCTCCTGTCCTCGGCGAGCTTCGCGGAATGGGTCTCGATCAAGCCCTTGATGCCGACAATGTCGGTCTCCAGGGCCTTTGCCAGGACCGAACGGCCCTCGGCAATCTTCTCGACCTGGCCGGCGACCAGACCGTCGATGCTGGCGCGGCTGTCGGCCAGCTTGCCGAGGTCAGCTTCCAGGGCACGCGAAAGAATGCTGCGGCCCTCGGCGAGTTTCCCAACATGTCCGGCAACCATTTCGTCAATGATCGTACGAGCTTGCACAAGTTTGTTGGAGTCATCATTCAAAGCCTGGGTAAGCCGGTTCCGGCCTTCCTCGAGCTGTTCGAGATGGCTGCCCAGCGAGGCGTCGATGGCAGCGCGCGATTCGTTGACCTTACGCAGATCCTCTTCCAGCGCGCGCGAAATGAGACTGCGGCCTTCCGCCAGCTTCTGCACCTGGTTGGTCACGGCGTCGTCGATGCCGGCGCGGTCTTCCGCGAACCTGGCGAGGTCCGCCTGCATGGCCTCGGCCATACGGTCGCGGCTCTCGGCAAGCTTGAGGCTGTGGTTCTCGACGGCTTCCTCGATGCCGGCGCGGGCGTCCGCAAGCCGCTGGATATCGCTGTCGAAGGAGCGCGAAACCACATGGCGGGCCGCTTCCATGCGGCCGGCGAAATCGCTGGCGCGGGCTTCGAGCATCGACGAGGTTGACGAGATGATGTCGGCCATGTCGGCGCCGATCTGGGTCTTGCCCTGATCGATCATTGACGACAGCGCGTCCTTGCTCTCGGCGAAGGTATGGGCGATTTCGCGCGCGCGCTCGACCAGCGTCTCGTTGATCTGGCGGGCGCGGGCCTCGAGCGCGGCATTGAGCTTCTGCGTGCCGGTGTCCAGCGCCTCGGCGCGGGTCTGGAATTCGCTGATCAGCGCCTGGCCGCGTTCGGCAAGGGTGCGTTCGATGCCGTCGAGGCTGGCCTCGAATTCGGAGCTCAGCGTGCGCGCGGCGCCGCCGAGCAGCGACACCATGCCGGTGGTGCGGTCGTCGAGCAGGTCGGTCAGCGAGCGGGTAAGACCGTCGGTCGTGTCCGTCAGCTTGGCAATGCGGGTATCGAGCAGCGAAGCGAAGGCCTCGCCCGAGGTGGACAGCTTGTCGGTGATCGTATCGAGACGGCCTTCGACCGAATCGAAGATCGACATCGAGCTTTCGTTGATCCTGTCGATCAGCGTGTCGCCGGAATTGGTGATCGTCATCGACAGCTTGGTCGAGGCATTGAGGATGCTGTCACGAATGATGTCGCTGGCCGAGCCGATTTCGTCCCGGAGCGTCTCATGCGCGCCGGCAATAGAGGCGCGCACGCGCTCGGCATGGGTAACGACCGCCTCGCGCTCGCTGCCCAGCCCGTCGACCAGCGAGCGGATACGCGCTTCATTCTCGGAATAGGAGCGCTCGATCTGGTTCACTTCGCTGTGGACCAGCGTCTCGAGCTCGACGGCGCGCGCAAGCGTGCGCTCGATGCCTTCGCCCATCGCCGCCACTTCGCGGCGAACAGCCTGGCCGATCATCATGACGCGGTCCTGGGCAAGGTTTTCCGGCTCGGCGAGGCGGAACGCCACTTCCGTCATGGATTGCGCGGCAATGCGCATTTCCTGGGCGCGGCGCACCATGGCCGCGAAGGCCCAGAACAGGATGATCGGAATGATCGCCGCGACCGCCAGGCCGATCAGCTCGGGGCGGGCGAAGAACTGGTCGAAAGTGCGGATCTTCCAGATGCTCGAACCGAACAACAGGTTCGCCAGGCCGCCGGCACCGGCGATCCAGGCCAGCGAAATGAATGCCACCACCCAGTAGATCGTGCTCGATGCCCGCCGGTTGAGGCCGTGCAGGAGCGTCCGGTAGTCTTTCTGGCGGTCGTCATTGGCGGGCGTGAAGCCCGCCGGTTGCGTGCCGTTGCGGTTTTCCACAGGGCGCAGCTCGGCCGGCTTGGTCGTGACCGAAGTCGTTCCGTTTTGAGCCTGATTCCCGTTCTGGCTCAGATTTGCGGTCTGGTTCAGATTGGCGGTCTGGCTTTGATTGACCACCGGCTCGGCTTTCTGGCTGCGCCCTTCGCGCGCCAGCTCGTCCGCCGCCTGCGAAATCTGCGCTTCCAGATCTTCCATCGACGCCGCCATATCGAGGCCGCCGTCGCCATCTCCGCTCAAATCGAGGTCGAGCGCTTTTTCAAGTTCCCTGGCTACGTCGCTGTCGAGATTACGTGTCGTCGTTGGTTTCTTCGCCATGCCTTCGCTACCCTGTACTAGCTGCCGAGGGACTTCTGATTTTGGCCTGATTCTGGCTTCTCTTATCCCGTGCAGGAGGCTGAAAATGGACCCTCGTATCGTAATGACACACACGGGTAAAGAAAACCTGCATTCCTCGCGATACGTAAAACTTTAAATATAGGGTTAACGCAGACGTGATTTCGCCGCCTCCATCGCAACATTTTTCCGGGCCAATCATTAACCCGTTAGCTACGCGAATGGCCTAGATTTCCCGGCCAGTCAAACATCAAGGAGCTGCAATTCTCATGCGCGGCGAAAGCGGCATTGCCTTTTCCATGCCCGGCGGTGATGTGTCGGGAACGGCCCGGTCGCGGCCTGTGGATCTCGCGCATCTCGCGCGCCAGACGATGGGCGATCGCGGTCTCGAACAGGAGGTGCTGGCGCTGTTCGTGCAGCAGGCACTTTCCGTACGCGACAAGATCCTCGAAGCCGACGTCAAGGAAAGGCTGCTTCTGGCGCACGGGCTGAAAGGCTCGGCGCGCGGGGTGGGGGCCTTCGCCATCGCCGATTGCGCCGCAGCCATCGAGGGGCAGCCGGAGGACGTCAAAACCCTCGGGCGGCTTGGCGTGCTGATCGAGGAAGTACGCGATTTCATCGCCGCCATTAGCCGATAAGCGCAGCTCTCCAAAAAAACGTCACGAAGCGGCGCTTTCGCGCCGCAGTTGACTTGTCCGGCCAAGTGATTATCTCGGCTGGAACTCCCTTCAGGTGACAAATGACCAAGCTGACCTTCATTGCCCATGACGGCACACAATTCGACGTGGACGCCGAAAACGGCTCGACCGTCATGGAAAATGCGATCCGCAATGCCGTGCCCGGCATCGAGGCCGAATGCGGCGGCGCCTGTGCCTGCGCGACCTGCCATGTCTATGTCGACGAGGCCTGGACGGCTGAAGTCGGCGAGCCGGAGGCGATGGAAGAGGACATGCTGGACTTCGCCTACGAGGTCCAGCCCAATTCGCGGTTGTCCTGCCAGATCAAGGTGCGCGACGCCCTTGACGGCCTGGTCGTGCGTGTGCCTGCCCGTCAGGGCTGATCTGCCCGCTCCAATCGATTTTTGCCTTGGCCGCTTGGCAGCGGGCCCATGCTCATGCAGTGTCGCGCGGTTTCCGCAACAAGGCACATGGCATGACCGAGACGATCAAGACGGACGTACTCATTGTCGGGGCAGGGCCGGTCGGCCTGTTCGCCGTGTTCGAGCTCGGCCTCTTCGACATGAAGTGCCATCTGATCGACATTCTCGACCGCCCCGGCGGCCAATGCGCCGAGCTCTATCCGGAAAAGCCGATCTACGACATTCCCGGCTGGCCGCTGATCACGGCGCAGGGCCTCGTCGACAAGCTGCTCGAGCAGATCCACCCGTTCAAGCCGGACTTCACCTACAACCGCATGGTCTCCAGCCTCGAAAAGCTCGAGGACGGCAGCTTCCGCGTCACCACCGACGAGAACGAGGTGTTCGAGGCCAAGGTGGTGGTGATCGCCGCCGGCGGCGGCTCGTTCCAACCCAAGCGACCGCCCATTCCGGGCATCGAACCCTATGAGGGCAAAAGCGTCTTCTATTCGGTGCGCCGCATGGAGGATTTCCGCGGCCATGATCTCGTCATCGTCGGCGGCGGCGATTCCGCACTCGACTGGACGCTGAACCTGCAGCCGGTGGCAAAGAGCGTGACGCTTGTCCACCGGCGCCCGGAATTCCGGGCTGCACCGGACAGCGTCAACAAGATGTACGCCATGCAGGAGATGAAGGAACTCGACTTCCAGGTCGGCCAGGTCACCGGCCTGGCCGGCGCCGACGGCCAGCTTTCATCCGCGATCATCAAGGGACCCGACGGTGACGTCGAGGTGCCATGCACGCGCATGCTGCCCTTCTTCGGCCTGACCATGAAGCTCGGACCGATCGCCGAATGGGGGCTCAACCTGCATGAGAACCTGATCCCGGTCGACACCGAAAAATTCCAGACCTCGGTACCCGGCATCTTCGCCATCGGCGACATCAATTGGTACCCCGGCAAGCTGAAGCTGATCCTGTCGGGTTTTCACGAGGTGGCGCTGATGGCGCAGGCGGCCAAGCGCATCGTCAGCCCAGGCGAGCGCATCGTGTTCCAGTACACCACTTCGTCGACCAGCCTGCAGAAGAAGCTCGGCGTTCACGACTGAGGGTTGCTGAGGCCCTATTCCGCCAGCACCGGCGCCGCGGCTTCGTCGCGGCCGCGCAGCGGCTTTTCCGGCATCAGCGCGAGTGTGGCCAACGCCAGCACCAGCGTGAAGGCCGCGACCAGGAAGATCATCACGAACGGCATCACCGAGGTGACCTGGCCAGCCGTCAGCGAGCCTTCCTCGGCAAGCGGCAACCCGTAGCCAAGAGCGACGGCGCCAAGCATGGCGACGCCGAGCGCGCTGCCCAGCGAACGCAGGAAGGTCAGCACGCCGGTGGCAACGCCAAGATGCATGCGGTCGACCGCGTTCTGCACCGAAACGGTGGCGACGGGAAAAGTCGTGCCCGTGCCAAGCCCGATTGCCATCGTCAGCAGCTCGACCACCAGCAGGGACGCATGTCCGGCGACCAGGCTAAGCAATCCCAGACACAGGATGGCGAAGGTCACGCCGACCATGGCGATCCGCTTGTAGTGAACAAAGCGCGGGATCATGCGCCCGCTGAACGTTGCGCCGGCGACGGTGCCGAGCAGCAGCCCGAGCATGGCGGTGCCGGACTGGCTCACCGAGAGGCCGACGATCGATTGCAGGTACACGGGCAGGTAGACGGCCAGGCCGATGTTAGCGGCCTGCAGCAGGAACATGGACAGCGTGCCGGCCCGAACGATCGGATTGGCGAGCACTTCGAGCGAGATCAGCGGTTCGGCCGCCCGCAGCAGGCGCAGCGCGAAAGCGCCCCAGAAAGCCGCCGAGCAAGCGACAAGCCCAAGGATTTCGCGCGATAGCCAAGGGTAGGCGCTGCCGCCCCAGTTCAGCGCCAGCAGCAGCAATGCCGTGGCGACCACAAGCAGCAGCGCGCCGAGCGCATCGATGCGATGGCGCTTGGCGGCAATCGGCAGCTTCTTCAGCGGCCTGTTGATGATCGCCATCGCCAGCAGGCCGAGCGGGATGTTGATCCAGAAGATCAAGGACCAGTGCAGGTGCTCGGCGAAGGTGCCGCCGAGCAGCGGCCCGGCGATGCTGGCGACCGCCCATGTCCCCGATATCCAGGCGGCATAGCGCGCCCGCTCGCGCGGCGGCACGAGGTCGCCGATGACCGTCTGTGTCAGGGCGAACAGGCCGCCGCCGCCGGCGCCCTGGATCGCCCGGCCGACCACCAGCACCAGCATATTCGGGGCCATGGCGCTGACCAGCGATCCGATGAGGAAGATGAGGATCGCGGCATAGATGGTCGGGCGACGCCCGTAGACGTCGGAGATCTTGCCGTAGAGCGGCGCCATGGCGGTCGCGGTCAGGAGGTAGGCCGTGACGATCCATGGCAGATATTCGGCATGGCCGAGCGCGTGCGCAATGGTCGGCAGGGCCGGCGCGACGATGGTCTGGTCAAGAGCCGCCAGCAGCATCGACAGCAGCACGCCGCCGATGATTGCGTTCTTCTCGGTTTCCGTCAGCGGCAATGCCGCTCCCATAGTCAGTCTGTCGACAGCCTGTCCATTGTCCTGGTCTTTCATGGGTGTGCGGCGCGCTGCCGTGGGCGGCCGGCCTGGCCGGTCCGGTGCGTCTGCCGCGTCGATTGGTTGTCTCGTGCTTCGAGGATTCCGCGTTTGCGAACGTGACATATGTCGTTCTGTTTAGGCCGATTTCGACAGGGGCTCGAAAGTTTTTCCGGCCTGGCACTATGCTTCGGCGAAATTGGCTTGCGTCGTTTACGCTCATCACCGGGCGAAAATCAGGCCGGCGGCAACCGGCCTTTCTCGATGCCCTCGATCCGGTAGCGCAAGAGCCGCAGGATGCGGCTTTCGAAATTGACGCTCTCGACGCGATCGAACCGCAGCTGGTCCTGGTCGTGCGCGGCGAGCTGCGCGGCCGTGATCTCGGCTGCCTTCGCCTTTGCCGCCGCGCAGGTCTTTTGCGGATAGCTCGCCTTCAGCGCGTCCTCGAGCTGCTTGCCATGGTTCTTGGCGATCTCGACATGGCGCTCCTCGTGGCGCTTGATGTCGGCGAACAGCGTGTCCCAGAACAGCCGCACGTCTGGGCTTGCCTTGCGCGAACGGCGCCATTCCGGAAGGATCACCTTGACCTTCACGGTCACGATGGCGTCGGCGATGCGGCAGGAGCCCGGCTTTTCCGCGTAGCTGACGCGGGTGTTGAACGACATTTGCGTGGCGCCGGGATGTCTAGACCCGGTGCTCTTCACCTGCGGTCCGTTCTTCGAAAGCTGCTTTTCGATATCGTCGAGCGTGCGACCGCCAATTGCGAAGTAGCTGTAGGTCTTGACCAGATTGGCCGCACCCGCCGGCAGGGCGGTCAAGGCGAGCATCAGGGCGCAGAGCAGGTGTTGTTTCATCAGGTTGCCTCTTTAGCCACCTTGCGTTACGGCCGTGCCCGGCGCAACGGATTTGATTTCCGGCGGATCAAAGATGGTTGATGGGCGATGACGACAAGGCGGTGGCAGCTGGCGCACGGGCGTCATCTCGAGCTTGGCGGCAAGGCCGTGGTCGTCGGCATCCTCAACGTGACACCGGACAGTTTTTCCGATGGCGGCCTGTTCGCCTCCCGCGAGCAGGCAGTGGCTCAGACGCGCCGCATGGTCGAGGAGGGGGCTGAAGTCATCGATGTCGGCGGAGAATCGACGCGGCCCGGCGCCTCTCCCGTGACGATCGAGGAAGAGCAGGCCCGCGTGCTGCCGGTCGTCGAGGCGCTTGCCGGGCTCGGCGAAGCGCTGATTTCGGTCGATACCTATCGCGAGGACACCGCCCGGCTGGCCGTCGCCGCCGGCGCGCACATCGTCAACGATGTCTGGGGCCTGCAGCGCGAGCCGGGCATCGCCCGCGTTGCCGCCGAAACGGGGGCCGGGCTGGTCATCATGCACACCGGGCGCGACAGGCAAAAACTGCCGGACGTGATCGAGGACCAGTTCTTCTTTCTCAGGAAATCGCTGGAGATCGCGCACGCCAGCGGCGTTGCCGACGCCCAGATCGTGCTCGACGCCGGCTTCGGCTTCGCCAAGGAAACGGCGCAGGAAAACCTCGAACTGATGGCGCGGTTTTCCGAGTTGGTCGCGCTGGGCTATCCGCTGATGGCCGGCACCTCGCGAAAGCGTTTCATCGGCAACGTCACCGGTCGCGACGCGATGGACAGGGCTGCGGGCACGGCGGCCACCAGCGTCATTTTGAGGCTCAAAGGCGCGCACCTGTTTCGCGTCCACGATGTCGCAATCAACGTGGACGCTCTGGCTGTCACCGATGCTATGCTGGCGCGCGAAATTCCGGGAAGCTGAGCCATGTACGTCATCCGCATGAAGAACTGCGCCTTCTTTGCCCGCCATGGCGTGCTGGACGAGGAGGAAACGCTCGGCCAGCGCTTTTATGTCGATGCGGCTTTGACCGTTGAGCCCGGCCGCGCGCTGGTCGACGATTCCATCGACGACACCGTCAATTACGGCGTCGCCTTCGCGGTCATCGAAAAGATCATCACCGGGCAGCGGCGCTTCCTGATCGAGGCGCTGGCGCTGGAGGTGGCACGGGCGCTGACGGCGCGGTTTCCGCAGATCAAGAAGGCTGAGATCACCGTGCGCAAGCCGAACGCCCCGGTGCCCGGCGTGCTCGATCATGTCGAGGTGACCGTTGTCTGGCCAGAATAACACCGTCTATCTCAGCCTGGGCGGCAATCTCGGCGATCCGGCGAAGTCGATGGCGGCCGCGCTGCGCATTCTGGACGGTGACGACAAGACACGTGTCGTTGCGGTCTCCTCGCTCTACCGCACGCCACCCTGGGGCAAGCTCGACCAGCCTGATTTTCTCAATGCCGCCGCCGCGATCGCCACGACGCTCGCGCCGCGGGCCTTGCTCGAGCTTTGCCTCGATGCCGAACGCCGGTTGAAACGCGTGCGCGAGGAACGCTGGGGGCCGCGCCTGATCGACATCGACATCCTGGTGTTCGGTGATCGGATCATCCACGAGACCGGCCTGGAAGTGCCGCATCCGCGCATGCTGGAGCGCGCCTTCGTGCTGGCGCCATTGGCCGAGATCGCGCCGGAGCTTGCCGTCGGTGGCAAGAGCGTGACGGAGCGGCTGAGCAGCGTCGATACGGCAGGCATAGAGAAATTGCCGTCCGGCCGGGACTGGTGGCTGGCCTGACGTTGCCCGAGATCAACCGGAAAATCCGCCACCATCGAGGAACGCCAGTTCCTCCGGCGTCGTCTCGCGGCCAAGCATTTTGTTGCGGTGCGGAAAGCGGCCGAAGCGCTGGATGATGTCACGGTGCTCCAGCGCATATTTCAGATAGTCCGGTGCCCTGGTGGTGGTGAGCTCAACCGATTTGTCCTGGTCGGCGGGCAGTTCCGAATGCTCATAGGGCAGATAAAGGAAGACCCGCAGATCCTGCTCGAGCGCCAGATCATGGCCGGCGGCGATGGCCTTGCCGGAAAAATGCCTGGCCAACTCGTCGGTCGCATACATGTGGCCGGTGCCGCGAAAGCAATTGCGCGGAAACTGGTCGAGCAGGATCATCAGTGCCAGCGACCCCTCGGCATGCTCCGACCAGGCATCGCATTCGCGCCGCGCGGCGGCGTAGTGCAGGTCGAGAAACCGGGCACGGAAGTCGGTATCGAAGCCGTCGTTCTTTTCGAACCATGCATCTTCGCCGGCATCGCGCCAGAATTTGGCGACTGAGAGCGCCTGCTTGTCCAGTTCGGTCATTGCTTACTCCTCGGCAGGCTCGGATTTGTGCAGCACGCCGGCGGTCTCCTCGTTGAGTGCCTGGCCGGCACGCCGCGGCGGCGTCAGCGGCGCCGGAATTGGCGTGCCGATATTGCCCTTGAGGAAGCGCGCGCCGGCGCGGACACCTTCGGCCAATTGCGTTTCGAAGCGGGCGGTGTCACGGCGGCGGACATCCTCGATCACCTCGTCGACATCGTCCGGGTCGATACCCAGCGCCTCCAGGGCGGAGCCGCCGAAGACAAGCGCCGATTCGAAGGTTTCGCGCAGCTGGAAGTCGACGCCGGCGCGAATGAGCTGCAAGGCGGTGCCGCGATCGAAGGCGCGCGCCAGCACCGTCAGCAGCGGAAATTCGGCCTTGATCAACTGGGCAATGCGCACGGCAGCCTCGGGCTTGTCGACGCAGATCAGCACCGCGCGTGCCCGGCCGGCGCCCGCCGCATGCAATATGTCCAGCCGCGTGCCGTCGCCATAATAGACCTTGAAGCCGAAATCGGCCGCCGCCTGGATCATCTCGACCTCATTGTCGATGATCGACACGTCGATGCCGCGCAGCAGAAGCGGCTGGCTGGCGATCTGGCCGAAGCGGCCGAAGCCGATGACCAGCACGCTGCCCGAAAGGTCCGCGGCGACGTCGACCCCATCGAGCGACTGCTCGTCGCGCGGCGTGAGATAGCGCAGCGCGATGATGGCTAAAGGCGTCAGCACCATGGAGATGATGACGATCGCGGTCAGCGTCGCATTGGCGCGGCTGTCGATGATGCCGACCGTCGCGGCGGCGGAATAGAGCACGAAGGCGAATTCGCCGCCCTGCGCCATGAACACGGCGCGTTCGAGCGCTTCGCGGTGGCCGCTCTTGAGCATACGGGCGACCAGGTAGATGCCGAGCGCCTTCATCACCATGTAGGCGACGACATAGATGGCGACGATTCGCCAGTTCGCGGCCACGACGTGCAGGTCGAGCGACATGCCGACGGCGAGGAAGAACAGGCCGAGCAGAATGCCGCGGAACGGTTCGATGTCGGCCTCCAGCTGGTGGCGGAAGGTCGATTCGGACAGCAGCACACCGGCCAGGAACGCGCCCATCGCCATCGACAGGCCGGAGAGCTGCATGGCCAGAGCCGACCCCAGCACCACCAGCAGCGCGGCCGCCGTCATCACTTCGCGAGCCCGGGCATCCGCCAGGATGCGGAAGAACGGATTGAGCAGGTAACGACCCGCCACGACCAGCCCGATTATAGCGGCAAGGCCGATGCCCACTTCCGTCAGCCGCTGCGACAGGCTCATATCGGCGCCGCCCGGCGCCAGGAAGGCGATCAGCGCCAGCAGCGGCACGATCGCCAGATCTTCCAGCAGCAGGATGGAAACGATGCGCTGGCCCTTGGGGGTGGCCATTTCGCCGCGCTCTTCCAGCAGTTGCATGACGATCGCCGTCGAGGTCAGCACGAAGCCGGCGCCGGCAACGAAGGATTGCGCGATCGGAAAGCCGCCGGCAAGGCCGACGCTGGTCAGCAACAAGGCGCAGACGCCGACCTGCAGGGCGCCGAGGCCGAAGATCTCACGGCGCAGGCCCCACAACCGTGACGGCTGCATTTCCAGCCCGATGATGAACAGGAACATGACGACGCCGAGTTCGGCGACATGAAGAATCGCTTCCGATTCGGAAAAGATGCGAAGTCCGAACGGCCCGATCACTACGCCGGCGGCGAGATAGCCGAGAATCGAGCCCAGCCCCATGCGTTTGAAGATCGGGACGGCCACCACGCCGGCGGCAAGCAGCGCCACCACCTGAATGAGTTCGCTGCCCGATGCTTCCGCCGCCATGCCTGCTCTTCCGTTTCCTGGAGGTTCCTCGCATATGCTGCGGAATCGAGGCCAAGGATAGGGACTTCGGCCGGGATCGAACAGAGCGAATCGGCGCTGCGGCCTCGGCACTTGTTGCAGCCGCGTTACACAAGTTTACGCGGTACTCGCGTTGCGTGTCGCCACAATCAGCGGCTAAGGGACGCTCGGCTTCGGCCATTGGAGGGGAGCGACGATCAAGTCGCTGCCCTTTTTGAGGAGATGACTGACATGAAGAAGTTTTTGCTCGTTGCCGTGGGTGTTGCGGCGCTTGCCGGTTCGGCCTGCTCGAAGGCACCTGAGTGCACCGCCGAAATGGCGACCAAGAAGGCGCAGGACATGACGACCGCGCTGCAGGAGGCGATCACCAAGGATCCGTCCAAGGCGGCCGATCTGACTGCCAAGGTGCAGGCGGTCACGACCAAGTATCAGGGCGCCACGACGCTGGACGAAGCCTGCAAGGCCTATGACGAGCTGACGGCCACCATCAAGGGCTGATTGATCGTTCGGAAATTGAAGAAGGCGGTGGCCCTGGTGGGCCGCCGCCTTTTTTCTTGGCCGCTACGAATCTCAGTTCGGTGTGATGGAGCCGACTTCGACCGCATCGACCCGCTTCAGGCTCATGCCGATGACCGGCACCAGCTGCTCGTCGACGCGCACCGCGACGGTCACCGTCATCGAGTTGTCGTCGGGAATGCGGGCCTGCATGACACCGCGCAGCTGGTTGCGGTTGATGGTGAAGACGACCTTGTGAGCGTCGACGACATTGCCGCCGATGATGTCGAGGCCTGACCCCGCGGCGCCGCCCATGAAGTTGCCCTTGTAGCCGTCGCGGCCCTTGCGCTCGACTGACGCCGACATTTTCTGGGTGAACATGCCGACCCGGCAGCCGCCGTCGAGCGTCATGCCGGTCTTGCCGTCAGGCGTCGAGCCATTGAAACTGCAGGTGAATTTCGTGCCCTTGTACTTGCCGGCGACGATTTCGCCCGGGCCGACCCACTTGCCTTCCACCGATTGAAAGAATTGCTTGTCGGGTTCCGCGCCAAACGCCTTTTCAACGAGGCCGAAAGGGGCTGCAACCGCGACCGCGACAGGCAGGACGCTGGATAGAATAACGCTTTTCATCGACCACACCCGGCAACAAGGAAGCTGTTCTTGGAACACTTCCGACCATGAACAAGATTGGTTAATGCTTGGTGACTGCGGGGCGTCTCTTCACTTGCCGGAGGTCGATGTTTCACTTTCTTTCTTTGTTGCGAAGGATGTCAGCGCGGACAGGAAATCGCCCAGTCCCGGCCGCTTAGCGGCGATGAAGGGCAGGGGCCGCGCCGTCTCCATTGCTGCGATGCCGATCCGTGCCGTCATCATGCCGTTGACGACACCTTCGCCAAGCTTCGCCGAAACGCGTGCGGCGAGGCCATGGCCGATGATCTGCTGGACAAAACTGTCGCCGACGGCGATCGAACCGGTGACCGCGAGATGGGCAAGAACGCTGCGCGCCAGCCTGAAGAAGCCCAGCGTGCCCGGCCGGCCGCCGTAAAGTTCCGACAGGCGGCGAATGAGCCGCCCAGCCTCGAACACGACATAGGCTACATCGACGACGGCCCGCGGGCTGACCGCCGTCACCAGCGACACCCGCTTGGCCGCTTCGAGGATCATGACCTTGGCGCGCGCATCCAGCGGCCCGAGGATCTCGGTCTCGGCCAGCCGCACCAGATTACCGCCGTCGATGATTTCACCGCGCAGCTCGGCCAGCGAGCGCCTGCCGGCCGCGGTTTCGGGTTTTGCCGCGACAAAGGCCGAAAGCTCGTCGACGACGGCCCTTGCGGCCTTCGGATCGTCGCGCGCCACGGCATCCAGCGACCGCTTCTGCAGTTTTTCGACCTCGGCGAGGCGGGCAATCGCCAGGAATTCGCGCGCGAGGATGACCATCAGCGCCAGCAGAGCGATCGCGGCCATTCCAGCGGCCAGCCAGCCCAGCCATTCGGCGCGCTCGAACAGGTCGCGAATGAGCTGGTCGGTCCACAGGCCGACGGCCAGCGAAACCAGGACACCCAGCGCGCCGAAGAACAGCCTGCCGAGCAGCGAACGCTTGCGCGGCGCGGTGGCAGGCGGCGGTTCGGCGGCGACGATGTCAGGTTCGTCGAAAACATCGATCTCGGCCGGCACGACGACTGCGACGCCAACCCCTGCGGCGCGTGGCTTGCGCGTCTGCGGCGGCTCGGCATGGGCACGGCGCGTTTCCCGCGCCTCCTGCTTTGGTTCGGGCTCAGCCTCGATGCGGAATGCCGCGGGTTTGCGGGGCGCTGTCATGCCAGGTGATCTCCGATCAGGAACTGCAAGGCGCGGTCGAGCCTGATATGCGGCAGCGAGAGCGTAACACCTTCTGCCGTGCGTTCGAGCTTTGGCGGACGAAAGCGCACGAAACGGATCGCCGGCCCGTCAGCATCAGGTTGCAGCGACCCGGAAACATCGAACACCGCATCAGCTTTCTCGGGTAAGTCACCGGGAAATATGGCGGTTTCGGCTTTCCCGTCGAATGTGTCGCCATTGATCCTTTCGCCCTTGAGTGGTGTGCCGATGATGACGGGCAGGGTTTCGCGACCCTGCTTGACCGTGCCTTCGCGGGTCGCGCGCACGGCCGCCATGGCAACCACGTCGACATCGGCGCCGGTGAAATTCGCCCGTGTTACCGCCCGGTCGGCCAGCCGGCGCACGATCGCCTGCAGCCGGTCGTGGCTTTCGTGATGCAGATGGTCCGCCTTGGTCGCGGCAACCAGGATGCGGTCGATGCGCCGCGAGAACAAGTCGGTGAGGAAATTGCCCCTGCCGGGCCTGAAGCAGGAGAGGATCTCGGTGACGGCGCGTTCCAGGTCGGCCATGGCACCGGGGCCGGCATTCAGTGCCTGCATGGCGTCGATCAGGACGATCTGACGGTCGAGGCGCGTGATGTGCTCGCGGAAGAACGGTTTGACGACATGCGTCTTGTAGGCCTCGTAACGCCGCTCCATCATGGCATGCAGTGACCCGGAACGCGGCCGCCGGTCGCCTAGCGCCAGCAAGGGCGAGAAAGTCAGCGCGGGCGAGCCCTCGAGGTCGCCCGGCATCAGGAAGCGGCCCGGCGGCAAGGTCGAAAGCGCCCGTTCGTCGAGTTTGCATGCCTTGAGATAGGCGGCAAAGCTCTCGGCCAGGCGGCGCGCCGTCATTTCATCGGCATCGGCGTTCGGATCGATAGTGGCGGCAAGCGCCCGCCAACCTTCCGAAAGGTCGGCGCGCACCGGCAGCGCCGCCATCTCCATCGCTTCGCGTGAAAAATCGGCGAAGGATTTGCCGAGCAAGGGCAGATCGAGCAGCCACTCCCCGGGGTAGTCGACGATGTCTAGCGACAATTTCCCGGCCGAAAACATGCGGTTCCAACCGGAGGCTGATTCAAATTCGATGGTCAGCCGGAGCTCGGAGATGGCGCGCGTCGATTCGGGCCAGACGCGATCGTTGACCAGCGCCGCTATGTGATCCTCGTACTGGAAGCGGGGAACGGCATCGTCTGGCTGTTCCTCGAGAAAGGCCCGGGCGATGCGCCCCGATTTCTGCGCCTCGAACAGCGGCAGGCGCCCGCCATGGATCAGATTGTGGACAAGGGCGGAGATAAACACCGTCTTGCCAGCGCGTGAAAGGCCGGTCACGCCCAGCCGCAGCGACGGGGAAAAGAGCCCGGCGGCCCGCCCTGAAATTGTATCGAGCGCAATCTTGGCTTCGTCGGAGAATGTGGTCAGCGATGATGCCAAAATGGGGTCTCTCGGGCGCTTGTCAGGCTCCGATATAGGCGTTGGACCCGTGGTTTGAAATGGCTCAGAGGTCGGCAGGCGTGAGAAAGGCTTCGAGATAGCCATTGCCTTGCGCGGCACTGGCAAGGGCGCCGGCGAAGCGCACGACAGCAAGACCGGATGTGGGAAAGCCGTGGTTCATCATGCCGCGGGCGGCTTCTTCGCCGTCGCCCGAGACCGCCATCGCCAGATCCTCCGTCATCGGGTTGTGGCCGATGACCAGCAGCGAGCCGGGCCCGCCATTGTCGCGGATGAGGGTGAGGTAACCGGCGGCGTCCTCGCTGTATAAAGTGTCGAAGAACAGCACGCGGCCGGTGTCGGTCTGCCCGGCCAGACCTTCCAGCGTCTGGCGCGCCCGCATTGCGTTAGAGCAAAGGGTGATGTCGGGAACATAGTTGCGGACGCGCATGACCTCGCCCATCAGTTCGGCATCGGCCATGCCGGCTGCATCGAGCGGACGATCGAAGTCACGGACGCCGGGCAGCGCCCATCCGGCCTTGGCATGCCTCAACAGGTACAGTCTGCTCACGGCTCCCTCACGCCACAAGATACCCGCCCGATTAGTCATCAGAACGGCCTGCTGCACAATGGCCGGCGCCACTCAAGCACAACAAATCATGTCAGAATTCGCTCGCGCCCTTGCAGCAGAAGGGTTCCGCCATCAGCTGCTAACATTTGCGTGACTCTATCGCCGATTGCGCTTGTGCAGGCTTCGGTCCGCGAATATATAGGCGCCAAATTTGGGGTTGTTGGGTGAGTCGCATGAACGACATCGTTACCGCCGATTACGTACCCTCCGAAGACGAGCCGTTCATGAACGAACGGCAGAAATCCTACTTTCGCCTAAAGCTCGTCACCTGGAAAACCGACATTTTGCGCGAAGCGCGCGAAACTCTCGAAATTCTGCAGCAGGAAAACGCCAACCATCCCGATCTCGCCGATCGCGCCTCGTCGGAAACCGACCGCGCTATCGAGCTTCGTGCCCGCGATCGTCAGCGCAAGCTCATTTCGAAGATCGATTCGGCGCTGCAGCGCATCGATGAAGGCACCTACGGCTATTGCGAGGAAACCGGCGAGCCCATCGCGCTGAAGCGGCTCGATGCACGCCCGATCGCGACCTTGTCGATCGAGGCACAGGAGCGTCACGAGCGCCGCGAGAAGGTCTATCGCGACGACTGACACCTGCAAAACCAGGCAGGTTTCATCTTCATGGCCGGGTTTCCCGGCCATTTTTGTGTCTGGTTTGTCCTGTTCAATACCGGGAAAAGTGCAGAAAAACAAAGAGTAGAGCGCTTCAGCTCTAGCGTTTGTGGTTGGCCAGTTCGCCGAGAAGCTTCGTCATTTCGTCATCGAGCGATTGCGGTGGCGCATTGGCCGCCGTTTTGCTCGCAGCCCTGGAATGCGAGTTGTCCAGCGAGACCTCGAGTTCCTGCATCAGCGTATCGTCGATGGATTCGTGCTTTGCCGGCGCCGGGGTGTGCCTGGCGGTGTTGATGGTCGACCCATAGGCCGGAAGCGGCGTAACATTGCTCGCCTGATAGTTGGGCGCGGCCGGTTTCGGTGCCGGCGCCGGCGTGACCGGGCGGGGTCGGGCAGGGGCCGGAGCGGCCGCAACTGGCTGCGGTGGCGCCTGCTTTGCCGGTGCCGGGGCGGGCTGGACTGTGCGTGGCCGCGGTGCCTGGGCCTGCTGCTGGCCGCCATCTCCGGTCAGCGCCGGGCGGCGCGGTGCCGCCAGCCGGATGTCACGTTCGACGACGACGTCGGTCGGGCCGCCGATCAGGAGCAGATGCTCGATGTCGTCGCGGCGCACCAGCACAAGCCGGCGGTGGCTGTCGACGGCGGTGGCATCCATGACGGCGAGCCGCGTCTTGCGGTTCCTGCCGCCGGCGACGAACGTTCCGAACGTCAGGCTGCGGACAAGCTTGACGATGAGCAGAACGACGACGAGCAGAACCAGCGCCGCAAATGTCCACAGGATTGCGGCGACATATCCAGGACCCGCTACGCCATCCAGCCACTGCAGCATCGGTGCCCCCAATCGGCTTTTGAAGTGAGGCGACACTAGACTGTAGCGGCAGGCCACCGCAAGTTACCTTTCCGCTTCGTGAACAGCTTGGAACAGCAATGGCCGGACGGCGCCATTTTTATCTGACATTTGCGGCCGGGGCCTTTTCCGGAATAGGAGAATGTGATTCAACCGGGCAGCGCCGGTAGACCGGATTCACAAGCAGGGGGCACATGGCCAAGGAAACGCGCGGCGATTTCTATCCGGTACCTATCGTCGATCAGAACACGCGTCCGGGCGCCGTCACCCGGCTCATCATCTTCATTGCCGTCCTGACCGGCGCCGCGATCATCTTCGGGCTTTTCCGCGAGCGCCTTGGCGATCCCTTCCTGCTTGGAATGCTGGGCGTGCTGGCGATGATCGGCGTCGGCTTCCTGTTCGCCACCGCAATCGGCTTCGTTCAGGTCGCGCCCCGCTCGACCAGCGACGAGCTGTCGAAAGCCTTCGTCGATTCGATGTCGCAAGGCCTTCTGGTCACCGACACCAAAGGGCGTGTCGTCTACGCCAACCGCGCCTATGCCGACATGACGGGTGCTGCCTCGGCGACCGACCTCAAGACGGTCGAGGGGCTGCTTTCCGACGTTCCTGAGGCCTCGATGACCATCTATCGTCTGGCATCGGGCCTGCGCGACGGCCAGCCTGGCGACGGCGAATTCCGGCTGGCGCAGTCAATCAAGCCCGGCGCCGAGCCAGGCGCGCGCTGGTACCGCGCCCGCGCCCGCACCTTCGCCGTGCCCGGCCAGCGCTTGCCCATGCTCGCCTGGCAGCTTGCCGACATCTCGCAGGAGCGGGCCGAGCAGGAGCGCTTCTTCCTCGACCTGCAAAAGGCCATCGATCACCTCGACCATGCACCGGCCGGCTTCTTTTCGGCCGACCAGGAAGGCCGTGTCACCTATATCAACGCGACGCTCGCGGAATGGCTGGGCATCGACCTTGCCAGTTTCACGCCCGGCGCCGTCTCCCTGCCGGAGATCGTCGCCGGCGACGGCATGGCGCTGGTCCGCTCGGTCAAGGCCGATCCGGGCACCACACGCAACGCCGTCATCGATCTCGATCTGACGACGATGACCGGCGAGGTGCTGCCGGTGCGTTTCATGCACCGTGTTTCGGCGAGCCGCGAAGGCATCGGCAGTCCGACCCGCACCATCGTGCTGAACCGGACGCAAGGCGAGGATGCCTCCGCCGATCTTCGCGCCTCGGAGGTCCGCTTCACTCGGTTTTTCAATTCGACACCAATGGCGATCGCCGGCGTCGACGCCAGCGGCCGCATCCTGCGCACCAATGCGCCGTTCCTGTCGCTGTTCTCCTCCGTTGTCGACCGCGACGCTGTCGACCGCCGCGTGCGGCTCGACACGGTCATCCACGAGCGCGACCGGCCGGCATTTGCCGACGCCTTCGAAAAGGCACGGCAACGACAGGCCGACATCGAGCCGATCGACACGTTGCTGCCCGGCAATGACGACCGCCACATCCGCTTCTACGTCAATGCGGTCGCCGACGGCACCGGCGGCGAGGGGGCCGAGGAATCGGCCATCGTCTATGCCGTTGAGACCACCGAGCAGAAGGCGCTCGAAGGCCAGATGGCGCAGAGCCAGAAGATGCAGGCAGTCGGCCAGCTCGCCGGCGGCATCGCGCACGACTTCAACAATGTGCTGACCGCCATCATCATGGCATCCGACCTTCTGCTGACCAATCACCGGCCGTCGGATCCGTCCTTCCCCGACATCATGAACATCAAGCAGAACGCCAACCGCGCGGCGTCGCTGGTGCGGCAGCTGCTGGCCTTCTCGCGCAAGCAGACTTTGCGGCCGGAGGTGCTCAACCTCACCGACGTGCTTGCCGACCTCAGGATGCTGCTCGCCCGCCTGGTCGGCAACGACATCAAGCTGAAGGTCGACCATGGCCGCGACCTGTGGCCGGTCAAGGTCGATATCGGCCAGTTCGAACAGGTGGTGGTGAACCTCGCCGTCAACGCACGCGATGCGATGCCGGCTGGCGGCGACCTCACCGTGCGCACCCGCAACGTCACGGCGGAGGAATGCAAGACCTTCTCCTATCGTGAACTCACCCCCGCCGATTATGTGGTGGTCGAGGTCGAGGATACCGGCAGCGGCATCGCGCCCGATGTGCTGAAGAAGATATTCGAACCCTTCTTCACCACCAAGGAGGTCGGCAAGGGCACCGGTCTCGGCCTGTCGATGGTCTACGGCATCATCAAACAGACGGGCGGCTTCATCTTCTGCGATTCCGAAGTGGGCAAGGGCTCGGTGTTCCGCATCTTCCTGCCGCGCCATGTCGCCGAGGTGAGGGCGGCGAACGAGCCCGGCGAAGCGCCGGCGGCCCCTGTCAAGGCGGCCGACACGGCCAAGGATCTGTCGGGCTCGGCCACCGTGCTGCTGGTCGAGGACGAGGACGCCGTGCGCATGGGCGGCATGCGGGCGCTGACGTCGCGCGGCTACACCGTCCACGAGGCGTCGTCGGGCGTCGAGGCGCTAGAGGTGTTCGAGGCGCTCGGCGGCAAGGTCGACATCGTCGTCTCCGATGTGGTGATGCCGGAAATGGACGGACCGACGCTGCTTGGCGAATTGCGCAAGCGCCAGCCGGACATCAAATTCGTCTTCGTCTCCGGCTATGCCGAGGATGCGTTCGCGAAAAACCTGCCGGCCGACGCGCATTTCGGTTTCCTGCCGAAGCCGTTCTCGCTCAAGCAACTGGCCACGATCGTCAAGGACGTGCTGGAATCCTAGAGCAATTCCAGGAAAAGTGCGAAGCGGTTTTCCGTCCGGAACTGCGCAAAAATAAATAGTCGCGTGCCCTCCCGAATGTGAACAAGCACACAGACGCCCGTTCCATGCCGTTTACAGGTGGCGGCGCCGGAGAACGAGCCGTCCGTTCATAACCAGTGAGGTCCGGCCACTGGAGCTTCGCAATGGGCGCTTGCGCATCCACGCCAGCCTGCCATGATTGCGGCGAAAAACGCGGCGGGGAATTGGGGTAGATGCCGTGACGCCGCACAATGAGGCTGGCAGGGGCGATTATGCCGAAACGGTGCTGTTGCCGGGTGACCCGGAGCGCGCCGAATGGATGGCTGAGACTTTTCTGGAAGCGCCGCGCTGCGTCAACCGCCGCAGGGGCGCGCTTGGCTTCACCGGGCTGTTTCGAGGCAAGCCGGTCAGCATCCAGTCGACCGGCATCGGCGTCTCGTCCTTCCTGATCTACGCCCACGAGCTGCTGGATTTCCATCGTGTCAAAACGCTTATCCGCACAGGGACCTGCGGTGGCCTGAGCGAGGACGTGGCGCTGCGCAGCATCGTCATTTCGAGTGCCGTCCACGCCGAAAGTGAACGCAGCGGCCAGGTCTTCGAACTGTACGAACGGGCAGGCCCCGATCCGGCGCTCCATACGCTGGCGCTGCAAAGGGCCGCCGACCTTGGCATCGTCTGGAGCGCGGGGCTGACGGTCTGCAGCGACATATTCTATCACCCCGACGGGCGCGACCGCTTTGCCGAAGCGCAGGCGCTTGGGGCGATTGCCGTCGATATGGAAACCAGCGCCCTCTACCGCATTTCAGCCCATTTCGGCGCGCGCGCCCTGTCGCTGCTGAATGTGGTCGATCATGTCACCACCGGCGAGCAGACCGACTATTCCGAACGCCAGGCGCTTTTCACCGACATGACGCGGCTGGCGCTCGAGGTGGCGGCCGACAGCTAGGCGGCTTGCCGCTTCGGCGTCATCTGTTCTTCCGGCCGATGGCCGCGCAGATAAAGCGCGCAGGTGGTGCGCAGCATCGACGCGAAGTTCGGGATCTGGCCGTTGATCTCGATCGCCTCGTCATAGAGTTTTGAGATGAATTTCGGCGTCGTCAGACCCTGGCTGTCGGCGATCTCGTCGAGCAATGCCCAGAACGTTGCCTCGAGCTGGATACTGGTCGAGTGGCCGTCGATGCGGATCGACCGGTTGATCTGGCGGTAGCCTTCCGGGTCCTGCCCGGCAAAAACCCTGCACATGCTTACCTCCCATTTTGTTGGTTTTGGGCGCGACCGGCAGAGATCGGCACCTTTCAGCAGTCGCTCATCTTCAGTCGGAAAACAGAAAACAGCAATCGGACTTTCGTCTTTGGCAGGAATGGCATCGGGCTTCCCGAGAGTTTCGCGTGGTACCCGGCTGCCACCACCTTTTCCCGCCGCCGCCCATAATCGCTCCAGGCACCCAGCAACGGAGACTGATTTGGCGAAGGCGATCCACACCATGATCCGGGTCCTCGACGAGGCCCGGTCCGTCGATTTTTACCGGAACGCCTTTGGACTGGACGTTGCCGACCGGCTCGATTTCGAAACCTTCACGCTCGTCTATCTCAGCAATGCCGACATACCCTTTGAAGTCGAACTGACCGTCAACAAGGACCGGCAGGAACCCTATGCGCTGGGTGACGGCTACGGCCATTTGGCGGTTTCCGTCGCCGATCTGGACAGCGAGCATGACCGGCTCGGCGCACTTGGCCTCAACCCGAAGAAGATCGTCGAGTTCAACCGCGATGGTGCATTGCTCGCGCGCTTCTTCTTCATCGAGGATCCCGACGGCTACAAGATCGAGGTCCTGCAGCGCGGAGGCCGCTTCCAATAGGGGACTATCCGCCGCGCCAACCAGCGCGGCGCCAGCAACGGCACCTCTTGAGGTGCGAACAGCAAGCAGGGAGGAAATTATGGTCACGATCTATGAGAGGAAGCCCGGACTGTCGC
Organism: Mesorhizobium amorphae; assembly: GCF_014843845.1. Lineage (GTDB taxonomy): Bacteria > Pseudomonadota > Alphaproteobacteria > Rhizobiales > Rhizobiaceae > Mesorhizobium > Mesorhizobium amorphae_A. Next base: position 146,478 of record NZ_JHQS01000015.1, on the reverse strand, counting down.
GGCGCGAGCTTCTGAAACGCGGCGGCGCCAGCGCATTGCTCGTCATTTCAGGCAGTGCCGTCATCAGTCCGAAACATGCCTGGGGCTTGGAGACATCGGCGCTCAAGCCCGAAACGATGGCGACGCTGATCCAGATGGCGCGCGACATCTACCCGCACGACCAAGTGCCCGACAAGTATTACGCCATCGCCGTCAAGGCGCATGACGAGCAGGCCGGTAAGGATCCGGCCCATAAGGATCTCATCGAGAACGGTATCGCCGATCTCGACAAGAAGGCCGGCAGCGGCGGCTACCGCGGGCTTGGATGGGAGGAGCAGCGTGTTGCGCTGCTGAAGGACATCGAGACCTCGCCATTCTTCCAGGCCGTGCGCGGCGGTCTCGTCGTCAGCCTCTACAACCAGAAGGAGGTCTGGCCGATCTTCGGCTACGAGGGCGAATCCTATTCCAAGGGCGGCTACATCGCGCGCGGTTTCGACGACATCGAGTGGCTCTGAGCCTCGTTCGTCCTCAACCGCTTCAGTCAGACATCATGGGAGGAAACCATGGCAGCACCATTTGATCTCAACAATGACGGCGTGGTCGTCATCATCGGCTCGGGCGCCGGCGGCGGCACGCTCGGCAACGAACTCGCCCAGAAGGGCGTCGATGTCGTCATCCTCGAGGCGGGCGCCCGTCACGAATATGATGACTTCGTCAACGACGAGTGGGACTCCTTCACCCAGCTTGCCTGGAAGGACAAGCGCACCACGTCGGGCGACTGGCGGGTGGCGAAGGATTTTCCCAACCTGCCGGCCTGGATCGTCAAATCCGTCGGCGGTTCGACTACCCACTGGGCAGGTGCCTCGCTGCGCTTCCAGGAGCATGAATTCAAGGCGCTTTCGACCTACGGGAAGGTGGAAGGCGCCAGCCTGATCGATTGGCCGATCACGCTGGCCGAGATGGAACCCTACTATGCCAAGGCCGAAGCCAAGATGGGCGTCACCGGCACCAATGACTGGCCGCGGCTGCCGGGCAACAACAACTTCAAGGTGCTGAAGGCCGGCGCCGACAAGCTTGGTTACAAGGAATGCCACACCGGCAACATGGCCATCAATTCGGTCGATCGTGACGACCGCATGTCCTGCCAGCAGACCGGCTTCTGCTTCCAAGGCTGCAAATGGGGCGCCAAATGGTCGACGCTCTACACGGAGATCCCCAAGGGCGAGGCGACCGGCCGTCTCGAGGTCCGGCCGAACGCCATGGCGGTCAAGATCAACCATGACGCGTCGGGCAAGGTGACAGGCGTCGTCTACGCCGACAAGGGCGGCAAGCTGCAGGAGCAGAAGGCGCGCATCGTCGCCGTCGCCGGGAATTCCATCGAAAGCCCGCGGCTGCTGCTCAATTCGGAATCAGCCAAATTCCCGAACGGGCTCGCCAATTCGTCGGGGCAGGTGGGCAAGAACTACATGCGCCACACCACCGGTTCGGTCTACGCCATCTTCGACAAGCCGGTGCACATGTATCGCGGCACCACCATGGCCGGCGTCATCCGCGACGAGGCGCGTCATGATCCCTCGCGCGGCTTCGTCGGTGGCTATGAAATGGAGACGCTCGCACTCGGCCTGCCGTTCATGGCCGCGTTCCTCAATCCCGGCGGCTGGGGCCGCTCCTTCACCACCGCGCTCGACCACTACGACCACATGGCGGGCCTGTGGATCGTCGGCGAGGACATGCCGCGCGCGGAAAACCGCATCACCTTGCATGCCGACGAGAAGGACGAGCATGGCATGCCGATCGCCGAAGTCCATTTCGACGACCATGCCAACGACACGGCAATGCGCGATCACGCCTATAAACAGGGCCAGGCGCTCTACGCTGCGGTCGGCGCCACCCGGACCTTCCCGACGCCGCCCTATCCCTCGACCCATAATCTCGGCACTAACCGGATGAGCGAGAAGGCGGAAGACGGCGTCGTCAACAAGCATGGCCAGGCGCACAACATCAAGAACCTGTTCGTGTCCGACGGCAGCCAGTTCACCACCGGCGGGGCCGAGAACCCGACATTGACGATCGTCTCGCTGGCGATCCGCCAGGCCGACTACATCGCCAACCAGATGTCGGAAAAAAGCATTTAGGCACTCGTCCCAATTGCCTGTTGGCGCGGAACATATCTGGCATGTTCCGCGCCTTTTTTTGACTGAGGCGGCAGGCCAGCGCCAGGCGTCGCCGCTCAGCTCCTGGTGCAGGTCGAAGCGGTGAAGGCGCCGTCGGGCTGCTTCATGATGATGTCGAAGGAAGGGCTAGTCTGGCCATCCAGGGTCGCTTGCGTCATCGAGATCGAATTGCCGCCGGTCGAGTAGCCACCGAGAGGGCCAAGCCAGCTGATCACGCCGTTGGCGTCCATCTGGTAGTTGTAGGCTTGCGGCGCGGTCCCGAACGTCACAGGGCCGGTATAGACATTGCCCTTGATGGTGATGTCGCCGAGGTTGAGGAACAGGCCGAGCAGGTAGACCTCGCAATGATAGGTTCCGTCCGGCAGCTTGCCGTCGGTGAAGTCGGCGCGTGCGCTGCCCGAGCTGGCAGACAGAAGCAAGATGCTGAAAATGCAAGAAATCCTGGATGCCATGACGTCGCTCGTTTGAACGCCGACCTTGCCTCATTTCCATGCCGGGCCGCAACCGTCGATGCGTGTCGCCGTGATGTCGCAGGCTCAAAATTTAGGCGCTGGTAAAATTTGGGCAAAATCTAGGCAGGCGTGCGCAATTTCTCCTCATTCGGGTTTCTCAATCGGCGCCATTCATGCTTGGCATCTAATATAGTAACCGGCTGATAAGGCTGGAATATCCCGGCGTGGCAGACCTCATGTCACAGTTTGGCACGGTGGTTGCATAGCTTTGTTGCGGTGCAATCAACCAGCTCGGGAGTGTGGAATATGAGGAGAAATTTCTCAAAAATAACAAAAATGTTTTCGGCAAGCGTGGTTGCTGCCGGCCTGTTGGCGTCGGCTCCCGCGAGGGCGGCGGACGACACGATCAAGGTCGGTATCCTGCACTCGCTGTCGGGGACCATGGCGATTTCGGAGACGACGCTGAAGGACGCCATGCTGATGCTCATCGAGGAGCAGAATGCCAAGGGTGGCCTGCTCGGCAAGAAACTCGAAGCGGTCGTCGTCGATCCGGCGTCCAACTGGCCGCTGTTCGCCGAAAAGGCGCGCGAACTGATCTCCAAGGACAAGGTCGCTGCCGTGTTCGGCTGCTGGACCTCGGTGTCGCGCAAGTCGGTCCTGCCGGTGTTCTCCGAGCTTGACAACATCCTCTTCTACCCCGTCCAGTATGAGGGCGAGGAAAGCGAGCGCAACGTGTTCTACACGGGTGCCGCGCCGAACCAGCAGGCGATTCCCGCCGTCGACTATCTGATGAGCGAGGACGGCGGTTCGGTGAAGCGCTGGGTGCTCGAAGGCACCGACTATGTCTATCCGCGCACCACCAACAAGATCCTCGAAGCCTATCTCAAGGCGAAGGGCGTCGCGGCGGAAGACATCATGGTCAACTACACGCCGTTCGGCTTCTCCGACTGGCAGACCGAGGTTTCGGCGATCAAAAAGTTTGGTTCCGCCGGCAAGAAGACCGCTGTCGTCTCCACCGTCAATGGCGACGCCAACGTGCCGTTCTACAAGGAGCTCGGCAACCAGGGCATCAAGGCCGAGGACATCCCGGTCATGGCCTTCTCGGTCGGCGAGGAAGAGCTTGCCGGTCTCGACACCGCGCCGCTGGTCGGCCATCTCGCCGCCTGGAACTACTTCGAAAGCGTCGACACGCCGGAGAACAAGAAGTTCATCGCCGACTGGCACAAGTTCATCAAGAACGACAAGCGCACCACCAACGACCCGATGGAAGCCCACTATATCGGCTTCAACATGTGGGTGAAGGCGGTCGAAAAGGCTGGCACCACCGATCCGGACAAGGTCATCGACGCCATGATCGGCGTCTCCGTGCCGAACCTGACCGGCGGCTATTCGACCATGATGCCGAACCACCACATCACCAAGCCGGTGCTGATCGGCGAGATCCAGGCCGACGGCCAGTTCGAGACGGTGTCGCAGACGTCCGGCCTCGTGATGGGCGACGAATGGTCAGACTATCTGCCGGACTCCAAGGACCTGATCTCCGATTGGCGCGCGCCTCTGTCCTGCGGCAACTTCAATGTCGCCACCGGCAAGTGCGGCGGCAAGGGAACCAACTGATCCTCCCGGGTCTGACCGGTCGCGGATTCTTCCGCGACCCAGGCCGCGAAGCGTCCGGGCGAGCTTTTCCTCCAGACCGCCCGGACGCGCAATTCCAGATCACAGAAGAGTATCTGAACGGATGATCCTGTTGCGCGCTCTCGGTCTCACGCTGTTGTTCCTGATGGCAAGCCTGTTGCCGTCGAACGCAGCCGAAGCCGATCTGCGCGCCATCATCGCCAAATTCGCCACCGGCACCGGCTTTTCGGCCACCGAGGCCGTGGTGCGTGAGCTTGCAGCCACTGGCGACCCTCTGGTCGAACGCCCACTCGCGGCACTGGCCGAGGGCAATCTCTACATCCGCAAGGCCGATTCCGCGGTCTTCGTCGGCAACGAAAGCGGCGACAGCGTCGAACTGCTCGACCCGCTGAGCGGCCAAAAGTCCGCCGAGGCCGCGAAGGCCGACATCACCAAGATCAAGGTCAACAACACGCTGCGCCGCGTCATCCGCGACGCGCTGGGCACGCTGACTCTACGCGCCAAGGATCCGGCCGTGCGCGTCGCCGCCGCCGCCACCATGTTCAAGACCCCCGATGCCGCCAACATCGAACCGCTCGATGCGGCCATCGCCGCTGAAACCGACGCCAACGTCAAGGCGCTGTTCGAGCAGGCCCGGGCGGCGTCGGTTCTTGTTTCCGACAGACCCGAGGCCGACAGGCTCGCTGCCGTCGCCCTGATCGGCGCGCGCGGCGACCGCGACGCGCTCTCGCTGCTCACCTCGGTGGAGGCCAATTCGCAAGGCGCGGTCAAGGATGCGGCGACGGCGGCGATCGGGAGCATCAACTCGTCGCTGGCGCTCTGGGATGCCGGCCAGAATATCTGGTACGGCATCTCGCTGGGCTCGGTGCTGCTGCTGGCCGCCATTGGTCTTGCCATCACCTTCGGCGTCATGGGCGTCATCAACATGGCGCATGGCGAGATGGTCATGCTCGGCGCCTACACCACCTTCGTCGTCCAGCAGGTGATCCGCACCTCCTTTCCCGGCCTGTTCGACTGGTCGCTGGTCATCGCCCTGCCACTCGCCTTCCTCGTTGCGGCCCTTGTCGGGCTCATCATCGAGCGCGGTGTCATCCGCTTCCTCTACGGCCGGCCGCTGGAGACGCTTTTAGCGACCTGGGGCGTCTCGCTGATCCTGCAGCAGGCGGTGCGCAGCATTTTCGGACCGACCAACCAGGAGGTCGGCAATCCTTCCTGGATGTCTGGCTCCGTCGACATCGGCCAGTTGGCTGTGACCTGGAACCGGCTGTGGATCCTGGTCTTCGCGCTCGGCGTCTTCGCCGTGCTGCTCTACGTGATGAAGCGCACGCCCTGGGGCCTGCAGATGCGCGCCGTCACCGCCAACCGCCGCATGGCCGCCTCGATGGGCATCAGGGCACCCTGGGTCGACGCGCTGACCTTTGCGCTCGGCTCCGGCATCGCCGGCATCGCCGGCGTCGCGCTCAGCCAGATCGACAATGTCTCGCCCAATCTCGGCCGCGGCTACATCATCGACAGCTTCATGGTCGTGGTCTTCGGCGGCGTCGGCAATCTGTGGGGCACGCTGGTCGGCGCCTTCTCGCTCGGCATCGTCAACAAGTTCCTCGAGCCCTATGCCGGCGCTGTGCTCGGCAAGATCGTCGTTCTCGTCCTCATCATCCTGTTCATCCAGAAACGCCCGCGCGGCCTGTTCGCGCTCAAGGGCAGGGCGGTGGAAGCATGATCACCGGACGCTTCTTCGCCGCTGGCGCGGACCGCCGCATCGCCATCACGATTCTGATCCTGCTGGCGGCCGCGATCGTCGTGCCGCTGCTCAATCTCGCGGTGTCGCCGGCGAGCGCCTTCTATATCCCGTCCTACATCGTTGCGCTCACCGGCAAATATCTCTGCTACGCGCTGCTCGCTCTGGCGCTCGATCTGGTCTGGGGCTATTGCGGCATCCTCTCGCTCGGCCATGGCGCCTTCTTCGCGCTCGGCGGCTATGCGATGGGAATGTATCTGATGCGCCAGATCGGCTCGCGCGGCGTCTACGGCAATCCGATCCTGCCCGACTTCATGGTGTTCCTGAACTACAAGGAACTGCCGTGGTTCTGGTACGGTTTCGACCATTTCTGGTTCGCGGCCATCATGGTGCTGGCCGTGCCTGGCCTGCTCGCCTTCGTCTTCGGCTGGTTCGCCTTCCGCAGCCGCGTCACCGGCGTCTACCTGTCGATCATCACCCAGGCGATGACCTATGCCCTGCTGCTCGCCTTCTTCCGCAACGACATGGGTTTTGGCGGCAATAACGGCCTGACCGACTTCAAGGATATTTTGGGCTTTAATGTGCAGGCCGATGCGACCCGCTCGGCCCTGTTTGCGGCCAGTGCGATCACCCTTGCACTCGCCGTCTTCATCACCTGGGCGATCGTTGGCTCTAAATACGGCAAGCTCTTGATGGCGGTGCGCGATGCCGAAAGCCGCACGCGCTTCCTCGGCTGGCGGGCCGAAAACGTGAAACTGTTCGCCTTCACCGTATCGGCGATCATGGCCGGCATTGCCGGTGCGCTCTACGTGCCGCAGGTCGGCATCATCAATCCCGGGGAGTTCGAGCCGTCCAATTCTATCGAGGTCGTGGTCTGGGCCGCCGTCGGCGGCCGAGGCACGATCGTCGGGCCGATCATCGGCGCGCTGCTTGTCAACGCCGGCAAATCCTGGTTCACCGGCGCGCTGCCGGAATTCTGGCTGTTCGCGCTCGGCGGATTGTTCGTCGCCGTAACGCTGTTCCTGCCCAAGGGCATCATCGGCATGTGGGACTCATGGCGCGGCAACGCCAGGGCGCAGCGCGCGGCCTCGCTCGCCAAGGAAGCCGGCACCGATCCCAAAGTTCCGCCACCGCCGAAGGTCGTTCGCAGCGCGGCGACAAAGCCGGGCGACTGGTCCGCGTCCGGCCCCGAACCACAGCCGGCGGAGTGAGCGATGTCGAAGTCGAACACCATCCTCTATCTCGACGGCGTCTCGGTCTCCTTCGACGGATTCCGCGCCATCAACAATCTGTCGCTGGTGCTGGACAAGGGCGAGATGCGCGCCATCATCGGTCCCAATGGCGCCGGCAAGACGACGATGATGGACATCGTGACCGGCAAGACGCGCCCCGACGAGGGCGAGGTCTTCTTCGACGGCCAGGTGGACCTTACCAAGCACGACGAGGCCGAGATCGCCATGATGGGCATCGGCCGGAAATTCCAGAAGCCGACCGTCTTCGAAAGCCACAGCATCGAAGAGAACCTGATGCTGGCGCTGAAGGGCCCGCGCTCGATCTTCCCGGCGCTGTTCCATCGCCGCTCGGCGGCCGAGGCGCGGCGGATCGACGATATCCTCGGCATCATCAGGCTCGGCGACAAGCGAGGCGAACTCGCCGCCAATCTGAGCCACGGGCAGAAGCAGTGGCTGGAGATCGGCATGCTGCTGGCGCAGGACCCGAAACTGCTTCTGGTCGACGAACCTGTCGCCGGCATGACCGACGCCGAGACCGAAGAGACCGCTCGTCTGCTCAAGGATATCGCGCGCGACCATTCGGTCGTCGTCGTTGAGCACGATATGCATTTCGTGCGCGAACTCGGCGTCAAGGTCACATGCCTGCATGAAGGCTCGGTGCTGTCCGAAGGCTCGCTCGATTTCGTCTCGGCCGATGAGCGTGTCGTCGAAGTCTATCTCGGGAGATGATCATGGTCTGGCGGGTGCAATTCCATCGCTTCGATCTGTCGTTTCTCAGGTTCTGGGGAAGGCGCTGACATGCTCGAAGTTTCGAATGCCACGCTTCACTACGGTGCCGCCCAGGCGTTGCGCGGCGTCTCGCTCAAGGCCGGCGCCGGCAAGATCACTTGCGTGCTCGGCCGCAACGGCGTCGGCAAGACCAGTTTGATGAGATCGATCGTCGGCCACCACCGGCTGACGAGCGGAAGTGTTGCCTTCGAGGGGAAGGCGCTCGACCGGAGCGCGGCGTATGACCGCGCCCGGTCGGGCATCGCATTCGTACCGCAGGGCAGGGAGATCTTTCCGCTGCTGACGGTCAAGGAAAACCTGGAATCGGGCTTTGCACCACTGAAGCGCGCCGAGCGCAACATTCCGGGCCACGTCTTCGAGCTGTTTCCTGTGCTCAAGCAGATGCTGTCGCGCCGTGGCGGCGACCTGTCGGGCGGCCAGCAGCAGCAGCTCGCCATCGGCAGGGCGCTGGTCATGCGGCCAAAGCTGTTAGTGCTCGACGAGCCGACCGAAGGCATCCAACCGTCAATCATCAAGGACATCGGCCGCGCCATCCGCTATCTGCGCGACCAGGCCGGCATTGCCGTGCTCCTGGTCGAACAGTATCTCGACTTCTGCCGCGAGCTTGCCGACGAGGTCAACATCATGGACCGTGGCCAGATCGTCCATACTGGCCCGGCGGAAGATCTCGACCGCGCCGATGTCAGGAAGTTTCTGACTGTCTAGACCGCTCGTCGGCCTTTCTTCTCCGGCGGCTCCAGTCATTCTCCAATCATGCTGTCAGCAACTCTGGCGCGCCAAGAACTGCATGCTACTCTTTGCTTGGCTTTGGTGAGTCGGCCACTTTCCGTACCAGTCTGTTTTTGGGTCAGATCAAAGGGACGGCGCGGGCTCGGCGGCAAGTTCCACGCAAGCATGGCCTCCTATCCTCCTCCTGCGATCTGAGTTTGTTCAACGCGTTTGGGCAATCTGGCTTGGGGAACGGCCAATGGAGCGTTTTGTCGAGGACTACCAGAAACGGCGGCTCACCGAGCGCGTCGACATCATCACCGCCATCAACATCCTGAGGTCGCAGGGCTACGATCCCGACGAGCTGATCGGCGAGATCACCAAAGTGTTCTACGTCGACCTCGATGCCTACAACGAGATCGTCATGGCGTCATAGCGCCGGCGAAGCTGTTAGCCCGTTCGCCTGAACGTCGAGGCAAGCACACGGTTACGGCCGCCGTGCTTGGCGGCATAGAGCGCCTTGTCGGCGGTGCTGAGCACCTTGTCGAAACTCATGCCGTCCTTGCTGCCGAAGGCATAGCCGGCACTGACCGTGCACGACAGCGGGCGCGCCTCGGTCTCGATCCGCCGCGCTGCAAAGGACGCACGGATGCGTTCGGCGGCAAATTCCGCCTTCTCGGGCAAGGTGCGCTTCATGACCAGCGCGAATTCCTCGCCGCCCATGCGCGCAGCGGAATCGGTCGGCAGCAGATTGCCGGTAAGCTCCTCGGCGAACACTCTCAACACTTCATCGCCGGTAGCATGGCCGAACTCGTCGTTGATGGCCTTGAAGCCGTCGAGGTCGAACACGACCACGGCCGTGAAGGCGCCGACCGGCGCATTGCCATGCAGGTCGAACAGCGCGCGGCGGTTGAGCAGGCCGGTCAGCGGATCGGTCAGCGCATTGCGGCGATGATGCTGCGCCAGGCGCCCCTGGTTTAGCGCCAGCGACAGCGCGCCGATGCCGGTCATGCAGGCGATGACGATGACCAGGCTGAGATCCTCGGCCCAGTTGCTCGGCGCATGGCCGAGCACGAGCTTGCCGTCCCGCGCCAGAACCGTGGCGCATAGCAGGAAGGATATCGCGGTGATCGAATAGAGCGTGGCGACGCCGATGATCGGGACGGCGGATTCGCTGCGCCCCTTCCAGTATTCGAGTGCGGTAGCGAACAGCAGCAGCGCGGCAAAGGAATTTTCCAGTATGAAACCCAGCCCGTCATAACCGAGCGCCATTGGTGGCAGGGCCGCGGCCAGTGAGATGCCGGCGCCAAGAGCGATATGCGGCAGCGGAGAGCGGCCTGTCGTGAACTGGTGGGCCGCACCCAGCATGGTCGAGAAGCCGAGCAGCAGCAGGGCGAGCGTGGCGACGCCGAGCATTGGCCCAGGCTTGTCGATATAGGCCTTATAGGCAAAGACGTCGCCGACAACCAGCAGCACGCTGACCGCCCAGGTCAGCAGGAATTTCTCTGAACGCGCGGTGAGCCAGATGCCGAACAACGTCAGGCTCAGGCAGGCGGCGGAAAAGCCGACCGCGAGCAGCAATGAGTTGTAGTCGAGCGCCATGCCTCGTCCTTGCCCGCGCTGGTGCAGTTCAGCGCCCGGTTGGATTCATGCAGCAAGGAGGTATCGATAAGGTTACGATATCCGGTGAAGATGTCGAGATTCCACTGGGTTAGAGGATCGCCACCGACAAAAGCAGAATGAGGCCGACCCCCACCATCAGCAGTCCCGGCCAATTCTGTGAAAGGCCGAGGAAACCGAGCCCGCGCCGGCTTGGCTCAAGCGTTGGCCCCTGGGTTGCGAGATTTGGCATCGGCCGATCCGAGGCTGCAGGCGCCGGACCGCTAAGCCGCCCCCGCCTGAGGGCTGCGCCCGCCATGTAGACAACGCCAGCGACAGTCAACAACGCCCCAATGAGAATGACAGCCATCGTTCCTCGCCTCTAGTCGCGTCCACAGGCGCCCGCCTGGCTGCCCGCCTAGGCAAACGATCAAGATGCCCTGCAGGTTCCGACAGGGGCTGCTGGACGCAATGAAGGCTCGCCGCTCCCTAGTCCATCACCCGTTTCATCAGCGCCATGGCGCCGAAGGGCGCGCGGACTTTGCCTTCGGTGATGAAGTAGGCGAACACATCGCGCGGCTTGACAGGCGCCTCGGTCGAAGGGTCGGCGCGTGGCAGATCGGCTGGCACCTTGCCTTCCGCCCAGGCCTTCACCCGCGCCGCCCACTCATCGAGGCCTTTTGGTGTGTAGCAGTCGGGATTGTCGTCGCTGCCGGTCTGCAGCCGCGCATAGATGAAATCGCCGGTGACGTCGGCAATCCCAGGATATTTGGCATGGTCGGCATAGACGATCGCCACCTTGTATTTGCGCGCCAGCGCTGGGAATTCCGGCACGACAAAACTGTCGTGCCGCACTTCCACCGCATGGCACAGCGCGACGCCGTCCTGCTTTTCCGGCAGGAGCTTCAGAAAAGCTTCGAAATCGTCCGGATCGAATTTCTTGGTCGGGGCGAACTGCCACAGGATCGGCCCGAGCTTGTCGCCGAGCGCCGCAACCCCGGAACCGAGGAAACGCGTCATCGAGTCACCGGCCTCGCCGAGCACGCGCCGGTTGGTGACGAAGCGGTTGCCCTTCAGCGAATAGACAAAACCATCAGGCGCCTCGCTGGCCCATTTGACGAAGGTCGGCTCCTTGAAGCTGGAATAGTAGGTGCCGTTGACTTCGATGCTCGGCACCTGACGGCTGGCATACTGCAGCTGTTTCGTCTTGGAGAGTTTGTCCGGGTAGAAGGACGTGTCCCACGGCTCGAAGGTCCAGCCGCCCATGCCGGCGCGGATTTTTCCCTGGCTGCTCATCGTCGTCCTCCCAATGCTCGAAAATCAGACGCTACGGCGCCGTCGACGGGCTTGGCCATGTCGACGACTGTCCATCCTGGCCGGTAGGGATTGGGCCGTCGACCCGTTTCCCGGAAATCATAGGCCGCGTAGAGCGCAATGTTCCGCTCCATGCGCGAATTGGTGTAAAGCCGCACCTCCGGCAAGCCCCACAGTCGCGTCTGCTCCTCGGCGAAATCGAGCAGCCTGATGCCGAGTTTCTTGCCCTGAAAGGCAGGCGAGACCGCGACGCTGAAGATCATCGCATGATCGGGATGCCGCTCGAGAACGATCAGTCCGGCCAATTCGGAGCCGCTCTCCAGCAGCCAGACCTCGCCGCGTTCGATCCGCGGCGCATAGTCCTCGGTGACCGGGATCGGCGGCGCGCCCAACAAGTCGGTGTAGGGTGCATAGGCAACATTGGTCAGCGAGACGACAGTTTGCAGATCACCGGCAAGCGCTTGTCTGATGGTCATTCAAAAACTCTCCAGACACTGCCTTGTCTGCTCACTCCGCCGCTTCGCGCTTGCCTCCGGGGCGCCGTTCCAGAAGCTCCTTGAGGAACTGGCCGGTATAGCTGCGCTTCTCGCGCACGACCGCTTCCGGCGTTCCTGAGGCGACCAGCTCGCCGCCGCCGTCGCCACCCTCGGGGCCAAGGTCGAGCACCCAGTCGGCGGTCTTTATCACCTCGAGATTGTGCTCGATGACCACCACAGTGTTGCCCTGGTCGACCAGTTCGTGCAGCACTTCCAACAGCTTTGCGACATCGTGGAAATGCAGGCCGGTGGTCGGCTCGTCGAGGATGTAGAGCGTCTTGCCGGTCGCCTTGCGCGACAGTTCCTTGGCGAGCTTGATGCGCTGCGCCTCGCCGCCCGAAAGCGTCGTCGCCTGCTGGCCGATATGGATGTAGCCGAGGCCGACCTGCTTCAGCGTCTCCAGCTTGTCGCGCACGCCGGGCACGGCGGCGAAGAAGTCGACGCCTTCCTCAACCGTCATGTCCAAAACATCGGCGATCGACTTGCCCTTGAACAGGACATCCAGCGTCTCGCGGTTGTAGCGCTTGCCGTGGCAGACGTCGCAGGTGACGTAGACGTCGGGCAGGAAGTGCATCTCGATCTTTATGACGCCGTCGCCCTGGCAGGCTTCGCAGCGCCCGCCCTTGACGTTGAAGGAGAAACGTCCCGGCTGGTAGCCGCGCGCCTTGGCCTCCGGCAGCCCAGCGAACCAGTCGCGGATCGGCGTGAAGGCGCCGGTATAGGTGGCCGGGTTGGAGCGTGGGGTCCGTCCAATGGGCGACTGGTCGATGTCGATGACCTTGTCGAGGAATTCGAGACCCTCGATGCGATCGTGATCGGCCGGATGCTCGCGCGAGCCCATGATGCGGCGCGAGGCCGCCTTGAACAGCGTCTCGATCAGGAAGGTCGACTTGCCGCCACCCGACACGCCCGTGACAGCGGTGAAGGTGCCGAGCGGGATTTCGGCGGTCACGTTCTTCAGATTGTTGCCGCGCGCGCCGACGATCTTCAGCCGCCGGTTCTTCTTCGCCTCGCGCCGCACCGCCGGCGTCGCCACTTCGAGCTCACCCGACAGATATTTGCCGGTGATCGAGGCAGGCGTCGCCATGATCTGCTGCGGTGTTCCCTGGGCGATGATCTCGCCGCCATGGATGCCGGCGGCCGGGCCGATGTCGACGACATAGTCGGCATGCAGGATGGCATCCTCGTCATGCTCGACGACGATGACCGTGTTGCCGATGTCGCGCAGATGCTTCAGCGTGTCGAGCAGGCGTGCATTGTCGCGCTGGTGCAGGCCGATCGAAGGCTCGTCCAGCACATAGAGCACGCCGGTGAGGCCGGAGCCGATTTGCGAGGCCAGCCGGATGCGCTGGCTCTCGCCGCCCGACAGCGTGCCGGAATTGCGCGACAGCGTCAGATAGTCGAGCCCGACATCGTTGAGGAAGCGCAACCGCTCGCGGATTTCCTTCAGCACCCGCACCGCGATCTCGTTCTGCTTGTCGTTGAGCTGCGCGGGCAGGTCGGTGAACCACTGGTCGGCCTTGCGGATCGATTGCTCGGTGACCTCGCCGATATGCTTTCCCGCGATCTTCACCGCCAGCGCTTCCGGCTTCAGCCGGTAGCCTTTGCAGACGGGGCAGGGCGTCGCCGACATGAAGCGCTCGATTTCCTCGCGCATCCAGGCGGATTCGGTCTCCTTCCAGCGCCGCTCGAGATTGGGGATGACGCCTTCGAAAGTCTTGGTCGTCTTGTAGGAGCGCAGGCCGTCATCATACTGGAAGGTGATCTCGCGCTCGCCCGTGCCGCGCAGGATCGCCTCCTGGGCCTCAGTGGTCAGATCCTTGAACTTGTCGCCAAGCTTGAAGCCATAGGCCTTGCCCAAAGCTTCCAGAGTCTGCGCGTAATAGGGCGAGGTCGACTTGGCCCATGGGCTGACGGCGCCGTCGCGCAGCGAGACGTTCTCGTCCGGCACGACCAGATTGCCGTCGATAGCGCGCTGGCTGCCGAGACCGTCGCAGGTCGGACAGGCGCCGAAAGGGTTGTTGAAGGAGAACAGCCTGGGCTCGATCTCCGGAATGGTGAAACCGGACACCGGGCAGGCGAACTTCTCCGAGAACAGGATGCGCTCATGCGTCTCGTTCTTCGACTTGTTGACGGAATCCTCGCCGGTCTGGCTGGCGTCGAGCGGCCGGTCGGCGAACTCGGCCACCGCCAGCCCTTCGGCGAGCTTCAGCGCCGTCTCGATGGAATCGGCAAGTCGCGTCGCCAGGTCGCCGCGCACCACGATGCGGTCGACGACGACGTCGATGTCGTGCTTGTATTTCTTGTCCAGCGCCGGCACATCTGCGATCTCGTAGAAGACGCCGTCGACCTTGACGCGCTGAAAGCCCTTCTTCTGCAACTCCAGCAGTTCCTTGCGATACTCGCCTTTGCGGCCGCGCACGATCGGCGCCAGCAGGAACAGGCGGGTGCCTTCCTCGACGGCCAGCACGCGGTCGACCATCTGCGACACCGTCTGGCTTTCGATCGGCAGGCCGGTGGCCGGCGAATAGGGAATGCCGACGCGCGCGAACAAAAGCCGCATGTAGTCATAGATCTCGGTGACGGTGCCGACCGTCGAGCGCGGGTTTTTCGAGGTGGTCTTCTGTTCGATTGAGATGGCAGGCGACAGGCCGTCGATCTGGTCGACGTCGGGCTTCTGCATCATTTCGAGGAATTGCCGCGCATAGGCCGACAGGCTCTCGACATAGCGGCGCTGGCCTTCGGCATAGATGGTGTCGAAGGCAAGCGACGACTTGCCGGACCCCGACAGGCCGGTCATGACGATCAGGCTGTCACGCGGCAGGTCGAGATCGACATTCTTCAGATTGTGTTCGCGCGCCCCGCGAATGGAAAGGTATTTATGGTCGGCCATCGCCGGTCGCCGCCTCAGGTCTGGAATTCGTGGGATCGGCGGGTTTTCCCGGCCATCCCCTATGTAGGTATTTTCGCCGCCACGTCGAGAGACGCCACAAATCTCGACAGAAGCCTTTAACCGTCTTTCGCGCGAGGGGGCAAGCGGAAAGAACAAAGGCCGAACACGCTCCTGACAAATCGGAACGGCGGGCACTCCGTTGAGCAAGTTCCGGCATGTCGCCCTTACCTGCACGTAACCTCCCGGCGATCACATTTTCCGTAACCGGCTATTCAAAGGTTGACGCTGCCGACTCGGGGGCGCAGTGTCCGACGGTCAACGGAGCCGGCCGTCTTTCGATGGCCTCGCCGCCTCAGGCGGCTTGCGAGACGCCGCAGGCTTTTGCGATTTGCGCTTCGGACGACATGTCGCAACGGACAGAGGAGTGGAGCATGACGCCACCGGACAGTCCCTTGAGGCTCCACATATGGCTGGAGCCGCGGCAGGCATAAGTGCCTGGGTTGGCGTGAGCGTCGACCCGACAAACCGTGACCTGCCGATCCCCTGACAATCAGAGACCACTGGTCGGATCGTCGGCTGAATGCCGCGAAGCATCCGAAATCAAAGTCGGTATAACACTACCGGCAGATTGGATTTTAGATCCATAAAAAGCCCCGTCCGTTTGCGGAAGCAGCGGCGGGGCTGCTCGTTTGAGGGGTGTGCAAAGCCGACTGATGCTGCCGTTGAACGAGAGCTACCGGTTGGATGGCTTGATCGCGCCGGCGCCAACATCGACCGTGATGCTGCCGGAAATCCTGACGTCGGTGTCGCCGATCTTGAACTGGCCGTTGCCGCTGGCAGGCAGCGCGTCGTCGGGTTCGGGTTCCGGGGCCGGCTTGGCGATGCGATAGTCGCCGGTCACGCCGGGAAGGGCGCCTTTCTGGGTCGAGCTGTCGTCGGCAAAGGCGGCTCCAGCCAGCATGCTGGCGCCGGCCAAGGCGGCGGTGACGGTGCAAACAAGTCTGGAAAGGCGGATGTCGGTCATCCCCGAACTATAGTGTCGCGCCGCTGGCGAGGCCAGACCGGCGCGATCAAATTGCCGCGCGCCCGCTGCTCCTCAAGCAGCCTTCTTGCGGGTGTCGAAAACATGGTCGACGAGACCCCACGCCTTCGCCTCGTCGGCGGTCATGAAATAATCGCGGTCGAGCGTGCGCTCGACCTCCTCGTAAGTACGCCCGCAATGATGCGCATAAAGCTCGGTCATCCGCCGCTTGGTGCGCAATATGCCCTCGGCGTGGCGCTGGATGTCGGAAGCCTGGCCCTGGAAGCCGCCCAGCGGCTGATGCAGCACGATGCTGGTGTTGGGCAGGGCAATGCGCCGCCCCGGCGTGCCGGCCATCAGCAGGAACGAAGCCATCGAGGCGGCAAAGCCCATGCAGACGGTCGATACCGGGCAGGAGATGTACTGCATCGTGTCGTAGATGGCGAAGCCGCTGGTCACCACGCCGCCCGGCGAGTTGATGTAGAGCGATATCTCCTTCTCGGGATTGTCGGATTCCAGCGACAGAAGCTGGGCGCAGACCAGCGCCGATACGCCGTCGTTGATCTCTCCGTTGATGAAGACGATGCGTTCGCGCAGCAGCCGCGAAAAAATGTCGAAAGCGCGTTCGCCGCGGCTCGATTGCTCGATCACCATCGGCACCAGATTGGCAAGGCCGCTCATCTTTTTTCTCCGATTTCCCTGTTCAGGCCGCGCGCAGCAGCATGTACGGCGCATTCGCAGCGACAGGCAGTTTGGATTGGGGTGCATCGAGCGACAGCCGGCAGCCGGCGCCTGCCATGGCGAGCACAGGCGTTGCTGCCCGGGCGAACCCGTCATGGACAACACGCAGATGCGTGCCGCCCGAAATCGTACGGTCGAGGGTAAACGTGACGATGCTGTCGAGCGTTTGGCTGGCATCGTCCGGCTCCGGCCGTTCGCGCCAGGAATAGCGCAGCAGCCTGCCGGGCTCAGCATCGAGGACTTCGCAATCGATCGGCGCGTCCGGCCCGGCAAAGGCAAAGCGGCGGCCGATCTCGGGCTTGATGTCGTTGGGCATCATCCAGGCCGCGAGCAGCTTCGGCTCGGTCAGCGCGCGCCACACTTTCTCCGGCGGTTCCGGCAATTCGCATTCGAATTCGAGCAAGTCCGCAGCACTTTTCGCATGCTTTGTCATGGGTCCATGTCCTTCAAAACAGCCTTCAGCCTTTCGATGCGCTCCGGCCAGAACGCACGATAGCGCTCGATCCAGCCGAGCAGCGGGTCGAGCCCTTGCGGATCGGCGCGGTAGTAAGCGTTGCGGCCGGCCCGCCGTTCGGTGACTAGGCCGGCGCCGCGAAGCACCGCCAGATGCTGCGAGACCGCCGGCTGCGACACGGTCATGCCGGTGCGCAGTTCCGACACCGTCATCTCGCTGGCGGCAAGCCGCTCAAAGACGGCACGGCGCGTCGGGTCGGCAAGGGCGCGAAAAATCTCTGCTTCGATCATGGTCAAAGCATAAGTGGATACTTATTGGTTTGGCAAGTGCTGTTTTATGGCGCCGCCGGAAGCCAGCGTCTCACCGGCTCGGCAGATCCGTCAAAAATTGCCTCAAAGATTGGCGACGCCAGCACGGCATGGATGTGAAGCGTCTCGGTGCCGACGTTTCGAAAACCGTGTTTCCTCTCCGCGGGCACAAGAAGCGACTGTCCCGCCGTCAGCGTCATGCGGTCGTCGTCGATCCACATTTCGGCGGTTCCGCTGAGGACGGTAAGCACCTCCTCGACCGAGTGCCAATGTGTCGGAGCCCCAACCCCCGGCTGAACCCATTGTTCAAACAGGCAGAGCTGGCTGGCACCGTTGCCGGCGGAAACCTGCATCCGGGTTTCCACGCCCGCCCGCCATTGCTCTCGCGGGTGATCCATATGTGCGATGACTCTCATTCGCAGCCGCCGCCCTTTCGATCCCGACATATTCGCAATTTTAAACAGGCACCCTACCTCTTGCTGACATTCCTTGACAGCCGGGAGTGACAAGAATAGAACAAAAAAAGAACAAAAACCTTGTGGGAAAAGGCAGCCACAGCAGGCGGGGATTGACCGTAGCCTGTAAGGTGCGGTCGGCAAAAATTTGTTTCGGATGAGCGCGGAGAAGTATGATGGCGGGTAGCATCAACAAGGTCATTCTGGTGGGCAATCTCGGGGCGGACCCTGAAATCCGTCGCCTGAATTCGGGTGAGCCGGTCGTCAACATCCGCATCGCCACGTCGGAAAGCTGGCGCGACAAGAATTCCGGCGAGCGCAAGGAAAAGACCGAGTGGCACAACGTCGTCATCTTCAACGACCAGATCGCCAAGGTCGCCGAGCAGTATCTGAAGAAGGGCATGAAGGTCTATGTCGAGGGCCAGTTGCAGACGCGCAAATGGCAGGACCAGACCGGCAATGACCGCTATACGACCGAAATCGTGCTGCAGAAATTCCGCGGTGAATTGCAGATGCTCGACGCGCGCGGCGAGGGCGGCGGCCAGGTCGGCAACTATGCCGGCGGCGGCAACAGCAGCCGTGGTTCCGATTTCGGCCAGTCCGGCCCGAACGAAGGTTTCAGCCGCGGCGGCGGTGGCGCCAAGGGCGGTGGCGGCGGCGGTTCGTCGCGCGAGCTAGACGACGAAATCCCGTTCTGAGGCCAATCGACTGCAGGAGAGGGCGCCATGTCGCTGGGACCGCTGCTTACCGCGCCCCCTCCAATTCCCTGGCATGCCTTCGCTGCCTTTGCCGCATTGGTGACCGGCGCTACGCAGCTGGCGCTGCCCAAGGGCACGACGCGCCATCGCGTCGTCGGCTATGTCTGGGCGGCGCTGATGCTTGTCATCGCTATCTCGAGTTTCTGGATCCAGGAGATACGCCTTGTCGGCCCTTTCAGCCCAATCCATCTGCTGTCGATCCTGGTGCTGGTCACCGTGCCGCTGGCGGTGTGGTATGCGCACAGCCATAAGGTCACCGCGCATCGTGGCGCCATGATCAAACTCTATGTTTTCGCGCTGATCGGCGCCGGCATCTTCACGCTGCTGCCCGGCCGCATCATGCACGCGGTTGTGTTCGGCCAGTAGTCAGCGATGCGCTTGCAGGGAAGAAACCAGTGAAAGCACGCGTGAAATGGGTCGAGGAACGTACCTTTGTCGGCGGGTCCGGCAGCGGCCACAAGGTCGTGCTGGGCACCGCTTTTGGCTCGGAAGGCAGGACACCGGGTCCGAGCCCGATGGAACTGCTGCTGATCGGCACCGGCGGCTGCTCGGCCTATGACGTCGTCCATATCCTCGAAAAGGGCCGCGAGGCGGTCGAGGACTGCGTCGTCGAGCTCGATGCCGAGCGAGCCGAGACCGAGCCAAGAGTATTCACCCGCATCCACATGCACTTCATCGTCAAGGGCCGCGCGCTCTCACGCGACAAGGTGAAGCGGGCGATTGATCTCTCGATCGAGAAATACTGCTCGGCGACCGCGATGATGGCCAAGACGGCTGAAGTCACGCACGATTTCGAGGTGGTCGACACCTAGCGCTGGCGGTTTGCCACGTGAGGTGAAGCCGTGTCCTGGAACCCTTCGAATTCATGGGACATCCGGAATTGCCATACGGGTTAGTCGCAACGAGTGATGCCGCCAGGAACGGCGTGACTTCAGACGCTACTGGCTAATGCCCCAGGGGTTCCATCGTTGCTTCCTGCGCCGCGGGCTTCACCCGACTTGGCGTCTATCACTGCGTTTCAGAAGATGGGATGCTGGGCCGCTGACGCCGACTATGCACCATGGAGGCGCACAATGGAGCCCGACGAGAAGGCCAAAAACGACACCACGGTTGGTGACCACTCGGAAGAGAATGGGGCCGCCGACGTCACCGCATCCGACGAAGAACGCGACATCTCCGAACGTAAGGCCGCGGATCCACGTGACGTCGATATCGGCGTGAACCAGGCCTCGAAGGCTGGCGACGATGTCGATATGGCGGTGTCGATCATCGGTTCGAGCCCCGCCATCGTCAAACTCGATGCAGAGGTCGATCAGAAGGGCGAAATGGACCAGGACGCGGAGATCGCGAGCGAGACGGGCGATTCCGGCGGTCGGGAAATCGACGTCGCGGCCGAACAGAGGCCCGAGGTCGATCAGAGAATCGAAGTCGATGTCGAAGTCAGCGAAGATGACGGGATCATCATCGTCGAGATCGATGCGGAGGTGGAAGACGATGTCGAAATCGAGAGCGATCTGGATGTCGACGTGGACGATGACGATGAAGACAGCCTCGAAGCCGAGATCGACCAGGAAACCGAAACTGACGGAAACGTCGATGTCGATGTGGAGATCCGCGATGACCTCGACGCCGAGGTCGGTGTAGACATCGCCGCCCTCATCAAGACCGCCTTGCTTGGCGCCGTCGATGTCGCGGAGAAGGATGACGCGACCGACATCGATGTCGACTTGTATGAGAAGGCTGCCGCCGATGGAGATGTCGGGGTCATCGTCGACTTGAGCGACATCGACGCCTGAGGTTTTCATGGCCTGAGCAATTCCAGGAAAAGTGCGTAGCGGTTTTCCGTCCGGAATTGCGTAAAAACAAATACTTAAGAGCAGGTCAGCTTCATCAAAAGCTGAACCGCTCTATGGGGAAGAAAGCCGGGGTTCGCCCCGGCTTTCTTCGTGCTTTCGGCTCGCACGGCAGCAACGCTTCGACTTTGGGCTACCCGGAGCGGTCCACCTGTTTGGGTCGTCCATCATCCATAAGGACGAGCCAACTTGCATTGGGAATTGCCGTTTGGGCCGAATGCTCATTGGTAACTATTTTCCGCAGCGCGAAACAGGGATGCTTGCTGCATCGGCGGGGTTTCAGGATCCAAATGGATCGTCGCCGTCGGTCCGCTCCGCAAGCAAGCGCTCGCCAGGGCGGCTGTCCTCGAACAGGGAGGGTGAACCCTTGTCTAAGAAAGCTTACGGCAAATTTGATCCGACCCAATTCAACATCGACGTCGATGCCGACATCGATCAGAAGCTCGATCAGGACCAGGATCAGGACGTGGACGTCGATACCGACCAGGACTCCGACGTCGATATCGACAACGAAAATTATGCGGACATCGACAACAAGACCGACCAGGACGCAGACACCGACAACGACGCCAAGGCTGATGCCGATGCCGACGCCGACGACAAGAGCGATGCGGACGCCAAGGCCGACGCGGACGCCGACGGCGACGCCGACAATGACAACGACACCGACATCAAGGTCGATCAAGACAACGACAACGACGTGGATGTCGACCAGAAACAGCGCGTCGACGTCGATGTCGACCAGGACCAATACGCCAAACAGGACGCCGACATAGACGTACACTTCGACTTCGATTTCGCCTGATAAGTCTTGCTCGCAAGGGGCGCCCGGATCTCATCCGGGCGCTTCCCGAGGCTGCCTGCAGCGGGTGCTGGCCGGGGAGCGCGGCCTCGGGCTGGTCCCATCTGCCGGCGCTAGGCCGCCACTTTGACGCCCTCGCGGAGACATGTCAGCCATGAGTTTCTCCAAGGCCTTTGCAACGACCGACGTCGAGCGCGCATTCCATCATTGCAAGGTCTCGCTGCTCCTGGTTTTCGTGCTCAGCTTCTTCGTCAACCTGCTCGCTCTGACGGTCCCTCTCTATCTCCTGCATGTCTATGATCATGTCCTGTCGAGCCACAGTCTCGACACGCTGGTCATGCTGACTGGGATCGTGATCGTGGCGCTGGCGGTGCACGCAACGCTCGAAGCCCTGCGCCGCGCGATCCTCGCCCGGATCGGCGTCTGGCTCGACGACCGGCTTCAGACCTCCGTTCTTGTCGCGGCTGTCCAGTCGGCCTTGCGTAGCGATCCGGCCGCGGCGGCGCAGGCCTGGCGTGATATCGGTGGCCTGCGCTCCTTCTTCGGCGGCAGCGCCTGCACCTCTCTGTTCGATCTGCCCTGGACGCCGATCTTCATTCTGGCAATGATCATAGTGCATCCACTTCTCGGCCTGATCGGCCTTGTCGCGTCGGTTGTCCTGTTCGGGCTAGCGCTGCTCAACGAGATAGCGACTCGCAAGCCGTTCGCCCGCTCCAGTGCCGCCTGGGCGGAGAGCCAGCACCGGTTCGAGGCGCTCCTGCGCAATGTCGAGGTCATCAGCGCCATGGGCATGCTACCGGGGGTGGCCCGCCTGCTGAATGACGATCAGTCACAGGCGAAAGAGGCCCAGCTCTCCGCCGCCGCACGCGCCAACGTCATCCAGTCCCTCGCTCGCTTCGTGCGGCTACTCGCCCAGGTCATCGTCATGGCCTGTGCAGCCTGGCTCGTGATCCTGCAGGATGTCAGCCCTGCGGCGATCTTTGCGACGTCGATCCTGCTCGGGCGGTCCCTGGCGCCGGTTGAGGCCGCCATCGGCACCTGGAAGGCGGTTTCGAGCGTGCGCCTGGGCTACGGCCGTCTCAGGAAGATCATGGCTGCTGCGCCACAGCCGCGAAAAGCCATGGAACTGCCACGCCCCAATGGGCAGTTGTCCGTTGAACAGGTGACCTTCCTGCCGCCAGGCGCGAACACGGCGGCGTTGCGCCGGCTGAGCTTTGTGGTCAACCCGGGGGAGATCCTGGGAGTGATCGGTCCGTCCGGAGCCGGAAAGTCGACCCTTGGACGTCTTATCTCAGGCACGATCGCTCCGACTGCCGGGCATGTGCGCCTTGACAGCGCGGACATGGGAATCTGGCTGGCCGCCGGCGGTCACCGGCACTTCGGATACCTTCCGCAAGACATCGAAATCTTCGGCGGCACTGTTCGGGAGAACATAGCCCGCCTGCAGGATGCGTCGGCCGATGAGGTGATCGCAGCCGCTGCCATGGTGGGATTTCACGACACGATCATGCGGCTTCCGCTGGGCTATGAGACCGACATCGGCGAGGGCGGCATGAGGCTGTCCGGCGGGCAGCGGCAGAGGCTTGGCCTTGCGAGGGCATTCTTCGGACATCCCCGCGTCATCGTGCTGGACGAACCGAACGCCAGCCTCGATTTCGAAGGCGAAGAGGCCTTGCGGCAGGCGATCCAGGAGATGCGTCGGCGGGGATCGACGATCATCATCATTGCCCAACGTCTTCGCGTGCTGAACATGTCCGACAAGGTTCTGGTGCTCGACAATGGCATGATGAACGCCTTCGGGAACCGCCGGGACGTCGCCGGCAAGATCAAGAACGTGCGCGCCGCCGTTCCGACCGGGCAACAACAGATCATCACGACCCGCAGCAGCGTCAGGCAACTGGGCCGTGAGGGCGTCCCGGAGCCTGCACGGCACAAGGCAGCGAAGAGGTCCGTTCCAGGGGAGCAATCCGGCGTGTCGTGAAACACTCAAAGCACATAGTCGAGCTCTACCTTGCGTCCCTCCTCTCGCAGTGGTCAGGCACGATGCGCCGTGCGCGCCTGATCGGCGCGATGGTCCTGGCGGACGTCGGCATTTTCATGGTCGGCTTCGGCGCCGCCTTCTTTCGATGGCTGGAATCGACGCAGGAGTCCATCAAACCAAGGGTGCCATCAGCAAGAACCGCTTTGGCCGGGATCATCGCGAATTTACCTTCGATCGTGCCGGTTGGTGGCCGGTTACGCGCAGGCTGGACGGCATTCGGCGCGGCGATGACCAGGCTCCGAGCAGTCCTGGGAGCAGCCAGCGCCCGGAACGGAGAAAGGAGGCGCTTGAGCAAAGCGCTTCGGGAGGAGCGCGCCGCGATCGGTTGGAACCGCACCGTCACGAATGCGCTTGCTTCTATCCCGACGCCGCCGGCGACACCATTCCATCGCCTGCGTCTGCTTTTCGCCAGCGCCTTTACGGTCGTCGGCGTGTTCATAATCGGCTTCAGCGTCTGGGCGGCCTATGCCCCGTTGGAAAGTGCTGCAATCGCGGCGGGTGCCGTCGAAGCCGAGTCGAGCCGCAAGACCATCCAGCATCTGGAGGGCGGGATCGTCGGACGCATTCTGGTAAACGATGGCGATGAGGTGACCGCCGGCCAATCCCTCATCGGCCTTGACGACACGAAGGCCCGCGCCACCGTCCAGATGCTGCAGATGCAGCTCTGGGATGCGCAGGCCTTGGAGGCACGCCTGGTGGCGGAGCGCGACGACCGGGAGCGCATCCAATTTCCGCAGGACATCGTGGCGGCGGCCCGGCAGTATCCTGCCGCGGCGGGAATAGTCGCTGGGCAGACCCGGATTTTCGACACCCGACGCAGGCTCAATTCATCGCGGATCGACATGATCCAGCGGCGCATAGCCCAGACCGAGCAGGAAATCGCCGGGCTGCGTTTTCAGGCCAATGCGGCCACGTCGCGTGCGGCGATCATCAAGGGAGAGATTGCCGACGTCGCCCCCCTGGTCGCCAAGCGGCTTCTGACGCGGTCGCGTTTGCGGCAGCTGGAACGCGAACAGGCGGAGATCGATGGACGAATCGGCGAGGCAACGTCCCAGATATCACGTGCGGAGCAGGCGGTCGGAGAATCGCAGGCGATGATCTTCAAATTCGAGAGCGACCATCAGAGCGAAGTCGCGCAGAGCCTGCGCGATACCCAGGCCCAGATCCTGCAGTTCGTTGAACGCATTCAGGCGGCAAGCGACGTGCTCGCCCGAACGATAGTTCGCGCGCCCGAGGCTGGCACCATCACCGATCTGCGCATCCATACGACCGGAGGGGTCATCGCCCCCGGCGAGCCGTTGGTAGACCTCGTTCCGAGTGATGACCGCCTTATCGTGCTGGTCCAGGTCAAACCGGAAGATATCGACCTGGTTCGTCCGGGTCTCCCAGCCCGCGTCCGGCTGCTGTCCTACAAGCATCGCCGCGTGCCGCCCGTGGAAGGCGTGCTCACCTATGTCTCCGCAGACCGTTTGGTCGATAGTCAAACGAGGCGGCCCTACTACACCGCCCGTGTCCGGATCACCGAGGCGTCCCTGCGCGCATTGCCGGATGTCGATATCATGCCTGGAATGCCTGTCGAAGTGCTGATCAAGACCGGACAGTTCACGGTAGCCCACTACGCGCTGCGTCCGGTTTTCGACGCCTTCGATCGTGCCTTTCGGGAGGATTGACGATGCATCGCGTCGACCATGGCATTCGGCATCTCCCGCCCGCCATCGTATCCGATCCGGATGAAATCGTCGGACCGGAGATGGCGTTCGCCGGGAGCCTTGCCGACGCTCCCGCGTTGCCGCCCCCAGCCGCCGTACCGGCGACACAACCGGCAGTCGATTTGCCGCCTGTCGCGCAAGACGCCGATTGGGAACCCTCATCGATGCCGATAAAGGGGCCGGCGTCGTCCACCGTCTCCCATGGCGCGCAGGCAGTTGGGGGAGACGCCGAGTGGCCTCATTTCATGCCAATTATGGTGGCCGAGAGCTTCGCGCCGCCAAAACCCCCGGTGGTTGCCCATCGGGACGCGGCCAGCGAATCTGCCCACCCCGAGGAGGGGCAGGAAAGGCTGCCCGAGTTTGAAAGCGATGACGCTCGTCGGCCGCACGACGCCGATGGCGTGCTTTCCCTAGACGACGTCGACAGCATCGACGTCACGCAAGTCGCGCTGGTTGACCAGGACGCCAGCATCATCGTCAACGGCTATGCGGGTGACGTGGTGACGCGCCTGCTGATCGACCAAGACCTGATGATGGACCAGGACGCAGACATCAACTTCACCATAGACGGCGACGGACATTTCGTCGTTCTGCTCGATCAGGACATGAGCATAGACCAGGATGTCCAGATCGACGTCGACATTTTCGACGTCGACGGTGTGCTCTATGTGGATCTTTTCCTGCGTGACACGATCGAGATTGAACAAGACACGGCTGTCGACGCGCGCATCACCGACGGACCTCCTGGCGGCACGGTCGAGGTGAACCAAAGCATCGAGATGGATCAAGATGTGGACATAGACATCGACATCGAGGACGAGCTGGAAGAGCGCTATGTCGTGGATGTGGATGTCCTGGTCAGGCAGACGATCGACGCCGCTCAAAATGCCGTCGTGGACATCAAGGACCGGAATGGGGAGATCGACATGGATCTGGACGCCATCCAGGCGGCGACCGTCGATCAGCAGACCATCGTGCAGGCCGATCTTGTCCTGATCTAGCCCAACCGACATTCATCGAGCTGGCCGCGACCAGCTCGGGTCAGAGACCCCGCTATTCAAACGAATTTGAATCAAATGCGCTCATTCTTAACCATATCCCGAACTAACGGTAGATTAGCCCTCGCTAACGCGATTAGATGCCCTTGGGCGGCAATGACGGGGAAGCGATTGACTCTCTCGTTTTCGGCCGAGCAGAACGGCTTCGCGCACGACCAACCTTCCATCGTCGTGATCGACCACCATCCGCTATGGCGAAGTTGCCTGGCCAGGATCCTTCGCGGCGAGTTCCAGGAGTTCGCCATCCTGGAGATCGAGACCGCGCACCAATGGGATTCCGTCGTCGGCAAACAGATCAGCCTCGTTGCTCTCAACATAGGCAGCTCAACCATTACGGACGAGCGAGTGCTGGAGAACCTCGCCTGCCTTCGTCGATCGCTGCGCGAGGGATATCTCGTGCTCCTCACGGAGGTCGACGAGGCGACTATATCCGATGCGATGATTTCCGAGCTAGCCAGATATGGCGTGAGAGGCTACATCACAGCGTCCGCCTCCGTGGAGATCGCGCTCGCGGCATTTCGGCTTGTGATGGCAGGCGGGATCTATTTTCCACGATCGGTGAGCATGGACTGTTCCGATTGGACGCCGGTTTCACCGGAAAACATTGTGGCCCTGCAACCGGCGGCCACCATGATTGGAATGGCGCCCGAGACGCCTGCCATCGTCAACAAGGCCAGCGCTATATTCACGGAACGCGAGCGACAGGTCATGGCATCCTTGTTGCGCGGCCTGTCGAACAAGGTCATCGCCAGTGAGCTGAACCTGTCGCAGAATACGGTCAAGTCGCATATCTCGCACATCATGCGCAAACTGCATGCGACCAACCGGACCGAAGCGGTGGTTCTCTCCCAGCATGTGGGACCCCATACAAATGGAGGATTGCAGGGGAGCATTTCCGAGGCCTAGCCTCATCTGAACTGCCGAAGCAGCGGCGTTGCAATCGGCCGCCAAGCTTCGGGCGCGTCCTTGGGTTCGGCTATTGAACTGGATCGGACGGCGCCGGAGTTGATTTTACCCCGCCATCAGCGCCTTGATGCCGTCCGCCACGAACTGCACCGCCAGCGCTGCCAGGATGACGCCGAGCAGCCGGGTCAGGATCGAGCGGCCAGTCTGGCCAAGGATGCGGTCGATGCGCTCGGCCAGCACGAACACCAGATAGGTGATGGCGAGACAGACGAAGATGATGCCGACCAGGGCCGCCTGTGCGCCAAAGCCCTGGAACGAGCCTGACAAAAGCACGGTCGCCGAGATCGCGCCGGGACCGGCGATCAGCGGGATCGCCAGCGGGAAGGCGGCGATGTTGTGGATCATGTCCTTGGTGATGGCGACGTCGCCGATCTTCTCCTTGCGGTCCTGCCGCCGCTCGAACACCATTTCGAAGGCGATGAAGAACAGCAGAAAACCGCCGGCGACGCGGAAAGCCGGCAGCGTGATGCCGAACACCGACAGGATCGACGCACCGGCAACGGCAAACAGCGCCATCACCAGGAAGCCGATGGTCGAGGCGCGCACGGAAACCTGCTGGCGCTCCTCGCGGTTCATGCCGCGTGTCACGGCGAGAAAGAGCGGCGCCAGCCCCGGCGGGTCGATGGTCACCAGGATGGTGACGAAGGCGTTGAACAGGCTGTCGAAGCTCGGCATCTTTCACCCCTCCCGCCGGGCAACGCCCGAACCCCTCAATTGGTAGAGCAAAGCAGGGGCGCTGGAAACAGCGCGGGAGGAGGATTTGAGCCGGCTAGCCGGCAGCGCTGCAATAGGCTTCGATGCGGTAGCCATCCGGGTCGATGACGAAGGCGGCATAGTAGTTCTCGCCATAGGCGGCGCGCAGGCCGGGCGCGCCATTGTCGCGGCCGCCTTCACTGAGCGCCGCCTTGTGAAACGCGTCGACGCTTGCACGCGTTGGCGGCGAAGCAGAAATGCAGGCCGGACTTCGCATCCGCCGTCACCGGCCGTGGCGCTTCATTCACCCAGAGCGCCACTGTTTCACCGCCATAGCCAAGCGAGCCGGGCGCCTGGCTGAGGCATGTGTAGCCGAGCGGTTTCAGCGCGGCGTCGTAAAAGTGTTTCGCGGCATTGGCGTCGCGGACGCCGATCGAGACATGGTCAAGCATAGTTTTCTCCATGTTTGCAATTGGTTGGTTGATCAGGCTGGAGTCACGCGGCGCGCCAGGAACTCGACCTCGAGGCGCCAGTCCTCGCTGCCGTCATGCGAACACTCGCCCAGCCAGCGGAACGAGTTTTCGGTGATCCGGAAAAAGCTCCAGCGCACGGAGGAACCGCGGGCGTCGACACCTTTCTGGACGATCGAGTCGCCTTCGGCTCGGCCAAGCTGGCGGCTGAAATACTGGTTGCGCGGGTCGCTCCAGAAAATGTGCCAGACATCGACGCCAGGATCGTAGACGCGCAATGTCGTGCCGCAGAACGTCCATGTGCCGAGGGACGGTGAGGGACCGGCATCGCGCGCGGGCAGGATCCAAACGTCCTGGATCGCCTTGCCTTCCAGGACCCAGCCGAAATGCACCTCGCCGCGCCCGGTAAGCACCGTGCCGTCTTCGAGATGGCGTGTGGCATCGAAAGTCCAGGCGCCGACGAAGCGGCCGTAGAGCTTCAGCTTTTCAGCCAGGCCGGGGTTAGGCCCGTCGCTATGCAGGGCTTCGGTAAGGGGATCGATCATGGTTGCTGCCTCGCTTGTCAGGAGACCGCGACCAATAGGGGCATGGCAGGGTTCTGCGCTTGGGAAAAATTGCTATCTTTCAAGCCATGACAACGAATGAGCTAAACCTTGCATCGGGACAGGGCTGGCACGTGTCCGACGTGGTGTGCACGGCCGGCGCCGGCGACAGCCCGTTCGAGGAAGAGCACCGGACCTTCTGCGTCGCCGCGGTGACTCAAGGCACCTTCCGCTACCGCACGCGGCAGGGCATGGCGATGCTGGCGCCAGGCGCAATCCTGCTCGGCAATCCTGGCGCCTGCTATGAATGCGGCCACGAGCATGGCGCCGGCGACCGCTGCCTCTCCTTCCATTTTGCCCCGGCCTATATGGAAGCCATCGTCGCCGAGGTGCCTGGCGCTAGGCGACTGGGCTTCGGTGCGCCGCGCCTGCCGCCCTTGCCGGCATTGGCGCCTCTGCTGGCGGAAGCGGAGGCTGCGCGCGAGACGGCCGACAGCGATGCATTCGAGGAACTCGGTCTGCGCATTGCCGGCACGGCGGTGGCCGTTGCCGCCGGTACCGCGAATGTTGGCCGTGCGCCGAGCCGCCGCGACCAGAAACGCGTCGCAGAAGCAGTTCGGCGGATCGAGATCGATGGCGACAAGCCGCTGTCGCTCGCTGAACTCGCCGACGGCACGGCGACCAGTCCCTACCATTTCCTGCGCACGTTCAAGCACGTCGCCGGAATGACGCCTTACCAGTTTCTGCTGAAAACCCGGCTGCACCGGGCCGCGGTGCGGCTGCGCACGTCGGACGAGGCGATCTCTGCCATCGCCTTCGAGACCGGCTTCAACGACCTGTCGACCTTCAACCGCCGCTTCCGGCGTGAAATGGGGCAGGCGCCTGGCGCCTATCGCGCCCGTCGGCGGATCGTCTAGCGTTGACCGCTTTGCCCCGGCGGCGGCGAAAAGCGCTTTGGCCATATCGTCGCAATCGACGGTATCCTTTTGAAATCGCCGCCGAAATTGTCTCTGGAAAAGCCGTCGCCGACATTGGAGTTTCGGCCGCGCTTCCTATATAAGCAGCCAGTGATTCCTGACTGGATTGTGACCTGATTTGACCGACCAGAAGACACCGCGCGGCGCCGACGGCGGCCCGACCGGCATCGAGCCGATATCCATCATCGAGGAGATGCAGCGCTCCTATCTCGATTACGCCATGAGCGTGATCGTCAGCCGTGCGCTGCCGGACGTGCGCGACGGCCTGAAGCCGGTGCATCGCCGCATCCTCTATGCCTCGCATGAGAGCGGCTACCACTGGAACCGCAAATATGTGAAATCGGCCCGCCCGGTCGCCGACGTGATGGGTAAATACCATCCGCATGGCGACGCCTCGATCTATGACGCCCTGGTGCGCATGGCGCAGGACTGGTCGCTGCGCGTGCCGCTGATCGACGGACAGGGCAATTTCGGCTCGATCGACGGTGATCCGCCGGCAGCGATGCGTTACACCGAATCGCGCCTGACCAAGGTCGCGCACGAATTGCTCGAGGATATCGACAAGGAAACCGTCGATTTCCAGGACACTTACGATGCGTCGGGCAGCGAGCCGAAGGTGCTGCCGGCACGCTTTCCCAACCTTTTGGTCAACGGCTCCGGCGGCATCGCCGTCGGCATGGCCACCAACATCCCGCCGCACAATCTCGGCGAAGTCTGTAACGGCGCCATTGCCATCATCGACAACCCGGCGATCGACCTGCCGGCGCTGATGGAAATCATCCCCGGGCCGGATTTCCCGACCGGCGGCATCGTGCTCGGCCGCTCCGGCATCTACAGCGCCTATTCGACCGGCCGCGGCTCCATCGTCATGCGCGGCAAGGTCAACATCGAACAGCGCGGCAACGACCGCGAGTCGATCATCATCACCGAGGTTCCCTACCAGGTGAACAAATCGTCGATGATCGAGAAGATGGCCGAACTGGTGCGCGACAAGCGCATCGAGGGCATTTCCGACATCCGCGACGAGAGCGACCGGCAGGGTTACCGCGTCGTCATCGAACTGAAGCGCGACGCCGTCGCCGACGTCATCCTCAACCAGCTTTACCGCTTCACGCCGCTGCAGACCTCGTTCGGCGCCAACATGGTAGCGCTGAATGGCGGCAAACCGGAGGTGATGACGCTGACCGACATGCTGAAGGCGTTTGTGGCTTTCCGCGAGGAGGTGATCACCCGGCGCACCAAATTCCTGCTGCGCAAGGCGCGCGATCGCGCCCATGTGCTGGTCGGTCTCGCCATTGCCGTCGCCAATATCGACGAGGTGATCAAGCTGATCCGCAGCGCGCCGGACCCGCAGACCGCGCGCGAGCAGTTGATGGAGCGGCGCTGGCCGTCCGGCGACGTCGAATCGCTGATCCTGCTGATTGACGATCCGCGCCACCGCATCAACGAGGACGGCACCTACAATCTGTCCGAGGAGCAGGCGCGCGCCATCCTTGAGCTGCGTCTGCAGCGCCTGACCGCGCTCGGCCGCGACGAGATCGCCGACGAATTGAACACAATCGGCGCCGAAATCATCGACTATCTCGACATCCTGTCGTCCCGAGCCCGTGTCCAGCAGATCGTCAAGGACGAGCTTGCCGCCGTGCGCGACGAGTTCGGCACGCCGCGCCGCACCGAGCTCTCCGAGGGCGGGGCGGATATGGAAGACGAGGACCTGATCCAGCGCGAGGACATGGTCGTCACGGTCAGCCATTCCGGCTACATCAAGCGCGTGCCGCTGTCGCTCTACCGGGCGCAGCGCCGCGGCGGCAAGGGCCGCTCCGGCATGTCGACCAAGGAAGAGGATTTCGTCACCCGGCTGTTCGTCGCCAACACGCACACGCCGGTGCTGTTCTTCTCTTCACGCGGCATCGTCTACAAGGAAAAGGTGTGGCGCCTGCCGATCGGCAACCCGCAGTCGCGCGGCAAGGCGCTGATCAACATGCTGCCGCTGGAGCAGGGCGAGCGCATCACCACCATCATGCCGCTGCCCGAGGACGAGACCAGCTGGGGCGAGCTCGACGTGATGTTCGCCACCACGCGCGGCACCGTGCGCCGCAACAAGCTCTCCGACTTCGTCCAGGTCAACCGCAACGGCAAGATCGCCATGAAGCTGGAGGAGGAAGGCGACGAGATCCTCGGCGTCGAGACCTGCACCGACAATGACGACGTGCTTTTGACCGCAAGCTCCGGCCAGTGCATCCGCTTTTCGGTCGGCGACGTGCGCGTCTTCCAGAGCCGAAACTCGGTCGGCGTGCGCGGCATTGCCATGGCCGAGACCGACAGGGTGATTTCCATGGCGGTGATCGAGAATGTCGATGCTCCGCCGGCTGAACGCGCTGCCTATCTCAAGCGAGCGGCGGCCGAACGGCGGCTCGCCGCCGGCATTGCCGCCGGTGAAGAGGAAGAGATCGCGCTGACCAATGAGGAGATCGGCGAAGAGACGGAACTTTCCGACGAGCGCTACGAATTCCTCAAGGCGCATGAGCAGTACGTGCTGACGGTGACCGAATATGGCTACGGCAAGCGCTCGTCGTCCTATGATTTCCGCCTCACCGGGCGCGGCGGCAAGGGCATCCGGGCCACCGACGTCTCGAAAGTGGCCGAGATCGGCCGGCTGGTTGCGACTTTCCCGGTCGGCAATGACGATCAGATCATGCTGGTCTCGGATGGCGGCACGGTCATCCGCGTGCCGGTCGAGGGCATCCGTTTCGCCAGCCGCGCCACCAAAGGCGTGACCATCTTCAATACCGCCGAAGGCGAGAAGGTGGTCTCGGTCGAGCGGATTTCGGAGCCGCAGTCGGACGAGGAAGAGAGCGTCGAGGGTGAGGCGGATACCGCAGGCGGCGACGCCGGTCCGGACAACGCCGAATAGGCCTGGAAACAGCGACGCCGGCCCGATGGGCCGGCGCGGTCGAAAACTCTTCGGCGAGATTCAGAAGTTGCGGTGCGGCTTGCGGGGGCCAAAACCTTCGAAGCGCTTTGTGGTGACCCTGGCGCGAACGCGCTCAGCTTCCTGATGCAGCCCGAATACAGTGGCGATCAGCATGACGACGGTCATTGCGGCGGCTAGCATGTAGATCAGCATGTGCGTGTTCTCCTGCGCCTAATAACGGTTAGATGGGGATTTGGTTTCATCATCTGAAGTGGCAACCTAGTGAACGCTGCGTGAAGCCTTCGTGATCAACGCATTCATCTGTCGTTCATGTCTGCGAAAAGGTTCACGGATGTGA
This sequence comes from Mesorhizobium amorphae, assembly GCF_014843845.1. Lineage (GTDB taxonomy): Bacteria > Pseudomonadota > Alphaproteobacteria > Rhizobiales > Rhizobiaceae > Mesorhizobium > Mesorhizobium amorphae_A. The sequence continues at coordinate 113,309 of NZ_JHQS01000015.1, read as the reverse complement.
TCTCGATCGGATTTGCCTTCCGCCCGCGCGCCCGCTAGAAGCACCAGCCATGACCGAACGCATCGCCCTCTATGCCGGCTCCTTCGACCCGCTGACCAACGGCCATCTCGACGTGCTGAAGGCCTCGCTGGCCGTCGCCGACATCGTCTATGCGGCGATCGGCATCCATCCTGGCAAGAAGCCGCTGTTTTCCTTCGAGGAAAGGGTCAAATTGATAGAGATCGCCACCAAGGCCGAATTCGGCAGTGACGGCGCCCGCATCAGGGTCGTGGCCTTCGACGGGCTGGTCATCGAAGCGGCCAGGAGAGAGGGCGCCTCGATCATGATCCGCGGCCTGCGCGACGGCACCGACCTCGACTATGAGATGCAGATGGCCGGCATGAACGAGACCATGGCGCCGGAACTGCAGACGGTTTTTCTGCCCGCCAGCCCTTCGGTCAGAACCATTACCGCCACACTTGTCCGCCAGATAGCTTCGATGGGAGGCGACATCCGCCCCTTCGTGCCGGCGGCTGTTGCCGGTGCGCTCACCGCCAAATTCGCAAAATAGGTTTATCGGAGAAGACCATGCAGCTGAAAAAGCTCGCCTCGTTCCTCGTCGTGCTCGCCGGTCTTGTGACCGCATCCGTTTCGGCCTTCGCCGCCGATGCGGAAAATACGATGATCATCACGCTGAAGGACGGCGACGTCACCATCGCGCTGCGTCCCGACCTCGCACCCAAGCATGTCGCGCAGATCAAGAAGTTGGTGCGCGAAGGCGCCTACGACAATGTCGCCTTCCATCGTGTCATCGACGGCTTCATGGCGCAGACCGGCGACGTCAAGTTCGGCAACATGAAGAAGGGCTTCAACTCCCAGGCTGTCGGCACCGGCGGTTCCGATCTTCCTGACTTGCCGGCCGAGTTCTCGCAGAGCGAACACTACAAGCGCGGCGTGGTCGGCATGGCCCGCTCGCAGGATCCGAATTCGGCCAACTCGCAGTTCTTCATCATGTTCGCGCCGGCGCCGCCGCTCGATGGCCAGTACACCATCGTCGGCAATGTCGTCAGCGGCATGGAACTGGTCGACAACATCAAGAAGGGCGACGAGGCCGACAACGGTGCGGTCACCGACCCCGACCGGATGATCAAAGTGCGCATTGCCGCCGACAAATAAATATGTTTTTTCAAAAGGATATCTGACATGGCTGAGATCAAGGACCGCGAGAACGCGCTCATCATGGAAACGACCAAGGGCCAGGTCGTCATCGAACTTTTGCCCGATCTGGCGCCCGGACACGTCGCCCGCATCAAGGAACTGACACGCGAAGGCGCCTATGACGGCGTGGTCTTCCACCGCGTCATCGACGGCTTCATGGCGCAGACCGGCGACGTCAAGTTCGGCAATTCCTCGAAGCCGACTTTTGCGCCGTCCCGCGCCGGCATGGGCGGCTCCGACAAGCCGGACCTGAAGGCCGAGTTCTCCAACGCCAACCATGCCCGCGGCACCTGCTCGATGGCCCGGGCCCAGAACCCGAATTCGGCCAACTCGCAGTTCTTCATCTGCTTCGACGACGCCGCCTTCCTCAACCGTCAGTACACGGTCTGGGGCCAGGTCATCGAAGGCATGGACAATGTCGACAAGATCAAGCGCGGCGAGCCGGTGCAGGAACCCGACAAGATCGTGTCGCTGAAGGTTGCGGCCGACGTCAAGTAAGGCAGGACGATGATGGGCGCTGTCTGGTCCTTGCTCGGCATCCTGTCCGGCGCCTTCATCGCCGTACAGGCGCCCATCAATTCGCAGTTGGCGCGCGGCCTGGGTCTCCCGGTTGCCGCGGCCGCATTCTCCTTCCTGTCCGTCGCCATCGTGCTCGGCATTATCGCCGTCGCGGTGGTGAAGCTGCAGGGCATCTCGCTCGACTGGAAGGCGCCGGCGCCTTGGTTGTTCGTTGCCGGCGGCATGCTTGGCGGCTTCTACGTCACGCTTTCGACCATTCTGACGCCGCGCATCGGCGCCGCCGCCCTGATGGCGTTCCTGGTCGCCGGGCAGTTGCTGGCCGGCATGCTCATCGACCGCGCCGGCTTCCTTGGCGTCGCCGTGCGCGAGATTTCGCTCGGCCGTGTCGCCGGTGCGGTTCTGCTGCTGGCCGGAGCGCTGCTTATCCGGCTTTACTGATGCGCGTCGATCTCTTCGATTTTGAATTGCCGGAGGAGCGTATCGCGCTGCGACCAGCCGAGCCGCGCGACAGCGCGCGCATGCTGGTGGTCAGGCCCGTCGAGGGGCTTAATGACCGGACGGTGCGCGACCTGCCATCGTTTCTCGAAGCCGGCGACGTGCTGGTCTTCAACGACACCAAGGTCATTCCGGCGCAGCTGAAAGGCATCAGGCGGCGCGGCGAAGCGCAGGCGCAGGTCGAGGCCACGCTGCACATGCGGGTGGCGCCGGACCGCTGGCGGGCCTTCATGCGGCCGGGCAAGCGCATCGCTGCCGGCGACCGCATCCATTTCGGCCATGACGGCAATTCCTGCTTCCTCGGCCAGCTCGACGCCACGGTGATCGAGAAGGGCGAGGCCGGCGAGGTGCTGCTCGGCTTCGATCTTTCCGGCGCTTTCCTCGACGAGGCGCTGCACGCCGTCGGCCATATCCCGCTGCCGCCCTATATCGCCTCCAAGCGCGACGACGACGAGCGCGACCGCAGCGACTACCAGACCATCTATGCCAGGGAGGAGGGCGCGGTCGCCGCACCCACCGCCGGCCTGCATTTCACGCCGGAGCTGTTTGCAGCACTCGATGCCAAAGGCATCGAACGCCGCTTCGTCACCTTGCATGTCGGCGCCGGCACCTTCCTGCCGGTCAAGGCCGAAGACACCGCCGACCACAAGATGCATGCCGAGACCGGCTCGGTCGGCCACGAGACCGCCGAGGCGCTCAACGCGGCGAAGGCGAGGGGCGGACGCATCATCGCCGTCGGCACGACCTCGCTGCGCCTGCTGGAGAGTGCTGCGCGCGCGGATGGCACGCTCGTCGCATGGTCCGGCCCGACCGACATCTTCATCACCCCCGGCTACCGCTTCAGGACCGCCGACATGCTGATGACCAATTTCCATCTGCCGCGCTCGACGCTGTTCATGCTGGTTTCGGCCTTCTCCGGCCTCGAAACGATGCGCGCAGCCTATGCGCATGCCATCGAGAGCCGTTACAGATTCTACTCCTACGGAGATGCGAGCCTGCTTTACCGAGCGGAGACGAGCGATGGACGATGATCTCGATGGAATGGACCGCGACGCCCTGATCGCGGAAGTGAAGAAATTGCGCGCCGGCATTCGCCAGCATCGCGATGCCACCGGCCATGACCTCTGTTGGCATCATCCGGATCTGTGGGATCTTTTGCCGGAAAAGACCGAACCGGCGATTGCCGTGCCGCCCTGGCCAAAATTCATGCGCGGCTGCATCCGCTACCGGCAGTCGCTGGACAAACAGGCACCCGGCGCGCCGATGCACGACAAGGAATTCAATGGCTGAGGCTTTCTCCTTCAACGTGCTGGCGGCGGACGGCAAGGCGCGGTGCGGCGTGATCGATATGCCGCGCGGCGAGATCCGCACGCCGGCCTTCATGCCGGTCGGCACCGGCGGCACCGTCAAGACCATGTATATGGACCAGGTGCGCGACCTCGGCGCCGACATCATCCTGGGCAATACCTATCACCTGATGCTGCGGCCCGGCGCCGAGCGCGTGGCGCGGCTCGGCGGCCTGCATGAATTTGCCCGCTGGCCGCATCCGATCCTGACCGACAGCGGCGGTTTTCAGGTGATGTCGCTGTCGAAGCTCAGGAAGCTCACCGAAAAAGGCGTCACCTTCCGCTCGCATATCGACGGCGCCGCCTATGAGATGTCGCCCGAACGTTCGATCGAGATCCAGGGGCTGCTCGATTCCGACATCCAGATGCAGCTCGACGAATGCACGGCGCTGCCGGCCAAGGAGAAGGAGATCGAGCGCGCCATGGAACTGTCGCTACGCTGGGCCGATCGCTGCAAGACGGCGTTCGGCGACCAGCCGGGCAAGGCGATGTTCGGCATCGTCCAGGGAGGTGACGTGCCCTCGCTCAGGGTGCGCTCGGCGCAAGCGCTGAAGGCGATGGAGCTGAAGGGCTATGCCGTCGGCGGCCTGGCCGTGGGTGAGCCGCAAGCGGTGATGCTCGACATGCTCGACATCACCTGCGCCGAACTGCCTAAAGACAAGCCGCGCTATCTGATGGGCGTCGGCACGCCGGACGACATATTGAAATCGGTGGCGCGCGGCATCGACATGTTCGATTGCGTGATGCCGACCCGCGCCGGCCGCCACGGCCTCGCCTATACCAGGCGCGGCAAGGTCAATCTGCGCAATGCCCGCCATGCCGACGATCCGCGCCCGCTCGACGAGGAGAGCGATTGCCCGGCCGCGCGCGACTACTCACGCGCCTATCTGCATCATCTGGTGCGCTCGCAGGAGGCGCTGGGTGCGATGCTGCTGACCTGGAACAATCTATCCTACTACCAGAAGCTGATGCAGGACATTCGCGCCGCGATCGAAGCCGGCGCCTTCGAAGCGCGCGCGACGGAGATTTCCGAAGGCTGGGCGCGGGGCGATATTCCGACGATGTGACCGGGCTCAGGTGCTGACTGAGGTCGACGCGCGCAGGCTGCAGCCGGTGATCTGGAAGCTGCCGTCCGGCTGCTGCTCCAGCGTATAGACCGCCTCGTAGTCCTTGCCGTCCGGCCCGACGATCAGCACTTGCTGGACGATCGAGGTCGGACCCGTCTGCTGCACCTTGCCGAAGGAATAGTTCAGTGGCTGGCGCACCGGCGCGTAGCCATTGGTCACCATGTTCATGAAGGTGTCGACGGTCGGGAATATCCGCTTCACATTCGGCGCAGCGTAGCTGTAGGCGGTGGCGCCGTCATTGGCGATGAAGGCTTTCAGTTGGCTGTCGATGACCGTCTGCGCCGCCTTGATCTCGGCATCGCCGGCAAACGCCGAAGACACTAGAAGGAACGGAACGACTGCGAATGCCAGTAAGGTGCGGCGCATGGCCTGCCTCCGGTGTCCCCAGGGAAATCGCTGTTCGAAGACGACACACTATACCATACGCATTGCAGCGCTCCGTGGTTTCAACAAGGGCGGAACAATCGCAACGATACGCCAGCGGCGGCAGCCTGAGCGCCCAAATGCTTGAAAGCCGGGCGGCAGTCTGCCACAAGGGCCGCTTATTCGCGCAGAGACTAAGCAGGACCGGGCAATGAAGGCGTTTTTCGTGCAGATAAAGTGCGACCTGGGCAAGGCCTATGAGGTTGCCAGCGCGCTCGCCGATGCCGAGATCGCCTCGGAAATCTATTCGACCGCCGGCAATTACGATCTGCTCGCCAAATTCTACGTCGAGGACGAAGAGGACATCGGCCACTTCGTCAACGAGAAGGTGCAGATTCTGCCCGGAATCAAGGACACGTTCACCGTCGTTACCTTCCGGGCCTTCTGACCGAATCGAGGCTTGCCCGGGCGCAAGGCAGAGCCTGACCCGGCCCTGTCGGCGCTGCCTTAATCTTAGGCAGTTCTGACATACTGACCGCCGGCGTGCCCCAAATCACCGATTGCGCTTGATTTTCTCCGGCGACGCCAGTGAAATGGCGTCACAGGGGAGTATGCGATTGGCAGCGTTCGACGAAATGCTTCCGGAAGTTTCCGGATTGAGAAAACCGTATTCGGCTTACGACCGCTGGCTGAAGGAGCAGGATCCGGCCAGACTTACCGAGAAAATGCAGGATGCCGAGCGCGTCTTCCGCAAAACCGGCATCACCTTCGCCGTCTACGGCGAACAGGAAGCCTCCGAGCGGCTGATCCCCTTCGACATCGTTCCGCGCATCATCTCGGGCAATGAATGGCGCCGGCTGACGCAAGGCATCGAGCAGCGCGTGCAAGCGCTCAACGCTTTCCTCGACGATATCTATCACCGCCAGGAAATCCTGCGCGCCGGCCGAGTGCCCCGGGAGTTGGTGGCCAAGAACGAGGCCTTCCTGCCGGAAATGATCGGGGTCAGGCCGCCGGCCGGCGTCTACACCCACATTATCGGCGTCGACATCGTCCGCATCTCAGAGAACGAATTCTACGTGCTGGAGGACAATGCCCGCACGCCCTCCGGCGTCTCCTACATGCTGGAAAACCGCGAGACGATGATGCAGCTCTTCCCCGAGCTGTTCCAGCAGATCAAGGTGCGGCCGGTGGAAAACTATCCGCAGCTGCTGCGCCAGTCGCTGGCGGCGGTGCGACCGCAGAGCACCAAGGGCACCCCGACCATCGCCGTGCTGACGCCCGGCAGCTACAACTCCGCCTATTTCGAACACGCCTTCCTGGCCGACCAGATGGGCGTGCAATTGGTCGAAGGGCAGGATCTGCGCGTCGTCGACGGCCATGTCGCGATGCGCACGACCGAAGGCTACAAGCAGATCGACGTGCTCTACCGCAGGGTTGACGATTCTTTCCTCGACCCGCTGACTTTCCGTCCCGACTCGGCCCTTGGCGTGCCCGGCATCATGGATGTCTACCGCGCCGGCAACATCACCATCGCCAATGCGCCGGGGACCGGCATCGCCGACGACAAGGCGATCTATTCCTACATGCCCGAGATCGTCGAATTCTATACCGGCCGCAAGGCGATCCTCGGCAACATCCCGACCTGGCGCTGTTCGGAGGCGGACAGCCTGAAATATGTGCTCGAGCACATCCACGAACTGGTGATCAAGGAAGTGCACGGCTCCGGCGGCTACGGCATGCTGGTCGGACCGGCGGCGACCAAGAGGGAATGCCAGGATTTCGCCAAGAAACTCCAGGCCAAGCCGTCTAACTACATCGCCCAGCCGACGCTGGCGTTGTCGACCTGCCCGATCCTGACCGAAAAGGGCCTGTCGCCGCGCCATGTCGACCTCAGGCCCTATGTGCTGGTCTCCGACCGCATCCAGATCGTGCCCGGCGGATTGACGCGTGTGGCGCTGAAGGAAGGTTCGCTGGTCGTGAATTCCTCGCAAGGTGGCGGGACGAAGGATACGTGGGTGCTGGATGATTGAGATGAGTGAGTAGAAATAGTGAGTAGTCAGTAGGCAGTAGTAGAGGGACAGCGCAATGCCATATTCCATCGATATTCAAGCACATACTATTCACTATTCACTATTCACTACTCACTAGCCCGAAGGGCCTCTCCCCATGCTTCTCGGCCGCACCGCCAACGGGCTCTACTGGATGAACCGCTACATCGAGCGGGCGGAAAACATGGCCCGCCTGGTCGATGCCGGCCTGCGCATGGCGCTGACGCGCACCCAGAATGCCTCGGAAGAGTGGAATTCGGTGCTGCTCAGTGCCGGCGCGGACGTTGCCTTCACTCAAAAATACCAGGACTACACGGCAGCCAATGTCGCCGATTTCCTTTTGCGCGACACTTCGAACCCGTCGAGCACGATGTCGGCGATCGAGACGGCGCGCAACAATGCCCGCATGGTGCGCACGGCGCTGACCCGCGAAACCTGGGAAAGCATCAACGAAGCCTGGATGTCGCTGAAGCGCATGCTGGCGAGACCCATCGACGAACGCGACCTGCCAAGTGTTCTCGATGCGATCAAGCGCGAGACGGCGCTGATCCGCGGCTCGTTCTACGGCACCATGCTGCGCAACGAGATCTTCGATTTCTCGCAGCTCGGCACCTATGTCGAACGCGCCGACAACACGGCGCGCATCCTCGACGTGAAATACTACGTGCTGCTGCCGTCGATCTCCTGGGTCGGCTCGACGCTCGACAATTATCAATGGGAATCGATCCTGCGTTCGGTCTCGGCGCACCGCTCCTATCGCTGGGTCTACGAAGCCGACTACAAGCCGACCAACATCGCCGACTATCTGATCCTCAATGTCCGCATGCCGCGCTCGCTGACCTTCTGCTACCGCTTCCTCGCCGAACATCTGAAATTCCTCGGCGACGACTATGGCGAACGCCATGCCTGCCATGCGACCGCCGACAAGACCCAGGCCATGCTGAGGGCGGGCTCCATCAAGGATATATTCGACGCCGGCCTGCATGAATTCCTGGCCAATTTCATTCGCGACAACACCAGGCTCGGCGACGAGATCGCGCAGGATTACAAATTCTACTGAGCACGATCCCGCAAGATCATGCTCGCAAATGGAAAATGACGCCCATGCGGCTGAAGATCACCCACCGGACCGAATACAGCTACGACGCGCCGGTTCAGTATCTGCTGCAGCGCCTGCGCTTGCTTCCGCTCAGCGGGCACACGCAGACCGTGCTGTCGTGGGAACTGAGGATCGACGGCGCGCGCGAGGAAGTGCGCTTCACCGACCATTTCGGCAATGACACGCGGCTGCTGAGCGTCGAGGGCGAGCAGCATGCCATCACCATCGAAGCGTCGGGCGAAGTGGTGACGCGCGACACCACGGGCGTTTCGGGACCGCATCAGGGTTTTGCGCCGCTCTGGCTGTTTGGCCAGGAGACGACGTTGACCGCTATTGGCGAAGGCATTCGCGAACTTGCCGCCTCAGTGGGCAAGGGCACCGACATCGAGCGATTGCACAGGCTGATGGCCATCATCGGCGAGCGCGTCGCCTACAAGCCCGGGACCACCAATGTCATGACGCCGGCCGAGGACGCGCTGGCGCTCAAAACCGGTGTCTGCCAGGACCACAGCCATATCTTCACCGCTGCCGCGCGTGCCATGGGTTTTCCGGCCCGCTATATCAGCGGCTATCTGATGATGGACGCGATGGTCCAGCAGGCGGCCAGCCATGCTTGGGCCGAAGCGCATGTCCAAGGCCTGGGTTGGGTCGCCTTCGATGCCGCCAACGGTATTTCTCCCGACGAGCGCTATGTGAGAGTGGCAACCGGCCGGGATTATCGCGATGCCTCGCCGGTTTCTGGGATCAGGCTGGGACAAGCGCAAGAACAGCTTGCCGTCACCGTCACGGTAGAGCAGTAATTCCAACGGAATCGCTGCTAAAGAGAATCGATGACCTATTGCGTCGGCCTGAAGATTGATCGCGGACTCGTGTTCATGTCGGACACCCGCACCAATGCCGGCATGGATTCGATCTCGACCTTCAAGAAAATGCATGTCTGGGAGGAGTCGGGCGAGCGCGTCATCGTGCTGATGTCGGCCGGCAACCTGGCGACGACGCAGGCCGTCGTCAGCCTGCTCGACGAGCGCACCAAGGCGGTGGCGGATCGCCACGCGACGCTCTTGGAAACGCCGTCCATGTACCAGACGGTGCGGCTGGTTGGCGACACGGTCAAGGAAGTCATCGCCCATTCCTCGCCGGCAGGCGAGAAGGCGGATTCCTATTTCAATGCCTCCTTCATCCTCGGCGGCCAGATCAAGGGCAGCGCGCCGCGCCTGTTCATGATCTATCCAGAAGGCAATTTCATCGAATCGACTGACGACACGCCGTTCTTCCAGATCGGCGAGACCAAGTACGGCAAGCCGATCATCATCCGCGCCTATGAAAAGACGATGAGCCTGGCCGAGACCGTCAAGCTGCTATTGGTCTCGTTCGATTCGACGCTGAAGTCGAACCTGTCGGTCGGTCTGCCGCTTGACCTGCTGTTCTACGAGAAGGACGCCTTCAAGATCAGCCTGAAGAAGCGGATTGGCCAGGACGATCAATATTACCGCACCATATCGGATGGGTGGTCGAGCGCGCTGAAAGCGGCCTTTGCCAGCCTGCCTGACTTTCCCGGGTAGGGCGCTTTCGGCCTTACGGCTGGGTTGCATTATATTTAACGTGTTAATTAAAGCGGCGGAAGATGCTGGTTGGGAGCCGGCCATGATGCGTTTCGGGAGGATGCGATGAACAACGATGAATTCCGTGCGTGGTCGAGGCGCGCCGCCGATTGGGGCGCCGACTATCGCGACACATTGCGCGAAAGGCCGGTTCGGCCGGCGCTTTCGCCAGGTGCCATTTTCCGCAGCATCGAAGCCTCGCCGCCGGAAACGGCGGAGCCGATGGACAGGATCTTTGCCGATTTTGAGCAGAAGATCGTACCCGGCATGACGCATTGGCAGCATCCGCGCTTCTTCGCCTATTTCCCGGCCAATGCGGCGCCTGTCTCGGTGGTGGCCGAATATCTGGTCTCGGCGCTGGCCGCGCAATGCATGCTGTGGCAGACCTCGCCGGCAGCGACCGAACTCGAGACGCGCACCGTCGACTGGATGCGCCAGGCACTCGGCCTGCCTGACGGGTTCTCCGGTGTCATCCAGGACTCGGCCTCATCGGCAACGCTGGCGGCCGTGCTGACCATGCGGGAGCGGGCGCTCGACTGGCAGGGCAACAAACAAGGTCTGGCCGGGCAGGCAAGGGTGCGCGTCTATTCCTCCGACCAGGTCCATACCTCGATCGACCGCGCGATCTGGGTTGCCGGCATCGGCGAGGAGAACCTTGTCCGCATTCCTGTTGCCGGCCGGTTTCGCGCCATGGACACGGCAGCACTTGAATCGGCCATCATCGCCGACCGCAAGGCCGGTATGCTGCCTGCGGGCATCATCGCCAGCGTTGGCGGTACCAGCACCGGCGGCACCGACGACATTGCCGCCGTCGCCGCGGTTGCCAAGCGGCACGGGCTTTATTTGCATGTCGACGCCGCCTGGGCCGGATCGGCGATGATCTGCCCGGAATACCGGCATTTCTGGAGCGGCGTCGAAGAGGCGGATTCCGTTGTCTTCAACCCGCACAAATGGCTGGGCGCGCAATTCGACTGCTCGGTCCAGTTCATTCGTCAGCCCGAGGACCTGGTCCGCACGCTGGCGATCAAACCCGAGTTCCTGAAGACCCATGGCCATGACGGTATCATCAACTATTCCGAATGGACCGTACCGCTCGGCCGGCGCTTCCGGGCGCTGAAACTCTGGTTCCTGTTGCGCGCCCATGGGCTGGAAGGACTGCGCACCATGATCCGCAACCATGTCACCTGGAGCGAGGGCCTCGCCGCGCGCTTGGCAAGGGAGGCGGATTTCGAGATCGTCACCGAACCGATGCTGTCGCTGTTTTCGTTCCGGCATCGGGCAGCGGCGGGCGCCGATTCCGACGAGCACAATCTTAGCCTGGTCAACGCCATCAATGATGATGGCCGCATCTATCTCACTCAGACACGCGTGGATGGACGCGTCGCGATTCGCTTCCAGGCTGGCCAGTTCGAGGCGACGGCGGCCGATGTCGATGCGGCATTCGACGTCGTGACGGAAATTGCGCGCGGGCTTGCTTGAAGCGACGCCGGCAGCCGCGCGCGGGTTTGCCTTTGCAATCGGATCATGTTCATTAGCCGGCTTATGCCTTTTCATCGCTTTCGTTTTCAGGTATAGACAAGAAAAACGAAAACGGGAGGCTTTTGATGTATCTGTCGCCGCGCCACGCCGAAATCATCCAGATGGCCAAGGACCAGGGCCGCGTCCTGGTCGACGATCTGGCGACGCATTTCAACGTGACGCCGCAGACCATCCGCAAGGACCTCAACGATCTCTGCGATCAGCGGCTGCTTTCGCGCATCCATGGCGGCGCGCTTTTCCCGTCCGGCATCGAGAATATGGAGTATGAGGCGCGGCGCAAGATCGCTGCCGACGAGAAGGAGGCGATCGGCCGTGCGGCGGCCAGGCTGATCCCCGACAATGCCTCGCTGTTCATCAACATCGGCACCACGACCGAGTCGGTCAGCAAGGCGCTTTTGGACCACAACGGCCTCATGGTCATCACCAATAACATAAATGTTGCCAATAGGATGCGCGTGTATCCTTCGATCGAGGTGGTGATTGCCGGCGGTGTCGTTCGCGGCTCCGACGGCGGCGTGGTCGGTGAGGCGGCGGTCGATTTCATCCGGCAGTTCAAGGTCGACTACGCGGTCATCGGCGCCTCGGCCATCGACCATGACGGCGCGTTGCTCGATTTCGATTTTCGCGAAGTGAAAGTAGCGCAAGCTATCATCGCCAATGCCAGGCACGTCATCCTGGTCTCCGACCAGACCAAGTTCGAACGCACCGCGCCCGTTCGCATCGGTCATCTGTCGCAGGTCAATACCTTCATCACCGACCGTTGCGACATCCCTTCGGTACGCAAAATCTGCCAGGAGGCGGAGGTTCAGTTGATCGAGACGGCGCTCGGCTAGGCGGCTTTTGGGGCCGCATCACAGGCCTCTCACATGTCTGTGATATTTCGTTTGACATTCGTTCCTATTTCGAAATAATCCCGCAACGGTTTCGCAATAGACCAAAAATGCTGCAATGCGAAATCGCTGGAGGACTTCTTGGACGCATCTCCGATCCATGACATTTTCGTCATCGGCGGCGGCATCAACGGCTGCGGCATCGCCCGCGACGCTGCCGGGCGTGGCTTTTCGGTTTTTCTGGCCGAGATGAACGATCTGGCCAGCGGAACGTCGTCCGGCTCGACCAAGCTGATCCATGGCGGCCTGCGCTATCTCGAATTCTATGAGTTCCGCCTGGTGCGCGAAGCGCTGATGGAGCGCGAGGTGCTCTGGAAGAACGCGCCGCACATCATCTGGCCGATGCGTTTCGTGCTGCCTTACGCCAAGGGCCTGCGTCCGGCCTGGCTGATCCGGCTCGGCCTGTTCCTCTACGACCATATTGGCGGGCGCAAATTGCTGCCGGCGACGAAGACGCTGGACATGGCGAAGGACCCGGCTGGCAAGCCGCTGAAGCCGCTGTTTCGCAAGGCTTTCGAATATTCCGACGGCTGGGTCAACGATGCCAGGCTGGTGGCGCTTAACGCACGCGATGCCGCCGACCGCGGCGCAACCATCCGAACCCGAACGAAGGTGGTCAGCGCACGCCGCGAGGGCGATCTCTGGGCGATAAGGCTGGAAGACGTCCACACCGGGCAGGCCGAAGAGGTCAAGGCGCGGCTTCTGGTCAATGCCGCCGGCCCTTGGGTCGACCAGGTGCTGTCGGCGACGGTCGGCCTGAACGACGTGCACAATGTGCGCCTGGTGCAGGGCAGCCACATCGTCATCAACAAGAAGTTCGACGATCCGCGCGCCTACTTCTTCCAGAACAAGGATGGCCGCATCATTTTCGCCATCCCCTATGAGGAAGAATTCACACTGATCGGCACCACCGACCGGGATTATCCGGGCGATCCGCACGAGGTGAAGATCAGCGATACCGAGATCGACTATCTGTGCGCGGCAGCGAGCGAATATTTCGCGCAAGGCGTCAAGCGTTCGGACATCGTCTGGACCTATTCCGCCGTGCGCCCGCTCTATGACGACGGCGCCTCGAAGGCACAGGAAGCGACCCGCGACTATGTGCTGAAGGCCGACGGCGGCGAGGGCGCGGCGCCGATCGTCAACGCCTTTGGCGGCAAGATCACCACCTATCGCCGGCTGTCGGAATCGATGCTGGAAAAGATCGAGGCTTTCCTCGGCAAGCGCGGCAAGCCGTGGACCGCCAACGCTCCGTTACCCGGCGGCGATTTCCCGGCCACCGGTTTCGACGTCGAAGTGGCGAAGCTGAAGACCGCCTATCCGTTTCTCGATGCGCGCCTGGCCCGACGGCTGACCCGCCTCTACGGCACCCGCGCTCGCACGCTGCTCGGCCTCGCCAGGTCGAATGCCGATCTCGGCCGGAATTTCGGCGCCGATCTCTACGAGGCCGAGGTGCGCTATCTCGTTCAAAACGAGTGGGCGATGACAGCGGAAGATGTATTGTGGCGCCGGACCAAGCGCGGCCTGCAGTTGAGCCGCGAGCAGGCGGGTGCACTGGACGAATTCATGCGCGGAATAAGCCGGCGCCATGTCGCGGCGGCAGAATAAGGATGGCTGGCTGATGCAGAAAGCCTGGGAGGAGGCATCATGCTGGAACTGAGAAACGTCACCAAGACGGTCGGCGCCGCGGAGCATGTCCGTGACGTGTCGCTGACGCTTCAGCACGGCTCGCTCAACGTGCTGCTTGGACCGACACTGTCCGGCAAGACCAGCCTGATGCGGCTGATGGCGGGCCTCGACGTGCCGACCTCGGGCTCGGTCTGGTTCGACGGCAAGGACGTCACCGGAATGCCGGTGCAGAAGCGCAACGTCGCCATGGTCTACCAGCAGTTCATCAACTACCCGGCGATGACCGTCTACGAGAACATAGCCTCGCCGTTGCGCGTCGCCGGAACCGACCAGGCAAAGATCGACAAGGAAGTGCGCAACGCAGCAGCACTTCTGAAGCTGACGCCCTATCTCGACCGCACGCCGCTCAGCCTGTCCGGCGGCCAGCAGCAGCGCACGGCTCTTGCCCGCGCCATCGTCAAGAATGCCAGCCTGGTGCTGCTCGACGAGCCGCTCGCCAATCTCGACTACAAGCTGCGCGAGGAACTGCGCGCCGAACTGCCGAAGATCTTCGCCGCCGCCGGCACCATCTTCGTCTACGCCACGACGGAGCCGCATGAAGCGCTTCTGCTCGGCGGCAACACGGCGACGCTTTCGCAGGGCCGCATCACCCAGTTCGGGCCGACCATCGATGTGTTCCGCAAGCCGGTCGACCTGGTGACGGCAAAGACCTTCGCCGACCCGCCGCTCAACACCATCGTGCTGGCCAAGAAAGGCCCGGATTTCCTGCTCGAGGGCGGCGTCAAATTGCCGGTGCCGGCCGATCTCGCCGGCATTGCCGATGCCAACTATACGATCGGCTTCCAGCCGCACCACCTGTCGCTCGAGCGGCCAAACGTAGCCGCCGTGCCGGTGCGGGCAAAGGTCACCATCACCGAGATCACCGGCTCGGAGAGCTTCATCCATCTCGACTTTGCCGACGCGCGCTGGGTCATGCTGACCCACGGCATCCGCGATTTCGAACCCGACGCAGAGGTCGAGGTGTTCATCGATCCGCGCCACATCATGGTCTTCGACGAGCACGGCCGCGCCGTGGCCGCGCCGAAGCTGGCGGCATAGAGAGGCAAGCGATGGCGCGCATCGACGTCAACCATATCAGGCACTCCTATCTGCCGAACCCGCAGAAGGACGCCGATTTCGCCCTGAAGGAAGTGCACCACACTTTCGAGGATGGCGGCGCCTATGCGCTGCTCGGCCCGTCGGGCTGCGGCAAGACCACGCTGCTCAACATCATTTCGGGATTGTTGCACCCCTCGCACGGTCAGCTGCTGTTCAACGGCAAGGATGTGACCCGGCTGTCGACGCAGGAGCGCAACATCGCCCAGGTGTTCCAGTTCCCGGTCATCTACGACACCATGACCGTCTACGACAATCTGGCCTTCCCGCTGCGCAACCGCGGCGTGCCGGAGGCCGACGTCGATCGCAAGGTGCGCGAGACGCTCGACATGATCGACCTCGCGGAACTGGCGAAGAAGAAGGCGCGCGGGCTGACCGCCGACCAGAAGCAGAAGATCTCGCTCGGCCGTGGCCTGGTGCGCTCGGACGTCAACGCCATCCTTTTCGACGAGCCGCTGACCGTCATCGATCCACATATGAAGTGGGTGCTGCGCTCGCAGCTGAAGCAGCTCCATCGTCGCTTCGGCTACACCATGGTCTATGTCACGCACGACCAGACCGAGGCTCTGACCTTCGCCGATCGGGTCGTCGTCATGTATGACGGCGAGATCGTCCAGATCGGCACGCCGGCCGAACTGTTCGAGCGACCGCGCCACACCTTCGTCGGTTACTTCATCGGCTCGCCCGGCATGAACGTCATGCCGGTGGCGATAGACGGCAAGACCGCGACGATCGGCAGCCAGCGCATCGAACTGCCGGGCGTGCCCAAGGCGGGAGCAGGAGCCATCGAACTCGGCATCCGCCCCGAATATGTCAGGCTCGGCCGCGATGGCATGTCCGTCAAGATCAGCAAGGTCGAGGATGTCGGCCGCCACAAGGTGGTCCGCGCCAATCTTGAAGGCCGCGAGATCGCTGCGGTCATCGGCGAGGACGAGACGGTGCCGGCCGAACCAAAGGTGCGGTTCGACCCGGCCGGCATCAACATCTATGCCGATTCCTGGCGCGTCGAGATGGGGGCATAGATGGAAAAGACCTGGAACAACAAGGCCTGGTTCATGGTGCTGCCGGTGCTTCTGCTGGTGGCGTTCTCGGCGGTGATCCCCCTGATGACGGTGGTCAACTATTCGGTACAGGACACGTTCGGAAACAACGTCTTCTTCTGGAATGGCTCGGACTGGTACACCGAAATCCTTGGGTCGGATCGTTTCTGGCTGTCGATGGTCCGCAACCTGATCTTCTCCGCAATCATCCTCGTCATCGAGATCCCGCTCGGCATCTTCATCGCTCTCAACATGCCCAAGAAAGGCTGGGGCGTGCCGGTCTGCCTGGTGTTGATGGCCCTGCCGCTGCTCATCCCGTGGAACGTCGTCGGCACGATCTGGCAGGTGTTCGGCCGCATCGACATCGGCCTGCTTGGCTACACACTGTCGTCGCTCGGGATCGACTACAACTATGTCAACGACCCCACCGACGCCTGGGTGACGGTCATCCTGATGGACGTATGGCACTGGACGAGTCTCGTCGTTCTGCTCTGCTACGCCGGCCTCGTCTCCATACCGGATGCCTATTATCAAGCCGCCAAGATCGATGGCGCGTCGCGCTGGGCGATCTTCCGCTACATCCAATTGCCGAAAATGAACCGCGTGCTTCTGATTGCCGTGCTTCTGCGCTTCATGGACAGTTTCATGATCTATACCGAGCCCTTCGTCGTCACCGGCGGTGGTCCCGGCAATTCGACGACATTCATGTCGATTGACCTGGTTAAGATTGCCATCGGCCAGTTCGACCTCGGGCCGGCAGCCGCCATGTCGATCATCTACTTCCTGATCGTCCTGCTGCTGTCATGGGTGTTTTACACCGTCATGACCAGCGTCGATGCGGAGCACTGAGAGATGAGCGGCGCCAACGAAAGAACGACGAGGCAGGACCGAGTGAGTGAGACGACGGTTTCGGACGGGCTCGCCAGCACCCTGTCGCAGGACCAGATCGCGCGGCTGATGCGGCGGCGCGGCGAAGAATCCCGGTTCTGGTGGCTTGTGCCGACGATCTACATCATCGTTCTGATGTTGCCGATCTACTGGCTGGTCAATATGAGCTTCAAGACCAATCAGGAGATCCTGGGCGCCTTTTCGCTGTGGCCGAAGAACCCGACCATCGCCAACTACATGGTGATCTTCACCGACCCTTCCTGGTACAGGGGCTACATCAATTCGATCATCTATGTCGTCATGAACATGGTGATCTCGGTTTCGGTGGCGCTGCCTGCGGCCTACGCCTTCTCGCGCTACCGGTTCCTCGGCGACAAGCACCTCTTCTTCTGGCTCCTGACCAACCGCATGGCGCCGCCGGCGGTGTTCGCGCTGCCGTTCTTCCAGCTCTATTCGGCCTTCGGCCTGATCGACACCCATATCGCCGTGGCGCTGGCGCACTGCCTGTTCAACGTGCCGCTGGCGGTCTGGATCCTCGAAGGTTTCATGTCCGGCGTTCCGAAGGAGATCGACGAGACGGCCTATATCGACGGCTATTCCTTTCCGCGCTTCTTCCTGAAGATATTCATGCCGCTGATCGCCAGCGGCATCGGCGTGGCCTGCTTCTTCTGCTTCATGTTCTCATGGGTTGAGCTGCTGATCGCACGTACCTTGACGACGACCGCCGCAAAGCCGATCGCGGCGATCATGACGCGAACGGTCTCGGCCTCGGGCCTCGACTGGGGCGTGCTCGCCGCCGCCGGCGTGCTCACCATCCTTCCAGGCGCGCTCGTGATCTGGTTCGTCCGCAACTACATCGCCAAGGGCTTTGCCCTGGGGAGGGTATGATGAAACGAACGCAAGAGTTCGTGCGCAACACCATCGCCAAGGGCTTTGCCCTGGGGAGGGTTTGACCATGAATCTGACCTGGATGGCATGGACGCTACCGACGGCGCTGTTTTTCATCACGATCCTGGTGCTGCTGTGCGGCATGGCGGTCTGGGAATACGCCTCGCCGGGCGGCAATCCCCGTATCGGTGTCCTGCGCTTCGAGACGACGCGCGGCGATCGCCTCTTTGTTTCGCTGCTCGGCAGCGCCTTTATCCATCTCGCTTGGCTGGGTCTTGTCGGACCCAACCTGTGGTGGGCTCTCGCTCTCTCCGTGGTCTACGCCGTCGGCGTGTTCCGCTACGTATAGAGGGGGAAACTGTTGGAGCGGACGCGTGCCAGCGACCGCTCCAGATCGCACTTGAAACCTGAAAAGTGGAGGAAACTAATGCGAAGGCAATTTTTAACATCAACGACTGCGCTTGTCCTGCTCTGGGGAGCAGGCCAGGCCTACGCCGGAATGGATGAAGCCAAGACCTTCCTCGATACCGAAATCAAGGACTTGTCGACGCTCGATCGCGGCGCCCAGGAAGCCGAGATGCAATGGTTCATCGATGCCGCGAAGCCGTTCGCCGGCATGGACATCAAGGTCGTCTCCGAGCCAATCGCCACCCACGACTACGAAGCGAAAGTGCTCGCCCCGGCCTTTACCGCCATCACCGGAATCAAGATCACGCATGATGAGATCGGCGAGGGCGACGTCATTGAGAAACTGCAGACGCAGATGCAGTCGGGCGAGAACGTCTACGACGCCTATGTCAACGACTCCGACCTGATCGGCACCCATTGGCGCTACCAGCAGGCGCGCAGCCTGACCAAGTGGATGGCCAACGAGGGCAAGGACGTCACCAACCCGAACCTCGATCTCGCCGACTTCATCGGCACCAAGTTCACCACCGCTCCGGACGGCGACCTCTACCAGCTGCCCGACCAGCAGTTCGCGAACCTCTACTGGTTCCGCTACGACTGGTTCAATGACGAGAAGAACAAGGCCGATTTCAAGGCCAAGTACGGCTACGACCTCGGCGTTCCCGTCAACTGGTCGGCCTATGAGGACATCGCCGAATTCTTCACCGGCCGCGAGATCGACGGCAAGAAGGTCTATGGCCACATGGACTACGGCAAGAAGGATCCGTCGCTCGGCTGGCGGTTCACTGATGCCTGGCTATCCATGGCCGGCAATGGCGACAAGGGCCTGCCGAACGGTCTTCCGGTCGACGAATGGGGCATCAAGGTCAACGAGAAATCGCAGCCGGTCGGCTCCTGCGTCGCGCGCGGCGGCGACACGAATGGCCCTGCGTCTGTCTACTCTATCCAGAAATATCTCGACTGGATGAAGGCCTATGCGCCGCCGGAAGCCCAGGGCATGACCTTCAGCGAATCCGGCCCCGTCCCGTCGCAGGGCATGGTCGCACAGCAGATGTTCACCTACACCGCCTTCACAGCTTCATTCGTCAAGGATGGCCTGCCGGTGGTGAACGCGGACGGCACGCCGAAATGGCGCTTTGCCCCGTCGCCGCATGGCGTCTACTGGAAGGACGGCATGAAGCTCGGCTATCAGGACGTGGGTTCCTGGACGCTGCTCAAGTCCACCCCTGACGATCGCGCCAAGGCCGCCTGGCTTTACGCTCAGTTCGTGACGTCGAAGACAGTGGACGTGAAGAAAAGCCACGTCGGCCTGACGCTGATCCGCGAAAGCACGGTCCAGCACAAGAGCTTCACGGACCGCGCTCCGAAGCTCGGCGGCCTGATCGAGTTCTACCGCTCGCCGGCCCGCGTGCAGTGGTCGCCGACCGGCACCAACATACCCGACTATCCGAAGCTCGCCCAGCTTTGGTGGCAGGCGATCGGCGACGCGGCATCCGGGGCCAAGACGCCGCAGGAAGCAATGGACTCGCTCTGCGCCGAGCAGGAGAAGGTACTGGAACGCCTGGAAAAGGCAGGCATCCAGGGCGACATCGGTCCGAAGATGGCCGAAGAGCATGACCTCGCCTACTGGAACGCCGACGCGGTCAAGAACGGCCATCTCGCGCCTCAGCTCAAGATCGAGAACGAGAAGGAAAAGCCGGTCACCATCAACTACGACGAACTGGTGAAGAGCTGGCAGAAGTAGTTTTGGTGCTGGCGTACGCGCCGGCATCGCATAGATCGGGGGAGGCGGCATCTTGCCGTCTCCCCTGTTTGTGTAAAAGACTACCCCGGGAGGGACAATGACCGGATACATCCTTGCGATCGACCAAGGGACGACTTCGACCAGGGCGATCCTGTTCAACGACAAGATGAAGGTTGCAGGCACGGGCCAGCAGGAATTCACCCAGCATTATCCGGCCTCCGGCTGGGTCGAGCACGACCCGGAGGATATCTGGGGAAGCGTCGTCGCCACGGTGAAGGCTGCGCTGAAGAATGCCGGCCGCGCAGCTTCTGATGTGGCCGCCATCGGCATCACCAACCAGCGCGAGACCGTCGTCATTTGGGATAGGGCGACCGGCAAGCCGATCCACAACGCGATCGTCTGGCAGGACCGGCGCACCGCTCCGCTGTGCCAGAAATTGAAGAAGCAGGGGCTGGAGAAGACATTCACCAAAAAGACCGGCCTGCTGCTCGATCCCTATTTTTCCGGCACCAAGATCGCCTGGATGCTGGACAAGGTGAAGGGCGCCAGGAAACGCGCCGAGAAGGGCGAGCTGCTCGCCGGCACCATCGACAGTTTCCTGATCTGGCGGCTGACCGGTGGCAAGGTCCATGCCACCGACGCCACCAACGCCTCGCGCACGCTGGTCTACAACATCGAGAAGAATGTCTGGGACGACGAGCTGCTGTCCATCCTGCGCATTCCGGCCGCGATGCTCCCGGAGATCAAGGATTGTGCCGATGACTATGGAGTCACGGAGAAAAACCTGTTTGGCGCCGAGATAAAAATTCTCGGCGTGGCCGGCGACCAGCATGCCGCGACCATCGGCCAGGCCTGTTTCGAGCCGGGCATGATGAAATCCACCTACGGCACCGGCTGCTTCGCGCTGCTCAACACCGGCGCCGACCTGGTGCGCTCGAAGAACCGGCTGTTGACGACCATCGCCTACCGCCTGAACGGCAAGACCACCTATGCGCTGGAAGGCTCGATCTTCATCGCCGGTGCAGCCGTGCAATGGCTGCGCGACGGCATCAAGGTGATCGGCAAGGCCGAGCACAGCGGCGCGCTGGCGGCAAGCGCCGATCCGACGCAGGATGTCTATCTGGTGCCGGCCTTCGTCGGCCTCGGCGCACCGCACTGGGACGCTGAAGCACGTGGCGCCATCTTCGGCCTGACCCGCAATTCAGGCCCGGCGGAGTTTGCCCGCGCGGCGCTGGAATCCGTCGCCTACCAGACGCGCGACCTGCTCGATGCCATGCGCAAGGACTGGAAGGGCGCTTCGGCCAAGACGGTGCTTCGTGTCGACGGCGGCATGGTGGCGTCCGACTGGACCATGCAGCGGCTGGCCGACATCCTCGATGCGCCGGTCGACCGTCCGACCATCCTGGAGACGACGGCGCTCGGTGCTGCCTGGCTCGCCGGTTCGAAGGCGGGGGTGTGGCCGAAGGCCAAGGGCTTCGCCAGGAGCTGGTCGCTCGAGCGGCGCTTCAAGCCGGACATGGAGGCCACTGTCCGCTCGGCCAAACTCGCTGGCTGGCGCAATGCGGTGCGCAGGACCTTGAGTACGCAGTAGTTCTGCCGGCAAAACGCAAGCCCGCACCGTCGCCGGCACGGGCTTCCATCAGCCTCCCGTGTTCGATCCGCCCGCTAGTAAGGCGAATAGCACTGCTGACGCGGGCCGTCATAAGGCTGGAAGGTGTTGTCCGATGCGCGATAGCTTCTGTATCGGTCGTAGCACCACTGCACATGCGCGTCGCCGCCGCGATAGACCCGGTTCTGGTTGTTGATGATGGCGCCGGTGATCAATGCGCCAGTCGCAAAAGCAGCAAGCGGGAACCAGAAGTCGCCGTGACGGCGATAGCCGCGACGGTATTCCCGGTAGCCGCGATGACCGTTCCAATACATGCCGTCATTGCGGGAAAAGGTGCGGTTGCGGTTGAAGTTACGGTTTCTCCGCCATTCCTGGTACTGCACGGTCTGCACGTCCGATGAGAGCCCTTGCCCCATCGGCACATAGCTCGGCTGCGCATTGACCGGGACGATCTCGGCCGCAACGAACGAAGCGGACAGGGTTGTCGCCAGCAGACCCGATATGATCCTGTTCATGGTCTTCTCCTTGAAAGAGGCGGTTGACGTCCCTTGTGGCAAGGAAACGGGCAGGCCGGGCAATTGTTCCCGCCAGGATTGCAAGTGATTGTTTTCGCATGCGTTGCTTGCCGAGGCACAGGCCGCGAAACCACCGCTTCAGGCCCTGCCGCTGCCCGCGGTCTGGGCGGCACCCAAAGCCCGGTGGCACCGAGCCGAGCCCCGGGAAAATCCGCCTTCCATGCCCCGCTTTTTCCGGTTGACCGGCCGGTGCACTCTCCCTATGTTCCGCGCAATTTCGAGGGCGGCCTTTTCGCGCCCGCGGGAGCGCGTAGCTCAGCCGGTAGAGCAACTGACTTTTAATCAGTAGGTCTCGGGTTCGAACCCCGACGCGCTCACCACAAATTCCTAAGCGGAAACAACGAGATAAAGTTTCGCTTCCGAAACGACTTTCCTGCCGAAAACTGACAAGGCTAACGGAGGGCTAACAAAAAGCCCGCCACCGTGAGGCAGCGGGCTTGCGTGGTGGAAAAGTTTTCCGTGACGTTTACGGTCGGCCCTCATGGCTTGCGAGAGCTTCGTGGACGGGTTCCAGCAAGGCATATGCCAGCTTGAGCCCGGACCCTATGGCGTCCGCGAGCCCTGCGGCATTGCCTCCGCCATTCTGAAGCGCCCAAGCGGCAGTTTCGCAAAGGTGGATGATGGCCAACGCCTCGCAGCTGCAGTCCATGATATCTGCCGCTGTCATATCGCGGTGATCGACAAAACGGCTCATTGGCGACACCAGCATTTTTTGACTGTCCTGGATTTCCCGAAGCCGCTGCATTGCCTTTCTGGCCATGGGTGCTGCGGCGGGGTCGCGCTCGTCGCACGTCCCCATGTCATCCTCGTTGGCGCTATGGTCAGTCTCATCGCCGTTCGGCTCGGTGTCGCCGCCGTCCTCGTCGTCGCAGTTGTCCTGCTCCAATTCGTGATCCTCCTCGCGATCATCCATGAAGCGCGGGTCAAAGCCAGCGTGATCCGGCTCAAAGTTTTCGTCGCCGTCGATCTCGTCGAGCAGCCTGAGCAGGTTCTCGATCGTCGTTTCGATCCGTAGGCGCAGGGTCGGCGTCATGCCGATGAACACTGTCTGGTGTTTCATGACTGTGCCTCGAAATAGGCCAGCGCAGCGGCCAGCAACGGCTCCACCAACGGGCTACCGACGAACAGGCTATTCTCCTCGGCGATGAGCCGTAGGGCCTCCATGGCGCCCGCGCGGGTCGTTGCCGGCGCTTCCCACTCACCGAGCGCCGTCATGGGCGGTCCATAGGACTGGTCGGCATAGGCGTCGGCCGCATCGTCATCTTCGGGTGAATAGGCGTTGAAGTCGGCCAAGCCGGCGCGATAGGCGTTGATGGCGTCGAGCAGCGGGTCATGGCCCTCGGCTTGTGCCCTCGGTATGGCAGCAAGCGCTGCGGCGGCAGATAGCCCGCCCAAGAGGGCTAGGCGGCGGCTTAGGTTGATTGCGGGCATGCCTTCGGCGGCTGCCCGAACTTGTGTGTTCGGCATTGGATTTGCTCCCGTGTTATAAAAAGACTACACTGTTCTTTTAACGTCACGGCGTGATAACGTCAACCTAAAATGATAACGGGGTTATAATGCTGCCTGTTCAATGCAAGATGGCACGGGTTGCGCTAGGCCTGGGCGTGAGGGAATTGGCTGCTATCGCAAAGGTGGCGCAGGCCACGATTTCTCGGTTCGAAGCTGGCGAGGAACTGAAGGAAAGAACTGTTGAAGCCATCCGCCGCGCCCTCGAATCGGCCGGCGTCGAGTTCATCGCCGAGAATGGCGGCGGCGCCGGGGTACGGCTTAAGAAATGACCCAAACAGCGCAGTGCAACAGGAAGGGATAGGGATGCCGCAGCTATCGACCGCTGGCGGCGGCGCCGTCCGGACAGAGCCGGGGGCGCGGGACCTAGATTTGGAAATCACGGGCGGGGAGAGTATAATTTATCGCGGGTGGATGGCCAAAGGGAGGAATGGGCATGCACGCAATCGTAAGAACTTATTCTGGCAAGGGAGCGAAAGAGCTTTTCGACGTGCTGGAGAAGCGCAAGACGGAAGTTGAGAGCCTCATACGGTCGGTGAAGGGATTTGTGAGTTACTCGCTCATCCGCACGGCAGATGGCGGCATTTCCGTTACGGTCTGCACTAACAAGGCCGGCACGGATGAAAGCCTCCAGAAAGCGAGAGACTGGATCAAGGAGAACGCGTCCAACACTGGCGTCGGCGCACCCGCAGTCTCTGAGGGCTCGATCGTTCTGCAATTGAAGTAGCGCTACTAGCCTGGAGCCGAGACCCTGAAGAACGAAGAACTGTGTGGTCGAAGTGAGTGCTACGGCTGACACGCCGTCGTTCTAGGGCTCGCGCGCTCATGCTGAGACAAGCTGGCCGGCCGCCTTAGGTTCCTTCCTCGAAGTCCTGTCGCATGGCGTAGCGTGTGCTCGCCGCGAAGGAACTTAACCCGGCCGGTGATGCCTGGCTTGACCATTCGACTTCATCGGCAAAGGCGCTCGGCACCCGCTGCGCTGGCTTGGACGCCCTGGCCTCCTGCACACCCTCCGTCGCTTCGAGACCATGCCCTCCAGGCCCATCTGCTTCAACAGCTTCGAAGAACGCGGCGCTGTTGCCGGCGCATCTGGGCCGAACCGGTCGCGGAGCTTCACAGGGTCGAGCGGCTTGCTATGGTTCGACACGCATGGCAAGGGCGTAGCCATCATAAAAGGGAACGGCAACTACACGAGCCCCTGACCTTTGTTCACTGGCCGCCGGCCAGCAGTCGCTAGAATTGTACTAATTGAACATCTCTTTGATTAACGCCGGCAGCGCTATCTTCTGCCTGGGTTGCTCATGTGGGTAAGGACCATGCATGGTCGGGGTTGGGTCAGAGATCAGCGGCTCGCCGAAGCCGTGAAATTGCGAGAGCGGATAGCTTCGCTGCAATGCGAACTAACCGAAAAAGCGTCTTGTGCTGTCGGAATGTTCAAGATGGCCCAGCTTGGCCAACAGTTGCGTTGGCACAAGTTTCGCCTGGAGCTTCTCGAAGATTGTCTAGCCGGGCTGTCGGAGGCGCGCGCCATGACTTCGAAAGACTGCCTGGCTGACGAACCGTAGGGGAATGGCGCTATTTCACGGGCCCCGTCCCGTCCCATCTGATAGGACCGCGAAACGGATTGAAGCGCATATAGGCAGACTTCACCGACCCCCTTCACGCTTTATTCATGAATAGTCACCAACGTTAATCGGCCGGGCGCTTGATGACACTCTCGTTCGGCAAGCTAGGCCCGGCGTCCTCAAGTTCCTGGACGCCGGGCACAACGGCCCACCCACCTCTCGGCCGTGCTATATGATGCATGTTCGGACGTAAACTGGCGGGATCAGCAAGAGTCGGCGTAGGCAATGACCAAGACCACCAAGCGCTACAACATGCAACGAGCGCATAGCGGAACCGGCTGCCGGCGATTCTCGACGGCGTTCTGTTGGTCGGCCTGAAGCTGCTAGAGGCCGACGACATACTGCATAAGCTCAATACAGGCATCGGAAGCCCCGTTTATCTGCTTGCTCCCATCCCTTGCGGCCGAATATGATCCTCGACCGGCAGGCTACAAGCACCGGCCACTTTCATATCGGCGATGGTGATGCAGATTGCAGCCAAATTACTTGCAGAACTTGGCGATACCATTGAGGCTGTCAAAGCCCATCTCGCAAAAATGGACGACCACACGCTTAACAGCCTCCTAGAGGCCATGCCAGGAAAATCCCTAGCTGGAAGCGCCGAGATGGCGATGACCATTCTGATCTATCGCGAGATCGAAACCCGCAAGCGCGACGGCAACGTAGTACAATTTCCGATCACTCAGAGGTAGGCGAGCGAATTAAAAGGCCCCGGCGCTGGGTCGGTCGCCGGGGCCTGGCCATGAACGCGAAACCTTGGCATGTCCGTCATTAGCGTGACCTAATATAATGAACAAATGGTGAATCGCGGCTTACCCAGCCGTTAAGGGGAATGGCCGCCACAGCCGCTTGTCTGGCCGGCATGGGCGTCGATCTGCGGTTCCCCTGAAATGGCCCGCTGCTAGGGAAAGCAGCGGGCCTACCAACAAGGCTTGGCCGGAATGCGGGTGGGGCACACGCGAATTTTTGTTCCCGCGGCGCTGAGGCGTTTTTCTTCTACTGAAATTCCCTGTGAAATGGAACGTGACCCTTATCCAGCCCAAGCCGCACCTGTTCGGCTTGGGCGAAGTCTCTGGCATTTTCCCGAGAAAGGAAGCGCTTGACGCTTACCACGCCGTCTTCGATGACCCGAACATAATGCCTATTTCCGAGTTCCTCGATCTCGACCGAAGTCTTCCACGGTTGCGTGTTCATCAAATTGCCCCCTTTGCTTTGATGGTCGCTGAAACGTCATCACCGGGGGAAATGTTCCAGCGTCTTTAGGCCCCGGTCAACCAGGGCACTCAGTCGTAATTGAGCAATTTCTAATGTGCGATAGATTAATAGCGCTGGGGAATGGCCGGTGCGGTGCAAATAGACCTAGCTTCGAACATGCCCAAGACTGCACCGGCCGTTCGGCCTCCCTCTCCGGCTACTGGGCTCATCCAATTTGAGGGTAGACCGCCCCTCGTTTCGCCAGCAAAACAGCGATCCGTGACCGGCATAAACTTCGCCAGGCGCCGAAACCATCGTTTTCCGGGTTAGGCCCGGCGGTCGAAAGCCCAAGCCACCCAGCCCCCCAGCCGCCGGGCCGCTGGACGTGTGATTACTTCCGCACAATCCATTCCAGCAAGGCGGTCTCGACCGTCTCTACACCGGTAAAGTCGCGGACCATCTGCGAAGCGTATTCCCGCCATCGAGCTTCGGGGATTGCGTCTTCGATGACCGATTTGTGGAAGGCACTACGTAGGATATCGCGATCGAATGCCGACACCTTGGCGCCTGACACTTCAAGCCTCCTGCCTCTAGGGCGGAAGCACTGCCAGCTCCCAATCGTCCGCAATGCCGCTACTCGGTACGGGCGACGCGGGAATTATACGCCGTATCGGGGAATTGGCGAGTCACCAGCGCGGCGCTTCCGCTGGCCGCTCTCCTACACCAGAGAAGCGCCTCGCGCGTCCTGGCGGGCGCCTGCGAAGCTTGCGTTTTCCTTCGCGGGGAGGAAACTGTCGGGGTATGACACGCCGGTCTCGAAGAGCTTGAAACGCCGCCGACCGCATCGCGGACCCGGCGACGTTAACCAGTCGTAGACCGCGCTGTCCTATTCTGAGACAGCGCGGTCAAACTACTACCCCTGGCTGCGCAGGCGGCTCCGGCTAAACCCAGCCCTACGCCGGTCGGAGCCGCCACTCTGCAAATATACCAGCAATGGTTGAATCAACGGTTACCACACGTGCTTTCTAGTGCGCTTTCCCGATCGTTAGACTTTGATGCAACCGCGTTGAAAATCCCGAAAACATAAGCCGCTTGAAAATGCGAAGGAAAAAAGCCCGCTGCCTGGGGGGGTGGGCTGTTGGGGTTGGCAGCGGGCTCTGTTGCTAGGCAACGTCGAGACCATGAGCCGGCGCTAATGCGGAAGACCTTAACGGAACCCGGACAATTTTACCGATCGGCTGGCCGTCTGGGGATAAGCCAGGAACGGCCCGCTGCCGCGCGGCTGGAAATACCGGCCGCCGACACGCAAGAAGCCTTTGCACGACACGGTGGCGCCGATTGTCAATTAAAAGCCCGGCATTGCGGACGCATGTTCCTCCAGTGGAGCGGGACGGGGCCGGTGAGGTAGGGAGACCCTATCATTTTGGCTTAGTTGTGCGCTCGCTATAACGCACCGATAAATGAAACAGGGGTGGGGTAGTAGCGCGCCGGCATGCCGATCTCTGTTCGCTGTTCCGATCGGCAGCCGGCGTCCAAGTTGGCATCGACGCAAGTCGGCCTATAACCTCGCCAGCCGGTAGCCTTGCCGGCTAGGCCCGGCGGTCAACAAGCGCCCATCCCCGACCGTTGGGCCGCTTGACTAGCTGGCCGCAATGGGCCGCAACGTGCCAAGGACCTTCCAGTTCCGGAAATAAATGACTCGCTAGTGCATCTCCACAGGCGTACCCTAATTTGTCGCCCGCCTAGTACGGCACACGGGTGCTTGGAAGAGTCGATCACGCTTTCGCCCTATAGGGAGACGCGAGATGACCTTACGCGGAATAGCTGACGAAAAGCAGTTGGCAACACTCACCAGAATTCTAGACGATTATTGCGAGCAAGCCGGTATGGAGGGCACGCACCCAGCGCGGGAGCATTTGGCGCGTCGCCTGATCGCTCTTTTTAGCGGCGGCATCGACAGTCCCGATGACATAAGGATGGCGCTGGACGTTGTCTCAAGGGACTGGCACGGCACGTCCGCAGCGGGCCGTACCCAGCAGTAGACATGCAGTGCCCTGCAGCGTCTGGAAGGGCTCGCGGCCGATTGAGAACCCCGAAGTCGACCGAACGTGCGCCTCGCTCTGCATCATACCCCTTCGCTATGAGACCGCGTTGAAGCAACGCCCGCACTGCCTCAGCACGGTTCGGCAGTCTTTTCTCAAATCGCCAAGCGTCCAGGATAGCGAGTTCCTCGGCATTGAGCATGATCTGCAGACGATATGACCGCTTGAGGGCATTACTTTGTCAGCCCTCTCTCACTACCTCAATCCGTCAAGCCGTGATGAACGATGACGTCCAGGATCACCTCATAGACGCTCCCAGTCTCTTCCTCGATCTCGACGCTGCCGATCCCGATCGCCTTGGCGTCGGCAAATAGCTTTTGGGTCAATTCAGCGACGGAGATAATGTCGGCGCCGACTGTCTCCGGGACGTTGTTGGAAATCCACTTGTGCAGGAAGTTGACGGCGCGTGTGCTCACCCCTCAGCGCTCGTCGGCCCGAAACGCAACACCCCTAGGTACGGCATCGTTGGCAGGGAAGTCGATGTCTGAAGGCCTGTATGCCGGAGCGGGTTGTAGCGCGCTTACAATATCGATCCAGGCTTTCGACCGCGTCATCACCTTCAATAAAGCGGGGTGCAAGCCATCGCCGCGCGCTGCGGCAATTTCATGCAATGATCTAAAGAGCAACATAGGGCGCGTCCGTTATCCATTGTGAGACCTGGAAAAAGCAACGGCGCGTTCGAACCGATGTTCCAGCAGAAAACAAAAAAAGCCCGCCCGACCGCCGGGGCCCAGGGCTAGCCAGCTAGCAACCCTATCGCTCAACGGAAAGCCCGCCGCCTACTGGGAGCGCCGGCGACGGGCTTTGGTCTTCGTTGGGGTTTTAGCGGCTACATCCCTGAGGAATCGACCGCCACAGCTACAATTCAGGACGAGCGGGATAGTTCCAGACAATTTTAGACCCATATTAGCGATCGCTTGACCATCCCGGCCGCTCCAGACTCTGGATTATGGCAAGGGGCATCAACATCGGCGATGAGGTCGCAAAACCGCTGGTCGACAAGCCGACCTGAAACGCAACAGGCCCGCCGCCAAGAGGGGTTTAATGGCGGAAGGCCTGTTGCTTGGACGGTTCGATAGAATGCACCGCCTCCAACTAGAATTCAGGAAGCGCTAGAAAGTTCCCAACCGGCAAGGCCCCGCCAGCGCGCGTTTCGCTTGGCCGCCGTCCTACGTCGCCGAAGCGGCTCGCGCGTCCTTGCGCTGCCTTGGGGCCCGCGCAACAGGGGTTAGCCCGCGCCCATCAAGTACATCAAAAGGCCCAAAACAGCAGCCAGTGAGGCACCACCTATGAGCAGTGACCGGCGCCGCCGTTTGACGCGGAGGATCGGCTTGTTCCCCTTGGTAGTCTCAGCATGGGCAGCCTCGATAGCCATAGCAAACTTCGCGGCCTTGGTGGCCTTCGCGGTCCTAGCGGCGTCATGGGCGCTTTAGAGGCGCCGCCCGTCTTCCTCGAAGCGATCGCTGTTCGGATAGGCCTTCTTGGACCTCTTCGGCATCACTACGCCCCCATCTCCGTCAAGGCATACTAGCAATCCCTTGCTTTTAGAAAAGGGTGGGATCTGCTTTGACGTTGAGGAAGCCACCTTGGGGTAACGGTGGAAAGGCGACTGAAGGCGACTCGCCAGCGCCTGGGCGTCGGCCTCGGGATGGCGATCGCCGGCTAAATCACTGGAACGACATACCGGCTATCACCACGCTATCTCCGGAAGCCGTGGCCGTGAAATCTCGGCTGGTATCGTTTTCGGTTGTCGGTATGGAAAAAAGGTTCAGAGATCCGTTTTGATCACTTATCTGGTCAGTCAGATCGTGAATCGGGGTGTCCACGCCGCCCCATGAGTTGGAGTTGAGTTGAGGGGTGGCGGTGCGGCCGGAATCGACAAGGATCAAAGCCAATCCCTGTGTTTTCACTTCGAGGTCTGTCAGCATTGCTGATGTACCGGTCAAGGCAGTCACTGCGGTATCGACGGGCGTGCTGCTGGCGGGGAACAGCCGATACGTTCCAATCGCGCAGTTCTGCGTACCGTTGCTGAAGGTGACTACGAACGTCACGGTCGTCCCCGTAGGTATCACGCGGTAGAACCAGGCTATCGTGGGCTGACCTGAACTCCCCCCGGTAAAAGATGGTCCGGCCGTCATGGCACCACCGTCAGCGGTAACACCCGTAATGGACCTCGGAGTCCCGATGGAGGTCGGGCGAGTTTGAACCGCCAAAGCGATAACGCGACCCGCGCCTGCAGCGCCGACGTTCTTGGCCGCGAAGGTGTAAGTCGTCAGGTTCGAATTATCGAGCGTCGAGCCCTCGTAGCTGTAGACCATCGGCGTGGGCGGTGTGATACCAAGATCCGGCTTGGGGACGTGCCGTTCCAACAAAACAAATGGTCCAGCCGACGCGAAGGCGTTCGATGTGCCTGGACCGATCGGCAGCGTGAGGAAATTCTGGTCGGCCTCAAATCTGACCGGGATCAGAAAATCGCAACTGACTGTGATCGCCTTGCCGGCGGCGGGAGGATCATTCAGGAAACCGATCCAACCATCTTCGGTGTTGAAATCGACACTTTCGACTTGCGTGACGCCATCAACTTTCACGACGAGGTTGGAAACTATGGCAATCGGCCGCCGATATGGGCGATCGTCGTCAGCATAGGTTTTCTTGATTTGAAATTCGAGCGTGACGCCGTTGCCGGTCCCGATGTTTTCGTCGGTCAGCGTGTTGTCGAGCGGATCGCGCAGTGGGAAGACGTGCATTGAACCGCGCCGGCCTAGGAGGTGCGCCACGAAAGCCCTGATTTCAGCGATCGGTCGATTTCTAAGCTCGACCTCGTACTTCCACAGCGCGATAGGCCAGTCCTGGTTTCGATCCTCGTAGCCGCCCATCAATGGCGTGACGGTCGTTTGAAAGACCGGACCCATCCGCGCATCGAGAGCCCACTTGTCGTTGATGGCGACGGTGTCTGTCATCGCTTGGCCCTCATCAGTGCCGCCGCCGGGTCGGGCTCGAATTGCGAAATGCCTGCCTTCAACATCCGCCGGAGAAGGCGCCACGATTGCGGATCTTCCTTGCGACCATGAACCGGCGGGCTTTCCCACGGCTTCAGACGCAGTGAATCCACCTGGCAGCAGAATGACGCGAAGATTGCCGCCTCGAACCAGCCTCCATCATTGTTGGCGATTTTCCATGCGATCTGTTCGGCGCGGCCCGCGCGCTTATCCTGGCACGCTATTTCGATTGACCTCTCCAGTGCCTCACGATCGACTGCATCAAGGTGCGAGCCGTCCGCTTTCTCACCGGGCTTCAGAAAACCCGTCGGAGGAAGGTTCGGCGTGCGCTGGAGTCCCAGTTTAGTCATCGAAGAACTCGTCGGGCTGAAGGTCGTAAAATGAGGGCAGCATTCCGTTGCGGCGAGCGCGGCCGGCGGTTTTCGGGTCGACGCGACTCTGCGATGTCAGGCGCAGGCTTCGGGCGCAGGCCAGCATGGCGCGGCTCTCGACAGACCGCATTCGCAATAGCTTTTCGTAGCGAGCCAAACCGCCGTCGACTTTCAACCATCGCGGATTGAAGCGAGCGATCATTGTCGAGAGGTCGCGCGTCGAGACGGCGTGCCGGCAATAGGCCGCCAGCATCTCGGAAGCTTCTTTCGCGATGAAATCAGGGGGAAGGCACCGAACCACGTCCAGCCAAACGTCGGATTCGGCCTGGCTCAGACCCTCTGGCGGGAGCATGAACTTGCCGTCGACCTTGGTTGCGATCGACATTTCGGCGGTGGATTTTCTGCCTCTAACACCCATGGAAAATTTCACACCTCAAACTAAAATTCAGGACGTTATTGCGTGTTGTGGGGCGGGACCGGTCGCGGGTTTTGACTTGGGGAAATCGCCTTTGGCCCCCCGAGGGGTGTGCGCGGTCATCACTGCTGCCTCATCTCTGCGGGCTCGATGTTCTGCTCGGGCACGCCGTGATAGCGCTGCACTGCAGCCCAGATCATTTGGCTTTCGTTCTCTTCAGGCAGACGGCCAAAGCCTTCCTCGAACCGAGCGAGGCAACCGCGGAGCGTGGCGGCCAGGACTTGCGGATCGCCTGCCCAGTCCTGGCCTTTGCCTGTGATGTAGAAGGCGACGGGCTTGTTCGGGTCATTGTCGTTGACAGCAGTGTTGTTCATGGCCTTGCGTCCTTTCCGTTTTGGCCGCGCTTTACCATCAGCTGCCACATCGCTTGCCCGTCGCCTGGGCACACTCCGGTTACGCTCTCGATGCAGCAATGCCATGCGCTGCCGGCGTGGGTAGTGACATCACCTAGGCGGTAGGTGACATCGGCACGGAAGACGCCGCGATAGGTGAGACCAGGCCTGCTTCCGATCTCATCGACGCGCTTGTTAATTCTCGAACAGGCGCGATCTAGGATGGTTAAAACCTGTGCGACCAGGCTAACCGTCATTCGTGTTGAAAGCGGCCGGGCTAGATCTTCGAAACCTAGATCCTCGATAAGCGCGTTGAAGGTCTCATCCACCTCAGCCTGATAGACCTGCTCTTCCGCCTCGTCGGCCTCAGTCTTTCCCTTCGTTGCCTTGGTGCGTTTCTTGGCCTTTGGCGCTACCTGCCGTTGAACAACTGCCTCGGGCTCGGCAGGCGTCCCGATGATGGGTTGCCAGTCGTCAGACTTGGTTTCAGGCCTGTCCCATGTTGGCCGTCCGGCCTCCCAGACCACGCCGCTTGCATCGACCAGGACCGCGCCCTTTTGGTAGTGCTTGTCTTTCTCGTGCGTCGAAATTGGCGGTAGATCGGCGAGCAGCCGCGCCTTGAAACCCCGTAGGGTGTCTATTTCCCTGCGAATGAGCTTTGCCGCATCAATGTGGGCGCCGCTATTCCAGTGATTATATTCGAAGTCCTCGGCCTTGGCGGACAGCCGGTCGATCTCGGCTTGCACCGTGGCAAGCGTAAGCTTTGCCGGTTCGTTCTTTGCGAGAAAGTCCTTGAGGCTCACGCCGCTTCCTCCATCTCAATGATTTCGTGGACGAGGCCGACCCTGCGGCACCAGTCGAGCGAGGAATGGATTTCGTTACTGGCTTCCGCCGCGATCACTTCCGGATCGGCGCCGGTCCTTGCGACGATCAGCCGAATGATGTCGCGGTCTACATCGCGACACATGGCTGCGAGTTCCTCCAGACGCGCTGCCGTCAGCGTTCCGTCACAGGGGTTCGCTGCCGTGCTCGGATGCAAAAGGATTCGGGAATGCCGGTGAACAATCCGCCGATCGCCGGCCATGGCGACGACGAGTCCGCCACTCTCAGCCCGGCCAATAACGACGGTTGTCTTTTCCTCTGCCGGATGGCGCCGCAGGATCACGTAGGCATCGAAGACCGCCATGGCTTCTCCGCCGTTGCAATCGATATGCAAGGTGAGTTTCCGGGCGAAAGGCGCGGCATCAAGTTGCCCTTTCAGGATGTAATATTTTTCGCGGTTGAACTCGCCGCGAACCTCAATGTGACAGTGATCCGGTCCCGAGCCATTGGCGCGCGCCAGTTCTGCGGCCGCGCGGGCCGCTGCCATCTCCGCAGGGGTCGGGTCAAGGTTGGCGGGATCGTTCTCGGCGCACATTTTCAGGTACATCAGCGGCGCCAACTTGCGACGATTTTGCGGACCATCTCGACCAGGCCGCTATTCAACTTCGCCGCGCCCGATATGATCGGCTGTTCAAGTTCGATACTGGCCTGCAGGGCTTCCGCGTGCAGGGCAGATCCGATGTCGAGCAGCTCGCGCAACTCATCCAGCTTGAGCGACACTGCCACGTGAAAGTCGGCGGTCGCGCCGGCAAGGCTCGCCTTGGCGGTTGCCGCGTATTCGCCGCGCAAGCGGTCGCGCGTTGCCTTGGCCTCTGCCTCTGCCGCGACAAGCGGCTTTAGCTCGATGTCGATGGCGGCAACGTCGGCCGGGGTCCGTGAGGGCGTGCGCTGAAAGGGGCTGGTAAATCCGGCTTGCGCGATGTCGGCTAAGATGGCGTTTTTTTCTGACGTGACCATCTCGCGAGCATCGATGGCAGCCTGGTAATTTCGTTCTGCCTGCCGGTATTCTTCGGACGGTTCCGGGAGGTGCAAGACTGCACGGAAGTTTGCCAGTTTCCTCTCAGCGTCAGTCGTCTTAGCCAACATTCGGAAAGCCTCTGATTTCCATTTGAGCGGTTTTACCATGTCGACGAATCGGGCCATGAAACACGTTTCACAGGTCGCCCAGGACCTTCAGCAACGCCCTGTTAAGCGCGGCCTGGACGCGTTCCTCGTCGTCACTGTCCCACTCGTCCATCTTCTTGAGATCAACGAGACGATCGCCGATGTCTGCGGGGACATAGATCCGAATTCCCTTGAGACCCTGCCGCTTTAATTCGCGATGCTCTCGAACGCGCTCGGTGCTTTTGCGCTTGCTGGCGAGGTTGTTGCGCTCAGGCTGCATCGAGCATCCCTCCCAACTCCTCGAACAGCCGGTACGCTCGCCCATAGTTTGGGTCGTTGTTGGTGAGGGTCGCACGATCGCCGACAAGGCCGTCCAGCCAGTCAAACCAATAGTGAAGTCTTTCCTTCCCGGCGCCGTTCTTCATCGAGCGCTCGGCCATCGCCAACAGGGCGCCGACGCTGGTCGAGTTCGCCCGTTCGTTGCCCCTTTTTTTCCAGGGCTCCTGCGTCGATGACGCCGTTTCAACGGGATCTATTAAAACCGTTTCAACGGGATCTATTAAGGCTTCGCCTAATATATTATACGAAGCATCCGTTTGATTTTGTTCATAGTTTTCTGAAAGTTGGTTACCTATGGCGCCGTTCTCAGGAACGAACTGGTTACCTATCGGCGCGTCATCGGTAGCGAACTCGTTACCTGTGTAGGTAACAGGCTGGTTACCCTTGACGGTCTTCATGATGGCCTCATCCATCTCGTTGTAGATGACGAAGTAGCACCGCGATCTCGGGTTAAGAGGGTTCGCTCGGCCGCCGACATAACCGCATTCGGCAAGCGTCCTGATCGACCTGGAAAGGCTCTTCAGATGGCAGCCGACGAGGCTTGCCAATCGGCCATGACCGGCAGTGCAGCCGATGCCGTTCTTGCTGAAACGGTCGTGGAAGGAGATCGCCATCAACACCCGAATATCGAGCGACGAAAGCCGCTGATCCGCCATGGCGCGCGGCGGATCAGGGCAGAACACGGGGCTGGCCTTGGTCATGCCGTTCTCCAGCCCGACAGGATCGACTGAAGAGATTCCAGTTCGGCCGCGTTTACCGTTTCGCACCGCGCCCAGGCTTCCGGCTCTATGAGTTTTTCGATCTCCTGCTGCACGCACTCGCGCAGGTCGCGCGGGTCCATAGCGTCAAGTTCCCAACAATGCGCGCCGTGGTTCTGGACGAACCAGTCGTAGCGCTTGTCTGTGCGTTTGTCGGACGCAGGGAAATACGGAAGGCCTTGCGTCTGTTCTGGTGTCAGAGCGATACGCCGGAACCTGACGTGCGCGCCGCCATACTCGACAAGGCGGCGCGGCAGATCGGCCTCGGACATGTACATGCCGCTGGGATCGAAGTCCCCGGCGTAGAGGACAATCAACGGCCTCCCGTCATCGTCTGTGGCAATGTCGTTGACCGTGGTCGCGCTGGCGAAGCCATGCATGACGCGGAAGCCGACAGCATAATGGTCGAGCACCGGCTTCAGGACACCGCGAACGGTCCCTTTCTCAGACCATACTTCGACGCGATACGGCTGTTGATTCCAGAAGTCGCGACGGTAGGACCGTGCCACAGCGCGAGCGTACTGGGCAGGATCATCCCAGGTCGAAACCCGCTCCAACTCTCGGGTCTCGTCAACAATCCAGTCCCACGGAATGTCGCCCTGTTCTCTGGCGATCCGCAGGAGGCGATAGACCTTGGCCATGTCGTTGGTCGACATCGAGGGGATCAAGCCGGCCGTGAACAGCTTGTAGCCGATGCCGCGGCCGGTTATCGGCTGAACTGCCTCGGCGATCTTGTGCATCGCCTCGATCAGGTCGAGGGAGGCTTGCGCCATGCCCCGGACCTTTTTCAATCCCGGTTGAATTTGCTCGGTCATTCGGGGAGCCCTCCACCGGCGGCGAACTCTCCGTAGTGGTGCTGCTCGGCTTGGCGCCGGGCTGAGATAGCCTCATCCTTCTCGACAAATCGGCCAAGGCTGACACAACGGTTGTCGAGCCCGATATAGGCCTCCCAGCGCTGAAGGCTGGTGAGGTATGAAACGCCAACGGTGCCGCTGGAATTGCTCTTGCCCGGCCGCCTGTTCCTTGCGTTCTGCAAGGGCGTGGCCTCGCGGAGGTTCCGCCATCTGTTGTCCGCGCGCATGCCGTTGCGATGGTCGAGCAGCTGCTTCGGCCACTTCCCCGTTTGCATAAGCCAGATCACCCGGTGTGCGCGGTACAGGCGATAGTCAATTTCGACCTGGGTATATCCCTCAGACGTGCGCGTTCCGGCCAGCGCGCCGCGTTGGCATCCCCTGGGAACACGCCAAGTCAGGGCGCCCGTTTCGGGATTATAGTGCAGCAGTTCGCGTGCGCGTTCGGCTGTGAGCGCTGGCGCGCCGGCCCGGCGTTGGGCGATAGTTTCGGCTTGAGAGGTCTCGCGGAGCGGTGTAATAGTGTTACAGTCTAGGTTCGCCCCTGTGACTTCTCCTAAGGCCTGGCCGCTTGCCCTAGCGGCTGGGCTTTTAGTTTCAGGAGGTGGTCGCATCGACACCTCCCGAGCGGATCTGATTTGCCAATGCGATGGCGGCGCAGAGGATGATGTAGGCCATCATGCCGCCTCGCTTTCCGAGGAGGCGAGGGGACGCGAAGCCGTCCAGGCGTCAATCTCCTCGTCTGCCCAGACGCGAGTGTTGGGCCCGAAATATCTGCCGGGCGGGAAGCCTTCGTCCTTGATCCAGTCCAGCAACGTCGGCCAATTGCTGACGATGCCGCGAGCTTTCAGGTCTTTGAATCGGAGAAACGTAGTCATTAGGCGGTGTCCTCACTAGTTGAGAACACCCCAGATACACCGGGCTTAGCGGGAAATAAAAAGCTTTAAGTCGCGTTTTGAGGCGCAATTAATTCGAAATCTTCAAAGCGAAAGCGGTGTTCGCCGGCCGCCCTCGAATCTCGGACGATGATGTAACTTTTCTCGACCGCGTCCTGCGTCACCTCCTGCGCATATTTGTTTTTGCTCAGCAGCTGCATCGCCTCGCTCAACAGGCTGTCTCTGGTCGGTCCATCACCCCTGCTCTTGATAGACGGCCGGCCCTTCTTTGCCGGCTCTGGCAGTTCATCAAGCCCAGCAAGAAACAGGCAGCTTCTTACAGCAGACCATCGGAGATAGTGTGCATAGTCCTTGACCATCCGGCTTTTAAGGCGGGCGAGAGAGCCTTTAACCCCCGGCTTGGATGTGGTGTTGAAGTTGTCGATGATGAGGTTGAGAACCGCCAGCGATGCCCATTCGGGCAGGGGAATTTTCCATTCGCCGCACATGCCGACTGCGCTGAAAAGGACCGGAAGCAGTCCGGTTTCTTCCCAATGCTTTTTCCAATTATTGAGGCGACCGTCGAAAAACTCTTGGTGGTTCATTGTGCTGCCTTCCT
Organism: Mesorhizobium amorphae; assembly: GCF_014843845.1. Classification (GTDB taxonomy): domain Bacteria; phylum Pseudomonadota; class Alphaproteobacteria; order Rhizobiales; family Rhizobiaceae; genus Mesorhizobium; species Mesorhizobium amorphae_A. The sequence goes on along the minus strand of NZ_JHQS01000015.1, from coordinate 75,117 downwards.
GATCGGCACCACGTTGGCGCTCGGGTCGTTCTTGATGATTGTGTCGAGGAGGGCGCCTAGACGCTCCAGAGCGTCGCCCTTCTCGTCGCGGTAGGCGTGGCGATCATAGATCCCTTCGACGCCGCCGATGACGTGGCCTAGGACGCGCTCGGCGATGTCGGGGCGGACGCCAGCACGCGACATGAGCGAGCGGCCTGTTCGCCTTAGATCGTGGATCACCCACGGCGCTAGCTTCGCCTGCGCTTCTTCCTTCACTCGCTTGTCGAAGTTGATTTTTGCCCGCGACATGCCGTTGAAATGGCCGTCGCCGCGACCAGCGAAGACGTAGGGGTTTTTCCCAATGCGGCTTTGATTGCGGATGATTTCGAGGGCGAGGGCAGACAGCTTAAGGTCGCCGCCCGTTCCCTTCTCGCGGTCGTCGCTCGGGACGTGCCAGACGCCATCAATGGACACGTCGTCCCATTTGATCGTCATCAGCTTTTCGCGGCGCTGAGCGGTCGCGAGGGCAAGCTGCATCATCGCGCCGAAGGTGCCTTCCGAGTGCTTCCAGATCACCCGGATTTCATCATCGGTCAGGATGCGCTCACGAGCCCTGTCCTTCGGAACCGTGCGGCGCATTCCCCGGACGATCGGCGAGACATAGTTATCGTTGCGAGCGGCAAACCAGTTGCAGACGCCGCGCACGATCGCCAGCACCGAATCCGCCTGCCGGGCGCCGTTCTCGTCCTCGATCTTGTCGAGCAATGCGGCAACGTCGCCGCGCCGGATCGAGACAAATTCACGCTTGCCCCACTGCGGGATGACATACACGTCAAGGCAGCGGCGGATTTCATATTCTGAGAGCAAACCCTTGGCGACTACGTGGCGCTTCAGGTAGCCGTCCTGCACGTCATTGAAGGTCACCGGAGCGGCCTTTTGTTCGACGGGTGGCAAACCCTGGCGGATGCGCTCAATGGCGTCCCTTGCCAGCGTGCGCGCCTTCTCAATGCCCATCTTGTCGGCGGCGCCGATGGTTGCCCAAACCTGCTTGCCGTTGGGGTCGCGCGCCACGGCAACGAATGATTTCGCGCCGGACGGCATCACCCGAACGTAATGCCCGCGCATCTCGGGATCGGGGGAAGTGTAGCGCGCTGCCTTGGGCTTCAGCGCCTCAACGCCAGTGTCGGAAAACTTGCGCCTGCGGGTCATTGGAAAACTTCCTCCGGCTAACGGCTGGCTAACAATCGGTGCCGATAAGGACAACTAAAGTCAGCTAAGCTGGATTGAAGTATTATGCCTTTTCAGTAGGTTATGCAACGGGTACGTTAGCCCGGCTTAGCGCAGCTTAGTAATTATCCCCTGACTTTTAATCAGTAGGTCTCGGGTTCGAACCCCGACGCGCTCACCAAAACAATCAATCATTTTGCAGGCTGCCTAGTTCACAAAAACGCCCTCCGAAGCGGGTACTGTGAGGGCACATGGGACCGGCGTCCCCGATCAGCGCTATCGCAATTACAGGTTTGCCCTCGCGTGCGTTCAAGCGCGCGAGGGCAAAAGTGATTATGTCCTCAGCGCCAGACAGGTTACGCTACGTCAGCACGAAAGGGGAAAGACGATGAAAACTTTGCTGGCAATAGCCGCCGCACTTGGCCTCTCCATATCCGCTGCATCCGCAGAGTGCCCCGGGCATTCGAAGGTACAGGCATCGGTCGACACACAGACGAAGACTGCGAGCGTCGCGCCCGCCGATACAGCAACGACCGCGGATACTCAGACGATCAAGAAAGAAGTGCCGCCGGAGACCGAATAGCGGTTAAGCCCAGTCACCGGAGGCAGCGGCTGCACGGCTTCGGCCTGCAAGGCGGGACATGCTGGCTGCGCAGGTTCACGATGTCTTTGACGGCATTACCGGTCCGGGCACCTGAAGCCCCCGGGTGATTTCTCAAACGGAGGTCGCCAGGCATAAAGACCCACAGCAGATTTCACAGGCAGACTTGGAGTGCTTTCTGGCACACGCGGAACGGCTGCAGCCTCCCTCTCTACATTAGCAATCACTTGTATTTCCCTTGAATCAGGATCATGCTGAGCCAGGCGGTGTGGGGCCACTGGATCGGGGTTAGTGGGTTTGAAGGGATAAAGCACCATGGAATTCGCAAGTTGCTTCGACCAAAGCGGAACCGTTCTTGCGTCGACGATCTTCCTTAACGTCACAGCGGTTTTCATAATCCTGGCTGCATTCGCCGCTGCGCGTTTGATTACAACAACGTCAGGCGCAGGTTCAATCGAACGGCTTCGGACCGCGTAAAGCCAGCGAGGGACATCGCCACCGCGCGTTGCGGCGCCACGAGTGGTTGTCGGCCTCGACCCCGTGGGGCGGGCTAATCTGCAATCTGCTTTGCCTGTGATCGATTGGTCGCCCCGTCGGGAACGCTTGGCGCCCCAACCTTGTCGCCACACAGGTCGATGGCTAAACTCAGCCTTCCCAAGGGAGGCTCGAACATGGCACTTCACCTTTCGGCGGAAACTGTAGCTCCCAGAGCGGCGGCACCTCAAAAGTATCTCTTCGGCCCGGTTGCCGACTTCCTCATGCTCGGTGGCAGCGCATTTCTGATCCTGCCGTTTCTGTTTTTGGTGCCGCTCGAGTACGAAGGCGCTGTGGCCGCAACGATGGTCATTGTGGCCTACCTGATAAACTATCCCCACTTCGCCCACTCATACCAACTTTTCTACCGCAACTTTGGGCGCAAGGTGAGCGGGGATGGATACGACAGGAGCCTTCAACTTCGCTACATTTTCGCCGGCATCGTCGTTCCCGTCATCATGGGCGCGTTCTTTGCGTATGGCGCGGCGGCGGCGAACGCACGCCTGCTGGGATATGCAACCAATGCGATGTTCTTTTTCGTCGGCTGGCACTACGTCAAGCAAGGCTACGGCATGCTGATGGTGGATGCCGTCCTGAAGCGCAAATTCTTCGACGATCGAGACAAGAACGTGCTGCTGGTCAACAGCTATGCCGTGTGGATCCTGGCATGGCTTCAGACGAATACGGCAGTCACCCAGGGCAAATATTATGGCCTGGAATATTACACATTTGCAGCCCCGGCGTGGATCACCAACATTGCCGTGCTGACGGCGACTGCTTCCACGGCGGCCACGGTTCTGATGCTGATCAATCGCTGGCGGAAAAACGGCGGCAACCTGCCGTATAACGGCGTCGTGGCCTACGTCGCATCGCTTTACCTTTGGATTCTCATTGCGAGGATAAACCCGCTCTGGCTGCTTGTGGTGCCCGCGCTCCACTCGCTCCAGTACTTGGCGGTGGTTTGGCGCTATCAGACCAATGTCGAGCGCGACGATCCCGGCGCCGTCGGGGATCCGCCGCTGAAGCTCCTGGCCTTTCTTGGCCCGCTCTACAGGCTGCGGGTCTTGGGATTTATCGTCGGTGGTGCCGCACTTGGATATCTCGGTTTCTGGCTGATCCCGTTCGTGCTGACTGCCTTGATCCCGTACGACAGGCAGGTGCTCGGTTCATCGCTCTTCTTCTTCATCGTGCTGATTTTCATCAACGTGCACCACTACTTCCTGGACAACGTGATGTGGCGCCGCGGCAACCCGGAGGTGTCGAAGTATCTGTTCCGCTAGGCTGTTCGGCGGCAGCCCGCAAAGGGTTCGAATCCCATCGCGCCAACCGGAAATTCAAGATCGTCCGAAGGCGCCAGAAGACGGCTCGGAACTGCCGGTCAAGCGTATAGGAGAGGCCGGGTCCGGCATGGCCTCGGGGTGGCCAGCAACTGGATGGCATATCCAGAGATGCCGACCATTACGACGAGAGCGGGAAATTCCTCCCGCCAAGAAAACGAGATAACGCCCAACTCGCTCGACAGCGCGTGTCTGTTGATTACTAGCTAACTTATTCTAGCTATATATCGCGCGTGGGCAGCAGAAATGCGCGGGTTGCACGCCTTGAGTTGTCGGCATTGCTGACGACGGGCTGGAGCGGGTGGCACGATGGGTAACAGGTCAGATTTCGCGACGGTCCAAGCCGAACCGAGCAGCCTGAGCGCCGATGATGCGGGGGCTCCTGTTGTATCGGCGATTATCCCTTGCCTGAACGAAGAGCGCACGCTCGGCATCTGCATTCGCAAGGCTCTTGATGTCTTTGCCGCGCGTGGCATCAGCGGTGAGGTGGTCGTCGGAGACAATGGGTCAAGCGATCGGTCGGTTGAAATTGCCGAGTCCCTCGGCGCGCGTGTCGTGCACCAGCGGGTCAAAGGATATGGCGCGGCGATCAGTGCAGCGGCTGAATCCGCGCGAGGCAAGTACCTCATCATGGCGGATGCGGACGATTCCTACGACTGGAGCAAGCTCGGCGACTTCGTCGACGCCTTGGAGGGTGGTGCCGATCTCGTCATGGGCAATCGCTTTGCGGGCGGTATCGAGCCTGGCGCCATGCCTCCGCTGCATCGATATCTGGGCAATCCGGTGCTTTCAACGATTGCCCGCTGGCTTCACCACTCTCCGGTACACGATTTCCATTGCGGCATGCGGGGTTTCACCCGCGATGCGTTCCGCAGGATAGGCGCGCGCTCGCCCGGCATGGAATTCGCCTCGGAGATGGTCATCAACGCGCATCGCGCAGGCCTGGTGATCCGCGAAGTGCCGATCAAACTCTATCCCGACAAGCGAGACCGGCCACCTCATCTGCGCTCATTCCGTGATGGTTGGCGGCACCTGCGGCTGATCGTGGCCCATGCGCCCGATACCATGTACCTCATACCGGGCGTGAGCTTGCTGGTGCCTGGCACTGTTGGCCTTGCAATCCTCGCTGCCGGGCCTGTTCGCATCGGTGGGTGGTATTTCGGAATTCACTTCGTCGCGCTCTCCGCCATGGCGACACTGATTGGCCTTTCAGCCATCCTGTTCGGGATGCTGGCCAAGGTCGCGATCGCGATCTACCAACCAGTCCACGGAGGCAGACTTGTACCCATGCTGATGCGCGGTCGCCCGTTGGAATGGCTGCTTTTCTCAGGCGGCGTGCTTGCCGTGGCCGGCTTTGTCGCGGATGTATTACTGGCGCTACGTTGGATTTTTGTCGGCGGGCCAATGGAGCAGTCGGTGCACCTGACCTTTGTGATCACCACCGTCTGCGTGGCCGGCATGTCCATGGTGCTGTCCGGTTTCGTGCTCAAGCTGCTGCTTGATAATTTGGGTGACAAGCGTGCGTTCTAACCGTCCGACTGCCTTGCGAGCGGAAACTCGGGCAGGTAGCTGCGTGGCCGAAAAGCCATTTCTGTCCGTCGTCATGCCGGTCCATGAAGGAGCGGCATGGATTGGTGCGACACTTGACTCGCTGGCTGCTGAGCCGACCGACGGCCTCGAGATAATCGTTATCGACAGCAGCCCGACGAGCGCCACCGCTGCGATTGTCGAGCGATTTGTCCACCAATTGCCCCTTCGGCTGCTTCAGCGAAGGGACCTCGGGCAGTGGCAGACGAAGACCAACCTGGGCGTCGAGCTAGCGGCCGCCGATCACGTTTGCATACTCCCATCCGACGACCTGTGGCTGCCTGGACGCGTCGCGGCCGCTCGCCACTGGCTTGCAGACGCGCCCGAAGCCGCACTTCATTTGGCCCCAACCGCTATCGTCGACCGCAACGGCCGGCGAATGGGGCGCTGGAACTGTCCCTTGCCGGCTGACGAGGTGCTCGGAGCTGAATTCCTGCTGGAACGGCTGCTCGTGCAAAATTTTATCTCGGTGCCCGCGCCGGTATTCCGCCGAAGCGCTTGGCTGGAGTGCGGGGGCTTGGATGAGAGACTCTGGTATACGGCGGATTGGGACATATGGGCGAAGCTCGCCAGTACTGGACCAGTGACCTATCACGACCAGATCACGACGGCCTTTCGGGTTCACGGCAGTTCGCTGACTGTAACCGGATCCCGTGACGCGAGCGAGTTCCGGTCACAAATGCAGATTGTCCTGGAGCGCCATTTGCACCGGCTCCCGGCAAGCAGTCGCCGCCGGGTCGAACCGGCCGCTCGGGCGTCGATCAGCGTCAATGTGTTGCTGGCCGCTGCGTCGGGCGGCAACTTGAAGGCTTTGGTTCGCGCGACTGGTGTTGTGCTATCGCTCGGGCCGATCGGAATGAGGCGCTATTTGCGCGACTCGCGGTTGTGTGAGCGTACCGTGAGCCGACTTCGCGCGAAACTGACAGGAGCTTTCTGAGCCAATGCCCAGGACTGCTATGACCTCCGGTGAGCAGGCGGGGCAGGAGCGCCTTGCGGGTGCCCGTGAAAGACCGCTTTTGGAACGAGGATGGCGATACACACTGGTGGGGTTGGTGTGCGCCATTACGCACAACGCCATCATGATTGCGGTCGATCAGGTGGGGGTGCATTACCTGCTGGGCACCGTGATTTCATTCTTGGCAGTAACGCCGCTCGGATACGCACTGCACAGCCGCTTCACCTTTGCCGAGCCTCTTCGCTTGAAGGCATTCGCGCGTTTCGTAGGAGGCGTGGCCACGGCCTATCCAGTCTCGCTGGCCATGATGATGGTTCTCTGTTCCGGTCTCGGTCTTGGTGTTGCGATTGCGACTCCGATCGCTACCGTCGCTCTAATCGTCTGGAACTTTGTCGTTGCGCACTGGGCCATCCTGCCGCGGCTCTATCTGCAACCCGCAACCGTGCCGACGGCACCCTCCCGCCCGGCGAAGCAGCAATCAGTGGGAAATGAGGAATAAGAATGTTAGCACCAGGTCAGGTCGCGCGCAGGGTTCTCGGCCGCCATTTTGAGCCGGTCGGCAAGGTCTATCGCCGTGTGTTCGTCAACCTCAACATAATAGCGGATTTTCTCGATGGCGAACTGCCGAACGGCGCGAAGGTCTTGGATATCGGCGGAGGTGACGGCGCGCTTATCGAGCGGGTTCTAGATCGACGCCCTGACCTAGCGGTTACGATGTGCGATCCAGCTCCTGTAATCGGTACATTCCTAAGCAACGCAAATCGGGCGAGGGTTGAACTTCTGCCCGCGACTGATCTCACCTGTGTAACCGGATTTTACGATGTCGTTACGATTTGCGACGTCATCCATCATGTGCCGGTCGATCAGCGCGACGCCTTCTTCAAATCGCTGGCCGAAAGCTGCGAACGCTGGGCCTGCCGGAAGATCATCCTGAAGGACGTTGAGCCGGGAGCGATACGCGCCACGCTGTCGCTTCTTGCAGACTGGTACATTACCGGCGACAAGCATGTCGTGCTGTTTTCTCGCTCGGACTTTGCGACCATGGCGCGACGGCATTTCCCGAAAGCGCAGAGAGAATCGGCGGTACCGGACTGGCCGAACTATTGCGAAGTGCTGAGTTGGTAGTCTCTGAACTGATTGACCCGCGCGACGACGAAGTCCGCGAATAATGCCACCATTCCTTGCGCTATTGGGTGTGCGCTGGGAGTGAGAGTCACGGTTTGGGGGGTATCTTGAACACGCAGGAACCGGGACACGGACTAACCAAGCTATTTGGTCTCGAGCAGCGCCAGGCCGCGATATATTTGGGTGTCCTGATCGCACTCAAGATTATTTTGCTGTTCGCCTTGGCTTGGAACACTCGCTTCGTTATGGACGAATTCGTCCAACTCGGATGGGCCAAATATTTCTCCAACGGCCTGTTCGATACTATCTGGCATGCCAAGGCGGTCGGCTATGCGGTCTTTTACGAGATTGCCCATCTGATCGGCTGGGATGCCCCATCGATTCTGCTTACCGGCCGCATGCAGGCTGCGCTGCTGGCATGCGTGACCATCGCTTTCGTCTATGCATGCGCTCGCGCACTTGGCGAAGACCGCGTGCGCGCACTGGCAATCGTCCTCATCCTGCTCTGCTTCTCGAATTTCATGGAGCGCGTCTTTCGCACCATCGCCGAACCACTGGCGGTTTTCTTCGCCGTGGCGGCGCTGCTGGTTATCTTGCGGGCCCATGCGTTGAGCGCAAGGCAGCTTCTTGCCGCTGGCATCCTAAGCGGCTTGGCCTTCCTCGCTACTCAGAAGTCAGTCTACTTCAATGTTGCCCTTGGGCTTGGCTTGGTCGCTGACGCAGCTTTGCAGAGACGCTACGCAACAGGCATAGCCCGTGGAGCATGGCTCGTGCTGGGATGGGCTCTTCCTGTAATTGCCTATTGCTTCATCTTCGGTAGCGGCGACCCCGTTCCAATTGCCAAGAGCCTCGTATTCGGCCCGCTTGAGATTGCGATGCGTGGGGGCGGTGAATACGGGGGGCTGAGGCGCTTCGTGCTACAGACGCTGGCGCGGAACTACGCATTTTATGTCTTCTGTTTCTCGGGCATGGCTCTGTCTCTGATGCAGATCATGAAACTCGATGAACGAAGGCGAATTGCGCTGATCTTCTCTGTCATCATCACAGTGCTGGTTTTCGCTCACGACCAGCCGTGGCCCTACGTGTTCATCATGGCTCTGCCGTTCATGTCACTGTGGTCGTTGGTACTGCTCGACGGCATCGCAACCCATGCGCGTTACCTGCGCCTTGCATGGGTGGCGCTGATCACCAGCATGGCCATCAGCTACGTGAGCAATATCATTTACCTTCGCACCGACAACAATGCGGCCCAACTTGAGCTGGTCGCGCGTGCAGAGTCGTTGCTCGCACCCGATGAGCGATATTTCGACGGTATCGCGATGCTGCCCAATCGGAAGGAGCCGACAACTTTGTGGCTCGATAGGCACTATGTTTTCGCGACCTTGCGGGAAGGCAGGAATTCCGAGGTCTACAAAGTCTTTAGCAAGTCTCCGCCGAAGATGATCCTGTGGTCTTACCGGATGGACAATATCTATCCCGTGGTCGCGCCTCTGGTTGCGAACAGCTACGTCAGCGTCGCACCAAATCTCAGGATCGCCGGCTGCCGCCTTCAGCCCGGTGAGAAGAAGATTTTCAACGTCCCGATTGCCGGAAGCTATGCGCTCTACGGCGCAAGCGGGACACCCTTGCAAGGTTCGGTCGAAATTGACGGCGCCGTGCTTGATCCGCCATTTCACCTTGAGACCGGATCAAAGACCCTGACATTGAAAACCGATACAGGCGAAGCATTGCTGCTGCCGACAGGTTCGTACGCTGGACAATTCAAGGCGGGCAGTGACAACGATCTATTTGCCAAAATCTACGACTGAGTCGATTTACGGTCATCGGCAACAGCGCGTTGCCGCCGGGATCGACGGCCAATGCATTACCTGCAAGGATAATGTTCAGCCGGTTGCACAGCGGTTGGAATCCGAAGGAGCTCGCATTCCAGCATTCGCGGGGACGAGCCGGACCGGCAATGCGCCGCGCTCTCGATAGATTTCAGAAATTGCCGAAAACCAGCGAGACATTGCCGCCGGCGTGGCGCTCCAGCCGGCCGGCGAGGTCCAGCTCCAGCAGCACCATGGAAACCTGCGCGGCGCTGAGGCCGGTATGGCGGATGACCTCGTCCACCGCCACCGGCGTCGGGCCGAGCACTTCGAGCACACCCGCGCGCTCGTCCTCGCCGGGCGGCGGCGTTGCCGACAGTTCGGGCGGCTCGGCAAGCGGCGCCGTCCTTGGCGGCCGGATGCCGGCGAGCGGCGCGATCGCGCTTGCGATGTCGGCCGCTTCGGTAACGAGCGTGGCGCCGTCCTTGAGCAGGCCATTGGAGCCGGCGGCGCGCGGATCGAGCGGCGATCCGGGTACGGCAAAGACCAGCCGGCCCATCTCGCCAGCCAGCCTGGCGCTGATCAGCGATCCCGAGCGTTGCGCCGCTTCGATCACCACCAGCCCGAGTGCTGCACCCGCCACGAGCCGGTTGCGGCGTGGAAAATCCTGCGCGCGCGGCTGCCAGCCGAACGGCATTTCCGAAATGACGGCGCCGCCGCGCTCGGCGATCTCGTTGCAGAGACCGGCATTTTCGGGCGGGTAGGGCAGGTCGAGCCCGCCGGCAAGCACGCCGATCGTTCCCGTCGCAATGCTGCCCTGGTGCGCTGATGTATCGATGCCGCGCGCCAGCCCGGAGACGATCGCGTAGCCATCACGGCCGAGATCCGCCGCCAGCATCCTCGCCATCTTGATACCGGCAAGGGAGGCGTTGCGGGCGCCGACGATGGCGATCGCCGGCAGACGGAACACCGCGGCCTCGCCTTTCACCGCGAGCAGCGGCGGCGGGTTGTCCATGTTTTTCAGCAGGGGCGGGTAGTCGGCTTCGCCGATGCCGACGAAGCGGGCGCCGGCCTGGCCGGCGGCCTCCAGTTCCGCCTCCGCCTCGGCGACCGAAGGAATGCGGGCAATGCGGCTGGCGCCGCCGGAGATCATCAGCTCGGGCAGCATCTCGAGCGCTGCCTCTGCCGAGCCGAAACGGTTGATGAGCTGGCGAAAGGAGGCCGGGCCGACATTCGGCGTGCGGATCAGGCGAAGCCAGCTCAGCCGCTGCCGGTCGCTGAGGCGCGGCCCGACGGCAGGCTTGCTCACCCCTTGGCTCCGATCTTGCCCTCGGTGCCGGCGAGCAGCCGCGAAATGTTGGCATGGTGTTTTATGATGGCGATCAGGCTCATCACCGCGAACAGGCCGGCAATCTGCGGCGTGCTGAGAAAATAGAGTGCGATCGGCACCACCACGGCCGCCACCAATGCCGCCAGCGAGGAGTAGCGGAACAGGAAAGCGACGGCGAGCCACACGACGGCGAAGATCAGGGCCACCTGCCAGGCCAGGCCGATCAGCACGCCGAGATAGGTGGCGATGCCCTTGCCGCCCTTGAAGCCGAGCCAGGCCGGGAAGAGATGGCCGAGAAAGGCACCAAAGCCGGCCCAGAGCCCGAAGTCCGGCCCGAAGCGGGCGGCGATCAGAACCGCTGCCGTGCCTTTCAGCGCGTCGAGCAACAGCGTCGCCGCGGCGAGCCCCTTGTTGCCCGTGCGCAGCACATTGGTGGCGCCGATATTGCCGGAGCCGATCTTGCGGACATCGCCGAGGCCGGCGGCGCGGGTGATCAAAAGGCCGAAGGGAATCGAGCCGAGCAGATAGCCGAACACCAATGCCAGGATCGGGCCGTAACTCATTGTTTCCCCCCCACGTTTCCCCTACCGTTCGGAACAGCGCAATGCGCCGTGGCCGACCTAGGCCGAAAACACTGTGCGGCCCGCTACCATCGTTTGCAAGACCTTGCCTTGCAGCCGCGCGCCTTCGAAACAGGTGTTTTTCGAACGCGAGCGAAGGCCGCTTTCGCTGACGACCCACGGTTCGTCGAGATCGACGACCGCAAGGTCGGCAACCGCGCCCGGCTTCAGCGTGCCGCCGGGCAGGCCGAACAGCCTTGCCGGCGCGGTGGACAACGTCTCGATCAGCCGCAGCAGCGGCACGTCGCCATTGTGGTAGAGCCTGAGTGCAGCGCCCAGCAGCGTCTCCAGGCCAATGGCACCGGCAGCCGCGTCGGCGAAGGGCAGGCGTTTGGTGTCTACATCCTGCGGGTCGTGCGAGGATACGATAATATCGATCGTGCCGTCCTTGACCGCCTCGATCATCGCCAGCCGGTCCTCCTCGGCCCGCAGCGGCGGTGTCAGCCGGAAGAAGGTTCGGTATTCGCCGACATCGTTCTCGTTGAGCGACAGATTGTGGATCGAAACGCCCGCCGTGACATTGGCTCCGTCGGCCTTCGCTCGTGTCACAGCTTCCGCCGCCATCGCCGTCGAGATCTTGGCCGCGTGATAGGCGCCGCGCGTCAGCCGCGCCAGCGCCAGGTCGCGTTCCAGCGGGATCGATTCGGCCTCGCGCGGGATGCCGGCAAGGCCGAGCCAGCTGGCATAGAGGCCTTCATTCATGACGCCGGCCGAGGCGAGGTCGGCGTCCTGGGTCTCATGCGCGATGACGCCGCCGAAATCGCAGGCATAGGTCAGTGCCCGGCGCATCACCAGCGCGCTTGATATGGTATGGCGACCGTCGGTGAAGGCGACCGCTCCGGCTTCGCGCAACAGGCCGAACTCGGTCATCTCGCGGCCGGCAAGCCCCTTGGTGATCGCCGCAGCCGGGAAGATGTTGACTACGGCCGTGTCCTTGGCCGTGCGCAGCACGAACTCGACCAAGGCGACATTGTCGATCACCGGGTCGGTGTCGGGCATCATCACGATGGAGGTGACGCCGCCTGCCGCAGCCGCGACACTCGCCGAGGCAATCGTCTCACGGTGCTCGCCGCCGGGTTCGCCTATGAAAACACGGGCGTCGATCAGGCCGGGAATGAGCGCCTTGCCGGCGCAGTCGACGACGATGGCGCCCTCCGGCATGCCCTGGTTCAGGGCGGCCTTGCCTGCAGCAACGATCTTGCGGCCCTCGACGATGACGGTGCCGATTTCGTCGACACCGCGCGACGGGTCGACGATATGCGCCTTGCTGAAGACGGTCGTCGTCATGCGCCGCGCCCCTCATGGTTGCGGCGCGGGTCGAGCAAAGCTTCCATCACCGCCATGCGCACGGCGACACCCATTTCGACCTGCTCCTGGATGACGCTCTGCGGACCATCGGCGATTTCCGAGGCGATCTCGACGCCGCGGTTCATCGGGCCGGGATGCATGACCAGCGCATCGTCCTTGGCCGCCTTCAGCTTTTCGGCGTCAAGGCCGAAATAGCGGAAATACTCGCGGATCGACGGCACGAAGGCGCCTTCCATCCGCTCGCGTTGCAGGCGCAGCATCATGACAACGTCGGCACCCTTCAGGCCTTCGGCCATCGAGCGGGCGACGATCACGCCCATCCTCTCGATGCCTGACGGCAACAGCGTCGAAGGGGCGACGACGCGCACCTGCGCGCCGAGCGCATTCAAGAGCATGATGTTGGAGCGCGCGACGCGCGAATGCAGGATGTCGCCGCAGATCGCCACGATCAGCTTTGACAGCGGCCCCTTGGCGCGGCGGATGGTCAGCGCGTCGAGCAAAGCCTGCGTCGGGTGTTCGTGCGCGCCGTCGCCGGCATTGACCACCGAGCAGCCGACCTTCTGCGCCAGAAGCGCCGCCGCTCCCGCCGACTGGTGGCGGATGATCAATATGTCGGGGCGCATGGCGTTCAGCGTCATCGCCGTATCGATCAGCGTCTCGCCCTTCTTCACCGAAGAGCTTGCCACCGGCATGTTCATGACATCGGCGCCGAGCCGTTTGCCCGCAAGCTCGAACGAGGACTGCGTGCGGGTGGAGGCTTCGTAGAAGAGGTTGATCTGGGTGCGGCCGCGCAGCGTCGAGGTTTTCTTCTCCGGCTGCCGCGAAATGGCGACGGCCCGGTCCGCCCGGTCGAGCAAAAGCTCTATATCGGCGGGGGAAAGATCGCGGATGCCCAGAAGATGGCGGTGGGGATAGAGCGGCAGGGACGAAGCGTCAGTCATCTCAAGGCGCTGCTATAGGGTGCAGAATTCCCTGCTGCAAGCACCGGCTTTGGATTGCGGCCTTTCTCCCCGGTATTTTCGTCGCGCGCCTTGCGTGGCTTGGGCTATAACCCGCCGATGGCTTCGGATTCGACCGACCTGCGACGACAAGGACAAAGCGTGACCGACGACGTGACCAACCAGCCGCCGCCGCTGACGGGCGGCAACGCCTGGCGGGGCGATCCGTTGCTGATTCAGCTTGCCGAGCGGTTTTCCGATCCGGTGCGCAAGGATCTGGATGGGCTTGGCCGCTTCGTGCTGACGCAGGAAGCGCAGGAACTGGCCCGTCTTGCCAATGTCGAGACGCCGAAGCTCAGGACCCATGACCGCCAGGGCCGGCGCGTCGATCTGGTCGAGTTCCATCCCGCCTACCACGCACTGATGCGTCGTTCGGTCGCCAACGGACTGCATTCCTCGGTCTGGGAAAATGGCGACGCCGAGATCGGCCGCCGCCACCAGGTGCGCGCCGCCCGCTTCTACATCACCGCCGAGCTGGAGACCGGGCATCTGTGCCCGATCACCATGACCAGCGCTTCGCTGGCAGCGTTGATGGCAAGCCCAAAGCTGTTTCGCGAATGGGCGCCACGGGTGACAACGCGCAAATACGACCAGAGCCAGAAGCCGCCGGTTGAAAAGACCGGGCTGACGCTCGGCATGGGCATGACCGAGAAGCAGGGCGGCACCGACGTGCGCGCCAACGTCACCAGGGCCGAGCGCGCCGGCAGCGGCTTCTATCGCCTGACCGGCCACAAATGGTTCATGTCGGCGCCGATGTCGGACGCCTTCCTGGTGCTTGGACAGGCGCCGGATGGTCTTTCCTGCTTTCTCGTCCCGCGCATCCTCGGCGACGGTTCTGGCAACGGCTTCCGTTTCCAGCGGCTGAAGGACAAGCTCGGCAACCGCTCCAACGCCTCGTCGGAAGTGGAGTTCGTCAATGCCATTGGCGAGATGGTCGGCGAACCCGGGGCAGGGGTGAAGACCATCATGGACATGGTGACGCTGACCAGGCTCGACTGCGCCGTCGCCTCCTCGGCGATCATGCGCGCCGGCGTCGCGGAGGCCGTGCACCACACCCGTCACCGCCAGGTGTTCGGCGCCAGTCTGATCGACCAGCCGCTGATGCAGCGCGTCCTGGCCGACATGGCGCTCGACGTCGCCGCCGCCACCGCGCTGTCGTTCCGGCTGGCGCGCTCCTTCGACGAGGCGGCCAGCGATCGGGGCGAGGCGGCCTTCGCCCGCGCCATGACGCCGGTCGTCAAATACTGGGTCTGCAAGATCGCACCACCACTGCTCTACGAGGCCATGGAATGCCTCGGCGGCAACGGCTATGTCGAGGAGGCGCCGCTCGCCCGCTACTACCGCGAAGCCCCGGTCAACGCGATCTGGGAAGGCTCGGGCAATGTCATGGCGCTCGACGTGCTGCGCGTGCTCGGCCGCGCGCCGGGCCTGTTCGAGGAGGTGCTGGCCGGCATCGACCGCGACCTCGGCGCCGGCGGACGCGGCACCATCGGCGTGCTCAAGGCGGCCATGCAGGTGGCGGCGACCGACGAGGGCTCCGCCCGTCTGCTCACCGAGCAACTGGCGTTGTCGGCGGCCGCAGCCGAGCTTCGCCGGCTGGGGGCAGGGCGGATTGCCGATGCCTTCGTCGAGACGCGGCTCGCCGGCCAGTGGCGCAACACCTACGGCATGCTCGATTCGCGCCACGATGCGCGCATGATCATCGACACGCTCTATCCGCCGGTGAACTAGCGCCGACGCGGGCTTTTCGCGGTTCGCCTTGTCCTGTGGATAGGCGTTAACCTTAACAAATGGTTTCCGTTGCGGTGGCCGGCCGCAGAGCCCACAGTCCTGCTGGAGCAAGGATTGGTTAACCATAAGCCGCCTGTGCTCGCGAAGCAGGAACGCCATGCGGCACGTACTGACCTCTTTTCTGGCCTTGCACTGGGCGATCGTTTTCGCCTTGCTGGCCTTCATCTGCATCGACGGCAACCGCGGTGTCGCCGGCGCTCTCGGCGTGCTGGGCGTGGCTGTCGAGAACACTCACTTGGCCGGCCTGGATGACGCCGTCGTCGTCGCGCCTTTGGCCATCGCACTGCTGGTCGTGGCGGTGCTGTTCTGCTGGGCTTTCGTCGAGACCCTGCTCAACATCGCGGCAAATCCCGATGCCACCGACATCGTCGTGCGCATCGCCTTCATTTCCGCGTCCGGCGTCCTGTCGCTCATCCTGGTCGGTGGCGCCGCGCAAGGCATCGACGGACTGTTCATGGTCATTGCCGTGCAACTGACGGCGCTGCTGGCATCCTATGTTGCCGTGCTGGCCGAGCGCCGGTCGGCCTTGGCCACGACGGTCGCCGCCGAGAGCGAGATCCGTGCCAGAGCCAACGTCATGGCAAGAGGGGCAGCGCACAGTTCCTTGCTCAACCGTATTTCCGGCCGATCGGACACGAAGCATGGGGATGGCCGCTGATGCGCATTCTGTTCGCACTGTGGGCGGCCCCCATGGCCTTGTTCTGGGGCTGGTTCTATTTGTCGCTCAACGACATCAATTTCGGCTATGTGATGCTGAGCCGTCGGCTGCATGATTTGGTGTTCGAGCTCTACGGCCAGATGCTGGGCATCGATCCGGCAATCATTCCGGGCATGGTAGCCAAAACCTGCGTCTTCGACGGCTTCCTGCTGATGGCGTTGTGGG
This sequence comes from Mesorhizobium amorphae, assembly GCF_014843845.1. Classification (GTDB taxonomy): domain Bacteria; phylum Pseudomonadota; class Alphaproteobacteria; order Rhizobiales; family Rhizobiaceae; genus Mesorhizobium; species Mesorhizobium amorphae_A. Next base: position 59,034 of record NZ_JHQS01000015.1, on the reverse strand, counting down.
CATTTCGCCGCCGCCGCAACATTGCCGCCTGGGTCAGGAACCGCTGGATGAATCCGGTTCCGCCTGAGCGGATGGCCCGAGCGACTGAAGCCGGTCAAGGACTCCCTGCAGAATAAAGGCGGCCGCCGCCGAATCGATCTTGCCGGCGCGCTTCTTGCGCGAGAAATCCATCTCGATCAGTGTCCGCTCGGCCGCCACGGTCGACAGCCTCTCGTCCCAGAGCACGAAGGGCAGTTCGGACAGGGCAGCCATGTTGCGCACGAAGGCCCGCGATTTCTGGGCACGCGGACCCTCCGACCCGTCCATGTTGACCGGCAGACCGAGCGCAATGGCGCCGACATTGTCCTTCTGCAGCTGGGCAAGCAACAGGGCCGCGTCGAGCGAGAATTTCTTGCGCATAATGACAGGGCGCGGATGAGCGAAGGACAGGCCGCGGTCGGAAACCGCCACGCCTATTGTCTTGTCGCCGAGGTCGAGCCCGGCCAGTGTCCTGCCGCCGACAAGCCGTGCCGGCAATTCCTCGATCGCGATGATCCCCAACGGTTTTCCTTCGATGGAGCGTGACACGCTCTTTTGACCGGCAACGACACTATGGCACTTTCATTCTGCAGGAGGCGTTCTATCTTCCGGCGCAGCAAAAATCGAGGAACACGACTGATGAAACTGACCTGGTATGGACATTCGGCATTCCGCATCGAAACGGCGGACGCCAGTATCCTCATCGACCCCTATCTGGTCGGCAATCCGTCCTGGACGGGCGGCTGGGAAGGACCGGCGGAAGGGGTCACCCATGTGCTGCTGACCCACGGCCACAACGATCACGTCAGCGGCGCGCTGGAAGTCCTCAAGAAGAGCGGCGCCATGTTGGTCGCCAACTACGAGATCTGCATGTACCTCGTTGGCAAAGGCGCCAGCGGCGAAAAGATCAATCCCGGCAACATCGGCGGCACCGTCGATTGCGGCGCCTTTACCACCACCTTCGTGCAGGCGCTGCACTCGTCATCATTTGGCGGCGAGGGCGGTCAAAACACCTATCTCGGCAATCCCGGCGGGCTCGTCCTGCATTTCCCTGAAGAGAAAACGCTCTACCATATGGGCGACACCGACATATTCTCCGACATGGCGCTGATCAACGAATTGCACGAGCCGAAGATCGGCATCGTGCCGGTCGGCGACCGCTTCACCATGGGCGGCGCGGTGGCAGCCCTTGCCTGCCGGCGCTTTTTTCGCTTCGATACGGTCGTTCCCTGCCATTTCGGCACGTTTCCGATCATCGACCAGACGGCGGAAAAATTCGTTGCGGGAATGGAGGGATCAGGTGTGGACGTGGCGTTGCCGGGGATCGGCCAGACCATCACTCTCTAGAAAAACCGTCGCACTCTAGAAAAATGGAATGAAACCATGGCGTTGAGGCAGACTCTTTGCGTTTCGATGTTGGTCGCCGCATCTCCGGCGCCGGCGGCCGAGGATTTCATCGAAGGCGTCTATCTCCAGTCCGAGGAGCTCTGCACCAAGGCCAAGAAGGAGACGCTGCAGAGCGTGATCGACGCCGGCAACATCGTGCTGTCGGCCCACGGCCTGCAAAGCGTCGAATACAATTGCGAATTCCTTCAGGTCACCAAGGCAACGCTCTCGCCAAGCTGGGCGGTCACCGCCATTTGCCAGGAGCCGGGCTTTGTCTTTCCGGATGTCCTTTCGGTCACGCAGATGAGCCCGACTCAGATCGACCTGGTTTCGGTCCGCCCGGTCGTCGACGAAAGCGAGCAGGCCGGCAACGGCGGCAGTTACGTGCTGTGCGACGGTGTGGCTCTGCCTTGAGCCCAAAGTCTCAATTGCCCGCGTGACGATGCATGTTGCGCGGCAAGCGCCGCGCCGCTATAGCGCTGGTTTTCCCGAGGCAACAGAAATGTCCGTTGATCTTCAGACAGTGAAGCGCGTCGCGCACCTTGCCCGCATTGCGGTGAGCGAAGAGGACGCTGAGCGCATGACCGGCGAGTTGAACGCCATCCTTGGCTTCGTCGAACAGTTGAACGAGGTCGACGTCTCCGGCGTCGAGCCGATGACCTCGGTCACGCCGATGGAGATGAAGAAGCGGCAGGACGTCGTCACCGACGGCAGCAAGGCCACCGACATCGTCGCCAATGCGCCGGCGACCGATGAGAATTTCTTCCTCGTTCCCAAGGTGGTGGAGTAGGTGGCGGTGGCAGTCGAGATCGCCATCGAGACGCCGCTGCAGGACGACGTGCGCACCCTGGTCGAGGAGCTCAACGCCACGCTGCTCGAACTGACGCCGCCTGAACATTGCTACCACCTGACTGTCGAGCAGATGGCCGGCGAGGACACGAGCGTCTTCATCGCCCGCGACAACGGCCTGGCCATCGGCTGCGGCGCGCTGAAGCGCCATGAAGGCTCGGTCGGCGAGGTCAAGCGCATGTACACGCGGCCCTCGCATCGCGGCCGCAAGATCGGCGCCAAGATCGTCGAACGGGTCGAGGCGCTGGCGCGCAGCGAAGGGCTGAAGCGTCTGGTGCTGGAAACCGGCGACCGCCATCCCGCCGCCTGGACCGTCTACGAACGCGCCGGCTTCTCGCGCTGCGGCCCCGTGCTGGATTATCCCGACTCCGAGTGGTCGGTGTTTTACGAAAAGAGCCTTGCCTGATGAGCGACCTGACCCATCTGACGATTTCGCAGGCCCGTGCCAAGCTGCGCGGCAAGGAGATTACCGCAGCCGAGATCACCGAGGCTTACCTCTCGGCGATCGAGCGCGCCAATCCGGTGCTCAATGCCTATATCACAGTCACCGGCGACAAGGCGCGCGACATGGCCGAGGCCTCCGACGCCAAACTCGCCAAGGGCGAGGGCGGTGCGCTGGAAGGCATCCCGCTCGGCATCAAGGATCTGTTCGGCACCGAAGGCGTCCACACGCAGGCCTGCAGCCATGTGCTGGACGGGTTCAAGCCGCGTTACGAATCGACCGTCACCGCCAATCTGTGGGCCGACGGCGCCGTCATGCTGGGCAAGCTCAACATGGACGAGTTCGCCATGGGCTCGTCCAACGAGACATCCCATTACGGCCCGGTGATCAACCCGTGGCGGCGCTCGCGCCTCGACACGGTGGTGATGCCGACGACGCATCAGGGGGATGGCGGCTTTGTCTCGGCCGGCGGCACCAAGACCGCGCGTACGCTCGACAACGCCCAACTCGTGCCGGGCGGCTCGTCGGGCGGTTCGGCATCGGCCGTCTCGGCCTTCCTCTGCGCCGGCGCCACGGCGACCGACACTGGCGGCTCGATCCGCCAGCCCGCCGCCTTCACCGGCACGGTCGGCATCAAGCCGACCTACGGTCGATGCTCGCGGTGGGGCATCGTCGCCTTCGCCTCGTCGCTCGACCAGGCCGGCCCGATCGCCCGCGACGTGCGCGACGCCGCGATCCTGTTGAAGTCGATGGCCTCCGTCGATCTGAAGGACACCACTTCGGTCGACCGTCCCGTTCCGGACTACGAGGCGGCGATCGGCAAGCCGATCAAGGGCATGAAAGTCGGCATTCCCAAGGAATATCGCGTCGACGGCATGCCGGAGGACATCGAGGCCCTCTGGCAGAAGGGCATTGCCTGGCTGAAGGATGCCGGTGCCGAGATCGTCGACATCTCGCTGCCGCACACCAAATACGCCCTGCCGGCCTATTACATCGTCGCGCCCGCCGAAGCCTCATCCAACCTCGCCCGCTATGACGGCGTCCGCTACGGCCTGCGCGTGCCGGGCAAGGACATCATCGACATGTATGAGAGGACCCGCGCCGCCGGTTTCGGCCGCGAGGTCAAGCGCCGCATCATGATCGGCACGTATGTGCTGTCGGCCGGCTATTACGATGCCTACTACCTGCAGGCGCAGAAGGTGCGCACCCTGATCAAGCGCGACTTCGAGAACGTGTTTACTGCCGGCGTCGATGTCATCCTGACCCCGGCAACACCGTCGGCTGCCTTCGGCGTTGCCGACGAGGACATGGCCTCCGATCCGGTCAAGATGTACCTCAACGACATCTTCACCGTGACCGTCAACATGGCTGGCCTGCCCGGCATCGCTGTGCCCGCCGGCCTCGACGCCAAGGGCCTGCCGCTCGGCCTGCAGCTGATCGGCCGTCCCTTCGACGAGGAAACGCTGTTCCAGACCGCCTATGTCATCGAGCAGGCGGCCGGCACATTTCAGCCGGAGAAGTGGTGGTAGAAAACGAAAAGATCATGTCGCATGGATATGCCAGCTTGTTACTGCTGGCCATCCTTCTGCCGCTTTATTGCTACTGGCTTTGGCACGGTGTTCCTGTGTTGATTTCAGCATTCAAAACGAAGACATTCAAGACAAAGACGGGACTACATCAGAAGAGCGAAGCACCAAAAATGTATTGGCTCGGTATCGGCTTTTACGTTTTGGCGCTAACGGCAATTCCAATTTGCATATTTGCCATCATATATTCTTATTTGTAAGATACCGCGGTCTTGCCAGGCTATAGCCATCGTATAAATCGACGGGTATTCCGAGAAGGCATCCGGCTCTTATGTTCTTCTATCTTTCCAAAATCTTCTGGTTCTTCATTCAGCCGCTCAACCTGGCGATCTTCCTGCTGCTGGCCGGGCTGCTTGGCGCCTTGCTTGGGCGCAGAAAACTGTTTGTCACGGGCAGCGTGATGGCTTTTCCGATCCTCGCGCTTGCGGCCTGGAGCTCGCTCGGCGCCATGCTGCTCAATCCGCTTGAAGAGCGCTTTCCCAAGCCGCCGCTGCCACAGAAGGTCGACGGCATCGTCGTGCTCGGCGGCGGCTTCGAGGGCGCCATCAATCTGGTGCGTGGCGGCTACGAGCTGAACAGCGGCGGCGACCGCATGGTCGAGACGGCGATCCTTGCCCGGCACTTTCCCCGTGCGAAAGTGGTCGTCTCGGGCGGCACAGGCGAACTCTTTCTCGATGGCGAGGGCGATGCCGACACTGCACCCCGCCTGCTCACGGCGCTCGGAGTCACGGCCGACCGGCTGATCCTCGAGAACAAGTCCCGCAACACCTACGAGAATGCCGTCTTCACCAGGCAATTGGTGACGCCGAAGCCCGGCGAGACCTGGCTGCTGGTGACCTCGGCCTTTCACATGCCGCGCGCCAAGGCGCTGTTCGACAAGGCCGGCTTCGCGACCATTCCCTGGCCGGTCGACTACCGCACCTCGGGCAAGGAGGGCGTCGGCCTGTTCCGCGACAACTCTGCGGATTCGATACAGACCACGACGATTGCAATGCGCGAATGGATCGGCCTCTTTGCCTATTGGCTGTCCGGCCGGATCGATCGCCCGTTTCCGGCGCCCGGCGGCTGACCGATCACCGCCTGTCTGGCGGCGGAGAAGAACTGGCGGCGCACCAGCACCGCAAGCAAGAGCAGCGTCGACAGCACGAACACGATCGGGTCGACGAACCAGCCGAGATAGGCGATCGAGAAGAACACGCCGCGCAGGCCGGAATTGAAATGCTTGCCGGCCAGCATGTTCATGCGCGCCGCACGCCAGACCGCTGTTTCGGTAGTCGGATTGCGTGAGGCCTCGCCATGCGAGATCGGCACGCAGCCGATCAGGATCGAGCAATAGTTGAACAGCCGATAGGCCCAGCCAAATTTGAAAAAGGCGAAGGCGAGGATCAGCACCAGGCCGAAGACTTTTATCTGGAACGCCGGGCGCGATGGGGTCGCACTCAACGGCAAGTCGCTCAGCACCGCCAGAACCTGATCCGAGGCGCCAAGCAGCGCAAAGCAGCCGCCGAGCGCGATCAGCGAACTGGACGCGAAGAAGGCGGTGCCCTGCTGCAGGCCGCTCATGATGGCGGTGTCGACGATGCGGATCTCGCGCTCGGCCATGGTCCGCATCCACGTCTCGCGCTGCGCGTTCATCGCCGTCGTCAGCGACACACGGCTGACCAGCCTGCCGTCGGAGGCGAGCGTATGCAGCACCCACACGAGGAGGAAGAAGCCCAGTGCCGCGAGATCGGCCGTCGACAGATGGAAGGAATCGCCCATGTTCCTTTGTACCACAGGCAAGGCGGCCGCTTCGATGACCGGCTAGGCCGGCAACGGTTCGGCAGTTTTCACGCGCAAGGCGTCGATGACCATGTCGGTCCTGGTGACCCATCCGAACGCGTTTTCGAAATTCCACAGCGTTGACTGGCGGTTGAAGTCCGGGCCAGAATGGTTCATCGCGTCCTCGACCAGGATCGGCCAGAATTCCAGCATGTAGGCGTCGCGCGCCGTTGCATCGACGCAGACATTGGTGGCGACCCCGGTGAACAGCAGATGGCGAATCTTGCGGGCTCGCAGATACGCCTCCAGGCCGGTATTGCAAAAGCCGCTGTAGCGGGATTTGCGGATGACATGGTCGCCGGGCTCGGGCTTCAGCGCATCGACGATTTGCCAATCCCAGCTGTTGTCGATCAGCAGCTTGCCGCGAAGCTCCGGGCGCCCGCGCATCATGACCATCCCCAGTTCCTTGTGGTAGTTCGGTGAGGAGGGATCTCCCGCATCGCTGAGATCGGGTCTGTACGACATCTGCAGATAGACCACCGTCACGCCCGCTTTGCGCGCGGCAGCAAGCAGGCGCTTGTTGGCCTCGATGGCTGGTGCCGCGCCGGATATGTCGAACCCTGCCAGGTCGAACATGCCGCCTGCCGAAGCAAAGGCGTTCTGCATGTCCACCACAATGATGGCTGTCTGGGCAGGCACGATACCCACCGGATCCGGCTTGGCATTCAAGGCGAGCATTGCTTCCTCCCTGGGTAAGTGACAAGCAAGGCACTGGCGCCGCCTTCGGGGGCGCAAGGGCAGATTAATCGCGCCGTCATGGTCTAGCAACCAATGTCGCTGCAGGAGCAAACAAGGTCGGCGGGCGCCGCGCCGTAATCTTCAAAACAGCGGAAACATCATGAGAATTCCTATATGTAGGTTTCAAAGGGTCCAAGCTTCAAAGGGTCCAGGAGACAGCGCCGCGTGTTCCTTTCGGTTTTCGACCTGTTCAAGATCGGCATCGGCCCGTCGAGCTCGCACACGATGGGGCCGATGACGGCCGCGCGGCGTTTCCTCGACGAGGTTGCCGGGGACGACTGGCCACGCCCGGCCGGCGCCAGGGTCGACCGCATCGCCGCCAGCCTGCACGGCTCGCTCGCCTATACCGGCATCGGCCATGGTTCGGACCGCGCCGTGGTGCTGGGGCTGGCCGGTGAGACGCCACAGACGGTGGATCCCGACCAGGCCGACGGCATCGTCGCCCGCATCGCCGCCGACAAGCGGATCTCGCCGCCCGGACACCCCGCCTATCGCTTTGATTCGGCGACAGATCTGGTACTCGACAAGAAGACGCCGCTGACCGGCCACGCCAACGGCATGGCCTTCTACGCCTACGATGCCGCCGACCGCCTGCTGCTCAAGCGCATCTATTATTCGATCGGCGGTGGCTTCGTCGTTTCCGACGAAGAGCTGCAGCGGATGAAGGCCAAGGGCTCGGTGACGATCGAAGGCAAGAAGGTGCCTTACCCCTTCAAGAATGCCGTCGAAATGCTGGCGATGGCGGGCAGGAGCGGGCTTTCCATCGCCGAGATGAAGCGCGTCAACGAAGAGACGCAAATGTCGCGCGAGAAGCTCGACAGCGGCCTCGACGCCATCTGGAGCGCCATGAAGGGCTGCATCGACCGCGGCCTGTCGCAGGACGGCATCATGCCCGGCGGGCTGAAGGTGCGCCGCCGCGCCCGCCGGCTGCACGACAAGCTGCAGGAAGAATGGCAGCAGAACCGGCCCAATCCGCTGCTCGCCAATGACTGGCTGTCGATCTATGCCATGGCGGTCAATGAGGAGAATGCCGCCGGCGGCCGAGTCGTTACGGCGCCGACCAATGGCGCTGCCGGCACGCTGCCGGCGGTGCTGCGCTACTGGCTGCATTTCCATCCCGAGGCCGACCAGCCGGGCATCCGCGACTTCCTGCTGACGGCGGCGGCCGTCGGCGGCATCATCAAGACCAACGCTTCGATCTCGGGCGCCGAGGTCGGCTGCCAGGGCGAGGTGGGTTCGGCCTCGGCGATGGCGGCGGCTGGGCTTTGCGCCGTCATGGGTGGCACGCCCGAGCAGGTCGAGAACGCTGCCGAGATCGCGCTCGAACACCATCTCGGCATGACCTGCGATCCTGTTGGCGGACTGGTGCAGGTGCCCTGCATCGAGCGCAACGCACTCGGCGCCGTCAAGGCCGTGACCGCCGCCTCGCTGGCGATCAAGGGCGACGGCGTTCACTTCGTGCCGCTCGACGCGGCGATCGAGACCATGCGCCAAACCGGCCTCGATATGAACGAGAGGTACAAGGAGACCAGCCTTGGCGGTCTCGCCGTCAATGTGGTGGAGTGCTGAGCCGACCCCGGCGTTCCGTACTGGCACTGTGGAGAAGTCGATGAGGCCGTTGACGCGCTGGGCTGTCAGGCTAAATCTTGGGCCATGGCTCTCAATCTCCTAAAACTTTGCGTCGGCTGCGACAGCGTCGAGGATCTGGAAGAGTGGATCGCCTTTCGGCTCGATGAGCGCCGCCGCGCCGGGGAGCCTGCGGAACACTGGCACACCACCCGCATGGTGCCGACGCGTGGCGCCGAGATCACCGATGGCGGCTCGCTCTATTGGGTGATCAAAGGCAATGTGCAGTGCCGCCAGCTGATCACCGAGATCCGGCCGTTCACCGATGACGAAGGCATCGGCCGCTGCCATCTTATGCTCGACCCGCAAGTCGTGCGCACCGACTGGCAGCCGCGCCGCGCTTTCCAGGGCTGGCGATACCTGAAGCCGTCCGATGCGCCCTCCGATCTCGGCAAGGGCAAGGCCGCGATTGCCGAGATGCCGCCGAAACTGCGGCTCGAACTGGCCGAACTCGGCCTGCTTTAGTCAGCTGTCCTGAAACCGCTTCTCCTGCCCGGCCGTACTGGTCCTTCATGTCGCCCATGATGGGACTTGCAAGCGCTGCCGTCGCGCCACATCTTGATCTCATGAGCGACAACAAGCAGCCCGTGCCCGCAAAGGCCGATTCTGCGCCGGTCAAACCTCAATCCAGCGCCGGCGAGATCGATGCCTTTATCCGTCAGGCGAGGACCCTTGCCGTGTCCGCGACCGGCGTGGGCCGTCTGATCCTGTCCCTCGACGCAACGATGAGCCGGCAGCCGACCTGGGATCTGGCCAATGCGCTGCAGGGTGAGATGTTCGACGCCGTCGGCAAGGTCGGCAGCCTCAGCGTCCAACTGGTCTATTTCCGGGGGCTTGGCGAATGCCGCTCGTCCGATTTCGTCACCGACACCAATGCCTTGAAGCAGCTGATGACCGGCATTGAATGCCGCAGCGGCAACACCCAGATCGGCAAGGTGCTCGCCCATGCGCTGAAGGCGACGGCCAAGGCCAAGGTCAATGCCCTTGTCTATATCGGCGACGCGATGGAAGAAAACCCCGACGACCTGGCCGACAAGGCCGCCAGCCTCGGTCTGCATGGCGTTCCGGTCTTCGTCTTCCAGGAAGGTCATGATTCCGGCGCGGAAAAGGCGTTCAAGGAAATCGCGCGGCTGTCCAAAGGGGCTTGGTTCCGGTTTGATCGGCGGGCTGCCGCGACCCTGGCAGGAATGCTTTCCGCGGTCGCCATGTTCGCGACCGGTGGACTGAAGGCGCTGGAAGCCAGGGGCAGGCCGGGAGACCGGCTGCTGATCGAGCATTTGCGGGGCGGCGGGAGCTGATGGGCGCAATCATCGCATTTGTTGCACTGGTTCTGGTGCTTCTTGGCGTCGCGGCGATTTTCGTGCGCGCCGATCCGGCAAAGGTTGCGGACGGCTTGAAGACGCTGGGGCCGGTTCTTCTGGCACTGGCCGGTGCAGCCGTGCTTGTCGCGGGCCGCGGCGGCGTCGGCGGCATGATGCTGCTTGGCGCGGCCGCCTGGTATGGTTCGATGCGGATGGCGCGGCCGACATCGAAGCCGGCGGCCAGCAAGCGTTCGACTGTGCGCACCGCGGCGCTGGAGATGGAACTCGATCACCAGACCGGCGGGCTGGAAGGCCTGGTGCTGGCCGGACGCCACGAAGGCAAGATGCTTGGCTCGATGGGCCTGGCGGAATTGCAGCAGCTCTATCGCGAGCTCCCGGGCGATCCCGAGAGCCGCCAGTTGCTAGAGACGTATCTTGACGGCAGGTTTCCCGTCTGGCGCAAAAACGCTGAGCCGGATGGTGGCGAAGGGCTGGGTGTTGCGCCAGGTGCGGGCGCCATGACTAAGGAGGAGGCCTACAAGATCCTTGGTCTTGAAGCGGGGGCCGCCGCGGCGGATGTCCGCAAGGCGCACCGCCGCCTGATGCAGCGCCTGCACCCCGATATCGGTGGCACGTCGTTCCTTGCGGCGCGGATCAATGAAGCCAAGGACGTCCTGCTCTCCAACCACAATTAGTCTCCTTCGACGCAAAAATTTCCCGGGAGATTCCAGCGCCGTCCTACTGTTGGACGGCGTAGCACGCGATTTTCTTCTTCTTCAAAGCACTGCAGGCGTTCCAGGCGGCGTCCTTTGAACCGAAGCCGCCGAACCGGGCGCGATAGTAGGTCACGCCGTCCTTGTCGAAGGCGACGGTGAAGCCAGCCGCATCGGCCAGGACCTTGGGCGCCTGCTTGCTCGTCTTGTCGAGGAAGGCCTGGGCTTCGGACTGCTTTGGCGAGGAGGCGACCTGGATTGCCCAGCCCGACGGCACCGAAGCGGTGTTGACCGGGTCGACCGCGGGCGCGGGCGCCGGCTCGGCATAGGCGGCCACGACTTGCGGCGCCGGAACCTCGGTCGCGGCGGCGACGGCCACCGTCTTGACCTTCTTGATCTGGACGACGGGAGCGGTCTCTTCGACGACCGGCGCGCTGTCGTCCGCCGAGGCAACCGTGGTATCCTCTTCGACCGCCGGCTTTTCGTCCGGGGTCGGCGCATCGTGCTTCGGCAGGAACACCTTGGCCAGCGCGCGGATCGGACTGTCGCCGCCGGCCTTGGCGATCAGGGCGCCACCGCCGCGGGTCGACGCCCTCGGCATATAGGCGTTGATCAGCCCGGCCATCTGGTTGTCGCGGCTGCGGCCCGAGGTTCCTCCCATGACGACGGCGACGAGGCGGCGGTTGCCATCGGAAACCGACGAGACGAGGTTGAAGCCGGAGGCGCGGGTGTAACCGGTCTTGATGCCGTCGACGCCCTTGATGCGGCCGAGCAGGCGGTTGTGACCGTTGATGCGCTGGCGGCCATAGAGGAAGGAGCGCTGCGAGAAATAGCCGTAATATTGGGGGAAGTGCTCCCTGAGCGCTATGCCAAGCATCGCCATGTCGTGCGCGGTGGTGAACTGGCCGGGATCGGGCAGACCGTTGGCGTTGCGGAACACGGTGCCGTTCATGCCGAGCGCGCGTGCCTTGGCGGTCATCATGCGGGCAAAATCGGGCTCGCTGCCGCCGAGCAGTTCGCCGAGCGCGGTCGCCGAATCATTGGCCGACTTGGTCACCATCGACAGGATGGCCGTCTCCACCGAAACCGCGCGGCCAGCTTTCACACCGAGCTTGGTCGGCGGCTCGGCCGCGGCACGGGCCGAAAACGGCACAGGCGTGTTCTTGCTGATCCGACCTTTGGCCAGCGCCTCGAAGGTCAGATAGAGCGTCATCATCTTGGTCAGCGAGGCGGGGTAGCGCCGACCGTTCGCGTCGGACGAATAGAGCACCTTGCCGGTCTTGGCATCGACGACGATGGCCGCGGACTTGGCCGCCATCGACGAGGCCACGTCGCCGAGGACGACCGCCATCGCCAAAGCGACGATCATGACCGCCCTGAAGGAGATTGAGGATTTGGAGACTAAGCCCGACCACGCCTGACGCACTGATACTTCCCTTGAATTTCATTGCCTTGGAGGCGGCAAAGGGACCTGCCTCGCTTCCGGCCAAACTATCGCGGTCGGCGTTACCAATCCGTTTATGGTAACCGCCGCGTTCACCATTTTCTTTGCGTTTGAGCCTCCCTTTATTCGAATTTTATCCATTGCCGGCGCAGCGGCGCCCACAAAACCGGCAAAAACTTGACTTTTGTGCAGCGCACAATATATTCATCGTGCATTGCACAAGGGCGCCCGGGGCTAAAGGGCGTTTCAACCAAAGGGAAACGTGAAATGACCCAGACCTATGAGGACTTCAGCAAATACGGCAAAGAGTTTGCCGACACCGGATTGAAGAGCTTCGCTTCCCTCTCGAAGGGTGCGCAGGCGATCGCCACCGAGGCTGGCGAGTACACCAAGAAGAGCTTCGAAGCGGGCAGCGCCGCGTTCGAGAAGCTGTTTTCGGCCAAGTCGCTGGACAAGGCGATCGAGATCCAGTCCGACTACGCCAAGCAGAGCTACGAGAGCTTCGTCGCCGAAGCCACCAAGATCGGTGACCTCTATGCCGAGCTCGCCAAGGAAGCCTACAAGCCGTTCGAATCGATCGTCGCCAAGGCGAAGTAATTTCGCCCGACGGCACTGAAAAACGGCCTGCGGGCCTGCAGGACAGACCCGGTCGCGGATGCGTGGCCGGGTTTTTTCATGCCCGGTTCAATTCCGGGGCTTTATGTCCTCACGATTCTCAAAATCGCTCAAGTTTGCCCACCTAGCCATATTGTCAGCTAACCAGAAGGGCTTAAAATCGTCCATCGAACACCTACATGTCGAACTCGCATGGGGATTCGAAAGAGGCAGGACTACGTGACGATCGGTTTGACTGCCACGGCAGGCGTGGTGCGGATGCAAAGTGACGGCGACGGCAACGAGGCCGGTCGCGGCACTGCCGTTATCACGCGCACCAAGACCAAGACCAAGAAGCCCAGCCTATACCGGGTCCTCATCCTCAACGACGACTACACGCCCATGGAGTTCGTGGTTCACGTCCTGGAGCGTTTTTTCCAGAAGGACCGCGAAGCCGCCACACGCATCATGCTTCATGTTCACAATCATGGAGTGGGCGAGTGCGGGGTCTATACATTCGAGGTGGCCGAGACCAAAGTGTCCCAGGTCATGGATTTTGCACGACAGAATCAGCATCCGCTGCAATGCGTGATGGAGAAGAAGTGAGGTAACATGCCGGCTTTCTCCCAAGGCCTGGAAAAGGCGCTTCACCAGGCGCTGACGCTCGCCAATGAGCGGCACCATGAATATGCAACGCTCGAACACCTGCTGCTCGCGCTGATCGACGACACCGAGGCGGCCGCCGTCATGCGCGCCTGCAACGTCGATCTCGACGAGCTGAAGCACACCGTTCTCACCTACATCGACACGGAGCTCGACAATCTCGTCACCGGCTACGACGAAGACTCCAAGCCAACCGCCGGTTTCCAGCGCGTCATCCAGCGCGCCGTCATCCACGTGCAGTCGTCCGGTCGCGAGGAAGTATCCGGCGCCAACGTGCTCGTCGCCATCTTCGCCGAGCGCGAGAGCCACGCCGCCTATTTCCTGCAGGAACAGCAGATGACCCGCTACGACGCGGTCAACTACATCTCGCACGGCATCGCCAAGCGCCCGGGCGCCTCGGAGAGCCGCACCCCGCGCGGCGCCGATGACGAGCAGGGCGGCCCGAATGGCGCCGAGCCGCAAGAGGAGAACGGCAAGAAGAAGCAGCAGCAGGACGCGCTGACCGCCTATTGCGTCAACCTCAACAACAAGGCCAAGGCCGGCAAGATCGACCCGCTGATCGGCCGCGAGAGCGAGATCAACCGCACCATCCAGGTGCTGTGCCGCCGCTCCAAGAACAACCCGCTCTACGTTGGCGATCCCGGCGTCGGCAAGACGGCGATCGCCGAAGGTCTGGCCAAGCGCATCGTCGAAGGCGATGTGCCGGAAGTGCTGCACAACGCAACTATCTTTGCGCTGGACATGGGCACGCTGCTCGCCGGCACCCGCTATCGCGGCGATTTCGAGGAGCGGCTGAAGCAGGTCGTCAAGGAGCTCGAGGATTATCCTGGCGCCGTGCTGTTCATCGACGAGATCCACACCGTGATCGGGGCAGGGGCGACGTCGGGCGGCGCCATGGATGCGTCGAACCTTCTGAAGCCCGCGCTGTCGACCGGCGCCATCCGCTGCATCGGCTCGACCACCTACAAGGAGTTCCGCCAGTTCTTCGAGAAGGATCGCGCGCTGGTGCGGCGCTTCCAGAAGATCGACGTCAACGAGCCGACCATCGAGGACGCCATCGAGATCATGAAGGGCCTGAAGCCCTATTTCGAGGAGTTCCACAAGGTCCGCTACACGAGCGAGGCGATCAAGGCCTCGGTCGAGCTGTCGGCGCGCTACATCAACGACCGCAAGCTGCCGGACAAGGCGATCGACGTGATCGACGAAACCGGCGCCTCGCAGATGCTGGTGCCGGAGGCCAAGCGCAAGAAGACCATCGGCATCAAGGAGATCGAAGCGACGATCGCCACCATGGCGCGCATCCCGCCGAAGACGGTTTCGGCTGACGACGAGAAGGTGCTGCAGGGCCTCGACATCGAGCTGAAGCGCGTCGTCTACGGCCAGGATACCGCGATCACCGCGCTGACCTCGGCGATCAAGCTGGCACGTGCCGGCCTGCGCGAACCGGAAAAGCCGATCGGGTCCTACCTGTTCTCCGGCCCGACCGGCGTCGGCAAGACCGAAGTGGCAAAGCAGCTCGCCGCCTCGCTCGGTGTCGAGCTGATCCGCTTCGACATGTCGGAATATATGGAACGCCACACCGTCTCGCGGCTGATCGGCGCGCCTCCCGGCTATGTCGGCTTCGACCAGGGCGGCCTGTTGACCGACGGCGTCGACCAGCATCCGCACTGCGTGCTGCTGCTCGACGAGGTCGAGAAGGCGCATCCGGACCTGTTCAACATCCTGTTGCAGGTCATGGACCACGGCAAGCTGACCGACCACAACGGCAAGCAGATCGACTTCCGCAATGTCATCCTGATCATGACCACCAATGCGGGCGCATCCGATGCGCAGCGCGCGGCGATCGGCTTCGGTTCGACCAAGCGCGAAGGCGACGATGTCGAGGCGATCAACCGGCTGTTCACGCCGGAGTTCCGCAACCGCCTGGATGCGATCATCCCGTTCGGCTCGCTGCCGGTGCCGGTCATCCATCAGGTGGTGCAGAAGTTCGTCATGCAGCTGGAGGCCCAGCTGTCCGAGCGTGGCGTCACCTTCGACCTGTCGCCCGAGGCGATCTCGTGGCTGGCCGACAAGGGCTATGACGAGCGCATGGGCGCGCGTCCGCTCGGCCGCGTCATCCAGGAGCACATCAAGAAGCCGCTGGCCGACGAGGTGCTGTTCGGCAAGCTGAAGAAGGGCGGCACAGTGCGCGTCACCGTCGAGAAGAAGGAAACCGGCGAGACCGGCCTGAAACTCGAATCGCTGGCCGACGAAGCGCCAGTGAAACCGAAGAAGGAAGAGCCGGACGAGGCGCCGAAGGTACGCAAGGCCGTGGCGAAGAAGCCGGCCGCGAAAAAAGTGGTGGCGCAGAAGCCGGAGCCGAAGGGCAAGGACGGCGGCAAGCGCAGCCTGGTGCCGCAATTGCCACGCAAGGGCTGACAAGCCTCCGAGTCAAATAGTCAAAAAGCCCCGGAAACGGGGCTTTTTTCGTTGGTAGGAGGATGCCGCGTGGAACTCGGGCAAATCATCGTTCTTAACGGCGCGCCGCGATCGGGAAAGTCGAGCATTGTCCAGGTGATCCAGGAGACGTTCGACGGCGCCTGGATGAATCTGGGCGTCGACGTTTACGCACGGATCACCCCGCCAAGCTATCGTCCCGGCATCGGCCTTCGCCCCGGCGGAGAGCGTCCCGATCTCGAAATGTGCCTACCCCAATTCTACGCCGCGCTCTATGAATCGATTGCCGCCCACAGTCGGTCAGGGCTTAATGTCGTCGCCGATGTCGGTCACCACGACGCCTATTCGAAGCCGCTCAACATACTTGCCGATTGCGCCCGGCGGCTCGCCGGCCTGCCGGCACTTTTCGTCGGAGTTCGCTGCCCGATCGAGGTGATCCTTGAAAGGCGCGCGCAGACTTCCGCGGAGGGCTATGTGACGGGATCGCGTGATGATCCGGCACCGCTGCCGGTCCGCCTCTGGCAGGAGGCGGTCCACAAGCCAGGCCTCTACGATCTGGAGGTCGATACGTCGCAGCTCAGCCCGGCACGGTGTGCACAGGCAATCCAGCAACAACTGGGCACGCAGCCGACCGCCTTTCAGAGACTGGCGCAATCGCCGGCTGGCTGAACTTGCGGCCGGCTTAGCTTCCCAGCGCGGCCCGTATCTTTTCGGCGTTCTCCACCAGCACCTCCGGCTTCTCCATCTGTCCGGAGTGCGGCTTCAACGGAATACCGTCGAAGCGCGGAATGACGTGCACATGCAGGTGATAGACGCTCTGTCCCGATGCCGGTTCGTTGAACTGCAGGATGGTGACCCCATCGGCGGCGAAGGCTTTTTTGACGGCCAGCGCAACCTTCTGCACAACTGCAAAAAGCGGACCGAATGTCGCCGGATCGGCGTCGAGCAGATTGCGCGACGGCGCTTTCGGCACCACCAGCGTATGACCGGTCCCTTGCGGCATCACATCCATGAAGGCGACGACCGCGTCATCTTCATAGACGCGATGCGACGGGATTTCGCCGCGCAGGATTTTCGCGAAGATGTTGCCGGGATCGTAGCTGGCTTCCGCCATGGCGTGCCCTCCAGATAATTGTCCAGCCCGTTTAGCGAAGCAGCCATCGCGCGGCAAGGCGACCCCGACCAAGCTTCAGCTATTCCGCCAGATCCTTGCGGAATGGCGTGTGGTCCTCGAGATATTCGCTCATGCGCTCGACTTCGCGGCGTTCGCGCCTGAGATAGTCGGCCACCGCGTTGCGCAGGCCGGGATGCGCGATGTAGTGCGCCGAATGCATGGTCACCGGACGGTAGCCGCGCGCCAGCTTGTGCTCGCCTTGCGCGCCGGCTTCGACCACCTTCAGCTTGCGCTCGATGGCGAAGTCGATCGCCTGGTGGTAGCAGACCTCGAAATGCAGGAACGGGTGGTCCTCGATGCAGCCCCAGTTGCGCCCGTAGAGCGCATCGGAGCCGATGAAGTTGATGGCGCCGGCCATGTAGCGCCCGTTGCGTTTGGCCATGACCAGCAGGATGTCGTCGGCCATCCGCTCGCCGATCAGCGAGAAGAATTCGCGGTTGAGGTACGGCCGGCCCCATTTCCTGCTGCCGGTATCCGTGTAGAAGGCGAAAAAATCGTCCCAGGCCTTTTCGGTCAGATCCTTGCCGGTCAGCCAGTCGATCGAGATGCCGTCGGCCAGCGCCTCGCGCCGCTCCTTCTTCATCGCCTTGCGCTTACGCGAGGCGAGCGTGGCGAGAAAGTCGTCGTAGCTCGAAAAGCCTTCGTTGAAGAAATGGAACTGCTGGTCGGTGCGATGCAGGAAGCCTGCTGCCTCGAGCGTTGCGACATCGCTCTCGCCGGCAAAGGTGACATGGGCGGAGGACACGCCGAGCTTGTCGGTCACCATCTTGAGACCAGCGGCAAGGCCGGCCTTCACCGTGCCGGCGTCCTCGCCCTTGTTGACCAGAAGGCGAGGGCCGGTAACCGGCGTGAACGGCACAGCACTTTGCAACTTTGGGTAATAGCGCCCGCCGGCGCGCTCGAAAGCATCCGACCAGCCATGGTCGAAGACATATTCGCCCTGGCTGTGCGATTTCAGATAGCAGGGCACGGCCCCGAGCAGCCTGCCTTGCGCGGTCTCCAGCCTGAGGTGATGGCCCTGCCAGCCGGTGCGCCGCACGGCGCAGCCGGAATCCTCGAGCGCGCTCAGAAAAGCGTATGAAACGAGAGGGTTGTAGCCATTTTCTGCATCGCCGCTCGTGGTGCCGGCGAAGCCGTTCCACTCATCGCAGGTGAAGGCGCCGATGCCGGCGGCGACACGGATCGAAAACTCCGCATTCGCCGTTTGCCCATCGCCGTCGTCACCCTGATCCATGAGGCTTATTTAAGCTCCCTATGGGGCCGTGCAAGCCTGGATCACGCCACCTTTACGAGATCGGGGTCGAAACCCTCGAACGTCATCTGGTCGGCGTATCTGAAGGTCAGGTCCACCGCCGGCTGGTCATGCACGGTCCAGGTGATGACAGGCATTTTCAGCCGGTCGCGCACGAAACTGACGAACGGGTTCGGCAAGTCGCCCGCGGCATAGGAGGCGAAGGCGATTTCATGCGCCAGCATTGAGAAATGCGCTTCGATCAGCTGATTGTCCTTGCCATAGGCTGTCAGTCCGCCGGGGATGCCGGCCGCGTGTTTCGGAAAGTCGCGGACCAGCCAGTGGTCGAACGACATGATCGCGGCCTTGCCCCTGTAGCGCCTGAGCATCTTGCCGACGCTCTCCACCAGGCCCTGGTCGTGACCGGGAACGCCCTTCAGTTCGACGACCAGCGGCACGCGGCCGTCGACCAGGTCGAGCGCCTGCTGCAGCGTCGGCACGTGGTCCGACGTGCCACCGACCTTGAGCAACGTCAGTTCGGCCGCCGTTCGCTGCCAGACGAAACCGTCCTGGCCGGTCAGTCGCTTGAGGTCGCCGTCATGGATGATGACGGGGATCCGGTCCGACGACAGGTGGACGTCGCATTCGATCGCATAGCCGCGCTCGGCGGCGGCTTCGAAGGCCGACAGCGTGTTTTCCCAACGCGTCTTGTTCATGTCGTGGAAGCCGCGGTGCGCGACAGGGCGGGCCGTCAGCCAGGCAAGATCGGTCATGGTTGCGCCTGCTCTATTCGACTTCGAAGATCGCTTCGATTTCCACTGCGGCATTAAGCGGCAGTGAGGCGCTGCCGACGGCGGAGCGGGCATGCTTGCCGCGCTCGCCAAGTGCAGCGACCAGAAAATCGGAAGCGCCGTTGGCGACCAGATGCTGTTCGACGAAATCCGGCGCCGATGCGACGAAGACGGTGATCTTCACCACGCGGCGGATTTTCTCGAGATCGCCGAGCGCCGCCTTGGCCTGCGCCAAAATGTTGATCGCACAGTATTTTGCGCCTTCCTTGCCGACCGCCGTGTCGACGTCGCGGCCAAGCAGGCCGCTCGCCTGCAGCTTGCCGTCCTTGAGCGGCAATTGCCCGGCGGTGAAAAGCAAGTTGCCGGTTCGGCAATAGGGCACGTAGTTGGCGGCGGGTGCGGCGGCGACGGGAATCGTCACGCCGAGATCGCTTAGCCGCTTTTCGATTGTTTCACTCATCGTATTTCCCTATTGCTGGAAGGCGCCGCGTTAGCCGGGCCGAAATTGCTATTTTTGCCTCGCTTCCGCCATGACTTTTTTTAAGCTGGACCATCTTTCCCTGCGGCCTGCCATCAGCCGCGACGATCGGAGCACCATATGCGCGCAACGCGCCTTGCCTTCCACGCCGTCCTGCTGCCAACGCTCTTCTCGATGGCTCCAGCCTTTGCCGTGCCGGCCCTGCAGGCGCATCGCGCCGTCTACGATCTCACCTTGAGCAAGGCCTCCGATCGCTCGGGAATCACCGGCATATCGGGCCGCATGGTCTATGAGTTCAACGGCTCGCCCTGCGAGGGCTATACGGTCAAGTTCCGCTTCGTCACCCAGATCGTCACCAACGACAACACAAGGCTGACCGACCAGCAGACGACCACCTTTGAGGATGCCGAGGGCAAGACCTTCTCCTTCGTCACGAAATCCTTCGTCGATCAGAATCTCGACAAGGAGGTCAAGGGCACTGCGACGAAGGAGGCCAAGGGCCTCAAGGTCGATATCGACAAACCGGAAAAGAACAGCCTGGAGCTCGCCGCTACGCAGTTTCCGACCCAGCATCTGGTCGAGCTGATCGGCAAGGCGGAAAAGGGCGAAAATTTTTACGAAACCAATCTCTTCGACGGCTCGGAAGACGCCAACAAGGTGATGACCACCACCGTCATCGTCGGCAAGAAGGCTGACGGCGACAAGGCCGATCCGGAAGCGCCGGCGCTGGCCAAGCTTGCCGGCGACAAATACTGGCCGGTCGACATCGCCTATTTCGACGACACCGACAAAACCGGCGAAGAGGTGCCGGAATACCGGATCAGCTTCAAGCTGCACGAGAACGGCATCACCCGCGACCTCACCATGGACTATGGCGAGTTCTCGATGACCGGCAAGCTGGTCAACCTGTCCCTGTTCGACCAGTCGAAGCCCTGTCCGGCGAAGTAGCGCCCACCCCGCTTTGAGTTAACCACGACCCCGCGCTCGACTTGAACGCGCCGCAATCAGGCCCCAGCTTTCCCTTCAAGCATATTCGGGGGGAGTGCAGCTTGAGCAGGATCGACGTGTTTGTTCCGCCGCGGCCCAATCCGGCGCTGATCAGGGTCATGACGGTCTTCAACCGCATCGTCATGCTGCGCGGCGTGCCGGGGTTTCGCGATCTCTTGCCGTTCAACCGGCTGGCCGGGCTGCGCGGCGTCGCCAATGTCCGCCATATCCACTTTCCCGACGCCGACCGCGAGCGGCTGAAGGCCTGCTGCGGCGCCGGCAAGGCGACGTTCATCACCCCCAACCATCCTGAGTTCTTCACCGACTGGATGATCGACAAGGAGGTCGTCTCGCAGGTCAGCCCGCTCGCTGCGTCCTGGGCCACGCATGGGGTCGTCAACGGGCTCGGCCGGCTGATGCAGAAGTTCTGGCTGGCTAACAATCTGATCGCCCAGATTCCCGGCAACAGCCAGGCCGCCAAGGAACACTCGGTCAGCTGGGCACTGCAAGGGCACGGCGTGCTCCTGCACCCGGAAGGTAGCGTCGGCTGGCACGGCAATGTCGTTGCGCCGCTGCTTCCGGGCGCCGTCGAGATGGGGTTCGAGGCGCTGAAGCGTGGCCGAGGCACGGCTGCCGATTTCAAGGTCTGGGTCGCGCCGGTAGTCTGGAAACTCGCTTTCACCGGCAATGTCGAGCCGGCGCTGGCAAAGGAATGCACCTATGTCGAGCGCAGGCTGGGGATCGACCGCTCCGCCGAAACGCTGCCGGAGCGTGTCCACCATATCTATTCGACGCTGTTATCGCGCGACGTGGCCGACTGGGGCATGGTGTCCGATCGGCGGCTCCCATACGACGTGCTGCAAAAGGCATTGTTGATCGAACTGCGCCACCGGCTCGGCGAGATCATTTCGGCCGACACCGCCATCAGCGACATCATCGAACTGCTGCGCCTGTCACGCCGTTGGCTGCGTGAAAACGCCGGCGACGCCGAGAGATCGATAAAGGTCCGCGCGCTTACCGAGACGATCCAGCGCCTGCAGCGGCTCGGGCCTTGGGCGTCAGTCAGTCCGACGGTCACGCAGGAAGAGATCGCCGAGCATCTGAAGCGGATCCGCAACGACTATTGCAAGGGCAGGCTGCGCGATACTCTCAACCGCTTCATTCCGCAGCCGGCCGGACCGCGCCGCGCCCACATCCGCGTGCCGGAACCGCTGGGCTTGCATACCTTTGAAGGCTCGGTCGACGAGGCGCTCGACGAATTGCGGTCGCGTATGCAGGAAGCCATCAGTGGCATCGTGGCTGGTCTCGACGCAAGCGGCGGTTTCATTTCCTATCCGAATCCCTTCTATCATCGCTGAGGTTGGACGCCGGGCTAATCGCATGGCTGCCAGAGAGAAATCGGGAGTGCGGCAAGCCTCATGGCGGTCTATGTCGACGCGGCAATCTGGAGATGGGCCGGCCACCGCTGGTGCCATCTGATGGCCGACGACACCGACGAACTGCATCGCTTTGCGGCCGCGCTCGGCGTCAAGCGTTCATCCTATCAAGGACCACCCAGGACATCGGCGCCGCATTATGACATAACCGGCTTCGAGCGCGACCGCGCGGTGCGGCTCGGCGCCATCGAATGCAGCCGCGAGGAGATCGTCGCGATCTTCCGGCGGGTGCGAGTGCCGAACGGGAAGAGACGGCCATGACATTGACGGCATTTCTGGCTTACTGCGCCGCGATCACGCTTGCGGCGGCAACGCCCGGTCCGGCGATGTTTGCGGTCATCACCAACGGCGTCTCGCGCGGCTTCGTTCGCGCCTTCATGGCCGGCGTCGGCATTGCCGCCGGCGACGCGGTGCTGGTGATCCTGGCGCTGCTCGGCCTTGTGGCGCTGGCGCAGACCTTCGAATGGGTGTTTCTCGCCCTGAAATATGCAGGTGCCGCCTATCTGGTGTTCCTTGGCATCAGGATGTGGCGGTCGGCAGCCGCGCAATCCGATGGGCCGACTGCGGCGCAGCCAAGGCTGTCCCGATCGTTTTTCCTCGGTGCGTCCATTGCCCTGGGCAATCCGAAGGCGATCCTTTTCCACGCTTCCATCATGCCGCTGATCCTTGACCTCGACACGATGACCTTCGCCGACGGAGTGCTGGTGATTGCCGTCGTGATCAGCGTCAACATCGTCACCATGGGTGTCTATGCCGCTCTGGCCGGAAGGGCTTCCGGCTGGTTCAGGACGCCGGGCCGCATGCGCCTGATGAACAGGTTTGCCGGCAGCGCCATGATCGGCACCGGTGCACTGATCGCCGCACGCTGAGCCATAAGTCGGCGCAGCGCTTGCGTTTGTCGCGCTTCCCCTCTATATGCGCGCTCATTCCACACACGGACTTTGGTGTCTGCCGGGAGAAATCCGGCTGAAACCTCCGGTGGCGTTCAAGGACATAAGTCCAAAAATGCCTGTGTCCGTGGAGGCTAACCGGAAAGGAACTAAGAATGGCTCTGCCTGATTTCAGCATGCGCCAGCTTTTGGAAGCTGGCATTCACTTCGGCCACCAGACCCACCGCTGGAACCCGAAGATGGCGCCTTTCATCTACGGCGCCCGTAACAACATCCACATCATCGACCTGTCGCAGACGGTGCCTTTGCTGCACCAGGCGCTGAAGCAGGTGTCCGACACCGTCGCCAAGGGCGGCCGCGTGCTGTTCGTCGGCACCAAGCGCCAGGCGTCCGACATCGTTGCCGATGCCGCGCAGCGTTCGGCGCAGTATTATGTCAATTCGCGTTGGCTCGGCGGCATGCTGACCAACTGGAAGACGATCTCGAATTCCATCCAGCGCCTGCGCAAGCTCGACGAGCTGCTGGCCGGCGAGGCCCAGGGCCTCACCAAGAAGGAGCGACTCAACCTCGACCGCGAGCGCGAGAAGCTCGACAAGGCGCTGGGCGGTATCAAGGACATGGGCTCGACCCCGGACCTGATGTTCGTCATCGACACCAACAAGGAAGCGATCGCCATCCTCGAGGCCAAGCGCCTCGGCATTCCGGTCGTCGCCATCATCGATTCCAACTGCGACCCGGACAAGATCGACTTCCCGATCCCCGGCAATGACGACGCGGCCCGCGCCATCCAGCTCTATTGCGATCTGATCGCCAAGGCTGCGATCGACGGCATCGCTCGCCAGCAGGGCGCGCTCGGTGTCGACATCGGCGCCTCGGTCGAGGCTCCGGTCGAGCCGGCGCTCGATCCGACCCCGGCTGCCGAAACTCCGGAAGCATAACAGCGAAGGCCGGTTCCGGCCTTCATCTTTCCAATATGTTGGCGCGCTAAGCGCTGGTGTCGGGCGCATCATCGAAAATCGATGGTGCGTCGGCGCATTTGAAACAAAGAGGCGACAATGAGCATTTCGGCTGCACAGGTCAAAGAACTCCGCGACTTGACCGGCGCGGGCATGATGGACTGCAAGGCGGCGTTGAACGAGACCAACGGCAACATGGAAGAGGCCGTCGACTGGCTGCGAAAGAAGGGCATCTCCAAGGCCGACAAGAAGGCCGGCCGCACCGCTGCCGAGGGCCTGATCGGCGTTGATTCCGGCGTCCGCGAGGCCGCGGTCGTCGAGGTCAATTCCGAGACCGACTTCGTCGCCCGCAATGCCGCTTTCCAGGAGATCGTCGCCAACGTCGCCAAGGTCGCGCTCGCCTATGGCGGCAAGACCGATGTGGTCGCCGCGGCCAAATATCCGGGCTCGGACAAGTCGGTCACCGACACCATCAAGGACGCGGTCGGCACCATCGGCGAGAACATGGGCTTCCGCCGCTCGGCCAAGCTTACCGTCGAGCACGGCGTTGTCGCCACCTATGTCCACAACGCGGTTGCCGACGGCCTCGGCAAGCTCGGCGTGCTGGTCGCCATCGAGACCACCGGCAACGAGCAGGCGGCCAACGCCTTTGCCCGCCAGGTCGCCATGCATGTCGCGGCCACAAACCCGATGGCGCTGACCGCCGAGCAGATCGATCCGGCGGCGGTCGAGCGTGAGAAGGCGATCTTCTCCGACCAGGCGCGCCAGTCCGGCAAGCCGGAAGCGATCATCGAGAAGATGGTCGAAGGCCGTCTGCGCAAGTTCTACGAAGAGGTCGTTCTCTTGAAGCAGGCCTTCGTGATCAACCCCGACATCACCGTCGAGAAGGCGCTGATGGATGCCGAGAAGGAGATCGGCGCGCCGGCCAAGATCACGGCCTATCTGCGCTTCGCGCTCGGCGAAGGCATCGAGAAGGAAGAGACCGATTTCGCGGCGGAAGTCGCCGCGGCGGTCAAGAAATAGCTCTGAAAAGAGCTCCCCTGCTCAGGCAGCACGGCCGGGCGTCCGCGAGGATGTCCGGCCGATTTCTTGTGCGGTGTCGATGAAGGCCCTGAGTTTCGGCGCCATCGACGCCCGGCGCGGAAAGTAGAGGAACAGGCCGGGTTCCTCGATCGCCGATTGCGGCAGGATCTGCACGAGGCGGCCGGCGGCGATGTGGTCTTGCACCAGCGGCTCGAAGACATAGGCGATCCCCACTCCGGCCAGCGCGAGATCGATCGCCGCGAGCGAATCCGTAACGATTGCCGTGCCGCGCGTTTCCACGGACACGTCCTTGCCGTCCTCCGCCAGATCCCAGCGATAGAGTGCACCGCTGCGAACGAGCCGGTAGCCGATGCAATTGTGGTTCGCCAGATCGGCCACATCGCGCGGACGACCATGCCGCCCGATATAGGCGGGAGTGGCAACCATGACGGCGCTGAACGGCCGCGTAAGCCGGACCGCGACCATGTCCTGCGCGATCATCTCGCCAAGCCTGATGCCAGCGTCGAAACCTTCTCCGACGATATCGACAAGCCCCTGGTCGGCGACCACTTCGACCGTCACGTCCGGATAGCGTTCCGCCATCATTGTCACCACAGGCGTCACCGCCAGCGGGATGGCGATGTTGGAGGCGTTGATCCTGAGCTGGCCTGCCGGGCGCCCCTTGATGCCGCGGATACGATCCATCCGCTCGGCGATATCCTGGAGGGCAGGGGCCGCCGTCTCGACCAGCGCCTTGCCGGCCTCCGTCAGCGAAACGCTGCGCGTGGTGCGCGCAAACAGCGGTTGGCCGATCCGCTCCTCGACGAGACGCACCGCATGGCTGACCGCCGAGGGGCTCATGCCGAGTTCGGCCGCGGCGAGCGCGAAGCCGCCGCGCCGGGCAACGGCGACGACGACAGGCAGATGGCTGAGCAGGTCCCGGTCCATTCATGAATGATATCGCATAGTCCTTGCGAACAAAGCAATCTTCTCGACGCCAGCGTACCGGCCCACATTGCCCTCAACACATCGGCGGCGGGCTGAAGCACAAGGGAGAAGAGACATGAACGCGTTGAGAAACGTCACCTTCGCAGCAGGCATTGCGCTGGCGCCGGTCGATGCCGGCGGCGCCGAATCATCCGAGTGGCGAGCGCTCGCCGACGAGCGCGCCGTCATTCGCATCGCCGACGCAATCGACCGCGCCGTCGACGCGCAGGACTGGAAACTCGCCCGCAGCTATTTCGCGGAGCAGGTGACAGTCGACTTCAGCAGCCTGAGTGGACAGCCTCCGGCCACCATCGCCTCGGGCGACCTGATAGGGACATGGGCGGCGAATCTGAAAGGCAGCAAGACAAGCCTGCACCTGCGCACCAACCACCAGGTTGCCATCGATGGCAACGGCGCCACGGTGTCGTCAAACGGCTACGCCTGGAACCGGATGGAAGGCAATGGCGACCCGCTCTGGGAAGTCTGGGGCACCTACGAACACCACCTGAGCCGTTCGGATGACGGCTGGAAAGTGGATGGCTTCACATTCCGCATGACGCATGAGCGCGGCAACCCGTGGGTCAAAGCCACCCCCGGCCGCTGACCGGCGACACCAATTCTTGATCTGGATCGGAACGATACCATGACAATGACCTACTACAATCTTGGCAATAGCGGCCTTCGGGTAAGCCGGCTGGCACTGGGCACCATGACCTTCGGCACCGAATGGGGGTGGGGGGCGGACAGGGAAACTGCTCTTGCCATGTTCGACGCCTATGTCGAGGCAGGCGGCAATTTTTTCGATACGGCCGATCTCTATACAGGCGGCATCAGCGAGACCTGGCTCGGCGAGTTCGTGGCAGAGCGCGGACTGCGCGACAAGGCAGTGATCGCCACCAAGTTCACCATGAACACGGAGCCCGGCAATCCGAACGCCGGCGGCAACGGGCGCAAGAACATCATGCGCGCGGTGGAAGCGTCGCTCAGGCGACTGAGCACGGACTATATCGACCTCTATCTCCTGCATGTCTGGGACAGGCTGACGTCGGCCGAAGAGGTCATGCGCACGCTGGACGACCTCGTGCGCGCCGGTAAGGTGCGCTATATCGGCCTGTCTGACGTGCCTGCCTGGTATGCGGGCCGGGCGCAAGCGATCGCCGAGTTGCGCGGCTATGAGCCGGTTTCGGCCCTGCAGCTCGAATATTCGCTCGCCGAGCGCACGATCGAGCACGAATTCGTACCCTTCGGCACGCGTCACGGCGCCGGCATCATGGTCTGGAGCCCGCTGGCCAGCGGCCTGCTAAGCGGCAAGTACCGACCGACCCAGGCCGGCAATGCCGGCCGGCTCGATGGTTTCCGCAACACCACCCATCCGGGGTTCCGGAAGTTCAGCGACCGCAACTGGACAATCGTGGCCGAACTGGAAAAAGTGGCTGCCGAACTCGACCGCAGCATGCCCCAGGTCGCGCTCAACTGGGTGGCGACGCAGCCCGGCATCGCCTCCGTCATTCTCGGAGCGACAAAGCTTGCCCAGTTGCAGGACAATCTTGCGGCGCTGGATTTTTCCATTCCTCCGGAGCTTCGGCAACGGCTCGATTCGACCAGCAGCGTTCCGGCGCCGTTCCCGCATTCCTTCTTCGGTTCCGAGATCCAGGTCAGAGTGACCGGCGGCGTCGTGACCGGCGACAAGCCTGCCGGCTATGCGCCACAGGTGCTTGTCGAAGGTGAGGCCGTCAGCGTCACCAGCACCTGACCGGCCGCGACCAAGACAGCCGGGAAATTGCCAAAGGGCGCCGCGTGACATCGCGGCGCCCTTCGTGTATCGGAACTCGGCATCGCGCCGGTGTTAGGAGCGCGGCGCCTGCGCGGCCTGCCACCCCAGGCGCATCACACGCAAAATGACGAGGACCAGATGACGGCGAAGCCCCTCTACCGACGTGTCTTGTTGAAAGCGTCGGGCGAAGCGCTGATGGGCGAACAGCATTTTGGCATCGACGTCTCGGTTGTCGACCGCATCGCCGCCGACATCGCGGAAGCCCGTGCTCTGGGCATCGAAGTGGGTGTGGTCATCGGCGGCGGCAACATCTTTCGCGGCGTCGCGGTTGCATCGAAAGGCGGCGACCGCGTCACCGGCGACCACATGGGCATGCTCGCCACCGTCATCAACTCGCTGGCGCTACGCACCTCGCTGATCAAGATTGGCGTCGACGCGGTGGTGCTGTCGGCCATCGCCATGCCCGAACTCTGCGAGAGCTTCTCGCAACGCCAGGCTACCGCCTACATGAACCAGGGCAAGGTCGTGATCTTTGCCGGCGGCACCGGCAACCCGTTCTTCACCACCGATTCGGCCGCTGCCCTTCGTGCCGCCGAAATCGGCGCCGATGCGCTGTTCAAGGGCACCCAGGTCGACGGCGTCTACTCGGCCGATCCCAAGAAAGACCCGAATGCGACGCGCTTCGAGCGCATCAGCCATGCCGAAGTCATCAACAAAGGCCTTTCCATCATGGATACGGCCGCGATTGCACTTGCGCGGGAAAACAACATTCCGATAATCGTCTATTCGATCCACGAGAAGGGTGGTTTTGGCGATATTCTGAGGGGCGGCGGCCGTTGTACAGTCGTTGCGGACGATTGATCCGGAGCTGTTTCGACAACCTGGGCACCGGTTTTTTTCGAAACAAGGCTCGAACACAAGCAGTGAACCCGGTTAACGGGTCGAGGAGATAAAGATGAGTGGTGAGTTCGACGACCTCAAGCGGCGCATGGATGGGGCGATTGCAGCATTCCGGCATGATCTCGCTTCGTTGCGCACCGGCCGCGCCTCCAGCAACCTGCTAGACGCCATCCAGGTCCAGGCCTATGGCACCGCCATGCCGATCAACCAGGTGGCGAACGTGTCGGTGCCGGAGCCGCGCATGATTTCGGTTTCTGTCTGGGACAAGGCAATGGTCGGCGCGGTCGATCGCGCCATCCGCGAATCCAATCTCGGCTTCAATCCGATCGTCGACGGCACCAATCTGAGGATACCGCTGCCTGAGCTCAACGAGCAGCGCCGCAAGGAGTTGGTCAAGATCTCGCACGGCTATGCCGAGAACGCCCGTGTCGCCGTGCGCCATGTCCGCCGAGACGGCATGGATTTCTTGAAGAAGGCCGAAAAGGACGGCGACATCAGCGAGGACGATCATCGCAAGCGCTCCGATCAGGTCCAGAAGCTGACCGACGAGATGATCAGCACCATCGACCACCTGCTTTCCGATAAGGAAGCTGAAATCATGCAGGTTTAGGGTCGGTCCTCCACCGGCTCGAAAGCGAGACAATGGCAACGCCCGCGCATGTCGCGATCATCATGGACGGAAACGGACGCTGGGCCAAGGCGCGCGGCATGCCGCGGCTTGCCGGCCATCGCGCCGGTGTCGAGGCGCTGCGCAAGACGGTGCGCGCCGCTCCCGGTCTCGGCATTTCGTTTCTGACCGTCTACGCCTTCTCGTCGGAAAACTGGTCGCGGCCGAAATCCGAAGTCAGCGACCTGATGGGCCTTTTGAAGCTGTTCATCCGCCGCGACCTTGCCGAACTGCACCAGAACGGTGTGCGGGTGCGAATCGTCGGCGACAGGGCAGGGCTGCAGCCGGATATCAGGGGTTTGCTCCAGGAAGCCGAATCGCTGACCGCGGGCAATGAAGCGCTGACCCTGGTCATCGCCTTCAACTACGGCGGACGCGACGAGATCGTGCGCGCGGCGCGCAAGCTCGCCGCCGCCGCCGCGCGCGGCGAAATCGACAGCGAAGCGATCACCGCCGACATGTTTGCCGGTTCTCTCGATACCGAAGGCATCCCCGATCCGGAACTGGTCATCCGCACCAGCGGCGAACTCAGGCTGTCGAACTTCCTTCTGTGGCAGGCCGCCTATAGCGAACTGGTCTTCCTGCCTTGCTACTGGCCAGACTTCAGCCGCGAGCACCTGGCCGACGCGCTGCGCGATTTCGCCAGCCGCGAACGCCGTTTTGGCGGCCTTGCCGCCCAAGACGTGGCTTCGTGACCGGTGCTCATATGAGCAACCTCCAGCTGCGGGTCATCTCGGCCTTGGTGCTGGCAGTCATCACCCTTGGCCTGACCTGGTTCGGCGGATTGCCCTTCCGTTTGCTCTGTGCGGCGATCGCGGCGGCCATCTTCTATGAATGGACACGCATGTCGCGGCCATCCTCCGGCTCGGGCCTCGGCTTTCTGCCTGAAGCGCTGCTTCTGGTTTTCGTCGGTGCCCTGATTGCCGGCCTGCCGGCGTCCTGGCTGCTTGCCCTTGTCGCCGCACTGGTTGTGGCCGCGGCGCTCAGCGCGCAAATGCGCGGAGCAGCGCAATGGGATGCGGCCGGCATTGCCTACGCGGCGCTTTCCGGCCTGTCGCTGGCACTGCTGCGCGATGGCGACCGTTCAGGCCTGGTCGCGATCCTGTTCCTGTTCGCGGTGGTCTGGGCAACCGACATCTTTGCCTACTTCGTTGGCCGCGCCGTCGGTGGGCCGAAACTGGCGCCGTCGATTTCGCCGGGCAAGACGCAGAGCGGAGCGCTGGGCGGCGCCATCGGCGGCGTGGTCGCCGGCCTGCTTCTGGCGACCGTCGCAGGTGCCGGCAATCTCGGTATCTTGGGCGTTGTTGCGCTAGCACTTTCGGTCATCTCCCAGGCCGGCGATCTTTTCGAATCCTGGGTCAAGCGCCGCCACGGTGCCAAGGATTCCGGTACATTGATCCCTGGCCATGGCGGTGTCATGGACAGGGTCGATGGGCTTGTCGCGGCGGCTTTCGCCCTGTACGTCATCGGCTGGATTTCGGCGAACGCCGACCATCCGGCGCAGGGGCTGTTTCCAACTTGAATGACACGACTGCATGGCGAAGAACGGGCTACGCCACGGATTCGCCTGGATTGATGTCACAGTCACGGCGCGACCTGCGCCGCGGGCGAATTTGAGGGCATGACTTGAACGAGATATTTCACGCGGTCTTCAGCACGGAAGGCTTTGTCCTCGGCACGCTGGTGCCTTTCCTGTTCGTGCTGACCGTGGTCGTCTTCGTCCATGAAATGGGCCATTACCTGATCGGTCGCTGGTGCGGAATCGGCGTGAAAGCCTTTTCGATCGGCTTCGGACCCGAACTCTTCGGCTTCAACGACAGCCATGGCACGCGCTGGAAACTCAGCGCCATACCGCTGGGCGGCTATGTCAAATTCGTCGGCGACATGAATGCCACTTCGAGCCAGCCCAGCGCCGAGGACATGGAAACGCTGAGCGATGCCGAACGCGAGGTCGCTTTCCATACCCAGCCGATCTGGAAACGCGCGGCGACGGTGGTGGCCGGGCCGCTGTTCAATTTCCTGCTGACGATTGCCGTCTTTGCGGTGCTGTTTTCGGTCTATGGCCGGTCCGTGCTCGAGCCGACAGTGGCCGAAGTCAGGGCCGACAGTCCGGCGGCCAGGGCCGGCATCCAGCCCGGTGACCGATTCGTCAGCGTCGATGGCAGCAAGATCGAGACCTTCGCCGACGTCCAGCGCCTGGTATCCGGACGTGCCGGCGACGCCATCACCTTCACCATGCTGCGCGACGGTAAGGAGGTGACCGTCACCGCCACGCCGGAGCTGATGGAGCAGGAGGACGCGCTGGGCAACAAGGTCAAGGTGGCCGTGATCGGCGTCGCCAACAACACCGAACTCGGCCAGCCGCGGCTGATCACATACAGCCCTGTCGGCGCAGTGGGAGCGGCCGTCGAAGAGACCGGCCACGTCATTCAGCGCACTGGCCAGTTCCTGCAACGCTTCGTTGCCGGCCGCGAGGACAAATGCCAGCTGGGTGGCCCGATCAAGATCGCCAAAATGTCCGGCCAGGCGGCAAAACTTGGCTTCGAGTGGCTGGTGCAGCTTGTGGCATTCCTGTCAGTCGGGATAGGAATTCTGAACCTTCTGCCGATTCCCCCCCTCGACGGCGGCCATCTCTTGTTCTACGGCGTGGAGGCCGTCATCCGGCGGCCGGTCTCGGAATGGATGATGGAGATGGCCTATCGGGTCGGACTGATTCTGGTTCTGGGCTTTATGGGTTTCGTGTTCTGGAATGATCTGTTTGGGTGCTGAAATCATGAAGGAATTTGACTTCGGCACCGCCAATGTTGAGACGCCGTTTACCATGCACGGGGATATGCGTGACGCGAAAGCCACGCATCAGGGTTAAGTAAATACAAATTAACCAGAAGCCTTGCGTGTAGGGAAAATCCGGTTATTACGGTATGGGAAATTTACCGCACGTCCGGTTTTCTCGCCGTGGGGACTTCGAGAAAAGGTACAAAAGCCCGATGAAGGCAGCATCCAAGTTTCTGAGCGCCGCGTCCGCGGTGGCCTTGTCCGCCGCTCTGGTTGTGCCAGGCGCGCTCGCAGTGCAGTTCGTTGCCACATCAGCTGCCGAGGCAGCCGTTGTCTCGAGAATCGAGGTTTCGGGCAATCAGCGTGTCGACGCCGACACCATCCGCAATTACATCCAGATCAAGCCAGGCAAGGCCTTTTCCAGCTCCGACATCGACGATGCGGTCAAGGCGCTGTTCGGCACCGGACTGTTCTCGGACGTCCAGATCAATCAGGTCGGCTCCTCCCTGATCGTCAAGGTTTCCGAATATCAGGTCGTGAACCAGGTCCTGTTTCAGGGCAACAAGAAGCTCAAGGACAACGCCCTTGCGGTCGCGGTCCAGCTGAAGCCGCGCGGAACGTTCTCGCAGGCCACGCTTGATTCCGACGTCGAGGCTGTGAAGGCTGCCTATCGCCGGATCGGCCGCGATGATGCCGCCGTGACCACGCAGATCATGAATCTCGGCGACAACCGCGTGAACGTGGTCTTCAACATCAATGAAGGCGGCCGCACCCAGATCGCCTCGATCAATTTCGTCGGCAACAGCGCCTATTCGAGCCGCCGGCTTTCGGACGTCATCGCCACGAAGCGCTCGTCCTGGCTCTCGTTCGTGCTGCGTGACGACGTCTATGACGAGGACAAGCTGCGCGCCGATCAGGAGCTGCTGCGCCGCTTCTACTACAATCACGGCTATGCCGACTTCCAGGTCGTCTCCGCGGTCGGCGAGCTCGACGACACCACCAACAAGTACACGGTCACCATCACCGTGCAGGAAGGCGACCGCTACACATTCGGCGACGTCAGCGTCGAGAGCACGATCCCCGAGGTCGACAGCAAGTCGCTGGAATCAGTGGTCCAGACCCACAAGGGCGACGTCTACAACGCCAAGGACGTGGAAGACACGATCATCGCGCTGACCGAGAAGGTCGCCGGTTCCGGCTATGCCTTCGCCCAGGTGACGCCGCGTGGCGACCGCAATTTCGAGAACCACACCATTTCGGTCGTCTACACGATCGACCAGGGCACCAAAGCCTATATCGAGCGCATCGAGATCCGCGGCAACGATCGCACCCGCGACTACGTCATTCGTCGCGAATTCGACGTCAGCGAAGGCGACGCCTTCAACCAGGTTCTGATCCAGCGCGCGAAGAAGCGCCTGGAAGCGCTGGATTATTTTGAGAAAGTCGAAATCTCGACGGTTCCCGGCTCGCAGCCTGACCAGGTTGTGCTGGTGGTCGACGTGGTCGAGAAGTCGACCGGCGAGTTCTCGGTCGGCGCCGGCTACTCGTCCGGCGGCGAGACGGCAGGTCCGTCCGTCGAAGGCTCGATCACCGAGCGCAACTTCCTCGGCCGCGGCCAGTTCATCAAGCTTTCGGCAGGTGGCGGAAGGAATTCGCGCGACTACAGCCTCTCCTTCACCGAGCCTTATTTTCTAGGACGGCGCATCGCTGCTGGGTTCGACATCTACCAGCAGACGCGCAACTACGACAATTACGACAGCGACACCACGGGCGCGACCGTCCGTTTCGGTCTGCCGATCACCGACGACATCTCGACCCAGCTGGCTTACAACATCTCTCGGGAAAAATATGAGCTGGACGATGGTTGCGATACCAATGGCGATGGCGTGCCCGACGGTACTTGTACCGTTTCAACGGCAATCCTTGATGGCATCCAGGAAAGTCCGTGGATTAAGTCTTCGGTGAGCCTGGGGTTGGTCTACAACACCATCGACGACATGAAGAACCCGCATGAGGGAATATACGTCAATGGCGTTACAGAGGTCGCTGGCCTAGGCGGCGACGCCAAGTGGGTCAAGGTGACCGGGCGTGCTAGCGTGTACCAAACCTTGTCCGAGCAGCTTGACCTCGTCGGTCTTGTTTCGGGTGGCGCCGGCTATATCGCAGGCTATGGTGACAATGGCTTGCGCATCTTCGATCAATTCCAAAGCTCTGATCGTATGATCCGCGGCTTTGAATATGGCGGCATTGGTCCGGCGGATGCCGCAACGGGAGACCACCTCGGTGGCACTACCTATTTCAATGCTTCGGCCGAAGCACAGTTCCCGCTTCCGGTTATCCCGGAAAGCTTCGGCCTTCGCGGCGCTGTCTTCGCTGACGCCGCAACTCTATATGGCAGCAAGATCGATTCCGTCGCTCAGGTTTCGACCGAGATGCAGTTGCGCGCCTCGGTCGGTATCGGCCTGATGTGGGCCTCCCCCTTTGGTCCGATCCGCATCGACTACGCGATGCCGGTCAAGAAGGAAGCGAGCGACGACGTTCAGGAATTCAACTTCGGCATAGCCACCCGTTTCTGATCCGCGGGTGACGTTGCTTCCGGGCCGGTTGCGGTCCGGAAGAGAGTGATCCGACCTAGCTGGATATTGCTTCTGGAATGACCGATCCGGTGTTCTTCGCGCCCTCACGCCGGTATACGGCTGGCGAAGTCGCGAATCTGACCGGCGCGCAGCTTGTCGATTCCGGCCAGTCCCTTATTTCGATCGAGGCATTGGCGCCGGCCAATGAAGGCGGTCAGGACGCGCTTGTCTTCGTCGACGGCAAGCGCAATTTCGCCCTGATGCAATCTTTGAAGGCCGCGGCTGTTCTTTGTCCGGCCGAATTCGCAGGCAAGGCTCCTGCGGGCATCGCCGTTCTGATTCACCCGCGCCCGCAGCAGGCTTTTGCGCTGGTCGGGCGTCTCCTGTTTCCGCAGGCTGCGACCCCGGGACCGATGACCGGCGAAACCGGTATTTCGCCACATGCCCACATCGATCCATCGGCGCATGTCGAGACCGGCGCCATCATCGAGGCCGGCGCGGTCATTGGCCCCCGCGTATCCGTCGGCGGGGGTACCGTCATCGCCCCGCATGCGGTCATCGGCCACTCCTGCCAGATCGGTCGCGACGGCTATATCGGCCCGGGCACCAGCGTTCAGTATGCGCTGATCGGCAACCGCGTCATCATTCATGGCGGCGCCAGGATCGGTCAGGATGGCTTCGGTTTCGTGGGCGGCGCCAAGGGTCCGGAGCGCGTGCCGCAGATCGGGCGCGTCATCATCCAGGACGATGTCGAGATCGGCTCGAACACCACGGTCGATCGCGGCGCCATGTCCGACACCATCATCGGCCAGGGCACCAAGATCGACAATCTGGTTCAGATCGCCCATAACGTCCGCATCGGCCGCAATTGCATTATTGCCGGTCTTTCGGGTATTTCCGGTTCCGTCGTGGTGGGCGACAACGTCACCATGGGCGGCGGCGTTGGGCTTGCCGATCATTTGACCATAGGGACAGGGGCCAAGCTTGCGGCGAGAAGTGGATTCATGAGCAACGTCCCGGCAGGCGAGATCTGGGGAGGCTACCCGGCGCAGCCAATGGCGGAGGCCATGCGCGAGATCGCCATGCTGCGCAAGCTCGCCAGGACACGCAAACAGGGCGACGGGAATGGCTGACACGGTGGCGACGCTCGAGGCGGTCGACATATTGGGGCTGATGAAGCTCCTGCCGCACCGCTACCCATTTCTGATGATCGACCGCATCGTCGACATCGATGGCGACGAGTCCGCCGTCGGCATCAAGAACGTGACCATAAACGAGCCGCATTTCCAGGGTCATTTCCCGGACCAGCCGGTGATGCCGGGGGTACTGATCGTCGAGGCCATGGCGCAGACCGCCGGCGCCATCTGCATCCGCAGCCTCGCCACCGAGAAACCGTCGCTGGTCTATTTCCTGACCATCGACAACGCCAAATTCCGCAAGCCGGTTGTCCCGGGCGACCAGTTGAGGATCCACGTCAAGAAAATCAAGAAACGCGGCAACCTGCTCAAATTCGCCTGTGAAGCTCTGGTGGACGGCGCAAAGGCCGCTGAAGCCGAGATCTCGGCGATGATGGTCACCAGCGTCTGACAATCGAAATGCTCATGAAAATCCAGACTTCAATCCATCCTTCCTCGGTCGTCGAAGAGGGCGCTCAAATCGGCGAAGGCGTCCGTGTAGGGCCTTTCTGCCATATCGGCGCCGACGCGGTGATCGGCGACCGCGTCGAGCTTGTCAGCCACGTCTCGGTGATGGGCGCGACCACGATCGGTGCCGCGACCAAGGTCTACCCGATGGCAATACTGGGCGCGCCGCCGCAGAACACCAAGCACAAGGGTGGCCGCACCACCCTTGTCATCGGTGAGAACTGCACGATCCGCGAAGGCGTCACCATGCATGTCGGCACCGATTCCAGCCGCGGCGAGACGACGGTCGGCGACAACGGCAATTTCCTTGCCTATGCCCACATCGCCCATGACTGCGTCGTCGGCAAGAACGCCACCTTCGCCAACGGGGCGACGCTGGGCGGCCATTGCGAGATCGGCGACAACGTCTATATCGGCGGCCTCAGCGCCGTTCATCAATTCGTGCGCGTCGGCGACAACGCCTTCCTCGGCGGATGCTCGGCTTTTGTTGGTGATGTCATCCCCTATGCCCTTGCCGTCGGCAATCGCGCCAGCCTGCGTGGCCTGAACATCATCGGCCTTAAGCGCTCAGGCGTGCCGCGCGCCGAAATCTACCTGCTTCGCAAGGCCTACAGGATGATTTTCGACCGCTCCCGCACCGTCGCCGAGAACGTGGAACTCGCCAAGGCCGAATTCGCCTCGTCGCCGACGGCCATGAAGATCATCGATTTCATCACCAGTCGCGGCAAGCGGCACTATGCCGTCCCGTCGCTCAAAGGTGGCGACGGCGACGACGCCGATGACGAAGGCTGAGACCGCCGGGACGAGACTTGATCTTCCGCCGGGCGCCAGGGTCGGCATCGTTGCCGGCGGCGGCAGCCTGCCGGTCGAGGTAGCGGCCGGCCTGGCCGGGCGAGGCTACCCGCCCTTCATCATACTGATGGAAGGCGAAGTCGACCGTAAGCCGGATCTCACCGGTTACGAGCAAGAGACACTTGCCCTGGAAGATATTGGTTCGCTCGTACCGTTGCTGAAACGGCGCCGGATTACCCATCTGGTGCTTGCGGGCGAGATCAGGCGTCGGCCAAGGCTGGCGGGCCTGCGTCCAAGCCTCAGTCTGATCGCCGTGCTTCCGGTGGTGGTCATGGCGTTGGCCCGCGGCGACGACGGCTTGTTGAAGGTCGTGGCACGCGCTCTGGAAGCGCGGGGGATCAAAATCGTCGGCGCCCATGAGATCGTGCCCGAATTGGCGGCAGCCGAAGGATCGCTGACCAGGGCAGGGCCGCGAAAATCCGACTGGCGCGACATCGATGCTGCCCATGCAGCGGCAAAAGCCATCGGTGCGCTCGACATTGGCCAGGCCGCAGTCGCGATCGGCGGCCGGGTGATTGCGCTGGAAGGCATCGAGGGCACCAACGGGCTGCTCGAGCGGACAAGGCAACTGCGCGACCATGGCCGGCTCGCCGGCAAGACGCGCGGCGTGCTGGTCAAATGCGCCAAGCCCGGTCAGGAGTTGCGCGCCGATCTGCCTTCCATCGGTCCGCTGACGGTCGAGGCAGCGCATGAAGCGGGACTTGCCGGCATCGCCATCGAAGCCGGCCGATCGCTCATTCTGGAAGGCCCAGCCACCATCGCGCGCGCCAACGCGCTTGGTCTGTTTGTCGTCGGTCTGGCAGCGGCGGAGCCGGCTAATGGTCACTGAGAAGCCGCTCAAGATCGCCATCGTCGCCGGCGAGGAATCCGGCGATCTGCTTGGCACCGACATCGTTACGGCACTCAAGCGGACGACCGGCCGCGAAATCAGGCTTGTCGGCATAGGCGGCCGCCATATGCAGGCGCTCGGGCTGAAATCCCTCTTCGACGGCAGCGAGATCGCGCTGATGGGGTTCAGTGCCATCCTGCGCGACCTGCCGCGCCTGATCAGGCGCATCGGCCAGACGGCAGGCGCGATCGCCGCCGAGAAACCAGACTGCCTCATCACCATCGACAGCCCCGATTTCTCGCTGCGCGTGGCCAGGAAGGTGCGTACCGTCGATCCGTCGATCCCGATCGTCCACTATGTCTGTCCGAGCGTCTGGGCGTGGCGACCGGGCAGGGCGGTGGCGATGAAGCCCTATGTCGACCACATCCTGTGCATCCTGCCGTTCGAGGTGAAGGCGCTGGCCCGTCTCGGCGGTCCGCCCGGCACCTATGTCGGGCACCGCCTGACGCAGGATCCGGGCGTGCTTGCCGCAGCCAGGGCGCAAGGCCAGGCGCGCGATCTCTCGGAAGATCGCGTGAAGACACTGCTCGTGCTGCCCGGCTCCCGCCGTGGCGAAGTACGGCGCCTGATCGACGCGTTCGGCAAGACGGTGTCGGTGCTGCACCAGCGCGGCCATCGCCTGCGCCTTCTGTTGCCCACAGTGCCGCATGTCGCCGACCTGGTCAGGACGTCGGTTGCGAGCTGGGACGAAAAGCCGGAAATCATCCTCGAGCCCGAGCGCAAATGGCAGGCCTTTGGCAAGGCCGACGCGGCGCTGATCGCCTCCGGAACGGTGTCGCTCGAACTTGCGCTGTCAGGTGTCCCGATGGTGTCCTGCTACAAGCTCGATCCCGTGGCGCGGCTCGTCATGCCGCACCTGATTTCCGTCTGGTCGGCGCTGCTGCCCAATCTGATTTCCGACCGCGCGCTCGTGCCGGAGTTCTACGACCAGTATGTCTTGCCGGAAAACCTCGCCCGGCAACTGCAAGCATTGTTCGCCGACACCGGCATGCGCGCCTGGCAGAAAGACGGTTTCGCCGAGATCGCGAGGCGTATGGCCACGAACCGGCCCTCCGGCGATATCGCGGCGGAAGTCGTCCTCCGGCACATCAAATAAAAAGCGCCCTTGCGGGCGCTTTTTCGCGTTTTGGTTCGGCCCCGATCAGCGCTTGGCGATCGGCACGTAGTCGCGCTCCGGCGCACCGGTGTAGAGCTGGCGCGGGCGGCCGATCTTCTGGTGCGGATCCTCGATCATCTCTTTCCACTGCGCGATCCAGCCGACGGTGCGGGCGACCGCGAACAGCACGGTGAACATGGTGGTGGGGAAGCCCAGTGCCTTCAGCGTGATGCCGGAATAGAAGTCGACATTCGGGTAAAGCTTCTTCTCGATGAAATAGGCGTCCGTCAGGGCGATCTTTTCCAGTTCCATGGCGATGTCGAGCAGCGGATCGTCCTTGATACCGAGCTCGCCCAGCACCTCATGCGCGGTCTTCTGCATGATCTTGGCGCGCGGATCGTAGTTCTTGTAGACGCGGTGGCCGAAACCCATCAGCCGGAAGGGATCGTTCTTGTCCTTGGCGCGGGCGATGAATTCCGGGATGTGGTCGACATGGCCGATCTCGCCCAGCATGTTGAGTGCCGCCTCGTTGGCGCCGCCATGCGCCGGGCCCCACAGGCAGGCGATGCCGGCGGCGATGCAGGCAAACGGGTTGGCGCCAGACGAGCCGGCGAGACGCACGGTCGAGGTCGAGGCGTTCTGCTCATGGTCGGCATGCAGGATGAAGATGCGCTCCATGGCGCGCGCCAGCACCGGATTGATCTTGTATTCCTCGCACGGCACCGCAAAGCACATATGCAGGAAGTTGGCGGCGAAGTTCAGCTCGTTCTTGGGGTAAATGAACGGCTGGCCGATATGGTATTTGTAGGCCATCGCCGCGATGGTCGGCATCTTGGCGATCAGCCGCATCGAGGCGACCATGCGCTGGTACGGGTCCGAGATATCGGTGGAGTCGTGGTAGAAGGCCGACAGCGCACCGACCACGCCGCACATCACCGCCATCGGGTGCGCGTCGCGGCGGAAGCCTGTGAAGAAGCGCGACATCTGCTCGTGCACCATCGTGTGGCGCGTCACCCGGTAGTCGAAATCGTCCTTCTGCGCCTTGGTCGGCAGCTCGCCGTAGAGCAGGAGATAGCAGACTTCGAGGAAGTCGCCGTGCTCGGCCAGCTGGTCGATCGGATAGCCGCGATGCAGGAGGATGCCGGCGTCGCCGTCGATGAACGTGATCCCCGACTCGCAGCTTGCCGTCGAGGTGAAACCGGGATCGTAGGTGAAAGCCCCGGTCGTGTTGTAGAGCGAACCGATATCGATGACATCCGGCCCGACTGAACCGCTTCGCACCTTGAATTCATGCGTCTTGCCGGCGAGCTCGAGCTTTGCGGTCGACTCGTGCGGTTTGCCGCCAAATTCCAGTTTTGTCGCAGCTTCGGTCATTGCAAACTCCTTTTCGTTCCTCATGCCGGCAAGGGCAAATCCTGCAAATCACCGGAATGCGCGTACTCGCCACCGCATTTTAGGAGGTGCGTGCCAGATTGGGCCAAGGCCTAATGTTGCACTGCGAAACGCACCTTTCAATGCCAATCTTCTTGGGCCAGATTTCCTAATCGATTTGATCCGCGATGCGCGCCAGGCTTTCGTCCCGGCCGAGCACGGCAAGCACGTCGAACACGCCCGGCGAGGTGCTCTTGCCGGTAAGCGCGGCCCTCAGCGGTTGGGCCACGGCACCGAGCTTGTGGCCATCGGCCAGCGCGAATTCGCGGATCGCCGCCTCCGCCGCAGCGGCAGTCCACTCACCGGAAACCGCCTTCAAAACAGTGTGAGCACCAGCCAGGATCGCGCGTGCGTCGCCGCCGAGCAATGAAGCCGCCTTGTCGTCGACCGGCAGCGGCCGCTCGGCGAACAGGAAACCTGCCCCATCGACGAGCTCGACCAAAGTCTTCGCCCGCTCCTTCAGGCCGGGCAGGGCGGCGAGCAGCTGCGCCTTCTTGTTGTCATCGAGGCGCGCCGCGATTGCCGGGCCGCCTTCGAGATAGGGCAGCGTGGCGACGAAGATGTCGAGCAGTTCCGCATCGCCCATGCGCCTCATATGCACGCCGTTCAGCGCTTCGAGCTTGGCGAAGTCGAAGCGGGCAGCGCCCTTGTTGACGTCGCCGATGTCGAACCAGGCGATCATGTCCTTGATCGACATCACCTCGTCGTCGCCATGGCTCCAGCCGAGCCGCGCCAGATAGTTGAGCAGTGCTTCAGGCAGATAGCCCATGGCGCGATAGGCCTCGACGCCGAGCGCGCCATGCCGCTTCGACAGCTTGGCGCCGTCGGCGCCATGGATCAGCGGAATGTGCGACATCGACGGCACCTCCCAGCCCATGGCGTTGTAGATCACCGTCTGGCGGGCGGCGTTGGTCAGATGGTCGTCGCCACGGATGATGTGGGTGACGCCCATGTCGTGATCGTCGACGACGACGGCATGCATGTAGGTCGGGTTGCCGTCCGAGCGCAGGATGATGAAATCGTCGAGATCCTTGTTGGGGAAGCGCACCTCACCCTGCACGCGGTCGCGCACCACCGTCTCGCCCTCGGTCGGCGCCTTGATGCGGATCGCGCCCTTGACGCCTGCAGGCGCCTCCGACGGGTCGCGGTCGCGCCAGCGCCCGTCATAGCGGGGCGGCAGGCCCTTGGCACGTGCGGCTTCGCGCATCGCCTCCAGCTCGGCCGGCGTGGCGTAGCAGTAATAGGCCTTGCCCATCCGCACCAGCTCCTCAGCCACCTCGCGGTGGCGCGGCGCGCGCTCGAACTGCGACACCGGCTCGCCGTCCCAGCTCAGGCCAAGCCAGGACAGCCCGTCGAGGATGGCGGCTGTGGCGGCGTCGGTGGAGCGTTCGCGGTCCGTATCCTCGATGCGCAGCAGCATCGTGCCGGCGGTGTGCTTTGCATAGAGCCAGTTGAACAGCGCCGTACGCGCGCCGCCAATGTGCAAATAGCCTGTCGGCGAGGGGGCAAAGCGGGTGACGACCTTGTCGGACATGGAACTCTCGGAAAGCGCAGAAAGCGGATATGGTTGCGCGGACTTTCGCGCGTTGCGCGTTCATGTAGCATAGGAGGTCTGGGGCGCAAGGGGCAGACCCGATGGCTGGACGAGGCCGGGGTGCGGAGGAGGGCGAGGGCGCGACGAGCAGCGTCAGCGAGCGGGGTCTGTTTGCCGATGTTCCGTACGCCGAGCCGACGCTAGTTCTGTCGCCAGCGCCGCAATCCGGCATTGAGCTTTTGCAGCCCGGCAATCGCGTACCGGCGCCTATCCCCACGAAAGCACCGGTCAGGCGGATCCACGCATCACTCCGCCGCCTTTCTGGTCCCGCAGTCCGCCGAAGCATCGCTGCGGCTGCCGGCACAGAGCTTGACCGCGGCATGGGCTTCCTGCTGGTGCCGGTGTTTCTGGCATGCGGGGTGATCTTCTATTTCTCGCTGGCGACGGAATCCGATTTCTACAGACCCGTCGCCGTGGTCGCCTTGACGGCGGCCTGCGCGGTGGCCTCGCGGTCATGGCTAAAGACGCATTTGTGCTTCATGGCAGCGCTGCTTTGCGCGCTTGGTGTGCTCGCCGCCAAGGTCGAGACATTGCGCGCCGGAACCCAGATGCTCGGCTCCGAGATCCAGACGCGGCTGACCGGGAGGCTCGCCAGTCTGGAGGAGATGGAAAACGGCCGCGTCAGGCTGACCATCGACGTCATCTCGACCGCCCACCCAAAGCTGCGCTACGCGCCGGAGCGGGTCAGGCTTTCGGCGCGGAGAGTTCCTCCGGACATGACGGCCGGTTCCCTGATCACCGGCTATGCCCGGCTGCTCCCGCCGACCGGACCGGTGCGGCCGGATAGCTACGACTTTTCCTTCGACAGCTATTTTTCCGGCATCGGCGCAAGCGGCTTTTTCCTCGGCAATCCGAAGACTGTTGCCTCCAAAACTGGCGCCGGCGAACACGCGCCATCCAGGACGCGCCTGGCGTCCGCGATCGAGAACGCCCGGGAGAACATCGCAGACCACATTCGCAGTCAGATTGGCGGCCCCGAAGGTGAGATTGCCGCGGCACTGATGGTCGGCGTACGCGCCGGCATCCCGGATGAGATCAACGAAGCGATGCGGCGCACCGGCATCTACCACATCATCTCGATTTCCGGCCTGCACATGGCGCTTGTCGCCGGCACCATAATGGGGCTGCTGCGTGGCGCCTTCGCCCTCTTTCCCGATTTCGCTTCGCGCCGGCCGGTGAAGAAATATGCGGCGGCCGCAGCGCTCTTTTCCATCGCCGCCTACCTCGTCTTTTCCGGCATCGTCGTCGCCGCCGAGCGCAGCTTCATCATGCTGGCGGTGATGCTGGTCGCCGTGCTGTTCGACCGCGCGGCGCTGACCATGCGTAACCTGGCGATCTCGGCC
The DNA here is from genome assembly GCF_014843845.1 of Mesorhizobium amorphae. GTDB lineage: Bacteria > Pseudomonadota > Alphaproteobacteria > Rhizobiales > Rhizobiaceae > Mesorhizobium > Mesorhizobium amorphae_A. The sequence goes on along the minus strand of NZ_JHQS01000015.1, from coordinate 15,924 downwards.
ATCGCCGTCATCCTGGTGTCGCCGCACGAAGTGGTCGGCCCGAGCTTCCAGATGTCGTTTGCGGCAACCGCGGCCCTTGTCGGCGCTTATGCCGGCTGGTCGGACTATCGCGCCGGCAGGGCGACATCGCCGCCGCCAAGGCGATCGCCGCTCGCCTTCGTCACGCGAAAATTCCTGCTCGGCATGGGCGGTCTCGCCATGACCTCCATCATCGCTGGCGGTGCGACAGCTCTCTTCGCCATCTGGCATTTTCAGCGCGTGTCGCCGCTCAGCCTGCTCGCCAATCTGGCAGTCATGCCAATCGTGTCGCTGGTGGTCATGCCCTTCGCCGTGCTCAGCGCGCTGGCCATGCCGTTCGGCGCCGATGGGCCATTCCTGTATGTCATGGGCAAGGGCCTGACAGTGATGATCGCCATATCCGCCTGGATCTCCGAGCGCTCGCCAGTCGATGCCGTCGGGCTGATTTCCATCAGGTCGGTGTTGCTGGTGACGGTCGCGCTTGTCATCGCCACCATGGCCACCACCTGGCTCAGGCTGGCGGCCGTGCCTTTCGCGCTGGCCGGCTTGTTGGCGGTTCCGCAGGTGCGCACGCCCGACTTGCTCATTTCCGAAGATGCGCATCTGGTGGCAATGCCGATCGGCGGCGGCGAACTCGCCATAAACCGGGTGCGATCGAACGAATTCACCGCCGACAATTGGAAACGGGCGCTGAGGGCCGAAACCATTGTCGAGCCGGAGACATTCGAGAAGGGAGACGCGCGGTTCGACATGGATCCGGCCGACCTGCCGCCGGGCTCACCCTTCTACTGCAGCAGCGGTCTATGCCTTGCCCGGCATCCCTCCGGCGCGATCGTCGCGCTCGCCGAGGACCGCAAGACCGCGCGGCCAGCCTGCGCCTTCGCCGACCTGATCGTCATCGATGACGCCACCGCCTACAACCCTTGCCGCGACCCGCTGGTGCTCGTCGTCACCAAGAAGCAGCTTGCCCGCGCCGGCAGTGCGGCCGTCTTCTTCGACTCGCAATCGGCAACGACGCCTGCGACAATCCGCTTCGCTGTCGACAAGCCGTACCGGCCCTGGCACGAGCAGCGCAGATTTTCGCGCGAAGCGAGGGGCTTGCCGCCTTACAAGACACCCGAAAGGCAGGCCAGCAAACCGCCATCAAAACAATCACCGCCGCCTCAGTAGCGCCGGATCAAGCCAACCAACTTGCCCTGCACCTTGACCCGGTCGGGCCCGAAGATGCGGGTTTCATAGGCCGGGTTGGCGGCCTCCAGCGCGATCGAAGCGCCCTTGCGGCGGAAGCGCTTGAGCGTCGCTTCCTCCTCGTCGACGAGCGCCACGACGATCTCGCCCGGGCTCGCCGTATCGGCATTGCGGATGATGACCGTATCGCCGTCGAAGATGCCGGCCTCGATCATCGAATCGCCCTTGACCTCCAGCGCGTAATGCTCGCCGCCCATGATCATGTCCGGCGGCACCGAGATCGAGTGCGTCTGATGCTGGATGGCGTCGATCGGCACACCGGCCGCGATACGGCCCATCACCGGGATGGACACTGCCGCGACCGCATCGTCGTCATTGCCCGCCTGGGGCGTGCGCGACGATCCCATCGGCTTGATCTGCCGTCCGAGGCCGCCCTGCCCAAGACTGCCCTGAATGACGCTCGGCGAGAACTTTTTCGCCGCATTGAGGCCGGGAGCGATCGAATCGGGCAGGCGCAGCACTTCGAGAGCGCGCGCCCGGTTGGGTAGCCGACGAATGAAGCCGCGCTCCTCCAGCGCCGTGATCAGCCGGTGGATGCCCGACTTCGAGGCAAGGTCGAGCGCCTCCTTCATCTCGTCGAAGGATGGTGGAATACCACTTTCCTTCAGCCGCTCATGGATGAACATCAGCAGTTCATGTTGTTTGCGTGTCAGCATCGCGGCCCCCAACGGAATCAGAAAAACAAAACCAGAACAAACACTATCTGTTCCATTTGTGTTCCGCAACCGTTTAAAGTTTAATGAATGGGTTAAGGTTCCCGACACGATGTTACGGTCGACAGGCAATATCCAACTCCCTTAGAATCCGGCTTCATCGCATTGATTTTGTTATCATTTATGGCCTCAGCCCGACTTGGAAGGCTTCCGTACCGGCAATCATTTGGCGCAGACATTCCCGGGTCGGGCCGTGTTCGATCATCCAGCCCGCTCGATGCACCGTGAACGAAACGAACTCAAAATGCCAACTTTGAGCATAGATCGAGGGTGTCGTTGGGCCGACAAGTCATCGAGGCAGGTTCTTGCAGTGCGATGGCGAGTGATGAGAGAAAGTACCGATCGGCCTGTGTCGTCATTGCGTGCCGGTGTCCTGCGGAGGGGAGCAGACATATCATGACCGGAATTCCTGATCTTGCGGCCGTCGAAGCGATGGACGCGGCGGATCCGCTGCGCTCCCTGCGCGACCGCTTTGTCCTGCCCGAAGGGGTGATCTATCTCGACGGCAATTCGCTGGGCGCTGCCTCGCATGCCGCCTTCGACGCGCTGCGCAAGGCGGCGACCGAAGAATGGGCGCAGGACCTCATCCGGGCATGGAACACGGCCGGCTGGTTCGACATGCCGCTCGAACTCGGCGACCAGCTGGGACGCCTGATCGGCGCAGCGTCCGGCCAAACGGTGGTCTGCGACACCACCTCGATCAACATCTACAAGGTTCTGCACGCGGCAATGGCCATGCGGCCGGATCGGCCCGTCATCGTCGCCGAGGGCGACAGCTTCCCGACCGACCTCTACATGGCTGAAGGCGTGGCCTCGACCCGAAAGAATACCGTTCTCCGCCTCGCTGGCGTCGACGCGCCGACGATCGAGGAGTTGATCGACGAGAATGTCGCCGTCGTGCTGGTCAATCACGTCAACTACAAGTCAGGCGAACTGCGAGACATGACCGCGCTGACGCGGATCGCCCATGACGCCGGGGCGCTTATCGTTTGGGATCTCTGCCATACCGCCGGCGCCATGCCGGTCGACCTGGATAAGGCCAATGCCGATTTCGCGGTCGGCTGCACTTACAAATATCTGAACGGCGGCCCCGGTTCTCCCGCCTTCATCTACGCAGCGGAGCGCCATCATGCCAATGTCCAGCAGCCGCTCAGCGGATGGTGGAGCCATGCGCGGCCCTTCGCCTTCGAGCAAGCCTATGCGGCCGGCACCGGCATCCGCCGGTTTCTGTGCGGCACGCAGCCGGTCCTGTCGATGCGCACGCTGAAGGGCGCGCTTGACATCTGGAACGATGTCGACATGGCGGCCGTGAGGACGAAGAGCATCGCCCTGGCCGATCTGTTCATCGAACTCGTCGAGGCGAAATGCGGCGCCTATGGTCTCACGCTCGAAAGCACCCGCGACAGCGCCAGGCGCGGCAGCCAGATTTCATTCATGCACGAGCACGGCTATCAGATCATGCGGGCGCTTATCGAACGTGGCGTGATCGGCGATTTCCGGGCGCCGTCGACCATACGCTTTGGCTTCACCCCGCTCTATGTCGGCTACGCCGATGTGTGGCACGCTGTCGAAGTTCTGGCAGACATCCTGCGCAGCGGCGCCTGGAAGGACGCACGTTTCGCCGTCAAGACAGCCGTCACCTGAGCGGCAAGGAGAGCAGGGGGAGGGCATAGGTGCTCGAACATCGTATTTCCGACTGGGACAACGCCTATACAAACGGCGCCAACATCGCTGGCGGCGATCGCTGGCCGGCCGCCTGGGTCGAGCCCGCGCGGGCCTTTCGCGACGCTCTTTCGGCCGAGGGCAGGGCGCGGCTCGACATCGTCTACGGCGACAGACCGCGCAACCGGCTCGATCTTTTCCTGCCGAGCACCTCGCCCAACGGGCTCGTTGTGTTCTTGCATGGCGGGTACTGGAAGGCGTTCGACAAGAGTTTCTGGTCGCATCTTGCCGCCGGTCCGACCGGCCATGGCTATGCGGTGGCGATGCCCTCCTACACGCTTTGTCCGGAGATACGCATCGCCGGCATCGTTCGGGAGGTCGCTGCGGCGATCGGCAAGGCGGCGGCGTTGGTCGACGGGCCGCTGATGCTGTCCGGGCATTCGGCCGGCGGCCATCTCGCCAGCCGGATGGCGAGCGCAACCACGCCTCTGTCGCCCGAAGTGACTGGGCGCATACGCCATGTCGTGTCGATCTCGGGTGTGCACGACTTGCGTCCGCTCATGCGCACCGCCATGAACGAGACGCTGGCAATCGACGATGCCGAAGCGCTGACCGAGAGCCCGGCCCTTCTGCGCCCGATGGATAATGCACGCCTGACCTGCTGGGTCGGCGGTGGCGAGCGCGCCGAGTTCCTGCGTCAGAGCGCTCTGCTGGCCAACATCTGGACCGGCCTCGGCGCTGCGACCAGCTCGGTGGTTGAACCGGACCGTCACCATTTCAGCATCATCGACGGTCTTGCAGACCCGGAGCATCCGTTGACCCGAACGCTGATCGCGGAATAGGAACGGGTTCAGCGCAGCATCAGCACGCTGCAGGCGGCGCCTGCTGCTGCGGCAGGGGCGAACGGCTCGCGCACGATCAGCCCGTTGGCGTCGGCCAGCATTCTCAGCATCGAGGAATCCTGGATGCCGAACGGCGTCGCCACCAGCGCGCCGGCCTCTTCCCCAACCACAGCGCGCACATAGTCCTGCCTGAGATCGTTGGCCGGCATCGCGGTCCCGAGGCGGGCCCCGCGTATGTCCTGCTGGAAACCGCGGCCGCCGAGCCGCGCCAGCAACGGCTTCAGGAACAGTTGCGAGCAGACGAGGCTGGCCACCGGATTGCCGGGCAGGCCGATGCAGCTTATTTCGCCCAGCCGACCGAACATCAGCGGCTTGCCAGGGCGCATGGCGATCTTCCAGAAGTCGAGCGTCATGCCTTCGCCGGTCAGCACGTCATGGATCAGGTCGTGGTCGCCGACCGAGGCGCCGCCGAGCGTGACGATGACATCGACGCCTTGCTCGACCGCCTGCTTCACCAGCGCGGCAATTGCCTCCTTGTGATCTGCGGCAATGCCGAGGTCGAGCGCGCGCGCCCCCACAGACTGCGCGGCGGCGGCGACGCCATAGGCATTGGACGAGATGATCTGGTCTGGGCCGAGCGCGCTGCCCGGCGGCAGGAGTTCGTCGCCGGTGGCGATGATGGCGACAAGCGGCCTTTTGACCACGGTCACTTCTGGATGGTTGGCAGAGGCCGCCAGCGAGAGTGCCGCCGGATCGAGCAGGCGGCCCTTTTCGAGCAGCACGTCGCCTCTGGTGAAATCGAGACCGACGCGGCGGATGTTGCGTCCTTCGGCTGTCGATTCCGTCACCTCGATGGCGCCACCACCGAGATCCCGGACATTCTCCTGGATGACGATGGTGTCGGCGCCTTCGGGCAGTGGCGCGCCGGTGAAGATGCGCACGGCCTGGGCCTGGCCGACAGCGCCATCAAAGCCGCGCCCGGCCGGCGCCATGCCGATCACCGAAAGCCGCGCCGGCACTGAGGCGATATCGGCAGCCCGAACGGCGTAGCCATCCATGGCGGAGGCGTTGAACGGCGGCTGGGTGCGCAGCGCCACGACGGGTTCGGCGAGCACCCGGCCGGCGGCTTCGATAAGCGCGACGCTTTCGCTGCCCGTCAGCGCAGCACCTTCAAGCAGGCGCTCAAGCGCTTCGGCTACCGGAACCAGCGCCATCTAGGCGCCTGCCTTGTGGCCGGCGGCTTTGTAGTCACCGGATTTGCCACCAGTTTTTTCGACCAGTCTGATGCCGGAGATCACCATGGCGCGGTCGACCGCCTTGGCCATGTCGTAGATGGTCAGGCACGCGACCGAGGCCGCTGTCAGCGCCTCCATCTCGACGCCGGTCTTGCCGGTGACGCGGGCGAGCGCCGTGACCTTCAGGCCCGGCAGCGAATGGTCCGGCTCGATATCGACGGAAACTTTGGTCAGCAGCAGCGGATGGCAGAGCGGAATCAATTCATGCGTCTTCTTCGCCGCCATGATGCCGGCGATGCGTGCCGTGCCCAGCACGTCACCCTTCTTGGCATCCCCGACCAGGATCATCGCCAGCGTTTCGGGAAGCATCGAAACAAAGCCTTCGGCAATTGCCGTGCGGGTCGTCTCGGCCTTGTCGCCGACATCGACCATGTTGGCCTCGCCCTTGGCGCCGAGATGGGTGAGGGCGGCTGCCATCGTCAGATGGCCTCGGCCGGCGCCTTGCCAGTCAGAAGCAGGTACGTGGCAGCCGCCACGTCCTGCTGGCGCATCAGACTCTCGCCGACGAGGAAGGTGCCGATGCCGCTTGTCTCCAGCCTGCGGCAGTCCTCATGCGTGAAGATACCGCTCTCGCTGACCAGCAGCCGGTCTGCCGGCACCATCGCCGCCAGCCGCTCCGAAACAGTCAGGCTGGTCTCGAACGTCCTGAGGTCGCGGTTGTTGATGCCGATCAGCCGCGACGACAATTTCAGCGCGCGCTCCATCTCGGCCTCGTCATGCACCTCGACCAACGCCTCCATACCGAGCGCGAGTGCCGTGGCCTCGAGCTCTTTAGCCATCGCGTCATCGACACTGGCCATGATGATCAATATGGCGTCGGCGCCCCAGGCGCGCGCTTCGAACACCTGATAGGGATCGAACAGGAAATCCTTGCGCAGCGCGGGCAAGGCGACGGCGCCACGCGCCGCGGTGAGGAATTCGGGTGCGCCCTGGAAAGAGGGAGCATCGGTCAGCACGGAAAGGCAGGCAGCACCGCCATTCGCATAGGCTTTGGCCAGTGCTGGTGGGTCGAAATCGGCGCGGATCAGGCCCTTGGACGGGCTCGCCTTCTTGATTTCGGCGATCAGCCCAAAGCCATCCGCTTTGCGCTTTGCTTCAAGCGCCGCGAGAAAACCGCGCGGCGCCTCGGCATCCCCGGCTTTCGCCTTGATCTCGGCAAGCGGCATGCGTGCCTTCGCCGCGGCGATCTCGTCGCGCTTGTAGGCTTCGATCTTGCGCAGGATGTCGGACAAGGGCTCTACTCGTTCGAAATTGCGACCAGCCTGTCGAGCACCTGGAGCGCCCGGCCGCTGTCGATGGCTTGCGCCGCGCTCGCCATGCCGTCGGCAAGCGTCGTCGCCTTGCCCGCCACCACCAGTCCGGCGCCGGCATTCATCAGCACCGTGTCGCGATAGGCGCCGGCGGCACCGCCTAGCATGTCGCGCATGGCCTTGGCGTTGTAGGCCGCATCGCCGCCGCGCAATTCGTCCTTGCTGTGGCGCTTCAGCCCGACCGCTTCCGGGGTCAGCGTGAAGCTGCGGATCTCGCCGCCGACGAGTTCCGCCACCTGCGTCTCCCCGGTGGTGGTGATCTCGTCATAGCCGTCGCCATGCACGACCCAGGCATGGTCGGTGCCCAGCGCCTTCAGCGTCTCGGCGACCGGCATGATCCATTCCGGCAGGAACACCCCGACCATCTGCCTGAGGACGCCGGCCGGATTGGACAGCGGTCCGAGCAGGTTGAAGATGGTGCGGGTGCCGAGTTCGCCGCGGATCGGGCCGACATGCTTCATCGCCGGATGATGCGCCGGCGCGAACATGAAGCCGACGCCGGTCTCATGGATGCAGTGGCCGATGGTTTCCGGCGGGATGTCGATCTTCACGCCGAGCGCAATCAGCACATCGGCGGCACCCGTCAGCGAGGACAGGCCGCGATTGCCGTGCTTGGCGACCGGAACGCCGCTGCCGGCGATGACGAAGGCCGATCCGGTCGAGATGTTGACCGAGTGCGAATTGTCGCCGCCGGTGCCGACGATATCGATGGCGCCCTGCGGAGCATCGACGCGCAGCATCTTGGCACGCATGGTGGCGACGGCGCCGGAGATCTCGCTCACCGCCTCGCCGCGCACGCGCAACGCCATCAGGAAGCCGCCGATCTGGCCGGGCGTCGCATCGCCCGACATGATGATGTCGAAGGCTTCGCGCGCCTCGTCGAAGGAAAGCGGCGTCCCGCCCGCGACCTTGGCGATATGGGTCTTCAGCGCGCTCATCTGGCCTGCGCCTGGGCAACGGCGGTCTGGTCGATGCGGACGTCGTACTGCGTCTGCAACTGCGCCACCAGCTGGTCTAGCAGATCGTCCGACATGCCGGCGGTGAAGGATTTCTGCGCATCGTCCGGCACCGAGCTGGCATCGGCGCCGGCCGGTTCGAACACTTCGGCGACCTTGAACAGGATCTGTCCTTCGCCGGTGGGCGAGGGGATCAGCCCGGTTCCGCCTTCGCCGACGCCGAACATCGCCGCCGCACCCTCCTTGCCGAAATCGACGTCGTCCGCCTCGCGCTTGACGCCGCGCTTGGTCTGCTTCTCGAGCTTGAGTTCGCCGGCGATGACATCGAGCGTGGTGCCTGCCTTGAGCCGCTTCTCCAGTTCGTTGGCCTTGGCGGTGAGCCGCTTCGTCGTCTCGTCAGCCGTCCAGTCGGCCACCACCTTCTGGCGGACCTCGTCCAGCGTGCGGTCGCGCGCTGGCGTGATCGATCCGACCTCGTAGAATACGAAACCGTTGTCGGCGGTGGTCAGACCCTCATTCTCGGCGCCGGGCTCGGCGGCGAACACCGACTTGATCAGTTCGGCCGATTCCGGCAGATCCTTGACGATCGTGTCGTCAGGCCGCTGGCCGGTGCGGTCGATCGCATCGATGGTGACGACTTTGAGCTTCAGCTTGGCGGCCGCATCGGCGAGCGAACTGCCCGAGGCGCGCGTATCCTCGTAATTGTCGTGCACGTCCAGCAGGATGCGGCTTGCCTCGCCCAGCGCCAGGTCCTTGCGGATCTGCTCGGAGACTTCGGCAAGCGGCTTCACCACTTCCGGCTTGATATCGGTGACCCGCAAAAGCACCGGTCCGAAGGCGCCCTGGACGACCGGACTGACTTCATTGGCGGCAAGCTTAAAAGCCGCGTCGGCCACAGCCTTGTCGGCGATTTTGTCCTTGGCCAGCGTGCCGAGCAGCGTGTCGGCCTGCGTCTTGCCCTCGGCGGTGACGATCTTGTCGAAGGTCGCCCCCGTCTTCAGCGAATCGAGCGCCGCCTTGGCCGCGTCGGGCGACTGGAACACAAGCTGTTCGATGGTGCGCATTTCAGGCGTGGTGTAGCGCGACTTGTTCTTGTTGTAATCGTCGCTGATCTGCTGCTCGGTCACGGCGCTGATATCCATAATGTCTTGCGGCTCGAGCCTGACATAGGAGAATTTGCGGTATTCCGGCGCCGCATAGGCCTTCTTGTTGGCATCGAAATAGGTCGAGAGCACGCTGTCGGACGGTGCCTCGATCGGCTCGACCAGCTTTTTAGGCAAGGTCAGGTAGTCGACCGTGCGGTCTTCGCCGCGATAGAGCGCCACCGCCTTGAGGAAAGTTTGCGGCGCCTTGAGGCCGTCCGAAACCGCCTCGACGATCTGCTGGCGCACCGCCACCTGGGCACGATTCTTCAGATAGTCCTCGGGCCGCATGCCGACCTCGCGCAGCAGATACTCGAACGTCCTGCGGTCGAACTGGCCGCCCGGGCCCTTGAAGGCCGGGTCTTCGCGCGTGAGTTCGGCGAGCCGGTCCTTGGAAAGGCCAAGCCCGAGCTTGCGGGCCTGCTCGTCGAGGACGGCGCCTGAAACGAGCTGCGCCAGCACCTGATTGTCAATGCCGAGCGCCTTTGCTTGCTCGTGCGTGATGCGCTGACCGAATTGCTGCGACATGACGCTGACCTGACGATCATAGGCGAGACGATATTCGTTGATCGAAACGGTCGTGCCACCGGCGGTGATCACCGAATGATGGCCACCCAAGGTACCAGACAAGCGCCCGGAAATACCCCAGACCGCAAAGCTGAGCACCAGCAATGACAGCAACGCCTTCGCGACCCAGGTGCCCGCCGCGTTTCTCAAGATACCAAGCATGCATACTTCCGATTTATGCGCATTTCGCGTGCGCCCGAGTCTGAAACAAGCGCAATAGCGCCCTTCCGGTCCACTGTCGATTGCTTTGTGGCCTGATTTTGGTAGTGAGGGCGGGAGCCCAATGTCGCCCGGAGAAACAAAGCCCATGACGCCTGGAATCCGCCCGCTCGTCGCCGGTAACTGGAAAATGAACGGCACCAGCGCCTCGCTGAACGAGCTGAGGACGATCGGCAACGGCTTCATGAGCGGGCTCGACACCGAGACGGAAGCGGTTGTCTGCGTGCCCGCGACCTTGCTTGCGCATGCCGCCGAAATCCTGTCGCGCACCCCGGTGCGGGTCGGCGGCGAGGATTGCCACCCCAAAGAGAGCGGCGCCTATACCGGGCGGATTTCGGCGGAGATGTTGAAGGACGCCGGCGCCAGCCATGTCATCGTCGGTCATTCCGAATGCCGCGCCGACCTCGCCGAAGACGATGCCCTGGTCCAAGCCAAGGCTTCCGCAGCCTGGCGCGCCGGCTTGGTGGCGATCATCTGCATCGGTGAGACAAGCGCCGAACGCGAGGCCGGCACGACACTCGAAGTCCTGTCGCGCCAGGTCGCCGGCTCGGTGCCGCCGAGTGCTACCGCCGCCAACACCATCATCGCCTACGAGCCGGTCTGGGCGATCGGTACCGGCCTGACGCCGACCGCCGCCGATGTCGCCGAGGCCCACGCCCATATCCGTGCAAAGCTGGTGGAACTGCTCGGTGATGCCGCGGCACGGATGCGTATTCTCTATGGCGGCTCGGTCAAGCCCTCCAACGCTGCTGAGTTGCTCGGCATCGACAATGTCGACGGCGCGCTGGTCGGCGGCGCCAGCCTGAAGGCGGCGGACTTTCTTGGCATCGCCGAGGCTTATTTGAACATCGCGTAACCAGGCGGCTCATTGCCGGCCTGGGCGCGCCGGCGAAATCGTTGCAAAGACTGCAATGCTTCCCATATTCCGGCCACGGGCTTGGAAATGCCGTTAAAGCATTGTAAGGAGCCGCCTCCAAATCACCGGTCGTCTTCGCGGCCGCGCAAGGCCTTGCCAGGATAAATTATGGAAACCGTACTGATCGTCATCCACCTTATGGTCGTGCTCGCGCTTGTCGGCGTGGTGCTGCTGCAGCGCTCCGAAGGCGGCGGTCTCGGCATCGGCGGCGGTTCCGGTTTCATGACCGCGCGCGGCGCCGCCAATGCGCTGACGCGGGCGACGGCGATCCTGGCGGCCGCCTTCTTCGTCACTTCGCTGACATTGTCCATTCTCGCCCGTTATGGCGAAAAGCCGATCGACATCCTCGACCGCGCTCCGGCGTCCTCCGACAATGCAGGCAAGGGCGTGCTCAACCAGCTGCCGGGCACCACGCCGCCTGCAGGCACCACGGCGCCGACGGCTCCCGCCGGCAGCACCACGCCAACGCCGCCCTCCGGCAACGATGCCGCGACGACTCCTCCCGTGACCGCTCCGGCGACGCCGGCGCCCGCGACTCCGGCCAACCCACCGGCAGCCAATGGCGTCACCTTGCCGGTCACCCCGCAGGTTCCGAACCAGTAGTCGGCAGAGCATGATCCCGAAAAGTGGAATCATGCTCAAAACAAAAAGATAAAAGATAGAGCCCATCCCGATTCTATCGGCATGGAACAGGCCTCTTGATGCCGCGATCTGTTGTCGTTTGAACACAGTCGCGGCAAATGCCGCACGATCACGAAGATTCAACCGAGCGTAGCTCCATGGCGCGCTTGAGGCGTCCCTGGCTAATCGATTATAGATTGCGCGCGGCACTTTCGGCGTCCTTGGGGGGCGCCGGGCGACGCCGTGGGCAACAAGCATTGAACGATCGGATCTTCGCCATGCAGCTTCGCAGCTTCATTCTCCTGGGGTTTTGCGCCGTACTCGCTATGAGTTCGGCCGCCGTCGCCGGCACGCCGGCAATGGTTTCACAGCAATCGGTTGGAAAGACCGATGTCATCAATGTCGCCGCCGCCAAAAGCGATACGGCGCAATTGAAGCTTCTCAAGAAGAAGAAATATCCGAGCGCCGACGATCTGGCACAGATCAGCAAGCTCGAAGCCAAGATCGCGGCCGACAAGGAAGCCGCTCGCACCAAAGCGCTCGAAGCCAGGAAGCTGGCGATGCGCGAGGCGGCCAAGGCCAAGGCCGACGCGGAACGCCAGGCATTTATGGCCAGGAAGGGCAGGGCGGCGGAAACCAAGGTGGCGGACGCCAAGCCGGGCAAGAAGACCTTCAAGATCATCGAGCCGGTTCAGCCGATCGAGCCGATCCAGTCCGCCGAAACGCTCCCGGCCGAGGCCATGAACGTGGCGCTGACCGGCAACAATGGCGAATTGCGCAGCGAAGCGCCCGGCCAGAAGCCGCGCAACGTCGGGCTCTTCGCCGGCCTGTTCGGCGGCACCTCGTCCTCGTCGATGTCGCTGCTGCCGGAGACGCGGGCGCTCGACCAGGTGCTCGCCAAGAAGGAAGCCAAGAAGCAGTTCAAGGTGAAGCCGGAATTCGTGCCGCAGGAAGTGGAATTCACCGGCTACGATGCGGGCACCATCGTCATCGACACCAGCGCCCGCCGCCTCTACCTCGTCGAATCGGCTTTCACAGCGCGCCGCTATGCGATTGCGGTCGGCCGCGAAGGCCTGCAGTTCAAGGGCACGGTAGCGGTCGGCGACAAGCAGGAATGGCCGCGCTGGATCCCGACGCTCGACATGCAGAAGCGTGAACCCAAGCACTATGGCCAGTATAAGGACGGCATGCCCGGCGGCGGCGAGAACCCGCTCGGCGCGCGCGCCATCTACCTCTATGACGGCAAGAAGGACACGCACCTGCGCATCCACGGCACCATCGCGCCGCAGTCGATCGGAACCAGCGCCTCCAATGGCTGCTTCCGCATGATCAACGAGCACGTCATGGACCTCTACAGCCGGGTCAGAGTCGGCACCAAGGTCGTTATTATCTAACGGCCAAGGTCGTCATCATCTGGCGCCTTCAACCATCATGCCGAAAGGGCCGGCTCAGCCGGCCCTTTTGTTTTGATCGGAACACTATTTGGCCCCTCGGGGCTTCGCGCCTTCTTGGGAAAAAGCCTTCGCGGCGGTTTTTTCTCTGGCGGAATCAATCCGGCCGCGTTAAGCGATGACTCCCATGGCGCGATATGTATTCATCACTGGCGGCGTGGTTTCCTCACTCGGAAAAGGCATCGCTGCAGCGGCCCTTGGGGCTCTCTTGCAGGCGCGAGGCTATCGCGCGCGCATCAAAAAGCTCGATCCCTACCTCAACGTCGACCCCGGCACGATGTCGCCGTATCAGCATGGCGAGGTCTTCGTCACCGACGACGGCGCCGAGACCGATCTCGATCTCGGCCACTACGAGCGCTTCACCGGCCGCTCGGCCAACCAGCAGGACAACATCACCACGGGCCGCATCTACAAGAACATCATCGAGCGCGAGCGGCGCGGCGACTATCTCGGCGCCACCGTGCAGGTCATTCCGCACGTCACCGACGAGATCAAGCATTTTGTCCTCGACGGCAATGACGACTACGACTTCGTGCTGTGCGAGATCGGCGGCACCGTCGGCGACATCGAGGCGATGCCGTTCCTGGAGGCAATCCGCCAGCTCGGCAACGACCTGCCGCGCAACAATGCCGTCTACGTGCACCTGACTTTGATGCCTTACATCCCGACGGCCGGCGAGCTGAAGACCAAACCGACCCAGCATTCGGTCAAGGAACTGCGCGGCATCGGCATCGCGCCCGACATTCTTCTGGTCCGCGCCGACCGGCCGATCCCCAAGGAAGAGCGCCGCAAACTGTCGCTGTTCTGCAATGTGCGCGAGAGCGCCGTCATCCAGGCGCTCGACGTGCCGCACATCTACGACGTGCCGATGGCCTATCACAAGGAAGGCCTGGATTCGGAAGTGCTCGCCGCCTTCGGCATCGACCCGGCGCCCAAGCCACGCATGGAGCCCTGGCAGAAGGTATCCGACCGCATCCACAATCCGGAAGGCGAGGTGACCATCGCCATCGTCGGCAAATACACCGGCCTCAAGGACGCCTACAAATCGCTGATCGAGGCGCTGTCGCACGGCGGCCTCGCCAACCGCGTCAAGGTCAAGCTCGACTGGATCGAGAGCGAGATCTTCGAAAAGGAAGACCCGACGCCGTGGCTGGAAAAGGTGCATGGCATCCTGGTCCCCGGCGGCTTCGGCGAGCGCGGCTCGGAAGGCAAGATTTTGGCGGCGAAATTCGCGCGCGAGCGAAAGGTGCCCTATTTCGGCATCTGCTTCGGCATGCAGATGGCCTGCATCGAGGCGGCGCGGTCGCTGGCCGGCGTCGAGCATGCCTCCTCGACCGAGTTCGGCCCGACCCAGGAGCCGGTCGTCGGCCTGATGACCGAATGGCTGAAGGGCAACATGCTGGAGAAGCGCAGGGAAACCGGCGACCTCGGCGGGACCATGCGGCTTGGCGCCTATCAGGCCGAGCTCACCAAGGGCTCGAAGATCGCCGATATCTACGGCGACACCCAGATTTCCGAGCGCCACCGCCACCGCTACGAGGTCAATGTCGACTACAAGGAGCGGCTCGAGGATTGCGGCCTGGTGTTTGCCGGCATGTCGCCCGACGGCGTGCTGCCGGAGACGGTCGAATATCCCGATCATCCCTGGTTCATCGGCGTGCAGTACCATCCAGAACTGAAAAGCCGGCCGCTAGACCCGCACCCGCTGTTCGCCAGCTTCATCGAGGCGGCGATGGAGCAGTCGCGGCTGGTTTGAGCCGGCTGCGCGGCTGCCATGCAGACCTTCGTCGCGCTGCTCTACAGCATCATCCTGGGCGAGGGGCGGCGCGTCGTCATGGCCGATCTCAAGGCGATGGCGGAAGGCCTGGGCCTGAAGAACCCGCGCACGCTGGTCGCGACCGGTAATCTGGTGTTCGAGACGAAAGCAACGGACATTGCCGGGCTGGAGCAGCGGCTGGAGACCGCGTTCGAAAAGACCTTCGGCCGCCATGTCGACATCATCGTGCGCCGCGCGGATGACTGGCTGGCGCTTGCCGCCGGCAATCCGTTTCCGATAGAATCGGCCGCCACAGCGGACCAGGTGGCGGTGCGCGTGATGCGCAAGCCTGTTCCTGCGGAGGCTGCCGCAACGCTGCAGGCCTATGTCGGCGACGACGAAAAAATGCAGGCGGTCAGGGGCGACATCTGGATCGTCTTTTCGCGCGCGACACCAAGGTCGCGGCTAATTGCGGCGACCAGCCACAAGCGCTTGGGTATCGGCACCTCGCGCAACTGGAACACGGTGCGCAGACTGGCCGAGATGGTTGGTGGACAACCCTGACCTTCTCCCTTGCCCGTTTCTTGCGCGAGTTTTTTATGCGCAGCCCACTTTTTTCTGGAACCAAATGCCCATCCAGGAGTTTAATGGGGTTCGATCGAGCGGAGGCGATCGGCCGGGAGGTTAAATATGGATCGCTTGCATTTCTTCACGCCTGTGCGCATTGCGCCCGGGCAGGGATACCCAGTGCAGGAAGTCGATAGCGTTGCCGAAGCCATGGTGTTCTTGCGTAAGTGGCCGACAGGACGGCGTGGACCGGTTTATCAGTGTGCCCTGAATTGCTGCGCCGCGGCACTGTCCGGCAATATGTCGGCCGAGGAGGCGCGGAAGGCTTTCACCGGATTTGCCCGCATCACCCGTCTGCTGGACGACGACATGGCACTGCCGATCGGCGGCGAAAGCATGGAAAACGTCTACGCGTTGAGGCGGTAGGCCGGCTCCGGTCGTTAGGTAATCTGAAGTCTGCGCATGGATGGTGCGCAGACGGTGGTTTCTTGACGGCACTTCACAGCGATTGGCTTCCCGCCACCCGCCAATTGAAAAAATTCAGGAATAGACTAGAGCGGTTCAGTATTTGACTGAATCGGAAGGGATTCCGTTTTAGGGTGATCTGTGATTCAAGATGCTGGCTGGATTGGAGGCCAGCA
>NZ_JHQS01000130.1 GCF_014843845.1 Mesorhizobium amorphae | reverse complement strand
TCACCATATGCCACCTCCTCATCCTCACAGATTAGAAGGTGTTGCGTTGACCGGTTGAACCCGCCGGGGCTATCAGGACAGTTGTTGCCGTCCGTGAACCCAGAATTCTCAGTTTCCCGCCCGTAGCGCTACGGAACTTGTTCAATCCGTCGAGGACACTGTCCAGTCCGCTCAATATCGGGCCTATGTTGGTAAGAAGCTCTTCGCCCGCCGCGGTCAGCGACACGCTACGGGTGGTTCGTGTGAGCAGTCTCACGCCGAGCTTCTCTTCCAGACCCCTCAGGGTTTGGCTGAAGCTGGGTAGCGACACCCCCAGTGCGGCGGCGGCCCTGGTAAAGTTCAATTGCCGAGCGGCCTCCGCGAAGGCGATGAGCTCCCGCAGTTCTGGCTTGTGCATTTGTCCTCCTCGCTGGGGCCTGCCGTCGATTGACGGTTCGGTAAGTGCTCAAACTTCAAGTTCCTGACCGGCGCGGCGTCGCGGCCGAAGCTCTGCCAAGGCCGCTTCGGAATAGCAAGGTTGAGCATCACATTGTTTGGCGGGCCCAAAGAGCCCATTCCGTAATCGATAATTCTACCTGTTCATACGTTCAGTTACCTCCTGTTGCGAGACGAAGGCGTTCAGGCAACTCCGGGTCGGCGCCTAACCGCAACCAAGGAGCTTCCTATGAAGACGAAATTGCTGGTTTCCGCTGCGATGATAAGTCAGGCACTCAATCTTGCGCCAGCGTTCGCCCAGGATCGCACATGGCAGATGGGAACGCCGATGCCTGAGCCTCAGAGCGAGAATTCCAGCGCTGTGGTTGGCAATCAGTGGTTCGTCATTGGCGGCATCGACGTGCCGGAGGTTATGCCCGTCGGCACGGTCGTGATGTATGACGAAAATACGAAGGCCTGGTCGAAGAGAGCGGCAATGCCTGAGCCGGCCCATCATACTGCAACTGTAGCTTACGACGGCAAAGTGTACGTGTTCGGTGGTTTCGTCGGAGAGCCGGGCACCAAAGAATGGCAACCGACCGCTGATGCTTTTGTCTACGATCCGAAGACCGACGGCTGGTCCAGGCTTCCACCTATGCCAACTGCCCGCGGAGCGGCAGCGGCTGTGGTGCTCGACGGAAAAATCTACGTCGTCGGCGGCGCACATGCCCATGAGCATGGCCGTGACATGAAGGAGCCCCTTTGGGCCGACGTTCCCAACATCGTCGGCAGGACTGTCGAGGTCTACGACCCCGCATCCAACACTTGGACAAGCCGGGCTCCCATGCAGACCGGCCGCAATCACTTTCTCGCCGCTGCTGTCGGTGGAAAAATTTATGCGATTGACGGTAGAATTGGTCTGCCCTTCGTGACCAAGAGCGACGTCACCGATCTGGTCGAGGAGTACGATCCCAAATCCGATTCCTGGACCTACAAGGGCCGTTCCCCCACGCCGCGGGGCGGGGTGTCGGGCAGTGCCTATGGTGGAAAGATCTATGTGACGGGTGGCGAATACCAGGACCCGGCGGGCAAGCGCACATTCTGGGCCTTCGAGGCCTACGATCCCGCAACCGACACGTGGCAGACCCTACCGCATATGCAGATTGCCCGCCACGGCTTCGTAGCCGGTTTCATTGGCAACGAGTTCCATGTCGCCGGTGGCTCCTTCCAGTCCGACGGCATGCCTGGGATCAATGCTCAGATGAACACCCACGAGTTCTACACCGTGCCCAAGTAGTTCAATTCAATGCCGATCCCGATCGATATGCGGGCTTTAGGTCGATGCTGTTCACCGCCCCCTCGCGAGGCTCCCTAGAATCCCGCGTACGATCGCCCGCCCGACCGACGACCCCACCGAGCGCACCACCGATTTGATCGCGGCTTCCGCCACGGTCTGGCGGTTGGAAGGCCGTGGCGCCGGCGCGCGCCGGCCGCCTGACTGCGGCGCGGGATCGTCATTGCCGAAGCCGGGAATGGTCCAGCGCGAGCGGCCGCTGTCGGCCTGCTGCGCCTGTTCTTCCGCCTCCTGCGCGTCCTTGGCCTTCTTCTGCAGCATCTCGAAGGCCGATTCGCGATCGACGGTGTGGTCGTACTGGCCAGAGACCGGGCTCTCGCCAATCAGCTGGCGGCGCTCGTCCGGCGTGATCGGGCCAAGCCGGGACGATGGTGGCCGGACCAGCGTCCGTTGCACCATGGACGGCACGCCCTTGGTTTCCAGCGTCGAGACCAGCGCCTCGCCGGTGCCGAGCTGGGTGATCGCCGTGGCGCAGTCGAAGTCGGGATTGGGCCGGAATGTATCGGCGGCGGTCCTGACCGCTTTCTGCTCGCGCGGCGTATAGGCGCGCAGCGCGTGCTGGACGCGGTTGCCGAGCTGGGCGAGCACGGTTTCGGGAATATCAAGCGGGTTCTGGGTGACGAAATAGACACCGACGCCCTTCGAGCGGATCAGGCGGACCACCTGCTCGACCCGGTCGACCAGCACCTTCGGCGCGTCTTCGAACAGGAGATGTGCCTCGTCGAAGAAGAAGACCAGCTTCGGCCTCTCGGGATCGCCGACTTCGGGCAGTTCCTCGAACAGTTCCGACATCAGCCAGAGCAGGAAGGTGGCGTAGAGCCTGGGGTTCATCATCAGCTTGTCGGCGGCCAGCACGCTGATGGCGCCGCGGCCGTCGCGTGTGGTGCGCATGATGTCGGCGATGTGCAGCGCCGGCTCGCCGAAGAAGTTCGCCGCCCCCTGCTGCTCCAGCACCAGAAGCGTGCGCTGGATGGCACCGACCGACGGCTTGGTTACATTGCCGTAGCGCGAGCCGATCTCGTCGGCGCGCTCGGCGATGTTGGCAAGCAGCGCCTGCAGGTCCTTCAGGTCGAGCAGCAGCAGGCCGTCCTCGTCGGCGATGCGGAAGGCGATGTTCATGATGCCCTCCTGCGCCTCGGAAAGGTTCATCAGCCGCGACAAGAGCAGCGGCCCCATTTCCGAGATGGTGGCGCGGATCGGGTGGCCCTGCTCGCCGAACAGGTCCCAGAAGATGACCGGGAATTCCTGGAAGTTGTAGGGATCGAGCTTGATCTGCTCGGCCCGCTTGACGAGGAAATCCTGCGCCGTGCCCATCATGGCGATGCCGGACAGGTCGCCCTTGATATCGGCGCAGAACACCGGCACACCGGCATTGGAAAAGCCTTCGGCCAGGATTTGCAGGCTGACCGTCTTGCCGGTACCGGTGGCACCGGTGATCAGGCCATGGCGATTGCCGTATTGCAGCAGAAGCTGCTCGGCGCGCTGATAGCTGTCGTCGGGCTTGCGGCTGGCGCCGATGAAAATGCTCTTGTCGTCAGCCATATGTCCGGTCTCCGCAAACTGATCCGTCGAAAATGTCAGGCTCATCCGGGGTATAGTAACGCTATCGCGCAGCGGCAATGGCCACCATTGAAATTGGCCTTTCGAAACTTGCGGATTATGCGCATGTTTGGCAATCGGTTAGCTATCCCCGGGAACCGGCGGAACGGATGCCGCATTGTGATATCCAACCGGGGACCTTAGACTGGGCTCCCGGCTGATGCAGCCGAGAAAACGGGGAATGCAATGGGCGCCGGCGCCTTGACCATGGATGTCGACCTTCCGAACGTTGAGCGCCAGCGCTGGCTGGCCCTGGCGGAAAAGGCGCTTGCCGGCGGATCCTTCGAGGAAAAGCTCGTTTCCCACACCGATGACGGCATCCGCATCGAGCCGCTCTACGAGCGTTCGGTCACGGCCGAGCCCTTGGTGCGGGCAAACCCCAAATCGGCATGGATCGTCAGCCAGCGCATCGACGATCCGGATATCGGCCGCGCCAAGGCGCAGGCACTGGACGATGTCGCACAGGGCGCGACCGGGCTGTCCCTGGTTTTCGAAGGCGCGCCGAACGCTTTTGGCTACGGCCTGCCGAGGACGGCCGAAGCGCTGGAAACGGTTTTGGATGGCGTGCCGCTCAACCGCGTCCAGATCCGCATCGATGCCCATCCCTGGAGCCGCGCCGTGGCCGACTGGCTGGTGGCGTTCCTCGGCAAGCGGCGTTCCGACCCGGCCAAGCTCAACCTGTCCTTCGGCATCGATCCAGCAGCGATCTTCGCCGGCACCGGCCGGCTGCGCATGTCGATCGAGGCCCTGCAGGCGTCGATGCCGCAATCGCTGGCACATTTCTTTTCGATGGGCGTGCCGGGCGTGCTGCTCGAGGCGGACGGGCGCGTCTTTCACAATGCCGGTGCCACCGAGGCGCAAGAACTCGGCACGATGCTGGCTTCGGCGGTCTCCTATCTCAGGATGTTCGAGCAGGCGCGCCAGCCGCTGGTCTATGCCGCACCCCATATCGGCTTCGCGCTCAGCGTCGACCAGGACCAGTTCCTGTCGATGGCCAAGGTCCGCGCCTTGCGCCGGCTGTGGGCACGGATCCAGGAAGCCTGCTCGATCCCGGCCTCGACAGCCAGCATCCATGCCGAGACGTCCTATCGCATGATGACCGCGGCCGACCCGGAGACGAACATATTGCGCACTGCGATCGCCGGTTTTGCCGCGGCCGCCGGGGGCGCCGATTCGATCTCCGTCCTGCCGCATACGATCGCGCATGGACTGCCGGCCGGCTTTGCCCGTCGCGTCGCCCGCAACACGCAGCTGATCATGGCCAATGAAAGCCATGTCGACCATGTCGCCGATCCGGCCAGCGGTTCGGGCGCCGTCGAAGCGCTGACCGCCGATCTATGCGCGGCCGCCTGGGAGGAATTCCAGCGGATCGAGGCGGAGGGTGGCGTGCTGGTCAGCCTGCAGCAGGGATACATCCAGAACCGCGTCCAGACCGCGTCCGCTAAGCGCAACGCCGAGTACCGATCGGGAGAACGCGCGATCGTCGGCACGACGCTTTTCCGGTCCGGCACCGAGCGTCCGGTCGAGACGCTGCCGGCTGAGCGGCGGCCAGCCCTGACCGAGGGCGTGGCAGTGTGTGAGCCGCTGTTTCCGGTCCGCATCGATCAGTCGATCGGAGCCGGATCATGATCCCGGATTTCAGCCAGATCGGCTGGTCGGCGCCACGGCGCATGCCGGCCGAGGTCAAGGGCCAACGGCTGACGCCGGAAGGCATTGCGGTCAAGCATCTCTACGGCCAGGGCGACCTCACAGGTGTCCCGCATCTCGACACCTATCCCGGCCTGCCACCCTTCGTGCGCGGCCCCTACCCAACCATGTATGTCCAGCAGCCGTGGACGATCCGGCAATATGCCGGTTTCTCGACCGCCGAGGAATCGAACGCCTTCTATCGGCGCAATCTTGCCGCCGGCCAGAAAGGCCTTTCGGTCGCTTTCGACCTCGCCACCCATCGCGGCTATGACAGCGACCATCCGCGCGTTGCCGGCGATGTCGGCATGGCGGGCGTCGCCATCGATTCCATCCTCGACATGCGCCAGCTGTTCGACGGCATACCGCTCAACGAAATGACGGTGTCGATGACCATGAACGGCGCGGTGCTGCCTATCATGGCGCTTTACATAGTGGCGGCGGAAGAACAGGGCGTTGCGCCGAAGGATCTCGCGGGAACCATTCAGAACGACATTCTGAAAGAGTTCATGGTGCGCAACACCTACATCTATCCGCCGAAACCCTCGATGCGGATCGTGTCGGATATTTTCTCCTACACGTCTCAGCATATGCCGAAGTTCAATTCGATCTCGATCTCCGGCTACCACATGCAGGAGGCGGGAGCGACCGCCGACCTCGAGCTCGCCTACACGATTGCCGACGGCATCGAGTATGCCCGTGCCGGCGTCGCCGCCGGCCTCGACATCGACCGCTTCGCGCCACGGCTTTCTTTCTTCTGGGCCGTCGGCATGGACTTCTTCATGGAGGTCGCCAAGCTCAGGGCCGCGCGGCTTTTGTGGTCGAACCTGATGAAGAAGAGTTTTGCGCCGAAGGACGAGCGATCGCTGTCGCTGCGCACCCATTGCCAGACGTCGGGCTGGTCGCTGACGGCGCAGGACCCCTACAACAACATCACCCGCACCATGGTCGAGGCGATGGCGGCCACGCAGGGCCATACCCAGTCGCTGCACACCAACTCCTTCGACGAGGCGATGGCGCTGCCGACCGACCATTCGGCGCGCATCGCCCGCAACACGCAGCTCATCCTGCAGAAGGAATCGGGCACGACGCGCATCGTCGATCCGTGGGGCGGCTCGGCCTTTGTCGAACGGCTGACGCATGATCTGGCGGCGCGCGCGCTTGCCCATATCGAGGAGGTCGAGAGCCTTGGCGGCATGGCCGCCGCGATCGAGAAAGGCATCCCAAAACTGCGCATCGAGGAGGCCGCCGCCCGCACCCAGGCGCGCATAGACTCCGGCGAGCAGACCCTGGTCGGCGTCAACGCACATCGCCCGGAGAAAGATATCGAGGTCGATGTACTGAAGATCGACAATGCCGAGGTCCGGGCCCGGCAATTGTCGAAGCTGCAACGCCTGAAGGGCACGCGCGATGTCGGCGCGGTCGAGAGCGCGCTGGATGCACTCACCCGCGCGGCGGAGAGCGGCGAAAACCTGCTTGAATTCGCCATACGCGCCGCGCGCGTCAATGCCACGGTCGGCGAGATCTCGCTGGCGCTGGAAAAAGTGTTCGGCCGCCATGTCGCGTCGGTGCAGACGATCTCCGGCGTCTATCGCAACGCGCTCGGCGACAATCCCGTGGTCGATCGGCTGCAGGACAAAATCGCGGCCTTCGAGGCGAAATCGGGCGCCAAGCCGCGTATCCTGGTCGCCAAGATGGGCCAGGACGGTCATGACCGTGGCCAGAAGGTCATCGCCACCGCCTTCGCCGATCTCGGCTTCGACGTCACGGTCGGGCCGATGTTCCAGACGCCGGAAGAGATCGCCAGGCTCGCGGTTCAGCATGACGTGCATATCATCGGCGCCTCGTCGCTGGCGGCTGGCCACCTGACGCTCATTCCCGAACTCAAGGGCGCGCTGAAGAAGCTCGGCCGCGCAGACATGCTGATCGTCGCCGGCGGCGTCATCCCGCCGCAGGATTACGATGCGGTGCTCAAAGCGGGTGCGGCGGAAATCTTCCCGCCGGGTACCGTCATCCCGGAAGCGGCGGACCGGCTGATGGATCGGCTGCTGGCGGGGTAGCTTGTTATAATTCCCGTTGTAACATCCGGCGTGTTGCGTTATAATCGATGTTGAAACAGGACATTTCAACATGAACACCACCATTCGCAAGATCGGCAATTCCGACGGCTTGATCCTGCCCAAAGAGCTTCTTGAGCAGCTGAATCTGAAGACGGGCGATAAGGTGGCTGTCGTTCGGGAGGGCGAGGAGCTCCGGCTGCGCCGCCTTGAGGACTCTGCCGAGGAATTCGAGCGCAAGATGAAGATCGCGCGTGAGCGGATGAAGAAATACGAGGTTGCCTACCGCGCGCTGGCGAAATGATCGAGCATCATTCGCGGGAATTCGTTGAAGCGATGCATGCAGAACAGTTACGCCTTCACGGCGGGGCGCCGGGTATCCGCGACGAAGGCATGCTGGAATCAGCGCTCGCCAGACCGCAGCAGAAAGAGGCCTACGGCGAGCCCGATCTTTGCGAATTGGCGGCCGCCTATCTTTTCGGCATCGCCAAGAACCATCCGTTCGTTGACGGCAACAAACGCACGGCTTTTGCGGCAGCCGACTTGTTTCTCTACTTCAACGGATTGAGCTTAGAAGCTGAGCAGGCGGATATCATCCAGTTGGTTATGATGGTCGCAGCCAGCGAAATCGATGAAGCCGGCGCGACAGCGTTCTTCCGCGATCATGTCGCCAAGCTTGAAGACTAGCTGTCCGAGAGCTTGACGATTTCCCATTCCTTGCCGTTGACGCTTGCCACGTCGCCGACCTTCTTGCCGAACAGCGCTACGGCCATCGGCGAGACATGGGAAATCGAACCCTTGGCCGGGTCGGCCTCATCTTCGCCGACGATCTTCCAGTGCACCTTCCTGCCGTCATCGCCTTCGAGTGTGACGCCCATGCCGAAACGAACCAGGTCGCTGCCCGGCTCCGGCACGGACAGTTCGGCGCTTTCGCGCCTGGCGGTCCAGTAGCGCAGGTCGCGCGACACCAGCGCGATGCGCTCGCGGTCGGCCCTTTTCTCGGCCTTCGCCAGTTCATCGCGCAATTCGGCCAATTCAGAGTCGATCAGCGCGAGACCACGCTCCGTCACCAGGTTGCGGTGTTGGCTGACCGGCCGCTCGCCGATGCCGGCGATGGCGTTTTCGCTGTCTTCCTCGCGGGTGAAGGCCCTGCTCATAAACCAAACTTAGGCGTGTAACGGTGACTTCACAAGCCATTGCCTGCGTTCCGGCCAGGTCGGTCCGGCCTGGCACGTTTCCTGCGATGTGAGCGGCAAACGCCAGGAATCTGTGCCGATGTTGAACAGACGTACGCTTCTTACGGGAACCGCCGGCTTTGCGGTCATCGGGCTTGCGCTGGGCAAGGCCTCGGCAAGAGTCCTGCCTGGCATCGAAAAGGCCTCGATGCGCGGCTCGATCGATGCCACCGAGCTTGGCGTGCAGCCCGGCGCGGTCGACGACCAGAGCAAGGCTTTTGCCAAACTGCTGCGCGACGCCACCGAGCGCGACATGCCGGTGTTCCTGCCGCCGGGTACCTATGTCGTGTCGAATCTGACGCTTCCAGCCCGTGTCAGGCTCTCCGGCGTGCCGGGCGCAACGCGGATCGTCTATGGCGGCAACGGCCATCTGATGATGGCCGAGCAGGCCGAGCATATCGAGCTCAGCGGGCTGGTGTTCGACGGCGCCAACCGCTGGATGGCCGACTATGCGCAAGGGCTGCTCGACCTGCGCCGCGTCGCCCACCTAGTGATCGACAATTGCCAGGTCACCGGCAGCGGCAAGAACGGGCTCGCGCTGGAACACGCTATGGGCCGCATCGAGCGTTCGGACATTTCGGGCGCGGCGGACGCCGGCATCTATTCGGTCGAGGCCGGCGGCCTGGAGATATCGGGCAACACCGTGTCCGATTGCGGCAATGGCGGTATCCTCGTGCATCGCTGGCAGCAGGCGGAGGACGGCACCATCGTCACCGGCAACCGCGTCCAGCGCATCCAGGCGCGCAGCGGCGGCACCGGCCAGAACGGCAATGGCATCAACACCTTCCGCGCCGGCAATGTCGCCATTTCGGGCAACATCGTCTCGGACTGCGCCTTCTCGGCGATCCGCGCCAACAGTTCGAGCAACCTGCAGGTCACCGGCAACACCTGCTCGCGGTCCGGGGAAACCGCGCTCTATTCCGAATTCTCCTTTGAAGGCGCGATCATCGGCAACAACATCATCGATGGCGCGGCCAACGGCATCTCGATCGTCAATTTCAACGAAGGCGGCCGCCTGGGAGTGTGCTCGAACAACATCGTGCGTAACCTCTCGACGACGGGCCCCTACCCCGCCGATGCCCCCGGCTTCGGCGTCGGCATCAGCGTCGAGGCCGACACCACCGTCTCTGGCAATGTCGTCGAGAACGCACCGCTCTACGGTATGCAGATCGGCTGGGGGTCGTATCTGCGCAATGTCGTGGCGACCGGAAACATCATCCGCAAGGCCGGAACCGGCATCGTCGTGTCAGTGGTCGAAGGCGCCGGAACGGCAGTCATTTCGGACAACGTCATCGACGGCGCGAAAAACGGCGCCATCATCGGCCAGCGCTGGGCGGAACCGGCGACGGGTGACCTCGCCTCACTGGGCAATGCCGGCTATGCGCATCTGACCGTCGAGCGCAACCACGTCAGCTGAGCGCCGCGGTCGGTCGGAGCGAACCCACCTTGGCGCCGATGCGGCTTTCGATCGCCGGATTGGCTTGTTCGATCAGCTTTACCGTCAGCGCCTCATCGGCGCGCAGCAGCTTCGCCAGCACGGCAGCGGTCATGGCTTCGGCGGCACGGCCGGCGCCGTCGTCGCATTTGAGCGCAATGCCCAGGCCCAGTTCGGGAACTGCCGCACAGTAGACGCCTTCGGCGCCGGTCTTGACGAAAATGCGGCCGGGCGCGGCCTGCATCAACGCGACGTCGGCCGTGCCGGTGCCGGCGACGAGAAAAGGCTCGGCCATGCAGGCGGAAAACAGCCGCTTCGCCGCCTTGGCGCGCACAGGTTCGAGGCCCGCACCCGTCGCCATGCGGGCAAAGCCCAGCGCAAAGTTTTTCAGCGGCACGGCATAGGTCGGGATCGAGCAGCCGTCTGTGCCGCAATGATCGACATCATGGGCGGCGCCCGTCACCGCCTGCATGGCGTCGCGGACCAACGCCTGGAAGGCATGGCCCGCCTTGACGTAGCCGCGATGCGCAATGCCGGTGTGCACGCAGGTGCAGAGGAAGCCGGCATGCTTGCCGGAGCAGTTGTTATGCAGCGGATTCGGCACGCCGCCGGTGCGCGCCAGCGCCACTGTCGCGTCATGATCCATCGGCCAGTGCGCGCCGCATTCGAGTGCGGTCCGGTCAAGGCCGGCCTTGGCAAGCATCGCGTCGGCCAGTTCGGCATGTGCTGGCTGGCCGGAATGCGAGGCGCAGGCGAGCGCCAGTTCCCGGTCGCCGAATCCGTAAGCATCGGCCGCACCGCTTTCGACCAGCGGCAGAGCCTGGATCGCCTTGACCGCCGAGCGCGGAAACACCGGGCGCGCCGTGTCGCCGAGTTCCCAGACGGGCTTGCCGTCGGCATCGAACACGGCGACCGCACCGCGATGGCCGCTCTCGACCACCGCGCCGCGCAAAACCTCGACCAGAACCGGATTTGTCATGAAATCACCCGCGAAATGCGGGCCGCTTCTACCTGATCCGGTCGAGAATGGAAACGTAGTTGGCGACCGCGGCACCGCCCATATTGAAAATGCCGCCGAGCTTGGCGCCCGGCACCTGGATGCCGCCGGCCTCGCCGACAAGCTGCATGGCGGTCAACACATGCATCGACACGCCGGTAGCACCGATCGGATGGCCCTTGGCCTTAAGCCCACCGGAAGGGTTGACCGGCAGCCGGCCGTCCTTTGCCGTCGTGCCGTCCAGGGCCAGTTTCGCACCCTCGCCCGGCTTGGCCAGACCCATCGCCTCATATTCTATCAGCTCGGCGATGGTGAAGCAGTCATGCGTCTCGACGAAGGAGAGGTCGTCCAGGGTCACGCCGGCCTTTTTCAGCGCCTGGTTCCAGGCCTGCTCACAACCTTCGAAGGCGAGGATGTCGCGCTTCGACATTGGCAGGAAATCCTGCACATGCTCGTTGGCGCGGAAGGCGACCGCGCGGCGCATCTTGAGCGCCGTCGAAGTGTCGGCCAGCACAAGAGCGGCCGCACCGTCGGAAACCAGCGAACAGTCGGTGCGCTTCAGTGGGCCGGCGACGAAGGGGTTCTTCTCGCTCTCCTGGCGGCAGAACTCAAAGCCGAAATCCTTGCGCATCTGCGCATAGGGATTGTCGACGCCGTTCTTGTGGTTCTTGGCGGCAATCATCGCGAGTGCGTCCGACTGGTCGCCATAGCGCTGGAAATAGGCCTGCGCGATCTTGCCGAACACGCCGGCGAAGCCGGCCGGCGTCTCGCCGTCCTCCGGCAGGTAGGATGCCTTGAGCAGGTTCTTGCCGATCTCGGGACCGGGCGTCGTCGTCATCTGCTCGGCGCCGACCACCAGCACCACGCGGGCGGCATTGGCGTCGATGGCGCGAATGCCTTGCCGGACCGCCGCCGAGCCGGTGGCGCAGGCGTTCTCGACCCGGGTCGCCGGCTTGAAGCGCAGCCGGTCGTCGGCCTGCAGCACCAGGCTTGCGGTGAAATCCTGGGCGGAAAAGCCGGCGTTGAAATGGCCGAGCACGATCTCGTCGACATCGTCCGGGCCGATGCCGGCATGGTCGAGCGCGTCCGTTGCCACTTTTACGATCAGGCCCTCCAGCGTCTCGCCTTCGAGCTTGCCGAAGCGCGAATGCGCCCAGCCGACGATGCATGCGGTCATGGCGGTCTCCATCCTCGGCGCCAGCCTAGCACGTAAGGCAACGGCGCGCTGTTTGAGCATTGTTCAAGCATGAACCATTTCTGTCGATCCGTGAAGGGCCGGAACCGAACAATCGCTTGGTGCAGCGCACACGCTCTGTCAATTTTTTGTTGATTGACGGGTCAATAAAAAATAATCATGCCGGTAAGAGCCGGGAACAAGAATGCCGAAAGTCGGAATGGAGCCATTGCGCCGCAAGGCGCTCATCGACGCGACGATCTCGGCGATCGGCGAGCGCGGCTCTCTTGACGTGACCATGTCAGAAATCGCCGGTCGGGCCGGCGTGTCGTCGGCACTTGCCCATCACTATTTCGGCGCCAAGGACGAGCTTTTGCTGGCGACCATGCGGCACATACTGGCCGAACTGACCGCCGACACTTTGCGCGCCCTGGGTTCGGCCAAAACCTCACGCGAGCGTGTTTCGGCGGTGGTCGCGGTCAACTTCTCCGATCTCCAGTTCCAGCCGGAAACGATCGCCGCCTGGCTCGCCTTCTATGTCGAGGCTCAGAAATCGGCCGCACTTCGCCGGCTGCTCAAGGTCTATGCGCGGCGGCTGCATTCCAACCTGTTGAGCGGGCTGACCGGCATCCTGCCGCGCACCGAAGCCGACCGCGTCGCGGAGGCGACAGCGGCGCTGATCGACGGGCTCTACATCAGGCGCGCGTTGAAGGACGGCGTGCCCGATGCCGCGACGGCGATCGCACTGGTCGAGGACTATCTCGAAACGAAACTCAGCGGCCGGAGCGCGCAGTGAATCGACCCAATTTCCTCATCGTCATGGTCGATCAGCTCAACGGGACCTTGTTCCCGGACGGACCGGCCGACTTCCTGCATGTGCCGCATCTGAAGGCGCTTGCCGCCCGCTCGGCGCGCTTTGCCAACAACTACACGGCCTCGCCGCTCTGCGCGCCGGGCCGCGCCTCGTTCATGAGCGGGCAATTGCCATCGCGTACCGGGGTCTATGACAATGCCGCCGAATTCGC
The DNA here is from genome assembly GCF_014843845.1 of Mesorhizobium amorphae. Taxonomy (GTDB): domain Bacteria; phylum Pseudomonadota; class Alphaproteobacteria; order Rhizobiales; family Rhizobiaceae; genus Mesorhizobium; species Mesorhizobium amorphae_A. The sequence goes on along the minus strand of NZ_JHQS01000130.1, from coordinate 171,375 downwards.
GTCTTCCATCCCGACCTTCGCGCATCATCTGCGTGCCGCCGGCTACTACACCTGCCTGTCCGGCAAGATGCATTTCGTCGGACCGGATCAGTTGCACGGTTTCGAGGAGCGGCTGACCACCGACATCTATCCAGCGGATTTCGGCTGGACGCCGGATTACCGCAAGCCCGGCGAGCGCATCGACTGGTGGTATCACAATATGGGTTCAGTGACCGGCGCCGGCGTCGCCGAGACCACCAACCAGATGGAATATGACGACGAGGTCGTGTTCCTGGCCACGCAGAAGCTCTACCAGCTCTCGCGCGAGCAGGATAATGCCACCCATCGACCCTGGTGCCTCACCGTTTCGCTGTCGCACCCGCACGACCCTTACGTTGCGCGCAAGCAGTACTGGGATCTCTACGAACATTGCCAGGCGCTCGACCCTGAAACCGGGTTCATCGCGCATGACGAGCAGGACGCGCATTCGCAGCGGCTCTATCATGCCTCCGACTACCCCACCTTCGACATTACCCGCGAGCAGGTGCGCCGTTCGCGGCGCGGCTATTTCGCCAACATCTCCTATGTCGACGACAAGCTCGGCGAGTTGCTGGACGTCCTCAAGCGCACGCGCATGCTCGACGACACCGTCATCCTGTTCTGCTCGGACCATGGCGACATGCTCGGCGAGCGCGGCCTGTGGTTCAAGATGAGCTTCTTCGAAGGCTCGGTGCGGGTGCCGCTGATGATAGCCGGCCAGGGTGTGCCGGCCGGTCTGGTCGAGGCGCCGGTTTCCAATCTCGATGTGACGCCGACGCTTTGCGACCTCGCCGGCATCGACATCGGCGCAATTGCGCCATGGACCGACGGCCAGTCGCTGCTGCCGCTCACCGAGGGCGGGCAGCGCACCGCGCCTGTGTTGATCGAGTATGCCGCCGAAGGTTCCTATGCGCCACTGGTCGCGATCCGCGACGGCCAATACAAATTCGTCCATTGCGAGCTCGACCCACCGCAATTGTTCGATCTCGAATCCGACCCGCTCGAGCGGGACAATCTGGCCGACGACCCGGCACGTGCGGCATTGGTGGCTGATTTCATGGGCAAGGTCCGGGCACGCTGGGACATGGCCGATTTCGACGCCGCCGTGCGCGAAAGCCAGGCGCGCCGCTGGGTCGTCTATCCGGCGCTGCGCAACGGCGCCTATTACCCCTGGGATTTCCAGCCGCTGCAAAAGGCCTCGGAGCGCTACATGCGCAACCACATGAACCTCGACAATCTCGAAGAGAGCAAAAGGTATCCGCGAGGCGAATGATGACAATTCTCGTCCCCTCCCTCGATCACCTCAAGCAGGCCTATGCTGTTACTTCGAAGGCGACGCAGATCACGCCGCTGCTGGAATCGGCCGCACTTGCCCGCGAGACGGGTGCTGCCCGCGTCTTCATCAAGCCGGAATCGCTGCAATGGGCCGGTTCCTTCAAGGTGCGCGGCGCCTATTGGCGGCTGAAGCGGCTTTCGCCTGACGAAGCGAGCAAAGGCGTTGTCGCCTATTCCTCGGGCAATTTCGCGCAAGGGCTGGCGGCTGCCGGCCAGGCGCTCGGTATTCCCGTCACCATCGTCATGCCGATCGATGCGCCGGCCGCCAAGCGCGACGCCACGGCAGGCTACGGCGCGTGCGTGGTGCTGACCGACCATGGTGAGCGGGCGCGTGAAGAGGTCGCCGCCGCCAAGGCGCGCGAGATCGCCGAGACGGAGAACCTCACGCTGCTGCATCCTTTCGACGATCCGGAAATCGTCGCCGGCCAGGCAGGCGCCGGGTTGGAAGCACTCGAGCAACTCGATGCCAAGGGTGCGAAGGCCGATCTGCTGTTCTGCTCGGTCGGCGGCGGCGGACTGATCGGCGGCGTGTCCCTCGCCTTCCACTATCTGTCGCCGGCGACAGAAATCATCGGCGTCGAGCCTGAGGGATTCAACGGCATGGGCTCGTCGCTGGCGCATGGCGCCATCGAGACGATGCCGATCGGACCGAAGTCGATCTGCGACGGGCTGATGTCGCGGCGGCCGGGTGACGCGCCGTTCGCGGCGGTCAAGACCGCTGGCGTTCGCGGCATCACCGTCGACGACGCGTCGGTGCGCAACGCAATGCGGATCGCCTTCGAGCGGATGAAGCTCGTGCTCGAACCGTCGGGCGCTGCGTCGCTCGCGGCGCTGCTTGGGGGCAAGGTGGATGTGGCGGACAGAACCGTCCTTGTGGTGGCTACCGGCGGCAATGTCTCGCTCGCCGATTTCATGGCGCATATGAACCATGCTTGAAGCAGATTTCGTCATCATCGGCTCCGGCTCGGCCGGCTCGGCCATGGCCTACCGGCTGTCGGAAGACGGCAAGCATTCGGTGATCGTCATCGAGTTTGGCGGCACCGATCTCGGGCCGCTGATCCAGATGCCGTCGGCACTGTCGATCCCGCTCAACATGAGCCTCTACGACTGGGGTTTTGCCAGCGAGCCTGAACCGCATCTCGGCGGCCGCGTGCTGGCGACGCCGCGCGGCAAGGTCATCGGCGGCTCGTCCTCGATCAACGGCATGGTCTATGTGCGCGGCCATGCGCGCGACTTCGACCATTGGGCCGAAGAGGGCGCGACCGGCTGGGGCTTCGCCGACGTGCTTCCCTACTTCAAGCGGATGGAGGATTCGGATGGCGGCGAGGACGGCTGGCGAGGCAAAAGCGGCCCGCTGCATGTGCAGCGCGGGCCGCGACGCAATCCGCTCTACGGCGCCTTCGTCGAGGCGGGCCGTCAGGCCGGTTTCGAGCTTACCGACGACTACAACGGCGCCAAGCAGGAAGGCTTCGGGCCGATGGAGCAGACGATAAGCGGCGGCCGCCGCTGGTCGGCGGCAAGCGCCTATCTGAAGCCGGCGCTCAGGCGAAAAAATGTTAGCCTGCTCAAGGGTTTCGCCCGGCGGGTGATCATCGAGAATCAGCGCGCCATCGGCGTCGAGATCGAAGCTCACAAACAGATTCAGGTCGTTAAGGCGCGACGTGAAGTGATCGTCGCCGCTTCCTCGATCAATTCGCCCAAGATCCTGATGCTGTCCGGCATCGGCCCGGGCGCGCATCTTCAGGAAAACGGTATACAGGTCGTGGCCGACAGGTCTGGCGTTGGCCGCAACCTGCAGGATCATATGGAGCTCTACATCCAGCAGGAATCGACCAAGCCGATCACGCTGAACTCAGTTCTCAATCCGTTCTCGAAGGCGCTGATCGGCGCGCAGTGGCTGTTCTTCAAGACCGGCCTCGGCGCGACCAATCATTTCGAAGCGGCCGCCTTCGTGCGCTCGCAGGCCGGTGTCGACTATCCTGATATCCAGTATCATTTCATCCCGGCGGCGGTGCGCTATGACGGCAAGGCGGCGGCGAAGTCGCACGGCTTCCAGGCGCATGTCGGACCGATGCGCTCGAAGTCGCGCGGCTCGGTGACGCTGCGCTCGCCGGACCCGAAATCGAAGCCGGTGATCCGCTTCAACTACATGTCGCATCCAGACGACTGGACCGAGTTCCGCCACTGCATCCGGCTGACGCGCGAGATCTTCGGCCAGCAGGCTTTTGACGGCTTCCGCGGCAAGGAGATTTCGCCCGGCAGCCATGTCCAATCGGACGAAGATCTCGACGCTTTCATCCGGGATCACGCCGAGAGCGCCTACCATCCTTGCGGCACCTGCAAGATGGGCCGCGCCGACGATCAAATGAGCGTCGTCGATCCGGAATGCCGCGTCATCGGCGTAGAGGGATTGCGTGTCGCCGATTCCTCGATCTTCCCGCGCGTCACCAACGGCAACCTCAATGCGCCGTCGATCATGACCGGCGAGAAGGCCGCCGACCACATCCTCGGCCGCACGCCACTGGCGCCGTCCAACCAGGAACCCTGGATCAATCCGCGCTGGCAGGTGTCGGACAGATAGAGCATTGTCGGGCGGACTGAACGATCCGCATGTAAAATTGGAGAACAGCCATGCGCGCCCAGCCAACGGCATCGCACTATGTCAACGGCCGCTACCTGGACGACGAGCGCGGTGCTGCGTTGCCGGTCATCTATCCGGCCACCGGCGAGACGATCGCGACATTGCATTCGGCGACGCCCAACGTGCTGGAGCTGGCGATCGAGGCCGCGCGGGCGGCACAGCCCGCCTGGGCACGTTTGAAGCCTGTCGAGCGCGGACGCATCCTGCGCCGCGCCGCCGACATTCTGCGCGCACGCAATGCCGATCTCGCCCGCATCGAGACTTTAGATACCGGCAAGGCGATCCAGGAGACGCTGGTGGCGGACGCGCCGTCGGCGGCCGACTGCCTGGAATATTTCGGCGGCGCGGTCGCCGCCTTCAATGGCGAGGCCATCGATCTCGGCGGACCCTTCGCCTACACCAGGCGCGAGGCGCTCGGCGTCTGCGTCGGCATCGGCGCCTGGAACTACCCGATCCAGATCGCCGGCTGGAAGTCTGCGCCGGCGCTCGCCATGGGTAACGCCATGGTGTTCAAGCCGTCGGAGAACACACCGCTGTCGGCGCTGGCACTGGCCGAGATCTACACCGAGGCCGGCCTGCCCGACGGGCTGTTCAACGTCGTGCAGGGCTATGGCGATGTCGGCGCCGGCCTCGTCGGCCATGATGTCGTCGCCAAGGTCTCGGTGACCGGCTCCGTGCCGACCGGCCGCAAGGTGCTGTCGCTCGCCGGCTCGAAGATGAAGCACGCCACCATGGAGCTCGGCGGCAAGTCGCCCTTGATCGTCTTCGACGACGCCGATCTCGAAAATGCCATCGGCGGCGCCATGCTCGGCAATTTCTATTCGACCGGCCAGATCTGCTCCAACGGCACGCGCGTCTTCGTGCAGAAGGGCATCCACGACCGCTTTGTCGACCGGCTGGTCGAACGGACCAAGAAGATCCGCATCGGCGACCCGCTCGACCCGGAAACGCAGATGGGACCGCTGGTCAACAAGGCGCAGCATGAAAAGGTCATCTCGTACATCGAGGCCGGCAAGCAGGATGGAGCGACGCTTGCCTGCGGCGGCAACGTGCCGTCGCTGCAAGGTTTCCAGGGCGGCTTCTTCGTCGAGCCGACTGTGTTCACCGGCGTCACCGACACGATGCGCATCGCCCGCGATGAGATTTTCGGGCCTGTCATGAGCGTGCTCAAATTCGACAGCGAGGACGAGGTGATCGACCGCGCCAACGACACCGAGTTCGGGCTTGCCGCCGGCGTCTTCACGCGCGACCTGCAGCGCGCCCATCGCGTCATCGCCGAATTGCAGGCCGGCACCTGCTGGATCAACGCCTACAATCTGACACCCGTGGAAATCCCCTTCGGCGGCTTCAAGCAGTCAGGTATCGGGCGGGAGAATTCGCTGGCGGCGCTGGCGCATTACTCGCAGCTGAAGGCGATTTATGTCGAGACTGGGGATGTGGCGAGCCCATATTGAGGTTGGCGATTGGCGAAAGCCAACATGACAGCCGATCTCCCCCTTGCGAGGGATGTCGGCAGCTTCAACCTCTCAGCTACCCTTCTCCGCCGTCCCATCCAGATACTGCGTCAGCGCGCAAACCAGATGATAAAAAATGCTGGCCGGCACGTCTGATGCGAGCGAACGGCCGCGCTCGTCGATGCGGTCGATCCAGAGACCGAGCGGCGCCGGGTCGATGTGCCAGCGGAACAGGCGGCCGACGCGCGCCTCGATCTCGGGCTTCAGGTCCGGCCCGCCTGCGCCATCCAGCGCGATCGCCGCCTTGACCGCCTCGGCCTGCGGCCAGCTGCGCGACACAAGGTCAAGCGGCAGGCCCTGCCTAGAGACGGCGCCGTAGGAGAGGCCGGTGGCGCGGTTGAGGCCATTGGCGATCGCCGAGGCATAGAGTTTTCGGGCAAAGCCGCTCAGCTCGGTCTGGCCGCTGCGGTCGGCGAAATCGACCAGCAGCGAGGCCCATTCGAAATGATGGCCAGGTTCGGTCCAGGCGCCCTTCTCGCCGGCCACCGGCTTCCAGCCGGCGTCGAAATATTCACCCAGCGTCCAGCTTTCCGGGTCGAAGAAATGGCTGCGGAAAAGGTCGATGATGCGTGCAGCGCGGCGCAGATACGCACGCTCGCCGGTCGCCTGATGCCAGGCGAGGAAGGCCTCGAGCAGATGCATATGCGGGTTGGAGCGTCGCTCGCCCTCGCCGCTCGAGGTTTCCAGGAAGCCGGTCATGCGCTCATCCTCGAGATGGGCATCGAGGAAGGCGAAGGTCTCCTCGCCGAGCAGCAAGGCATCGGGATTGCCCGACATATGGGCGTGCGCCAGTGCCAGCAGAACGCAGGAATGATCGTAGGCGTCCTCGGCGGAATCCGCGACCGAACCGTCGACATTCAGAGTGCGCACCCAGCCGCCGCTGTCGGTGCGGCCCTTGCCGGCCATGAAGTCGATGCCGTGGCTGATCAGTCGGTCGGCCGGGCCGGTCCAGCCGCGCGCCTTGGCGACGGCGAAGGCATAGACCTGCCTGGCCTGCGTACGCATGCGCTTCGGCTTTAGCAGCGGCGCGGCGTCGAAGCCGAGCGCCTCGTGGAAGCCGCCATGGCGCTCGTCGACACCTGATGTCGACCACAGCGGCAAGGTCTCCTCGAACAGCCAGTGACGAACACGCCGCCGCCAGGCGCCGCTTTCAATGACCCGGTCATGCGCCGGCGTGAAGCGGGTCTCCAGCCGGCCCGACTTTTCCAACTGTTCGACGATCTTCTTGACGTGCTGGCTGTGGCTGACCGGGGCGACGAAGGTGGCGTCTGCGGTCGAGACGATGGCGACGTCCTTCATGCCGATGGCCGACAGGAGCCGACCGTCGCTGCGGATGTAGGAGTTCTCGCAGTCGATGGCGACCACATCGCCGACGATGACATTGCCCTGGCCGTCGGAAGGACCGACATCGAGCAGCGACTGCCAGGAGCCAAGGTCGTTCCAGCGAAAGCCGGCCGGCACCATGGCGATGCCCGTCGCCCGCTCCATAATGGCATAGTCGATCGAGGTCGAGGGAATGGCCGCGTAGAGTTCCAGCGGCATGTAGAGGCCGGAGAGGTCCGATGTCGCCGCCTTGTAGGCCGTTTCTGTCGCCTGCCAGATTCTTGGCTCAAACGCCGCGAACGCATCGCGCATGGCGCCGGCGCGAAACAGGAAGATGCCGGTGTTCCAGTAAAAGTTTCCGGCCTCGAGATAACTCTGCGCGGTCGCGAGATCGGGCTTTTCGACGAAGCGCGACACGTCGCAGATGCCGGCCTTGTCGCCCGATACCTCGACATAGCCGTAGCCGGTCTCGGGCTGGCCGGGCTTGATGCCGAACACCACCAGCCGGCCGTCACTGGCCGCGGCGGCACCCGCCTCGATGCTCTCCCAGAATTGCCGCGTGGTGGAAATCTCATGATCGGACGGCACCACCAGCACCATGCTGTCGCCGAATTCCGACAGCGTGCGCAACGTAGCCAGCGCGACAGCGGCGGCGGTATTGCGGCCGGTCGGTTCGAACAGCGGGCCGCCGCCGGCGAGATCGAGGCCGGCGAGATCGGCATGAACACGCTCGGCGTGGCGCTCGGCGGCGATCAGGAAGATCGGCGTCTCGCCATCTGGCCTTGCCGTCAGCCGGCGCAAGGTCTTGGCCAGCATCGAGCCATCGCCGGAAAGGTCGTGGAACTGCTTCGGATTGTCCTCGCGCGACAGCGGCCAGAGCCGCGACCCGACGCCGCCGCTCATGACAAAACTGACGATCCGCTCGCTCATTCAGGTCTCGCGCTCAAGGTTGTGGCCGACTGCTTACTACACATGCCTTTAAGCTGTGTTTAGCCGATTGGAAATGCGCTCGGCCGCCAGCTCGATGAAAGCCTTGACCAGCGGTGAAAGGTGGCGGCTGCTCGGATAAAGGACATGCAGCCCGCCGGCCGGCGTCGTGTAATCTTTGAGAACACGCTTCATGCGCCCTTCGCTGATAAGCGCCTCGGCCATGCCGTGCGGCAATTGGGCGATACCGAAGCCCGCAAGCGTGGCCGCAACGACTGCCTGCATCTCGTTGGCGGCGAAGCGCCCGTCTACGGCGACCGTCACCTGACCGTCCGGCCCCTCCAGCACCCAATGAGCGCCAGCAGCCGAGGCCCCCGCGATGACACAGTCGTGGCCGACGAGATCCGTGGGTGCTTCCGGCACTCCGCGACGCGCGAGATAGTCCGGGCTGGCGCAGAGCAGCCTGCGAGTCGAGCCGAGCTTGCGGGCGATCAGCGTCGAATCCTGCAGTACGCCAGTGCGGAAAGCGAGGTCGATCCCGTCCTCGACCAGATTGAGCCTGTCGTCGGTCAAGCGGAGCTCGACCTTGGCCTTTGGATACATCGCCAGAAAGTCGACCACGGCGCCGGTGAGGAAATATCCCCCGAAGCCGACGGGCGCCGAAATGCGGATCGTGCCGGACGGCTCGGCCCTTGCTTCCGCGAGGCGCAGATTTGCTTCCTCGAGCGTCCGCAACGCCTGGCTGCTCTGCTCATAGTAGAGGCGCCCGGCGTCCGTCAGATTGAGGCTGCGTGTCGTGCGCTGCAGAAGACGGACGCCGACCTCGCGCTCGAGCGCGGCTATGCGCCGGCTGACCGTCGTCTTGGGCATCGCGAGCAGGCGCGCGGCAGCGGTGAAACTGCCGGCTTCGACGACGCGAGCGAACACGACGATATCGTTGAGATCGAGCATTGTATCCGAGTGTGGGACAAAGTTTTTCAATTATAGGCAGTTATGCATCAATATGGCAGTCCCTAAATTTGCTCCACCACAACGAAGGAGCAGACTCAATGACCAGCAAACGAAGCATTTTGGTGACTGGCGCCACCGGCCAGCAAGGCGGCGCGGTTGCGCGCGCCCTGCTGTCGAAAGGACATCGCGTCAAGGCACTGACACGCAGGCCGGACAGCGAGGTTGCACGGCAGCTGGCGTTGGCGGGCGCCGACGTCGTGGGCGGCGATCTCGCCGACACAGCCTCCGTCGTGAGAGCCGCAAGCGGCGTCGACACCATGTTCCTGATGGGCAACAGCTATGAGGCCGGCATGGAGGAGGAGACGCGCCAGGGGATTCTTGCCGCCGATGCGGCGAAGACTGCCGGCGTCGGGCATCTGATCTATTCGTCGGTTGCCGACGCGGACAAACAAACCGGCATCCCGCATTTCGAAAGCAAGTATCTCGTTGAGAAGCATATCGTCGGGCTCGGCGTCCCCTACACGATCAGCGCGCCGGTCGCCTTCATGGAGAATGTCGTCGCGCCGTGGTCGATCGGCGCGCTCAGCCAGGGCGCGCATGCCTTTGCGATGCTCCCGAAGCGCGTCCTCCAGCTGGTCACTCTGATGGATATCGGCGCTTTCGTTGCCGCTCTGGTCGAGCGGCGCGAACAGGTGTTCGGCAAGCGCTTTGATTTTGCCGGGGACGAGTTGTCCGGCGAGGAACAGGCGAAGATCCTGACGCAAGCCATCGGCCGCCCAATCCACTACCAGGAAATCCCGATCGCCGTGGCCCGCGAGCAGAGCGAGGATGCGGCACTCATGTTCGAATGGTTCGACCGTATCGGTTACGACGTCGATATCGCCGCCCTGCACAAGGAATTCCCGGAGGTCCGCTGGCACAGTTTTGCCGACTGGGCGCGCGCATTCGACTGGAGCGCTCTCAAGCGGGCATCTTCCGCCGCCTGACCATTCTGGAACCTGAACCTAAAAGGTCTGGTTGTAGGCGCCAACCTCGGAGCTGCGGCGCAGCACGGCGTCGACGGCCTCGAACATCTGCCGGCGCCGCTCCGATGATACCGGGCTCTCCACCACGACGACCAGCTCCGGCTTGTTGGAGGAGGCTCGCACCAGACCCCAGGTGCCGTCCTCGGCAACGACGCGCACCCCGTTTACCGTGACGAGTGCGGCGATTTTCTGGCCGGCGAAGATAGCGCCGTCGCGCTGCATTGCCTGAAAGGCGGAAACCACCCGCTCGACCACGCCATACTTCACATCGTCCGCACAGTGCGGCGACATGGTGGGCGTGCCATAGGTAAGCGGCAGCGCGCGGTACAGATCGGCCATCGAGCTGTCCGGGCTGCGATCGAGCATCTGACAGATGGCGATAGCGGTGATCAGCCCATCGTCATAGCCGCGGCCGATCGGCGGGTTGAAGAAGAAATGGCCGGACTTTTCGAAGCCGGCGACCGCGCCGAGGTCGGCGACGCGGCGCTTGATGTAGGAATGGCCGGTCTTCCAGTAGTCGGTGACGGCACCGTTGGCGCTGAGCACGCTGTCGGTGTTGAACAGGCCGGTCGACTTGACGTCGACGACGAAGGTCGAGCCGGGATAGATCCGCGAAATATCTCGCGCAAGCATCACGCCGACCTTGTCGGCGAAGATCTCGTTGCCTTCATTGTCGACGACGCCGCAGCGGTCGCCATCGCCGTCGAAACCGAGGCCGACATCGGCCCCTGTCTCCAGAACCTTGTCCCTGATGGCATGCAGCATCTGCATGTCCTCCGGGTTCGGGTTGTAGCTCGGGAAGGTATGATCGAGCTCGACGTCGAGCGGGATGACCTCGCAGCCGATGCGCGCCAGCGCCTCCGGTGCGAAGGCGCCGGCGGTGCCGTTGCCGCAGGCGCAGACCACCTTCAGCTTGCGCGCGATGCGCTTGTCTCCGACCAGGTCGTCGAGATAGGTCTGGCGAAAACCGGAGACGAATTCGTAGGAACCGCCGCCGGCAAGGTCGAAATCGCCTGCCAGCACGATTGTCTTCAGCGCGCCCATCTCCTCCGGGCCGAAGGTCAGCGGCCGCGCCGCGCCCATCTTGACGCCGGACCAGCCATTCTCGTTGTGCGAGGCGGTGACCATGGCGACGGAAGGCGTATCCAGCGCAAACTGGGCGAAATAGGCCATCGGCGACAGCGCCAGCCCGATATCCTTCACCCTGGCGCCGGCCGCCATCAGGCCGGACACCAGCGCCAGCTTGATGCCAAGCGAATAGGAGCGGAAATCATGCCCGGTGACGATGTCGGGCCCGGCGCCGAGGCGGCGGATCAGCGTGCCCAGCCCCATGCCGAGCGCCTGGACGCCGATCAGATTGAGCTCCGGCTGCACCGTTGAGCCCGGATGGCCGAACCACCAGCGCGCGTCGTATTCGCGAAAGCCAGACGCCTTGATCAGCGCGTCGGTTTCGAACTCGAAGCTGTTGGGCCGGGCATCGCCAACGATTTTTAGGGGCAAGACAGCAGAACTCCAGGCGGCAGAAAATACGACCTATCGAGGCAGCGGCTTAGCACGCAAGCCTTTAGACCGTGTTTATCCCGGGGGAAAATCCGGGCTTTCCGGCCATGCCGGACGAAATGCGACAGAAGCGCTGCCATTGCCGCTTGCAGGAACGAAGTACGGCGGCTATAAGCCCGCGGTCTGGTCACGGAGTGTAGCGCAGCCTGGTAGCGCACCTCGTTCGGGACGAGGGGGTCGCAGGTTCAAATCCTGCCACTCCGACCAGAAAAAACAAGCACTTGGGTGTTTGTTCCTCCCGCCGCCCCGACATCAATCGAGCAGCTCCAAATGCGAGCCGGATCGTGGCCAGTCGCGATGATGCTCGACAGCAAGCCCTCACTTTGACCTAATGGCGCCCTGCCCTAGTTGCACGGGTATGATGGAGTCAGGAATGGCGAGACCGGACAAGACATGAAGCTGACGTCGACGGCCGCCTTGCCATTCACCCTGGCCGCTATGCTCCTTCTTGCAGCAGGCTGTTCGTCGACGGGCAGATCGCTCGACCCGGCGAAGTACGACAAGATGACGTGCACCGAGCTCAACAGCGCGCTCGGCGACACCGCCAGCGACATCTCGCAAACCTCTATCACCCGCGGCAAGGTTGCCAACACCAGCGTCCCAGGCTGGCTGCTTGGCGGCTCGACCGTCAAGACCGCGGTCGCCAACCGCGAGACGGCCAGAATCGAACGGCTCCAGCAGCAACAACTAGCCATCGTCGCGGCAAGGAAGCGCCGGTGCCCATCTTCGTAATGAGGCGCATGCCGTCGGACGACTGTCGCCTCAGGCGCTCAATCTAAACCGCGTCACATCGATCGCCGCGTTCATCAGCGTTTGCGTGTAGGCGGCTTGCGGATTGCTGAAGATCGCCTCTGTCGGCCCTTCCTCGACGATCTTGCCCTGCTTCATGACGATGATGTAGTCGGCCATGGCGCGCACGACGGCGAGGTCATGGCTGATGAACAGATAGGACAATCCGTGATCGGCCTGCAGCTTGCGCAGCAGTTCGACGATCTGCTTCTGCACGGAGCGGTCGAGGGCCGAGGTCGGCTCGTCCAGCACCACCAGCTTCGGCTTCAGGATCATGGCTCGCGCTATGGCGATGCGCTGGCGCTGGCCGCCGGAGAATTCATGCGGATAGCGGTTGCGCGAATTGGGATCGAGCCCGACTTCAAGCAAGGCCTCGACGGCGCGCTGGTCACGCTGCTTGCCCGAAAGGTTCGGCTCATGCACCAGGAGCCCTTCGGTGATGACCTGGCCGACGGTCATGCGCGGTGACAGCGAGCCGAACGGATCCTGGAAGACGAGTTGCATTTCGCGCCTGAGCGGCCGCATCGCCTGCCGGTCGGCACCGGAAATGTCGCGATCGCCGAAGCGGATCAGGCCGTCGCTGGGCAGCAGCCTGAGCAGAGCGCGGCCGAGCGTCGACTTGCCCGAACCGGATTCGCCGACGATGCCAATCGTCTGGTTGCGCTGCAGCCGGATCGAGATGCGGTCGACGGCGCGCAGCATCAGCGGCTCGCCGGAAAGAAAGCCGCCGCCGATCCTGAACACCACTTCGACATTCCTGCCTTCGAGCAGCACCGGCGCGTTGGCCGGCGGCGGCGCCTTGGAACCGGTCGGCTCGGCGGCAAGCAGCATCTTGGTGTAGGCATGCTGCGGGCTGGCGAAGAGCGCTTCGGCGTCGCCCTCCTCGACCACTTCGCCCTGGCGCATGACGTAGACGCGGTCGGCGAAGCGCCTGACGATGCCGAGATCGTGGGTGATGAAGACGATGGCCATGCCGAGCTTGCGCTGCAGTTCGGCGAGCAGCATCAGGATCTGCGCCTGGATGGTCACGTCAAGCGCCGTCGTCGGTTCGTCGGCGATCAGTATGTCGGGATCGTTGGCCAAAGCCATGGCGATCATGACGCGCTGACGCTGGCCGCCCGACATTTCGTGCGGATAGGATTTCATCCGCCGCTCGGGATCGGGAATATGCACCAGCCGCAGCAGCTTGAGGGCCTCCTCGCGTGCTTCGGTCGCATTCAGCCCGCGATGCCTGCGGATCGGCTCCATCAGCTGGTTGCCGATCGAATAGAGCGGATCGAGCGAGGTCATCGGCTCCTGGAAGATCATGCTGATCTTGCGGCCGCGGACCTTGTTTAGCTCGGACTTGCTCAGCGTCAGAAGGTTGCGGCCGCGGTAGTCGACACTGCCGGTGGCTTCGCCGTTGGAGGCCAGCAGGCTCATCGCCGCCATCATCGTCTGGCTTTTGCCGGAGCCGGATTCGCCGACCACGGCGACGGTTTCGCCCGCCTTGACGTTGATGTTGATGCCCTTGACGGCTTCGACCGCGCCGTCGAGCGTGCGGAAGCGGACACGAAGGTCCTTGACGCTGAGGATCGTTTCGGGAGTTCCCATATCAACGGTTCCCATCTCTATCGATCTCTCGGGTCGAGCGCGTCGCGCAGGCCGTCGCCGACGAAATTCAGTGCAAACAGAGTCGAGACGAGGAAGAAGGCGGGGAACAGGAGCAGCCAGTTGGCGGTGCCGATGTTCTTGGCGCCGACCGATATCAGCACGCCCCAGCTGGTCATCGGCTCCTGCACGCCAAGGCCGAGGAAGGACAGGAAGCTTTCAAGGATGATGACCTGCGGCACCAGCAGCGTCATGTAGATCACCACCGGTCCGAGCAAATTGGGGATGACATGGCGGATCAGGATGCCGCGCTGGCCGACGCCCATGGCCTCGGCCGCCTGGACATATTCCTGGCGGCGGATCGACAGCGCTTGGCCGCGCACGATGCGCGCCATGTCGAGCCATAGCACCGCACCCACCGCCAGGAACATCAGCACAAAGTTGCGGCCGAAGAACACGACCAGCATGATGACGAAAAAGATGAAGGGCAGCGAATAGAGCACGTCGACGATGCGCATCATCACCTCATCGATCTTGCCACCGGAAAAGCCGGCCGCCGCCCCGTAGAGGACGCCGATGACCACGGCGACAACACCGGCAAGCAGACCGATGGCCAGCGAAATGCGCCCCGCCATCAGCGTGCGGGACAACAGATCGCGGCCGGTATTGTCGGTGCCGAACAGGAAATATTGCTGCTTGACCGAGGTGCTCATCGTCACTTCGAGCCCGTCGGGAGACTTGCTCTCTATCTTGGTGTCGTCGAAGGCATCGGAGCGGTCGAGATAGCGGATGTTGCGCTCGTCGATCGGCTTGGTCGAGGTGACGGTTACGGTGACGCGATCGCCCTCCTGCTTCCACTCCTTGATGTCGACGCGCATGCGCTTGATCGCATCCTTGAGCGCAGTCTCGATCATGTCGGCCTTCGGATAGGCTGAAAAACTTGGCGGCGTGCGCACGTAGTCGGCGTAGATGGTGGTGTATTGATGCGGCACGAACCAGGGGCCGAACACGCTGATGACGCCAATGAAGGCGAGATAATAGAGGCTGAACATGGCGGCGCGGTTGGCCTTGAGCCGCGCCCAGGCATCGCCCCAGAGTGAGCGGCCAACGACGGCCGGAGGAGCGGCGGTGGCTGCGATGTCAGTCATAGCGCACCCTCGGGTCGACGACCGCGTACATGACGTCGACGATCAGGTTGAAGACGATGGTGAAGAGCGCAATCACCACCACGGTCCCCATCACCAGCGTGTAGTCGCGGTTGAGCGCGGCATCGACGAAATAGCGGCCGACACCGGGAATGGAGAAAATGGTCTCGACGATGACCGAACCGGTGAGCAGCGCCGCCGCCGCCGGACCGGTGAAGGAAACGATCGGCAGGATGGCGCCGCGCAGCGCGTGCTTGACCACCACCGACCAGTCCGAGAGGCCGAGCGCACGCGCCGTTCGGATATGATGCGAACGCAAGCTCTCGATCATCGAGCCGCGCATCAGGCGGGCAACGATGGCGATCTGCGGCAAAGCCAGCGTCAGCACCGGGCCGACCTTGTTGATGAAGGCGCCATCACCCCAGCCGCCGATCGGCAACAGCTTCCAGGTCAATCCGAACACCAGCTGAATCACAGGAGCGATGACGAAGGTAGGGATGGTGCTGCCGGCGGTCGCCAGCGCGATCACCGTATAGTCGCCAAGCTTGTTCTGGTTGAGCGCGGCAACGGTGCCGAGCACCGAACCCAGCAGAAGCGCCAGGATCAGCGCGGAGGTGCCGAGCTGGACTGAAATCGGCAAGCCCTTGGCGAAGAGTTCGGTGACGGTGAAGTCAGGCAAATTGTAGCTCGGCCCGAAGTTGCCGCGCAAAAGATTGCCGAGATAGTGGGCATATTGCAGCCAGAGCGGATCGTCGAGGCCGAACTGAGCTTCCAGATTGGCCCTGATCTCGGGGCTCAAGCCCCGCTCCTGATTGAATGGGCCGCCTGGTGCGACGCGTATTAGGAAGA
Organism: Mesorhizobium amorphae; assembly: GCF_014843845.1. GTDB lineage: Bacteria > Pseudomonadota > Alphaproteobacteria > Rhizobiales > Rhizobiaceae > Mesorhizobium > Mesorhizobium amorphae_A. The sequence continues at coordinate 155,708 of NZ_JHQS01000130.1, read as the reverse complement.
ACGCCATGGTCACGATGACGAATAGCGTCGGTATGGCGGTCAGAAGCCGCCGGAGAATATATCGCAGCATCGGCGCCCCGCTTCGGCCAGAGCGACATTACGTCAATGCGGACGCATTGCCATGCTCCGGCGCCAAATCTTCGCACCGGGCTTGCCGAAAATCGAGCACGACTTTCGGACCGATGCGATGACCGACCAGCCCGCCGCGCCCAGATGAGGCGCGGCGGTCCAGCCAAGGATGATTGTCAGTCCTTGGAGACGAAGCGGGACGGGTGCACGTCCATCACGTTGTCGACGAAGCCATGCAGCTTCGAAGAAACGATGTCGTGGTAGCTGTAGTAGAGAAGCGGAATCTGGCCAGCGTCGTCGACGAGGATCCGCTCGGCCTCGGCGAGTTCCTTCATGCGCTCCTCGGGCTTGCCGCCTGCGGCGGCGGCCTTGTCCATGGCCGCCTCGTATTGCGGGCTGTTGTAGTTCGAATAGTTGTTGCCGCTCGCCTTGCGCGAGATGCCGAGGAAGGTTTCCGGATCCTTGTAGTCGGCGATCCAGGCGGCACGTGCCACGTCATAGTCACCCTTCTGCTCGAGGAAGGAGTAGTGGGTCTTGGTGTCGGTGTTGAGCAGCGTCACTTCGACGCCGAGCGGCTTCAACTGTTCCTGGATGGCAACCGCCGTGTTCTTGTGGTTTTCCGAGGTGTTGTAGCGGATCTCCATCTTCAGCGGCTTCTCGGGCGTGTAGCCGAGTTTCTCCAGGACTTTCTTGGCCGCGTCCTCGCGGTCGATCTGCGACATGTCGGCATATTTGGCCATTGCCGGCGTGTAGCCCTCGATACCGGGAGGCACCATCGAATAGCCGGGGAGCATGGAGTTCTGCCAGACCTTTTCGGCAATGAAATCGCGATCGATCGCCATCGAGATGGCGTTGCGCAGCTCGACATTGTCCCACGGCGCCTTGTCGGTCTTTACCGCGTAATAGTAAGTGCCGAGATACGGTCCGACATGGATCTGATCTCCGAACTTGGTCTTGAGGTCGGCGAGCTGTTCGGTCGGCAGGTCGTCATAGCTGTCGAGTTCGCCGGCCTCGAAGCGCTTCATCGCTGATGAGCGGTCCTCGGTCGGGATATAATTGACGACGTCGATCTTGACACTCGCGGCGTCCCAGAATTTCGGATTCTTGACCAGCTTCATGTGGTCGTTGGGAACCCATTCCGCCAGCGTGTAGGCGCCGTTGGAAACCAGATTGCCCGGCTTGATCCATTCGGCGCCGAGCTTGTCGATGGAAGCCTTGTTGACCGGATAGGTCGCCTGGTGGGTCAGCATCTCCAGGAAGTAAGGGGTTGGCGCCTTCAGCGTCACCTCAAGTGTGGTCGCATCGACCGCCTTGACGCCCATCTCCTCGGGCTTCGCCTTCTTGGTGTTGACCTCCTCGGCGTTCTTCACCGGATAGAGCATCGAGGCGTATTCGGCGGCCGTGGCCGGATCCTCCAGCCGATGGAAGGCGTAGACGAAGTCTTCAGCCGTCACCGGGCTGCCATCCGACCACATGCCGTCCTTGCGCAGCTTGAACGTATAGACGGTGCCGTCATCCGATACCGTCCAGCTTTCGGCGGCGCCCGGAATGAGGTTGGCCTTCTCGTCCTGCATGACCAGCCCCTGGAACAGGTCGCGCAAGATATTGGCCTCGTAGACCGTCGAAGTCTTGTGCGGGTCGACCGTCTCCGATTCCGCAGCGGTGCCGCGGTTGTAGACGACTTCGGCGAAGGCTGGCGTGTAGAAGGTGCCCGCGGTCAAAGCCATGGTGGTGGCGAACACCGTCGCCTTCAGCATGTTTCTCAGCATGAAGTTCTCCCTGTGGCACTGCCGTCGGCGCGCCTTTACGTGTTGACGCCCCGGAACCGATATCTGGCCCCTTTTGAGCGCGCCACCGGTTCCCTCTCCGGCGGCTGGTGGCAGGAGACTAGACAGACGGAAATGTGATTTCAACCGACTCTTGCTTGACGCTGAGTGAGCAATCTTCAGCTAAAACAGCGATATCTAAAGTCTAGCGCCTTTCAACTTGGCACACTCAAGGGTTGCTCGGGCTGTTTTCAGTTTTTGCAGTCGGGATTTGGCATGCTGTGATTATGCTGCAGAACCCCAAAAACTGCCCTTCATGGTCTCGTTTCCGGACAGACGCCGCGGCAACGTCGGCGATCGAATTCGCCATGCTGGCGCCGATCTTCATCCTGCTTCTGCTCGGCATGGTTGCATACGGCATCTATTTCGGAGCAAGCCACTCGGTGCAGCAGATCGCCGCTGATGCGGCGCGAACGGCAATTGCGGGACTAAACCAGACCGAGCGAAAGGCACTTGTCACCGATTTCATCGCTCACGACGTCACCGGCTATCCTTTCGTCAACGCCAGCAAACTGACGGTCGATGCCAAGGACAGCGTCATCGACGGCAGTCAATTCGTTGTGTCGGTCAGCTACGACGCTCGGGATCTGCCGATCTGGAACCTCTTTCAGAGCCTGCCGATGCCGTCGGTGACAATCCAGCGTCAATCGACGATCCGCGTCGGGGGCATATGATGGGCTTTGCAGGCGCCGGAATACTGGGATCGATCGGGCGGCTGATCGCCGACAGGCGCGCCAATTTCGCGATCATGACGGCGGTGAGCGCGCCCGTTGCGCTGGCGCTGGCAGCCTTCGCGATCGACGAAGGCGCCCTGTTCAACGAGCGGCGCGCGGCGCAGTCGATCGTCGACCTGGCGGCGATCACGGCGGCCGCCAACATCAACAACGCCGAACTGGCGGTGCTGACGACGCTAAAGGATAACGGGTTCAACTCGGTCGCCGTCCAGAAACAGGGCACAATTGTCGATCCCACAGCCAGCAAGGCGGTCATCCAGGTGGTGCCGGGCCGCTATTCCGGGGTCAGCTCGATTGCCGCCGGAAGCCGGTTCGAGGCCGGCAAGCTGCCTTACAACGCCGTCCAGGTGTCGCTGAAGAAGCGCGGCACGCTCTATTTCTCAGCCTCGATGATGGAGGCGCCCGTCATCGGCACCACAGCCACGGCGAGCGCCCAGGCCGAGGCCGCATTTTCGATCGGATCGCGGCTGGCCAGCGTCAATGGCGGCATCCTCAACGCACTGCTCGGCGGGCTTCTGGGCAGCAACATCTCGCTCAGCGTGATGGACTACAATGCACTGATCTCGGCCGATATCGACGTGCTCTCCTTCACTGATCAACTCGCGACCGAGCTGAAGCTGACAGGCGTGAGCTATTCGGACGTTCTGGCCTCGAAGGCGACGGTCGGCCAGATCGCCACTGCCATGGCCAATGTCCCCGGGCTCGACCGCACAGCCAGGATCGCGCTGCAGACGATGGCCTCCGGCGCCACCAACAAAGTCAAGATCCCGCTCAGCCAATTCATCAATTTGGGTTCGGTCGGCAACCTTGGCCTCGGGCAGAAACCGGCCGGGCTCAGCGTCGCCGCGAGCGCGATGAGCATGGTGACGGCGGCGGCCGCATTGGCCAACGGCACCAACCAGGTCCAGGTCAATCTCGGCGCCACCTTGCCGGGATTGACGTCCACTACGCTCAGCATCGCCATTGGCGAGCCGCCGCAATCCTCGCCTTGGCTGACGGTGGGGGGGACCGGCACCGTCGTGCGCACCGCGCAGACGCGGATCAAGCTCCTGGCCAGCGTCGGCATCGGAAACGGAAACGGCAACGGCAACGGCAACGGTGGAAGCATGAATCTAGGCGGCGGCATCAAGCTGCTCGCCGTGAACCTGCCACTGCATGTCGAAGTGGCCTATGCCGAAGCCACGCTGACCGACATAAGCTGCCCGACCGGGCGTCCCGACAGCCTGAAGGTCACGATTGCCGGGCAGCCGGGCGTGGTCGCCGCGCATCTCGCCGATGCCGACGCCAGCGGCTTCGCCGACTTCACCAGGCCGCACTCGTTCAGCGACGCCGAGATCGCCGATGTCAGCGTCAAGCTGCCGCTGATCAATCTCAAACTGCTGCAGATCAAGGGATCGTCGGCCTTCTCAGTCACCAACATGACCCCAACGAACCTGATCTTCACCAGCACCGACATCACCAACAAGGCGATCAAGACGGTGTCGACGAAGAACCTGACGCAGTCGCTGACCACCTCGCTGGTCAACGATCTGTCGCTTTCGGTGAGCGCACTGGGGCTCGGCATCGACGTGAGCGCCTTGCTGGGCACAGTGAAGCCGGCCGTGGTGACGCTGCTCAACGGTGTGACCGCGCCGGTCGACGACCTGGTCTCCAACACCCTTGCAGCGCTCGGCGTGCATGTCGGCGAAGCCGATATCCGCGTCACCGGTGCCACCTGCGGGCGGTCCGTGCTCGTCCAGTAGGGCCGCGGTCAGATCATCCGTCCGAGGAAGCAAGCCAAAGGCGGCAGCACCAATGCGTGGTCTTCAAGGGCACCTGCGGCAACCGTTCCAACATCGATCGCCTCGACAGCGCCCAGATAAGGCGGAACCGGCCAGCTTGCCGGCTCGTCGGCGAAGTTGAAGACGCAGAGCAGCGTCTCGCCGCCGCCTTCACGGATAAAGGCAAGAACATCGCCTTCGGCATCGAGGAAGCGGATCGAGCCGGTGACCAGCGCCGGGTGCCGCTTGCGCAAGCCGAGCATCGCCCGGTAGGCGGCAAGCACCGACGCCTGCTCACCGTTCTGGATGTCAACGGCGCAGGCGCGATGACCGACCGGCACGGGAAGCCAGGGCTTGCCCGAGGTGAAGCCGGCATTGTCGGCGCCCGCTTCCCAGGCCATCGGCGTGCGGCAGCCGTCCCTGCCCTTGATGCCCGGCCAGAAGCGGATGCCGAACGGATCGCGCAAATCCTCGAAGGCGAGTTCCGCCTCCTCCAGCCCGAGTTCCTCGCCCTGGTAGATGCAGATCGATCCGCGCAGGCAGGAGAGCAGCGCGATCGAGAATTTCGCTACCATTTCGGGGTCGCCGCCCGGGCGCGTCCAGCGGCTGACATGGCGCACCACGTCATGGTTGGAAAAGGCCCAGCAGACCCAGCCGTCGGCGACCGCGGTCTCGAACGCCTCGACGCATCCGCGAATGTGCGCGGCCGAGAATTGCGGGCCGAGCAGGTCGAACGTGTAGCACATCTGCAGCTTGTCGCCGCCGGAGGTGTAGGCGGCGAGCGTCTGCAGCGAGCGGTCTTCGTCGCCAACCTCGCCGACCGCGGCGCGGCCGCCATGTTCGTCGAGCAGCGCCCGAAAGCGCCCGAGGAAAGTCAGATTTTCCGGCTGCGTCTTGTCGAACAGATGCATTTGAAAGGCATAGGTGGTGGTGGCCTCGTTGGTGCCGGCGACGCTTGCCGCCAGAGGCGGGTTGTCGCGCAGCCATTGGTCATGAAAATAGTAGTTGACCGTGTCCAGCCGGAAGCCGTCGACGCCGCGCTCCAGCCAGAACCGCACCGTTTCCAGCAGCGCGTCCTGAACCTCGGGATTGTGGAAATTCAGGTCCGGCTGCGAGGCCAGGAAATTGTGCATGTAGTACTGCCGCCGCGTGGCATCCCATTCCCAGGCCGGGCCGCCGAAGAGCGACAGCCAGTTGTTGGGCGCGCTGCCATCGGGCCTGGCGTCGGCCCAGACATACCAATCGGCCTTGGGATTGTCGCGGCTGGCGCGGCTTTCGACGAACCATTCATGCTTGTCGGAGGAATGCGACAGGACCTGATCGATGATGATCTTAAGCCCGAGCCGGTGCGCTTCGGCGATCAGCGCGTCGAAATCCTCGATCGTGCCGAACATCGGATCGACGTCCTGATAGTCGGATACGTCGTAGCCCATGTCGGCCATCGGCGACCTGAAGAAGGGCGACAGCCAGACGGCGTCGACGCCGAGCGAGGCGACATGCTGCAAACGGTTGGTGATGCCACCCAGGTCGCCGCTGCCGTCGCCCGTCGTATCCTGGAAGGAGCGCGGATAGATCTGGTAGATGACGCAGCCGCGCCACCATTCGGCATTTTGGTCAGCCATTTACGAACCCTTCCTGGCGCTGGCCTTTCCGGCTCGGCGCTCAATCATGAAAATCACCGCCCGCCCCGGCACAGGCCGTGCGATGTCGACGCCGCCGGCGGCGGCTTCGATCACGGGAACCCAATGAAATCCATCGCGCCCGGGCAGCGTGAATATCGATTGGCGGCGGTCGCCATTGACGATGACGGCAAAGCGGCCATCGCTAGCGCCGGCGCCGCCAAGCAGCATGACCAGGCGATGCCGCCGCGGATCGTGCCAGTCCGCCTCGCTAAGCGGTGCTCCCGTCTCGGTCAGCCAGGCGACGTCGGGAACGTCCGAACCCGCCGGCGGCTCTCCGGTCAGAAAATCTGTGCCGGAAAGCACTGGCGCGGCGCGGCGCATTGCGGCTAGTATGATTGCGTGGGCTTCGAGCGCCAGGTCGCGCCCGGCCCAGTCGAGCCAGGTGATCGCATTGTCCTGCGCATAGGCGTTGTTGTTGCCCTTTTGCGTGCGGCCGAATTCGTCGCCCGCCGTCAGCATGATCGTGCCGCGCGAGGCAAACAGCGTGGCGAGCAGCGCGCAACGATCGTTGAACCGGGCTTCGGCAATCCCAGTATCCGAGGTCTCGCCTTCGACACCGTTGTTCCACGACAGGTTCTCGTTGTGGCCGTCGCGGTTCTGCTCGCCATTGGCCGCGTTGTGCTTGCGCTCGTAAGCGACGAGGTCGGCCAGCGTCATGCCGTCATGCGCGGCGATGAAGTTGACCGTGCGGTTCACCGACTGATCTGCCTTGGCGAACACATCGGACGAGCCGGCGAGCCTTGTCGCCAGCGCGCCGACCATGCCGGCGTCGCCGCGCCAGAAGCGCCTGACATCGTCGCGGTATCTGTCGTTCCACTCGAGGAAGGGCGCTGGAAAATTGCCGAGCTGATAGCCGTCCGGGCCGATGTCCCAGGGCTCCGATATGAGCACCCTGTCGGCGAGAACGGGGTCGTCGGCGATGGCCTTGAGCAGTGGCGCGGCCGGGTCGAACACGCTGTCGATGCGGCCGAGAATGGGCGCGAGGTCGAAGCGGAAACCATCGACCCCGGCATGGCGGACGAAATGACGGAGCGTGTCCAGCACCATCTCCGCGACGATCGGGTGATCGCAGGCGACTGTGTTGCCGGTGCCGGTGTCGTTCACCAGCCTGCCGTCCGGTTCGTGCTGGTAGTAGGCGCTGTTGTCGAGGCCGCGCAGCGACAGCGTCGGGCCGAGCCGGTCGCTTTCGCCGGTGTGGTTGAAGACGAGGTCGAGGATGGTGCCGATGCCGGCCTTGCGCAGTGCCGAGACCGTGTCGCGCAATTCGGTCAGCCCGCCTGGCGCCAGGCGCGGGTCGAGCGCCATGAAGGTGACGGGATTGTAGCCCCAGGCGTTGCTCAAGCCCAACGGCGGCAAATGCCGCTCGTCGATCGAGGCGGTGACCGGCATCAGTTCGACGGCGCCGACGCCGAGTTTCTTCAGGTGCTCGATGATGGCCGGATGGGCAAGGGCCGCAATCGTCCCGCGCTGTCTCTCGGGGATATCCGGATGCAGCATGGTGAAGGCGCGCACCGGCACTTCGTAGACCAGGCCACCAGGTCGGAACAGGGGCGGCAAGACAGGCAGCGGCTTCGGCAAGGTCTTGGCCACGGCCTTCGGCATCAGCGGCGCGGTGTCGGCGCCCTCGTTGCGCCGCGCGGCAAGCCGCCAGTGATGGGCATAAGGCCTGTCGATCTCGACGGCATAGGGGTCGACGAGTAACTTCTCCGGATCGAACCAAAAGCCGCGATCGGGCGCATAATCGCCATCGGCGCGAAAGCCATAGCGCGTGCCGGCGCCGAGGCCGGCGACGAACAGGGCATGGACGCCCTCGCCTTCCGGCTGGAGCTCAAGCCGGTCGGTTTCACGGTTTCCAGTCTTGTCGAAGATCGAGACCCAAAGGCGCCTCGCCGACGACGACCAGGCAGCGAAGCGAATGCCTTCGCGGCTGACGGTTGCGCCAAGTTCACTCACGCGCGCGGCTCCCGACCTTGTGGGGAAGGTCGCGACGCAGGCCGAACTCAGGCGACCGGCTATCGGTCAGCCTCAAGTAATCACGCTCGGCTTGTTGCGGCCGGTGTGGCTCTTGATCCCGGCAATATCATCGGCGGCCGCTATCAGCTCGGCAAGCGCCTCCTGCGTGTCGAGATCGTGCCTCGCCTTGTCCGGCTCGTAGCGCTCGATATAGACGCGCAGCGTCGCGCCCGAGGTGCCGGTGCCGGACAGGCGGAAGACCACGCGCGAGCCGCCTTCGAACAGCACCCTGATGCCCTGGTTCTTGCTAACCGAGCCGTCGACCGGGTCGTGGTAGGCGAAGTCGTCGGCACTGGCGATTGTCATGCCGCGCACGCTGGTGCCCGGCAGCGAGCCAAGCTTGGCACGCAGTTCGTCGACCAGGGCGTTGGCGCGATCGGTCTCGACCTCTTCATAGTCATGGCGCGAATAATAGTTGCGGCCGTAGGTCTCCCAGTGCTCGGTGACGATCTGCTTGGCGCTTTCGCCGCGCACCGCCAGGATGTTCAGCCACAACAGCACCGCCCACAGGCCGTCCTTCTCGCGGACATGGTTGGAGCCGGTGCCGGCACTTTCCTCGCCGCAGATCGTCGCCATATCGGCATCGAGCAGATTGCCGAAGAACTTCCAGCCGGTCGGCGTCTCGTAGATGCCGATGCCGAGTTTTTCGGCGACGCGGTCGGCCGCACCGCTGGTCGGCATCGAGCGGGCGATGCCTTTGAGGCCTTCCTTGTAGCCGGGCGCAAGATGGGCGTTGGCGGCAAGCATCGCCACCGAATCCGACGGCGTGACGAAGATGCCCTTGCCGATGATCAGGTTGCGGTCGCCGTCACCATCGGAGGCGGCGCCGAAATCCGGCGCGTCCGGTCCCATCATCTCGTCGTAGAGATGCTTGGCATGGACCAGGTTCGGATCGGGGTGATGGCCGCCGAAATCCGGCAATGGCTTGAAGTTGCGACAGGTGCCATTGGGAGCGCCAAGCCGCCGTTCGAGGATCTCCTTGGCATAGGGCCCGGTGACCGCATGCATGGCGTCGAAACGCATGCGAAAACCGTATTTGAAATTGGCGCGGATGGCGTCGAAATCGAACAGGCTTTCCATCAGTTCGGCATAGTCGGTGACCGGATCGATGATCTCGACTGTCATGCCGTCCGCCTTGACCGATCCGATCTTGTCGATGTCGATCGGCCCGATGTCGGCGATCTTGAAGGTTGCAATCGTCTTGGTCTTCTCGAAGATCAGGTCGGTCAGCTTTTCCGGCGCCGGGCCGCCATTGCCGGCATTGTACTTGATGCCGAAATCCTCATGCGGGCCGCCGGGATTGTGGCTGGCCGACAGGATGATGCCGCCGAAGGTCTTGTATTTGCGGATGACGTGCGAAGCGGCCGGCGTCGACAATATGCCGCCCTGCCCGACCATCACCTTGCCGAAACCGTTGGCTGCGGCCATGGCGATGGCCTTCTGGATGACCTCGCGGTTGTAGAAGCGGCCGTCGCCTCCGATCACCAGCGTCTTGCCCTCAAATCCCTCCAGAGCATCGAAGATCGACTGGATGAAGTTCTCGGCATAGTGCTCCTGCTTGAATACCGGCACCTTCTTGCGCAGGCCGGAGGTGCCGGGCTTCTGGTCGAGATAAGGTTTGGTGGCGACGGTTCTGATCATGCCTCAGGCAGCCCTTTTCGATAGCAGCAAGCGATAGAGTTCGACGTATTTTTCGGCGCTCTTGTCCCACGAGACATCGGCCTTCATGCCCTGGCGCTGGATCGATTGCCAGGTTGCGGCGCTGGCATGCGCATCGACCAGCCGGCGGATGGCGTGCAGCAGCGCGCCGGCATTGTTCGGCGCGAATTGGAAGCCGGTCGCCACGCCGGCCGAAATCGCCGCTTCATTGGCGTCGATGATGGTATCGGCAAGGCCGCCAGTGCGGGCGACGATGGGCACGCAGCCATAGCGCAGGCCGTAGAGCTGGGTCAGCCCGCAAGGCTCGAAGCGCGACGGAATGATGATCGCGTCGCAACCGCCCTGCATGGTGTGGGAGAGCCCCTCGTCATAGCCGACGACGACGCCAATACGGCCGCGATGGCGGGCGGCGGCGGCGAGCAGCGCACCTTCGAGACCGGCGTCGCCAGAGCCCAGGATCGCCAGCCGCGCGCCGGCCGCGACGACGCCGTCGACGACCGCGGCGAGTATGTCCATGCCCTTCTGCCAGGTCAGCCGGCTGACGACGCAGACGATCGGGCTGTCGTCGCGCTCGAGGCCGAAGCGGTCCTCGACCGCCGTCCGGTTGGCGCGCCGCGCCTCAAGCGTCGCGCCCGAATAATTTGCCACCAGATGCTTGTCGGTTTCCGGGTTCCAGATGTCGACATCGATGCCGTTGACGATGCCGTAGAGATCGGTCGAGCGCATGTTGATCAGGCCGTCGAGGCCCATGCCGAATTCGGCCGAGCGGATCTCCTGCGCATAGGTCGGGCTCACCGTGGTGATCGCCCAGGCGGCCTGCAGGCCGGCCTTGAGGAAACCGACACCGCCGTAATACTCGACGCCGTCGAGCGCCATCGCCACCGCCGGCAGGCCAAGCTCGCCGAAGATGCCGGCGCCGAACTGACCCTGAAAAGCGAGATTGTGCACGGTGATCAGCGACGGTATGCCGACCGCCTTGCCGTAACGCATATAGGCCAGCGTCATCGCCGACTGCCAGTCATGGGCGTGCACGATGTCGGGCTGGTAGCCGGAGATGGCGCCGCCGGCTATGTCGCCGCCGGCCTGGCTCAAGGCGGCGAAGCGCCGCCAATTGTCCGGCCAGTCGGCGCCCGTCGCATTGCCATAGGGGCCGCCGGGACGATCGAACAGATGCGGCGCGTCGAGCACGAACAGGTCGAGCCCGGCGACCTGGACGGCATGGATCGAGGCCTTGCCGCCCTGCAGCAGCGGGTATTGATAGACGGCCTTCTTTTTCTTGAAAGCGCCCATGACAACGGGATAGCCGGGAATGAGCGTGCGCATGGCCACGCCCTTGCCCGCCAGTGCAATGGGCAGCGCGCCGGTTACGTCGGCAAGCCCGCCGGTCTTGATCAGCGGGAAGATCTCGGGCGTGACCGACAGAACCTGCATGCGCCTACAATCCAATCCTGCCTATAGCTTCAGCTTGTCGATCATGTCCTGCGTGACCAGGCAGATGCCTTTCTCCGAGACGCGGAAACGCTTGGCGTCGAGCACGGGATCTTCGCCGACCACCAGCCCTTCCGGTATCCTTACGCCGTGATCGATGACCACGCGCTTCAACTTTGCGTTCCGGCCGACATGAACGTCGGGCAGCATGACGACTTCCTCCAGCGTCGAATAGGAATTGATGCGGGCGCCGGTGAAGATCAGGCTGCGCTTCAGCGAAGCGCCGGACACGATGCAATCGCCGGACACCAGCGAGGAGACAGCCGAGCCGCGCCGGCCATCCTCGTCATGCACGAACTTTGCCGGCGGCTTCAATTCGGCATAGGTCCAGATCGGCCAGTCGCGATCGTAGAGGTCAAGCTCCGGCGTCACGTCGGTGAGGTCGATATTGGCTTCCCAATAGGCGTCGACTGTTCCGACATCGCGCCAGTAGGCCTCGTTCTCGGCGGTCGAACGCACGCAGGATTTGGCGAAGCGGTGGGCGATCGCCTTACCGTTCTGGACGATATAGGGAATGATGTCCTTGCCGAAGTCGCGGCTCGAGCCGGGCTCGGCAGCATCGCGGCGCAGTTGCTCCATCAGGAACTTGGTCTTGAAGACGTAGATGCCCATCGAGGCCAGGGCGAACTCCGGCTTGTCGGGAATGCCGGGCGGGTCGGCCGGCTTTTCGACGAAGGCGATGATGTTGTCCTTGGCGTCGACATGCATGACGCCGAAGCCGGTCGCTTCCATACGCGGCACTTCGAGGCAGCCTACAGTGACGTCGGCATTGGCGTCGACATGCTGGCGCAGCATCAGCTCGTAGTCCATCTTGTAGATGTGGTCGCCGGCGAGGATGACCATGTATTCGGGCCCGTAGGCCTCGATGATGTCGATGTTCTGGTAGACGGCATCGGCCGTGCCCTCATACCACTGCGTTTCCGAAACGCGCTGGCTGGCGGGCAGGATGTCGAAGCTTTCGTTTCGCTCGGGGCGCAGGAAGTTCCAGCCACGCTGCAGGTGGCGGATCAGCGAATGCGCCTTGTACTGGGTGGCGACACCGAGGCGGCGAATGCCTGAGTTGAGAGCATTGGAGAGCGCGAAATCGATGATGCGCGTCTTGCCGCCGAAATAGACCGCTGGCTTGGCGCGCCGGTCGGTCAATTCCTTGAGGCGGCTGCCGCGCCCGCCCGCCAGCACATAGGCCATAGCGTCGCGCGCCAGCGGCTGGGTCCGTTTCGTGTCTGCCATATTACCCTCCCAAGTCACTCAGTCTGAAACATCACTCAGTCCGGAACAAATTCGAGCATGGTCGTCGACAGCGGCGGCAAAAGCATCGTCACCGATATGCCTCCTCCTTCCGCCCGTGCCTCGACCTCGCCGCCATTGCCCTGGCCCGAACCGCCATAGTCCGAAGCATCCGTGTTGATGATCTCGCGCCATTTGCCGGCCTGCGGCAACGGCACGCGGTAATTGTCGCGCGGCACCGGCGTGAAGTTGGAAATGACGGCGATCGGGTTGCCGCCCGGCGCGCTGCGCAGCCAGGCAAACACCGAGTTGGCGCTGTCGTCGACGATCAGCCACGAGAACCCCTCCGGCTCGCAGTCGCGCGCATGCAGCGCCGGGCGCGAACGGTAGAGGTAGTTGAGGTCGCGCACGGTCTGCCAGACGCCGCGATGCAGCCTGAAATCGAGCAGGTTCCAGTCGAGCGCGCGCGCCTCGCTCCACTCGCGGAGCTGCGCGAATTCCTGGCCCATGAACAGCAGCTTCTTGCCGGGATAGCCCCACATGAACGCGTAATAGGCGCGCAGCGTCGCGAATTTCTGCCAGTCGTCGCCGGCCATCTTGCCGAGCAGCGTGCCCTTGCCGTGCACGACCTCGTCATGGGAGAGCGGCAGGACGAAATTCTCGGAGAAGGCGTAGACCAGGCCGAAGGTGATGTCGTTGTGGTGATGCTTGCGGAAGATCGGCTCCTTGGAGAAATACTCCAGCGTGTCGTGCATGAAGCCCATGTTCCACTTGAAGCCGAAGCCCAGGCCGCCCTCATGCACCGGCTGCGACACCTTCGGCCATGAGGTCGATTCCTCGGCGATGGTCATCACGCCGGGATGATGGCCGTAGATCTCCTTGTTCATCTTCTGCAGGAAGCTGACCGCTTCGAGATTTTCGCGTCCGCCCTTCTCGTTGGGGATCCATTCGCCGGCCTTGCGCGAATAATCGAGGTAGAGCATCGAGGCGACCGCATCGACGCGAAGACCGTCGACATGGTATTTCTCGGCCCAGAACAGCGCGTTGTTGACGAGGAAAGACACCACCTCGCGGCGGCCGAAATTGTAGATCGCCGTGTTCCAGTCGGGATGAAAACCCTTGCGCGGGTCGGCATGCTCGTAGAGCGCGGTGCCGTCGAAATTGGCCAGCCCATGCGCGTCGACCGGGAAATGCGCCGGCACCCAGTCGAGGATGACGCCGATGCCGGCACGATGCGCGCCGTCGACGAAGCGGGCAAAGCCATCCGGATCGCCGAAGCGGGCCGACGGCGCGTAGAGGCCGGTCGTCTGGTAGCCCCAGGACGGATCATAGGGATGTTCGGAGATCGGCATGAATTCGATATGGGTGAAACCGGTTTCGGCGACATAAGGGATCAGCCGGTCGGCGAGTTCGTCCCATGACAGGAAGGTGCCGTCGTCGCGCAGCTGCCACGAGCCGGCATGGACTTCGTAGATCGAAATCGCTTCACGGCGGGGATCGGCGTTGCGCCAGAAATTCCGGTGTGCCTCGTCGCCCCATTCATGCGCCGGCGGCACCGCTGTCACCGAAGCGGTGGCCGGGCGCAACTCGGACTTGAAGGCGAACGGATCGGCCTTGAGCGGCAAGCGCACGCCATCGGGCGCGATGATCTCGTATTTGTAGGGCCGGCCGGCACCGATGTCGGGAATGAACAGCTCCCAGATGCCGGTGTCGCGGCGGTCGCGCATCGTATGCCTGCGACCGTCCCATTCGTTGAAGTCGCCGACCACCGAGACGCGCCGCGCATTGGGCGCCCAGACGGCGAAATGCACGCCCGACGCGCCCTCATGGTCGATGAGATGAGCGCCGAGCTTGTCGAACAGCCTGAGGTGCGATCCCTGGGCGATGTAGTAATCGTCCATCGGGCCGAGCACGGGACCGAAGGAATAGGGATCAGTCAGCCACCAGTCGCCGCCGGCATTCCTGGCGTGATAGCGCAGCGGCTGGCGTTTCTTGAGCGACAGCTTGCCCTCGAAGAAACCGCCATTGTCGCGCCGGGACAATTCGCCGGCATTCTTGCCGGTCAGCGTATAGGCGGTGACGAACTCGGCATGCGGCACGAAGCAGCGGGCGACAAAGCCCTTGCCGGCTTCATGCACGCCCAGCACCGCGAATGGATCGCCATGCGTGCCGGCGACAATCGCCGCGACATCGCCGGCAGGCGCCAGTCCGTCCGGCCCGCTTGTCGCAGCGGTCGCGCGCGGCTTCCTCATCAGGCAGTTACCCTCCCCGGGCGGCACCTTTGTTGTTGTGCATGTCGCCGTCCCAAAACCGCTGCACACTTTTGGGCGACATGCACGCGGACCACATTGTTCGTGGTCTCATGCAAGCATATCAGGCGGGCACGTTCCAGATGTCTTTCGCATATTGGCGGATCGTGCGATCGGACGAGAACCAGCCGACGCGAGCGACGTTGCGGATCGCCCGCGCGTACCAGTCGGGACTGTTGCGCCAGACAGTGTCGACGTCGCGCTGGGTGGCGGCATAGGTGTCGAAGTCGGCCGCCACCATGAACCAGTCGCTGCCATAAAGGCCATTGATCAACTCGCGATAACGCTCGGGATCGTCAGGCGAAAAGACGCCCGACGAGATGGCGGCGAGCGCTTGTGACAGTTCCGGCGATGCCTCGATCACGGCGCGCGGATCGTAGCCGTTGTTGCGCCGCTCGGCGACCTCGGCGGTGGTCAGGCCGAAAATGAAGATGTTGTCGTCGCCGACGCAGTCCTTGATTTCGACATTGGCGCCGTCAAGCGTACCGATGGTCAGCGCGCCGTTCAGCGCGAACTTCATGTTGCCGGTGCCGGATGCTTCCATGCCGGCGGTCGAGATCTGCTCGGAAAGGTCGGCAGCCGGCATCAGGATCTCGGCCAGGCTGACATTGTAGTTCGGCACGAACACCACTTTCAGCAGGCCGCGCACCGCCGGGTCGCGGTTGATGACCCTGGCGACGTCGTTGGCAAGTTTGATGATCAGCTTGGCGTTGTGGTAGCTGGGTGCCGCCTTGCCGCCGAAAAATTTCACGCGCGGCATCCAGTCGCGCTCGGGGTGCGAGCGGATCTGGTCGTAGAGCGCGACCGCTTCCAGGATGTTGAGCAGCTGGCGCTTGTATTCGTGGATGCGCTTGACCTGGATGTCGAACAGGGCCGAGGGATCGAGCTTGATGCCGAGCCGGTCGGCGACCAGATTGGCGAGCTTGGCCTTGTTCGCCCGCTTGACGGCGGCGAACTTGTCACGGAAGGCGGCATCGTCGGCAAAGGCGTCAAGCCCCTTGATCGCATCGATGTCATCGAGGAAACGGTCGCCGATCGCCTCGCGGGTAAGCGCGGTCAGGCCGGGATTGCACTGGATCAGCCAGCGCCTTGGCGTGATACCGTTGGTCTTGTTGTTGATGCGACCAGGGTAGAGCTTGTGGAGATCGGCGAACACCGTCTCCTTCATCAATTCGGTGTGCAGCGCGGAAACGCCATTGATCGAGTGCGAGCCGACAAAGGCCAGATTGCCCATGCGCACCCGGCGGTCGCCGTTTTCCTGAATCAGCGAGATGCGGCTGATCTGTTCGCCCGAGAACTTGTTGGTGGCGCGCGCCTCCAGAAGCACCTCGGCGTTGATGGCGTAGACAATCTGCATGTGGCGCGGCAGCAGCCGCTCGAACAGCGGCACCGGCCAACTTTCAAGCGCTTCGGGCAACAGCGTGTGGTTGGTGTAGCCGAAAGTGCGCTTGGTGATGTCCCAGGCCTGGTCGAAATCCATGCCGTGGACGTCCATCAACAGACGCATCAGTTCCGGCACAGCGATGGCCGGATGGGTGTCGTTCAAATGGATCGCCGCCTTGTCAGGCAGCGACTGCAGATCGCCATACTGGCTGAGATGCCGCTGCAGAATGTCCTGCAGCGAGGCGGTGGAGAAGAAATACTCCTGCCGCAACCGCAGCTCCTGCCCGGCCTTGTGGGAATCGGCGGGATAGAGGACGCGCGACAGGGCATCGGCCTTGTTGCTTTCGGCAAGCGCACCGATGTGGTCGCCGGCATTGAACTTGTCGAGCAGGATCGGATCGATCGGCATGCCAGACCACAGGCGCAGCGTGTTGACGCGGTTGGCCCGCCAGCCGACCACCGGCGTGTCGTAGGCGACGGCGAGCACATGCTCGGTCGGTTTCCAGACGTGGCGTTCGAGCCGGCCGTCCTTCGAGGTGATCGACTCGACCGAGCCACCGAAGCCGACCTCGAAGGAGCGCTCGCGCCGCTCGAACTCCCAAGGATTGCCATGGTCGAGCCAGGTTTCGGGCAGCTCGACCTGCCAGCCATCATGGATCTCCTGGCGGAACATACCGTTGGCGTAGCGTATGCCGTAGCCATGCGCGGGAATGTCGACGGTGGCCATGCTTTCCATGAAGCAGGCGGCGAGCCGGCCGAGACCGCCATTACCAAGCGCTGCATCCGGTTCGAGCCCGGCGATGAGGTCGAGGTCGACGCCGAGAGACTTGAGCGCCTCGCGCATATTGTCCATCAGGCCGAGATTGGAAAAGGCATCGCGCATCAGGCGGCCAATGAGGAATTCCAGCGACAGATAGTAGACGCGCTTTTCCTGCTGGGCGTAGGCCTCCTGCGTCGCCTGCATCCAGTGATCGACGATGCGGTCGCGCACCACCTTGATCGAGGCGGTCAGCCAGTCGTATTGCGTGGCGACGTTGGTGCCTTTGCCGACCCTGTATTTAAGCGCCAGCAGGACTTCGTCAGCGAGCGTCTTGGGGTCTGGGATTTCGAGGACGGGGGCTTGGGATGTCATCGTGCGCGTCATGCTGCCTCTCGTGATCGTACCGCGATCATACCGGCTTTCACCGCTAGTCCCAGCCCATCCTAGTGCATTGCAGCATATGTTCAATCGATTTAGATCGGGAAACCACCTAGCTCCCCTGCGGCAATTTACCCGTCGATGCAGATCAGGCCGCCAGTGCGTCCTCGGGCGGCTTCTTTGCGCCGGTCATCAGGGCCACGGCATCCGACATGGAAATCTGCTTCGGGTCGACGACGCAGAGTCGTCGGCCGAGCCGGTGGATGTGGATGCGGTCCGCGACCTCGAAGACATGCGGCATGTTGTGCGAGATGAGCACGATCGGCAGGCCACGCTTCTTGACGTCGAGGATCAATTCCAGCACGCGGCGGCTTTCCTTGACACCAAGGGCGGCCGTCGGCTCGTCCATGATCACGACGCGACTGCCGAAGGCAGCAGCGCGCGCCACCGCCACGCCCTGGCGCTGGCCGCCGGACAGCGTTTCCACCGCCTGGCTGATGTTCTGGATGGTCATCAGGCCGAGTTCGGTCAACTTGTCGCGGGCGCGCTTTTCCATCGCCGGACGGTCGAGCATGCGGAACCAGCTGCCGAGCGGGCCCGGCCTGCGGATCTCGCGGCCGAGGAACATGTTGTCGGCGATCGACAGCGCCGGCGACAGCGCGAGGTTCTGGTAGACGGTCTCGATGCCGGCTTCGCGGGCCTCCATCGGCGACTTGAAGGCAACGGGTTTGCCTTCAAGCCGGATTTCACCTTCGTCGGGCACGGCCGCGCCGGAAATCGCCTTGATCAGCGATGACTTGCCGGCGCCGTTGTCGCCGATGACGGCCAGGATTTCGCCCGGATAGAGGTCGAAATCGGCATTGTCGAGGGCGGTGACGCGGCCATAGCGCTTGACCAGACCGCGCGCGGTGAGGATGGGTTCCTGGGTCATGACTATGCCGAAACCTTTCTGATCCATTGATCGATCGCCACGGCGCCGATGATCAGCACACCGGTGAGCAGCACTTTCCATTGCGGATCGGCGCCCAGCATGTTGAGGCCCATCGAGACGACGCCGACGATCATGGCGCCAAACAGCGTGCCGAGGATCGAGCCGCGTCCGCCGAACAGAGAAATACCGCCAATCACCGTCGCGGTGATGGCCTGCAGATTGTAGTCGGTCACGGCGGCCGACGGCGAGATCGAGCCATTGCGGCCGATCGAGACCCAGGCCGCGACAGCGGCGATCAGCCCGGCAAGGGCGTAGACCGTCATCAGCACCTTCTTGGTCTGGATGCCCGACAGTTTCGCTGCCTCCTGATCGTCGCCGACGGCGTAGACATGACGCCCCCATGCGGTGTGGTTGAGCACGTACCAGAGGACCATCACCAACACGACCATGGCAATGACGCCGAGCGTCAGCACGGCCGTGCCGACCTTGAAACTCAGGGCAAACAGATGCAGCAGCGGCGCCTGGACGTCGACGTCGGTGTCGCGGATCGTCTCATTGGCCGAATAGATGAAGTTGGTGGCCATGACGATGTTCCAGGTGCCAAGCGTCACGATGAAGGGCGGTAGCTTCATGTAGGCGACCAGCACCCCGTTGAGCAGGCCGCAGGCGCCACCAGCGGCAAGGCCGATGGTTACCGCAAGAATGGCCGGCATACCGTAGGTGACCGCGCAATTGCCCATAATCACGGCCGAGATCACCATGATGACGCCGACCGACAGGTCGATGCCGGCGGTCAGGATGACCAGCGTCTGTGCCGCGCCGAGAATGCCGACAATGGCGATCTGCTGCAGGATCAGCGTCAGCGTATAGGATGAAAAGAAACGCCCGCCGATGGTGATACCGAAAATGATGATCGACAGGACCAGCACGATCAGCGGCACCGCGGCCGGCGTGGAATGCAGGAAATGCTGGGCGCGTTTGACGGCCGATTTGTGCTCGTCAAAAGCGGCAACGCTTGTGTCGCTGCCCGAGAGGACCTTCTCGAATTCCTGAGCTTGAGCCATGTTTTCTCCCCTGGGCTTCAGCCACATGCCGACGCCGTCCACGCCTTTCCGGTCTGCTGCCGGGATTATTCGCGTTTGCAGTGACACATCGTCCACCCGATGCGGCCGGGGATCAAGCCCCCGGCCGTCAGGTTGTTGCTGGCTGTCAGGCAGCCATCAGCCCCAGCACTTGGCGAGGCCTTCCTTGGTGTCGATGGACTTCACGCCATTGGCCGGCTTGTCGGTGACGAGGTTGACGCCGGTGTCGAAGAAGTTCTTGCCTTCGGTCGGCTTCGGCTTGGTGCCGTCCTTGGCGAAAGCGGCGATCGCCTCGATGCCGAGCGCCGCCATCTGCAGCGGATATTGCTGCGAGGTGGCGCCGATCACGCCTTCGGTCACCGACTTCACGCCGGGGCAGCCGCCGTCGACCGAGACGATCAGCACCTGGCTTTCGAGACCGACGGCCTTGAGCGCCTGGTAGGCGCCGACAGCGGCTGGCTCGTTGATGGTGTGGATGACGTTGATGGTGTTGTCCTTCTGCAGAAGGTTCTCCATCGCCTTGCGGCCACCCTCTTCGTTGCCATTCGTCACGTCATGGCCGACGATGCGCGCATCGTCCTCGTCGCCGATCTTGTTGGGGTCCTTCACGTCGATGCCGTAACCCATCATGAAGCCCTGGTCGCGCAGCACGTCCACCGTCGGCTGCGACGGCGACAGGTCGAGGAAGCCGATTTTGGCGTCCTTGGCCTTGTCGCCGAGCGTCGCGGCGGCCCAGGCGCCGATCAGCTTGCCGGCTTCCAGATTGTCCGTGGCAAAGGTCGCGTCGGCGGCGTCGATCGGATCAAGCGGGGTGTCGAGCGCGATCACCAGCAGGCCCGCGTCACGCGCCTTCTTCACCGTCGGCACGATGCCCTTGGTGTCGGAAGCGGTGATCAGGATACCCTTGGCGCCGTCGGCGATGCAGCTTTCGATCGCCGCCACCTGGCTCTCGCTGTCGCCGTCGATCTTGCCGGCGTAGGTCTTGAGATCGACGCCAAGCTCCTTGGCCTTGGCGGTGGCGCCTTCCTTCATCTTGACGAAGAAGGGGTTGGTGTCGGTCTTGGTGATCAGGCAGGCGCCGACACCGGCGGCCGATGCCGTCGATGCAAATGCCATCAGGCCGAGGCCGGCCGCGGCAAACACGGTGGATTTCAACAGTTTTGACTTGGTCACGATCTTCCTCCCATGGGAACCATTCAGGATGCCGGCCAACCGGCATCTCAAGCGCATCCAACGATTTTCTCCCAGCGTGGACGCCGCCCCAACAGACACCAGTCCGCATGACGTGTCAATAATTAAATCACTCTTATTTATTATTGACACACTTGCCTCGTTCGCCCATTCTGGCCCAAAAGCAGTGTGGGGAAACGACGGGAGGAACAAGGGTGGAGACCGGCATTGCGAGGCACGGTTCGCCCGAGGCAGCCGAGAGCCGTCTGCACCGTGGCACCAACCAGAGCGGGATGCGCGACCACAATGAGCGGCTGGTGCTGTCGCTCGTGCGCCAGCATGGCAGCCTGGCCAAATCCGACATAGCGCGCATGACCGGCCTTTCGGCGCAGACCGTCTCGGTCATCATGCGCGAACTGGAAGAAGACAGCCTGCTCGTGCGCCAGGCGCCGTTGCGCGGCAAGATCGGCCAACCCTCCATCCCCATGGCGCTCAATCCCGAAGGCGCCTTCTTCATCGGCCTCAAGATCGGCCGTCGCAGCGCCGAATTGGTGCTGATCGACTTCCTCGGCACCGTGCGCTCGATGCTGCACCACTCCTACCGCTATCCGGCGCCGCGCGAGACGGTGGAATTCGTCACCGCCGGCATGAAGACGATGCGCGGCGAACTGACGCCGGCGCAGGACAAGCGCATTGCCGGGCTTGGCATCGCCATGCCGTTCGAACTGTGGAACTGGGCCGACACGGCGGGGGCGCCGCGCGAGGTCATGGACGAATGGCGCCATCGCGACATCCGCTCAGACATCCAGGCGCAGTGCGATTTTCCGGTCTATCTGCAGAACGACGCCACTTCGGCCTGCGGCGCGGAACTTGTCTTCGGCCAGGCGGCGGCGCGCGACTTCGTCTATTTCTATATCGGCGCCTTTGCCGGCGGCGGCATCGTGCTCAACGGCCGGCTTTTCGGCGGTCCGACCGGCAATGCCGGCGCGCTGGGTTCAATGCCGGTGCCCGGACCCGACGGCAAGCCGACGCAGCTGATCGACGTCGCCTCGATCGCCATGCTGGAAAAGGCGCTCAATGCGCGCGGCGTCGAGGCTTCGCATCTGTGGACTTCGCCGCAGGACTGGGGCGACATCGGCGACGAGCTCGACACGTGGATCGCCACCGCCTCCCAGGCGCTCGCTTATGCCATCGTCGCGGCGTCCTCGGTGATCGATTTCGAAGCGGCGGTGATCGACGGCTGGATGCCGCTCACCGTACGCCGCCGCCTCGTCGATGCCGTCATCGAGGCGATCGGCACGATCGACGGCGAAGGCCTCAAGCTTCCCGCCGTGCGCGAAGGCACGGTCGGCATCCATGCGCGGGCGCTGGGCGGCGCCAGCCTGCCGCTTTCCGAGCGCTTCCTGATCGGCTCGACCACGATTTCCAGGAGCGCCTGAGCCATGCTGATCGGCATTCCGGCTCTGCTCGGTCCGGAGCTTCTGGCGATTTTGCGCTCCATGGGCCATGGCGACGAGATCGCGCTTGTCGACGGGAATTATCCGGCCGAGGAACAGGCGAAGCGGCTTATCCGCGCCGACGGTCATTCGCTGGTCCCGGTGCTCGACGCCATATTGAGCGTCCTGCCGGTGGACGACGCCGTGCCGGAAGCGCTGTTTCGCGCCTCGGTTAAGGGCGATCCCACGCTTGCCGATCCGGTTCATCACGAGATGGAGGCGGTCTGCGCCAGGCGCGCGCCGGGCCACAAGGTGGTTGCGCTGGCCGGTCCCGACTTCTATGCACGGGTCAAGGCCGCGCACGCGATCGTGGCGACCAGCGAACCCAGGCTCTACGCCAACATTATCATCCGCAAGGGCGTGATCTATCCGCCGGAGACCAAGAAACAATGATCCTCTGCTGCGGCGAAGCCCTGATCGACATGCTGCCGCGCACCACCACGGACGGAGAACCCGCCTTTGCGCCCTATGTCGGCGGCGCGGTGTTCAACTCGGCCATCGCGCTCGGCCGGCTGGGCGCGCCCGCGGGCTTCTTTTCCGGCCTGTCGTCGGACCTGTTCGGCGGCCAGTTCCGGGACGCGCTTGGGGCAAGCAAGGTCAGCTCGACCTACGCGCACACCTCGCCCCGTCCGACGACGCTTGCCTTCGTGCGGCTGAACAACGGCCAGGCGACCTACACCTTCTATGACGAGAACACTGCCGGACGCATGCTGACCATCGAGGATCTGCCGGAACTCGGCGCCGAGATCGAGGCCATGCTTTTCGGGGCCATCAGCCTGATCTCCGAGCCGGCCGGATCGGCCTATGAGGAGTTCATGCGGCGCGAGCACGAGCGCCGCGTCATGATGCTCGACCCCAACATCCGGCCGAATTTCATCCCCGACAAGGCCAAGCACCTCAGGCGCATTCGCTCGATGATGGCCATGGCCGACATCGTGAAATTGTCGGACGAGGACCTGAACTGGTTCGGCGAAGCCGGCTCGCATGAGGACGTCATCCGCAATTGGCTCGATCGCGGGCCGAAGCTGATCGTCGTCACCCATGGCAGCGAAGGTGCTGTCGGCTACAGCCGCGAGCACAAGGTCACGGTGATGCCTCAGAAGGTCACGGTGGTCGACACGGTCGGCGCCGGCGACACCTTCAACGCCGGCATCCTCGCCTCGCTGCACGAACAGGGCCTGCTCACCAAGGCGGCGATCGGCGACCTGCCTGAGGACGCGATCCGCCAGGCGCTGGCGCTCGGCGCCAAGGCCGCCGCGGTGACCGTATCGCGGGCCGGCGCCAATCCGCCCTGGCGGCATGAAATCGCCTGATCGGAGCGCAGAACGGCCGGAAATGCGCTTTGCCAACTGATCACTTTATGTGTCGCGAGGCGAAAAGACGCGATGAAAGGGACGTGTTGCGCCCAGCGAAGGCCGGAATTCCGGCATCCTGCGGCAATGCACCTGAAATCGCGGTAACAGACTGCGACACCTAGGCAATTCGCGGTTTGGCCGGTTCGGCTTTCTCGACCGCGCCAAGTCTGGTACCAGCGGGCCGATCAAGTTTGTTGTGCGTGTCGTTGTCTCGAAATCGGCACACCCTCGGGTCCGGCCCGTGGGCAAGCTTTTGGGCGACACGCACCAATCCGTTTTGAGGCAGACATGCAGTTCATCGATCTTGGCGCGCAGCGCGAACGAATCCGCGACCGGCTGAAAGCCGCGATCGACCATGTCATCGAAGATGGCCGCTACATCCTGGGGCCTCAGGTCACGGAATTCGAGAACAAGCTCGCCGCCTATGTCGGCACCAAACATGTCGTGGCCTGCGCCAACGGTACCGACGCGCTGCTGCTGCCGTTGTTTGCGGCCGGCATCGGACCGGGCGATGCCGTGTTCGTGCCGAGCTTCACCTTTGCCGCGACGGCGGAAGTCGTGGCGCTGGCCAAGGCCGATCCGGTGTTCGTCGACGTCGATCCTGAGACCTACAACATCGACATCGCCAGCCTCGAGGCGGCGATCGCCATGATCAAGGATGAAGGCCGGTTGCAGCCGAAGGCGATCATCCCGGTCGACCTGTTCGGGCTCGCCGCCGACTATGAGGCGATCATGGCGATCGCCAACCGCGAAGGGCTGCTGGTGATCGAGGATGCCGCCCAGTCGATGGGTGGCTCGCTCGACGGCAAGATGTGCGGCGCCTTCGGCCATGTCGGCTCGACCAGCTTCTATCCGGCGAAGCCCCTCGGCTGCTACGGCGATGGCGGCGCGATGTTCACCAATGACGATGCGATGGCCGACAAGCTCCGCTCCTTCGCCTTCCACGGCAAGGGCGAAACGCAATACGACAATGTCCGCGTCGGCATCAATTCGCGACTCGACACGCTGCAGGCAGCGATCCTGATCGAGAAGCTGGCGATCCTGGAAGACGAGATGGTCGCCCGGCAGGTGGTCGCCAAGCGCTATGCCGAAGGCCTCGGCGACATCGTCAAGGCGTCCCGCAATCTGGACGGCAGCCGGTCAGCCTGGGCGCAATATGCCATCGAGACGCCGAAGCGCGACGGGCTGAAGGCGCATCTGGGCGAAAAGGGCATCCCCTCGGTCATCTACTACGTAAAGCCGCTGCACAGCCAGATCGCCTATCGCGACTATCCACGCACACCGACCGGCCTTGCCGTTTCGGAGGAACTGCCGAAGCGCATCCTGTGCCTGCCGATGCATCCCTATCTCAGCGAAGCCGACCAGGACCGGATCATCGAGACGATCCGCAACTACATCGGCTCGAACTCGGCGCACGTTGCCGCGGCGTAAAATGCGAGCGCCGTCAGCCAGGTGAATCGTCAGGCCGGACTTGCTGCCTTCCCGCTGGCGATGAAATGTGGGTTGGCGAAATCCGCGTCGTCAGCCTGCTTGCGCTTGCCGTAAGCCAGCGGCTTGCCGTCCAGCGTGCGCGTCACGCCGCCTGCAGCGCGCAGCACCGCGTCGCCGGCCGCCGTGTCCCATTCCATGGTGCGGCCGAAGCGCGGATAGATATCGGCTTCGGCCGCCGCGACGAGGCAGAATTTCAGTGACGAGCCGACCGAGACGATCTCGGCGGCGCCGAGATCACGGATGAAGGCGTCGGTTTCCGGCGTGTTGTGGGAGCGGCTGGCAACGACGGCCGGTGGCTCAGCGGCCGGCCGTGCCGAGATCGGCCGACGGCCGACGATGCGAAAATCGCCATCGACTTCGATTGATTCCGCCCTGCCCAGCCGTCCCGAGAAGAAGCGCCCGGTGCAGGGCGCGAAGACGACGCCGACTTCCGGCACGCCATGGCGAACCAGCGCGATGTTGACGGTGAAATCGGTCCTGCGGTTGACGAATTCCTTGGTGCCGTCGAGCGGATCGATCAGGAAGAAGGCATCACCGAGATCGCTCGGCATGATGCCGGCCGAGGCTTCCTCCTCGGCCACGCATGGAATTTCGGGAAATGCGGCGCGCAGGCCGGCGAGGATGATCTTCTCGCTCTCGCGATCGGCTTCGGTCACCGGTGAACTGTCGGACTTGCGATCGACCGCGCAGCCCTCGTGAAAGACGCGCATGACCTCGCGACCGGCCTCCAGCGCAAGGCGCTCGAATACGCCGAGCATCGCCTCGTCGTCAGATACCGCCGCCGTTGTCGTATTGGTCTTCGGCAATGTCGCGCTCGTTCAGCCAGAGTTCCAGGGCCTCTACCATCTCCTCGGCAGATTTGCCGAGTGTCTCGAGATGGATTTCGGGTTTTTCCGGCGCTTCATACGGTGAGTCGACGCCGGTGAAATTCTTGATCTCGCCATTCAGCGCCCGCGCATAGAGGCCCTTCGGATCGCGCCTGGCGCATTCCTCGAACGGCGTGTCGACGAACACTTCGATGAATTCGCCGTCGGCCATCAACTCCCTGGCCATGCGCCGCTCGGCGCTGAACGGGGAAATGAAGGATACGATGACGATCAGCCCGGCGTCGGCCATCAGGCGCGCCACTTCGGCGACGCGGCGGATGTTTTCGACGCGGTCGGCATCGGTGAAGCCGAGATCGCGGTTGAGGCCGTGGCGAACATTGTCGCCGTCCAGGATGTAGGTGTGGCGGCCCGAGGCGAAGAGCTTCTTCTCGAACAGATTGGCGATAGTCGACTTGCCGGAGCCGGAAAGCCCGGTGAACCAGAACACGGCGGGGCGCTGGTTCTTCAGGTCAGAGCGGCCATGCTTGCCGACATCGAGCGACTGCCAGTGGATATTTTCGGCACGGCGCAGCGAATGCAAAATCATGCCGGCGCCGACCGTGGCGTTGGTGATGCGGTCGATCAGGATGAAGGCGCCGGTGGTGCGGTTCTCGCCAAAGGTGTCGAAGGCGATCGGCGACCGGGTCGAGATGTTGCAGATACCGACTTCGTTCATCTCCAGCGACTTCGCCGCCTCATGGGCGAAGTCGTTGACGTTGACGCGGTACTTCAGGTCGGTGACGGTGGCGCTGGTCTGGTCGGTCTCGGTGCGCAGGATGTAGGAGCGGCCGGGCAGCAGAGCGTGTTCGTCGAACCAGACGATGTTGGCGGCGAACTGATCGGCGACCTGCGGTCTGGCTGCCGGCGACACCAGCATGTTGCCACGCGAGACCTCGACCTCGTCGTCGAGAACCAAGGTGATGGCCTGGCCGGCAACCGCCTGGCTGCGATCGCCGCCATGCGCGACGATGCGCCTGACACGCGAGGATTTTCCGGATTTGGCGACGACGACCTCGTCACCCTGTGCAACCGTGCCGGACGCGATGGTGCCGGCAAAGCCGCGGAAGTCGAGATTGGGGCGGTTGACATACTGCACCGGGAAACGGAACGGCAGCTCGGCGGCAGCTTCATCGATCGACACGTTTTCGAGATGCTCGATCAGCGTCGGGCCGGAATACCATTTCGTCTTGTCGGAGCGGCCGGTGACGTTGTCGCCGTAGCGGGCGGACATCGGGATCGGCATGACCGTCTGGAAGCCGAGTTCCTGCGAGAACTGCCTGTAGTCTTCGACGATCCGATCGAAGACGCCATGGTCGAAGCCGACGAGGTCGATCTTGTTGACAGCGAGCACGATGTGGCGGATGCCGAGCAGCGAGGCGATGATCGAATGACGCCTGGTCTGGCGCAGCACGCCCTGGCGGGCGTCGATCAGCACGATGGCGAGATCGGCAGTCGAGGCGCCGGTCGCCATGTTACGCGTGTACTGTTCGTGGCCGGGCGTGTCGGCAACGATGAACTTGCGCTTCGGCGTGGCGAAGAAGCGATAGGCGACGTCGATGGTGATGCCCTGCTCGCGCTCGGCCTCGAGGCCGTCGACCAGAAGCGCAAAGTCGATGTCGTCGCCAGTGGTGCCGTGCTTGCGCGAATCGCGCTCGAGCGCGGCGAGCTGGTCCTCGAAAATCTGCTTGGTGTCCGACAGCAGGCGGCCGATCAGGGTCGACTTGCCGTCGTCGACGGAGCCGCAGGTGAGGAAGCGCAGCAGTGACTTCTTCTCCTGCGCCGCCATGTATTCGCGGATGCTGTCGGTCGGGGCGAGGCTCTTGGCCAGGATGTGGCGCATGCTCAGAAATACCCTTCGCGCTTCTTCTTTTCCATCGAGCCGGCTTCATCGCGGTCGATGAGGCGGCCCTGGCGCTCGGAGGTGCGCGCCGTCAGCATCTCGCCAACAATGGCCTCAAGTGTGTCGGCGTCGGATTCGATGGCGCCGGTCAGCGGATAGCAGCCAAGGGTGCGGAAGCGCACAAGCCGGTTCTCCACGGTTTCGCCCGGTCGCAATTGCATGCGCTCGTCGTCCTTCAAAATAAGCATGCCGTCGCGCTCGACGACCGGACGCTCCTTGGCGAAGTAGAGCGGCACGATCGGGATGTTTTCCTGCAGAATGTACTGCCAGATGTCGAGCTCGGTCCAGTTCGACAACGGAAACACGCGGATCGATTCCCCAGCTGCGATGCGGGTGTTGAATATCTTCCACATTTCCGGCCGCTGGTTCTTCGGATCCCAGGCGTGCTGGGCGTTGCGGAAGGAAAAGATGCGCTCCTTGGCGCGCGACTTCTCCTCGTCGCGGCGCGCGCCGCCGAAGGCGGCGTCAAAACCGTATTTGTCGAGCGCCTGGCGCAGCGCCACGGTCTTCATCACATGGGTGTGGGTGTTGGAGCCATGATCGAAGGGATTGATGTTGTCGCGCACCCCATCTTCGTTGACATGGACCAGAAGGTCGAAACCGAGCTTCTGCGCCATCTGATCGCGAAAGGTGATCATTTCGCGGAACTTCCAGGTCGTGTCGACATGCAGAAACGGGAAAGGCGGCTTGGCGGGATAGAACGCCTTCATTGCCAGATGCATCAGCACCGAGGAATCCTTGCCCACCGAATAGAGCATGACCGGCTTGCTGAACGCAGCCGCGACCTCGCGGAAGATGTGGATGGATTCGGCCTCAAGCCGCTGCAGGTGCGTTAGTGCGATATTCATGGACTGTGAGCGTTCTCTCGTGCCATCCAGACCTTGCATCGACGCATCAGGCACAGTTTTTCAACAGCCCGGTTCAAGCTTCACGTCTGGACATTATGATTTCGTGCCGGCGTTCTAGCAGATCGCCATTGCCGGGAACAATGCCGTAGAGGTCCGCCACCGGGCGGATAGAGAATGAATTTTCCACGCAAAGCTTAAAAACCGGAAATTCCTGCCTGACGGGCCGATGTGCCTAAAAGGCCGCGAAAAACTATTGCCGCCGCAAGGACGCCGCCTAGCGAAAGGCTGATGTCACGGGGGCGTAAAGGCCATGCTGGCGATTTTTGATCAGGAGCCGGGCCTCGCCGCACTATCGAAGATCGGACCCAGCCGCTATACCGGACGCAGAAGATGGGCCAGCGGCCGCCTTGCGGCGCGTGGATTTCGAAGGTGATCTTGTTTGCTGCCACCAGAAAGCAGCGTCCCCCCACCCCCGCAATTGTGAACCAGAGCATTGAACCGGCTTTCATCCATAAGACGTCACTTCACGCCTTCGCAGATCAACATCTACTTCTCCATCGTCTGCTTCTTTTCTCCGCCGGTTCTGGGATCGGTGGTCAGCTTCGTGTTCAGTGGCGGCGCCCTTTGGTCCGTCCTGCTGCTCGCCGTGAAGCGGCGGCGCTTCAACATCGACCGGCCGATGCTGGCGATGACGGTGGCGATCTATGCCTATTGCGCCGCGATGATCCTCGCTTCGATCGTCAACAACACGCTCAGGGCTGACGCGGTCTATTTCCTGCCGCTGATAACCTTGCTGTTTTTCCCCCTCTCCTACTCGACCTGGAGCATTACCGAAAAAGCCACCCTTGTGCGCATTGTCGTGCTGGCCAGCATGGCGGCCTGTTTTGGCGCCCTGGCTTTGGCCATCGTGCAATATTACTGGCTTGGCATGAGGGCTGAAGGCGGGGCGGGAAATGCGATCGTATTCGCGACCGTCGCCTGTCTCAGCGTCATGATGTGCCTGGCCGGCGCCCTGTCGGGCATCGAGAGGGTGTGGAAGCCGTTGATCTTAGCGGCGCTGGCCGGCGCCGTTGCGATTGTCTGTTCGGGTTCGCGCATCATCTGGCTGGCCATGCTGATCGCCGGCATTGCCGTGCTTCTGATCAACCGGCGCAAGCTCACCGGCAAGAATTCCATGCGCCTGCTGCTGATCGCCGCCGGGATCGGGCTGGTGATCGCGGCGGTCGGCTTCCCCATCATATTGGAGCGCGCCGATTTCCTGTTCAGCGACTGGGATGCGCTGAACAGCAAGGGCGACCACTCGACGGCACTCGGGCTGCGCGTGGCGCTTTGGCAGATCGGCCTTGGCGCATTCCGCGAGATGCCGATTTTCGGACATGGCATCGCCGCCAGCCGTGACCTCATGCATCAGGGTTTCCAGGACCAGTTCGGCATGGACCGCGGCTTCAGCCATTTCCACAACGGCTTCCTGACGGTCATGGTAGAGGCTGGAATTCTGGGGGCCATCGCGCTGGCTGGGATATTCGTGGTTGCCGCCAGAAATGCGGCCAGGGTGCTGCGCATCAGCGCCGATCCGCTGGAGCGCTTCGGCGCAACGATGCTCGTCGTCACAGTGATCACCTATCTGATCGGCGGGCTGACCGGCATCCTGGTCGGCCATGACATTCTCGATTCGACCTTGATGGTGTTCCTGGTCGGCGGGACATATCTTGCCTCGGGGCGTCAGCAGCCATTGCCGGTAGCATCGGCAGTTGACTGACAATTTTCGGACAAGGCCATGAGAGTGCTGGTCACAGGCGCGACGGGGTTCATCGGGCGCCAGGTCGCGCAGCAGCTCCGTGAAGCCGGGTTCGAGGTGCGGATCGCCTCCCGTCATCCCGAACGCTTCGAGCCGGCGAGCGATGCTGTCCCGCTGCCGGACCCCAACGCACCGGCCGCTGCGTTCCTGGCCATCATGCAGGACGTCACACATGTCGTTCACTGCGCCGCCCTGAATAATGACCGCGACGCAAGCGAGGCCGACTATTTGAGAGCCAACGCGGAACTGACCGGACAGTTGGCACGGGCCGCTGCCGAGCGGGCCGGCGGACGCTTCATTTATCTGTCGTCGATCCGGGCGGTGGCCGGTCCCGGCTTCAGCGGCACCATCGACGAGAAAACACCCCCTGCCCCGCAATGCGCCTATGGGCGTTCGAAGCGCGAAGGCGAGATCAGGACGCTGGACGCCTATAGGTCGGCAGGCCGGTCCGACGCTGCCGTGCTGCGCCTGCCGCCCGTCCATGGCGAGGGCATTAAGGGAAACCTGTCGACGCTGATGCGGTTGGCCGACACCGTCATGCCGCTGCCGGCGGCCGCGCTGAGGGGGATCCGCTCGCTGATATCTTGCGAGGCGGCCGCGCACGCCGTGCTGCACCTGTTGACCCGGTCGACGCTGCTCCACCCCGTCTATGTCGCCGGCGATCGCCGCCCCAGCCTGATTTCGGAGATCATCACCGCCTTTCGGCAAGGCTTCGGACGGCCGGCGCGGCTGTTTGCCATGCCCGCGGCGCCGATGCGGGCGGCAGCGTCCTTGCTGGGCAGGGGCAGCACCTGGGAGACCATAACCGCGACGCAGATCTGCGATCCGTCGCTGCTTGCTTCGCAAGGCTGGACGCCGGAAACCGACACGCTCGAACAGTTGGCCGAGATGGCCAGGCGCAGCAAGTTCGGAGCCTGATCAAAACCGCATTCCGTGTTTGGGGTGATCAGCCCCGATAGATCGTGCGCAGCAAGATCCCGAGATCGCCGCCGATCGAGGCCGTCTTCAGATATTCGGCATCGGTTTCGGCGCAGAGCTTGGGATCTGACATGTCGATCCCCCTGACCTGGGCGAGGCCGGTTATGCCAGGGAGCGCCTGCAGCACGCCCAACTCTCTTCGGTGCCCGATCAGTTCCGTCTGCGTGGGCAGGCATGGGCGCGGCCCGACGAGGCTCATCTCGCCTTTCAGGACGTTCCAGAGCTGCGGCAACTCGTCGATCTTGGTCCCGCGCAAAACCTTCCCGACGGCGGTGACGGAATTGGCCGGCGCCTCGTGCGTCGGCAAGGACGGCGTTCCCTGATGCATCGTTCTCAACTTGTGACAGCGAAAAGGCAAACCGCCCTGCCCAACCCGGACCTGGGAAAACAGCGCCGGCCCTGGCGAAGACATCTTGACGGCCAGCATGGCGATCAGCAGGACGGGCGACGTCAGCACCAGCATCAGCGCTGCGATCACCAGATCGAAGGCTCGCTTCGCTGACGCGGACCTGCGGTTCGCATTCATGCTCTAGATCCGGCGCCAGAGGAAAGCGAGATAAAGCCCAAGCGTTCCCAAAAAAGTCTGCCGGTAGACGCCGCTCCTGCGCAGCAGGCGCAAGCGGCGAACGACATTGCCCCTGCGTGCCCTTATGAACAGGCCGAGGCAGGCCGCCGCATCCTTGGTGAGGATATCGCGGTTGACGGCGAGGCCGCCGAGATTGGTGTCGGTCCAGCCGGCAAACTCGCCCCTGGACAGGCGCGCGAGCCTGGAAAGCCTCGCCTTCCAGGAGACATTGGCGCCAACCAGATTTGCCGCGTGCTGGCGGTAGCGCACCAGGGGCCGCGGATCGTAGCGGACAATGCCGCCGGCGGCGGTGACGATCAGGTAGGCCCACCAGTCGTGGCTGACGAACTCCGTCCTTGCCGATGCCTTGGCCAGGAGGTCACGCGCGGTGCGGTTGATCATCATCGTGTTGCCGCCGGCGATGCTCTGTACGAGGGCATTGCGAAACGATGGCGGCTGCCCGAACAGCGGCGAATGGCCTTCGGCGGTTCCGGTTTCGGAAATGGTCGCGGTTCTGGAGCAGAACAGAAGCGGGGTCGCCGCATCCAATGTCTCGATCCAGCGCAGCGCGCTTTCCAGTCGGTCGGGCTCCCAGACGTCGTCCTGGTCGCAAAAGGCGTAGCAGTCGGCATCGATGCGCGGATCGACGATCATCGAACGGAAATTGGCGGCAAAGCCCCGGCGCGGTCCTTCCATCAGGGTCAGCCGCCCCTTGTGCCAGCGGGCCTGCCACGCGCGGATCAGATCGGTCGTGCCGTCCGTGGAACCGTCGTCGGAGACCCACAGGTCTATGTGGGGATGCGACTGCGCGAGCAGCGACTCCAGCTGCTCGGCGATGAAGGCCGCGCCGTCCTTCGTGCCCAACAGAACGGCCACGCGCTGGTCTTGTCTGATCACGGGTTTAGAATCACCTGAACTGCCCGAAATGGCTATCGGATTGGTTTCAATAGCCAATCACGGCCATCTGCGACAGAGTCTAGCCGACTTGTCCGACTGTTTTCGGTCTGGTTTCCTGGGGTGCGCCGCCGATTGGTTTTTCCGCCTGATACAGCGCCGCCAGCACCTCTAGTGCCGCCGCCTTGTCCTGGTCACGCATTGCCGCCTGCAGCATCGTCAGCGCGGCCTGGATCCTGGGCCATTCCACGACATCGGTCCGCAGGCCGAAAATCTTGGCAATATCGAGCTTGACGACCTCCTCGTTCTCGCCCTGAAGCGTCTCGTGCAGCTTCTCGCCGGGCCTGATGCCGGTGAAACGGATTGGAATGTCGGTGTAGGGGCTCTTGCCGGCCATGCGGATCATGGTTTCGGCGACCTCGAGGATCGGCACGGGCTTGCCCATGTCGAGCATATAGATGGCATAGTCGTCCTTGCCCTCGCGCCGCTCCGAATCCGCGGCCGACATGATGACAAGGTCGACGGCCTCGGCCACGGTCATGAAATAGCGCGTCATGCGCCGGTCGGTGATGGTGACTGGGCCACCCGCCTCGATCTGCGCCTGGAAGATGGTGGCCACGGAGCCGTTGGAGCCAAACACGTTGCCAAAACGCACGGCGATGAATTTGGTGCCGGAGCGACGCCCGCCGAGCCCGGTGGCATGCGTCCCATGCAAGGAACTGACGATCTGCTCGGCCGCCCTTTTGGTGATGCCGAGCACCGAGGTGGGGTCGACCGCCTTGTCGCTCGAAATCAGCAGGAACTGCGGCACCCCGCATTTGGCGGCGACTTCGGCGCAGGCGAGCGTTCCGAAAATGTTGGTCTGAATGGCCGATTCCCAGTTCTCCTCGAGCAGCGGCACGTGCTTCAGCGCCGCGGCATGGAAGATGATGGCCGGCTTGAATTCGCTGACGACGCGCGTCATCTGGCGCCGGTCGGTGACATCGATGATGCGGCACTTCAGCCGATCATGGTCCTTT
Organism: Mesorhizobium amorphae; assembly: GCF_014843845.1. Classification (GTDB taxonomy): domain Bacteria; phylum Pseudomonadota; class Alphaproteobacteria; order Rhizobiales; family Rhizobiaceae; genus Mesorhizobium; species Mesorhizobium amorphae_A. Next base: position 122,027 of record NZ_JHQS01000130.1, on the reverse strand, counting down.
TCCTCGATGGACTGGTCGAGCTGGAAAATGCCGAATTCCGAGATATCGGCGACCAGAACGGCCTCGGCGCCGAGTTCCAGCGAGCGCTTGACCAGGATGCGGCCGATGGAGCCGGCCCCCCCCGTCACCAGGACGCGCTTGCCGCTGACGAAAGCGCCGATACGCTCGATGTCGGGCGGAACGGTCGAGCGGCGCAGGATCGTTTCCATCTCGACCGCGTCGAGGACCAGCTTGCCGCCCTGCCCGAGCTCCGAGAAGCCGGAGAACTGAACGACGGCAATGCCGCTGTGGCGGGCGACGCGAACCAGCTCCGAATACTCCTCGATCTCGCGTTCGGCGCCGTTGCCGAAAATCAGCAGGTCGAGATTCTCGGTGCCCTTGGTGTATTCCTCCAGCACTTCGACAAGGCGCGGGCGGAGCGCCACCACCGGAACGCCCTGGATCCGCGTGCCCCGCCGCGCCTCGCTCTCGATGGCCATGATGCCGGCGATGGCATACTCGGCCGGCTGCGCCGTGCGCGTGAAACGGATGATCACGTCGGCCTCGCTCAGCCTGCCGATGAACAGTGCCTGCTTGACCAGCTTGTTGTTGGTGCTGCGGCCGAGGATACGCCAGCTCGCGCCGTCGCGAAGGAACCGGTAGTAGAGCCGGGGCGCCGATATGATGGTGAAGGAGACCAGGAAGAAGACGATGAACTGGCGCTCGTTGAGGCCGATCACCGGCTGGAAGGCGCGAAACGCCAGCGAGGCGCTATAGAGCAGCACAGTCAAGGTCGCGCAGCCCTTCAGGATGTTGAAGAAGTCGGGCGTCGAGGCGAACCGCCACACGGTGTTGTAGAGGCCGCAATATCTGAACAGCAAATGGCTGAGAACGACAATGCTCGCCCAGAATGCCAGGCCCGTAGGTGAGAACGTATCGAACGAAAGATTCGACCGCGACAGCACCAGGCTGAGCACCATCGCGATCAGGACCATGACGATGTCCTGAAGCATGATGATGGCGCGCCGTATCTTCGGCCGAAGTCCGGACACGGCTTCTACGTATGAGGTCATTGGCCAGTACTGAACTCCAGGCGCGAAGATAGTAGCGCTAAAGTGGCGCCAGATCGACTGTCATCCGCCACCGGCCACCTATCAGAGTGCCAAATCTTCAACCCGCCGCCCTCTATCGCATAGCGCGGAGTTGGGGGCATCGCCAGAGAATTTTCGCAAAGAGGTGGGGTTAAGAGACTGGGGTGCAGGGCTGCCACAGTGCCCAGGCTCCGCTGCAGCCGTCATAGAAGGCAGCGGCAAAGGCATTTGCGCTCAGGGCGCTTTTGATACTTCCATCGAAGCGGGTTGAACCGCATCGGCTATGGAGATGATAGTCGAAAGCTTGTCGGTCTTTCCCCAGAAGGCCAGCGGCTCATAGTCTGGATAGGGATAGTGGCCAAGGTTGAGGTCTATCTTCCAGCCATATTCCCGAATCCAGGTCTCAACCAACGTGCGAACCGAAATCGGCTTCCCCGAGCAGATGTTGATCGGGCCAATGTCTTGCCCCAGCGTCGCAAGTATAGCAAGAAACCTTGAAACGGTCGTCACCGGCAGATAGTCGCGTAACTGCTCACCGCCGGACATGTCGAAGACTTTCTTTCTTTCTGTAACCGCATTACGCAATTGCGAAAGAAGCGAGTTGGAGGACTGACCGTCACCATACAGATAAAATAACCTCGCCCAAACGAGATTAAAGCTATGTTGGGCCGATAGAAATTGCAATTGCTTGTATAAGGTGTTCTTGGCAAATCCGTAGCAATTGCTCGGCAAGCATATGGTCTCCTCACCGAGAGCACCAGATTGCATACCATATTCGAAGCAAGTTCCTGTCACAGTTAGCGCGGGCAATCCGGTCTTTACGAGTCGAGCGAGGAATGAGTACTGGGCCGGCAACTCTTTCTCAAAATGGTGCAGCGAGTGATAGTTCGGCAATCCATCCCATGCGAGATGGATAAGCACGTCCGGCGAACCTAAGCTCGGCCAGTCAGGCTCGTCGCCAGCGCCTATGGCAATCTGCCGGACTTCCGTCCCCATCTGCACGAATTCATCCGGCAGGCGCGAAGCGTCGCGCACGCACGCTGTCGTTTCATGGCCGCGCCGACACAGTTCGGCCAGGACATGACGTCCAATAAAGCCTGTCGCGCCTGTTACCGCGACGCGCATCAAAATACCTTGAGTTCGGGTATGGACGTCACGAAGCTTGCACCCCATTCGCGGACGTATGCAAGTTGGCTGGTTATCTCTTCAGACAGATTCCATGGAAGGATAACTATGTAGTCTGGCTTTTCGTCGCGGATCTTTTCCTCGCCGGCGATTGGAATCCTGCTTCCTGGCATGAACTTCCCCTGCTTGGCAGGATTGAGGTCCACGACAACGCTTATCAGATCTGGCCGAATACCGGCGTAGTTGAGGAATGTGTTACCCTTTGCAGCGGCACCGTAGGCGACGACCTTCTTTCCGTCGTCCCGCGCTGCTATGAGAAATGAAAGCAGCGCGTTCTTTGCATGATTGGTTCTCGCCTGGAAACCGGCATAACCTTCGCGAGAAGTGAGGCCCGCAGCCCTCTCACGCTCCAGCATCGCCTCAACAGAGGTGCGTTTTTCGCGCTTCCCCGTGTCTTTCCTCTGCGCGAATACACGCAAGCTGCCACCATGAGTCGACAACTCTTCAACATCGAAGACAGACAAGCCATTCGCGTCGAATATTTGATCTACTGCGGTTAAAGATAGATAGGAGAAATGCTCATGATAAATCGTATCGAACTGGACGAGATCACGCAGATTGAGCAGAGAAGGAAATTCGAAAGTCGAAACGCCGTTCGGTTTCAAGATCCTCGCAAACCCCTTCACGAAATCATTGATATCCGGCACGTGAGCGAGCACATTGTTCGCGGCGGTAAGGTCAGCACCCAGGCCCTCGTTCGCTAGCTTTTGACCGAGTGCCTCGCCGAAAAACGACTGGACTATGTCGATCCCCTTTTCGCGCGCTGCTCTAGCAGTGCTTTCAGTAGGTTCGATGCCAAGACATGGAATGGCGGCTGCCTTGAAATATTGCAACAGATAGCCGTCATTGGCGGCAACTTCAACCACGTGGCTAGCGGGGCTGAGGCCGAACCGTGCAGTCATTGCCTCACAATAATGTTTGGAATGCCTAAGCCAGGAGGCCGAAAAGCTAGAGAAATACGCATATTCCTGATCAAATAGTTCGTCAAACCTGGCAAAATCCTCTGTTTGCACCAGCCAGCATTGAGTGCAAACGAGAACGCGGAGCGGAAACCATTTCTCCGGACCCCGCATTGCCTCTGCAGTTAGATATGCGTTCGAAGGGGGGGCGCTGCCTAGGTCGACGAAGCTCTGCGTGACCGGTGCACGGCAGTGTCTACAAATCATGTCTTCAAACTCTCGAATGCGCTTGTGATGAAAGGATGGCCTTCGTCGCGAGTTGAGCGCTCAGTGATCGTCAATGGCCACTCGATACCGAATGCGGGATCGAGCATGTTGACGGCGTCCTCCGCCTCGGCCGAGTAGGGAGCTGTGTGAAAATAGAGCATCTCGCAATCGCTGCATAGCGTCTGAAAGCCATGGGCGAAGCCCTCGGGAATGTAGAGACTGTTGTGGTTTTCGGCGCTTAGAACAGCGCCATACCATTTGCCAAATGTGGCAGACCCCTTCCGAAGATCGACTGCAACGTCGAAGACCTCGCCGCGCAAACACGACACGATCTTCGTTTCTTGATGGGGCTCACGCTGAAAATGCATGCCGCGTGCCGCTCCGGTGTTTCGTGTCAACGTGTGATTGACCTGGGCAATCTTGCGCCCATCGAGGAAAGAGGCAAACTCGGTGGTGCAGAACAACCGCTCCAAGTAGCCGCGGTGATCGCCGATGACCTTCCGCGCAATCAACAGAAGCCCGGTCAGGGGCGTTTGCTCGACGGAAAAACGCGCGCTCATGGGACGGGGCTATCCAGATAGCTGCCGATCTGTTCCCGACACAGCTCAGCCATGTCTTGGCCGCGCGTCCAGGCGTCATGCCATCGAACCGTCTCTTCGAGCGCGCGACGAAGTCTCCAGCGGGGCTGCCATTTCAATCTGACTCGGGCCTTTGAACTCGACAGGGTCAGCATACCTGCCTCGTGCGGGCGCTCGCCGTCGAAAATCTCCCAGCGCGTCTGCGGACGTAAGGCGTGCAGTGTCTCGACGATCCAGCGTACCGGCTTGGCGTCATCCTCGTCCGGTCCAAAATTCCAGCCTTCGGCGAAGCCGACATTGTCGCGCCACAATGCTTCGGCCACCAACAGATAGCCAGACAATGGCTCGAGCACGTGTTGCCAAGGACGGGTCGCTTCGGGCGAACGGATGACGAGTGTTTCATTGCGGTCGATGGCGCGTAGAAAATCTGGTACCAACCTGTCTGCCGACCAGTCTCCGCCGCCTATCACATTGCCGGCACGGGCAGTCGCGACGCCAACGCCGGCGGCGGCCAGGAACGAACGGCGATAAGCCGCGGTCACAAGTTCGGAGCAGCCTTTGCTGCTCGAATAGGGGTCGTGACCTCCCATCGCCTCGTCCTCGCGATAGGCCCAAACCCATTCGCGATTCTCGTAACATTTATCGGTGGTGACGTTGACGACCACCTTGACGGATGGCGTATGTCGGACGGCCTCCAGGAGATGTGCCGTGCCCATTACGTTCGTTGCATAGGTTGCAAGCGGGTCGGAATATGAGCGGCGCACCAGCGGTTGGGCCGCCAGATGCAGCACGATTTCGGGCGCTGCCGACAAAACTGCGTCGCGTAGCTTGCCGGCGTCGCGAATGTCGCAGCGCAAGTCTGAATCTAGGAACGTGCTCACTCCGGCGATGTCATAGAGCGATGGGCTGGTGTCCGGGTCCAACGAGAGGCCGGTGATCCTGGCCCCCATCATCGAAAGCCAAATACAAATCCAGCCGCCCTTGAAGCCGGTGTGGCCCGTAACAAGAACTCTTTTGCCGGCCCAGAAGTCCGGGTTGGGATTGACGGTTGTCATTGCCACACTCGCCATGGCGCCTTGCCGCCCTCCCACAACGCCTCGAGCTGGTGGCGATCACGCAACGTGTCCATGGGCTGCCAGAAGCCATTGTGGCGCCAGGCAGCAAGTTGACCGTCCGACGCGAGGGTCTCGAGTGGCTCCCTCTCCCAAACCGTTGCGTCGCCGGAGATGCGGTCGATCACTTGCGGCTCCAATACGAAGAACCCTGCGTTGATCACTCCCCCATCGGCCTTTGGTTTTTCCTGAAATGATTTGACGTCATCACCGTCCAGGTTAAGCGCGCCGAAGCGGCCGGGCGGTGTCGCGGCCGTAAGCGTTGCGAGTTTGCCGTGATGACGATGAAACTCAATGGTTGCCGCAATGTCTATGTCACCAACGCCGTCGCCATAGGTGAAGCAGAAAGTCTCATCGCCTATGTATTCACGCACGCGACGAAGGCGTCCTCCCGTCATGGTGCTATCTCCAGTGTCAATAAGCGTAACCTTCCAATCCTCGGCTCGACTCTGATGAGTTACCATCTGGTTTTTTGCAATGTCAAAAGTTACGTCACACATATGCAGGAAGTAATTTGCAAAATATTCCTTGATCATATATCCTTTATAACCGCAACAAACTATAAATTCATTTATACCGTGTGCCGAATAACTCTTCATAATATGCCAAAGAATCGGTCGGCCGCCAATTTCTACCAATGGCTTGGGTCGAATAGACGTCTCTTCCGCCAATCGTGTACCGAGTCCGCCGGCGAGTATCACCGCTTTCATTCATAAGCTCCATAGATCCGGGAAGGCGTCGACTGCGAGCGCCTAGTTTGCTGGCCCTATTTCCCAAGCTGCTGTTGGCGACATCCTCGATGGATAGTATGCCTTGCCATCGGGGAACGGATGCTTGACCACCGGATGATAGGGTAGCTCCCCGACGGAGCCTCGCACAACCGCCTTCATGAATGGCGAAACGACGGTCCGATATCCGTTCCTGGCAGCTTCGACCGCGAGGATGCCGGAAAGTTCTGCAAACGATAGGTCAGCCGGCAGCTCTCTCAAGAGATCCTCCAGGCGCTTGGCGGGAGCCAACCAAAACATCGGCGTGAAAGTGTCAACACTGCGCTGCAAAAAGACCTCTCCATGATAGCCCGAATGGTATGAAGGGCGGCCATGGTAGGGGCATATCTCGCCATTGCGGTAAGTGCGATAGCCTCCGGTCCAGAGCATGGTCGCGCTATCAGAGTGCAGGGTGCCGCCGACGAAGGCGACGTCATCCTGAACCTCACACAGCCCAATTGCCTCGGAAACCCAGTCAGCGGCGTCGATCGCGAGCGCCGAATCCACAACCGCGATGTATTCATAGTCGCTCGACTTTGCGCGAATGACGTCCATCAGCTCGGATACGGTGCTCACAGAGCCCTCGACCTTGCCGTCAGCTCCGCTTTGGCGGGTTGCGATCACGAGCGTTCCTGGCAGTTCGCCAGCCTTGCGCCGGAGCCGCCACATGCCGGCGTGGCCAAACAGCGCGTTTTCGACGATTTCAACCCGGTCAGCGAGCCCCGTTAGCTCGAGATGCTGCGTCAGAACGTGGCTTTGCGAAGTGAGTGTAAAAGGCTTTACCGACGCGTCAGCTGAGGCCGTCGATTGGGAGTGTATGCGCCAGGAATAGATAATTTCGTTCATATGAATCGGAGTGGCCCCATCACGGATAAACCTCAAGAAGGTATCCCAATCGTGACAACCATCCGCCTTGTCGTCCGTGTACGCTTCCAGTCTCAGCGCCACGTCTCGACGGATCGCACACATGTGCGCCACGTAGCAGCAACCGTAGAACATGATGGGATCCCAATCTCTCTTCATGAAGGGACTGGAGCGCGAGGAATACACACCGCATTTGTCTTCGTCTGAATAAACCAATTCCGGACGACCGTGGTCGATCAGAAAGGTGGAGATCAGTGCCATGGCATCGGAGGTAATGAGGTCATCGGAATCCATCGGCAGGATGTAGTCGCCTGTCGCGTTTTCGAGACCAACCCGCATACCGCCTAAAATACCCTTGTTCTTTTCCACCCGGACAAGGGTAGCGCGATTGCTTGTCGAGGCAACTTCCTGAAGCGTCGCAACCGTGTCAGGATCGGTTGATCCGTTGTCGACCAGAATCCACTCCAACTTTTGATGGCTCTGGTTGTTGACGCATTGAGCAAGCTCAAGGAGGAACCGGCGTTCGGTATTATAGGCCGAGGTAACCACCGATAGGGTGAGTTCTTCAGTTCGACTCGGGCCTAGTGTGTCCGGCATGCGCGCGGCCACCCTCCGGTCGAGCCAGGCTTGATAGTCCTCCGACGGAAGATCGCGCCAGTTCCAGCCCGGCTTCGGATTGAACCATGGCTTGGAGCGATCGAAATTGACGTTGTAGTACGGATCGTCGATTTCGCCCCAGCGAGCAATGAAGCGATCCAATTCCGTCGAGAACGTCCCTTCCTTGGACAGAGACTCGAAATGATAGAGTACAGCCGACGGTTCCTGCACAACGCTGTGTCCCAGGTCGCGCAGGCGCAAACAGAAATCTAGGTCATTGTAGTTGAGCGGGAAGCTTTCATCGAAGCCGTTCAGTTCCCAAAACAACCGGGATCCGACCATTAAGCAAGCTCCAGTCACAGCGACGACTTCGCGAGTCAGATAGGCCTCCAAATTGGGACCATACTCACGAGCGGGGCGGCCGATCATGGCATGCGTAGGGCCGGAATCCTGAAACACCACGCCTGCATGCTGAATCGTGTTGTTCTCGAACAGAAGCTTCGCACCAACGCATCCGACGCCATCGAGGGCACAGATGCGTACCATGCTCTCGATCCAGTCCGGTGTCTTGACTTCGATGTCATCATTCAACAGCACAAGGTATTCTCCTTGGGCCATTCGCGCTGCTTTGTTGATCTTTTCGGCGAGATTGAAAACCGGGCTTTCATATCGAACAAGCTTGTGCCGCGGAAAACGTTGCAGGGCCTCCTGCGCTGCAGCTGGAAGCGGCTCGTTGCACGAGACCACGATTTCGAAGTTCGGGTATGTGCACCGTGCGAGACTGTCCAAGCAATTCTGCAGGATATTTGTACTCCGGCCACGAATGACGCCATCTCTGCCAGCCGTTGGAATCACAATGGAGACCAAGGGAGCAGGGTTGGGTATGTCGGGAACAGGCCTCCAATTGCCCGGGTAGTTGGTGGCGTGAATGCTCCCTTCAATACCCCTGCGCTTAAAGCAATCTTCAAGCGCTTCCTTTTGTCTTTCCAGTATTCCTGCCTTGGCATCGAGATCACCGGCAGTGCTGGTGGCTCCAACGCGCCAATGATACAATACCTTTGGTATATGGACGACTTTTGAGGTTTTTTCCGCAACACGCAGCGCAAGATCGTAATCTTGCGTCCCGTCAAACTCCGGCCGAAAACCTCCTACGGTGTTCACAAAATCCTTGCGATAAACTGAGAGGTGCCCTGTGCACATCCTTGTTAACAGATGCACTGGCGACCAATCAGGCTTGAAGTACGGCGCATAGAACTCGCCGTCCGAGTTGGTCTTGTCCTCGTCGCTGTAGATCAGATCGACTTCCGGGTAGGCACCGATGACGCGCGCATTCTCGAGCAAGGCATCAGGGTGTAGAGTGTCGTCATGGTCCAGCAGGACGACATATTTGCCGCGAGCGCGCCGCAAAGCCTCGTTCGTTGCTTCCGAAATTCCATGATTTCTGTCGCATTCCACGACGGCAAACCGAGGGTCCGCGGCGGCATATTCCTTCAATGTTCGTACGACATTGGAATCGGTGGACCCGTCATCAACGAGAATGTGTTCCCAAATCCCAAACGACTGGTCCGCCACCGAATCGAGCATCGCCCGCAGTGCGCCGTCGTCCGTGTTGAAGACCGGCGTCAGAATCGAGAAGAGGAGTTCTTCAGGATCGTGACGGCTGTCGGCGAAATCGCTTACTTGCCGAAAATCAGGGACAATGTGCTTGCCGAGAACGGATGAGGCGTTGCCATTCATCTGGCGCCAGATGCTGCGGCGAACAACATCTCTGTGCCAGGCGTCGCCGGGTGAATTGGCGTTGGCGGCACGGCTCAATCTCGACCATAGGCCCGGTATGCCCTCGTGCCGCAGCACAATCCAGCCTATCTTCAACAGGGGTCGCACGCCACCGGCGCGCCGGTGCATGGTCCTGGCAAGGCGGACCGTCTTGCGAGACGCTATCAACACCTGAATCGCTCGCGCTTGCCTGGAGATCAAACGGCGAGCAGAACCAAGCGAGCGAGCCATCTTTCTAGCGATCACTCGGACTGCTCTTAGCGGCCTGGTTATTCGCCAACTGGTTGAGGTCCGCAGCGCAGCGACCTCTCCCCGGTATGAATGAAGCTCGCTTTTCAGCGCCTTGATAGTGTCCTCGGCGCTTGCGAGCGCCTCCTGCAGTTTCGCTCTTGCTTCCAGCGATCCCGACAATTCGTCTTCCGCTGACGAGAGCCGCTCGCGGATGCCCTGCACTTCCTCACTGAACCTCTGCATCTTCTCGCCAAGATGAACGACTTCCGCCTCGAGATTCGCGATTGAATCCTCGGGATGAACCGTTCTCGCCGTGAGGGAAGCCCCGGCAGAGAAATGTGCCCGCTCATACATCTGACCATCATATGGCAATCGACCAGGCACAACCTGTTCAATCTCGCCGCGAATGCGCTCCCTCCCCAGTCGATTGTCTTCTGGCAGTCCCTTGCGCAAAATGACGCAGGAGTTTGTGAACTCTATCGAATCGATCGTCGCGAGCCACGTGAGGTCAGTCGGGCCAATATCGTGGTGATTGAGGATGGGAATGACGAGTTCCCATGATTGTTGATCCACATCCCAATGTTCATGATTGACGACATCGGCGAGGCGCTTGAAGAAGGACATCGCCGAGCCAGGCGTGAAGAGCCCCCCTTGGAGCTCCGGGAAGTAGCTGGCGTGCATGTCCTCCACGACGTAGATTCCGTCTCGCGCCAGCTTCGGAAACAGCAGCAGGAACGATTTGATCATGTCGCCTGACCGGTGCGAACCGTCGTCGATCACGATGTCGAGCGTTGCCCTAAGTGTGGCGCTCCATTCGGGATTCGTGGCGTCGGCAACTATCGCACTGATGCGTTCGTCGTCGAATGTCAGTCGGCCGACTGCTTGGTCGATGTCGACGCCCGTTATCTCCCGGGCATGCTTGAAATATTTAGCCCAAATCTCGAGCGAGCCGCCATTCTGCACACCGATTTCGAGCAGACGAAGCGGCTTTTGGCGCAGCGGCTCGAAGAGCCTTTCGTACACGTTGAGGTAGTGTTCCCACTTATCTGACACTTTGCCACGGTGTGCGTCAAATAGCTCATTGAGCGGTCTTTGCGTCATTCAGCATCTTCGCGATTCACCGTCTTTTGGGATTTTCCAGCTGTTTTCGGTGGCCTTGACCGCCAGCAGCTCCCTCAACAGCCCACGCTCTCCTGCGGGGTTATGAATCCTTGCATTTGAATTCGGCGCCGTGATAGAGGACCGGCTGACCAGAAGCAATAGCTTGCTTCCAGGGTGGCCATGGCCGCCCAAAGTCGCCGAATAAGGATGGGTCGGCTGGTAATTGAGGTAGGTTGACGCCGGTCCTGTTGGCATGATGCGCATCGTATCAACCAGATTTGATGGTTCTTGGCCCCAGTGAGAGGCACGATGCTGGCGACAATCCCTCAGAACGAATGACGTGTGCTCTATCGCGAGTCGTGGAGACGCCTGAGTTTGGTTTGAGCGTCACCGGGTTTCCCTGAATTGGCCGATGAAATGACAGTTATGACTTTCCCCGACGCCGTCACGGACATAAGCGAGGCCATCAAGAAACACCATCTGGCGACGACGTTTGGCTGGCAAGATGTCGCCCAGCGCTATCGCCGTTCACGGATCGGGGCATTCTGGCTCACCATCAACATGGGCGTGATGATCGGTGCCCTGGGACTTATTTTCGGCAATCTTTTTCGAACGCCGATGCAAGAGTTCCTTCCGTTTGTCGGATGCGGCCTGATTGTCTGGGGTTTTATCTCCTCTTGTCTAAGCGATGGCTGCACCAGCTTCATAGGCGCCGAAGGCATCATCCTCCAAGTCCGAATGCCTTTGTTCACTCATGTGATGAGGACACTTTGGCGCAATACAATAGTGTTTGCGCATAATTTGGTGGTCATACCCGTCGTGCTGGTTATTGTAACGGCACCTATTTCATGGGTCGCGATACTAGCCCTGCCTGGGTTCATACTCGTCTCGCTAAACCTTCTGTGGATGATGCTTGTCCTTGCGACAATTTGCGCACGCTTCCGCGATATGACGCAGGTGATGCAAAACTTTCTTCAAGTGATTTTCTATCTGACCCCAATCATCTGGCAGACGAAGACATTGCCGGTGGGTATGCCTCAGTACCTTTTCGATTTGAATCCATTTTACCATCTGATTACGCTGATCCGCGGTCCGTTGCTCGGCCAGATTCCGTCACCTGTCACCTGGCTTTACGCAATAGCGATGTTAGCCGTTGGTTGGCTGTTCGCGTTGTGGCTGTTCGGCCGTTATCGCAAGCGCATCCCGTACTGGTTGTAATTGCATGGCTAAGATTCACCTAGATAAGGCCTCGGTCTCCTTTCCCGTTTACAACGCTGCGAGCCGGTCTTTGAAGAATCGGGTTCTGAAGGTTGCGACCGGCGGCGCCATCGAAAGACGATTCGACGGGCTGGTCGTCGTGAAAGGTCTCGACGAGATTGACCTCGCAATCCATGAGGGCGAACGAGTAGGGCTTGTCGGCCACAACGGTTCCGGCAAGACGACGCTGCTTCGATTGCTTTCAGGCATCTACGCGCCGACCTCGGGAAGCGCGGCAATCGACGGCGAATGCGTCTCGCTTATCAACATTGGGCTTGGCATAGACCCCGAAGCTACAGGGCGAGAAAATATCAAATTGCGGGCCGCAATGATGGGCATGACGACGAAGGAACTTAGCTCGAGATACGATGAAATTGCCGAGTTCTCAGGGCTTGGAGACTTCTTGGACATGCCCTTCCGTACCTATTCCTCAGGGATGCAGCTTCGGTTGGCTTTCGCGACTTCAACTTCAATCCGACCCGAAATTCTGATCATGGACGAGTGGCTCTCGACAGGCGATGAAGACTTCAAGGATCGAGCAAGACAACGGCTCAACGAGATCGTGAGCTCGACCAAGATCCTGATCTTGGCCAGCCATTCGAGGGAATTGCTGCTAGGGAATTGCGATCGATTAATTTGGCTGGAGCACGGCCGGGTAAGAATGGATGGCCCGGCTAAAGCGATTGCGGATGAGTATTTCGGCCGATAGCGGTCGCGGCGTCAGCTTTCGCCGCCTCCTGAGGTGCGATCCTCGAACGACCGAACTCGTTCACGCGCCCAATGCCTGCCTCGTCTCGCCACCCATCAGCCGACGCACCACCTTCTCCGTCGACCCGCGCCACGCAGGCGCGGTCCATCCAAACGTGGCCGCGAATTTCGCGCTGGAAAGCCGCGAATTGGCCGGGCGCTTTGCCTTGGTCGGATAGTCACTGGTCGCGATGTCGCGTACCCGCGCATGAGGGCCGCCAGACGCCTGGCTTGTGTCCATGATCTGGCGGGCAAAGCCACTCCAGTTCGTCTCCCCGCTGCCCGCCAGGTGATAGAGGCCGTAGGCGGCAAAGTTGCTGTCGCCCTGCAGCATCGCCGCCGCATGCACAACGGCGTCGGCGATGTCGAGTGCCGAGGTTGGATTTCCCCATTGGTCGGCTACCACCGAAATCTCGTCACGATCGGCGGCAAGCCTGAGCATGGTCTTGACGAAATTCCTGCCGAAGGGGCTGTAGACCCAGGCCGTGCGCAGGATGAGGTGGCGCGGATTGGCCGCCGCCACGGCTTTCTCGCCGGCAAGGTTGGAGGCGCCGTAGACGCCGAGCGGCGCGCTCGCGTCGGTCTCGACATAAGCGCTGTCCTTTGCGCCGTCGAAAACATAGTCGGTCGACAGGTGGATCACAGGAACACCGAGGCGTGCCGCTGCCTCCGCCACCTTGCCCGCGCCAACGGCGTTCACGGTGAAGGCCAGGTCAGGCTCGTCCTCGGCCTGGTCGACAGCGGTGTAGGCAGCGGCCGAAACGATGATGTCCGGACCTGCCGCCGCCAGCGCCTCGAATACGGTCTCGGGCCGCGCCAGGTCGAGCGCCGGCCGGCCGACGGCGATCACCTCCACGCCCGTGACCGCGCGCGCCACCTCGCTCAGGCTGGTAGCGACCTGGCCCTCGCGTCCGGTGACGACAAGCCTCACGCCGCGCCCTTCCTGTCTTCAGCCGGGCTGTCTTCAACCGGGCTCTGGCCCAGCCGCTCGCCGGCATAGCGCTGTTCGCGAATCGGTCCCCACCACCATTTGTTGTCGAGGAACCAGTCGACCGTCCTTGCCAGGCCGCTGTCGAAATTCTCCTTTGGCGACCAGCCGAGGTCACGACTTATCTTGGAGGCGTCGATGGCATAGCGGCGGTCGTGGCCGGGGCGGTCTGTGACGAAGGAGATCAGGTCGCGGTAGCGCTTGCCGCCGGCGCGCGGCCTTCTCAGGTCGAGAAGATCGCAGATGGTCTCGACGACGCTCAGATTGGTGCGCTCGGAATTGCCGCCGACATTGTAGCTCTCGCCCGCTTGCCCCTTGGTCGCGACAAGCTCGAGCGCGCGCGCGTGATCCTCGACGAACAGCCAGTCGCGCACATTGGCGCCGGCGCCGTAGACCGGCAGCGGCTTTTCGTCGAGCGCGTTCAGAATGACCAGCGGAATGAGCTTTTCGGGAAAATGATAGGGCCCGTAATTGTTCGAGCAGTTGGAAAGCACGACCGGCAGGCCATAGGTCTCATGCCAGGCGCGCACCAGATGGTCCGACGCCGCCTTGGAGGCGGAGTATGGCGAGGACGGCGCATAGGGCGTCTCCTCGACGAACATGCCGCCGTCGAAGGGAAGATCGCCGAACACCTCGTCGGTCGAGACATGGTGGAAGCGGAAGCGGGTCTTGCGGTCCTCCGGCAGGCCGCGCCAGTATTCCAGGGTCGTATTCAGCATCCGGTAGGTGCCGACGATATTGGTCTCGATGAAGGTGCCTGGACCGTCGATCGAGCGGTCGACATGGCTCTCGGCGGCGAGGTTCATGACGATGTCGATGTCGTCGCGGCGCAATATGTCGAGCACCGCCCGCTCGTCGCAAATGTCGGCCTGCTCGAAGCGGTAATTGTGCGCATTCTCGATCGGCCGCAGCGAGGCGAGGTTGCCGGCATAGGTGAGCTTGTCGAGATTGGTCACCCGGTAGGCCGGATTGGCGCACAAATGCCGGCACACCGCCGAGCCGATGAAGCCGGCGCCGCCAGTCACCAGGAAATTCATGCCGCTCTCCCTCGACGAACAGTCTTCATGGAAACACCTCCGCGGCTGCAAGTAGCGGCGCCTTGAGGTCCTTGTCCGAAAGCTGGAACCCGCCCGATATCGCCGGCCATTCTATGCCGATGGCAGGATCGTCGAAACGGATCGATCGGTCATGCGCCGGCGAATAGGTGTCGGTGACCTTGTAGAGAACCTCAGTGTCCGGCACGAGCGTGATAAAACCGTGGGCGAAGCCCTTCGGCACAAGGATCTGGTTGCCCTTCTCGGCCGAAACTTCGAGGGCGACCCATTTTCCGAAGCTTTTCGAGTCGCGGCGGATGTCGACCGCGACGTCGAGGATCTTGCCTCTGATGACGCGCAGCAGCTTGTCCTGGGCGCGCGGCGGAAGCTGGTAGTGCAGCCCCCTCACCACACCGGCGGCTGCGGAATAGGAATGATTGTCCTGCACGAAGCGCAGGTCGATGCCGGCCTCGGCGAAGCGCTCGGCATTCCAGGTTTCGATGAAAAAGCCGCGCGCGTCGCCGTGCCGCTTCGGTACGATCTCCAGCACGCCGTCGAGACCGAGTTGGCTTACCTCCAGCACCTAGTTCTCCGTCAGGTCGGTGACGCGCCTGCGTAGATAGGCGGCATATTCGTTCTTTCCGAGGCGGGTGGCGCGCTGCAGCACCTTGTCTGCCGTCAGCCAGCCCTGTTCGAAAGCGATCTCCTCCGGGCAGGCGACCTTGATGCCCTGGCGGTGCTCGATCGTGCGCACAAAAGACGAGGCTTCATGCAGGCTGTCATGGGTGCCGGTGTCGAGCCAGGCATAGCCGCGGCCGAGCTGATGGACGTGCAGGTGCCCGCGTTCGAGATAGACGTTGTTGACCGCCGTGATCTCAAGCTCGCCGCGCTCCGAGGGCCGGATCGTCGAGGCGATGTCGACGACGTCATTGTCGTAGAAGTAAAGGCCGGTGACGGCCCAGTTGGATTTTGGCTTCTGCGGCTTTTCCTCGATCGTCAGGGCGGTGCCGCTGAGCTTGTCGAACGACACCACGCCATAGCGTTCCGGATCGTCGACATGATAGGCGAATACCGACGCGCCGCTTTCGCGGGCCGCCGCCGTGCGGCAAAGCTGCGACAGCCCTTCGCCGAAATAGATGTTGTCGCCAAGGATCATCGACACGTTGTCCTTGCCGATGAACTCACGGCCGATGATGAAGGCTTCGGCGAGCCCGTTGGGATGCGGCTGCTCCGCATAGGAGAACTCAAGCCCGAACTCCGAGCCGTCGCCGAGCAATTCCCGGAAAGCTGGCAGGTCACGTGGAGTTGAGATGATCAATATATGCCTGATACCGGCGAGCATCAGCACGCTCAGCGGATAATAGATCATCGGCTTATCGTATATTGGCAGGATTTGCTTAGAGACTGCCAATGTTAGCGGATAAAGACGTGTTCCGCTGCCTCCCGCAAGGATAATTCCTTTCAACAAGCTCTCCTTGAATTACCGAGGGCCCCGCCCCTGACATCAAGTTGCCCGTGCTTAGGTTTCGCGCAATGGCTTGTCAATCTCGCTGCTGGTCGCGCCTGGTGATCTCACTGGCGAAACGAGCTGCAGCCGAAAGTTGGCCGGAGGAACCGACCACCTGTTTCCGCCACCACCTGGCAGTGGCCAAGGCATGAAAAAGCCGGCGGGATCTCCGCCGGCTGGCTTTCATTTAATAAATGTCAGGGCCGCTTCGGCAGCAGCGACCATACTGCCGGGACAAGGCTGGCTGCGAGCGCCACCTTGATCAGGTCGCCGACGATGAAAGGCACGACGCCGAACTGCCATGACTTTTCCGCGCCGATCAGCAGCGCCAGCCAGGCAAAGCCCATCGCCATCATCACGATTTCGGCGGCCAGCATCGCACTGAAAAGCTTGACCGGGTGACGATCCCAGCCACGGTCGGCAGCCCAGCCGACGATGGCGGCCATGACAACGAAGCCGGCAAGATAGCCGCCGGTCGGGCCCACCATATAGGCTAGGCCGATGCCCTTTTCCGGCGTGCCCTGGAAGACCGGGAAGCCCATGGCACCCTCGGCCATGTAAAGAAGCAGCGTGGCGACGCCGAGGCGCAGGCCGAACGCCGAGGCGATCAGGAGGACGGCGAGCGTCTGCAGCGAGATGTCGACGGGGCCGAGCACGACCTTTGCCTTCGCCGACAGGGTCAAGAGCAGCGTACCGGCAATCGCCAGCAACAGCTGCGTCGCAAGCCGTGTCGCGCCTTTTTCAGGCAGAGCCAGAGAAACAAGCGGACGCATCGTCGTTGCAATTGCCATGGTCTTCCCCATTCCGGACAGCCGCCAACATGCGGCCTCGCATTTTTTCTATATTGGCTTCCGTGTTATGCGGCAATCGGTTTTGCCACCTCAGGAACAGAGCTCCCCGCCCTCATGGCCCTTAAATTCGACACCAGCTTCGATCCTGCTTACGGCCAGGCCGTAACCGTCGCGCCAGATGTCCAGCGCATCACCGCCCGAAACCCGAGCCCGTTCACCTTTCACGGAACCAACAGCTATCTTGTCGGGCGGGACACGCTGGCGGTCATCGATCCCGGACCGGATGACGCTGCGCATCTCGAGACATTGCTCGAAGCCATCGGGCAGCGGCCGGTCAGCCACATCTTCGTCAGCCACACGCATCGCGACCATTCACCGTTGGCGGCCCGGCTGAAGGAGCGCACAGGGGCGATCGTGCTGGCGGAGGGGCCGCATCGCCCGGCGCGGCCGCTGCGCATCGGCGAGATCAACCCGCTCGACGCCAGCGCCGACATGGCTTTCGCCCCGGACATGGCGCTCAAAGACGATACGCTGGTCGATGGCGACGGCTGGGCGATCAGATCGGTGCTGACGCCGGGCCATGCCGCCAATCACGCGGCCTTTGCGCTGGAAGGAAGCGGCGTTTTGTTTTCGGCCGATCACGTGATGGCGTGGGCGACCTCGATCGTGGCGCCGCCGGACGGCGCCATGGCCGACTACATGGCCTCGCTCGACCGGCTGATCGAGCGCGGCGACCGTCTGCTTTTACCAGGTCACGGCGGTCCGGTGATGGCGCCGCGCAGTTTCATGCGCGGCCTGAAGACGCACCGCAAGATGCGCGAACGGGCGATCCTGGAGCGCATCCGGGGCGGCGACAGGACGATCAAGGAGATGGTTGCGGCAATCTATCGCGACACCGATCCGCGCCTGCATGGCGCCGCCGGCCTCTCGGTGCTTGCGCATCTGGAAGATCTGGTGGCCCGCGGCCTTGTCGCCACCGATGGCGACCCGGCCATCGACGGCGTTTTCAGGCCAGCGCTGTAGACATTATTCGGCCGGCGCCGCGCCCACCTGGCCGGCCACTTCCTGGTCGAGTTCCCCTAGGAATTCCACGATGCGGGCGGCATTGTCGCCTAGGTCGTATTGGCCGTAGCGCGAGGCGGACCGCATGTCGACAACGACCGTGTCGCCGTCGTCGGTCACACGGATCGCGACATCGGCCGGAAGGCTCAGCACGAAGCTTTTGGCGAGCGCATTGATCGTCACTTCGCTTTGCCCGTCGGTTTCAGGGTACGGCGCCTGAAGCTGCCAGTCGCGCCGGTCGAGCACGGTCTCGACTGCATCGACGACGGTTTCGAAGGGCAAATTGTAGCTGCGACTGGTGACTAAAGGATAGGCATCGCCTTGCAGGCTTTGCTCGCCTGGCGTCGGCGTCGATAGAACGTTCATGCCCTTGGTGCGGTCCGACGTGTCGATCGCTGGCGGATCGTCGAAATCGGTCGAGATGTCGCTCAGCGGCGGCGAAATCGTCGCCCAATAGGCGGCGGCGCCGTAGGGGGCGAGCACCAGAAGCGCCAGCAGGGCGCCGACGGAGAGATCGCGGCCGCCGCGGTCGCCGAAATTCCACAACCTGGAGAAGGCAAGTCCGGCGAACAAAAGGGCAAAGGCGGCGAGCAGCGCGACGATCGCCAACACCCAGAGGAAAACAGGTGTTTCGACGAGATCGAATCGGTGGCCGACGAGCACTGTAAGCAGCAGGACCAGCGAAAAGGCCGCTGTCCCGCGCGACCATCCGGCCGCTCGCGACGTCTGTCGTTCAGGAATACTAACCATTCTCAGCCGCACCACCCCATGCCCGAACCGAGACTTAAAACGTTTTGGCTCAGGCTTGAAGCCGAAAGGCGCATCATGCCCATCAATCCGTCGGCAGGCGATAGTCCTTGAACTGCTCGCGCAAGGTGATCTTCTGGATCTTGCCGGTGGCGGTGTGCGGAATTTCGCCGACGAAGGCGACGTCGTCGGGCATCCACCATTTGGCCACCTTACCGTTCATGAAATCGAGGATATCGGTCTTGCTCGGCTCCTTTCCCGGCTTGCGCACGACGACGAGCAAGGGCCGCTCGCCCCATTTGGAATGGGCAACGCCGATGGCCGCCGCCTCGGCGACATCGGGATGACCGACGGCGAGGTTTTCGAGATCGATGGTCGAGATCCATTCGCCGCCCGATTTGATGACGTCCTTGGCGCGATCGGTGATCTGCATGTAGCCGCCCGCATCGATATGCGCGACGTCGCCAGTATCGAACCAGCCGTCCGCGTCGAACTGCTCGGCGCCGACGCCGCCGTAATAGGCGCGGGCGATTGCCGGCCCGCGCACCTTCAGCCGCCCGAAGGTCTTGCCGTCCCAGGGCATTGCCTTGTCGTCGTCGTCCGTCACCTTCATCTCGACGCCGAAGGGTGGGTAGCCCTGCTTGCCCTGGATATCGAGCCGCGCCTCACCCTTCAGCCCTTCATAGTCCGGCTTCATGGTGCACAGCGTGCCGAGCGGCGACATCTCGGTCATGCCCCAGGCATGGATGACCTGGACATCGTAATTGTCCTGGAATTTTTTGGTGATTGCGCGCGGACAGGACGAGCCGCCAATGACGACCTTGCCCAGATGGGGAAGTTTCTTGCCGGTTTCCTCCAGATGTTGCAGCAGCATCATCCATACGGTCGGCACGGCGGCGCTGAAGGTCACCTTCTCGGTATCGAGCAGTTCGTAGATCGAGGCGCCGTCCATCTTGCAGCCGGGCATCACCAGCTTGGCGCCGATCATCGGCGCGCTCTGGCCAAGGCCCCAGGCATTGGCATGGAACATCGGCACCACCGGCAGGATGATGTCGCGGGCCGAGATGCCCATGGCGTCGGGCATGGCGGCGATCATGGCGTGCAGCACGTTCGAACGATGGCTGTAGAGAACGCCCTTGGGATCGCCTGTCGTGCCCGAAGTGTAGCACATGCCGGCGGCGGTGTTTTCGTCGAAGGTCCTCCAGGCGAAGTCGCCGTCCGTCTCGGCCAGCCATTCCTCGTAGGCGACGGCGTTCGGCAGTGCCGTCTCGGGCATGTGCGCGCTGTCGGTCAGCACGATCACACGCTTCAGCGATTTGACCGATCCGGCGATCTTCTCCAGCAGCGGCACGAATGTCAGGTCGACGAAGATTGCCTTGTCCTCGGCGTTGTTCATGATCCAGGCGATCTGCTCGGGGAAGAGCCGCGGATTGAGCGTGTGATAGATCGCGCCGATCCCCATGATGCCGTACCAGGCCTCGATATGGCGTGCCGTGTTCCAGGCCAGCGTCGCGATGCGGTCGCCAAGCGCGAAACCGTCACGCTCAAGCCGTTGCGCCACTTTCAGGGCGCGGCGGTGAATTTCGGCGTAGGTGGTGCGCACGATCGGCCCCTCGATCGATCGTGACACGATCTCGCGGCTGCCATGCTGGCGTTCGGCATTGTCGATCAGCTTGTGGCAAAGCAGCGGCCATTCCTGCATCAGTCCGAGCATGTCTGTTCCTCCCCTGCGCTTTTTCACGTCTACGCTTTTGCCCCATTGTGGGACGAACCGACGGATTGTCCAGCCATCCCGGCGCATTGGCCGAAATGACAAGGAAAACCGCCACAATCCGGCCATCGTCGGCGTTAAACTCTGTTAGGGGTGCGATTGGCGAATGGAAGAGGCTCGCATGGACGCGCAGCTCGACGACAAGGCACTTGAAAACACACTTGCCGAAAGTCTGGCCGATTTGATGCCGGACGCCAAAACCGTCTCCGAAGATGAATTCGTCGAGGTTGTCGGCGGCGCCCTCGAGGCGGTCGGCGGCACGCTGCTGTTCAAGATGTGCGTCGACAATGGCGGCGAAGGCCAGCATGTCGCAGCGGCATGCGTGGGGGATGGCGGCAACCGCCAGTTCCTGCTGCTGACCCTGCCAACGGTCGGGGGCGCGCTGAAGGTCGAGACGGCGTCGAGAAGCACCAATCCGGTGGCCGGCATCGCTGCCGCCTATGCCGGGCTGATGGATGTGTTCAAGACCGCGGCCTGAAAGTTTCTCGGGACAAGGCTAGTTGACCGCGGGCCAGGCGTGGATTTGGCTTGGCCTTGCGCTTGGCGCTTGCCCGACACACCTATTCCGGACGGCGCCCCATGCCGGACAAGGAAAACCCGCCAATGGACAAGATCGCAAATCCCGCACCCGGCTTCCAGCGCAATCCCGACAAGGTCATCACCATCGAGCCCTATCACGGCACTGTCAGGGTGCGTGCCGGCGAAACGGTGATCGCCACGTCGACGACCGCAAAGCTCCTGTCGGAGCCGCCCTATGCCCAGGTTGTCTACATTCCCTTCGACGACATCGATTTCAGCCGGTTGGCCAAGACCGAGCACTCGACGCACTGCCCTTACAAGGGAGATGCCAGCTATTGGAGCGCACTGCCGGCTGGAGAGGCCGGCAAGGACGCGATGTGGGCCTATGAGCGCCCCTTCGACGAGATGACGGAGATCCGCAATCACGGCGCCTTTTATCCCAGCAAGGTGACGATCGAAGCCACGCCGGCCTAAGCGTTCCGAGCCGAGCACTCACCCAAGGGTGCGCGCGTTGAGACTCAAATCAGGCTGATCCGATCAGTCGGTGGTGCCGTCATTGCCTACGCCATCGGCTTCATCGAGCCGCACAAAGGTCAGGCCCTTTTGCTTGAGCGACAGCAGGCCCTGCACCACGCCCTCGCCGGCGGCATGGGTGGGCTGGTTGATATGGGCGATGATGACGTCGCCATCCCTGGCGGCGGCGATGCGCCGGGCGGTTTCCTTCGCACCCAGCAAAGAGCCGCCGTCGCCGTTTATCGAAAAGCCGGCGATCTTGAAACCAAGCTTGCGGATCATGGCGATGGCGGATGGGCTGTATTCGGCGGTCGCGCCGCGAAACCATTTCGGCGCCGGCTCGCCGGTGCGGGCAAGGGCTGCGGCGCCCGATTCGACTTCGGCCAGTACGGCGTCGGGACTGCCGGCGCTGCGGATGCCATAGATCTTTCGCGGCGTGTCGACTGCCGGAATATGGCGGCCGCCATGGTTCTCCAGTTCGAACAAATCGGGATGCGCGCGCATGATCTCGATCGCCGCTTCATTGCGCTTCAGCCAGATGCCGGTGACGAAGATCGTCGCCGGGATCCTGTTGTCGACCAGCGCCGAGAGGATCCTGGTGTCGGTCTGGCCGCCGCAGGCGTCCAGCGTCAGCGCCACGCGGCCGCTGCCGGCCCGCGGCGTCAAATGCAGCGTAGGTTCGAGAAGCGGTGCGGTGTGACCTGCCGACACGGTGCAGGCCGAGATCGCTATCGCGCAAAGATATTTTCCGAGCAGGCGCATGATTGATTTCCGGATATAGAAGCGGATCCCTGCGGGAGCCGCGCCAGGAAAACCCGCATCAAGGCGAAAATCGGGACGGCGCGCATGCCAAAAGCGGCCGTGGCGACAATTTCCTGGTGTGTGACTTTTCAGCGAGTGGCGCGAACCACGGGTGGCGGTTGCACAGCGACCTCGGTCTGCGCCAGGATTTCGCGCACGGCCTCGATGACAGGCTCGACCTCCAGGCGCCAAACGCAGCAGGATTTGCTTGGGTCCGGCCAACGGCACAGATCGGGCGCCACGCACTCGCACGGCATGGAAGGCTGGAGGCAAATGCTCGGCGCGCCGACTGGCCCCCAGCGGGTTGGCCTTGTCTGGCCGAAAAGGCCGACAACAGGGGTTCCCGCCGCAGCGGCCATATGCATCGGGCCGCTCTCATTGCCGAGGAACAGCCGCGCTTCCTCCAGCAATGCCAGCAGTGTTTCGAGCGACAGGACGCCGACGAGGTTGACGACGGCCGATGCGGTCCCGGCGACGATCCGTTCAGCCGGCGCGCGCTCGTCCGGGCCGCCGACAAGCACGAAGTCCAGCCCGGTCTCGCGCGAGATTTCG
This sequence comes from Mesorhizobium amorphae, assembly GCF_014843845.1. Taxonomy (GTDB): domain Bacteria; phylum Pseudomonadota; class Alphaproteobacteria; order Rhizobiales; family Rhizobiaceae; genus Mesorhizobium; species Mesorhizobium amorphae_A. The sequence continues at coordinate 99,291 of NZ_JHQS01000130.1, read as the reverse complement.
TCAATCACGGCGGCGAAGCGTTCCGGCTGCCATTGCCGACCGCGGAAGCTCGCTCCGGCATGCACCGCGACGAAGGCGCTTCGCCGGAGCCCGTGCACGTTCAGTAAGTCCTGGACGCGAGCCGTTTCCAGCGGCAGCGGCTTGATCGAAGGCGTTCTGACGCGCAGATCGATCCCAAGCGCCTCCAGCGGCGAAAGGTAGCGGTAGAGATAGTGCCTTTCACCGTAGCCGAACCGCGTGACCCGAATGTTTGCCGGATTGCGCTCGTACCAGCGCAAGGGCCTGTCCGTCGGGTGATAGCCTACCCTGGTCCTGGCGTTGACGAGCCTGACGATGACCCGAGAGGTTTTCGAATCGCTCAGGTCGATCGTCATGTCGAAGCGGTGCTGACGCAGCCTGCGCACCATCGAATAGAGCTCACGCCCGCGTTGCAGCGGTGAACCACGCAGGCGCGCGCGGCTGAAGGTGACGACGTCGGAGGCGATGCCGTGGGCGGTGAGGAAGCTTGCGAAGCGCGCCTCGCAGAGGAATACGATCCTGACGCCCGGATATTCGAGCTGCAGGTTTTTCGCCAGCGTGGAGGCGAGGACAACATCGCCCATGTACTTGGTCTGGAGTATCAGGATCGAGCGGACGGGAGCGGGGGAAAACTGAAGCATCTGTTTCGGGCACCGGGGGTCGGGCTTGGGAAACTGGGCGGAAACGATGTCGAGATTGAGGACCGTCACGCGCAACTTCGCGTGACTTTGCTCACAAAATCGTAAGTTGGCAACCGCGCAACCGGAGCCAATCGACAGTCATCGATCGGTCATCCATGGCAATAGTCACGGCCATCAGGCGCGCGGCGCAGATGCCTTTGCCACCAGCACCGCTGCTTGCGCGGCGGCCAGCCTGGCGATCGGCACGCGGTAGGGCGAGCACGACACATAGTCGAGGCCGACCTCCTCGCAGAAGCGGATCGAAGCGGGATCGCCGCCATGCTCGCCGCAAATGCCGAGCTTGATCTCGGGCCTGGTCGCCCTGCCCTTTTCGGCCGCCATGCGCACCAGTTCGCCGACGCCGTCTATGTCGAGCGACACGAACGGATCCTGCTCGATGATGCCTTTCTGGCGATAGGTCTCCAGGAACGAGGCGGCATCGTCACGCGAGATGCCGAAGGTGGTCTGGGTCAGGTCGTTTGTACCGAAGGAGAAGAATTCGGCCGCCTCGGCGATGACATGGGCGCGGATCGCGGCGCGCGGCAGTTCGATCATAGTGCCGGTGAGATAGTCGATCTTGATGCCGGTCTCTTCCATGACGCTCTTGGCGACGGCATCGATCCTCGCCTTTACGTAGTCAAGCTCCTTCACCAGACCGACCAGCGGCACCATGATTTCGGGAACCACCAGCGCGCCGGCCTTCTGGCCAGCCTCTACGGCGGCCTCGAAGATGGCGCGCGCCTGCATTTCGGCGATCTCGGGATAGGAGACGGCCAGGCGGCAACCGCGATGGCCGAGCATCGGATTGAACTCGTGCAGGGCTTCTGTGCGCTGCCTGAGCTTTTCCGGCGACACGTTCATGGCGGCGGCGACCTCGGCCACTTCGCCTTCCGTCTTGGGCAGGAATTCGTGCAGCGGCGGATCGAGCAGGCGGATGGTCACCGGCAGGCCGGCCATGATCTCGAACAGTTCGAGGAAATCCGAGCGCTGCATCGGCAGCAGCTTGTCAAGTGCGGCGCGCCTGTCCTTCTCGGTGTCGGCCAGGATCATCTCGCGCATGGCGACGATGCGGTCGCCGTCGAAGAACATATGCTCGGTGCGGCAGAGACCGATGCCTTCGGCGCCGAAGGAGCGCGCCATGCGCGCATCGAGCGGGGTTTCGGCATTGGTGCGAACCTTCATGCGGCGCGCGGCGTCGGCCCATTCCATGATGGCGGCGAAATCGCCGGAGAGTTCGGGCTGCAGCATCGGCACCGCGCCCTTCAGCACCTGGCCGTTGCCGCCGTCGATGGTGATGATGTCGCCCTTGCGGAAGGTCTGTCCCATCGCCATCAGCGTGCCGGTCTTGTAGTCGACGCGCAGCGAGCCGGCGCCCGACACGCAAGGCTTGCCCATGCCCCGCGCCACCACCGCGGCATGGCTGGTCATGCCGCCGCGCGTGGTCAGGATACCTTCCGCGGCGTGCATGCCGTGGATGTCCTCGGGGCTGGTCTCGATGCGCACCAGGATCGCCTTGCGGCCTTGCGCCTTGGCGTCCTCGGCCTCGCCTGAGGAAAAGACGATCTCGCCGGTGGCGGCGCCCGGCGAAGCCGGCAGGCCGATGCCGATCACGTCACGCGCGGCCTTCGGATCGATGGTCGGATGCAGCAACTGGTCTAGCGAGGCGGGATCGATGCGGGCGACCGCCTCCTCCTTGGTGATCAGGCCATCCCTGGCCATCTCGACGGCGATCTTGAGCGCCGCCTTGGCGGTGCGCTTGCCGGAGCGCGTCTGCAGCATCCACAACTTGCCGCGCTCGATGGTGAATTCGAGGTCCTGCATGTCGCGGTAGTGCTTTTCCAGGCTATCGGAGATCGTGACGAAGGACTGGAAGGCGTCCGGCATCAGCTTCTGCAGCGACGGCTTGTCGGAGCCGGCGGCAATGCGGGCAGCTTCGGTGATGTTCTGCGGCGTGCGGATGCCGGCAACGACATCCTCGCCCTGCGCATTGACCAGGAATTCGCCGTAGAGCTGCTTTTCGCCGGTCGAGGGATTGCGGGTGAAGGCGACGCCCGTGGCCGAGGTGTTGCCCATATTGCCGAACACCATGGCCTGGACGTTGACCGCCGTGCCCCAGCTTTCGGGAATGTCGTGCAGGCGCCGGTAGGTGATGGCGCGGTTGTTCATCCAGCTGGAAAACACCGCGCCGATCGCACCCCACAGCTGCTCGTGCGGATCCTGCGGGAACGGCTTGCCGAGCTCCTCCTCCACCTTGGCCTTGTAGAGCGCGATCACGCCCTGCCATTCCAGCGCCGTCAGTTCGGTGTCGAGCTCATGGCCGAGGCTCGCCTTCTGGTCCTCGAGGATCTCCTCGAACACCTCATGGTCGAGGCCCATGACGACATCGGAATACATCTGGATGAAACGACGGTAGCTGTCATAGGCGAAGCGCGCATCGCCGGAATCGGCGGCCAGCGCCTCGACCGTGTCGTCGTTGAGGCCGAGATTGAGCACGGTGTCCATCATGCCGGGCATCGAGGCGCGGGCGCCTGAACGCACCGACACCAGCAGCAGTTTCGACGGGTCGCCGAAACGGCGCCCGGTCAGCCGGCCGATATGATCCAGCGCCACCGTGACATTTGGTTCCAGCTCAGCCGGATAGGTACGGCCGTTGGCGTAGTAGGCATTGCAGACCTCGGTGGTGATGGTGAAACCAGGCGGCACCGGCAGGCCGAGGCTGCACATCTCGGCCAGGTTGGCGCCCTTGCCGCCGAGAAGGTTGCGGTCGCCGGCACGGCCTTCCGCGGCACCATCGCCGAAAGTGTAAACCCACTTGGTCATGCTCGCCCTCCAGATGCCGGAGATTGGAAAGATCGGCGAAACCTGGACGATGGCCCAGGTTCCGACGCGCCTTAGATCGAGCGATAGGATGCTGCACTGCGAAAGGCAAGGCAGGGCAAAGTCGGCCGGCGCCTACAATCGATTAAGAAAAACCCCTACAACCGATTAAAGCGAAGGCTGCGTCAAAAAGACTTGCGGCATCGGAGGTAACGGAATAGAACATAACAAGAACATTGTATGGAGTGGCGTCATGAAACTGACCGGAAAACTCGACTATCTGGAAATGCCGGCGACCGGAGGCACGCTGGACAGTGTGAAGGCTTTCTACAGCGCCGCCTTTTCCTGGTCGTTCACCGATTACGGGCCGACCTATTCGGCCTTTGCCGAAGGGCTCGACGGCGGGTTTCAGGCCGATGGCGGCGAAGCTCCAGCCAAACCGCTGCCCGTGCTTTATTCCCAGGATCTGGAAGAAACGCTCGCCGCCGTCGAAAATGCCGGCGGCACCATCTTCAAGCCGATCTTCTCGTTCCCGGGCGGCCGGCGCTTCCATTTCATCGATCCGGCCGGCAACGAAATGGCGGTCTGGAGCGAGTAAACGCCGCTCCTGGCCGCGGCTGTGGACTGCGAAATCAGGTGGGCGACACCACCCTTCATTGCCATTGTGCTTTTTGGCTGCTCTGCTAATAACGCGCCGCACAAGCGACTCTGATGGCTATTGGGGCGTCGCCAAGTGGTAAGGCATCGGTTTTTGGTACCGACATTCCCAGGTTCGAATCCTGGCGCCCCAGCCAAACCTGCCAACAAAAAATGAGATCAAATCCGGGCTGCTCGCCCGGCCACCTCAGCTCGCCTCGCGCATCGCCTCGGCGGCCTGCAGGTCGACCGAGACCAGCTGGCTGACGCCCTGCTCGGCCATGGTGACGCCGAACAGCCGGTCCATGCGCGCCATGGTGATCGGGTTGTGGGTGATGATGACGAAGCGCGTCTCGGTGGTCTTGGACATCTCGTCCATGAGATTGCAGAAGCGCTCGACATTGTGGTCGTCGAGCGGCGCGTCGACTTCGTCGAGCACGCAGATCGGCGCCGGATTGGTCAGGAAGACGGCAAAGATCAGCGACATCGCCGTCAAGGCCTGCTCGCCGCCGGATAGCAGCGTCATGGTCTGCGGCTTCTTGCCGGGCGGGCGGGCGAGGATTTCGAGCCCGGCCTCGAGCGGATCTTCGGATTCGATCAGCTGCAGTTCCGCCGTGCCGCCGCCGAACAGATGCGAGAACAACCGCTGGAAATGGCCGTTGACCACCTCGAAGGCGGCAAGCAGCCGCTCGCGTCCCTCGCGGTTCAGGCTCTGGATCGCCTGCCTGAGCTTGCGGATCGCCTCGATGATGTCCTCGCGCTCGGAAACGATGGTTTCCAACCGGTCTGACAGTTCCTTCTGCTCCTCCTCGGCGCGCAGATTGACGGCGCCGAGCCGTTCGCGTTCGATCTTCAGCCGGTCGAGCTGGCGCTCGATCTCGGCCATTTCGGGCATCGGGTCGTCGGCTTCCAGGCCGGTATGGCGGATGACCAGATGCGGCGGCGTGTTCAGCGTTTCCTGAATGCGCGCCTCGACCTCCAGCCGCCGCTCGTCGGCCGCCGTCAGTCGCTCCTCGGCGCGGACGCGGGATTCACGGGCTTCGGCCAGCGACTGGATCGCCGCCGTTGCGGCCTTATCGAGTTCGGCCTGCTTGTTTTCCGCTTCCTGCAGGCGATCGCCCGCCGCCTGGCGCAGCGACTCGGCTTCGGCGAGCTGCGACAGCAGCGCGCGCCGCTTGGCGTCGATCTCGTCGGGCGCGTCGGCCAGCCGCTCGCGCTCGGCCTCGGCCTCAGCCTTGCGCTCGCCAAGGGCGGCGATCTGCGTCGAGGCGTTCTCGGCCCGCTCCAGCCAGTTTCGGCGTTCCGCACCAATGGCTTCGAGGCGGCGCGTCCGCGCCTCGGCTTCCCGCCGCAACCCTTCGTGGACGGCACGCGCATCGGCCAGAGTGGCACGGTCTTTTGCGACATTGGCCGAGGACTGTTCGAGCTGCAGTTGCAGGTCGCCGAGATCGGGCGCGCTCTGCAGCAGCATTTCCGCCTCGACGAAGGCGGCCGCCGTCTCTTCATGGCTGTCGACGACGCGGGCGCGCCCCTCGTCGAGGGCAGCGCGTCGGCTCACCAGTTCGCCGCCGGCCTTTTCGGCCTCGGCCAGCGCATTGCGGGCGGCGTCCAGTCCGTGCTGGGCATCGCGGCCCGCCTGCCTGGCGTTGCGCTCGGCCTCGCTCGTCTGGCGAAGCGCCTGCTCGGCCTGGGCAAGTGCTGCTTCGGCTTCGCGCAGGACGAGGGTCGCCTGGACCGCCTCGGCGTCGAGTTCGGCCAGCCGGTTCTTCTGGGCCAGCCGCTGCGCGGCCGCGGTCGGCGCGTCGGCGCTGGCCGTCAGCCCGTCCCAGCGCCACAGCGCGCCTTCACGGCTGACCAGCCGCTGTCCCGGAGCCAACAGAGCCTGCAACCGTCGGCCGTCCCCGGCGTCGACAATGCCGATCTGCGCCAGGCGGCGGGCAAGCTGTGCCGGGGCACGAACCACGCTGGCAAGGCTTTTGATGCCTTCCGGCAGCGCGGCATCGCCGGGCTGGACCGCGCTTTCGCCCCAATGCACCGGAGCGCTGCGGTCGAGCGGGACATCGAGATCCTCGCCAAGCGCGGCACCCAGCGCTGTCTCATAGCCGCGCTCGACGCTGAGTTGTTCGAGAACGGAGGGGAAGAGATCGCCGCTCGCTGCGTTCAGGATCTTGGCCAGCGTGCGGGCTTCGGTCTCGATGCGCGCCAGTTCGGCCTTGGCATCCTGCAGCGGCGGGCGGGCGGCACTTTCGGCCGCGCGTGCCTCGGCGACGGCCTGCTCGGCTGATAACGCACTGGCCTCGGCCTGTTCCAGCAGCGCCTGGGCGTCCTCGACCAGAAGCCGCTTCTCGGCGGGATCGGGCAGGCCGGCGACCTTGGAAATAATCTCTGACAGTTCGCGGTCGACTTCGGCAAGCTGGCGGGCGAAGCGGTCGCGACGCTCAGCGGTTTCGCGCAAGGTGCGCTCGATCTGGTTGCGCGAGGCGGCCGCTTCGGCGCGTTCGGCGGTCAGCGCGGCAAGCTTCGCTTCGCTCTGCGAGAGCGTGGCTGCCGCTTGCTCGAAGGCGCCACGCGTGGTGGCCTCGCGCTCGGCGGCACCGGCATTTTCGGAGTTGAGCGTAGCCTCCTCGGTGCGAAGGCGTTCGAGGATGTCGGCGTTGTCGCGCACCATCCGCCCCTCGCGGGCGATGTCGCCGTCAAGCTGCTGCAGCCGGCGCTCGAGTTCGGCCTGGCGGGCACGGATGCGGCCCGCTTCCTCCTCGATCTGCGTCTTGGCGATCGACAGGCGCTGGAAGACAGCGGCAGCGGCAGCTTCCGCGTCGCGCAGATCCGGAAGCCGGTGGGCGCCGATGCCCTGCTCCCTGGCGGCCGCCATCTGGGCTGCGGCACGGTCGCCGACCAACGTCGTGGCAACCGCCAGCGCCGAACGCGCCTCGCCTTCCTGGGACTTGGCGAGCGTCCAGCGTAGATGCAGAAGCGTCGCCTCGGCCTTGCGGATGTCGGCCGACAGGTTCTTGAAGCGCGAGGCCTGGCGCGCCTGGCGCTTCAGGCTTTCGATCTGGCTTTCCAACTCGCCGACGACGTCGTCCAGCCGTTCCAGGTTCTGTTCGGCCGCCTTGAGCCGAAGCTCGGCCTCGTGGCGGCGCGTGTGCAGGCCGGAAATGCCTGCGGCCTCTTCCAGCAGAGCGCGGCGTGCCTGGGGCTTCGCCTGGATCAGTTCGCCGATGCGGCCCTGCCCGACCATCGAAGGCGAGCGCGCACCGGTCGACTGGTCGGCAAACAGAAGCTGCACGTCCTTGGCGCGGGCTTCCTTGCCATTGATGCGGTAGAGCGAGCCGGCCTCGCGCTCGATGCGGCGCGACACCTGCAGTTCGTCGGCATCATTGAAGGCCGACGGCGCGGTGCGGTCACTGTTGTCGAGGAAAAGCGTGACTTCGGCGGTGTTGCGGGCCGGACGCGTTCCTGAGCCGGAAAAGATAACGTCGTCCATGCCCGACGCGCGCATGTTCTTGTAGGAGCTTTCGCCCATCACCCAGCGCAGCGCTTCGACAAGGTTCGACTTGCCGCAGCCGTTCGGCCCGACGATGCCGGTCAGGCCGCGTTCGATGACGAACTCGCCGGGTTCGACGAAGGACTTGAAACCGAGGAGGCGAAGGCGCGAAAACTTCATTCGCGCCGCCCCACAAGCGGGTCCGGCAGAAGTGTTCCGCGGTTGAGCCCGCGGCAAGGCATAGGCGTGCGCACGCCGAAGCGCAGCCGCTTCGGCGCTGCGTCAGAGCAGAGGGTCGAGGATGGCCGACATTTCCTCAATCGACATCGCCCCTTTGTAGGTCTTTCCATTGATGAAGAAAGTCGGCGTCGAGTCGACCTTGAATTCATCGGCGCCGCGCTTCTGGACCGCTCTCACATCGTCCAGAAGCTTCTGGTCCGTCAAGCAGGCCTCGAAGGACTCCTGTGTAAAACCGGCGAGCTTCGAGATTTGCAGCAAAGCGTCCTTGGTGTTGTTGACGCCAACCCAGTTGGCCTGCTGCTTGAACAGCACGTCCACCATCGGGAAATAGTTGTCCTTGGCGCAGCGCGCCAGCATGAAACCGGCCTCCGCGCTCGGATCGAAGGGAAATTCGCGCAGGATGTAGCGGGCCTTGCCGGTGTCGATGTATTTTTTCTTCAGTTCAGGGAAGGTCGTCTCGTTGAAATGCGCGCAATGCGGGCAGGTCATCGAGGCGTATTCGACGATGGTGGCCTTGGCGTCGTCCTTGCCGAGCTGCTTGTCGGGCAACGCGCCGGGCTTCAAAAGTTCGGCCATGTCGACCGTGCCCTGCGCTTCCGGCACCTTGACGGCGGCCGGCGTGGCTGGGGTCGCAGGGGTGGCGGGAGCGGCAGGCTTCACATCCGCCGCTTTGGCCTCCTCGTCCGAGTCGCTGCAAGCGGCAAGCAGAACCACAGCCGGAACGGCGGCCAGCGAAGACAAGAGGTTTCTGCGAGACAAGCTTTGGCCAAACGGGGAACGGTTCATGCGAATCACCTGACAATAGTTGGATTTTGCAATGCAAAGGCTAGAAAAGGCGAGAGTTAGCGCGAATTAAGGCATCGCTGTCCCCATTCCAATCGCCAAAGACTATATGCATGATCACGAATGCGCGAGATAGATGACGCGTTCATGACCCGCGCGGTTTCCTTTCGCCAAGAATAGTGGCGCCGAGCCGTTCCAGCGAGGCGCGCAAGCCATCGTCTTCGATCTTGCCGACCGTATCGGACAATTTGGCCTTCTCGGCTGATGTCAGCGGCCTGAGAGCCGGTTTCGGCCGGGCTTTTTCGGTCATCACCGGCTTCTGCAGGATCTTGATGCGGCCGATGGCATTGAATCCAAGGAAAGCATTGACGCGGTTGATGATCTCGCCGGCCTCGTGCTGCAAATGCAGCGCGGCCATGCCCTCGCAGGCGATGACCAGCACCGCCGGCTCGAATGGATCGTCCTCATGCAGGCGGCGCGGCCACTGGATCTTCTCGGGGCGCGAACGGCCGGCAAGCCGGGGTCCGGCGATCTCCTCCCATGACTGGACCAGCCCGATCGAGATGCCGGCGCGCTTGCGCAGCACCGGATCAAGGATCTCGGTCGCGAGATCGCTCACCGGAACGGGATTGCCGAAGGGCTTTTTCCCTGCCATGTGCGTTCTCCAGTCCGCTCCAACCAAGCGATCAATGGCACCGCACGATCAGACCCGCAAGGCCGCATCCAGGGAGAGCGAAGAGATCGCGCCCCGCCTGCTTGCCTGGTACGACGCGCATCACCGCGACCTGCCCTGGCGCATCGCGCCTCGCGCGCTGGCGTCAGGTACAAAACCCGATCCCTACCGCGTCTGGCTGTCCGAGGTCATGCTGCAGCAGACCACGGTCGAGGCGGTCAAAGCCTATTTTCGCGCTTTCGTCGAGAAATGGCCTGATGTCGAGGCTCTGGCCGCTGCGTCGACAGAAGACGTGATGAAGGCGTGGGCCGGGCTCGGCTACTATTCACGGGCGCGCAATCTCAAGGCCTGCGCCGATCTCGTGGCGCGGCGTGGCGGCAGCTTTCCGGACAACGAAGCTAGCCTCAGGGAACTGCCGGGGATCGGCGCCTACACGGCGGCGGCGATCGCGGCGATCGCCTTCGACCGGCCGGCGGCCGTCGTCGACGGCAATGTCGAGCGTGTCGTCTCCCGGCTGTTTTCGATCGAAACGCCTCTCAGTGAAGCCAAGCCCGAAATCCGCGCGCTTGTCGAGCGCATGGTTCCGGACAAAAGACCGGGCGACTTCGCCCAGGCGATGATGGATCTCGGCGCGACGATCTGCACGCCGCGTAGGCCACGCTGCATGCTGTGCCCGCTGCGGGCGGATTGCAGCGCCATTCTTTCAGGCGACCCCGAACGCTTCCCGGTTCGCTTGCCGAAGGCGGAAAGGCCCTTGCGGCGCGGAGCAGCCTTCGTGGCCGTGCGTGGCGATGGCGCCATCCTGTTGCGCAAGCGCCCGGACAAGGGCTTGCTTGGCGGCATGACCGAAGTACCGACCACGGCTTGGACGGCGCGGATGGACGGAGCGACTACGGCGGCTGCGGCGCCGTTTGCCGCCGACTGGCAATTTGCCGGGCAGATCGCGCACGTTTTCACCCATTTCGCGCTCGAAATCGACGTCTTTCATGCGCAGGTGAGCGGCGACACCCCAGCCGGCCATTTCTGGTCGCTGCCATCGGACATTTCAGGCGAGGCGTTGCCGACTGTCATGAAAAAGGCAATCGAGGCTGCGATACCCGGCGCAACGAAAAAGCCGTCGCCACATACCGCAAAGAGGCCTGCATGACTGAAATCCGCCACATCGTTTTCGACATCGGCAGAGTGCTGATCCATTACGATCCGAATATCCCGTTCAGCCGCCTGATCCCGGATGCCGAAGAGAGAAAGTGGTTTTTCGACAATGTCTGCACCAGCGACTGGAACATCGAGCAGGACCGTGGCCGGACCTGGGAAGAGGCGGAGGCGCTGCTGATCGCCGAACACCCCGATCATGCTGAAAATATTCGCAATTTCCGCCGCCACTGGCACGACATGGTGCCGCACGCTTATGACGAGAGCGTCGCCATCATGGAGAAGCTGATCGACACTGGCCATGACGTGACCATGCTGACCAATTTTGCCACCGACACGCTTGCCGAAGCCCGGCAGCGCTTCGATTTTCTGAACCATCCGCGCGGCGTGACCGTGTCGGGCGACATCCGCGAGATCAAGCCTGACCGCGCCATCTACGACCATCACGTCGCCGCGTTCGGCCTCGAGCCCGAAGCGACGCTGTTCATCGACGACAGCCAGAAGAATGTCGACGGCGCCAAGGCTGCCGGCTGGCAAGCGGTGCTGTTCACCGACGCCGAAACGCTCAAGGCGGACCTCGAGCGTCTTGGGATCAAGGTGAGCTGAATCAGGCCCCTGCCCGCTCCATGCCGAGGCGGGCAATGCGGCGCAGTTCATCGATCGGGGTGAGGCCGCCGCTGCGCTCATAGTGCCAGAAGGTCCAGCCGTTGCAGGCGTCCAGCCCCTGCACCTCGGCGCCGATCTTGTGGATCGAGCCGGCGCTATCGCCGATGGCCACCGTGCCGTCGGCGCGCACCTTGGCCGCCCAGCGCTTCTTGGCGTCATAGAGCGTGGCGCCGGGCAGCATAAGACCGGTGTCGATCAGGCTGACAAAGGCAACGCGCGGCTCGGCGCGCTTGCCGGTAAGCACGGTGAGATCCTCGCCGTCCAGCGGCCGGACGGCATCGATGCGCTCGTTGGCGGCATCGATATAGGCCTGCTCGCGCTCGATGCCGACGAAGTGGCGGCCGAGGCGTTTTGCCACCGCGCCGGTGGTGCCGGAGCCGAAGAAGGGATCGAGCACGATGTCGCCCGGTTTGGTCGAGGCCATCATGATGCGGGCCAGCAGTGCTTCCGGCTTCTGCGTCGGGTGCAATTTGTCGCCGTTCTCGTTCTTCAGCCGCTCGCCGCCGGTGCAGATCGGAAACAGCCAGTCGGAGCGCATCTGGATGTCGTCGTTGGATGCCTTCAGCGCTTCGTAGTTGAAGGTGTAGCCTTTGCCCTTCTGGTCGCGCGAGGCCCAGATCATCGTCTCATGCGCATTCTGGAAGCGGCGGCCACGGAAGTTCGGCATCGGGTTGGTCTTGCGCCAGACGACGTCGTTGAGGATCCAGAAGCCGAGATCCTGCATCCGGGCGCCGACCCTGAAGATGTTGTGATAGGAGCCGATGACCCAGATGGTGCCGTTCGGCTTCAAGACGCGGCGCGCCGCCAGCAGCCAGGCGCGGGTGAATGCGTCGTAGGCTTCAAAGCTCTCGAACTGGTCCCAATCGTCGTCGACGGCGTCGACCTTGGACTGGTCGGGCCGGTGCAGGTCGCCGTCGAGCTGAAGGTTGTAGGGCGGATCGGCGAAGATGACGTCGATCGATTTTTCGGGCAGCCGGTCGAGTGCCGCGACGCAGTCGCCCTTCAGGATCGTGTCCAGCCATTCGGATTGCTGGGGAGCGTGGGAAAGCTCGTCGAGAAGACGCACGGCTGACATTGTTACACCCAAGGGCACGCGTTACTGTTTTACTTCCTGTTATGGTTACCGATCAGCGTAAATATTCGGTGAAGGGCGGAACCGGTTCGGCCGCCTAGGCCCGGTTAATTTGCGAAGCCCGGCCTGTTGGTGTATGCCGCGCCGCCTGAGCCCTGTCGGGCCGCCCACCATCCTTCCCTTGTTCGGATTGCCATGCCCCAGCCAGACCTTGTCATATTCGATTGCGACGGCGTGCTCGTCGATTCAGAAATCATCGCCGCGCGCATCGAAGCCGAGCTTTTGACCTCGGCCGGCTATGAGATATCGCCGGAGGAACTTGCCGAGACCTATGCCGGGCTGACTTTCAAGGACATCATGATACGGGTCGAAGAAAAATCCCGCATCCCGTTCCAGGTCTCGCTGATCGACCGCGCCGAAGAGCTGGTCGACCGCAAATTGCGCAGCGACGTGCGCGCTATCGACGGCGTGCGCGAAGCGGTCGCGGCGGTGACCGTGCCGCGCTGCATCTGCTCCAACTCGCGCTCCGAGCGGATCGAGTTCATGCTGGACAAAGTGCATCTGCTGCCGTTCTTCGCCGGCCGCATCTTCTCGGCGATGGAAACACCGACCGGCAAAACCAAGCCGGCCCCGGACGTGTTCCTGCTTGCCGCCGAAAAGCTCAACGCGAAGCCGGAAAACACCTTCGTCATCGAGGATTCCGTGCATGGCGTCGCCGGCGCCAGGGCGGCCGGCATGCGCGTCATCGGCTTCACCGGCGCCGGGCACAGCTATCCCGGCCATGCCGACGCGCTGACCGAGGCCGGCGCGGAAACCGTCATTCGCCGCTGGGCGGAGCTGAAAAGCGTGATCGAGGCTTTGTCTGAGTGGTCCGCGGACGCCTGAAAGGGCAGTCCGCAGCCGCTTTAAGCGGGTCAGTTCGTCGCGGGGGCGGCTCTCTTCCTCTTGCCCTTCGGCTTGTCCGTCGCGGCTTTCGGGGCGCCCTCGTCATAGCCGGCAAAGGCCTGGTAGTCCTGCGCTGTCGGCTCCGGCACCACGACGTTCTGGTCGGTGAAGACAAACTGCGTGGCGGCCGAGGGGTCGGTGACCTGGACCTGATAGGGATGGATCTGCGAATAGAGCACCTCGGTGCCATGCATCACCGCGACGCGGATCGGCATGGTGATCGTGCCTGGCGCGAACATCGGTCCCGGAACGACCTTGCCGGCGACCGCGATCTTCATCGACAGCTGGCCGTTGGCATTGCTGCAGTCGCGGGTCACGTCGGTGATCGAGGCCTGGTAGATGACCTTGGCGGGATCGCGATCGGGATCGACGATGGTGCCGTCGGGCGCCGGCTGGGCAGCTGCGGCATCCTGAGCGGCGTCGGTCTTCTTCCTGGGCTTGGCCGAGCCCTTGGCATAGGTGCTGAAGAAGGCCGTGCCGTCGCGCAACGTCACCTTCGGGCAGTAGGCGCGCAACTGGCTGGCGAGCACTTTGGGATCCTGCGGCGGCGGTGGCGCCTGGGTGTCCTTCTTGCCGAAGCCGAGGTTGAGAACGCCATTGTCGCTCGATTGGCAACCGGCGGCGGCAAGCATAAAGCCGGTGAGCGCCAGACCCGCGACAAAGCGGTTGTTGAACGAATAAAACGCCATGAAACTGCACTTCCCTCTCGCAAAGCTGGTGACGTATATCAACCGCGCGGCAAAAATGCGACTGATCCGGCTCGGAAAATTAACCACCTTGCGGTGAATGAAACGCCCGGAAAGAACGGAATGTGACGATGCAATATGTGAGTACCCGCGGGGATGCGCCCGTGCTTGGATTTTCCGACGCGGTGCTGGCCGGGCTGGCGCGCGACGGCGGGCTTTATGTGCCGCGCGAATGGCCGCAGTTTTCGGCATCCGATATCCGCGCCATGCGCGGCCTTACCTATCCCGACCTCGCCATCCGCGTGCTGACGCCGTTCCTCGGCGGTGAAATCGCGGCGCCAGTGTTCGAGAAACTGGTGCGCGAAGCCTATGCGACCTTCCGTCACGAGGCCGTCTGTCCACTGGTGCAGACCGGCGCCAATACCTTCGTGCTGGAACTCTTCCACGGCCCGACGTTGGCCTTCAAGGACGTGGCGATGCAGCTGCTGGCCCGGCTGATGGACCATGTCCTGGCCGAGCGCGACCAGCGTGCAACAATCGTCGGCGCAACCTCCGGCGACACCGGGGGTGCCGCCATCGACGCCTTTGCCGGGCGCAACCGCACCGACATCTTCATTCTCTTCCCGCACGGCAAGGTCTCGCCGGTGCAGCAGCGCCTGATGACGACGTCGACCGCCGCCAATGTCCATGCGCTGGCCCTTGAAGGCAATTTCGACGACTGCCAGGGCCTGGTGAAGGACATGTTCAACGACCACGGTTTTCGCGATCGGGTTTCGCTGTCAGGCGTCAATTCGATCAACTGGGCCCGCATCATGGCCCAGATCGTCTATTATTTCTCCTCGGCGCTGTCGCTCGGCGCGCCGGAAAGGCCGGTGTCCTTCACCGTGCCCACCGGCAATTTCGGCGACATCTTCGCCGGCTATGCCGCCAAGAGGATGGGGCTGCCGATCGAGCGGCTGATCATCGCCACCAATGACAACGACATATTGGCGCGCACGCTTGCTAGCGGCGAGTACCGCACCAAGGGCGTCTTCGCCACCACATCGCCGTCGATGGACATCCAGGTATCGTCGAACTTCGAGCGCCTGCTGTTCGAGGCGGCAGGGCGCGATGCCGCGACAGTGCGTCGCTACATGAACGGGCTCAAGCAGTCCGGCGCCTTCACCATCGAAACAGGCGAAATCGCCAGCATCAGGGCCGAATTCGATGCCGGCCGCTCCGGTGTCGACGAGGTCGCCGCCACCATCCGCTCGACGCTCGAAGCCAGTAATTATCTGCTCGACCCGCACACGGCCGCGGCCATGCATGTCGCCGCCGGCAAGGCCACAGCCGCCGTGCCTATGGTGGTGCTGGGCACCGCGCATCCGGCCAAGTTTCCGGCCGCCGTCGAAGAGGCCTGCGGCGTGTCGCCGGCCCTGCCCGCATGGCTAGGCTCCTTGATGTCAGCCGACGAAAAATACACGGTACTTCCATCCGACCTGAAAATGGTGGAAGATTATGTTACACGCCACACGCGGGCGGCGCGTTAGGGAGTACTAGCCATATGGGTGTTGAGGTAAGCCGTCTGTCGAACGGCCTGACAGTCGCAACCGAAACCCTTCCAAGTCTCGAATCCGTTGCCCTTGGTGCCTGGGTCAAGTCAGGCGCCCGCAATGAGCGCGAAGAAGAGCACGGAATGGCCCATTTGCTCGAGCATATGGCCTTCAAGGGTACGAAAAGGCGCACCGCCTTCGAAATCGCTTCGGAAATCGAGAATGTCGGCGGCGAGATCAATGCCGCCACCAGCGTCGAGACGACCTCCTATTACGCCAGGGTGCTCTCCGACGATGTGCCCCTGGCGGTCGACATCCTTGCCGACATCCTGCAGGAGTCCGAATTCGACCCGGAGGAGCTGGAGCGCGAGCAGCATGTGATCCTGCAGGAGATCGGCGCCGCGCACGACACGCCCGACGACATTGTCTTCGACCGTTTCACCGAAACCGCCTTCCGCCATCAGACGATCGGCCGCTCCATCCTCGGCACGCCGGAGACCGTCAAGTCCTTCACCTCCAAGCAGCTGCATAATTTCATCGAACGCCAATACGGCGCCGAGCGCATGGTGGTCGTGGCCGCCGGCGACATCAAGCACGACAATTTCGTGCGCGAAGTCGAGAAGCATCTGGGCGGCTTCCGCGCCAAGGCCGAGAGCAATATTCCGCAATATGCGCAATATGTTGGCGGCGACTTCCGCGAGGACCGCGACCTGATGGATGCGCAGATCGTGCTCGGCTTCGAGGGCCGCGCCTACCATGTGCGCGACTTCTACGCCTCGCAGGTGCTGTCGATGATCCTCGGCGGCGGCATGTCGTCCCGGCTGTTCCAGGAAGTCCGCGAAAAGCGCGGCCTGTGCTACTCGGTCTATGCTTTCCACTGGGGCTTTTCCGACACCGGCATCTTCGGCGTCCATGCCGCGACCGGGCAGAGCGACATCGCCAAGCTGGTGCCCGTCATCATCGACGAGTTGCAGAAGGCAGGCGAAAACATCCTGCAGGAAGAGCTCGACCGGGCCCGGGCGCAGTATCGCGCGGGGCTGATCATGTCGGCCGAAAGCCCGGCCAGCCGCGCCTCGCAGATCGCCAGGCAACTGCTCCTTTTCGGCAGGCCGATCGCCAAGGAAGAACTGATGGAGCGGCTTTCGGCCTTGACCATCGAGCGGCTGACCGACCTGTCGGCGCGACTGTTTTCGACCAAGCCGACGCTCACCGCCGTCGGCCCCGTGGGTACGCTTGCGCCCTATGAGGCGATCCTCGATTCGCTTTCGGGCACGCAGACGACGGCCCGCAAGCTCGCCGTCTAAGACCTCCCAAGCGCCATGTTCGCGCTCCCTTTCTTTCGCCGCGATCTGCCGGCACTGAAGGGTGACCGGATTACGCTGCGCGTGCCGCTGACCAACGACTTCCGCGAATGGTCGGCGCTGCGCGGCGAAAGCCGCGCCTTCCTGGAGCCGTGGGAGCCGCGCTGGACGCCGGACGAGCTTGACCGCACGGCATGGCGGCTGCGCATCAGCCGCTACCGCGAGGACTATGCGCAAGGCACGGCCATCGCCTTCTTCATCTTCGAGAAGAGCAGCGGCAAGCTTGCCGGCGGCATCACGCTCGGCAATATCCGCCACGGCGTCGCGCAAAGCGGCCATATCGGCTACTGGATCGGCGAGCGCTATGGCGGCCGTGGCCTGATGACCGAAGCGGTCAAGCTGGTGTCGCAATTCGCCTTCGATACGCTGAGGTTGCACCGGATCGAAGCTGCCTGTATTCCCGACAACGCACGGTCGATCCGCGTGCTTGAAAAAGCCGGATTCCGGCGCGAAGGACTTCTGCGATCCTATCTCAGGATCAACGGAATCTGGCAGGACCACTACCTCTACGCCCGGATCGCGGACGATCCGCCGGGCGCTGGAACGAAGGGCTGATTTTTGACGAATTTCCTGCGAATCGGCTCGTTGTTCGCGCTCCTCCTGGTGACGCTCTGCGCTGCGTCTTCGGCCTTCGCCGTCGAGCCGATCAAGATCGCTCGCGACGACGTCGCGCTCGACCTGTCCGGCGCCGTCGAAATCTACCGGAACCAGGGCGAAAATTTCCAGGTCTCGACCGCACCGGGACCCGACGGCATCGTCAGGCGTATCGAGGTCGAGGCCAATGACGCGCGCTCGACCGGCGACTGGGCGGTGTTCGCGCTGGCCAACACCACCGACCAGCAGCTCGACCGGCTGATCGTGGCGCCGCATTTCCGGCTGGTGAATTCGGGCATCTTCTGGCCCGATCTCGGCTCGACCCGCATCGCCGCCATCACGCCCAGCGAAGGCTTCGCGCTCGACCGCCAGACCAGCCCCGACGCCGACGTGTTCCGGGTGACGCTGAACCCCGGCACGGTGATCACCTTCATCGCCGAGCTCGCCTCGCCGAAACTGCCGCAGGTCTATCTGTGGGATCCGGAATCCTACAAGGACTCGGTCAATTCCTACACGCTGTTTCGCGGCATCGTCATCGGTATCGCCGGCCTGCTGGCGCTGTTCCTGACCATCCTTTTCGTCGTCAAGGGAACCTCGATGTTCCCGGCGACCGCAGCGCTGGCCTGGGCGGTGCTTGCCTATATCTGCGTCGATTTCGGCTTCCTCAACAAGGTCATCGAGATATCGCCGGGCAATGAGCAGATGTGGCGGGCCGGAACGGAGGTGGCGCTTGCGGCGACCTTCGTGGTGTTCCTGTTCGCCTATCTCAACCTCAACCGATGGCACGGCCATTTCAGCTACGGCGCGCTGGTCTGGATCCTCGGGCTGGTGCTGATCGCGGGCGTCGCCATCATCGATCCGGCGGTCGCCGCCGGCATCGCCAGGCTTTCCTTCGCCGCCACCGCGGTGACCGGGCTCGGGCTGATCATCTTCCTCGGCATACGCGGCTACGACCGCGCCATCATGCTGGTGCCCAGTTGGGTGATGGTGCTGTTATGGTTATGCGGGTCATGGATGGCGATCACCGGCATGCTCGACAACGACATCGCCCAGCCGGCACTTGGCGGCGGGCTGATCCTGATCATCCTGCTGATCGGCTTCACCGTCATGCAGCATGCCTTTGCCGGCGGCGCGCTGCATCAAGGCCTGTTCTCCGACCTCGAGCGCCAGGCGTTGGCCGTCGCAGGTTCGGGCGACATCGTCTGGGACTGGGACGTGCTGCGCGACCGCGTGGTGACCAAGCCCGATGTCAGCGTGCAGCTTGGCCTGACGCCGAACAGCCTGGGGGGCGCCGCGCGCAATTGGCTGCCGGTGCTGCATGCCGACGATCGCGACACGTTCCGCACCACGCTTGACGTGGTGCTGGAGCACCGGCGCGGCCGGGTCTCGCAGAATTTCCGCCTGCGCGGCGCCGATGGCCACTATCACTGGTTCTCGCTGCGCGCCCGGCCGGTGATCGGATCGGACGGCGAAGTGATCCGCTGCGTCGGCACCATGGTCGACGTGACCGAGCAGAAGAAGTCGGAGGAAAGGCTGCTGCACGATGCCGTGCACGACAATCTGACCGGCCTGCCGAACCGCGAATTGTTCATGAACCGGCTGGAGGCGATCATCTCGATCGCCCGCACCGAGGAGAAGGTGCGCCCGACGGTCTTCGTCATCGACATCGACCGCTTCAAGCAGGTCAATGACGGTCTGGGCATTTCAGCCGGCGACACCATCCTTTTGACCATTGCGCGGCGCCTGCACCGGCTGCTCAAGCCCAAGGATTCGCTGTCGCGCTTTGCCGGCGACCAGTTCGCGCTGATGCTTCTGTCGGAACAGGACCCGGCCCGCATCGCGGCCGTTGCCGACGCCATCAAGCATGCGATCAACAACCCGATCACCTTCGCCAAGCGCGAGATCGTGCTCACCGCTTCGATCGGGCTGATCACCTGGACCACGGCGCAGACTTCGGCCGAGGACATGGTCAAGGACGCCGAGCTTGCCATGCACCAGGCCAAGCGCTTCGGCGGCGACAGGATCGAGCCGTTCCGACCCGCCTTCCGCACCGTCGGCACCGACCGGCTGCAGTTCGAATCGGACCTGCGCCGCGCCATCGAGCGGCGCGAATTCACGCTCGCCTACCAGCCGATCGTGCGCCTGGAGGACGGCAGCGTCGCCGGCTTCGAGGCGCTGCTCAGGTGGGACCATCCGCGCCGCGGCATGATCCCGCCGGGGGATTTCATCCCCGTCGCCGAAAACTGCGGCCTGATCGTGCAGCTTGGCCTGTTCGCCATGCAGCAGGCGGCCGAGGATCTGGCGACCTGGCAAAAGCAGATCGGCGATGCGCCGCTATCGGTTTCAGTCAACCTCTCCAGCCGCCAGCTCATCCGCCGCGACCTGGTCAGCGACGTACGCTCCGTCATCGCGCGCGCCAATCTGAAGCCGCGCTGCTTCCGGCTGGAACTTACCGAATCGCTGGTGATGGACAATCCCGAGCAGACATCGCATGTGCTGAACAAGCTGAAGCAGCTCGGCATCGGCCTGTCGCTGGACGATTTCGGCACCGGATATTCGTCACTGTCCTACCTGACGCGCTTCCCCTTCGACACCATCAAGATCGACAAGAGCTTCGTTGACGATAAGACGCCGAAGCGCGCGGTGCTGCTGAAATCCATGGTCCACATGGCGCATGAGCTCGGCCTGTCGGTGGTCGCCGAAGGCATCTCCGACGAGAGCGATGCGCTGGAGCTGCGCCAGATGGGCTGCGAATATGTGCAGAGCTTCATGTTCGGCGCGCCGATGCCAGGCGACCAGGTGTTGAAGACGCTGAAGGAGCAGTATCCGCTTACGCAGGCGTGATGTTCAGGCGTGGCCGGCGGCCAGGCTGAGATGCGCCAGATCGATGCCGATCGAGGCAAGGATGCGGTCGTATTTGCGCTCGATGTCGGCGTCGAACAGAAGCTCGGGGCTGGCCGGGCAGGTCAGCCATCCGTTCTCGGCGATCTCGCTTTCCAACTGGCCTGCACCCCAGCCCGAATAGCCAAGCGCCATAAGCGCGCGGCGAGGCCCGCGGCCCGACGAAATGGCGCGCAGTATATCGACGGTCGCGGTCAGGCAGATGTCGTCGGAGACGCTGAGCGACGATTCAACCCGGTAGTCGCCGGAATGCAGGACAAAGCCGCGGCTGCGGTCGACCGGCCCGCCATTGCGCACGACGAAGTCGCGCGCCTGCGCCGGCAGGCGTATCGCCTCCTGCTCGTTCATGATGCCGAGCTGCACCAGAAGGTCCGGAAACAGCATCTGCTGCGTCTGGTTGATGATGAGGCCCATCGCGCCCTCGTCGCTGTGGGCGCAAACATAGATGACGGAGCGCGTGAAACGGTCGTCCTTCATGCCGGGCATGGCAATCAGGAACTGGTCGTCGAGAAAGCCGCGTCCAGCAGCCGTCTTCTTGTGGCGCAACAAGTCCATGGCGTGAGGGTAACGCGTTTCCGGGGCGCCGAAAAGATGCGCCTCGCGCGATTTGAGGTCGGCCGCCCGTGCCCGGAGCAGACGAACTCGCGGATCGCGCATCGTCGGGTTGAAAGTCCAACTCCAACAACCCTAGCTGCGATGTCACGCAAATATGATACCGAAAGGGTCATGAGATCATTGCGCTGCCACGAACGGACGATCAAATCACGGCCATGCAAAGCTTGAGAATCCTGCTTGCCAGCGCTGCTGTCGTCTTGGGAACGGGCCTTCCGGCCTTGGCCTCCTCCTCGGTCTGGTACAACAGCGAGGGCGGCAAGGTACGGCTTGTAACCAGCGGCAAGCCCGACGAAGCCGGGCGTATCCAGGGCGTGCTCGACATTGCGCTCAAGCCCGGCTGGAAAACCTATTGGCGCGACCCTGGCGATGCCGGCGTGCCACCGCAAATCGACATCTCGGCCAGCACCAACATCTCCGACGCGCGGTTTTCGTTTCCGCCGCCGCAGCGTCACGACGACGGCTACGGCAAGTGGGCCGGCTACGACCATCCGGTTTCGTTGCCGATTACCTTCACGCTGTCGGCGCCGGATCAGCCGGCGGTCATCGACGCCAACATTTTCCTCGGCATTTGCGAGACGATCTGCATTCCGGTGCAGACAAGGCTGAGCGTCGATCCCGGGGCCGATCCGGACAATGCCAAGGACGCTGCACAGGTGAAGGCAGCGCTTGCCACCCTGCCGGCTGCTCCACGGCCCGATTTCGGCATCAACGTGCTGCCCGGCGACCACGAGACACTGATCGTCGAGGCGAGCTTTCCAGGCGACCCGGAAGCTGCCGACTTCTTCGTCGCCGGTGAAAGTGACTACATGTTCGGTGCTCCGGTTCGCAGCGAAAAAGACGGCAAGCTGTTGTTCACGGTGCCGATCCTCGACCGACCGTCGACGACACCGACCGATGGCGGGCTCTACTACACGCTGACAAGCGCCGAAGGCGCGGTCGAAGGCATGCTGCCTTTCCCGTGACGGCAGAGCGCGGATGCACAGACGGCAACATCCATTGCGCCAGGCGCCATGGCGGTTGCGAGCGACGCCTGACTTCGCTATCGCAAGGACAGGTCCCTTCCCCACACATTGAACGAGGCATCCATGACCATCTCCGTTGGCGACAAGCTGCCCGACGCGACCTTCAAGACGATGACCACCGACGGCGCCAAGCCGATCACGGCGGCCGAGATCTTCGCCGGAAAGAAGGTCGTGCTGTTTGGCGTTCCCGGCGCTTTCACGCCGACCTGCAGCAACAACCACCTGCCCGGCTATCTGGAGAACCATGACGCTATCCTCGCGCGTGGGGTCGACACCATCGCAGTCGTTTCGGTCAACGATGTGCATGTCATGGGCGCCTGGGCGCGCTTCACCGGCGGCGAGGGCAAGATCCTCTATCTCGCCGACGGCAATGGCGATTTTGCCAAGTCGGTCGGCCTCGACTACGCCAGCGACGGTATGGGGCTGCGCTCGAGGCGCTTTTCGATGATCGTCGACGACGGCAAGGTCACCGCGTTCAATGTCGAGACCAAGCCAGGTGTCGACGAGTCGGGTGCGGCGCATATCCTGGGACAGCTCTGAACCTCCACGGCAGTCAGTCGAAGGCCGTCAGGTTCGCCTTGGCGTGACGGCCGCGCGCGTGTAGGTGCTTCTGGATTTTCACTTTTTGGGGGACCTCGGCGATGTTCGATATTGTCTGGCGCAGCGTGGCGATCGGCATTGGCGCGACGGTGCTGATGGATATCTGGGCCCTCTTCCTTCATGTGGCCTTTGGCCAGCCGCGGCCGAACTGGGGGCCGGTCGGCCGCTGGGTCTGGCACTTGAGGAACAAGGTGTTTCACGACGACATCGCGGAGGCCTCGCCCTACGCACAGGAAGTGGCGCTGGGCTGGGCCTTCCACTATGCCGTCGGCATCGCCTACGGCATCATCCTCGTCCTTCTTGCGGGAACGGCTTGGCTTGCCGCGCCGACTTTCCTGCCGGCCTTCATCCTCGGCATGGTGACCGTCGGCGCCGGCTGGTTCCTGCTCGCACCCGGCATGGGTGCCGGCTGGGCAGCCTCAAAGCGCCCCAATCCGATGCAGATCCGAGCGCTCAATTTGGTGTCGCACACCGTGTTCGCGCTTGGGCTCTACGGTACGGCGCTGATGATCCGCTGAATTCAGCTGAATTGGTCGTCAACGCGTTGCACCGCGCCATCGATCGGCCGCCAGCCGTGAAGAACGCGGCGTGCTCCGATATCATAAGCGAAGTAGTTTCCGCCGCCCGCCGGCTGATCCGCTTCGCGGCTGATTTCCCGGCCGCTGAGAGAAAGCAGCAGGAGCGTTCCCACGCCGCCATGGCCCACGAAGGCAATATCGTCGGCGCCGTTGGCGCCAAGCACGGCTTCGACCTCGCTCACAATACGATGCTGGGCGTCGATGGCCCGCTCCCATCCGCGAATGCTGCTTTGTGGATTGGCGAAGAACTGGTCCGCAGCCGCTTCGAACTCCGGCGGCGGCAGGAACCCCGTTGCCGACCGATCGTTCTCATGCATCCGTTCCCTGACCTCGACCGCAAGGCGCAGATGCCTTGCGACGATCTCGGCGGTTTCTATCGCCTTGCGTTCGCCTGACGACACGATACGCCGGATCGACCCGACCCATGGCTGGTCGAGCATTGCGGAGGCTCTTGCTCGCCCGATGTCGGATAGCACCCACTGCGGCACCGGAATGCCGGCATCGATCTGAACCTGGGGATGCGTGATATAGTATGCGACAGGCACGATGGAGGTCTTTCTGCCAGTCAGCGGAGGCGCCCGAATTCAATAACTCTGGGTCGAACGCCGCGCCTTTGCGACCGCCGGTGGCTTTGCCTGTGCAGCTGGCTGCGGCGTCACTGTAGGCTTTGACGGACCCTTCTTGAACGGCGCCATGCCTTCGCGTGCCAGTTCGTCGGCGCGCTCGTTCTCGGCATGGCCGGCATGGCCCTTGACCCAGTTCCAGGTCACCTGATGGCGCCTGTTGGCTTCGTCCAGTGCCTGCCAGAGCTCGCCGTTCTTGACCGGTTTCTTGTCGGCGGTCTTCCAGCCGTTCCTCTTCCAGCCATGGATCCACTTGGAAATGCCGTCCATGACGTATTTGCTGTCGGTGTGAAGGTCGACCGCGCAGGGCTCCTTCAGTGCATTGAGCGCCGAGATGGCAGCGAGCAGTTCCATGCGGTTGTTGGTCGTCTCGGCCTCGCCGCCCGACAGTTCCTTGGTCTTGCCGTTGAAGCGCAGGATCGCTCCCCAGCCACCGGGTCCGGGATTGCCCGAACAGGCGCCATCGGTGAAGATTTCAACCCGCTTGGTCATGTCAGTCATATCAGCCCGTATTCGGAAGGAGATTGGATCGGCCGGTGGAAGCGCATGCGACGGATATACTCGGTCGGGTCGCGCTTCATGACCAGCCCGCCGTTGGGAATGGTCAGCCAGTCATAAAGGCGGGTCAGCATGAAGCGCAGCGCCGATCCCCGTGCCAGGATCGGCAATGCGGCCTTCTCGTCGGGGCTCAGGGACCGCACGCTTTGGTAACCAGCCAGCAGCGCGGTGCCCTTGGTCAGGTTGAACGAAAAATCCTTCTCGAAGCACCAGGCATTGAGGCACGTGGCGACGTCATAGGCATAGAGGTCGTCGCAGGCGAAATAGAAGTCGATCAGCCCGGACAGTTTCTCGCCGAGGAAGAAGACATTGTCGGGAAAAAGGTCGGCATGGATGATGCCCTGCGGCAGGTCCTTCGGCCAGTTGCGCTCAAAATCGACGAAATCGGCATCGACCTCCGCCGCCAGCCCCGGCTCGACTTCGTTGGCGCGGGCATGGGAGGCGTTCCACAGCTTGCGCCAGCCATCTATGGCAAGCGCGTTCGGCCGGCTCATCGAAAAATCCTGGCCGGCAAGATGCAGTTCGGCCAGCGCCTTGCCGACCTCGCCGCAATGCGCTGCCGTCGGCCGGCGCAGCGACAGGCCCTCAAGGAAGGTGATGATGACCGCCGGGCGGCCGGCCAGCGCACCGATGACGGTGCCGTCATGCGCGGTCACCGGAAGCGGGCAGGAAATGCCCTTCCTGGCGAGATGGCCCATCAAGCCCAGAAAGAACGGCAGGTCGGCCTTGTCGACGCGCTTCTCGTAAAGCGTCAGGATGTAGGAACCGCTCGTCGTGTGCAGCAAAAAATTCGAATTCTCGGTGCCTTCGGCAATGCCCTTGTAGGACAGGAGTTCGCCGACCGGATAGGCCTGCAGGAACGTGCCGAGCTCGCCTTCGCTGACATCGGTGTAGACCGCCATGGGCTGTTCACGCGGCTCCGTTGACGAAAGCCATGTCGGCCTTTGTCAGTTCGACATCGCGCAAAACCCGCATGACCGGAAAGTCCTCCGTTTCCGTTGCCGTGATCGCCAGATCGATCGTCACATCGAAGCGCTGGCGGAAGGCATCGATGATTTCGTCGACGATGATTTCCGGCGCCGAGGCGCCGGCCGACAGGCCGAGCGTCGAGATGCCGGCGATGTCATTCCACGGAATTTCAGAAGCGCGCTGCACGAGAAGCGACATCGTGGCGCCGGCGCGTTCCGCGACTTCGACAAGACGCCGCGAATTGGACGAGTTGGGCGCGCCGACGATCAGATAGAGATCGGCACCCGCCGCGGTCTCCTTGACCGCCTCCTGGCGGTTGGTGGTGGCATAGCAGATCGATTCCGCTGCCGGCGCGTGCAGGGCGGGAAAGCGATCCTGCAATGCCCGGATGATGCCGGCGGTGTCCTCGACCGACAGCGTCGTCTGGGTGACGAAGCCGAGTGCCTCGGGATTGGCAGGCGCAAGCTTCGCGGCGTCCGCCTCGGTCTCGATCAGCGTGACGGCGCCGTCCGGCAGCTGGCCCATGGTGCCGATCACTTCGGGATGCCCGGCATGGCCGATCAAAAGCACATGGCGGCCAAGCCGCTGGTGGCGCATTGCCTGCTTGTGGACCTTGGAGACCAGCGGACAGGTGGCGTCGAGATAGAACAGGTTGCGGGCCTGCGCATCGGCCGGCACCGATTTCGGCACGCCATGCGCCGAAAACACGACCGGGCTCTGGCGATGCTCGGTCGGGATTTCCGACAGTTCCTCGATGAAGACGGCACCCAGGCTCTGCAGGCCCTCTACGACGTAGCGGTTGTGGACGATCTCGTGGCGGACATAGACCGGCGCGCCGTATTTCTTCAGCGCCAGCACGACGATCTGGATGGCGCGGTCGACGCCGGCGCAAAAGCCGCGCGGCTGGCAGAGCCTGATCGTCAATGGGGGCTTGGTTGTGGTGTGAAGCATGAATCCGGGCCGGTTGTTCAGAGCCGAAATGAGGTGCGCACCCCTGCCCTGTCAAGGGCGGCGGCAACGATCATTCCGCTTTCGCCGGCCGGCGAAGCCTGAAGATGAGGACGCCGGCAAGGGCAGCGGCAAGGCCGTACCAGGTGAAAGCGTATTGCAGATGGCTGTTGGGCAGGTCGATGATGGTGACGCCGCCGACCGGCAGGCCGCCGGGGTTTGGCGTCTTGTCGGCATCAATGAAGAACGGCACCAGCCGGGCAGCGGCCGGCAGGCCGGCGCTCGCCGACATCGCATCGCGGTCCTTCCAGTAAAAGATGTTCTTCCGGATATCGTTGTCTGGAAGCATCATCGACGGCTTCGCCAGCAGCGGGCTGCGGGCGAGCCCGGTCACTGTCACCTTGCCTGCCACTTGCCCCTGCGGCCGCTTGGCGGCGTCCTTGAGGTCATAGGGAACAAAGCCGCGGTTGATCAGCACGAAACGGCCGTCATCCAGTTGCAGCGGGGTGATGACGTCGAAACCGGCAGCACCGTCCCAGGTCGAATAGAAGTGCCGCTCGCCCTGGTGCAGGAAAGTGCCCGACACCATCACCGGCGTGTAGTCGACATCACCAGAGGAAGCGAACTGGCTTTCGACTTCGGCCAGCGGCCGCGGCGCCGAATGCGTGCGCTGGTCGATGGTCTGGAGAAGGCCTTGCTTCCAGTGCAGGCGTTGGAGCTGCCAGGTCCCTAGCGCCAGCAGGATGACGAACACCACCAGGCTGAGGCCGAGCAGCAATGCCGTCTTCGGCCGCGAACGGCCGGAACTCTTGGCCGATGCTTGGCTCATTCGCTGCGGTCCAGCCGGCCCTCGGCCGCCTTGTTGGCGTATTGCAGCGTCAACAGCACGCCCTTGATCAGCCTGAGCGCCGTCAGGCACAGCACCAGCGCCAACGGTATCCAGATCAGCAGATGCAGCCACAGCGGCGGGCTCAGCGTCACTTCCACCCACAGCGCAAGCCCGACGACGATGAAGCCGATAATCAGGATGACGAACACCGCCGGTCCATCGCCGGCATCGGCGTAGGAATAATCAAGGCCGCAATTCGTGCATCGCTTGCCGACGGTCAGGAACCCGGAAAACAGCCGGCCCTCGCCGCAGCGCGGACAGCGGCCGTGCAGGCCGGCCGAAATCGGCTCGATGGGTGGCCAGATCGCCTTGTCGTCGCTCATGCTCTACGGCTCGATCTCGATTGGAGTTCCATCGGCCACCATGGTCCAGATTTCATCCATATCGGAGTCCGTAACGGCAATGCAGCCGTCGGTCCAGTCGACCAATTGAAGCAGCCAGCCCCACCAGCCATAGCCGTTGGGCTGGCCATGGATCATGATCATGCCGCCGGGTTCGACGCCGGCCGCCTTCGCAGCCGCTATCTCCACGGCAGTCGGATAGGAGATGTGGATCGACTTGTGCGCGATGCTTTCGGGGTTGCGCCAATCCAGCAAATAGCGCCCTTCGGGCGTGCGCTGGTCGCCTTCCCTGTGCTTGTGCCCGACAGGGTCGCCACCCAGCGCGATGCCGTAAGTGCGCAATATTTTGCCATCGCCGATCAGTTCCAGCCGCCGCTCCGACTTGTCGACGCGCACAAGATCGACCATGTCCCCGGCAAGGGCTGGGGCCGCAGCGAGTGTTGATGCACAGATAGCAAACGTGATGGTCAGCCGCATCGGCATTCGATCGACGATCATTGCGCCGAAATGAAGAAGGCGGCCACGTCGCCGCAGCCGCCTTCGCAAATCGTGAACCTTGTCTGCTTGAAGCAGTTCCGGACGGAAAACCGCTACGCGCTTTTCCTGGAATTGCCCTGGTCAGTGGCCTTCGATCAGCGCGCCGTTCGAGGCCCAGACATAGATCGAGGCAAACAGGAACAGCCAGACTACGTCGACGAAGTGCCAGTACCAGGCCGCCGCCTCGAAACCGAAATGCTGCTTCGGGGTAAAGTCGCCCTTCATGGCGCGCATCAGGCAGACAGCCAGGAAGATGGTGCCGATGATGACGTGGAAACCATGGAAGCCGGTCGCCATGAAGAAGGTGGCGCCATAGATGGAATCCTTGAAGGCGAACGGCGCGTGCATGTATTCGTAGGCCTGCACCATGGTGAACAGGATGCCGAGGCCGACGGTCAGCACCAGGCCGTTGATCAGGCCCTTGCGGTCGCCGTGAAGCAGCGAATGGTGCGCCCAGGTGACGGTCGTGCCCGACAGCAGAAGGATGATGGTGTTGTAGAGCGGCAGGTGGAAGGGATCGAGGACCTCGATGCCCTTCGGCGGCCAGACGCCGCCGGTGAAGGTGGTGCGGGCGTAATTCTGGACCTCGCCGGGAAACAGGCTGGCGTCGAAGAAAGCCCAGAACCAGGCGACGAAGAACATCACTTCCGAAGCGATGAACATGATCATGCCGTAGCGCAGATGCAGCGACACGACGCGGGTGTGATGGCCCTCATGCGCTTCCTTGATGGTGTCCGACCACCAGGCGAACATGGTGTAGATAACGATCAGGAGGCCGATGAAGAACAGCCACGGATTGGCGATGTTGTAGCCGAAGATCGGGAAATCGCCAGCCTTGAGATACTGCATATAAGCGACGCCGCCGATAGCGGTCACCAGCGCGCCGATGGAGCCCAGGAAGGGCCACGGGCTCGGGTCGACGAGATGGTAGTCATGCTGTGGTTTTGCGTGCGCGTCGGCCATATCAACCCCCGAGATTTGCTTCGGTATCTGGAACTTTGTTGCTGCTTGCGGCCGGCACTGAGGACGCGACCGGCTTGTTCATTTCGACCGGGAACATGGTGTAGGACAGAGTGATGGTCTTCAAGTCCTTCAGTTCCGGCACGTTGACGATGTCGGGATCCACGTAGAACACGACCGGCATGTCCAGCGTCTCGCCGGGCTTCAGCGTCGTGTCGGTGAAGCAGAAGCACTCCACCTTGTTGAAGTAGGGGCCTGCCAGTTCCGGCTGCACGTTGAAGGTCGCGCGGCCGGTAACGGGGCGGTCGAACTTGTTGGTCGCGGTGTAGTGCGCCTGGACCGTCTCGCCGATCTTGATGGTGATCGAACGGGTGACCGGCTGGAACTGCCAGGGAACGCCGGCGGTGTTGGCGTCGAAGCGGATGGCGACATCGCGGTCGAGTACGCGGTTCGCATATTGCTGGGTGGCGCGTTTGGTCGTGCCGCCATAACCGGTCGCCTGGCAGAACATCGCATAGAGCGGCACGGCGGCGTAGGCCATGCCGATCATGCCGGCGAAGAAGGCAATGCAAACGCCCGCGACAACGCGGTTGGTGTTTTTCTTTACGGGATCGGTGACTGTCTGGCGGGTCATCTTCGGCCTCACATCGACGCGCCGCCGGTATGACCGAATTTCACGATGGTGGCGACGTAGAAGATGACGACAAGAACCGCCAGCGCCAGGCCAATGGCAGCGGAGCGGTTGCGCTGGGCTTTCTTCTGGCGTTCCGTCAACGTGATGAGTTCGAGCTTCTTGTCGACCATGATCATGCTCCGCCGATGGCAAGCGCGCGACTGACGACGCTGTCGGCAAGGTAAATGGCGAAGATGGCAAAGAGGTAGAGCAGCGAGTAGCCGAACAAAGCCTTGGCCGGCTTCATCTCGCGGTCGCCGTCGCTCATGCGCAGTACCTTCCACGCATACCAGACGAAGCCTGCGCCGAGCAGCAGCGCGGCGATACCGTAGGCCGGCGTCGTGAAGCCGAGGACCCATGGCAGCACGCCAATGGGCGCAAGGATCAGCGCGTAGGCGAATATCTGGCGCCGGGTCGAAGCCTGGCCGGCGACGTTCGGCATCATCGGGATGCCGGCCCTGGCATAGTCCTCGGACTTGAACAGCGCCAGCGCCCAGAAATGCGGCGGCGTCCACAGGAAGATGATCAGGAACAGGACAAGGCTTTCGAGGCTGATCGTTCCGGTCACCGCGGCCCAGCCGATGACGGGCGGAATAGCGCCGGCGGCACCGCCAATGACGATGTTCTGCGGCGTCCAGCGCTTCAGCCACATCGTGTAGATGACGGCGTAGAAGAAGATGGTGAAGGCCAGCAGGCTCGCCGACAGCCAGTTGACCAGGACGCCGAGCGTCATCACCGACAGCACGGAAAGCACCAGGCCGAAGGTCAGCGCCTCGCCGGGCTGGATGCGGCCGGCGGGGACGGGGCGGCTTGCGGTCCTGGTCATGACTGCATCGATGTCGGCGTCGTACCACATATTGAGCGCGCCGGAGGCGCCGGCACCGATGGCGATGGACAGGATCGCGATCACCGCCAGCAGCGGGTTGATTGTCACGGGCGCCGCGACCAGCCCGACAAAGGCAGTGAACACCACCAGCGACATGACGCGCGGCTTCAGCAGGGCGAAGAAATCGCCCGCGGTGGCTTCCGACATGCGAAAGCCCGCTTCGTCAATCAATGGTTTGTCGACTAGGGCCATGCGTACTTAAGTCCATCATTCCGTTGGCCAAAACCGCCGGCGTGCCGGCGGTTTCGTATTCGCGGGCAGCCGCCTACTTGATCTTCGGCAGCTGTTCCCACTGGTGGAACGGCGGTGGCGAAGGCAGCTGCCATTCCAGCGTCGTTGCGCCCTCTCCCCATGGGTTGGCGCCGGCGATCCGCTTCTTCTGGAAGGCTTCGAACACGCCATAGAGGAAGATCATCACGCCGACGGCCGAGATATAGGATCCCATGGACGACACCCAGTTCCAGCCGGCAAACGCGTCCGGATAGTCGATGGTGCGGCGCGGCATGCCGGCAAGGCCGAGGAAGTGCTGCGGGAAGAAGATCAGATTGACGCCGACGAAGGTGACCCAGAAATGGGTGTTGGCGATGACGGGCGAGTACATGTAGCCGGTCATCTTCGGGAACCAGTAGTACCAGCCGGCGAAGATGGCGAAGACCGCGCCAAGCGACAGCACATAGTGGAAGTGGGCGATGACGAAATAGGTGTCATGCAGCGAGCGGTCGAGGCCGGCATTGGCCAGTTGGACGCCGGTGACGCCACCGATGGTGAACAGGAAGATGAAGCCCAGCGCCCACAGCATCGGTGTCTTGAACGAAATCGACCCACCCCACATCGTCGCGATCCAGGAGAAGATCTTCACGCCCGTCGGCACCGCGATGACCATCGTGGCGAAGACGAAATAGCGCTGCGTGTCGAGCGACAGGCCGGTCGTGTACATGTGGTGCGCCCAGACGATGAAGCCCACCGCACCGATGGCGACCATGGCGTAAGCCATGCCGAGATAGCCGAAGACGGGCTTCTTCGAGAAGGTCGAGACGATGTGGCTGATGATGCCGAAGCCCGGCAGGATCAGGATGTAGACTTCCGGGTGACCGAAGAACCAGAACAGGTGCTGGAACAGGATCGGGTCGCCGCCGCCGTCCGGCGCAAAGAAGGTGGTGCCGAAATTGCGGTCGGTGAGCAGCATGGTGATGCCGCCGGCCAGAACCGGCAGCGACAGCAGCAGCAGGAAGGCGGTGATCAGCACCGACCAGGCAAACAGCGGCATCTTGTGCAGCGTCATGCCCGGCGCGCGCATGTTGAAGATGGTGGTGATGAAGTTGATGGCGCCGAGGATCGACGAGGCGCCGGCTATGTGGATCGACAGGATCGCCAGATCCATGGCTGGCCCGGGCTGGCCCGAGGTCGACAGCGGCGGATAGAGCGTCCAGCCGCCACCTACGCCGTAGGCGCCCGGCGCGCTCGGCATGAAGGCCGAAGCGATGAGCAGGATGAAGGCCGGCGGCAGCAGCCAGAACGAGATGTTGTTCATGCGCGGGAAGGCCATGTCCGGGGCGCCGATCATGATCGGCACCATCCAGTTGGCAAAGCCGCCGATGAGCGCCGGCATGACCATGAAGAAGATCATGATCAGCGCGTGCGCGGTGCCGAAGGCGTTGTACATGCTCTTGCCGCCGTCGATCGCGGCATCGCCGTTCATGCCGTAGACCATCTGCGCCAGACCGGTGAAGATCTGGATGCCCGGCTCCTGCAGCTCCATGCGGATGACGACCGACAGGGCGCCGCCGACGATGCCCGCGAAGATCGCGAAGATCAGATAGAGCGTACCGATATCCTTGTGGTTGGTCGAATACACCCACCGGACCCAGCCGTGATACGGCTTGTGATCGTGATCGTCGTGAGCTGCAGCGTCTGCCATGTTCGGCTCCGTTCCCTGATCTTATTTCGGTCGCGGCATCAGTTGCCGGCGGCCGCAACCTTGTTTGTGCCGTCGACCTCGGCCATCAGCGCCTTGTTGGCACCGGGAAGGTCCGTCTTGGCTGCCGCCAGCCAGGTGTTGTACTGCGCATCGGAGACGACGCGGATCGCGATCGGCATGAAGGCGTGGTCCTTGCCGCAGAGCTGCGAGCACTGGCCATAGTAGAGGCCTTCCTTTTCCGCCTTGAACCAGGTCTCGTTGGTGCGTCCGGGAACAGCGTCCATCTTGATGCCGAAGGCGGGCATGGCAAAGGAATGGATGACGTCGGTCGCGGTGACCAGCACGCGGGTCATGGTGTTGACCGGCACCACCATCTCGTTGTCGACGGCGAGCAGGCGCGGATAGACCTTGCGATCTTCCTTGCCGGCGGCCTTGCGATCGCCGTCCTGAAGGATGGCCGAGTTGAAGGAGAGCGTCTTGTCGACCTGGTACTCATAGTCCCAGTTCCACTGGTTTCCCGTCGCCTTGATGGTCAGCTTGGCTTCTTCAGGCGGCGTGTATTGCGCAGTCAGCAGCTGGAACGAAGGGATGGCGATGAAGAGCAGGATAACGACCGGCCCGACCGTCCAGATCACTTCGATCAGCGTGTTGTGGCTGGTCTGCGAAGGGGTTGGGTTCACGCTCGCACGGAATTTCCAGATGCAGTAGGCGAGCAGAACAAGCACCAAGATGGTGATCGGAACGATGAACCACATCGTGTAGTTCCCGAACCACTCGATCTGCCGCATCATGTCGGTTGCAGGCGGCTGGAAACCGATCTCCCACGGCTGGGGCTGGGCCGCGTGGGCGGCGCTCGCACCGGCCATGACCATGGCAGCGGCTGCCGCACTTGCCAGAGACTTGGCGCTTGCTAGAGACTTGGCGCCAGCTAGGAATTTTCTCATCGCCCTCATCATCTCCCAGTTCCTCGCGATCGGACCGCAAGAATAACGAACCACGCCGGGATGGGAATCCCGGACAGTCCCAAGGGTGGTTCAAACCATACTCTATTTCCCTCCGCAAGAAAGGAGCGGCCGAAACCGTGCGGCATTTTTGCGCGCAAGCCTCGGCCTTCGCTTTTGGCTGCAAGACGCCTCTCGTCAATCGTTGACGCGCGGACACCAACCGCTACTTTCCGGAATGCTTGGCACTATGCGCCGGGCGGTCGCAATTCGGGCGAATTTGGCTTGGAAAAGCGCATTGTTGCCGGTGTCCGGGCGGACGGGCGGCGGTCTCGTCCTTTACTTGGCCTTGGCGCGGCTTAAAGTGCCGTGATTCGCAATGGAGCCGTCATGATCTCTTGGCTTTCAAAACTTGGGTGTTCGAGAACTTTGGCCAAGGCCATTTTTCTTGCCGCCCTGTTTGGTACCGGCCTGTCGGGCATCGGCCCAGCCAACGCCGCCCAGCCTAGCGGCACGGTGCGCTCGACGCATGGCGCGTGGTCTATCATCTGCGACACACCTGCCGGCGCGACTTCAGAACAATGCGTGATGATGCAGAACGTCGTCGCCGAAGACCGTCCGGAGATGGGGCTGTCGGTGGTCGTGCTGCGCACCGCCGACAACAAGGCCGAGATCCTGCGCGTGCTGGCGCCGCTCGGCGTGCTGCTGCCCAACGGTCTCGGCCTCAATGTCGACGGCAAGGATATCGGCCGGGCCTATTTCGTGCGCTGCTTCCAAGACGGTTGCTATGCCGAGGTCATTCTCGAAAAGCCGCTGCTCGATACGCTGAAGACCGGCACCTCGGCCACCTTCATTGTCTTCCAGACGCCTGAGGAAGGCATCGGCATTCCGGTCGACCTCAAGGGCTTTGCCGACGGCTTCGCCGCGCTGCCCTGATCCGCGATGAATATCGCCATTGCGTTGGCGCCGCCCGTCTGACGTCATTGTGATTGGCGCCATTGCCGATTGTCTCGGCGCGCCTTCGCGCCTACATCGGGGAAAACGCCCAATCCTCCCGCGGACGGACCTGCCATGAACAGCCTGATCGGCCAATTCGATATTTCCGACGATCGCATCAAACAGATTGTCGCAGAGACCATCAACGGTGCCGACGACGGCGAGTTGTTCCTCGAATACAGCGAGAGCGAAGCGCTGATGTTCGACAATGGTCGACTGAAGACCGCCAATTTCAACACCGACCAGGGTTTCGGTCTGCGCGCGGTTGCCGGCGAGGCCAGTGGCTATGCGCATTCGAGCGACCTTTCCGAAGCCTCGCTGCTGCGGGCTGCCGACGCCGTTTCGACGGTCAAGGGCGGCTATTCCGGCACGCTTGCCGCCGCACCGGCGCGCACCAACCGCCATCTCTATGGCGAGGAGAACCCGATCCCCTCGCCTTCTTTCGAGACCAAGGCCAAGCTGCTGCAGGAAATCGATGCCTGGCTGCGCGCCGAGGATCCGCGCGTGCGCCAGGTAACAGCCTCGCTCGCCGCTTCCTGGCAACATGTCGAGATCTTGCGCGCGGACGGCCAGATGGTGCGCGATGTCCGTCCGCTGGTCAGGATCAACGTATCCGTCGTCGTCGGCAGCGGCGACCGCCAGGAGAGCGGCTCCTACGGCATGGGCGGGCGCAAGGCGTTCGGCGAGTTCCTGGTCGAGGAGAGCTGGAAGCATGCCGCCAAGGAGGCGCTGCGCCAGGCGCTGGTCAATCTTGAGGCAATCCCGGCGCCTGCCGGCACATTCGACATCGTGCTCTCCAGCGGCTGGCCGGGCGTCATGCTGCACGAGGCCGTCGGCCACGGGCTGGAGGGCGATTTCAACCGCAAGAAGACGTCGGCCTTCGCCGGCCTGCTCGGCCAGCAGGTGGCGGCCAAAGGCGTCACCGTCGTCGATGACGGGACCATTGCCGAACGGCGCGGTTCGCTAACCGTCGACGACGAAGGCACGCCATCGGCCCGCAATGTGCTGATCGAGGACGGCAAGCTCGTCGGCTACATGCAGGACCGCCAGAACGCCCGGCTGATGGGCATGAAGGCGACCGGCAACGGAAGGCGCGAAGGCTACGCCCACCAGCCGATGCCGCGCATGACCAACACCTACATGACCTCGGGCGACATGGAGCCGGACGAGATCATCGCCTCGGTCAAGAACGGCATCTATGCCGTCTCCTTCGGCGGCGGCCAGGTCGACATCACCTCGGGCAAGTTCGTGTTCGGCTGCACTGAGGCCTACATGATCGAGAACGGCAAGGTGACGCAGCCGGTCAAGGGCGCGATGCTGATCGGCAATGGGCCGGATGCCATGCACCGGGTGTCGATGATCGGCAACGACATGAAGCTCGACAACGGCATCGGCATGTGCGGCAAGGCCGGACAGGGCGTGCCCGTCGGCGTCGGCCAGCCGCATCTCAGGATGAACCAGATGACGGTCGGCGGTACGCGGGTCTGACGCTCGAACTACCGCCTTTTCTTCGGCTTCTCCAGCAGCGCCACCGCCTCGACATGCGGCGACCACAGGAACTGGTCGATCGGGGTTACGCTTTTCAGTGCGTAGCCACCGTCAAGCAGGATGCGCAAATCCCGCGCCAGCGTCACCGGATTGCAGGATACCGCGGCGACGAACGGCACGTCGGAGCGGGCGATCTGCTTCGACTGATCCTCGGCGCCGGCACGCGGCGGGTCGAGGACAAGACCGTCGAAGGCATTGAGTTCCTTGAAGGTGAGCGGACGCCGGAACAGGTCGCGGCGTTCGCTGGTCACCCGCTTCAGGCCATTGGCGAAACGGAAGGCGCGGTCGAGCGCCGCAAGAGCCGGCGCGTCGCCTTCTGCCGCGTGGACCTCCGACTTCGCGGCCAGGCGTAGCGCGAAGCTGCCACAACCGGCGAAAAGGTCGGCGACCTTCTTGGCGCGCGACAGATGCTGGCCGACGATATCGGCCATGGCCTGCTCAGCCGCCTCGGTGGCCTGCAGGAAGGCGCCCGGCGGCACCGCGACTGCCACGGTTCCAAACTGCACCACCGGCTTCTTCGGCTCGACGATGATCTCGCCGTCGACCGAAAGCCTGGCCAGCCCCTCGGCGATGACGAAGTTCGAGGCGATGCGGCGCTGGTTCTCGCCGAGCTTGCCGGATTCGTGGACCGCGACGTCGAGTCCGGACCCGGTGACCGTCACCGTCATGTGGAACGATCTGGTGGTGGCGCAGACCAGTTCGGCAAGTCTCTTAAGACGATCGAGCGCAGCGACGATCACGGGCAGCGAGATCGGACACTCCTCGATGGCAATGATTTCCGACGACAGCGCGCGCACGAAACCCAGCCGCATGCCGGCCTCGGTGCGCCGGGCGGAGAAGACGACGCGGCGGCGCGTCGCCGGCGCGCACGGCACCAAGGCGCCGATATCGCCAACGATGCCCTTGCTCTTCAGCGCATGCACGACCTTGTCGCGCTTCCACTGGCGGTAGGCTTCGGCTTCCAGATGCTGGACGGCGCAGCCGCCGCATTCGGTGAAATGCCGGCAGGCCGGATCGATCCTGAGCGGTGAAGCCTCCAGCACAGACATCAGCGTGGCGCGATCCTTTTCGCGCGCAGCGTTGACGGTTTCGCCGGGCAGCGTGAAGGGAATGAAAACTTCGCCGGTTTCGGTCTCGGCGACGCCATCGCCTTGCGAGCCCAGCCTGGCGATGGTGAAGCGCGCGCTCATCGATCTTTGATCCCACCAAGCAGGAATTCGCGATTGCCGTCGCCGCCCTCGATCGGCGACAGATGCAGCCCCAGCGAGCGCCAACCGGGCATGCTGTCGAACCAGTCCTGCAGCACGCCGGCAACGCGGGCGGCGTCATAGGGATCCTTAAGCAGGCCGCCCTTGCCGATCGCCGCGCGGCCGGCCTCGAATTGCGGCTTGACCAGAAGCACCGCGCGAGCGCCGCTGCCGGCCAATGCGAGGGCTGGCGGCAGCGCCAGCTTCAGCGAAATGAAGCTGACATCGCAGACGATGAAATCCGGAATGCGGCCGTCGAGATCGCCGACGGTGAGGTCGCGGGCATTGAGGCCCTCGATAACCGTGACGCGCGGGTCGCCCGCGATGTCGGCATGCATCTGGCCATGGCCGACATCGATCGCCGTGACATGCGCCGCACCGCGTTCGAGCAGCACCTGCGTGAAGCCGCCGGTCGAGGCGCCGATGTCGAGCGCTTCGCAGCCGGCGGGATCGAAACCGAAATGGTCGATCCCGGCAATCAGCTTCAGCGCCGCGCGAGACACATACCCCTGCGCCGGGTCGTCGATCGCGATCAGGCATTGCGGCAGGACGGTCTGGCCAGGCTTGCGGGCAATGGTGCCATCGACCGTCACCGTGCCGCGCTCAATCGCGTCGCGGGCACGAGAGCGGCTGGCGAACAAGCCGCGTTCGACGAGCAGTTCGTCGAGCCGCTGGCGCGTGCTGGCTGGCAGAGGGGAGTTCATCGGCCTTCATGGCGAAAGCCGGTGATGAACGCAAGGATGTTGGAAAGAGGCGGTCTCTTTGTTTTACGCAATTCCGGACGGAAAACCGCTACGCACTTTTCCTGGAATTGCTTCAGAAGACGGTTCGCGAAACCGGCCGCTCGACCGCCGGCGCCAGACCGTCATTGCGATCGCCGGAAGCCTGCCTGCCCGGACGCTCGGCAGGAGCCGCCGGCGGCGCGACAGGGTCCGGCACGACGACGAATTGTGGACGCTGCTTGTAGGAAAAGCCGCCGCGGATGCCGCCGATCTTGCCGGCGACGATGTCCAGCACCGCCTTTTCGAGATTGCGGTCGTAGCGCGTTTCGGCCATCGCAGGTGCTGCGATGACGGCCGAAAGGGCCATGCCATACAAAAACGTTTTCATTTTTGTCGTCCCCTGCCGGACTGATTTCTAGCAGGGCGCCGTTGAAAAACGGCCAAGAGACACGGTAAGCGAAACGCCAAACGGAAGCGTTAACAATAAGTTGCCGCCGAAAGCCGGCAAACTGATTCAGAGGCTTGAGATTTAGATTCAGGCGCGTTGCGCGTGCGCGGTATGGCCGAGCGCGGCAAAGACGGTGCGCACGATGCCGGCCGAGTCCAACCCGGCGTCGGCGTACATCTTCTCGGGCTTGGCGTGGTCGGTGAAATCGTCCGGCAGCACCAGCGGACGCACCTTGAGGCCGCTTTCGAGCAAGCCTTCATGGGCGAGGAACTGCAGCACGTGGCTGGCGAAGCCGCCGACCGCACCCTCCTCCACCGTGACCAGCACTTCGTGCGAGCGGGCGAGCCGGCGGATCAGATCCTCGTCGAGCGGCTTGGCGAAACGGGCGTCTGCGACGGTGGTGGACAGACCGGCGGCACCTAGCTCCTCGGCCGCCAGCAGGCAGTCCTGCAGCCGCGTGCCGAAGGACAGCAGCGCCACCTTGGTGCCTTCCCTGACGATACGGCCTTTGCCGATTTCGAGCACGGAGCCGCGCTCCGGCATGTCGACGCCGACGCCGTTGCCTCGTGGATAGCGGAAGGCGATGGGGCCGTCATCATAGTGCGCGGCGGTGCGCACCATGTCGCGCAGCTCCGCTTCGTCCGCCGCCGCCATGACGACGAAGCCCGGCAGCGTCGCCAGAAAGGTGGTGTCGAAGGCGCCGCAATGGGTGGCTCCATCGGCGCCGACAAAGCCGGCACGGTCGATGGGGAAGCGCACCGGCAGTTTCTGGATCGCCACGTCGTGGACGACCTGGTCGTAGGCGCGCTGCAGGAAGGTCGAATAGATGGCGGCGAAGGGCTTGTAGCCTTCGGTGGCGAGGCCGGCGGCAAAGGTCACCGCGTGCTGCTCGGCAATGCCGACGTCGAAGATCCTGGTCGGAAACGCCTCGCCGAACAGATCCAGGCCGGTGCCATTAGGCATGGCGGCGGTGACTGCGACGATACGGTCGTCCTCGCGGCCTTCCTGAACCAGGCTTTCGGCGAAGACCTTGGTGTAGCTCGGCGCGTTGGCAGGCGCCTTGGCTTGCGCGCCGGTGATGACGTCGAACTTGTTGACGCCATGATATTTGTCCGCGGCGGCCTCGGCCGGGCCATAGCCCTTGCCCTTCTGGGTCACGACATGGATCAGCACCGGGCCGTCGCCATTGTCGCGGACGTTCTTCAGCACCGGGATCAGGTGCTCGAGATTGTGCCCGTCGATCGGGCCGATGTGGTAGAAGCCGAGCTCCTCGAACAGCGTGCCGCCGGTGACGTAGCCGCGCGCGTGTTCGACCGCCCTGGTGATGGCGCGATCGGCGCGCTTGCCGAGGTAGGAGGTCAGCTTCTTGCCGAAATCGCGCAGGCCCAGATAGGTTCTGCCGGAAGCCAGACGCGCCAGATAGGCGCTCATCGCACCGGTCGGCGGGGCGATCGACATGTCGTTGTCGTTGAGGATGACGATGAGGCGGGCGTCGAGCGCGCCGGCATTGTTCATGGCCTCATAGGCCATGCCGGCCGACATGGCGCCGTCGCCAATGACGGCGATGACGTTGTTGCGACCACCCGACAGGTCGCGCGCCATCGCCATGCCTAGGCCGGCGGAAATAGAGGTCGAGGAATGCGCGGCGCCGAACGGGTCGTATTCGCTCTCGGCGCGGCGGGTGAAGCCGGAAAGGCCGCCCTCCTGGCGCAATGTGCGGATGCGGTCGCGGCGGCCGGTCAGGATCTTGTGCGGATAGGCCTGATGGCCGACATCCCAGATCAGCCGGTCGTCCGGCGTGTTGAAGACATAGTGCAGCGCCACCGTCAGCTCGACCACGCCAAGGCCGGCGCCAAGATGGCCGCCAGTGTGCGAAACGGCATCGATCAGTTCGGCGCGCAGTTCCGAAGCCAGCTGCGGCAGCTGGCCTTCGTCAAGCGTGCGCAGGTCGGCCGGAATGCGGACCTTGTCGAGAAGCGGCGTATGCAGCGTTGCGTTCACTGTTAAAGGGCCTGCTGAAATCTGAAGTTCATGCGCGTCGATCATGGGCGAAATATGCCGCCCGCCGGCGAATGTAAATGCGTGTCAGTGACGCGGGTAGCTCTGGCGTTAATTGTTCGGTAACGGAATGAATTCTTCCTCATCTCCAGGAACGATGTCGAAGCGGCCTGTCTTCCATTCTTCTTTCGCCTGTTCGATGCGTTCCTTCGACGACGAAACGAAATTCCACCAGATGTAGCGCTTGGAGCCGAGCGAGGCGCCGCCGAACAGCATGAAATGGGCGCCCGTCTGCGACGACACGACGATTTCGTCGCCGGGTTTGAATACAAGCAACCGCTCGGCCGGGAAGCGGTCGCTGGCGATCGAAACCTCGCCTTCCAGCGTGTAGATGGCGCGCTCCTCGGCATCGGCAGGGATTTTCACGCTGGCGCCGGGCGCCAGTCTCAGATCGGCATAGAGCGTATCCGAGGCGGTCGTGACCGGAGATTGCAGACCCGAAAGCGCGCCGATGACGACGCGGCCGCTGATGCCTTCGGCATCGATTTCGGGCAAATGAAGGGCGGCCGTGTTCTCGAAGACCGGGGCGACCTCCTCCTTGCCGTCGGGCAGCGCCAGCCAGGTCTGCAGGCCGGAGATCGACATCGGCGCGCCGCGCAATTCCTCCGGCGTGCGCTCGGAATGGACGATGCCGCGCCCGGCGGTCATCAAATTCACGTCGCCGGGCTCGATCACCATTTCGGTGCCGAGCGAATCGCGATGCCTGATCTTGCCATCGAACAGATAAGTCACCGTCGACAGGCCGATATGCGGATGTGGGCGCACATCGAGCGCCTGGTCGGCGCGCAGGATGGCCGGGCCCATGCGGTCGAAGAAGATGAAGGGACCGACCAGCCGCCGCCTGGCGGTCGGCAAGGCGCGGCGAACCTGGAAGCCGCCAATGTCCTTGGCGTTCGGAATGACCATCAGCTCGATCTGGTCGCAGGCGAAGGCGTCGCCAGGCGACGGGTCATTGCCGGGAAAGAAGCTCATCAGGTTTCCTTTCCTCAGGCGAAGCGGAGCGCCGATTTGGCTTTCGCCTTTGCCGCCACTTCCTCGCGATTGCGCGGTTCCTGCGTGGTTTCCATCGAATCGAGCAGCTCGCGCGCAGCGGCTGCGATCGCCTCGATGGCATGATTGAAGGCATGCTCGTTGCGCTTCGAGGGCTTGGTCGAGCCGCTGAGCTTGCGCACGAACTGCAGTGCTGCGTCATGCACCTCGTCGTTGGTCGCCGGCGGCTCGAAGTTGAACAGGGTCTTGATGTTTCTGCACATCGCTTGAACTCCTTGCCTGTTTTCCCTTGCCCCGCCCTCGTTCCAACTAATCGGCGTCGAGCGGCTCCGTTCCCACCGGCTTGCCGTCGCGCGACAGCCTGATCTTCTCGACCTTGTCTTCCGCCGCCTTCAGCAGCCGGTCGCAATGCGCCTTCAGCGCCTCGCCGCGCTCGTAGATGCGGATCGACTGGTCGAGCGGCACGTCGCCGCGCTCCAGATCGTCGACGATCTTTTCCAGCGCGTCGAGCGCCTGCTCGAAGCTCATCGCCTTGACGTCGTCGTTGCCTTCGCCTGCCATACTTTATCCCTTCATCAGCCGCCCGACATGGGCGGCGACCGAAAATGCCAATCCCTGCAGATCGTAGCCGCCCTCGAGCAGGCTGACGAGCCGGTTGCCGCTGTGGCGCCCGGCACGCTCCATCAGCTGGCCGGTCGCCCAGTCGAAATCCTCCTCGGTCAGGTTGATCTCGGCCAGCGGATCGCGATGGTGCGCGTCGAAACCGGCTGAAATTATGATCAGGTCGGGGGCGAAATCGTCGAGCGCGGGCAGGACGCGCGACAGGAAGGCATCGCGAAAAACCTCGCTGCCGGTGCGTGGTGCCAGCGGCGCGTTGACGATGTTGCCGGCGCCGGTCTCGTTCTTCGCGCCGGTGCCGGGATAAAGCGGCATCTGGTGCGTCGAGCAATAGAGCACCGACGGATCGTCCCAAAAAATGTCCTGCGTGCCGTTGCCGTGATGGACGTCCCAGTCAACCACGGCAACGCGCTCGGCCTGATGCTTCTTTTGTGCATAGCGCGCCGCGATCGCCGCGGTGTTGAACAGGCAAAAGCCCATCGCCGTGGTCTTCTCGGCATGGTGGCCGGGCGGCCGCGCGGCGACGAAGGCATTGGCGGCGCGGCCCTCGAAGACATCGTCGACGGCGGCATTGGCCGCGCCGATCGCTGTCACCGCCGCCTGCCAGCTTTTGGGGCTGGCGCTGGTGTCGGCGTCGATCGAGACGATGCCGGTCTCGGGAATCGCGGCGCGGACGCGCGCGACGAAATCCTCGGGGTGGGCATAGAGGATGGTTGCCTCGTCGCCTTCAGGCGCCTTGATCCGGTCGAGCGCGG
Organism: Mesorhizobium amorphae; assembly: GCF_014843845.1. Lineage (GTDB taxonomy): Bacteria > Pseudomonadota > Alphaproteobacteria > Rhizobiales > Rhizobiaceae > Mesorhizobium > Mesorhizobium amorphae_A. The sequence continues at coordinate 56,608 of NZ_JHQS01000130.1, read as the reverse complement.
CAAAGGCTTCGTCGTCGAGCACGCGCTCTATGGCGCGCAAGCGGTCTGGCCGCTCCGGATGGCCGGATGGCGTCAGGTGTTCGAGGAAGATCGGGTGGGTGTAGAGCCTGGTGACCATGCCCCGATATAGGCGCGTGCGGGCGCTTTGACCATGTTTTCGCGCCCAGCTCGCGTGATGTTCAACAGGGATTAGGTGAGACTATTGGTTATTGGGTGCCGGCTGGGTCCAGCGCGAGCCGCCGAACGAGGCCAGCGCCTTGTCCTTGAGTTCCCTGAATTTCGAGGAGGCTTCCGACAGCCGCCGGTCCCATTCGGGATTGGGCACCTGGCCCTCGATGGTGCTGAAATAGACCTGCATCAAAGAGGCGATGGCGAAGGGCTCGATGAAGGCTGCCTTGAAGGCCCAGGCAAAGACGATGGCCAGCACGAAAGCCCAGCCGGCGAGCTGTCCCGGCATGAACCAGAGGATCGCGCCGGCGGGCGCCAGCATCAACAGGAAGATGACGAAGGACACGCCCCACATGATCACTGACAACCAGATCGCGTTCTTGACCATGGTCTTGCCGTTCTGCGCATAGAGCACGATGCCTTGTCTGGCCGTCTCGAAGGGCGAGGTGGAATTGATGCGGATGTTGTAGCCGAGGATGATCTCGTCGACATAGGTCAGCGACATGCGGATGACGGTGTTGATGAAGCTGACCAGGCCGCTCAGGCCGGGGATGGGCAGGAAGGCGGCGATGCCGCCGATCAGGCCGGTGATGGCACGAATAGCACCCTTGACCAGTTGGTCGAGCACGAACAGGACGTTGGCCTCGGCGAAACGCTCGGCCACCACGGCCCTGGCATAGGAGATCTGGTCCTGGCCGCCAGGCACGTCCTGGCCGTCGATCAGGTGGACCATGACCGCGATATGGCCGGCCTTGACGATGTAGAGGATGTATTCGCGGATCCAGTAGACGGCGATCGAAACGACGCCGAAGCCGACCACGCCGCCCCACAGCGCAAAGGACATTGGTCCGTCGGGGTCGGTGGAGATGTGGCCGACGCCGTAGCCGACACTGGCGCCGGTGCCGGTCGCCATAATGTAGGCCAGCGTGATGCCGAAATAGACGATCATGCGGAAGACGATGAAGGGCCATGTCCTGATCATGATGGACACCGACCTGCCGATTTCGAAATCCCACATGCGCGCCCCGAATCTCCCCTCAGAGATGGTGGCGGAGGATGAACTCAGGCTGGCGATTGTCAATCTCAGGCAGGATCGACCGTCCTTGCCTTACAGCCTGCCGCCTATTTCAGCAGACCGTCCAAAAGCACGTTGAATGCCTTCACCGCCTTCTTTGACGTGGCTTCGGGATCGTCCGAATTTGCGATCCACTGGGCTGCATGCAGCGATGCACCGCTGATCACCCGGGCAGCGGCTTCGGCATCGATGGCAACGATGGTGCCTTCGTCCCTTAGTTTCTGAAGGTTCTCGGTCATGGAGCGTATGCATTCACTTTGGCTCGGCCATTGCGAAGGATCGCCAAGCACCGCCGGGCCATCGCGAAGCACGATGCGCTGGATTTCCGGCTCCAGGGCCATCTCGATATAGGCCGTGCATTCATCGACAAAGCCGCGCCAGAGAGTGTCCGCCCTGGTTGAAACGACTTTCAGCCTGGCGAACATTTCAGCGTCAATTTCGGCGATGACCGCCTGCAGCAGCCCCTTCTTGTCGCCGAAGTGATGATAGAGCGCGCCGCGCGTCAGCCCGGCCGACGCGGTGAAATCATCCATTGAGGCCTCCGCATAGCCGACGGTGCCAAAGGCACGGCGCGCGGCGGCGACCAGCTTGGCACGTGTCTCGGCGATCATCTCCTTGCGCGACCTGTGCGCCATTCAATTTCTCCTTTCACATACGGCGCGTATATTATTGACATACGCCTCGTATGATATTATCTCAATAAACATACGCCACGTATATAAGTGACTTCGCCGCAAAAATCCAGGAGCTTTCCATGCCCAACCCCTATCGCGAAATCTTCAAGGCACGAGGAGCCAAGGGCTTCGCCGCAGCCGGCTTTGTTGCCCGGCTGCCGATCGCCATGGCTCCGATCGGGATCGTCGCCATGCTGTCGCAGACGCACGGCGAATACTGGCTGGCCGGCGCCGTCTCCGCAACATACGCGCTGGCCAACGCTTTCGTGGCGCCGCAGGTATCAAGGTTGGTGGACCGCCTTGGTCAGACGCGGATTGTCGTGCCCACCACTGCCGTTTCCGTGCTCGCTTTCGCGATACTGATTGTGGCGGCCAATCAGGACTGGCCTATATGGACACTGTTCGTGTCGGCGCTGCTGGCCGCCGCCATGCCCAGCATCCCCGCAATGGTGCGCGCGCGCTGGACCGAGATTTTTCGGGATCGCCCCGAGATGAACACCGCATTCGCCTTCGAGTCCGCGGCGGACGAGCTGGTCTATGTCGCCGGGGCATCGCTATCGGTGGGCTTGAGTGTCGCCTTGTTCCCGGAAGCAGGAATGCTGGCGAGCACATTGTTCCTCGCCTTGGGCTCGACGGCCTTCATCGTGCAGCGTTCGACCGAGCCGCGGGTGCGACCGGTTGGACATGGTTCGCGCGGCTCGGCAATCCGCCTGCGCGCGGTTCAGATCATCACCCTCGCCCTGATCTTCATCGGCGCGACCTTCGCGACCACGGAAGTCAGCACCGTGGCGATCACCAAGGAGCTTGGCCAGCCGGGCGCCGCCAGCCTCGTCATCGGCGTTTACGCGCTGGGCTCGTTCGTAATCGGCATCATCGTCGGGACGCTCAGCCTGAAATTGCCGCTGCAACGCCAGCTTGCCATCGCCATTGCCATCATCGCGCTCACCACGCTGCCGCTGCTGGTCGCCGACACGGTGCCGCTTCTGGCGCTGGCGGTCTTCGTCAGTGGCCTGGCGATCTCGCCGACCTTTATCACGGCCTTCGGCTTGATCGAGTGGCACGTGCCGGAAGCGATGCTGACCGAGGGCATCACCTGGGTAACAACCGGCATCGGCATCGGCATGGCGCTGGGTTCTTTCGCCGCCGGCGCGGCAGTGGACGCGTTCGGGGCTCAGAACGGGTTCTGGGTATCGGTGGCATCGGGTGTGGCCGCGTTGGCCACCGTACTGCTCGGCATGCGCAGCCTGGCAACACAGGATTGCGACACCGATGCATGCGAACTGTCCGCGGTTCCCGCGGAATAACCGCATGCAGGTCTGGTTCGGCACGGGGACAGAGACGTTCAGGAGAGCATCCTAGGTCCAGTTTTCTTCGAAGGAATCTGGCTTCCTAGGATCGTTCAAGCCTATTGCGAATCTCGTCCCCATCAACAACGACAATAGGACTTCCCAACGCCTCGACCATATCCGGGCTCAGGTGGGATATGGTTTCGGCACGCCCAACCATCGGCGGGCATTCTCCTGCGCAATAGACGGCAGAATTGGTAGCCTGAAGGACCTTAAGCATCGAAGCGAACAGGCGCGGGTTGCCAGTCGGTCGCGCGACCAATCGAGATTCATCTTCAGGATCCAGTGTCAAATAGAGGTCGCTTTGATCCAATGCCGGTGGGGTATCATGATAGGTAACGACCCAGCATGAGGATTCCGGATCACGACTGGTGATGAACGGAGCAAAGGCGTCATCCACTACCGATGTCGGGAAGTAGCTTTGCTCGCCGTTCTCGAAACAGCTGAGATATGCCTCGAAGCTCATCCCAATTGCCTCCAAGAGCCTAGAGAATCTCGGTCTTCGCGATGTGGATGCCAAACCCTTCGAGGCCGACATAGTGGCGCTCGCGCGAGGCGATCAGGTTGATCGAGGAAATGCCGAGATCCTTGAGGATCTGCGCGCCGAGGCCGATCTCGCGCCATTCGTTCTCGCGGCGGCGCGCCTCTTCATGGTCTTCGCGCTCGCCGCTCGCCGGGCGCTTGCGCTCCTGATGGGCAACGCCGACCGAGCCTTCGCGCAGATAGACGATGACGCCGCGCTTGCGCTCGCCCATCGCCTTCATGACGCCGTCCAGCCGGTGGCTGGTGCCGAACACGTCGCTCACCACATCCTCGGAATGGAGCCGCACCGGCACTTCCTCGCCGTCGCGGATGTCGCCGAAGACGATCGCCACGTGGTGCATCGAATCCCAGGGCAGCGTGTAGGTGAAGACCTGCGCCTTGCCACCCGCCGTGTCGATGTCGGAGCAGGCTACGCGCTCGACCAGCGTTTCCTTGCGCTGGCGGTAGGCGATGAGGTCGGCGACCGAGATCTGCTTCAGGCCATGCTCTTCGGCGAAGGCCTGCACCTGCGGGCCGCGCTTGACCGTGCCGTCATCGTTGACCAGTTCGGAAATGACGCCGATCGGCGGCAGGCCGGCGAGCTTGCAGAGGTCGACCGCGGCCTCGGTATGGCCCGAGCGCATCAGCACGCCGCCTTCGCGTGCGATCAGCGGGAAGATGTGGCCGGGGCGGACGAAATCGGAAGCGCCGACATTGCCGTTGGCGAGGTTGCGCACGGTCAACGTACGGTCGTCGGCCGAGATGCCGGTCGTGGTGCCGTGCTTGAAATCGACGCTGACCGTGAAGGCCGTCGTGTGGGCGGAATCGTTGTCGGCCACCATCGGCGCCAAATTGAGGCGTTTTGCCTCCTCGCGCGGCATTGGCGTGCAGACGATGCCGGAAGTGTTGCGGACAATGAAGGCCATCTTTTCCGGCGTGCAGTGGACGGCGGCGACGATCAGGTCGCCCTCGTTCTCGCGCCCGTCATCGTCCATGACGACGACGATCTCGCCGCGTTCGAAGGCGCGCAGGGCTTCGACGATTTTCTTCTGATCGTAAGGCATCGACGCTCGCTTCCGCTTGCAGGTTGAAGGTCAGACGCGCCCGGTCTGGCCGCGATGACGCAAATAGTGATCGGCGATCGCGCAGGCAACCATCGCCTCGCCGATCGGCACGGCGCGGATGCCGACGCACGGGTCGTGGCGGCCCTTGGTCATGACCTCGACGTCCTTGCCGTCCTTGTCGATCGACTTGCGCGGCGTCAGGATCGACGACGTCGGCTTGACGGCGAAGCGCGCAACGATCGCCTGGCCGGTCGAGATGCCGCCAAGGATGCCGCCGGCATTGTTGGACAGGAACACCGGCTTGCCATCATTGCCGATGCGCATCTCGTCGGCATTCTGTTCGCCGGTGATGCGGGCAGCCTCGAAGCCGTTGCCGATCTCGACGCCCTTGACGGCGTTGATCGACATCAGGCCCGACGCGATGTCCTGGTCCAGCTTGGCATAGATCGGCGCGCCGAGGCCGGCCGGAACACCGTCGGCGACGATCTCGATAATAGCGCCGACCGAGGAGCCGGCTTTGCGGACACTGTCGAGATACTGGGTGAAGACGGGAACGGAAGCCGGATCGGGCGTGAAGAATGGATTTTCGACATCGCCGATGAAGTTCCAGTTCCAGTTGGCGCGGTCGATCGACTTTTCACCCATCGACACCAGCGCGCCACGCACCACCATGCCGGGCACGACCTTGCGGGCGAGCGCGCCGGCCGCCACGCGCGCCGCAGTCTCGCGCGCCGAGGAGCGGCCGCCGCCACGGTAGTCGCGCAGCCCGTATTTGATGTCATAGGTGTAATCGGCGTGGCCCGGCCGGTACTGGCGGGCGATCTCGCCATAGTCCTTGGAGCGCTGGTCGACATTTTCGATCAGCATCGACACCGGCGTGCCGGTGGTGATCATGGTCTCACCGTCCTCGTCGAGGATGAAGCCGGACAGGATCTTGACCTCGTCGGGTTCTCGGCGCTGCGTCACAAAACGTGACTGACCCGGCCGGCGCTTGTCGAGCTCGGCCTGGATCTCTCGCTGAGTGAAGCGGATGCCGGGCGGGCAGCCGTCCACAACGCAGCCGAGTGCCGCCCCGTGGCTTTCGCCCCAGGTGGTGACGCGGAACAGGTGGCCGAACGTGTTGTGAGACATGGAGAAGCGCCCTGCCCGGCGGCGGAGCCGGTTCAAGCCTGCCTTCTATTGGCGTTTTCCACAGTGGTCAAACTGTGATCTGGCGGTTTTAGTTTTGACACATTCGGTTGGTTTCTGCTCTCTTCCATCCGCCGTTGAGGATCCGCCGCTACCCATGCCGGCGCAATGATAATGAGGACGACGATGCGTACCCTGATTGGCGCTGTTGCCGCCACCCTGCTGATTTCCACTGCCGCCTTCGCCGGCCAGACCGAGGGCCTGATCAAGAAGATCGACAAGGATACGCTGACGCTGACGCTGGAAGACGGCAAGTCCTACAAGCTGAATGCCGAGACCGATCTCGATGCGCTGAAGCCCGGCATGGACATCGTCCTCGCCTATGACGTGACGAATGGCGAGAATGTCGTCACCGACATGGAACTTCCGGACACCGAGTAAGTCTAGCGCCCTATAGCCACTCCAGGCTCCGGCCCTGCAGCCGGAGCAGGCGATCCTGAGGCACGTCCAACCTGACCGCCTCTCGCGTGGACATCCCCAGCACTACGCGAAACAGCGCACGCACGACGCCGCCATGGGTCACGCAGACGGTGTCGCGATCGAGCGCGTCGAACCATGGCTTCACCCGCTCGAGCAGCATCTGGTAGCTTTCTGCGCCCTCGCCCGGCGGCTGGAAATTCCACTTGTCGAGGCTGCGCTGCCTGGTCGAACCGGGATCCCTGGCCTCGAGTTCGGCAAAGGTGAAGCCCTGCCAGTCGCCGAAGCTCAACTCGACGAGCAGCGGCTCGGTGCGATAGGCAAGCGGATCGAGCTTCATCGCCGCGCGCAGACGCTCCATCGTCTCGCGCGTGCGCCGCATCGGGCTGGCGACAAAATCGAAATCATCCGGATTATGGACGAACTCGGCCAGCCGCTGTCCATTGCGGCTCGCCTGCTCGCGGCCGAGCGCATTGAGGTCGGTGTCAGCCTGCCCCTGCAGCCTGGCTTCGGCGTTCCATTGCGTCTGACCGTGGCGCACAAAGTAGACGAGCGGATACATCAGGTCTTCCGAGGCTCGGGCCAGACTTGGTCGAAAGGGATCAGTCGGAAGCTAACCGTTTGTTTTTGCGCAATCCCGGACGGAAAACCGTTACACACTTTTCCTGGAATTGCTTCAATCCTTGACGGTCGAAATGTCGGGGGCGTCGACCGCCTTCATGCCGACGACATGGTAGCCGGAATCGACATGATGGATCTCGCCGGTGACGCCGCGCGACAGGTCGGACAGGAAATAGACGCCGGAATCGCCGACTTCCTCCTGGGTGACCGTCTGCTTCAGCGGCGAATTGTACTCGTTCCACTTCAGGATGTAGCGGAAGTCACCGATGCCTGATGCGGCCAGCGTCTTGATCGGACCGGCGGAGATGGCATTGACGCGGATCTTCTTGGCGCCGAGGTCGACCGCCAGATAGCGCACGCTGGCTTCGAGCGCAGCCTTGGCGACGCCCATGACGTTGTAGTGCGGCATCACTTTTTCGGCACCGTAATAGGTCAGCGTCAGCAGCGAACCGCCATCGGTCATCAGCGGCTCGGCGCGCTTGGCGATGGTGGTGAAGGAATAGACCGAAATGTCCATGGTGCGCAGGAAGTTGTCGCGCGTCGTCTCGACATAGCGGCCGGTCAGTTCATCCTTGTCGGAAAAGGCGATGGCATGGACGAGGAAGTCCAGCTTGCCCCAGTGCTTAGCGATGTCGGCGAACACCGCATCGAGGCTTTCCGGATCGGTGACGTCGCAATGGCCGGCAACATGGGCGTTGAGTTCGGCCGCCAATGGCTCGACGCGCTTCTTGAAGGCTTCGCCCTGATAGGTCAGGGCAATTTCGGCGCCGTGATCGACACAGGCCTTGGCGATGCCATAGGCGATCGACCGATTGTTCGCGACGCCGAGGATCAGCCCGCGCTTGCCGGCCAAAAGGCCCTGTCCACCCGCCATGTGAGCACTCTCCGCAAGAATGTCTGCTTTGTGGAGTGCCCTATCGCACAGGCACAGGGCCCCATCAAGCGTTCAAAACGGACAGTCCAGCGGAGAAAACTCTCTCGATCAGCCTTTTCGACGGCGCATCAGCGCCTCGAGCTCGCTGTCGCCGCCCTCGGGCAGCATCAGTCTGACATGGGCGTAGAGATCGCCATGGCCACCGGTTTTTTCCGGCAGGCCCCTGCCCTTCAGCCGCAGCACCTTGTCCGAGCTCGACCATGGCGGAATATTGACCGCCAGCCGGCCGGTCGGTGTCTCGACCGCCACCTTGGCGCCCAGCACGGCATCGGCCAGCGCCACCGGCAGATCGGCATGCAGGTCGCGGCCCTCGATACGGTAGCGCGGATGGCGGCGGAAACGGATCTTGACCAGCGCGTCGCCCGGCTGTCCCGGTCCCTGCTCGCCCTGGCCTTTCAGACGGATGGTCTGGCCGTCCTCGACATAGGCTGGCAGCTTGACCGCCACCTTGCGGCCGTCGGGGAACATCGCCGTCACCTTCTCGGCGGTGGCCGCCTCCTCGATGGTGACGTCGAGCGTCACGTTGAGGTCGGCGCCTGCCGCCGGCTGCCGGCGGTCGCCCGCACCGGGCCCGCGCGCGCCAGAGAAGGCGTCGCCGAAGATCTGGCTGAAAATGTCGCTGTTGCCGTCGAACGGATCGCCGCCTGGACGCCCCGAGCGGAACTCGAATCGCGAGCCGCCGGCGCCCTGCTGGCGGCGGAAGCCTGCGAACGGATCGCCACCGCCCGCCGCGCCCTCGAAGCCCTGGAAGCGCGGCTTGCCGTCAGCGTCGATCTCGCCGCGATCGAAGGCGGCGCGGGTCTTCTCGTCGCCGACGATCTCGTAAGCCTGGTTGGCGGCGGCAAAACGGTCCTTCGCCTTGGGATCATTCGGATTCTGGTCCGGATGATGTTTTTTGGCGAGTTTGCGGTACGCCGATTTTATGTCCTTGGCCGATGCGTTCTTGGCAACGCCCAGGACCTCATAGGGGTCGCGCATGCTTCCTGCCCTGGAGAAGGAGTGAGTCCATGGTTGCCCCCTATATGCGCTCGCATAGGAAGAAATTCCAGTGGCGCAAGGAGAGAAATGGCGGTGGAAAATCAGAGCGCCTTGAAGTCCTGCATGTGCCAGCCGCCGGCGCTGGCCATGCACAATTCGCCCTTGAACAGCGAGACGCCGTCGAAGCTCTCGCGCGACGCGGTAAAGCGGCGGCAGGTCTGGCCCACGTCCTTCAATTCGACCAGTTCGGTGATCGAGCCACGCGAGCCGGTGCCTGCATTCGCCCATGGCACCGCCTGGCCGCCGAGCTCTTCGATGTCGGCGGAAGACACGGCATTGCCGATCGTGGTCTGGTCCGAATCGCGGTCCTGATCGGTCGGAGTGGCGGAAGCAGGTGTGCTGCTGGTCAGGATCGAACGGTCGACCTCGGCCTTTTCCAGGCTGAAGCCGCCGGCGCCACACGCGGCAAGAGGCAGCGCGACCATCACGATCGCGGCTTTGGCGCTGGCCGAAGCGATAACGCCCCATTGCCTGCTGTCAAAAGCTTGCGCGATACGCAACAATCGGCAACCTCCCCAGCCATCGTGACAATTTGAGAAAAACTATGAGCGAAACTGAGTTAACAACCGGTGACTTTACCGAGGCCGCCGAGCCATTCCGATTGTTTGGCGTCTGGCTCGACGACGCGACGAAGAGCGAGATCAACGACGCCAACGGCGTGGCACTGGCGACCGTCGATGCCGACGGCATGCCGGATGTGCGGATGGTGCTGCTCAAGGGGTTCGATGAAGGCGGGTTTGTGTTCTACACGAATTTCGAGAGCGCCAAGGGCCGCGAGATTCTTGGCAGCATGAAGGCGGCGATGTGCTTCCACTGGAAATCGCTGCGCCGGCAGGTGCGCGTGCGCGGACCGGTGGAGATTGTCAGCGATGCCGAGGCGGATGCCTATTACGCGACGCGGCCGCGCGGCAGCCGCATCGGCGCCTGGGCCTCGAAACAGTCGCGGCCGCTGGAAAGCCGCTTCGCGCTGGAAAAGGCCGTCGCCGAATACACGGCGCGCTATCCGATCGGCGAGATTCCGCGCCCAAAGCATTGGTCGGGTTTCCGCATCGTGCCGCAGACGATCGAGTTCTGGCACGACCGGCCGTTCCGGCTGCACGACCGCCTCGTCTTTTCGCGCAATGCCGCGGGCGGCTGGGACAAGACGCGGTTGTATCCGTAAGGCGCGGCGCCGGCCGGCGTCATCCCTTCTTCCTGGTCATGAACGCCGTCAGCGCGGCACGCGCTTCGTCCGACTTCAGGCGCTCGCGGAAGTGTTCGCTTTCCACACTGATGCGGGCGACGAGCTCTTCGCGCGAGCCGCGCATGAGGTCGCGCGCGATCTTCAGCGCTTGCGGCGGTTTGGCCGCGATCTGGCTGGCGGCTTCCAGCACGGCAGCTTCCAGTGCGCCTTCCTCGACCACCTCATAGATCAGCCCGGCGGCCTTCGCCCGCTCGGCGGAAAAGCCTTCGCCGAGACCGAGCAGTGCGAAAGCGCCTTGCTGCCCCAGGATCCGCGGCGCAAGCAGGCTCGACCCCGCCTCCGGCACCAGGCCAAGATCGACGAAGGGCGTGCGGAAGACCGTGCGCTGGGTGGCGAAGGTCAGGTCGCAATGCAAGTTGATCGTGGTGCCGATGCCGACCGCTATGCCGTCGACGCCCGACACTATGGGCTTTTCCACTTTGGCGAGCGCCATCAGGAAATCCCAGACCTCCGTGCCGCCCTCGCCGCCGGTGGCGATGACCATGAAGTCGGCAAGATCGTTGCCGGAGGAGAAGGCGCCGGGAACGCCGAGAAAGACGTGCGCGCGAACCGTTGGATCGGCGTCGCCTTCGGCAAGGGCAGCCGACATTGTCGCGTACATGGCGCGTGTCAGGGCATTCTTCTTGTCCGGACGGTTCATGCGGATGATCTGGATGGCGCCCTGGCGCTCGACGAGGATATGGTCTGTCACGGTCTTTTCCTTGTGAACGTCAGGCAGAAATGAGCGTCTTGCCGGCTGCGGCAAGGCTTTCGGCGCCGCCGACAACGCGCTCCTTCAAGGCACGCACCTCGCCAAGCAGGTTTTCGGCAAAAAAGCGGCAGAGCGCGACGCGGCCATGGTCGGCAAGCGCGCCTTGCGCCAGATAGGCGCCGCCGGCGGCAAGCGAGATCAGCCTAAGATAGGGCGTGGCGCCGGCCAACGCCTCGTCTGAGCGTCCTTCCGCCAGCAACTTCTGCAGGAAACGCGTGGCTTCGGATAGATCATCGAGCGCCTGATCCAGGCTATCGGCGGTGCGGCCAAAGCCCTCGACATTGGAGATCCGCACCGCGTCGGCTACCGCCTTCAGTTCGCCGATATAGCGATGCACATGCTGGCCGCCGCCGAGCGGCAGCTTGCGCGCCACCAGATCGATCGCCTGGATGCCGTTGGTGCCTTCGTAGATCGGCGCGATGCGGGCGTCGCGATAGAGTGCTGCCGCGCCCGTCTCCTCGATGAAGCCCATGCCGCCATGCACCTGGACGCCGAGCGATGCGACATCGACGCCGACATCGGTCGAAAAGGCCTTGGCGAGCGGCGTTAGCAGATTGGCGCGGTCGCGCCAATTGGCGGCGGCCTCGCCCTCGGCGACACGGGCGCGGTCGATGGCATGCGCGCAGGAGTAGCTGATGGCTCGGGCGATCTGAGTCAGCGCCTGCATGGTCAAAAGGTTGCGCTGCACGTCGGGGTGATGGACGATCGGCGCCATACCGGCGCCGGCGTAGTCCGAAGCCTTGCCCTGGCGGCGCTCATTGGCATAGGCGATCGCCTTCTGCGTCGCCGTCTCGGCCACCGCCACGCCCTGCATGCCGACGCAGAGCCGGGCATTGTTCATCATGGTGAACATGCAGGCGAGGCCCTTGTTCTCCTCGCCGACCAGCCAGCCGATGGCGCCGGGCTTGGCGCCTGCAAAACCGTCGCCGTAGATCATGGTGCAGGTCGGCGAGGCATGGATGCCCAGCTTGTGCTCGAGACCCGAGCAGAAAACATCGTTGCGCGCGCCGAGGGCGCCGTCGTCGCCGACCAGGAATTTCGGCACCAGGAACAGCGAGATGCCGCGCGTGCCGGCCGGTGCGTCGGGCAGCCTCGCCAGCACCAGATGGATGATGTTGTCGGTGAAATCGTGCTCACCATAGGTGATGAATATCTTCTGGCCGAAGATGCGGTAGGTGCCGTCACCGGCCGGCTCGGCCCGGCTGCGCAAGGCGGCGAGGTCGGAACCGGCCTGCGGCTCGGTCAGGTTCATCGTGCCCATCCACTCGCCGGAAACGAGCTTTGCCAGATATTTGGCCTTCAGCGCCTCTGACGCGTGCTTGTCGAGCGCTTCGACCGCGCCCATGGTCAGCGTCGGGCCAATGCCGAAGGCCATGGCGGCGGAGTTCCACATTTCGAGCGCGGCGACGCCGAGCATGGTGGGCAGCGCCTGACCGCCGAACTCTTCCGGTCCGGACAGAGCATTCCAGCCGCCATCGATCCAGCGCCGGTAAAGCTCCTTCCAGCCTGGCGGCATGGTGACGGCGGCATCCTTCAGCACCGCGCCCCGCTCGTCGCCGATCTTGTAGAGCGGCGCCACCTCGTCGGTGGCGAAGCGGCCGGCCTCGGCCAGGATGGCATCGACAAGGTCCTCGCCGAGATCGCCGAACGTGCCGGCTTCCAGCGCCGGCTTCAGGCCGGCCACATGCTTCAGCGTGAAGGCGATGTCCTCGACCGGTGCCCGATACATGCCGCTTTCTCCTCCTCAACTTCCGTCGCCGACCCTAAGGCCGGCGCGGCCGCAAAACCATTGGCCCTTCGCTCCCATCTTCTTTTTACGTAAACGTCAAACTTTGTCACGTGGATTTTGCAATCGCGGCGGCGCGTATTAGAATCGGGGTCAGCCCCGGCATACGGGGGGCGACAGATCGGAGCGGAACCCATCCATGCTCGCCAGACCCGACGCTTATCGCTGCATCGAATGCGGGCTGCCCTACCGGGCTGCGGGGTTCTGGTATCATCATGGCAGACTGGAGAACGGCGCCGCCTACTGGTCGGATCGCGGCTTATTGTGCTCGCCGCAATGCTCTCTCGCCCACCATCGCAAGCGCGCGGCCGAGGGGACGCTGTCGCAAGAACCGGCGCCCGATCCGTTCAATATCCAGCCGCTGATACGCCGGTGACAGTCGGTTGCCGCGCTACAAAAGCATTTCCTTAACCATAGCGGTTCACCATCGGTATTTGGTCAGCGGGGACTCCCTGTTTGAAAACGCCTGCGCATCTTCTTCGCCGCTCAGCGCTCGCTCTCGCGGCGATGGTGGCGCTGACACTGGCAGCAAAGGCCTCGGATTTCTCCGAGCCGTGGAAGAATGCCGACCGCGCGCTGGTGATCGACGCCTACGAATACAATTCCATCGACTGGGCTGAGCTTGCCACCGACAAGCGCGTCGTCGGCTTCATCAACAAGGCCTCCGACGGGCTGCCGCCGCCCTATTTCTGCTCGGGTGACGAGACGGAAGTGCGGCTCTGCAAGGCGCTGTGGAAACGCCATGCGGTGACACGCGAACTGTTCCAGACGCGCAAGGTGGTGGCCAAAGCGCTCGGCCTGAAATGGGGCGCCTATCATCTTGCGCGTCCCGGCAATCCGGTCGAGCAAGCCAACAATTTCATCGATTTCGCCGAGCCGGCGCCGGACGAACTGATGGCGCTGGACCTCGAGGGCAACGACCCGACGCAGTGGATATCGCTGGAGGATGCCGAGGAATTCGTGCGCCAGGTGCATCGGCGCGTCGGCCGCTTCCCGGTGCTCTACACCAACGGCAAGACCGCCCAATATATCGCCGACAATCGCTACCAATACCGGCTCCTGTCACGGCTGCCGCTCTGGTATGCGCGTTACAAGCCCGACATCGACGTGCATTTTCCGATGGGCAACTGGCAGGGTTACGCACTCTGGCAATTCTCGGCGCAAGCCAATTGCGGGCGCTTCCGCTGTCCCTACCGGGTGGCAGGGACGCCAAATGACATCGACGTCAATGTCGCGCCGATGAACGGCGACCAGTTGCGCGCGCAATGGGCCTTCGGCGGCCTGATCGATGTGCCGACGGACTATCTCGCCTCGATACCGGTGCCGGTCTCGCGCGCGGACGGGCTCGCCGGCAGATTCACCATCACCTACGCCGATGTGGCGACACCGCCGACAATCGAGGAAATGGTATCGGTGCTCGGCGCGCGCTGGCAAAGGTTCCGCGACGGCTTCCGCATGCCGGTGGTGAAGACGGTGCCGCGGCGGCAGCGCTTCGGCATTGCCGACTATGTCGCCTGGAAGCGGACAGATCAGCGTTCAACCGCGCAGCTCGAGGCCGCCTTCGCCGCAGCGGCAGACCCGGTCAGCACCGCCTCGACGGAACTGGATCGTCGCAGGCGCTGAAGGCTTGCCATCCGCGTGCGCGAGCCTAGAGCGGTTCAGCTTTTCAAAGAATCGCTGCCCCGCTCTAAGCATTTGTTTTTACGTAATTCCGGACGGAAAACCGCTACGCACTTTTCCTGGAATTGCTCTAGTTGGCGCCAACCTTTTCGCGTGCCACTGCCTGCCAGCCAATGTCGCGGCGGCAGAAACCTTGCGGCCAGTCGATGCGGTCGAGCGCGGCATAGGCGCGCCTCTGCGCTTCGCCGACGGTTGCGCCGGTCGCGGTGACATTGAGCACCCGGCCGCCATTGGCAACCAGCGCGCCGCCATTGATTGCGGTGCCGGCGTGGAATATCTGGGCGCCGTCGCTGGCGGCCTCGTCGAGGCCGCGGATGACCGAGCCCTTTTCCGGCGTGCCGGGATAGCCCCTCGCCGCCATCACCACGGTGAGCGCCGCCTCGTCGCGCCAGCGCACCGAGCTGTGCGCAAGCTGGCCGTCGACGGCGGCGTTGAGCAGCACCAGCAGGTCGTCCTTCAGCCGCATCATCAGCACCTGGCATTCCGGATCGCCGAACCGGGTGTTGTATTCGATCAGCTTCGGCCCCTCGTCCGTGATCATCAGCCCGGCAAAGAGAATGCCGGCAAACGGCGCGCCGAGTTCGGCCATGCCGTGCATTGTCGGCTCGATGATCTCGCGCATGGTGCGCTCGACCATGTCAGGCGTCATCACCGGCGCCGGCGAATAGGCGCCCATGCCGCCGGTGTTGGGGCCGGTATCGCCCTCGCCGACGCGCTTGTGGTCCTGCGCGGTGCCGAAGGGCAGCGCGGTGGTGCCGTCGCACAGGCAGAAGAAGCTTGCCTCCTCGCCGGTGAGAAACTCCTCGACCACGACCTCGGCTCCGGCCGCGCCAAAGGAGCCGTCGAAACAGGCGTCGAGTGCTGCGAGCGACTCGTCCAGCGTCATGGCCACGGTGACGCCCTTGCCGGCGGCCAGACCATCGGCCTTGATAACGATCGGCGCGCCCGTCTTTTCAACATAGGCTCTCGCTGAGACCAGGTCGCCAAAGCGGCCATAGGCGGCGGTCGGGATGTCGTATTTGGCGCAAAGGTCCTTGGTGAAACCCTTGGAGCCTTCGAGCCGCGCCGCCGCCCTGGACGGGCCGAAGACGCGGATGCCCCATGCGCGCAAATCGTCGGCAATGCCGGCCACGAGCGGCCCTTCCGGCCCGACCACGACCAGGTCGATTTTTTTCTCCTGGCAGAAGGCGGCGACAGCGGAGTGGTCGGCAATGTCGAGCTTGACCAGTTCGGCTTCACGGCCAATTCCCGGATTGCCGGGCGACGCGTAGAGCTTTGTCAGCAGCGGCGAGGCGGCGATCTTCCAGGCGAGCGCATGTTCGCGGCCGCCCGAGCCGAGAAGAAGAACATTCATGGCCACCTCTTGCTGCCGATCGTCCTCGTCCAGAACCCGCTATTGGTCTCGGGGCGACGGGTCAAGGCGTCTCGACACTTTGGCGGCAATTGCGCACGGGAACCTTGCCCGCCGATGGGATCGAGGAGGCAAGTTCGCGCCTGACGAAGGTGATCCGGCCCGTCAGCTCTGGAAGACGACCGGGAACCAGTCCTCGCGCAGTTTCTGCGCGGGCTTCATGTCATGGCCGGGATAGGGAGGAGACGTGCGGCCGGGTCGTTCGACATAGCGCGCATCGTCGCCGACCCAACGCAGCGACAGCGCCCGGCGCCGGGCCGCGGTCAAATTGCCGCGCGCGCCATGCGCGGTCCTGAAGTCGAACAGGATGGCGTCGCCCGGCTCCATCTCCCATTCGAGCACCTTCATCGAGGAATCCTGGTCGGGATCTGGCACCGGCAGGTAGTCACCCTCGCCGGCGTAGAAATTGCTGTCGTCGAGCCAGCGCACCGGCAGGATCATCTTGTCCCATTTGTGCGAGCCGGCGATCAACCGTAAGGTCGCTTCCTTCACCGGATCGATCGGAATCCAGAAGCTTACGGTTTGCCTTCCATCGACGAAGTAATAGGGAATGTCCTGGTGCCAGGGCGTCGGCTTCTGCGTGCCGGGCTCCTTGACCAGCACATGGTCGTGGAAGAACTGGGCGCTGCGCGATTGCATCACAGCAGCCGCCAGTTCGGCGGCGGGCGAGTTCCGCACCACGTCGACGAATTCGGGAATGCGCTCCCAGTTGCAGTAATCGTCGAAGAAGCTGCCGCGGCCATTGGCGATGTCGGAGGCGGTGGCGCTGCGGTTCTGGATGTTGCGCTCGATGCCGTCGGCAATTGTCTCGACCCAGTCCTTGAAGGCGCCGCGGATCCAGACCGCGCCATCGCGCTGGTAATCGGCGATTGTCTCAGCATCGATCTGGGCGGCCATCGCAATTCTCCTTGGTTGATGGCCCGACTATCGCAGCCCCAGAACATCGCGTAAAATAATAACTTGTCATTTCGCTTATAGTTTTTCCCTATGAACCTAACCCTCACCCAGCTGCGTTATCTCGTCGCCGTGGCGCGCCATGGCAGCGTCACCGCGGCCGCAAGGATGCTGAACGTCTCACAGCCGTCGATCTCGGTGGCGATCGACAATGTCGAAGCGACGCTCGGCCAGAAACTGTTCGTGCGCCAGCGCGGCAGCGGCATTGCGCTGACCTCGTTCGGCCGCGGCGCGGTGGCCAAGGCGAAACAGGTGCTGGCCGAAGCAGACGAACTGATAGGGCTTGGGACGCGTGACGCCGACGTCGCCGGCGAGCTGGTGCTTGGCTGTTTCGAGGATCTGGCGCCCCATTTCGCGCCGGCGCTGATACGCTCGTTTGCGCAGCGCTGTCCTGCCGTCACCGTCATCGTCCGCGACGAGACCTTCGAGACGCTGGGGCGGCGGCTCGCCGATTCCGCCATCGATCTCGGTCTCACCTATGATCTCGGCCTGCCAGCGCATTTCGCCCGCATCCTGCTGCACGAGCTGCGGCCACACGCGCTTCTGCCGCAAGGCCACGCGCTGGCCAGCCAGGCGACGGTCAGCCTCGCCGACCTTGCAGCCCATCCGCTGATCACCACCGACCAGCCGCACAGCTGGCAGCATATGCTGGACCTGTTCCTAAGCCGTGGCCTGTCGCCGGTCGCGCACTCGACAACGAGCTCGTTCGAACTGCAGCGCAGCATGGTGGCTAACGGCTTCGGCGTCGCCGTCAGCTACACCAGGCCGTATGGCGACATGAGCTATGACGGCTTGCCGCTGGTGTGCAAGCCGCTGTCCGATCCGCTGCCGATGCAGCGCATCATCCTCGCCCACGACACGCGCCAGCGGCTGTCGAAGGCGGCGCTGGCGTTCACCGAGGTGGCGAAGGAGTGGTTCCTTGGTCACGATGTTTTCACCGGGTGATGGCTTCGCCTGACGCTTGACGACGCCCATCGCTGCTGCCACTCCAGCAGCATGGAACCCATCCAGTCGAAAGCAGCCCAGGGTCGTGTCGCCGATGCGCCGAGCGGCCATTGGGCTTACCGGGCGCTGCCGCGCTGGCTCTGGCCCTACGCGCAGCTTGCCCGCTGGGATCGGCCGATCGGCTGGCAGCTGCTGTTGTGGCCGTGCTGGTGGTCTGCCGCCCTTGCCGCCAGTGCCTATCCCCGGCCCACGGATCCGCTGCTGACACTGCTACCCGCGCCCTGGTATCTGCTGCTGTTCCTGATCGGCGCCATCGCCATGCGCGGCACCGGCTGCACCTATAACGACCTGGTCGACGAGGACATCGACAACCAGGTCGAGCGCACGCGGTCGCGGCCGCTGCCGGCAGGCAAGGTGACGCGCAAGCAGGCCCGGGTGTTCCTCGTCATCCAGGCGCTGGTGGGCCTGGCAGTGCTCTTGCAGTTCAACAGCTTTGCCATTCCGCTCGGCATCGCCTCGCTCGCCGTGATCGCCATCTATCCGTTCATGAAGCGGTTCACCAACTGGCCGCAATTCGTGCTTGGCCTCGCCTTTTCCTGGGGCGCGCTGATGGGCTGGGCGGTGGAATTCGGCGATCTCGATGGCCCCGCCATCATGCTCTATATCGGCTCGATCCTGTGGGTGATCGGCTACGACACGATCTATGCGCATCAGGACAAGGAAGACGATGCCATCGTTGGCGTGCGCTCGACCGCGCGGCTGTTCGGCGACAACACCAAGATCTGGCTGGTCGGGCTCTACGGCGGGGCGCTCATCTGCTTCGCCATCGCTTTCGCCTCGGCGCAGGCGCCGGTGCCGGCGCTGGCCGGGCTGATCGCCGCCGGCGCGCATATGGCACGGCAAATCGCCGTGCTCGACATCGACAATCCTGACCAATGCCTGCGGCTGTTCAGGTCGAACAACCAGGTCGGCTGGCTGATCTTCCTCGGCCTGATCGGCGGTTCGCTCTGGGTGGCGTTGAAGCCGCTGGTGTAAGGGCCTGTTGCTTGCTCGCACCAGCCCTTCGCAGGCTCAGGGCGCTCGAAGCTCGAAAAGCCAAGCAATTGGCTTTTCGTCCGCTGTCGCGGACCGCTTCTCTCACTCCCGCGCAATGATCTCCTGGCCGTCGACGACCAGCCTGAGGCCGAGATCGCCAGCCCGGCGGCGGGCGAGGAAGCGCGGACGGCGCATGGTCGAGGCGCGGCCCTTGCGGCGGTCCTGCGGCGGCAGCGCCTTGATGGCGGCGCCGAGCGATTCCTCCAGCGTGCGGGCGATGCCGTCGGCCTCGATCAGCAGCATCGGCAGACGGTAGGCGTCGGCCCAGGCACGCCAGTCGGCGGCGACGTCGTCGAGATCGTCGGCCACCAGCAGCGGCACCGACAGCATCGGATCATTGTGCAGGAGCTCGAGCGTCACCGTGACGTTGCCATCCGGATCCTCCATCGCGCGGGCGGCGACGCCACGAAACGCGTTGGCGGGCAGCGCGATGATCGCCGGCACGCCGCTCATCTCCAGCATCCGGCGAATGACGGCGCCACGCTGGTCGATGGTGAAGCTAACGTCGCCATAGTCGTCGCGCGTCGCATAGCTCACCATTTGCGGCAGGCGGAATGGGTCGAGACGCATGTTACGTCCGGCCCAGACTGGCTTCAGTCCAGTGTTCATCGATTGCCTTCCTGTTACTCCTGAGGGCCGTTTTCCGGTTCTCTCCGGGCCGGTTTTTCCGACCTCGTTTGTGCAGGAATATTAGCGCGGGCTTCTTACCGCTGCGCTTAAGAAAGTCGGTTAAATTTTGCTGATCTCAGGCGATGGTTATCGGAATGCGACCAACAACAACATGTTGGAAGGATCAGATAACCTTACCGGGATTCATGATGCCGGCGGGATCGAAAGCAGCCTTCACGCGGCGCATCAGATCAATCGCCATCGGCGGCGCCGTCGCGATCAGTTCATCGCGCTTCAGCTGGCCGATGCCATGCTCGGCCGAGATCGAGCCGTGGAAGGAGCGCACGACATCGTGCACGGCCTTGTTCATGGTGTGGTAGAGACCGAGGAAGGCCTCGTCGTCGCCACCTTCCGGCCGGGAGATGTTGTAGTGGAGGTTGCCGTCGCCCATATGGCCGAAGCAGACGACGCGCGCATCAAGACTGACCAAAGCGACCGCACCGGCGGCCTTTCCGATGAATTCGGGGATCGATGATATCGGCACGGAAATGTCGTGCTTGATCGAGGCGCCCTCGGGTTTCTGGCACTCGGGCAGCACCTCGCGGAAATTCCAGAAGGCGTCGCCCTGGGCCAGGCTTGCCGCGATCACCGCATCGCCGACGATGCCTTGCTCAAGACCGGCCGACAGCACCTCCTCGATCAGCGCCCTGCCATCCTCTTCCGAACGGCCCGAGGACACCTGCATCAGCACATACCAGGGCCAGTCCTCGGCCAGCGGCCGCGTAACGCCTTGCGCATGTTTCAGCGTGTAGTCGTAGGGTCTTTTGGCGATCAGCTCGAAAGCGGTAAGCGAAGCACCGGCCCGGTCCATCGCCAGACTGAACAGAGAGAGCGCAGCCTCCGGCGACGACAGGCCGGCGAACGCCACTTCCCTACCCTTCGGCTTGGGGAAGAGTTTCAGCACGGCGGCGGTGATGATGCCCAATGTGCCTTCGGCGCCGACGAACAGGTTCTTCAGGTCGTAGCCGGTGTTGTCTTTCTTCAGCTTGCGCAGATCGTCGAACACCTCGCCGGTCGGCAGCACCACTTCGACACCAAGGCAGAGCTCGCGCGCATTGCCGTAGGCAAGCACGCCGGTGCCGCCGGCGTTGGACGACAGATTGCCGCCGATCTGGCAGGAGCCTTGTGCAGCGAGCGACAGCGGAAACAGCTGGCCGGCGGCGTCGGCCGCCTCCTGCAGCGTCTGCAGGATGACGCCGGCCTCGACCGTCACCGTGTTGGAGAGCACGTCGATCTCGCGGATGCGGTTCAGCCGCGACAGCGACAGCACGATCTCGCGGCCGGAGGCATCCGGCACCTGGGCGCCGACCAGCCCGGTGTTGCCGCTCTGCGGCACAACCGGCGTCCCGGTCTCGGTCGCCAGCCGCATGATGCGGCTGACCTCCTCGACGCTGCCCGGCCGCAGCACCAGCGCCGTCCGGCCGTGCCATAGGCCGCGGCGCTCAGTCAGGTAGGGCGCGATGTCCTGCTGGTCGCGCAGCGCATAGTTGTCGCCGACGATTGCCGCGAAGCGGTCGATGAGGGCGGGGGCGAGATCGGAGGAGGCGTCGTTCATGGGCAGAAACTATGGCCCTCAATCGGCCTTGTCACGTGGGGCGGCGGCACGAAAGAGCCGGTCGTTGATCGCCTCGCCCAGCCCGTCGAAGGGGATCGGCTCGACGGCAATGGTCGTGGCGCCGCTCTGGTCGAGCGCCTGCAGATGGGCAAACAGGTTGGTGGCCGCTTCGCGCAGGTCGCCGCTCTCCGACAGGTTGCGCAGAGCGGCGGCATCCTGCCAGCCTCCTGCGCGGCGTTTTCCGAAGGCGAGCAGCGCTTCGCCGCCGGCGACTTGGCCGGCATTGAGCCGTACCGCGGCACCCGGCGCATAGTGCGAGGCGAGCATGCCGGGCGCCTCGATGCCGGTGGCCGCGCCGCGCAGCAGCTTGACGCCGGCCACCGCCTCGATATCCCCCGCGGCAACGCCGCCGGGCCTCAGCAAGCGCAAGTCTCCGCCCTCGACCTTGACGATGGTCGATTCCAGCCCGACCGGCGTCGCACCGCCATCGACGACCAGCCTGATTTTCGCGCCGAGGTCGGCCGCCACGGCCTCCGCCGTGGTGGCGCTGATCCTGCCCGAAGAATTGGCGCTGGGCGCGGCCAGCGGGCGGCCGAGCCTGGCGATCAGCTCGCCGCCAAAACCCCGGGGCATGCGCAGCGCGATCGTGTCCAACCCTGCCGTGACCAGCGGATGGATGCCATTGCCGGACCGTTGCGGCAGCACCAGCGTCAGCGGCCCCGGCCAGAATGCCTCGGCCAACCTTTTCGACAGCGGATCAAAGACGGCAATGCGCTCGGCCATGGCGATGTCAGCGACATGAGCGATCAGCGGGTTGAAGCGCGGGCGACCCTTGGCCTCGAAGATGCGCGCGACGCCGCTGCCGTTGGTGGCATCGGCGGCCAGCCCGTAGACGGTCTCGGTCGGGATGGCGACGACATCGCCGCCTTCAAGCAGCGCCAGCGCCCGCTCCATCGCCTCGCCGACGGCAAGTATCTCAGCCAATCTCGTCACCTCTACAGATGCCGCGCTGCGTAATACGGCGGCGTTCACGGGGCAAGTGCGGGCGTTGGCGAATTATCAATCCCTAAAATGCTATGTTTTCGCGCAAGCGGGCATCAATCCCCCGGGAATAGGATGCCGGCTCCAAGGGTTTGGGGAGTTTTCATCGTGTCGAAGCGTATGCTTGCAATGCTTGGCATCAGTCTGACGGCAATGGCCGGCGGGGCGCATGCCTCGTCCATTCTCGTCCTTGCCGCGTCGACCACGACGCCATCCGTCGTCAAGCTCGGGACATCCGAGCCGATGAAGATCGCTTCCGCGCCATCGGTCGTGGCGCTGGGAGAGGTCGTCCCGGACGTCACCGACGAGAAGGTGGCGGCGATCCCCGAAAAGCCTCGCATGCAGAGCCCGATGATCATTCGCGGCGGCATCGTCGGCGGCGCCTTCGCAACGCCCGCCGCCGAACCGGCCAAGGCCACTGCCGCCGCCGAACCGGCAGCGGGAGACACCAAGCCCGCGGCAGGCACCAAACCCGCGCCAGACGGCAAGCCGGCGGCGACTGCCTCGAACGGCGAGCAGCAGCCCGCGCCGCAGCCGGAACCGACAGCAGCGCAGCCTTCACCGATAGCCCCTGTCGGAAAAGCCATGTAAGCTGCCGGCGGAGGCGGGTCGGGTTGTCCGGCGTAGGCATCCGGAGTGCGATCCTCTTCTCCAGTCTCTTTGTCGCGGCCGGTTCGAATTTGGTCGAGCGGCTCCGGCAGGAGAAGTCGGGGGTTTCAAAGGGGGCATCATGAACAAGGCAAGAGCGTTTGCCGTCGCCGGACTTTTGCTGGCGTCGGCGCTGAGCACAAGTGCGGCGAAGGCCGACGACATGCTCGGATCCTATGTCGCGCGCATTTCCGAACGCGACCACCAGGCCAGCGATGGCTTCCCGCTGGACAGTGCGGCGCAGATGGTGCGGCAGGACCGCGCCAACTGGCACAAGTTCCATCGACGCGACAGCGACGACGAGGGCGACGACTGGTTCAGGAGCAATGACGACCGCGCGGATCTGCAACGCATGCTGGAGCGCGGCGGCGCGATGAGTTCCTCGACGCGGCGCGCCATCGTCAACGGCGAGCCGCTGATCCAGGTCGATGTCTATTCACGCAGCGTGCGCGTCAGCATCCTGGAAGATTGACTAAGTCAATTTCTGGAAGAGCGACCAAGTCAGCGTCAGGAAGACAAACGCAGAGAGGGCGGCGCGCAAGCGCCGCCCTCTTCGCAACCCGGCCTGCGAAAATGGCTCAGGCCGCCTCTTCCTTGTCGTCGTCCTCTTCGTCCTCTTCGTCCTCGGACTCACCTTTTTCGCCAGCGTCGCCGCCTTCGGCCTTCAGGCTGTCTTCGTCTTCGTCCTCGTCGTCTTCTTCGTCGTCCTCGCCGTCTTCATCCTCGTCGTCGTCCGAAAGGGTGGCTTCCTTGTCAGCGTCGTCCTCGTCGCCTTCCTCATCGTCGTCGGACGGATCGGCGGCTTCGACCGCCGCGGCGGCGGCATGGTCGAGGATGTTGTCGGAAGTGGATTCGGTCGCCTCGGTGGCGGCCGGCGTCTCTTCAGTCACATCGATGTCGTGAGCGGAATTCATGGGAGCCTCCGTGGGGTTGGGGAACAAGTCAGTTCTGCCACGGGGAGATCATCGTCATATGACTGTAAGCCGGCTCGAATGGCCGGCCGGTACAATTTTTATTGCGGCTTAGCCGGCGATCCTGGAGAAATCCGCGACCTTACCGGTCGCGGCGCGGATGCGGGCAAGCAACGCCAGGCGGTTGGCGCGCACGGCCTGGTCCTCATCATTCACGAGAACGCGTTCAAAGAATGAATCAACCGGTTCACGCAAAACACTAAGCGCCAGCATGGCGGCGGAAAAGTCTTCGTTTTGAATCGCTTCGCCGGCTTGCCTCTCGGCCTGATTCACCGCCGCAAACAGCGCCTTCTCGGTCTCTTCGCGAAACAGCGCCGGCTCAACAGTCTCGGCGACCTGCGTTTTCTTCTTCTCCTCGGCCGCCAGAATGTTGGCCGCGCGCTTGGTTCCGGCCAGCAGGTTCTTTCCATTCTCGCGGTCGAGGAAGGAGCCGAGCGCTTCGACGCGGCGGACGATCTGCAGGAGGTCGTCGGACTGCGGCGTGATGACAGCATCGATCAGATCATGCCGTGCACCCTGGTCGCGGAGGTACACCTTCAGGCGGTCGTGGAAGAACGACAGGAGGTCGGAGCCATTGGCCCCGCCAGCCTTCGACGCGAGATAATCCGCCACTTCGTAGGCGCTTTCAAAGGTGGGTGTCAGTGGCAGCCGGATACCATTCTCGACCACAATCCTCACCACGCCCAGTGCCGCCCTGCGCAGCGCATAGGGATCCTTGGACCCTGTCGGCTTTTCATCGATCGCCCAGAAGCCAACCAGCGTGTCGAGCTTGTCGGCGAGCGCCACGGCAATCGAAACAGAGTCGGTTGGCACGCGGTCGGACGGGCCTTGCGGCTTGTAGTGCTCCTCGATGGCGGCCGCTACCGAAGGATGCTCGCCCTGCAGCAGCGCATACTTGCGGCCCATGGCGCCCTGCAATTCCGGAAATTCGCCGACCACCTCGGTTGTGAGATCAGCCTTAGCAAGCATGGCTGCACGGTGCGCCAGTGCGGGATCGGCGCCGACGATCGGCGCCAACTTTTCGGCCAGCTTCTTGATCCGCTCCACGCGCTCGCCTTGCGTGCCGAGCTTGGCGTGGAAGGTGACGCCGAGATGGTCGAGGCGTGCCATGCGCTGGTCGAGCGGCTTTTTGAGATCGAGCCCGAACTTTTCCGCCGATGCCTTGAGCTGGTCGAGATCGGGCAGGTCGCCCTGGTCGGTCTTCCAGAAATACAGCGCATCGGAGAGGCGCGCGCGCACCACCTTGCCGTTACCGTAGGCGATCTCCTTGCCGCCGTCCTTCGCCTCGATGTTGGCGGTGAGGATGAAGCGGTTGGAGAGATCCTCGACGGCGCCCTGCGGCCGGCTGACGAAGCACTTCTGGTTGGCGCGGATGGTGAGCCTGATGACCTCGGCGGGAATAGCGAGGAAATCCTGCTCGAATTCGCCCATCAGCACGACCGGCCATTCGACCAGGCCGGACACTTCCTCCAGCAGCCCCTCATCCTCGACCAGGTCGAGCCCGTTGGCGAAAGCGAGGTTGCGCGCATCGGCCAGGATGATCTCCTTGCGGCGGTCGGCGTCTAGCACGACCTTGGCCGCTTCCAGCTTGGACACATAGTCGCCGAAGCGGCGCACCGTGATTTCGCCCGGCGCATGGAAGCGGTGGCCGTAGGTGACGTTGCCGGAGCGGATGCCGTCGATCTCGAAATCGACCACCACCGGCTCCTCGGTCTCCGGGCCAAAGGTGCAGAGGATCGACTGCAGCGGCCGTACCCAGCGCAACGAGCCGGGCTTCGCCGAGGCCGGTCCCCAGCGCATCGATTTCGGCCAGGGGAAGCCGCGGATGATGCCCGGCACCAGTTCGGCGATGATCGCCTCCGCCGCCCTGCCCGGCTTCGAAATGTGGGCGACATAAAAATCGCCCTTCTTCGGGTCGGAGTGGACATGCGCCTCGGCAATCGAGGCAAGGCCTGCCTTGCGCAGAAAACCCTGGACCGCCTGCTCCGGCGCCGAGGTCGCTGGGCCCTTGATCTCTTCGTGGATGTCCTTCGAGCGCGCGGTCAGGCCGCGAATGTCGAGCGCCAGCCGCCGCGGCGTCCAGTACTCGCGCGCCGCCTCATAGGTCAGCCCGGCCTCAACCAGACCGTCGGTCAGCATCTTCCTGAGGTCGCCCGCCGCCTTGCGCTGCATGCGCGCGGGGATTTCCTCGGAGCGAAGTTCCAGAAGCAGGTCAGGCATAGCAAGGGCTCGCGCGGCAAGAAGGTCCGGGGCGGGGCATAGCAACTCGGCTGGCCGCTGTCACCCTGCATGCCGATCGCCTGTTCGACCTATTTCCGGAAATTTTCATGGCTGTTGTCGGGACGGAGGGAGCCCGCCCGTCCTTAGGGCAGAAAATTCCCATGAACCAAACGCAGCGCTGAAGCGACCAACGCTCAGGCAGGGAACTATTGGCTGAACGATCATGAAAACGGCATCGAGACTTTTGCAGATCCTCGCACTTAGCGCTTGCTTCGCCGCGCAGGCTCACGGTGCTTTCTCGATGCCGGGTGTCAGGCAAGCGCTGCGGACAATGGCAGGCCCGAGTGGCCAGATCCTCTCCCCGATCGCCGCGCCTCTCGAAATGATGAAGCGCGTCTGATCTCAGGCGGCCAGCCCACCAGCCTGCGTCAGCAAGAACGCCTCGCCGCAGGCTTTCGCCAGATTACGCACCCGCAGAATGTAGCTTTGCCGCTCGGTGACCGAAATCACGCCGCGGGCGTCGAGCAGGTTGAAGACATGGCTGGCCTTGATGCACTGGTCGTAGGCCGGCAGGACCATGCGGTGCATCGCCAGATTGTCGTTCGAAGCCGGCGCGCCCGCATCGAGCAGCGCCTTGCACTCGGTTTCGGCGTCTTCGAAATGCCTGAGCAGCATCGCCGTGTCGGCATGTTCGAAATTGTGGCGCGAATATTCCTGCTCGGCCTGCAGGAAGACATCGCCATAGGTGACCTTCTCGGCGCCGTCGCGGCCGTTGAAATTGAGGTCGTAGACATTGTCGACGCCCTGCACATACATGGCCAGCCGCTCCAGCCCGTAGGTGAGCTCGCCCGCCACCGGCGCGCATTCGATGCCGCAGACCTGCTGGAAATAGGTGAACTGCGAGACTTCCATGCCGTCGCACCAGCATTCCCAGCCGAGCCCCCAGGCGCCCAGCGTCGGGCTTTCCCAGTCGTCCTCGACGAAGCGGATGTCGTGCAGCAGCGGGTCGACGCCGATCGCATTGAGCGAGCCGAGATAGAGCTCCTGCAGATTGGGCGGGTTGGGCTTAAGGATCACCTGGTATTGGTAGTAGTGCTGCAGCCGGTTCGGGTTCTCGCCATAGCGCCCGTCCTTGGGCCGACGAGAGGGCTGCACATAGGCGGCGTTCCAGCGCTTTGGCCCCAGTGCGCGCAGCGTCGTTGCCGGATGGAAGGTGCCGGCGCCGACCTCCATGTCGTAAGGCTGCAGGATGACGCAACCATAGTCCGCCCAATAATTGTGCAAGGTCAGGATCAGCCCCTGGAAGGAGCGGCTGGGATGCATATGGGTTGGGATGTCGATCGTCACGGCGGCCTCGGAAAGCGCGGAATGAAGCATTCCCTAGTTGCCGGGCCGGCGAGCGTCAAGGCGGGGTGCCGCGCGCCACTCTCCCCTCGAGGGGAAGATGCCCGCGCAGCGGGCAGAGAGGGTCCCCTCAGGAGGCATTGCAAGCAAGGCGTCGAGCACTGCGCGAGCGACCCCTCCCGACCAGACTTCGTCTGGCCATCCTCCCTCAAGGGGTATCAGCGCCAGCACCTCGGCGGTTCCAGCTCTTGTGAAACGAAAACGGGGCTCAACGAGCCCCGTTTTGCAGACAATATCGAGATCCTTACCCCTTCGGCGCCGGCGTCGGCTTGACCTTCGGGGTCTCCTGCGCCGTGTTGGATTCGATCGGCGGCAGGCCTTTCAGCAGCTTCTGCTGCACGGCGGCAAGCACATCGGGGTCCGGCTTCAGGTCGCGCGCCTGGTTCCACTGGAAAGTGGCTTCCAGCTTGCGGCCGACGCGCCAGTAGGCATCACCGAGATGGTCGTTCAGCACCGGATCTTCCGGCTTCAGCGATACGGCACGCTCCATTTCACGCACGGCGTCGTCGAACCGACCAAGGCGGAAATAGGCCCAACCCAGCGAATCGACGATGTAGCCGTCGCTTGGCCGCAGATCGACGGCCTTCTGGATCATCGCCAGGCCTTCCTTGAGGTTCATGTTCATGTCGACCCAGGAATAGCCGAGATAGTTCAGAACCTGAGGCTGGTTGGGAAGCAGTTCCAGCGCCTTGCGGAAATTCGGCTCCGCCTTCGGCCATTCCTTCAGCCGCTCATAGGCGATGCCGCGCTGGTAGAAAATGTTCCAGTTGGCGCTGGTCGGCGTCTTCAGCACCTCGACCGCCTTGTCGTAGAGATTGGCGGCGGAGCGGAAATCGTCCTTGGAGGAATAGACGCCACCAAGCGCCAGATAGGCACGCATGTCGCCTGGATGCTTGTCGACGAACGCCTTCAGGTGGGCGATCGCCTCCTCGTGGCGGTCGAGATCGGCGAGGTTGAGGCCGAGCTGCAGGTCGGAAAGCTCCTTCAGCGGCGAAGAATCGGGAATACGGCGATAGAGCGCGATCGCGCCCTCGCCGTCCTTCAGCTGCTCGGCGACGGCAGCGAGTTGCACCAGGGCGGCATCGCTGTTGGGCTTCAGTGCCAGCGCATATTGCAGATAGAGGCGGACGAACGGCTCGCCGCCGCCGCGGTTGAGCGCGGTTGCGAGGTCAAGCAGGATCTCGGAGGCACCTTCGGACGGGCCGGCGACGAGAGGCTCGATCTTGTCGCCCTTGTTGATCCTGTCGCGAAGCGTGGTGATTTCCAGCTTGCCCGGCGCAAATGCCTCGGCCTGGTCGAGCACGGACAGCGCCTTGGCCTTGTCGCCCTTGCGGGACAGGAAGGAGGCATAGGCCTGCGCGTTGCGCATCCACGTCTCGGGCGCCGCACCACCGGCGGCAGTATCTGCCAAGGTCGCGGCATAGATTTGATCGGCCTTTTCGGGCAGGCCCGCGGCGTCGGCGATCAAAGCGCGATGGTAGGATTTGAACAGGCCGAACCAGTCCGGTCCCTGCAGCTTGTCGATGAACGCCATGGCGTCGCTGGCTTCACCAGCGCCTTCCATGGCCCAGCCGCTCATGACGCCGGACAGAAGCCGGTCGAGATCGGATTCGAGCGACAGCTTGAGCCAGTATTGCGCCTTGGTGAAATCCTTCTTGTGGAAGGAATCGACGGCCAGCGCCATACGCGAGAAGCGCTCGACATCGGGCACTTCCTTGAGCTTGTCGGCATAGACCAGGGATTCCTCGAAGCGGCCTTGCGCGATCAGCGACAGCATCAGGCTCTGCTGCAGCGCCGTGTCGCCGGGCGCGAAGGCAAGCGCCTGCTTGTAATAGGCGATGGCGCTGTCGAGGTCGTTGTCGCCCTCGGCGATCCGGGCGGCGAGATAGGCTCCCGAGAAGGATGTGATCTTAACCGGCTCGGTGGTTTCCTTGGCATGCGACGGCAGAGCCGAGATCGCCATGCCCGCCACAATTGCCAGCCCTGTGAGCCAGCGCGCACGTCCTTGCCGCATCGTATCCCTTTCAGCCAGACGCAATCCCCAAGTCGGTGGGACCGCCATAGACTCGCACTTTTCCGGGTAAAGCATGGCCTTTTTGGGGTCAGGCTTCAATCCGGGCCGAATTCACAATCGGGTCACCCGATCAACAAACCATGGCGACGACGCATCATAGCAGATTGCGGACGCGGACCCTACACCCTGGTATCGCGATAGGTGTTGATGGCAACAGTGGTGCACAGGCCGGCCCACTCGCAGCCCTGGCAGGCCTGACGCGTCAGGCCGGCTGAAAAGGCGGCGCGCATGCCGGCCAGGGTCGCCGCATCCAGGCTCAGGCGGGCGCCGACCCGGATCGGCCGCGCGAGCAATTGCTCCACGTCGCGTGCCGCCAGCCGGTCCCGCTCGGCAGCACTTTCGCGCAGGCAGTGCGGTTCCGGCTCGCCGAGCAACGGGGCGCAGATATCGTCCGGACCCGAGACGATCAGGATGTCCTCGCCCCGGCGAAGACGCTCGGCGATGCCGTCATAGTTGGCGATGAAGGCGGCGCTGTATCCCTTGCCGACATAGGTCAGCACGCAAAGCAGATGATGGGCGCGCAGCCTGACGGTCATCGCCGGCTATGATGCGGTTTTGGCCGGGTTCGTCTTGTTGCCTGCAAACAACTTGAGCGTGGCGGCGCCGAGCGCGGACTTCAGCAAGCCGCCAACAATGAAGGGCAGGAAGCCGAAGGTGATGGCCTGTTCGGCGCCGATCATGACGGCAAGCCACGCCGTGCCGAGGACCAGGCAGGCGAGATTGCCGAGCATCATCGCGGCGAAGGCCAGCATCACCCGGTTGCCGTTCCAGCCGCGCTCGGCCAGCCAGCCGACGAGCGCGCCGGTGAGGGGGAAGGCGAAGAGATAGCCGCCCGTCGGCCCGAGGAAATGCTGCACGCCGGCAGCACCGCCAGCCAGCACCGGGAAACCGACCGCGCCTTCGACGAGCCAGGCAGTGATGGTGATGGCGCCAAGCCGCCAGCCATAGAGCGCGCCGATCAGCGTCACCGCGAAGGTCTGCATGGTCACCGGCACCGGCACCATCGGCACTTCGATGTAGGACGACAGCGCCAGAAACAACGTGCCGAGGACGACGGCGCCAGCCTGCCAGCCAAGCGAGCGGTCTTGCAGGCGCAGCGGGCTGAAGGACGGCTTTGAGGACGAAAAGGCGATGTCGGTCACGGCGGTTTCCCTAGCTGATTTGAAATTATAGATAATTTTTGCTTTTGATCTATTATCAAATCCATATTTACGGCGCGATAGCAAGCCCTCGCCCCGAAAAAGCTCCGAGATCGCATTGGGGCATCTGCGCCTGGCGCTGGCCTTCAGCTGATTTTCCGATCCCTAGCCGACGATAGCGAAGGCGTCGCGGGTCCTGCCGGAGGCGGTCTTGACCGGCTTCTGGCCGATCCACTGCACATGCCGGCCAAGGGTGGCGGCGGCCGATTCGGCATTGCCCTGGCGGAGCGCGCTCAAAATCGCCCGGTGGTCCTGGTCGGTGCGGATTTCCCATTCCGAGCGCCAGGCGGCGAACAGGAAGCGGGCGCTTGCCGCGTGCAAATCGTCGATGGTGGCAAGCAGTCGCGGCATGCCGCACGGCTGAAGGATCAGCCGGTGGAAGGTGCGGTTGGCTTCCTCCCAGGAGCGGACGTCACGAGACTTGTCGCCGGCCTTGGTCGCCTCCTCGGCGAGATCGAGAATGGCTGCGGTCAGGTGCGGCGCGGCATGACGCAGCGCCAGCACTTCGAGTGCCGCCCGCATTTCGGCGACTTCCCTGACCTCGCCAAGGTCGAAAGACGCGACACGCACGCCACGGCGCGGCTCGCCGATCGCCAGACCTTGCGCCTCCAGACGCCGGAACGCTTCGCGCACCGGGACATGGCTGGTCTGGAATTCCTCGGCGATATGGTCCTGTCGCAGCCGGGCGCCCGGTTCGATGGCGCCCGATATGATGCGGTCCGCCAGCACCTTGCTGATACGGACGGCGATGGTGTCGTCTGCGGGCTTTGCCATGATTTATAGATAATTTGCATCGCGACGACTTGTCGAGACGGCCGTTGCGGATTTCGCGGCAAAGTTGCCTCGGCGCGGACCTCAGTTCACCCGGCTGATGCAGAAATCGATGACGTCGATCAGCGCCGATTTCTGCGGCGTCGCCTCCAGCGGCGCGAGCGCGTCGCGGGCGATCTCGCCGAAATGGCGGGCGCGGCCGATCGTGTCGGCGATGGCGCCGTGGCGGGTCATCAGGCCGATCGCTTTTTCCAGCCCGGCATCATCGGTGACATTGTCCTCGATGGCGCGCTTCCAGAAGGTGCGTTCGGCCTTGGTGCCGCGCCGGTAGGCGAGGATCACCGGCAGCGTCACCTTGCCTTCGCGGAAATCGTCGCCGACATTTTTGCCCAGCTCCTTGCTGGAGCCGCCATAATCCAGCACGTCGTCGATGAGCTGGAAGGCAAGGCCGAGATTCATGCCATAGGAGCGCAGTGCCGCGCGATCGTTGCGCGTTGCCTGGGCGATCACCGGGCCGACTTCGGCGGCGGCCGAGAACAGCGCCGCGGTCTTGGCCTTGATGACGGCGAAATGCTCGTCCTCGGTGGTCTCCAAGTTCTTGGCGGCGGCAAGCTGCATCACCTCGCCCTCGGCGATGATCGAGGCCGCACTCGACAGGATGTCGAGCGCTTCCAGCGAGCCGACATCGACCATCATGCGGAACGCCTGGCCGAGCAGGAAATCGCCGACCAGCACGCTGGCCTGGTTACCCCAGATCATGCGCGCGGTCTTCTTGCCGCGGCGCATGCCGCTCTCGTCGACGACATCGTCGTGCAAAAGCGTGGCGGTGTGCATGAATTCGACCGATGTGGCGAGCTTGACGTGGCCTTCGCCGGAATAGCCGAACATCTGGGCTGCGGCCAAAGTCAGCATCGGCCGCAGCCTTTTGCCGCCGGACGAGATCAAATGGTTGGCGACCTCCGGGATCATTTCGACGTTGGAGCCCGCCTTGGACAGGATGAGTTCGTTGACGCGCCCCATATCGGCCGCCGTCAGGTCGATCAGGTCCTTGATGGAGGCGGCTTCCCGCTTCCCGTTTTCGATGTTGAGAACGACACCCACCACAAACACTCCCGTCTATTCCATGCGCACGACGGCACCCTGTCCCGGATGGACTCTAGGGCGGCACCCACGGGCACGGCAAGAGGCGAATTGGCGCGGGTTGCAACCCGCAAGGCGATCGCCCACGTTTACAGGAACGCCGCAACCTGCGATTTTCGTCCGATGATAGAGCTCATCCGCACCAACGATGCCGTGATCATCTCCTTTGTCGTATCGCTGATGCGCGACGCCGGCATTGCCTGTTTCGTCGCCGACCAGAACATGAGCGTGCTCGATGGTTCGATCGGCATCCTGCCCCGGCGCGTCATGGTCGACGCCGAACAGGCGGATGCGGCGCGGCGCATTCTGACGGATGCCGGCATCGCCAACGAGATCCGCCGAGAATAATGTCCGCTTCACCCGCCGCCCTTGTTCCGGACACGCCGGCCCACACGGTCGATGGCTTCCATCGCGGCCGCTTCTGGCTGGTGCAGCCCCGGTCGGGCGGGCACCGCGCCGGCATGGACGCCATGATGCTGGCCGCTGCCGTGCCATCCTCCTTCGCCGGCCGGCTTGCCGATTTCGGCGCCGGCGCCGGTGCTGCGGGCCTGGCGGTGCTGTCGCGCTGTGCTTCCGCCCGGGCCGTGCTGGTCGAACGCTCCGAGGAAATGGCGGGATACGCGGCGACCACGCTTGCCCATCCCGGCAATGCCCATCTCGGCGATCGCGCCTCGGTGCTGGCCGCCGATGTTACGCTGTCGGGCAAGGCGAGAGGCGGCGCCGGCCTTGCCGACAATTCCTTCGATTTCGTCATCATGAACCCGCCCTTCAACGCCGCCGATGATCGCGCCACGCCCGACCCGCTGCGCAAGCAGGCCCATGTCATGGAGGACGGGCTGTTCGAGAGCTGGATCCGCAGTGCAGCAGCAGTCGTGAGGCCGCGGGGCGGGCTGGCCGTCATTGCCCGGCCGGAGCAGCTCGGCGCGCTTCTCGACGCGATCGAGGGCCGCTTCGGCGATGCCGAAATGCTCT
Source organism: Mesorhizobium amorphae (assembly GCF_014843845.1). Classification (GTDB taxonomy): domain Bacteria; phylum Pseudomonadota; class Alphaproteobacteria; order Rhizobiales; family Rhizobiaceae; genus Mesorhizobium; species Mesorhizobium amorphae_A. The sequence goes on along the minus strand of NZ_JHQS01000130.1, from coordinate 23,032 downwards.
CTGTCCACCCTCGCCCCGAGGCGGCGGCGATCCGCATCGTCGTCAGGGCAGCGCTCGGCGCGCGCGGAAAGCTGTCGATCCGCCCGCCGCTGATGCTGCATGGTGAATCGGGCAACGGACCAGCGGAACGGACCGAGATGATCAACAACGGACTGGCGACGCTGTTCGGCGATTGATCCTGCCGGCCACATGGCATTGCTGTTGGCCGGAAAATCCCTACATGCGCGGAGCAAGATTGCCGCGCCGTCCGAAAAAAAGAATTGACCGAACCTGACCTTATCTTGCTCTTTGCACATTGCCCCGGAGATCCTCCCCTCGTGAAACGCCTTTTGAACCGCCTGCTGCCGAAATCCTGGCGCTCCAGTGTCGTCACTGTTCCGGTCATCCGGCTGCAGGGGACCATCATGCCTGGCGGCGGCCAGTTCCGGCCGAGCCTGTCGCTGGCATCGACCGCCGGCCTGATCGAAAAGGCGTTTTCCTTCGATGCGCCAGTCGTCGCCATCTCGATCAATTCGCCTGGCGGCTCGCCGGTGCAGTCGCGGCTGATCTTCAAGCGCATCCGCGACCTGGCGACGGAAAAGGACAAGAAGGTGCTGGTCTTCGTCGAAGACGTCGCGGCATCGGGCGGCTACATGATCGCGGTCGCCGGCGACGAGATCTTCGCCGACCCCTCCTCCATCGTCGGCTCGATCGGCGTGGTGTCGGCCTCGTTCGGCTTTCCCGAACTGATGAAGAAGATCGGCGTCGAGCGCCGCGTGCACACGGCCGGCCAGAACAAGGCCGTGCTCGACCCGTTCAAGCCGGAGAAGAAGGAAGACGTCGAGCGGCTGAAAGCGCTGCAGCTCGAGGTGCATGAGACCTTCATCGACCTCGTCAAGGAGCGGCGCGGCACCAGGCTCAAGGACGACCCGGACCTGTTCACCGGCCTGTTCTGGACCGCAAAGAAAGGTCTTGAGCTCGGCCTTGTCGACGCGCTGGGCGATATGCGTACCGTGCTTAAGACCCGCTTCGGGCCGAAGACCCAGCTCAAGCTGATCACGGCGCCGCGCGGCCTGTTCGGCCGCTTCGGCCTGTTCGGCTCGCGCAGCGGCTTTTCGGCGCCCGATATTGCCGCAGTGGCTGCCAGCGGCATCATCGATGCGGCGGAAGAGCGCGCGCTATGGGCGCGCTTCGGGCTTTGAAAAAACGGTGAAACCGTCTAGCATATCGGCTTGACCGACCCGACCGGCCGCCGTCGCCGCCTTTTCGAGGGAGGAGTTTTGAGATGCCGCAGATCATTTTCTTCGTCGCCGTTGGCGTGCTTGCCTATGTCGGCTATCGCTCCTTCGTCAGGGAAGCCGAACGCGTGACGGCCAAGATCCGGCGCACCGAAAAGCAGGTGGCCAACGGTACGATGGGAACTCTGGTCAAGGACCCCAAGACCGGCGAATACCGCCTGGCCAAGGACTGACAGCATTTCCCTTGCAGCCGACACATTGAACGCCGAGGCCGAAGCCCGGATATGGCTTGCGCCCGCCAAGATCAACCTGGCGCTGCATGTCACCGGCAGGCGCGCCGACGGCTATCATTTGATCGAGAGCCTCGCCGTCTTCACCCGCTTCGGAGACAGGGTCGAGATCGAGCGCGCCGACAGCGATCTTTTTTCCGTGTCCGGCAAGTATGCGTCCGCGGTCCCGCTCGACGACAGCAATCTGGTGGTGAAGGCTCGCGAGGCGCTGCGGCGGGAAGCCGATCCGCAGCGGACGCCGCCTGTCGCCATCAGGCTGGAAAAGAACCTGCCGGTTGCCTCAGGCGTCGGCGGCGGATCGAGTGATGCGGCGGCGGTGCTGCGCGGGCTCGTCCATGCTTGGGCACTGGATGTCGATGACGCCGAACTGGCGCGCATCGGCCTTGCGCTTGGCGCCGACATTCCCATGTGCCTGGCGGCAAAACCCCTGGTCGCGCGTGGTGTCGGTGACGAACTGTCGAGCGTGCCGGATTTTCCGGCGCTCGGCCTGGTTCTGGTCAATCCCGGCACCGCCGTCTCCACTGCCGAGGTGTTCAACGCGCTTGCCAGCCGCGACAATAACGGGCTGCCGCCGCTGCCCAGCAGGATCGACTTTCACAGCATCCGCAACTGGCTGGAAATCACGCGCAACGATCTGGAGCCTGCGGCCCGCGCGATCCAGCCGGCCATCGGCAAGGCATTGTCGGTGCTGAACAGGGCCGGGGCGGGATTTGCCCGCATGTCGGGCTCCGGCGCCACCTGCTTCGGGCTGTTCGAAACCGGTAATGTCGCCAAGCGCGCTGCGCTCGACATACGCAGCCGCCATCCCGACTGGTTCGTTGCCGCGACGCGAAGCATGGAGGCTGACGCCCATGGCCAGGATTGACGAAAGCCGAACCTTCATTCCGGTGCGCATCGCGGTTCTGACCGTTTCCGACACGCGCAGCCTCGCCGACGACAAGTCCGGCCAGACCCTGGCCGACCGTATCACGGAGGCCGGCCATATCCTTGCCGCCCGCGACATCGTCACCGACGACCGCGACAAGATCCGCGACAAGGTGCTTGGCTGGTCGCAGGACAAGGACATCGATGTCGTCATCACCACTGGCGGCACCGGGTTCACCGGCCGCGACGTGACGCCGGAGGCGCTGGAGCCGATCTTTGAGAAGCGCATGGACGGCTTTTCCGAAGTGTTCCATCGCATCTCCTACGACAAGATCGGCACGTCCACGATCCAGAGCCGGGCGACCGGCGGCGTCGTCAACGCCACCTTCGTCTTCGTGCTGCCGGGCTCGCCTGGCGCCTGCAAGGACGCCTGGGACGGCATATTGAAGCCGCAGCTCGACTACCGGCTCATGCCTTGCAACTTCGTCGAGATCATGCCCCGCCTGGACGAGCATCTCAGGCGCGGCAAGACCGGATAAGATCCCGGATCAGCGGATGACCGGCTCGCCGTGGAAGCGGCGGCGCGACGGCGCCGAGACGCCGAAGCCGACTTCCATCATCAGACGCGGCGTGCGCGTCGGCACGGTGCCCATGTGGAAACCGAACGGATCCTCGACGAAGCCGAGACCGGCTTCTCCGGTCAGCGTCACCGGGCTGTCGTCGCCGTAGACGTCGAGGACGTCCTGCGCCGGATGGCCGACGAGCAGCGTCAGCTGATGCTTCACGGCGCGGCGCTTGTGGCTGCCGCGGACATAGACATGCGGACCGGTGTCGGCATCGACGGGCTTGAGATAGAAGAAGAATTTCAGCATCCGCCAGTCGTCGAGGTCGAAGTGGTATTTGCCGAGCGACGCCAGGTTCTTGTCGGCCTCCGAGGCCGCGCCGGTCGGAAAGCTCCACCAGACGCGCGTCGTGATCAACTTCGCCTGGCCGCCGAGATAGTGCGCGGCGATATCTAGCAGCAGCGGGTCGCGCTGAATGGCCAAAGCAGCATCGCAATCGAGGATACGTTCGAAAAAATGCCCGCTGAGCAATGGGCGGCCAAAACGCTTTTCGGCCTCGGCATGCTCGCCCGGCATGAATTCGAGACGACGATCGAAATTGCCGAAGCACGGCGTGCGCTCGGCAAAAGCGGCGATTTCCTCGTGAATGGCCTGCGGCAGCACCAGCCCTGAAAACAGCCCGTCCGCTTTCAATGCGCCGACGGCCGCGGCGCGGTCGACGCCGGCAAATATCGTATCTGTGTTGCGTGCCGGCTTGGCCTGCCTGGCACCAAGCCAGTGCAGACGCCGCCCCGGCATGGTGCGGGCGAGGACGAACATCGGCAGCCAGGCGGGATTCTCGCGAAGGTCGGTCAGATAGGTCGGGATGCGCGCGGCCATACGGCGCAACATGCTGCCATTTCGCGCAATTGCCTCCAAGCTGGCGGCGCCGGATTTGTCAGGGCTTGTAAAGGTCATCGGGTCCTCGGGTATGAATGCGGCGCCGACGCAGCGTTGCTCACCGCTCCGGCATTACCCAAACCCGATTGTCCCGCGTGAAGGGAATGCTACGCCCACGCCATGTTTTGTGCAATGCACAATAGACAACGCACCTGCAATGAATCACGTGGCCGTGGGGCCGGTGAAACTCCGTCCGTTCGCGAAGGCGGGGCAAAAAAGCCTCACTTCGACGGCGCGACCCAGATCTCCGCGTTGAGCCTCCTTGTCGCAAGGCCGCGCGCAATGGCCTCGGCGCTACGGGCGCTTTTCGACAGAGCTGTGGCCTGGCGTTTGCTGATCACCAGCCCCTCGGCCAGGGCCCGGTTGCCTGAAAAGACGCGTGCCAGGAACGGCGTGCGGCTGCCGCGCGCCCGCGCAAACCGCGCCGGCATGGTTTGCCTCCCCGTGTGGGCGACAAGCTCGTCGATCCAGCCTTCCGAAAGTCGCGCGCCAGGCTCCAGCAACAGCAGCCAGTCGCCCTTGGCCTGCCTGATGCCGGTCGCGATGCCGCCGGCGACATAGTGGCAGCCGGCATGCTCGGCGACACGGTGCGTCTGGTCGGTCGAGCCGTTGTCGCAGACGATCACATCGCGCACCACGCCCTCGACCGCGCCGCCGATCAGCGAGGCGAGCGTGCGGGCAAGGCCCTCTTCGTCGTTCATGGTTTCGATGAGAACACTGAGCATGGTTAGCCGAATAGCGGAAAGCCGTAGGCCGCGCCAGTTTTTGCATCGCGGCATAAAAAGTTCTTGCTTTGTTCTCATCGGCAAAATAGGAATAGTTTCATGAACAGAGCGATTCGACAGCCTGCCGACAGTCCCTGGGAGAGGGCAAAGATGGAACAGATCGTGCGTGCCGACATTGCAGCCTTCGGGGCCGGGAGAGCCGAGATGGCGAATGCGATGATCGAGCAGAGCGGCATGCGCGTGCGGCCGGACCGCAATCGCGGCCGCTCCGCCGGCATCAATCCGTCCGGTCGCTTCGAGCCGGTCAGCCGGCATGTCTTCGACGACGGCTGGAATTCGCTGGAGGAACTGCCGCCGTTCAAGACCGAGGTGCAGGTCGAGAAGCCGCGCACGATCATCACCCGCAACGAATCGCCCGACATTTCCTTCGACCGCTCGATCAACCCCTACCGCGGCTGCGAGCATGGCTGTGTCTACTGCTTCGCCAGGCCGACGCACGCCTTCATGGGCCTGTCGCCGGGGCTCGACTTTGAATCGAAGCTGTTCGCCAAGCCGGACGCGGCACGGATGCTCGACAAGGAATTGTCGAAGCCCGGCTACCAGCCGCGTACCATCGCTATCGGCACCAACACCGATCCCTACCAGCCGATCGAGAAACAGTACCGTATCATGCGCGAGATCCTCGAAGTGCTGGAAGCCCGCGGCCACCCGGTCGGCATCGTCACCAAGTCGGCGCTGGTGACGCGCGACATCGACATATTGTCGCGCATGGCCGAACGAGGCCTTGCCAAGGTGGCGCTGTCGGTGACGACATTGGACCGGATGCTGGCCAGAACGATGGAGCCCCGCGCGTCGACGCCGACCAAGCGGCTGGAGGCGATCCGGCAGCTTTCGGACGCAGGCATTCCGGCCTCGGTCATGGTGGCGCCGATCATACCCGGGCTGACCGATCCGGAGATGGAGCGCATCCTCGATTCGGCACGCGCCGCCGGCGCGCGCGAGGCCGGCTACGTCATACTTCGCCTGCCGCTGGAGGTGGCGCCGATCTTCAAGGACTGGCTGCTGCGCCACTATCCCGACCGCTACCGCCACGTGATGTCGCTGATCCGTTCGATGCGCGACGGCAAGGACTACGATTCGGAATGGGGCAAGCGCATGAAGGGTGCGGGACCCTATGCCTGGCAGATCGGCCGCCGCTTCGAGATCACCGCCAAGCGGCTCGGCCTCAACGCCGAGCGGCGGACACTCAGGACCGACCAGTTCGTCGCCGCGGCCAATGCCACGGAGCAGTTGATGCTGCTTTAAGGAAGATCGAGCACCGGCCTTCGCCGGCCGGTGCATGAGAAAAGAATCCCGTCCGGCCCTGTCCCCCCCGGCCTGCAGACGGTGCCCTCCCGGTCCGGCGCCCCACCCCGACCCGGAGGGACTTGCGGAGAATCGGAGCCGATGCGAACCTCGCCGCAACATGGCTCGCGCGCGTTCCGATTCTCCGCTTCTTTTCGAAATCGTCGAGAAGCCCGACTTCTCCTTCGAGACGAAGGCGATGGCCGAAGGCCTGTGGCCGGTGGCGGGGATGGACGAGGCCGGTCGCGGACCGCTGGCCGGGCCGGTCGTCGCGGCGGCGGTGGTGCTCAATCCCGCCAACATCCCGGAAGGGCTCGACGATTCCAAACGCCTGACGCATCTGCAGCGGGAGGGGCTGTTCGTCAGGATCCTCGGATCCGCCGTAGCCGTCTCGATGGCCTCGATCAGCGCCGAAGGCATCGACGGCAGCAATATCCTCAAGGCCAGCCTGGAGGCGATGCGCCGCGCCGTCGCCGGTCTTTCCGTGCAGCCGAAGCTGGCGCTGGCCGACGGGCGTGACGTGCCGCCGGGCCTCACATGCGCCGGGCGCGCGCTGATCAAGGGCGACCAGCGCTCGCAGTCGATCGCCGCCGCCTCGATCGTCGCCAAGGTAATGCGCGACCGCATGATGTGTAGCTGCGGCAACCACCACGACCGCTATGGCTTCGAGGTCCATATGGGCTATGCCACGGCCCGCCATCGCACGGCGATCGAAGCACACGGCCCCGTGGCGCGGCTGCACCGTGTGTCGTTTGCGCCGTTCCGGCTCGGCGGAGCCGAGGTGGTCGAAGAAGAGAGCTTCGCCGGGTTGGAGTGAGGCGGCGGCGACAGCCGATCTCCCCCCGAGCGGGGAGATTGCGCGCTCAGCCGCCCCGCAAAACAAAAAAGCCGCCAGGTCGCCCGGGCGGCTTCATGCTAGCGGCTCGAAGACCACTCAGTTCAGCTTGGCCTTCACGTCCTGCAGCGAGGCGTTGAACAGGTCGGCCCCTGCCTTGGCGTCGATCTTGCCGGCAAGCAGCGCACGCGCCGCTTCGACGGCGATGTCGACGGCGCTGGCGCGGACTTCGGCTACTGCCTCGCGCTCGGCCTGGCCGATCTTCTGCTCGGCAAGCGCGGTGCGGCGGGCGACATAGTCCTCGGTCTTCTTGTGTGCCTCGGCGGCGAGCAGGTCGGCCTCGCGCTTGGCGGCGGCGACGATGTCGGCGGCCTCCTGCTCGGCTTCCTTGCGCTTCTTCTGATACTGGCCAAGCAGCTGCTGGGCCTCTTCGCGCAGCCGGCGGGCTTCGTCGAGCTCATTGCTGATCTTGGCGGCGCGGGCGTCGAGCGCCTTGGCGATCAGGCCCGGCACCTTGATGTAGACGGCAACGCCGAGGAAGATGACCAGGGCAACCGTAGCCCAGACTGTCGCGAGAGATGTGGCGTCCATGATGCGCTCCTCACCGGGCCACGGATTTGACCGCAGCCGCGATCTCGGCCTTGCTGGCCTTGCCGCCGACAAGCGCCTCGACGATGGCCGAAGCGGTGTCCTCGGCGATCGAGCCGACTTCCTTCATGGCGCTGGCCTTGATGGAAGCGATGCTGGCTTCAGCCTCGCCGAGCTTCTTGTCGAGGGCAGCCTCGACCTTCTTGCGCGCGGTCTCGGCCTCGGCCTTGGCGGCGTCGTTGGCCTGCTGGCCGATCGCGTTGGCCTTGGTCTTGGCTGCGGCCAGTTCCTGCTCGTAAGCGGCAACGGCGGCGTCGGCCTCGCCCTTCAGCTTGGCGGCGTGGTCGAGGTCTTGCGTGATGCGGTCGTTACGGACATCGATGATGCCGCCGAGACGCGGCATCACCACCCGCTTCAGGAACAGGTAGAACAGCCCGAAGGTGATCGCCAGCCACAGAAGCTGCGACGGGAACGTCGCCGGATCGAATGGCGGGAAGGTGCCGTGCGCCTCGCCGGGCACCGCGGTGCCGGCATGCGTTTCGGCTCCCGCACCGGCGGTGCCTTCGGCAGCCGGCGCTGACTCTTCTGCAAAGGCAGATGTCACGAACATGGACTATCCCCTGATATCAGGCCTGCCGCAGGATCGCGGCCTGCCTGCCCAATCTTCCCGAGTGCTCAGCCGAACAGGGCCAGAAGCGCGATGAGAAGGGAGAAGATGCCCAGCGCTTCGGTCACGGCGAAGCCGAAGATCAGGCGGCCGAACTGGCCATCGGCGGCCGACGGGTTGCGCAGAGCGCCCGCCAGGTAGCTGCCGAAGATGTTGCCGAGGCCAATGCCCGCGCCGCCCATGCCCAGGCAAGCGATACCAGCGCCGATGTACTTTGCTGCTTCTGCGTCCATTTCAAACTCCTTTGGATCTATAATTCCGTTGCATTTCCATCCGGCGGCAATGCCGGAAACTTGTCGTCAGTGCCCGGGATGCAGGGCGTCGTTGAGATACATGCAGGTCAGCACGGCAAAGACGTAGGCCTGCAGGAAGGCGACCAGCAACTCAAGCGCCGTCAGCGCGACGGCCATGGCCAGCGGCAGAACCGAACCGGCGACGCCAACCGCGCCGAGCGCGCTGAGGCTGACGACGAAGCCAGAGAACACCTTGAGCGTGATGTGGCCGGCCAGCATGTTGGCGAACAGACGCACCGAGAGGCTGACCGGGCGCGACACGAAGGAGATCACTTCGATCAGCACCACCAGCGGCAGCAGGAACACCGGCACGCCATGCGGCACGAACAGCTTCAGGAAGCCGAGGCCATGCTTCATGAAGCCGTAGACGACCACGGTTCCAATGACCAGCGCAGCGAGGCCGAAGGTGACGATGATGTGGCTGGTGACGGTGAAGAAATAGGGGAACAGGCCGAGCAGGTTGGCGACAAGAACGAACATGAACAGCGAGAAGACGAAGGGGAAGAACTTCAACCCTTGCGTTCCCGCAGCGTCCCTCAGCATGTTGGAGACGAATTCGTAGGCCATCTCCGAAACCGACTGCAAGCGTCCCGGAACAAGGCTACGGCTCGAGGTGGTGAGATAGAGGAAAGCCGATGCGACGGCGACTGTCGCGACCATGAACAGCGCCGAATTGGTGAAGGACAGGTCGTAGCCGCCGATGTTGATCGGAATCAGCTTGACGATATGGAACTGGTGGATCGGATCGACCTTGTCAGCAGCCACTTTACATCCCCGTCAAAGCCGCGTGCGGCTTCAGTGTCCTGTTTCGCGCCTTTGACAGCGCCTCGTCTTAGTCTTTCGGATCGTGCGTTTTATCGCCCTGTCCGAATTGCGCCACAAGTCCCGCCGAGCGCAGGACATTGAGCACGCCGGCGCCAAAACCCAGCAGCAGGCCGACGATCAGACCCCATGGCGATGTTCCCGCCATACGGTCCAAGAACCAGCCAAGGCCGACGCCCACCACTATGCCGGCGATGAACTCGCTGGATAGTTTGAGCGCCTGACCATATCCGGCCACACTGCCCGCTTTCGCGTCTTTCCCCTCGAGCCGGTCCGGCCGTCTTGTCGCAAGCGATGCTTCAAGATCGCGCCGGCGGCGCTCAAGATCGTCGTCGCGGATGTCGGCTTCGTGCTGTTTGCCGCGGCCGGTTTCTCCGGTTCCGTCTGGCCCGTTTTTGTCGGCCATCGCAACCCCCCTGCCCGGTCAGATCGTCGCCGTCCATCCGCTACCAAAGTCGCCGGCAACATAGTTAGAGGGTCCGCGCCCGTCAAGCCACGGGCCGAACTTCAATGTGATGTATTTTTCCTAGCTAAATCAATCACTTATTTAGGTGCGACATCGTGCCCGCCGCAGTTGCGGGCATGTGCCTGCCGAATCCTTGCGGCGACAGGTCTTTGGCTGCCGGGTCTTGAAGCCTCTCCGGCTCGCCGCGAACGCCTGTTCAGGGAATACTCAGCTCCAGCCGCCGCCATAGGTGCGGTAGAAGATATGCAGGCCGATTTTGGTCATCTTCTTCATCGTGCGCGCCCAGCCAGGATGGACATAGTTGGCGTAATAATGGGTCGAGGAGCCGACTTCCGGAATGAAGATCTTGCCGGCGGTGACGGCCATGGCGACATCCTGGGCGGTCTTGTAGGCGACAGGATTTTCGATGCGCTTCTTGCGGCCGTCGCAGGCGAAGGAGAACTGGCAGCGATTGTACCAGTGGTCGTTCTGGTAGACGACGCCGCAGATCGAATTCGGATAGGCCGGGTTGCGGACGCGATTGAGGATGACCTGGGCGACGGCGGCCTGGCCGCGCACGGATTCGCCGCGCGCCTCGAAATAGATGCCGTTGGCAAGGCATGCCTGCTCCTTCTTGGAGAAGACGCTGGCCGGCAGCGGGTTCTGGATCCAAGAGTGATCGCCCTTGCTCATCGGCGGGATGAAGCGGCCGTTGTTCGGCTGCTCGTCCTGCAGCAGGGCCTCGAAGGGCGAGGCCTTGGCGTAGTCGGGTTCGGCCTGCGCATAGGCGGTGGCCAGCACATCCGGTTTGTCATTGTTGACGAGAGCCGCCAGCATGGCCGGGACGCCGGGATCGGGCTTCTCCTCCTCGCGGATATGGAAGGCCTGGGCGATCTGGATTTCCTTGCCTTTTATGCCAGGCTTGGCGAAGGCGAGCTTCAGCCCACTGTCCATGCTCGGGCGCAGCAGCGAGGAGGTGCGTTCGAAGATCGAGCCGGCGTTGAAGTTCTTCGGCGGCGCTACCGGCGAGATGTGGACGATGCGGCCCTTCTTGTCGCCGCGCACAATGCGGTCCTCGTCGGGCGCCGTGCCGGCCACATTGCCCTTGCCGCGAAACGATACGCTGCCGATGCCGGGCAACTTGACGCCCGACCCGGAGATCGAGCCGGTGGAGACGGAATCGACGAACGGCATTTCGGCGGCGTGCACCGAACCGGCGACGGATTTCTCGACATAGGCGTTCCAGCGGGCGTTCGGCTGCTCCAGGCCGGAGACCAGGCTGGTCATGTCCTGATAGGCAATGACGGTCGGAAAGCCAACCCAGATGCCGAGACCAATGACCAGCGGAGACAGGAAGGAACGTTTTTTCTCACCGGCGACGGCGGCCAGCCGCTTCAAGACACGTCGATGCACGGAACTCTCCAGAAACGCAACTGACCCTCTGGAGAGCCAAAATGATGCATTAACCTTGATGGGGCGTTAACGGGTTCGATCGTGTTTTTTTGATGTTGGTCCGAAACGAGACGCTGCCGGCGCCCCCTCACCCGAGCAGAAAATCAGGCCGGCCGCAGGAAGATCGGCCAGGCGGTCAGCGCACAGACGGAAGCCACCAGCCAGACCCCCGGCCACGACCAGACCAGCAGCAATCCCGGAATGGCGGTCGGCACCACAAAGAAGGCAATGAAGACGAAGCTGTTGGCGAGGCCGAGCGCCGTTCCGGCGCGGCTGGCGCCGGCAAGGGTGGCGAGTTCGGTGTAGGCGACACCATGCCAGGCGGAGACCGAGATGCCGGCAACGACCAGAAGCACCGCGATCGCCGGCATCAGCGCGGCATGCGAGCCCGGCATGGTGGCCGCCGCCAGGACCAGCAGGCCAAGAGCCGCGAAGGCAGCAGCGCTCGACACGCTGCACAGGCGCAGGAACGAACGGCGATTGCCATGGCGGTCGGTATAGCGGCCGCTCCAGACGCGCATCACCATGGCGCCGGTCTGGACCGCAGCAAGGCTGGCGCTCATCACCAGCGTGCCCATGCCGGCGAAGTCATGCAGGAACACGGAGGCAAAGGTAAGCACCGCTACCTGCGGGAAACAGAGCAGACCGATGCCGGTGGCGATGCGCCAGACCTCGACATTGCGCAACGTCGCCGGACCGACCGGCCTGGCCATGGCAATGCTGCCGGGAAGATCGATCTCCGGTGGCTGGTGCAACCAGCGCCAGGCGAACAGTGCCGAGACAGCGTTCAAAGTTGCCAGAAGCCCGAACACCAGTGCAAAGCCATGCACGGACGCCAGCGACGGCAGGACAAGGGCACCGAGCCCACCGCCGAGCGGCACCGCGGTCTGCCTGATGCTCATGGCAAAGCCACGCTCGCCTTCGTGGAACCAGGCCATGATGGCGCGGCCGCTGGAGCCGTTGACGCTGCCGCCGAGCAGACCGGTGACCAGAAGGCATGCGGCCAGCATCGCAACGCCGGGCACATAGGCCATCGACGGCACGATGAACAACGCCATGAGCAGCAGCCAGGCCGCCGTCGCGCCGAGACCCGTCAACAGCACGCCGCGATCGCCCCAGCGGTCGGTGAGCAAGCCCCAGGGCAATTCGCTCAGGGCAACCCCTAGCCCGAGGAGGCCGAGGACGAGGCCGAGATTGCCGTTGGAGAGATGATAGCCCGAACGCAGAAACACCGCCGTCGCCGGGATGCCGGCGAAGGTGGCGGAGAAACTGGCATTGGCGGCGACGCCGATGCCCAGCACCTTCCAGCGGTGATTCCTATCGGGAGAAGCCTTGTTGGCAGACGTGACGATGCCCGGCCGAGGCCTCCCCTGGAGGCGGTTTGCGTGTGTGGCGATGACCGACATGGCGCGGCTCCTGTGATGATCTAGGACCTTGACGCACCGTCTCTACCGCCATAGCTTCATCCTGAATATCGGGAAGTTTTTGACATTCATTCCCGAAAAACAGGATTGTTATCATGCGACGCGTAACATTCGACCTCGACGTCCTCAGAAGCTTCGTCACCGGCATGGAGCTGGGCAGCTTCGCCAAGGCCGCCGACCGGCTTGGCCGTTCGACCTCGGCGGTCAGCGCGCAGCTGAAGAAGCTGGAGGAACAGGCGGCGACGCCGATCTTCCGCAAGGCGGGGCGCGGCCTGGCGCTGACGGAAGCCGGTGAGACGATGCTCGGCTACGCCAGGCGGCTGATCGAGCTCAATGACGAGGCGGCGTCCGCCATCCACGACGTCGAGCTGGAAGGCTGGGTGCGGCTCGGGCTGCAGGAGGATTTCGGCGAAGCGGTGCTGCCGGAAGTGCTCGGGCGCTTCGCCCGCGCCCACCCCAAAGTCAAGATCGAGGCGCGGATCGCGGGCAGCCAAGAGCTCGCGAAGCGGATTACCTCAGGCACCCTCGATATCGCGCTGGCCTGGCACAATGGCGCGACGCTGCCCTACACCCGGCATGTCGCCGACGTGCAGATGCGCTGGATCGGCCCGGCACGGCTGATCGAGGCCGGACTGCGCCAAGGCGAGGCGCTGCCGCTGGTGGCGCTGGAAGCGCCGTGCCTGCTGCGCACGGTGGCGACCGAAACGCTCGACCGCGCCGGCCTGTCATGGCGAATGGCGTTCTCAAGCCCCAGCCTTGGCGGCATCTGGGCGGCGGTCGCCGCCGGGCTCGGACTGACGATCCGCACTGATATCGGCCTGCCCGCCAATGTCAGGGCAATGGCGCCACAGGCGCTTGAGCTGCCCGCGCTGCCGAAAATGGCGCTGGTCCTGCATCAAAAGGAGGCCGAACTCGATCCCGTTGCGGCGCGCCTTGCCGACATATTGTTGCAGGCGGCGTTGCAGGCGCTGCCCGAAAGTGCGGAGGCAAAAGAGAACCTACCGAAAGTCGCCTAGTTTCTCCGTGCCGTGGAGATTGGCCGAAGGCCTCTCAGCTGCCGCTCAGCGCTTCTTCGCCCTGCCGGCGAAGGGATTGTCCGAGGTGCGCAAGGCGATGCGGATCGGCACGCCCGGCATGTCGAAGGCCTCGCGCAGACTGTTGGAGAGATAGCGGACATAGGATTGCGGCATCGCATCGGGCCGCGAGCACTGGACGACAAAACCCGGCGGGCGGGTCTTGGCCTGGGTGACATATTTGATCTTCAGGCGGCGGCCGGCGACGGCTGGCGGCGGATGATGCGCCAGAATGCCTTCCAGCCAGCGGTTGAGCTTGCCGGTCGAGACGCGGCTGTTCCAGACCTTGTGCGTGCGGATGACGGCATCCATCAATTTATCGAGGCCGCGCCCGGTCTCGGCCGAGACGGTCACCGCCTGCATGCCGCGCGCCTGCGGCAGCAGCCGCTCGGTCTTCTCGCGCAGTTCCGCCAAGAGTTCCTGCGGCTTGTCGATCAGATCCCATTTGTTGAAGGCGATCACCGGCGCGCGGCCCTCGCGGATGATCAGGTCGGCGATCTGCAGATCCTGCTTCTCGAAAGGGATGGTGGCGTCGAGCACGATGATGACGATCTCGGCAAAGCGGATGGCGCGCAGGCCGTCCTGCACCGACATCACTTCCAGCTTTTCGTGAATCCTGGCCTTGCGCCGCATGCCGGCGGTGTCGAACAGTTTTAAGCGGCGGCCGCGCCAGTCCCAGTCGACGGAGATGGAGTCGCGGGTAATGCCGGCCTCCGGCCCGGTCAAAAGCCGCTCCTCGCCGATCAGGGCATTGATCAGCGTCGACTTGCCGGCATTCGGGCGGCCGACGACGGCGATGCGCATCGGTTTGGTGTCGTCATAGCTCGGCTCGGCATCCGGGTCGGTGATGTCCTCGCCGATCAGCACTTCGCTGGCGGCGACCTCCTCGACGTCGTCCTCTTCCTCGCCGAAGGCGCGCTCCTCGCCGAGGGCCGCGATCACGGCGTCGCGCAGATCGGGCATGCCCTGGCCGTGTTCGGCCGAGACCGGGATCGGCTCGCCGAGGCCGAGTTCCCAGGCTTCCAGCATGCCGCCCTGGGCACCCTTCGCCTCGGCCTTGTTGGCGACCAGAACGACCGGCTTGCCGGATTTGCGCACGATTTCGGCAAAGGTCCTGTCGTCTGGCAAGAGGCCGGACTTGGCGTCGATGGTGAAGAAGATCAAGTCCGCCTCGCGGATGGCGATCTCGGTCTGCGCGCGCATGCGGCCGGGCAGCGTCGAGGCGACCGCGTCCTCGAAGCCGGCAGTGTCGATGACGTCGAAATGCAGGTCGTAGAGCTTTGCCGCATGAACGCGGCGATCGCGGGTGACGCCCGGCGTGTCGTCGACAAGCGCCAGCTTCCTTCCCACCAGCCGATTGAAAAGAGTCGATTTGCCGACGTTAGGCCGGCCGATGATGGCGACTTTGAATGTCATCCGGCTCTACATTTTTGGTGCATGTCGTTGATCCCAAAACCGCTGCGCACTTTTGGGCGACATGCACTACGACGCGCTGCCCGACCCGCGGATCAGCTCGGACATCAAGGTCGCCCGCTGGCGGGCATTGCGCGGGGCACCGTCATCCGAGGCGATCTGGTCGAACAGTTTCAGCGCGTCCTGAGACTTGCCTTCCTTCCAGGCGGCAAGACCGAGCGCCTCGCGCGCGGTGTGGCGCAGCGTGTTGGTGTCTGCGGTCAGCGCCTCGACGCGGCTGGAGACGTCGGCGAAGGAGCCGTGGTCGACGAGCAGGAGTGCCGCCCTGAGGCGGGCCATGTCGCGGATGCCCGAAGGAATGGCGGTGTCGGCGGCGACGTCGTCGAAATCCTTGACGGCGGCATCGACGTCGCCCTTGTCGGCCTTGACGGTCGCCGCACGCATGCGGGCGAGCAGCGGATAGGCGCCGTAGCCGTCCTTCTCCAGCGAATCCAGCGCGGCCAGCGCCTCATCGCTCTTGCCGTCATTGGCGAGCTTCAGCGCCTGCGAGAAAGCATCGCCCGAGCGGTTGGCGCGGCTCTCATCCCAATAGCGGTAGCCGACGACGGCGGCGGTGCCGAGCACCACCAGAATGGCAAGGACAAGCAGGGCCGGGCCGAAACGGTCCCACAGCGCCTGCGCCTGTTCGCGACGAATCTCTTCGTTGACTTCGCGGATAAAACTGTCGTCCGACATCATCAAAACCATTGCAGCCCCGGCCGGGGCGCTTCTTGAGCCCGCGTTTTAGCGAAATTTTGTCGGCATGGAAGGGGCTTGGCAGGAAAATCGGCGGATAGAGGTCGAGGCGCGCCAAAGAGCACCTCTGCGGGTGACCGCACCCGTGCCACATTTCGCCGCTAGCCGGTCCTCGACCTTCCGGATACCCAGACCTTTGCCGATGCCTCCTCTGTCCCGCGTTTTTGCGTCGTCTCTTGCCTCGCTTGCGATGGCAGGCGGTGCCTTTGCCGATCCGCCCGCCACGCCGGCGAAGCTGAAGCCGAAGCAGGTCGTCATCATCTCGTTCGACAGCGCCCGCGACATTTCGCAGTGGAAGCGCAGCCGGGCACTGGCTGAGCGCACCGGCGCGCATTTCACCTATTTTCTGTCCTGCGTCTTCCTGCTCTCGCCGCAAACGCGCTCGGAATACACCGCGCCCGGCAAGAGCGCCGGCAAATCGAATATCGGCTTTGCCGCCTCGAAACAGGACGTGGCCGAGCGGCTCGAGCAGATCCGGCTTGCCGTTTCGGAAGGCCACGACATAGGCAGCCATGGCTGCGGCCATTTCGACGGCAAGGGCTGGAGCAAGGCCTTCTGGCTGAGCGAATTCGGTTCCTTCCAGCACATCCTTGAGAAGGCCTACTCGATCAACGGCATTGCGCCCGAGCCATCAGGCTGGCGCGCTTTCGCCCGGCATGCGGTGGTCGGCTTTCGCGCGCCCTATCTGTCGGCGAACAAGGCGCTTTACGAGGCACTTCCCGCGGCCGGCTTCCAGTTCGACGCCAGCGGCGTCTCGAAAGGCCCCGCCCAGCCACCGGAGAGAAACGGTATCACGCGCTTTTCACTGCCGCAGATTCCGGAGGGCCCGAAGGCAAGACCGGTGATCGCCATGGACTACAATCTCTATGTCCGCCATTCCGGCGGCTTCGAGCGACCGAGCGGAGCGGCGGAATTCGCTGAGCGGACCTATGACGCCTTCCGCGCCGCCTTCGACAGGCAATACCAGGGCAAACGCATTCCGCTGGAACTCGGCTTCCATTTCACGCTGATGAATGACGGCGCCTACTGGAACGCGCTGGAGCGCTTTGCCGGAGAAGTCTGCGTCAAGACGGATGTCGAATGCATCAGCTTTCGCGATTATGTCGCGCGGCAACGCGCCGGCAACAGACAGGCAGCGGTGGGCGGCTGAGCCGCCCACGCTTTCCCCGACCAAAGTGTGATCAGGCCGGGTCTTCGGCGCCCTGCCTCGCGAGATAGCGCTGATCGATTTCAGGCAGCGGCTCGCCTTCCAGCGTTGCTTCGAAGGCGCGAAGGCGCTTGTGCACCGACTGAAGCTCGACGATGGTCGACCACGAGCTGAGCAGGAACTGCAGCGACCCCGTCACCTTGCCGAATGCGTTCGATATCTGGTTCAGGGCTCCGAAGGTAATCTTGTGCGCCACGAGCGAGGGGCCGAGGATCAGCAGGGAGAAGATGTTGTCGGCCTGCAAGTAGGTGTACCGGACCACATTGAAATAGATGTAGTGGAAATAGAGCCTGAAGTAGTTGTGACGAACATTGGCGAACAGCTCGGCGGTGGTCGCCGGCTGGGCCCTGTCGGCATAATCCTCGCCGTAGACGAGTTCCTTGCGATAGGCGGCCTCGACGCGCTGGTTGCGGAACTGCAATCCCGGCAACTTCATACCCGCAACCATCACTGAAATCGTTCCGAACAGACACCAGGCAAGTGCTGCAACAACCAGCGGCTGGGGGACTGCTCCGACAATCGGCAACTCAGTGATGTGGGCCTGCAACTGGATCATGACCGGCAGGAAGGCGATCAAGGTCATGATCGACTGGACGAAGCTGGAACCCAGATCTTCCATGATCTGCGAGAACCGCATCGTATCTTCCTGGATACGCTGTGAGGCACCTTCGATGTGGCGCAGCCTGCTCCAGTTCTCGACGAAATAGTTGTTCATCGCCGTGCGCCAGCGGAAGATCCAGTGGCTGACGATGAAGGCATTGACCACCTGCACATTCATGCCGACCAACGCCAGCCACGAAAAATCAGCCAATCCAAGATAGAACTCGCTATCGGTCGACTTTCCCGTGCCCGACATCAGCCCCTGCACGTAGTCGAAGAATGGGCCATACCAGGCATTGACCGCGACGCTGACCTGCACATTGAAATAGATGAAGAACAGGATGACGGCCGTCATCAGGATCGACCAGTTCTGCCAGGGATGCGGGGAATACCAGGCCCAGAAGGCGTAGAAGGCAGCGACGCAAAGTACGAAGTAGATGTAGAACCATAGGAATGGCTTGGACCAGAGCACGGCGATACCGATAATGGGCGGCGCACCGGCGGCAGCGGGCGGCAGGCCAAGGATGGCGCCCACTTGCTCGCCACCGAAGAACCAGAACAGGATCGCGGCAAGACTCCAGACGGCGGCCGAGGTGAAGAAGAGCTTCGGCTGCGGGAAAAAGGATACGAACACGGTGGCGGGTTCCTCGGTCGAATCGCAAATCAGCGAGGTTGCTGTAAGCGGGCATAAGTTCACACATTAGGGGGAAAGAAAATGCCCGTGCCCGATGCCCGGCACCGAGCAAGCCCACAAATCATGGCGATTTTGGCGCAGCCGACCATGCGATCAACCCGGACGCCAAAAGAATGACGGCCGCCATGATCGAGGCGAGCACGTAATTGCCGGAGGCCTGGGCGAGCAGCCCAGCGGCGATCGGACCGATGATCTGGCCAATACCGAAGGCGGCCGTCATCATCGCGAAGACCCGGCGAGGCGCCTGCGGGACCAGCTGCCTTGCCGTTTGCAGGCCGAGCGCGGTAATCGCGATGAAGGTGCCGCCGAGCAGAACGCCGGCAAGCAGCGGCCCGGCATAACCGCCGACGGCGACACTGGCGGCGACACCGACCACCTCGACGAGGCAGCCGAGGGCATAGGCCGCATAGAGCCCGAGCCTGGCGGCGACCTTCTGCCACAGCCAGACGGACGGAAAACCGGCAAGGCCGGTGACCAGCCAAACGGTTGCTTCGAAGACACGGCCGCTGCCGCCCTGGCGGACGATGGCGACCAGGAACGTCGCCGTCACCACATAGCCGAAACCGAACAGGCCGTAGGCGACAATCATCTTCAGCAGCCGCCTGTCCTTCGGCAGCGCCGGCTCGCGGCCATCAGCGCCATTGACGGTGGAGGTAGTGCCGACCAGCAGGGCGACAGCGGCCAGGCCGCAAGCTGAAATCGCCGCCGACCACAACCAGCCCGCCGCCCAGCCGGCATGGTCGGTGACGAGAGCGGCCATCAGCGCCGAAGATGCCGCGATGCCCAGGCCGACACCGCCGAAATGCAGCGCCTGCAGATCGTTGCGGTCGGCCCGGGTGAGATGGCTGAAGACGATGCTCGACATGAACACCATGACGAAGGCGCTGGCGAGGCCGGCAAGAAGGCGGATGGCGAGAAAGGCCGCAATTGTTTCGCTGAGCCCCATCAGCCCGGCAAGCACGGCGCTGGCGGCAAGGCTCGACAACATCAGCAGCCGTTCGCGCCCATGCGCCCAGCCGCCGGCCGCGGCCAGCGCGCCGACGAGGTAGCCGAGATAGTTGGCGGACGCTATCCAGCCGGCGTCGGCCGGCGTCAGGCCAAGCTCCTCCATCATGCCGGGCAGGATCGGCGTGTAGACGAAACGGCCGATGCCCATGGCGACGGCGAGCGCAAGCATGCCGGCGACGGCGAGACGCAAGGGCGAAGCGGTTTTCATTGCAGCGCACAATAAGTGCATGCGCCGGTGAGACAATCCGCTTGCGTTGGGCCAGCGCGTCTGTGCCGGCATCGACCATCTGCTCCGTCGCGGGCGATTTTCGCCGTCGCGCTGCCCCTCATCCGCCTGCCGGCACCTTCTCCCCGTATAGTGACGGGGAGAAGGGTCTGGCTGCAACCTCGGCTCGATTTTCTGCAACGCCGACGATTGGCGAAACCATCGATGACAGCGTCTTTCTCTCCGTCACTATACGGGGAGAAGTGCCCGGCAGGGCGATGAGGGGCGGCGCCGACGTCAATCGATCTTAACGGCAGCCAACCGAAGCGGTCTCGTAAGCCGTGCGCCGCGCCGTCAGGCGAAACGGCACGTCGCCCAGTTCGCGCTCCGACATGGTGTCGAGCACCGGGTGCGACAGCGGGTCGATAACCCAGCGAGCGATCTCGTCATGGCGCCGGTCTTGCCCTGCTCCGGAGACGGACAAGACTTTCAGCAATGATAAAATCTTCATCGTCTTTGCCTCCAAGGTCTGGCTTTCCTCCATAAAATCTGCCTTTCTACCCGGTATTTCAATTGAGATTTCGGCCATATCAGTTTAGAAAAACTTCATGGCTATACTCAACCGCGTCCACCTGAACGGGCTGCGCGCCGTGGAAACCGTTGCCCGGCTGGGATCGCTCGCCGCGGCGGCTTCCGAGCTCAACGTTTCCGTCAGCGCCGTCAGCCAGCAGATCAAGCGCACCGAAAAGCAGCTCGGCCAGACGCTGTTCGAACGGACGCCGGGCGGACTGGTTCCGACGGAGTTCGGGGCTGTCTTCACGGCGCGTCTCAGCGCCGGCTTCCGCGAGCTTGCGCAGGCTGTGGCGCTGGCAGGCGAGGCGAGCGAATGCACGCTGGTGGTTTCGGTGGCGCCAGCCTTCGCCTCGAAATGGCTGCTGCCGAGACTGTCCAGGCATTTCGCCCGGCATCCGAACGTGCTGCTGCGCATCGACGCTTCGGGTCGGATCGCCGATCTCGACCATTCCGACATCGACATCGGCGTTCGGATGGGTGACGGCAAATGGCCGGGCGTGCGCGCGGAACTGCTGCTGGCGCAGGAGGTCTTCCCGGTCTGCGCGCCGTCGATCGCGGCCAAGCTCAGGTCGATCGAGGATCTGGCGCAGACCTGCGCCATCACCGACGAGCGGTCGATGATCAGCTGGGACAGCTGGTTCGAAGCGGCGGGCGTCGAGCCTGTGACCTTCCTCAAGGGCGCGCGCTTCACCGACCCGATGCTTTGCCTGGAATCGGCGATCGCCGGCCATGGCGTGATGCTGGCCTGGCAATTGCTGACGGCCGACGCTCTCACCGACGGCCGGCTGGTGGCGCCCTTCGGCGTGCGCGCCGAGAGCGGGCTGGGCTATTGGATGGTGACCTCGGCGACCAAGGCCGAAAGCCGCAAGGTGCGCGATTTCAAAGCCTGGATCCGCGAAGAGATCGACGCGACAATGGCGCAGTTCCGGACGCTCGACAGCGCCGCCTGACACTGGTCCACCGCAATGCGGTGGAAAGGATAGCGGCGCCGGTCTATGTATGGATCAGACTCCCACATCACGGCAGGCAGAATCATGACCACACATTCGCGCGGCGTTTCCGCAACGATCGACCCGGTGAAGCTCGACAGGCTGGCCGAGGTCGCCATCAAGGTCGGGCTGCAATTGCAGCCGGGACAGGATCTGGTGCTGACCTCCTCGATCGCCGCCCTGCCCTTGACGCGGCGCATCGTCGAGCATGCCTACAAGGCAGGCGCCGGGCTTGTGACGCCGATCTTCAACGATGACGAGATCACGCTGGCGCGCTTCCGCTACGGGGCCGATGCCGGTTTCGACCGCGCCGCCGGCTGGCTTTATGAAGGCATGGCCAAGGCCTTCGCCGGCAATGCCGCACGGCTTGCGGTGCGCGGCGAGGACCCTTCGCTGCTGTCGGCACAGGATCCTTCGAAGGTGGCGCGGGCCAACAAGGCGAATTCGATGGCCTACCAGCCGGCGCTGGAGAAAATCACCGGCTTCGACATCAACTGGAACATTGTCGCCTATCCCGACCTCGCCTGGGCCAAGCAGGTGTTCCCCGATGACGCCGACGACGTCGCGGTGGCAAAGCTCGCCGATGCCATCTTCGCCGCCTCGCGCGTCGACGTAGAAGATCCGATCGGCAACTGGACGGCACACAATGCGGCGCTCCGCAGCCGCACCGAATGGCTGAACGGCCATAATTTCCATGCACTGCATTTCACCGGGCCGGGCACCGATCTCACCGTCGGACTGGCCGACGGCCATGAATGGATGGGCGGCGCCTCGACCGCCAAGAACGGCGTCACCTGCAACCCGAACATCCCGACCGAAGAGGTGTTCACCACGCCGCATGCACGGCGCGTCTCGGGCCATGTCTCCTCGACCAAGCCGCTGTCCTACCAGGGCACGCTGATCGACGAGATATCGGTGCGCTTCGAGGAGGGCCGGATCGTCGAGGCCAAGGCCTCGAAGGGCGAGGACGTGCTGAAGAAGGTGCTCGACACCGACGAGGGCGCGCGCCGGCTTGGCGAAGTGGCGCTGGTGCCGCATTCCTCGCCGATCTCGGCCAGCGGCCTTTTGTTCTTCAACACGCTGTTCGACGAGAACGCCGCCTGCCACATCGCGCTCGGACAGTGCTATTCAAAGTGCTTCGTCGACGGCGCCTCGCTCAGCCACGACGAGATCGCCCAGCGCGGCGGCAACAAGAGTTTCATCCACATCGACTGGATGATCGGCTCGGACAAGATCGACATAGACGGCGTCGGCAAGGACGGCGGCCGCGTGCCGGTGATGCGCAAGGGCGAATGGGCCTGAGGTTTTATCTTTTTCGCGCAATTCCGAACGGAGGGCTACGGCGAAGGCGCCGAGCCTAACCGCTGCACACTTTTCCCGGAATTGCTTGGCAATGGAGGCGTTATGGCCTTCGAGATAGCGGTGAAGCGCATCTACGAAGCGCCGGCGAAAGCGGACGGCCAGCGGGTGCTTGTCGACCGCATCTGGCCGCGCGGCGTCGCGAAGAAGGATGCAGCGCTGGCGCTATGGCTGAAGGAGATCGCCCCGAGCGACGAGCTGCGCAAATGGTTCGGGCATGAACCGGAGCGCTGGGCGGAGTTTCGGAAGCGGTACCGTGCGGAGCTGGACGGGAACGAGGAAGCGGTGGCGCAACTGCTCGATCTACTTCGCAAGGGCAAGGTGACGCTTCTCTATGGCGCGCATGACGAAGCGCACAACAATGCGGTAGCGCTGGCGGAGTACTTGCGGGGGAAGGGCTGATGTACCCGCGCTCGGGGTGGTGATCGGCGAAGGCCAAAGTGACGTCCAATCTCCCCCCTTGCGGGGGAGATGCCCGGCAGGGCAGAGGGGGTGCTGGCCCGCCGTCATCTCAATAGATCGCGACCACGTACCAAGGTAGGTCGCGCAGGAATAGAATCCGCCGGCCGCGTTCCTTCACACCCCCCTTGTAACTCAACATTGGCCGAATCCGTTATTGTAGCGGATGCGGTGGCGGACGAGAGACCG
>NZ_JHQS01000064.1 GCF_014843845.1 Mesorhizobium amorphae | reverse complement strand
ACCTTGGGCTTCGAAACGCCGGCTGATAGATTGCGAGCGGTGTTGCGTTGACCGGTTGAACCCGCCCAGAGTTTTGCGGCCCATTCGCGCAACGGTCTTCTCGAAAAAGGTTTCTTCTACGACGTGGCGGATGTGATTGCGCTCGTAGCCAAGGTTCACGAGGTGGGAGCAATAGAAGCCCACCAGCTTGCGGTAGTCCATCCGCTGCCTCGGCTGGTCAAACAGTTCCAGCAAAAGTCGCTCAAGGGTCTCTTTGTATTTTTCGGCAATCAGCTTCTCGATCAGCCACAGGTGAGATGCGAAATCGTCCAGCGAAAAGCTCGTGCCGAGCAGAGTGATTAGGGACTCGATCTCGTCGGCCGCAAGGCTCCGCGCCGCGGGGTCCTTTGCAAAAGACCACTTCATTTCCTCGATAACGGGGTCAAGAACGGCACGCGGGACTCGCTGGTCCTCTACGTCAGCAATCAGATCAAGGGCCTCAACAACGCGGGCGGTTGTATCCAGCGAATAAACCCGGAAGCTCTCAAAGGTCGTTGGCGTCAGCATCTCGCTCATGAGTTGAGCGAACATCAAGATGCCGCGACTGCCGTCTGTATCGGGCCACTTTTCTTTCGGAAGACGCACGAATCAATCCCCAACCGCCCTTGGGGAGAGTATTACCGGACAATATCTCCTTCAAGTATACGAAGTAGGCGCCTCAGCTAGCCTGTGATGACTAAAGATCACGGAATAGAAATGTTCACGGCGGCGCTTCTTTGGTGCCGTGATGATGGATCACGTGGGATGTGGCAAACCCGCCCCAATGGCTGAGTTGCGGCGCATCGCCGCCGGCTGATCGGGGCCCACGGTCTGCTTTTGCATGAAACGAGGTAGAAGGCTGCCGTGCCGCCACCGCCCTTGCAATTCGCTAACCGCCTACGTTAGGTCTTACTAGAGAGCCGGTCCTTAAACTTGGAGAGATGCGGATTGCTGTGCGCTAAACTGCTGTAGAGCGTTAGTGTATCGTAGCCCATTGTCAGAGTATCGGCCTGCACCTTGGGCGAAACATAGACTAGCATTTCTGTCGTATCAATCAATAAGTTGACCGCTCGAAATACTTGCATTTAGGGAAATCAACTTGGACGAGAAACCGAGTAATGAGGCCGTGGCCTCTCTGCTGAAAGACATGGAAGCCATCGCCGCCCGCATGCGTGCACTGATTGCCGCTATGCCCGCTCACGATTTGCTTGGCTACATCTATGCCCAGCGCATGATCAAGGCGATGGCAGACCAAAGCGCCACCGAGGAACAGCGCAATGCGGACGGCCCGGATGACCTGATCAATGAAAATCAGTTCTTACTGGAGTACGTGCACGCGGTTCTCGCGTCAGACGCTGCTCCTGAGAACGTGACATTCTCCGAAGCTCAGTGCGCCGAGCTGTTTGAACTTGGGAGCAGACTGCGACAGCAGGCCCTACTTTTTGCCGTGGTTACGTCCGCCAACACCAAGGATGGCGTCTTCGGTCCCGACACTGCCGATATTGAATTCCGCGCCAAATCCACCTGGCTCATGCTGCGAGGGAATCGCTACCAAGTTTTGGAAGGAGAGTTCTATCGATACGTTCTCGCACCCCACAATGATGCGTTGGAAGAAGTGTACGGTGTCGGTGCCGCAGGGATCGCGGAAGGCTTCCAAGCCATGGCCGATGCCACACGTTCTGGGCATGCCGAGGCTATCACGGAGCTGACAAACCAGTTCGAGGCAGCCCAAGCATTCGCTGCGGCACAGGATAAGCCTCTGGAAGATGTCATGGAGGCGTGGGGCGCCGCAAATGCGGAACAGTCGAAAGCCGCTGGTCGAGCACTGGACGACATGTTTCGGGGCGGCATCGCCAACGTGAGCCGTCACACGAACCTGCCGTCGACCCTCCTGGCGGATTTGGCGTATCGACGCGGAGAAGAAAGCGAGTTCTTCTCGGCAGGCGATTTTGTGGGAACCCCCTACCGGACACTGCCTGCTCGGAAGAAACCCTTAATCCAGCTTGGATCGGACTACTATGCCGTCGACCCGTGCTTCACGCGCGATGCGGGTTATCGTGCGCTTCTCTACAATCTCCTGCAGCGAAAGCCGCACTATAGGAAGACGTTTGAAGATCGGCAGAAGGCGATGAGCGAAGATGCCTTCTCCGACATTCTGGCCACCCAGCTGCCGGGCGCTACTGTTTTCCGAGAAGTCTACTACAAGGATCCTGCCAGCAAGCAGTGGTCCGAAAACGACACCCTTATCCTGGTCGATGACGTGCTGTTCCTGGTTGAGGCCAAGGCCGGCGCGGCCGCTACCATTGCATCGCCGGCACTCGATTTCCGACGCCACGCCCAGTCCGTGCAAGACTTGGTGCTCAAGGCCTATAAGCAATGTGAGCGCTTCTTCAACTATCTGAACTCCGCGGATGAAGCGCCCCTGTACCACCTAGTGGATGGCAAATACGAAGCGTGCGGCAGTGTCCGGCGCTCGGACTACCGTGTGATGGTGCCGATAGGGCTAACGGTCGAGTCGTTCTCGCCTTTTTCGGCATTCTGCAAGGAACTGCCGCAGGTCGAGCCGCTACTTGGCAAGCATGCCTTCGTCTCGCTCTCCATTGATGATCTGTTCGTACTGAAGCGTCTCCTGCCCACACCAGGGGAGTTCGCCCACTATATGGAGGTGAGACAGGCCGTGGCGGGGATACGGCGCGCTCATCTATTCGATGAGTTAGACCACCTGGGGGCCTACCTGAAAAAGAACCGTTTCGATCAGAACATTGCCGATCAGCTGAAGGGTGGCAAGGTGACGATGCTGATCTGGGACGGTATGAGCGACGTCGTCGACCGGAGCTTCGAGGGAGAAGACTGGGAAAGCCGGCCATTCCCGACGCAGGGCTTCCCAGTTGAGGTGCTGAAGCTGCTTGAGGCGCTCAATGCCACCCGAGCACGCGGATGGCTTTCGGCGGAGAGCCATATCCGCAACCTGGGAGAGGATGGGCGGAACAATCTGGCCAAGATGCTATCCGACCTTCGCCAAACCCTCACGCATCATCCCGCTCGTTACTTTGTTCTGTCCGGGGACGGCGAGCCGCTCTTCGTTTGGCTTCAACATCACGATCACCAAATTGACTGGACCAAGGTAAATGACAAGGCTAGCGCAGCTGCCTTGGCCGTCAAAGCTTCTAACATCATCGGCATCGTTGCAGAGGTCAGTGCCAATGGCACCTATCACCGGGCCGAATCTTTCACGATCCACGTACCGACGGCGCGAACGATGGTAAACGCCCACCTTTACGAAGACGCCGCGCGAATGGGGCAACGTGCGCGGACCGTCGACCTGAACCAGCCCGGAAACACGCCGAATCCGGCGCCAGCAAGGAAACCGAGACGCAATGATCTATGCCCATGTGGTAGCGGTATAAAATACAAAAGGTGCCATGGCCGCTAGGAAAGAGGCTTTACCAGTCGCGCGCCGCTAGAGACATCGGACAGCCGCGGTCTAGACCGGATGAATGCCGGCTTCTCTGAGCAGTCTGTTGAGATCGCGAACGCACTTGCCCCGCAGTTCTTCAAGATCTTCAGCCTGCCTACGGTTCAGGAAATCTAGGAAACTATGCGTGCGCCGGATCGTGCCATCCTTGAGGCCCTGTGCAAGTTTGGTCCGCAATTCCCGCAACTGCTTGTCGATCCGGCCCATCCTGACGCGCCAGCTACGGTCACTGAGTTCACGCCATCCGCCGATCGATTTACGAATAGCATGCCGGGATTGCCGATCAAGCAACTCGCCGGTGCGCAGCGCGCGCTGTGTGTCCTGCAGCGTCTGCAAGAATTCATCGGTCGTCTCGCAGTGAAGCGGCACCTCGAAGGCCGGTCGATGAAACGCCATCGCGATCGTCTGCAGGATCATCTCGTCAAGGTCTCGCGTGCCGCGCACTTGGATGACGTCTCGGTAGTACCATTGCTGCAGCGGTGGAAAGCTGTTGAGCTATGAGATGCATTCGTCCCACGACCAAACCAAGGCGGTTCTATTGCGGCCCTCCCGCTCCCAGTCTTTGTTGAGTTCATCGACGAAGCCTTGAACCTGCGTATCGCGTCGAGCGGTGGTTGCAAGAATCCAGAGCGAGAGTGACTGCGAGAATGCGAGCGATTCTGTGGCGGCAGCACGCAGGAACTTTCGCGTGACGGGGCCGCCGGGGAAGGGATTACCTCTCTCATCGAGGTCGGCGAGACGCTTGCATTGGATTCCGATCCTTCCGTAACGAGGGGATTTGCCATAGACGTCGACGCCGTCCTGCGCCTGGCCGGGACGGCCATATTGCTGGGCGTTTGCGACGTCGTAAACCTCCCGGAGCATGCCTGCAGCCAACTCTTCGAATTGCTGCCAATAGAGGGGTGGCTGGAAGAATTGCGATATCGTGCTCATCAGTCTCCATTCCAAAATGTCTTTTTCGCCTCGGCGTGCTTGAATGTCCGATGCATCCACGATGCTTTTTTCACAGCTCGTTGAAAGCGTCATCTTCTCAGTATTGATGGGAATCATCGCTTCCGTCATTGATTGAGAATGGCACATACAACTTCGATCATCTCGACCAGCGGTGCTGGCGTATCGCTCGAGTCGCGAGTAGCGGCTGTTTACTTGGCAGCCATGCTCGCGCAATCGAGCGGACCTGGAGACGCGCAGGCGACAGTTATAGAAAATGTCAGCTTCCAACGCAGTGAGCCAGCGGCAGGCTTCGATGACATCCACCTGCATCATCGGTGTCCCACCGAAGTCAGGTCGACCACCTATCTGCAGATAAAGCGCAGCCTAACAGGAAACCGCAGCGACAACGCGTTCCGGCGGCCAGTCGCTGACGCGGCCAAGTTGCTTAGTAGTGGCGACCCTGGCGGTGCAAACTTCAGGATTGTTGCTTCCCGGAGCGCGATCGCACCGCGCGACGTCGACCGTGCCAAGGCCGCTGCTCTACTATCATCGGACAGCTCGGACTTCTGGTCGCGGTGGTCAAAGCCCGGAGCATCGAGTGAAACCGAGCGTGCATACACCAGAGCGGTCGCGTGGGTGATAGAACAGGAATTCGGGGAGGCTGACCCCGATCTCGCATGGCGAGTGATCACCCTGATGGGAATCGTCGAGCTCGACGTCGATCAGAGCGGCTCTCAGGTCATCTCGCAAGCCGTGGATCGACTACAAGGTGCGTTGGTCTCAGGCAGCCGAGCGGAGGCACTCCAACTTTTTGAGACGATCTGCTTTTTCGCCGAGGACGCAGCGAAGGTGGCTGGCGGCGTCAATCGGGCTCGCCTAATCGCGGAACTCGCGCCACGGTACAAGCTGACAGCGGCGATTTCTGCACGAGCCTGCCTCAAGCGCATCGCCGCCGATGCGAGTGCGGCCCTCGCAAGCATTCGCGATGACATAGCGGGAGTAAGGCTTGCTCGGGCGGATCTGACCGAGCATCTGACTGCGACATTGAGGGACATCAAAGGCCTAAGGCTCGGAGGCGAAGCTGGGGCAGGAAAATCTGCAGTCCTGCGCAGCATCGCAGAGCGCCAACGCGACGATGGTGCTGGAGTGATCGTGTTGAAGCACGACCGGCTGACGGCGGCGAGCTGGGCCGCGCATGCGCAGCTCATGCAAGTGACCACATCTCTTGAGGACCTTGTCGAAGAATTGTCAGCCGGCGGCTCCGGACTGCTGGTGCTGGATGGCTTCGATCGCATTATGGAGGCCGGTTTCGGTAGCCTCGTCCGCGAGGTTTGCGATGCAATTCAGAGGTCACCGACGACGCAGCTGTGGCGCTGCCTTGTGTCCAGCCGGGATGCCGCGGGACCCGAGCCATCCCTGGACATGCCTCTCCTTACGGAAACGCAACCGTTCGTTATCGGCGCGCCGAGTCCGGAGGAGCTGACCTTTGTCGCCCAGGCCTTCCCGCACTTGATACCGTTGATGTCGCGCCGCGGCTACGCTGATCTGAACAGAAATCTTTTCTTCATCGACCAGATGGCGCGCCATCCATCCGATGCTGGAGCATCGTCCGAACTCGATTTGATGCGTGCATGGGCAAGGCGCGGCGCCACAGAATCTGCTCGCCATCCATCCCGCGACGCGACGTTACGGTCGCTAGGTGAGCAGCGACTGATCCGTCCTTATGGGCCTCTTCCAAAGCCCAGCGACGACGACGGTCTCTCGCGCTTAATGTCCGAACGGACAGTGGACATCCCCGCCTATCGAGATGTCGTGACCTTTGCTCACGACATTTACGAGGAGTGGGCTGTCGCACGAGCTCTCGATGCCCGACGGGCCGAGATACCGGCTATACTCAAGGCGGCGGGACAGCCTCTCGCCTGGATGCGCTCGATCCGCCTGGTGGCCGAAGTCGCCCTAGAAACCGACGGGCCAATGGGATGGCGAGCTTTCCATGACCTCCTAATGGATGACGAAGAACTGGATCCACTGTGGCGCAGGCTAACACTCACTGCGATGCTTCACTCGCCACGCGCGGAAAACGCTTTGAATGGACTGCAGGCCATCCTTCTGGAAGATCATGCGCGACTGATGAAGGACCTAGTCGAGACCCTGCGGTCACTTGAGGTACGACCGCATCCGGTCGTCCTCTCCGCTCAGGAATACGACCATCTAGCTCCGGCAGAGCGACGTCAGCTCGCCCAGAGCGCCGCCGTGCCTCGCTTAGTGCCGTGGTACGCATTTCTTATCTGGTCCGTCGCTCGCTGGTCCGTCTGGCCGAAAAGTCTCGTCCCGGATCTCTCGCGCACAGCGCTCATTTGGTTGCGCCTCGGGGCGCATGGGCATGAGCCCAGCGGAAGGATTGTAGCGCAGTGCGTGGCGTGGCTGCGTGAGTTGGACGCCATCCACGCAATGCCGCTCGACGACTGGGAGGAACGTTCACGGCTCCTGATGGAGTATGGCGCTGAACGATCGGGTTCGGCCGACCCGGTGCGCAAGCTGCTGAGGACCGCCATTGCCAATGGCGCTGCCGACGCCGTGGCTGATGTTGACGCCTATCTGAGCGATCTAATCGCCACCGGTGGTCGCGGCGGGGCGGAGTTCGTGGAGACGCCTGGCGTCATACCGACGGTCTTGGCGAAGCGATACGTTGACCTCGTCATCGCAAAAATGATTCTGCCACATGATCCCGAAAAACCCCTCGACTATGGCGTAGAGCGGAGCGACGGGATCAGGGATCAGGGTCGGCTCTTCCCGACCTCGCCATCGCGCGCCGGCTGCGATCTGCTGTTTGCCGCCGACGAGGATCAAGCACTCCGCTTGATGGGTGCGCTTAGCGCCGCCGCGGCCGCTGTGTGGCGTAGGCGGGAGGCGAGCAGAGGGCTGAAGCCGCGGCCGCTTGCGCTTGCCATCGAAGGCATCGAAGCTGCGCTTTGGGGCGACCAGCACGTGTTCAAATGGTCCTGCGGACTACTTGGCCCGAAGCTGCTTGGTTCGCTGTTTCTTGCGGCCGACGGTTGGATGGCGAAGCAGGTCGAGGCGGGAAGGCCCGTGGGGCAACTTTGCGCGAAGGTTCTGGATTCCAGCCACCTTGTTGCATCCGCGAGTCTCTGTCTTGCCGCAGCCAAAGACAGAGCATCCCTGGAAGTCTTAAATCAGGTGCTGCCGCTGTTGGTGCAGCCAAGGCTGTGGAGCTATGACCTCAGATTGTCGCTGGAAGATCGGCGTGGCACCGCTTTCCGGATCGGGTGGCGGCCAGGAGACGAGCATGCCTATCGGACGGCCGTAGTGGTCCGCGAGCGTCGCGATCGTCAGCCTTCTCTTGTCGAGGGCCTGATCGCACCTCTTCACCTGGTCGGCGACAGCGACTTAAAGCAAGCCTTTGCAACTGCTGTCGGCGCTTGGAACGTCGGCGACCTTGCCGCTTTTGACGAGGAACTAGAAGACCCTGATGCCCGCGCTGAGCTTGACCAGGAACTGGAAAGCTGGCGCGCCAAGGCAGATCCGAAGAACTGGCAATTTGTGAGGGAGCCAGATGAGAGAACCATTCGTATCGGATATGCGCCACCCGAGAATCTGAGCGAGCGCGCAGCAGAAGTGCTCGACCGACATGAGGCAATGGAGCAGAGCGGGAAACTCCTCGATTGGGCGTTCGGCGATGGGAGGGCCGGCAAGACGCATAGCGGGCAGACGTTCCTGGAGGCCTTGCCAATCGCCAAGCAAATGGACGCGCCCGACTTGTTCGATCATGCGCTAGACATTGATCCGGCATTTCTCATCAGATCGCAGGGAGTCGCGGCGGTTGCAGCTGCGGTGGCAATGCATGGTGAAGCTGATCTCGTCTCGGCTGAATGGGAATGGCTTGTCTCCGTGTTCTCTCGTGCTGCCGCCATCGACCACCAATCGAGCCCCATCCACTTTGAGGAAACAGTTCTCAGCGAAGATCCTGCCGCTTCCGCGGCGAGGGGCTTGGGTGCTCTTGCCATGCGCGGTCTCGCCGCCCGCGAGCTCATGCGTATTTGGCTGGGTCTCATCGCCAGTCCCTTCCGCGACATCGCGAAGGCAGCACTAGAGCCTGCGGCGGCAGGGGCGTCGGCCCGTCTGGAAGTGTGTGCGGCTGGGCTCGCAGTGAGCGCTGAGTCGATGCTTTACAGCTGGCATCCGTTCGATGCCAACTTTGAGGAGAAGATGAGGACGTCGCGAGCCGAGCGATCCCTAGGGGCAATCGACCTAGCTCTTGACGCAATCGATCGAGGCGAGATCTTGGTTCCGGTCTTCCCTTTGCCAGTGGCGGAGACGTTTGTCGCGGGGGGCGCATCGAACCCATGCGCGGGCGATCCTGAGTCGCAGTTCGATACGTACCGCGCAAGTGCGTTATGGTCGGGCCTCGACATCGAGGCGATATGCCAGGTTTCTGAGCTACGCGAAATCCTGGTCACCTATGTGTCCGACGCCCTGCGCTGGTACGCATCCTTCATGGAATTCCAGGACAGCAGCCGTAGCTATGGCGCGACGCGGCGCATGGAATGGGAGATGACGTTAGGCGGCATCGCCGGCAGGCTCGCAGCACTTATCCCGTCCGATGAGGCAGTGGCCAAGTTCGTCCTGCCGGCTACGTCTATTCCGGACGGAAAGACGCGTAGCGATGTCCTTGCGCACCTGCTGAATGCCTTCGGCAATACCTTGATTGTCGCAGACCGACCGGTGGACTCAAGCTTCGAGACGGTATGGCGTGCCGCCTCGCAACCGATCTTCGAGCAGGCTCGCAACGAGGCTGGGCCTCGATACGATCCTGATGAAACAGCACTCACCGCCGCCGCGTTCGCTCTCTACTCGCTTCCGATCTTCCCACCTGAATGGCCGCGCGCGAAGGAACTGGCGGGGCTCGTCCATGAATGGGTTACCAACTGCGCACGCTACCGCTTCGCAGCATCGATCGTGCGGAGGTTGATCGCGCAAGCAGGGTCTGCCTTTACACCGTCTCCAGGGCTCGATTGGTTGGAGGCGATATTGGATGCACACGCAACCGACTCCCAGTATTGGCAATCCGGAATGGGTGACGCTACGGGCGAAATTCTTCTCCTGCTCTGGTCAGGCAGCGACAAGAGCGCGCGGCGAATTCACGTAAAGAGGTTCCGTGCAGCGGCAGCTCGCCTTGCGGACCGTGGAGTCTCATCCGCCGCGGAATTGCTGTCCGAGATCGCCATCGTTCAGGGCGGTGGCTGATCAATCCTCAATGGGCCTGCTGGAGTACCACGTGCAACGGAAAGGTGTTGGCTGCGAGCGCCAGCTTGAGTTCCGGCCCGTCTATCGGCCAGGTTCGCCGCTTGAATACACCCATCGTTCTCTCGCTAGAGCCGCGCGGTCCGCATTGCTCAGAGATGGACGAACGTCGATACGTCTTTTGGTGATCGGTCGTAACCGCCCTCAGACTTTTCCATCCTGGACAATCTAACAAACCAGCCAACTTTTTTGCCCAGTCGCACCGTAGCCGCCGTTAGCTGAGATCGCCGAATCCTGGTGATTGTTCCACACCGGGTTGCAGAGTTTGGCCCATACAATGGCGTCCAGGCATCATGCCAAATTGCCGTGGATCCAACTTCTTCGTCCCCAATGCTGAGATGAATGCCATCCGGTCGTGCCCGCTGAAACGTCGGCTGCTCGAAACAATAGGGCGCCGGCAGTGAAAGGCCCCGCTGATAATACTCGTCGTGCCAATAGCCATGGATCATTGGATATTCATCGCAGCACGCGGACAGCGCACTGCCTCGCTTTCCAACGTCCCCCCGGGGTTTGAGGTGCGAACGAGGCATGTCGAAATGATAATGCCTGGATTCAAGCAGCTGCCCGTCATCCTTCAGAAGCTGATTATCTCCCAGCGCGAAATCATCGCTCGCAAAATAGGCTGCAATTTCCAGTTCGCCGAATTCGTCGAAAGATCGATCGAATGGAATCCGCATCTGGACAACTTGGAAATCGTCTTTCGGCTGGAGCGCGATTAGTGCGCGGGCGGTGCTCGCCAGATCATTATTTTGAAGCTCTGCCGCATCAATCGAAGGTAGCCACGCCGGTCTCGCAGCTGGCTCTACCTCGAAAAGGCCGGGGAGAGCTGGCACGCCATATGTGGCAAATGGGGCGACCGAGTGAAACGGAACACCCCACTCGTCGGCTGCGCAAGCGAGCGTTCGTTGATAGGCAGAGCGGTAGAGTTCGCCCTGACGTTGGATGAACTGTCCAACGATTCCCTCGCGTTGAAGTCCAAAATCGCCAAAGTATGTTGGATAGCGTGTATACCCAGCTTGGAGCTGCGTCCTTAGCGCCGTCCACTCGAACGCCCACTGTCGGAGGAAGGGCAATCCCGTTCGCTCCTCAAGGTAATTCAGCTCGTGCTCCAGGGCCGGGGGCACCTGCGCTGTCTTGTGCTCGTAAAAGTAGCTCTCGGCCGCGAAATCCGCAGGAGCAGAACTACTGTGGGCGGAGTACCATCTGCCCGTGCTCATGCCGTACATCTCGTGCAGCAGAAAGTCCGCGGCCATTGAGGGCCTGTTTATGGACGTTTCCAGGTCGTCGAATGGAGGACGAACTTCGTGAGGCGAGACCATTAGGACGCTGAGGCCGGATATCACCTCGCTTTCCAGGTTCCTAGCGGCCACCCAAGCGAGTAACGCCTTCGTCGCGATCGCACGGCTCTCGTCATTCAGGAGGAGAGATCGTATTGCCTTGGCGGTTTTCCAGCGCACCATTTTGACTGGCCAACGCAGTCGCTCAAGGAGCATCTCCATGGCTGATTCGCGCTCGGTCATCAACGGAACCATGTGGCCTCGGGTATTTGCAAATCATGGACTTCGTCGACGATGGTCTTGACCATCGCGTCAACTATCCGAGTAGCAAGATCGCGTTGACCGACGAGCAGGAGAAACTCAACCAGATATTTCGCACCGATAGTTAGCCCGTAGCCGCGTGTTCTGTAGAATTCAGGAGGTTCCGAGGTGTCAACGATGTATTGCTTCCATCGCTCGGGATAGTTCTCGGCAGAAAAGTGTAGCCGAGCCATGACCTCATCACGTGATGTCCAGTTGCTTTGCCAACCGAGGCGCTCGATATGTGCTTTAACGAGCCATTCGTATGCAGCCTCTCGGCCTTCGACCTCCATGCTCACTTCAACTGCTGCATCGAGAACATCATTAGCACCATACGTTTCTCGTTTGGCCCGAAAGTATTTCCTAACTGACTCGAGAGCTTCCTTCCCTTTGCCGGCCTCCTTGTGAATCCCCAGCCACTTCTCAAAATAGCTTTTGCGATTGTGGTGATCGTACGACCCGGTTGTATCAGCCACAACAGCATCGAACTCGTTGGGGCCTCGCGCTCCAACTATTGGCTTTTCCTCAGGGAGTTGGGTGTCACCTGATCGGTAGTGGTCGGAGTGATCTGTCGGTTTACCGCCAAGAAACCGAATCTGGTCATCAAGCAGTTCCTTTGCCTTGACATCACCTTTTGCCCGCTGCTCAAGCGTCCCCAAGACACGCGGGTCGAGAAAGGTGCTTAGCAGCGCTGCGATTTCGGGAGTGTCCAACGACAATACACTTCCCACTTGACGCAGGCACTCGTCCGCATAGCTCCATTCTTCTTCTTCGACATGCCGTTGAAAGAAGATCGGAAGGCGATCCGGATAGGTCCTAGCAGTGACCCGTATGATCTCGCTGCGCGCGTGATTGGTGCCTGAGCCGTCCGTGAATTCAGTGATCTGATCAACAATCGGGACTAGCGTCGATATCCACGCAAGCGCCGGGCTTGCCGTCGGGTCATGCACGACCTCAACGGCGCCCAGAACATCAAATATCCACGGGTCTTTCCGGTATCCGTAGCCCAAAAGGCAATCTGCTGCTCGGTGTGCGAACGTCGACGCCTCCGACAGTCCATGGATCGCGGCGACACGAGCGCGAAGAGCCCACCCTCCAGACCTCTCGTTGAAGACCGAGACTGTTGCGCCTACTTTGATGGCGTCGCTTGCCATCATCTCCAACGCGGCCTCGGCGGTCATCGTTGGCCGACCCAAGTCCGCTACCTTCTCCAACCACAGCTCATCGCTCCAATGGGCTGAGGTACGCGCCTTTGCGAGGACGTGAATGCCTACGAGCGTTGTGCCTGCTGTCCTGCCGATAAGATGGAGGTCGAAAGCTATCCTACGCAGTGCCGCAGCAAATGACCGATACTGCGCTTGATCGTTTTCCGTTGCGCCGGCTCGGCCATGAAACACCGGGATGATGTGCTCTGCGCCCACAAACGGCGCGGACAGGTCCGCGGGGAGTTGTCGCGTACCGACCTCGTCTGCAATGCGGACCACTAGGTCGAATGCTTCCCCCAGCCAACCAAGCCCCTCGCGCGGCAAGGCCGGGTACTGGAATGGTTCGGCGGAAGTTCCGCGGAGAGAATGCGCTAGAGCAGCAAAAAACAGAACCTCGATGAAGCCTACCAATGTGGTGTCGATGCCATAGCCATAGCGATCCCGCACCAAGTTGGTGGGAACTGGGGGATGGCGCACGCGGTTCGCTACAATATGCTTATGGAGTCCGCACCAACTCGCATAGAGCGGGCTTAGCTCGCCGCCCTCAAAGTTTATTCGGGTGAATGGGTTGGCACCAAGCGCGCACGCAACGCGCAAAATCTGATCGTCGATCTCTGCACGTTCGGCAATCCACCTAGGATCCGCTAGTTTAGCCCTCAACTCAAGCAGTGCATCATAGCGATTCGAAGCCATTAACCGTTCGCCAAAGTATCGAATCTCCTCGGCGGGTTCGCGAAATCGCTGCAGAAAATTCCACACTCGAGTAATGCGAGGCGCGGAACTAAGGGCTACTAGATCAAGGTAGCGACGCGCGAGTGTTCTGAATTCGCCGTCCGGCCGGTGGCGGAGCTCGAGCCAAACATCGATTCTGCGCTCGAGCTCCAGTTCGCAGCCCTCCACAATCTCTTCAGACAGGTCCGGAGACGCGGCGCGAGGAAGCATGGCGACCTCTGCCTCAGAAAGCGCGGCGAGGTCGTCGAACATGCTCTTCAGCTGCTGCTCGTTGTTCGACGAACGAATGGCCGCTTCCTCAAACAGTGAATAGTCCTGGATCTGAAAATCTCGCGCATTCATCACGCGCGTTTTGATCGAGCGTAGTGCCACTGCGACAGGAAGGTCGAGCTGCCGAAAGGCGTACTCCTCTGCCTCGGAGAAAATTCGAATGATTTGTCGTTCCGGCCAGCCATGCGCGAGGGACGACACTGCCCATTCCCGTGACACCCCCGCCATCAGTGGCGCGAAGTCACCAAGTTTGGCTTTCGAAAGCCACAGCCATCCCCAACGCCAATAGGCAGGTGCATCCACTTCAAGCCATGCGATGATACGAGGGAGCAGTGATTGGAAACTCTCCACATGATCAGAGCGCTCTCGGACGTACGCGAGAATACTGCCGTGAAAGGGCAGCATTCCGGAGCTTCGCGCCTCAAGCAGAAATCCGATCTCCTCGTAGTTTCCCAAACACTGGCGAATTCCTAGCCCGGGCCAATTGAACTCGGATCCTGACAACGCATGTAGAATCTCGCGCCCTGTTGCGCTGAGTTTGTCCCAAAGATTTGCATAGTAATTTTGGATATCGCCCTCAGGACAAGGCGGGAGCAATGCGACTTGTTCGGCATCAACAGAAGCCCCCGTGCGGGCTAAGGTTTCAAATGCATAAATCAGATGAAGAGGGTGACCGTGTGATATCTCGTAGAATGCTTTCGATATGGCCACAACGGAATCGCCACGTTCCTTTCCATCCGGTTCGCCCCGGATAATGAGACGTCCAGCCTTATCTTGCGCATCAACCCAATGGTGAACGGCGAGCGTATCCATCGGCGGTATAGCGACCCAGTCGCTGCCCGAAGTATTGGCCAGCAAGCGACTTGGCAATTGACCTCTTGGAACTCGTTGTGTGCCGACTATGAGACTGACGTTAGCGGGAAGCGGAATCAATTGACTGAAGAGGTAGTTGAGTTGATCCACCTTCTGATAGTCACGCCAAACATGATCAAGGCCATCGATTATGACGTACAATCTCTCACCCTGCTCCTCGAAATGGCGAGCGACCGAAGCAAGGGTGCTCTGTAGTTTGTCCGCGTCCTCGATCTGGTCCGGAACGGATTCCGGATATCTGTCGATCAGCTGATTGGTGAGAGAGTGTGAGATCTCCGAATACGAAATGCGATCTGCTGTATCGTCGCCGGACAGGAAGTAGTGATGGCGAATGACCGGTTTGCCATTGTTGCGAAGCTCGCCAGTAAGGTAGCTGAGGTATGTGCTCTTTCCCCGACCTGGTGTGCCCCACAGGATCGTGGTTGGCGTCTTGGGATCAGCGATTCGTGCCAGGAAGTGCTGGTGGAATTGGTCGCTTGGGAGCGTGTATGCCGGAGGTACCAAGAAGTCTTGCCGAATGGGCTCGGCGCGCTGCCGCGTAATGATCTGAGCGAGATGCTTGTGAAGTATCCTGCCACCAGGCGGTTCGTCACGCCTAATCGCCCAACGTCGTACTTGGTCACGAAAAAACGACCAGCCGCCCGGCAAAAGGTCGGAAGGGACAAGCTCTAGCCTGATGCGGGCTTCGAGGCTGTCCAAACTTTCAGACAGAGACCTAAATTCGAAAGCGTTTAGAAAAGCTGCGGCTTCACCAGCTCCGCCGCACTCCTCCTCGAACCGAGCTTTGACCGGCAGATCGAGCCGGGTCGGGTCTATTCGCAGTCCATCTAGTGCCGCTTTGAACGAATCGGAGGGTATGCGGTTCGTCCGCAAAGAACATGAACGAACCGGCCCCAGTGTACGAACTCTCGATAGAGACTTTGCCCACTTGCTAATCATCGACGTGCCGTTCGGCTTTTTTGCTAAAAGCCAATCCCAATCGAGATAATACTTTTCGGCGTCGACCGTGAACTTCACCTGCGTAAACTCAAATGTTCCATCTGAACGGGCCGCGATTACGTCGTCGAGGGATCCGTAAGCGTCGGCATCAGCCTCCAACATGACCCAATCAAAAAGGTGAGGTTCGCGGTAGAATCGGATCAAGGTCTCGATCCCGACGAGGTCTTGAAACTCGTAGCCTGCGCGAACGATGGCTGTTGACTTAATCGTTGGATTTGCCAACGCATGCCTCGCAAAACGTGGTGTGTCCGAATACTACGCGACGTTGGCGTGTCGTGTCTGCTTTGTGAAGCCGCAGAGTTTTTGATGCAGTCCGAATGATGTCTGCTTTTAGCAAGCGGCGAAG
Source organism: Mesorhizobium amorphae (assembly GCF_014843845.1). Classification (GTDB taxonomy): domain Bacteria; phylum Pseudomonadota; class Alphaproteobacteria; order Rhizobiales; family Rhizobiaceae; genus Mesorhizobium; species Mesorhizobium amorphae_A. The sequence goes on along the minus strand of NZ_JHQS01000064.1, from coordinate 44,925 downwards.
ACTGCGATGGGGCCGGCGATCGCTACGACGCGACCCGATATGAGAACGGCACCCATTCCGAATGTGGGGAGCGCTTGTAGCGCCCTACCGCTACCAACCCCGGACCTTGACAATCGACGAGGCAGTGACCGTAGGCGGCTATCCTATTTACAGGTCGCGACCGCGATTTGCCGAACAAACCGCGGAGCTCTCTTCCTTCCATGATCATTGGGGGTTAGCCGTGGCCGGTCTTATTTGTAGAACCTTGGATGAAGCGGTGAAAAGCGACACCCTCTCCTACCCTCCTCGCGGCCTCTCACGCGAAGAAGCCGCCCGATATGTTGGCGTGGGCATAACCAAATTCGACCAGATGGTTGCTGACCGCCGCATGCCGAAGCCGAAGAAAGTTGACGGTCGCGTGATTTGGGATCGGCTCAAACTCGAAGCGGCCTTTGGCGAACTACCTGGAGACGATGAAGAAAATATCGTCGACTTCCTGTTGCAAGGGAATCATCGCAGGGAATAGATTCATTCTGCCATGACCGACAAATATCCCGGCCTCTCCTCCTACACCGACCGCCATGGCAAAGTTCGCTGGCGCTATCGGACGAAGGAGCGTGTGGTTAGCCTGCCGGCCCCCAATCAGGCGGGTTTCAGAGAGGCCTACCAAGCAGCAGTCGAGGGCCGGAAAGTCCCTAAGGCTCCCGTCGTTCGTATGCCTGGAGCCGCTCTCCCCGGCACTTTTGGAGCGTCCTTTCAACGCTTGAAGATCTCGGTCAAGTGGCTAGCGCTTGACGAGGCTAGCAAGCGCAAGAACACGCGGCTGATCGAAGAATTTCTAGATCTGCGAGTGGTCCCTGATCACCCGCTCCTCTGGCGAGACGTAGCAGTTAAGGACCTCAGACGTATCCATGTTGAAGAGCTTCTTGGCCGCTTCATCGCCACACCCCACAAGGCTAAGCACCTGTTGGTAGGCATACGCAAGCTGGTCTATGTCGCATTGCGGCAAGATTGGATTGAAATCGACCCGACAGCGGCGGTCGAGTGGCGGCCTGCATATGCCGGTTGGAAAGCCTGGTCGCGCGAAGCGATGGCGCAATTCGAAAGCCGTTGGGAGCTCGGCACCGCGGCACGCACTTGCTACGGTTTGGCGCTTTGGCTCGGCAACCGCCGCGGCGACGTCGCGGGCCTGCGCTGGGATCAGAGGGTCACTCGCCGTGTCTTCATCGATGGTGTCGAGCGTCACTTCGACGGGTTTGATATCGTTCAGGGCAAGAACAAGGGACGAACGGGTGGCAAACGGCTTTTCGTGCCGATCACACCGATGCTGTCTGAGATCCTGGATGCGACCGACAGGCGCGGCGAGACCGTTCTGGTCAACGGCTATGGTGAGCCCTTCTCCGCCAAGTCACTGACTGGGATGATGGCGCATTGGTGCAAGCTTGCCGGTCTTCCGAAGGGTCTGACCCTACATGGTCTGAGGAAGTCGCTCGGTGTTTATCTGGCGGAGGCCGAGGCCTCCACCAGACAGCTCATGGACGTACTCGGACACGACGACATCGATCATGCGGAGCTCTATTCGCGCGAGGCATCGCAGGTACGGCTGGCGGTCCAGGGGATGGATCGAGTCGTGCGTCTCGTGACGCGCAAGCCGATGCTTGGCGAACCTATTGGCGAACCTCGTGGCGAACCACCTTCTAAAGTATTGATAAATAACGATAATGGTGGGCCCGGAGGGACTCGAACCCCCAACCAAGCGGTTATGAGCCGCCGGCTCTAACCATTGAGCTACAGGCCCCACGCGGCTGAATTAGTGTTTTTCCCCGGCCGGCACAAGGCTTTCCGGACGGGCCGGCGGCGATCGCCCAAATCAGCCCATATTCGCGCCCTAGTTGCCAGATGCGACTGGATCGCAGACCGAGGAGATTTTGATGACCAGACATCTTTTGCCGCTGACACTCATGCCCTTGGCGCTCGCCGCCGCGATTGCTTTTCCGGCAATGGCCGGCGCCGCCGATTCGCAGCCTGCGTCCCGCATCATCGTGTCGGGCGAAGGCCAGGCGACCGCAGCACCCGATCTGGCGCTGCTGACGCTCAGCGTCATGCGCGAGGCCAAGACGGCGCGCGCAGCGCTCGATGCCAACAACGACGCCATGGCCGCCGTGATCGCGGCGATGAAATCGGCCGGTATCAAGGATCGCGACCTGCAGACGGCAGGCATCCAGATCAACCCGCGCTACAACTACACCAACAAGCCGGACGGCAGCCAGGAGGCCGAGCTCGTCGCCTACCAGGTGACCAACACGCTTTCGGTGCGTATCCGCGACATCGACAAGACAGGCGATATCCTCGACAAGGCGGTGTCGCTCGGCGTCAACCAGGGTGGCGGCATCGCCTTCTCCAACGAGGATCCGTCCGCCGCCGTGACCGAGGCCCGCAAGAAGGCGGTCGCCGACGCCATGGCCAAGGCCAAGACCCTGGCCGACGCCGCCGGCGTCAGCATCGGGCGGGTGCTGGAGATCACCGACCAGAACATCGCCCCGCCACCGATGCCGATCAACGCCAAGGCCTTCGATGCCGCTGGCGCGGCGGTTCCGGTGCAGGCCGGCGAGAATTCCTACGCCGCGCAGGTCACCGTCACCTTCGAACTGAAGTAGGCGCCGTCAGCCGCCATCGACGGGACGAAAGCTGATCGGTTCGGATCGGCACAAGACATGAAAAACCCCGGAGGACCAGTCCTCCGGGGTTTTTTGAGCCGCACGCTTCCGTCCTGGCGAAAGAGGGGCTCTGCTACTCATAGCCGATCTTCACAGAAGATCGTGCTTCAAGACTGGATCTTCGCAGAAGATCATGTCCAAGCCGAGCCGGACCCCTAGCGATAGATGACCGGACAGCCGCGCTCGTTGGCAAACACGACCACCACGCGGTCGCCATACTGGCGGCCCGCAACTTTCACGGTGCGTCGGCTGACGTCGACTATGCGGGCGCGGCGCAGGCCCATGCGCTCGGCCTTGTCGAGGGCGCGGTCCGCCGAACAGCCACGGCGGCGCCAGTCGCGTTCACGGCGGTAGCCATCATCATCCCCGCTGTAGACGCCGATGCGAGGTTCATTGTTGTTGCCGAAGCCGAGATAGATGCTATCGGCATGGGCGACCGGGATGGCGGCCAGCGTACCGAGACCGACCAGGGCCGAAAGGGCTGCCGTCTTGAAGTTGAACATGTCTTCTCTCCTTGTTGCGGGCTCTCGCCCGTCCTCGTGAACCGATGGGGGAACAATGCACTTGCCAGTCTGAACTCTTTGCGAACCGTCCATTCATCTTCGGTTCATGTGGCGAATCATCGGTTGGCGGTCGGAACTCAAACGCCCGATCGCCTCGCCGGTTCCGGGCAAAGCCGAGTCGGCGCGTGGTATTTGCTACCGCTTTGCGGCGAAAATCGAGCTTGCGGCGAAAATCGAGTCAGGGCTCGTCGTCGAGCATATAGTCGAAATAATCGTCCGGTTCGGCCAGGTCGGTCTCGTTGGCCTTGACCCGGCCGCGGATCGAGATGCCGGCTTCGTGCACGGTCTCGGCGCTTCCCGAAACCAGCCAGTGCCACCAGTAGAGGTCATGCCCCTCCGCCACCAGCCGGTAGGCGCAGGTCCTGGGCAACCAGGTGATCGTGCGCACATTCTGCGGCGTCAGCCCGACACAATCGGGAACGCGCGCCAGCCGGTTGGCATAGTCGGCGCAGCGGCAGCTTTCGGAGTCGAACAGCCTGCAGCCGACGCTCGTCCAGTAGATTTCGCCGGTATCCTCGTCCTCGAGCTTCGACAGGCAGCATTTGCCGCAGCCGTCGCAGAGCGATTCCCACTCGGCCGGCGTCATCGCCTCGAGCGTCTTGGTTTTCCAGAACGGCGCGTCCATTGTGCCGATGTGGCCCTCACCGACGCCAAGGTCAAGCGCCGCGATGGACGCAAAAGCGGCTTGTGCCGCGCGATGGCCGCAAATGCGGCCGGCACCATACGAAAAACACGAAGTCGCCTTCAAAAGGCCGGTCAATCGTCTTTCGTTGCCAGTAATGCCCGCAAGCCGGAACCAAATCCGGATGATGAAAGTTTGGGCAGGGATGGGACCCCATAAGGAGAATTTGAGATGAAACGCCAACCACGGATTCTGGCAGGCACAGCAATTGGCCTGCTAATGGCATCCGCGCCGTTGGGCGCGTACCCGCTGCAGGACAGTGCCGCTTTCGGCACTCTGCAGCACACCGCACCGCTGATCCTGGCGCAAGCAGCCTGTGCCGAAGGCGAATCGGCAGAGGCCTGCGCGCAGAAACAGCAGGGGGAGCCGGAGCAGAAGCCTGAACGCAAGAAGCAGGAACCGGAACAGCAGGCCGCGCCGGCGCAGGGCGAGCAGGAGCAGCAGCCGCGCAGGAAGAAGCGTGATCAACAGCTGCAGACCGAACAGGCTCCGGCCGAACAGGCCGCGCCTGCCGCTGAGGAGCAGTTGCCGCGCAGGAAGAAACGCGACCAGCAACAGCAGATCGAGGCCGCACCTGCCGAACAGCCCGCCGAGCAGGCCGCCCCGGCAAACGAAGAGCAGCCGGTCAAGCCGCGCAGGAAGAAGCGCGACCAGCAGCAGCAGATCGAGGCCGCGCCTGCCGAACAGCCCGCCGAGCAGGCCGCCCCGGCAAACGAAGAGCAGCCGATCAAGCCGCGCAGGAAAAAGCGCGACCAGCAGCAGCAGGAGACCGCACCTGCCGAACAGCCCGCCGAGCAGGCCGCCCCGGCAAACGACAACAACCAACAGCCCCTGCGCAAGAAGCGCAAGCAGGATCAGCAGATCGAAGCCGCGCCCGCCGAGCAGGCGCCGGCCAACAAGGCAGCGCCGGCCGGCGAGCCGGTTCCGCAGGCCGAACCGCTTCAGCCTGAGCAGCAGGCAGCACCCGCCGAGGGCGAACAGCCTCAGGGCAAGAGGAAGCGCGACAAGAAGCCTGTCGGCGAACAGCCGGTGACGGGAGAGCAGCCGGCCGCCGGCGAACAGCCGTCGACGGCCGAACAACCAGCAAATGGCCAGCAGCCCGTGACCGGCGAACAGCCGGCCCAGGGTGAAAATGCGGCCCAGGGTGAAGCCCCGGCCGACAAGGACGCAGCCCCCATCCTCGACAGCCAGAAGGACGTCCTGCGCAAGCGCAAGGGCAAGAACGGCCAGCAGGGAGGCGAGAATGCGAGCGGCGAGCAGGCCAACCAGCCCGCTCAGCAGAATGGCGAACAGGTGCAAGCCCCGAAGCCGGCCCCCGTCGACCAGGGACCGCCGCCCACCGACGACAAGTCGGCCCAGCAGGCGATCCAGCCTGAAAAGATCGTTCCGGTGACGGAAGAAAAAGGCACACGCGTCGAGCGTGCGCCCGATGAAAACGTGCGCGACCGCCGGCGCCCGCAAGGCGTCGACGTCGTCAGGGAACTCGGCGACCGCGTCATCCTCCAGTTCAACAACCAGACGATCGTGGAAAGCAATGACGCTCCGCGCATGCACCGCGGCGCCAGGAATGTGTACTATGAGGATCTGTCGGGCGATCGCACCCGGGAGATCGTCGAGCGTGACAACGGCGTCCGCATCATCACCATCCGCAACCGTTACGGCGACGTCATCCAGCGCTCGCGCATTGCGCCGGACGGGCGCGAATATGTGCTGAGCTATATCGACGAGCGGCACTATGAGGATGATGGCGACTGGCGCGATCCTGGTGACGACCTGCCGCCAATGCGGCTCACCATTTCGCGCGATGAGTACATCCTGGACTCTGAGAATGTCGAGGATCCGGAAGACTACTACACCTTCCTCGAACAGCCGCCGGTGGAGCGGGTTCAGCGCCTCTACTCGATCGACGAGGTCAAGCGTTCGGCCCGCGTGCGTGACATTGCCCGCCGAGTCGATCTCGACACGCTGAACTTCGAGTTTGGCTCGGCCTCCATCTCCGACACCGAGGTGCAGAAGCTCGACGGCGTCGCCAGCGCCATGGAGAAGCTGTTGAAGAAGAACCCGGCGGAAACCTTCCTGATCGAAGGCCATACCGATGCCGTCGGCACGCCGGAGGCGAACCTTGCTCTGTCCGACCGGCGCGCCGAAGCGGTCGCCGAGGCGCTCACCAATGCCTTCGGCATCCCGCCGGAGAACCTGACGACGCAGGGCTATGGCGAGGAGTATCTCAAGGTCGACACATCGGGCCCCAACAGGGAGAACCGCCGCGTCGCCATCCGCCGCATCACCTCGCTGGTGGCGCCGGTGGCCAGCGCGAATTAGTGCATGATTCCAGAAGCCTGAACCGGCTTCCGGAATCACGATTGCAAGAGCAGGCCCATCCCGTTTTGCTGGGATGGGCGTGCTCGCGAAGGAGCACACTCAAGAAGAATGTAGCCGGCGATTCGGTGGAGATCATTGAATCGCCGTATTGACAACCCCAGATTTCGGAAGGGCGTTCCCTGCCCTGTCCCGACTCCAGCGGGACACATGAGCCCCGCCGGTCCCCTCCGGCGGGGTTTTTGTTTCCCTCGACAACCGCCCTTGCAAACCGTGGCGGCCTGCCCGAAATACGACAGTGCCAAAAAGACCGGAACCAAATATGAAACGTCTCGAACTCGCCATCGAATCGATCATTCTCGCCACGCGCTGGCTGCTGGTCGTGTTTTATATCGGGCTAGGTCTGGCACTTGCCATCTATGCCTTGTCCTTCGGCAAGAAACTCTACGAGTTCGTCACCGTGGCGTTCACGCTTGGCGACACCGACACCATCCTCAAGATGCTCGGCCTGATCGACGCGGCACTGGTCGCCTCGCTGGTGGTGATGGTGATCATCTCGGGCTACGAGAACTTCGTCAGCCGTTTCGATGAAAATGACGGCGAGGTGCACTGGCTGGGCACGATCGATGTCGGCTCGCTGAAGGTCAAGGTCGCCTCGACCATCGTCGCCATCTCGTCCATCCACCTGCTGCAGGTCTTCCTGAACTCGGTTTCCTATACGACCGATCAGTTGATGTGGCTGACCATCATCCACCTCGCCTTCGTGCTGTCGGCCTTCATGCTGGCCTACATCGACCGGCTGATGGGCTTGGGCAAAGGCAAGAAGGCCGAGGAATAAGGGCGCGCAGCGCCCGTCAGTAGATGCTTTTGATGTTGGTATCGGTCCGGGCGAACACCTCGTCCGGCACAAAAAAGTCGCCGGCGAGCGGTCCCGTCGCCCCGGGCGAATAGACGGAAAAATCGCTGACGCCCTCGGCGCGCAGCACTTCCTCGTCGATGTAGAAATTGCCGGTCGCCTCGCGTGACGGCCGCATGAAGATCGCATGCGCGGCATCGGCCATGATATCGGGCGAACGGCTCATCGCCACCACCGTGGCGCCACCCAGCAGATTGCGCACTGCCGCCGTGTCGATGGTCGAGATCGGCCACAGCGAGTTGACGCCGATGCCGTCCCTGGCGAACTCGGCACTCATCCCCAGCGTGCACATCGACATGCCGAACTTGGCCATCGTGTAGGCAACGTGGCTCTTGAACCATTTGGCCTTCATGTCGAGCGGCGGCGCCAGATTCAGGATATGAGGATTTTTGGCCAACTTCAGGTGCGGAATGCACATTTTGGACACCAGGAACGTGCCGCGCGTGTTGATCTGGTGCATCAGATCGTAGCGCTTTATGTCGGTCTCCAGCGTGCCGGTGAGCTGGATGGCGCTGGCATTGTTGACGCAGATGTCGATGCCGCCGAACTTTTCGACGGTCTTGGCGACAGCGTCGGCGACTTGCGCCTCCTCCCGAATGTCGCACAAGACGGGTAGCGCTTGGCCGCCAGCCTGCTCGATCTCTTCGGCAGCCGTATAGATCGTACCCGGCAGCTTCGGATGCGGCTCGGCGGTCTTGGCGGCGATCGTCACATTGGCGCCGTCGCGCGCTGCGCGCAGCGCAATCGCAAGGCCAATGCCGCGCGACCCGCCGGAGATGAACAGCGTCTTTCCCTTGAGCGACATTTTTTCCGCCTCCCTTGCAGCACGACAGGTGCGAACCTTTGCGCGGCGGGCAACCGCAGCGCAAGGCCCAACATGCCGGACAAGGGTTACGCTGCGTAGGGTCGAGAAACTGGTGAAGCCGGACCAGGGTCTGTTGAGATTCAGGCCGAGCCGAGAATGGTGAGTTCCGAGAACCGGAGCGGAGCATACTTGAGGTACGTGAGCACCGGAAGCGCAGAAACTCGCCGTTCGCAGGCCGGCATCAGCAGACCCTAAACCAGCACCAGGCCCTGCCGCATGGCAATGGCGATGGCATCGGTGCGGTTGGCGGCGCCTAGCTTGATCAGGATCGCGGCGACGTGGAACTTCGCCGTGTGCACGGAAATGTTCAGCCGCCTGGCGATCACCTTGTTGGGCGCGCCTTCTGCCAGCAGCGCCAGCACTTCGCTCTCGCGCGGCGACAGCGCCGGCCGGCCGACTTTGTCATCCGCCGGTTCCTCGTCGAACAGATCGCCGTCATGGAAAGCGAAATCGTCATGCCGGTCGGGCAAGGCACGGCCTCCACCCGAAATCCGGTATCCCGCCGCCGCCAGCCGCACGGCAGCGGCAATCAGCAGGTCGTCGGCCGTCGCCGGCAGCACGGCAAGCAAATTGTCGGCCTCCCGCTCCTGGGTGGCTCGACGGGACAGCAGCACCCGAGGTGTCGCGAGGTCGATGCCGCCCCCCAGACCGCTCTCGTCGACGATAGCCACATCCGCCGTCAGACTGGAGTTGCTCCCGGCCATGACCGGCAGCAGATCATCGGACGCGGCGAGAGCGGTCGACAGCCGTTCGGCGTGCGCGGCATCGCCGAGCGCGATCAGCACCGTCAAGCGGTGGCCCGCTAGGTCGCGTCTCGCGATGCTGTGGCTTGCGCTGTCCGCCATCGATCCTCTCAGCTCAGCGGCTTCTCGCCGATGGTCACCGCGACATCACGCTGTTCACCGCCACGCACCACGCCGAGCGTCACCGAGGCACCGGCGCTGTCCGGCCCGAGCTTGCGGATCAGGTCGCGCGGCCCATGCACGGCCTCTCCGTTCCAGGAGACGACGATGTCGCCGACATAGAGGCCGGCGGCCTTGGCCGGACCGCTATCGTCGAGGCTCATCACCATCGCGCCATGCGCGTCGCCATTGCGGATCGGATGCAGGCCGGCGCCGAGATAGCCGCGCGCGACATGGCCCTTTTCGCGCAACGTCGACACCGCCCGCTCGATCGTCTCATAGGGCATGACCAATGCCCGCCGGCGGGGTCCGAACAAAAGCATGCCGATCAGCCCGCCCGTGGCGTCGAGCACCGGGCCGCCCTCGAAACGGCCGCCGGCATTGACGGCGAGGTTGATGCGCCGGTCGATCGTGCCGCCGCGCATCGAGCGCCAGGCCGGGCCGACCTCGCCGACCGTCCCGAACACAGCAAGTGCGGCACCTTCGCTGTTGCCGACGGTGATGGCCAGATTGCCCGGCCGCACGGCATCCGCCTTGGCCAGCGGCGCGGCATTGACCGCTTCGGCAGGTTTCAGCAGCGCAACGCCGGTCGAAGGATCGCGCCCGACCAGTTCCGCCTTCACCCTCTCGCCGGAAGCCAGCTTCAGCTCGATCTCCTCACCTGCCTCCACGACCTCCTCGGCGGTGACGAAATAGCCGTCGCGCCAGTGGAAGGCACTGGCCGTGCGACCGTGATGCGTGGCGAGGCTCGCCATGGCCGGCGCTGCGGTTGCCGCGACATCGGCGATGGCATCGGAAAACGCGCTCAGATTGAAATCGCTCATGATTGGTCTCCTGGGTTTCTCATGTCCCAGATATCGCTGCCTTGCGCGAGGGTTGGTACTCGCCTGACGGCTAGTTGCCGGTGTGACTGGCCATCTGGTCAGGTCGCGGCCGAACAGGCCGCTCCGCACATATAGTCATCCTGATGCCTGATGACACGGAGCCCCGAAATGGCCCTGCCCGCCCAGAAACTGCGATCCGACGACACGCTTCTCGATGCCTATTCGACGACCGTCGCCGACGCCGTCGACCGCATCGGCCCGGCCGTCTGTCGCATCGAGCGCATCGGCGGTCAGGGCGGCCATGGCTCCGGCTTCGTCATTGCCCAGGACGGGCTGGTCGTCACCAACTTCCACGTCGTCGGCGACGCGAAGACGGTGCGCGTGTCGATGCCGGACGGCGCCTCGCGCGAAGGCCGTGTGCTCGGCCGCGACCCCGACACCGACATCGCGCTGGTGCGCGCCGACGGCAGCTTTGCCGATGTCGCGCCACTGGGCGATTCCAAGCGTCTGCGACGCGGCCAGATTGCGATCGCCATCGGCAATCCGCTCGGCTTCGAATGGACCGTCACCTCCGGTGTCGTCTCGGCGCTCGGCCGCTCGATGCGCGCCTCCACCGGCCGGCTGATCGACGACGTCATCCAGACCGACGCAGCACTCAACCCCGGCAATTCGGGCGGGCCGCTGGTGTCTTCGGCCGGCGAAGTGATCGGCGTCAACACCGCCATGATCCACGGCGCGCAAGGCATCGCCTTCGCGGTTGCCTCCAACACCGCCAATTTCGTCATTTCGGAGATCATCCGCTTCGGCCGCGTACGCCGCGCTTTCATCGGTGTCTCTGCCGACACGACAAACCTGCCGCGCCGCGCCGCTCTTCTGTCGCAGGTGTCGAGCAATACGGCCGTGCGCCTGCGCAGCGTCGAGAAGAACGGCCCGGCGGCGAAGGCAGGCCTGAAGGAAGGCGACATCATCGCCGCCATCGACGGCCGTCCGATCATCGGTGTCGACGATCTCGTGCGTATGCTCGACGCCGAGCGCATCGGCCGCGAAACGCTGTGCACGGTGGTGCGTCGGACCGGCATCAGCCAGGTCGCGGTGACTCCGGTGGCAAGGGCCAGCTGACGCCTATCGCTGCTTGAGCATCCGCCCGATCAGCGACACCAGCAACCGCGCCAGATCGCCGCTCGGGTCGAGATCGGGATCGTAGATCGTCATGTCCATGCCGATGCAGCGCTGGTCCGCTGCCAGCGCCGACAGGATGGCAACGAGTTCGTCGGGGTCGATGCCGGGGCTGCCGGGCGAATCCACTGCCGGCATCACCGTCTGGTCGAGCACATCGACATCGAGATGCAGCCAGTAAGAGCAATCGGCGCGCGCCAGCGTCGCCCTTGTCTTTTCCAACACTCCAGCCGCGCCCTGTTCCCGCGCAGCAAACACATCGATGCGCGTGATCTCGGTCGAGTTGATGTCGGGCCAGGCAAAATCGGCATCGCGGCTCTCACGTTCGCCGATCTGCACCACCGCCTCGTCGGCGACGAGCGGACCGACAACACCTGGCCATTCCGCCAGCAAGGCCTCGCCGCGTCCGGTGGCAAACGCCAGGTCCATGCCGGCGGCCGAGCCGAGTGAGGCATTGACATCGTAGTTGCCGGGATGGCGGAAATCGCTGTGGCCATCGACATGGACCAGTGCGACTGCGCCCGAGCGCCGCGCGGCCGCCAGCGTGCCAAGCAGGAGCGAACAATCGCCGCCGATGATCAGTGGGAACTCGCCTTGCCCAAGCGCACCGGCGACGATCTCGGCAAGGTCGAGATTGAAGCGACGGATCGCCGGACCGTTGCGCAGCCTTGTGCCCGGTTGCGGCTCGGTGCTGTAGGCGGGTCTATCGAGATCGACCACCCGCCCCGGCGCCAGCACCTCGATGAGCCCGGCTTCGCTCAACGCCTGCGGCGCACGCCAGGTGCCGGGCACATGGCCCGGCTGCAAGGGCCGGAGGCCGAGATTGGAAGGCGCACGAATAAGGCAGATATCACGCATGCGGCAGGACCAGTCTTCGATACGATCCAGCATAGACCGCATGGTGTGGCTCCGGCCACAGCGGCCGGAGCCGCTGCCGACATTTCCTGCCATCGTTCAGGCGCCCACCGCGCCCTCCGCGAATTGCGCCTGGAACTCGGGGCTGAGCGGGATCGGCTTGATCACATCGATCAGCACGCCGTTGGGGTCCTTGGTGATGAAATGGCGCTGGCCGAAGGGTTCGTCGCGCAGGCTGCACAGGATCGGCAGGCCGGCGGCAAGGAGCCGTTCATAGACCGCGTCCGGATCCCTGACCTCGAAATTGATCAGCAGGCCCGACGTCCGCCCTCGCCCTTCCTCGGGTATCGTCTCGTGGTCGCCCTGGACGATACCGAGATTGACGCGGCGATCCTCGGTCGACTGCAGATGCACATACCAATCGCTTTCGAACAGCGGTTTGAAGCGGAAGTGCTCGACATAGAAGGCTTTCGTTCCAGCCACGTCGCCCGTCATCAGCACCGGGTAATAGCTCGTTGTCTTCATCTTTCCTTCTCCCATCAGATAACATACAGTCTGCATGTAAATTGCAATAACATACAGGCTGCATGTATGCAACGAGAAATCGCGCGCCGCTCCAACCGTGATCGAACCGAAGCGACGCGCGCCGACCTGATCGCAGCGGCGCGAAAACTGTTCATTGAAAAACCCTATGCCGAGACCGGAACACCCGAGATCGTCGCGGCCGCCGGCGTCACGCGCGGCGCGCTCTACCATCACTTTGCCGACAAGCAAGCGCTGTTTGCCGCCGTCGTCGAACAGGAGGCGGAGGCCGTCGCAGCGGAGGTCGATCGCGCCTCGCCGCCGTCGCTGTTTGCCCGCGATGCGCTGATTGCCGGCTCGGACGCCTATCTCGCCGCCATGCGCGCCCCTGGCCGCACCCGGCTGCTGCTGCTCGACGGGCCGGCCGTGCTCGGCCGCGCCGGCATGGACGAGATCGACAACCGGCACGGCAATCGCTCGCTGCGCGAGGGCCTCGTGGCGGCGATGCGCGACCAGGCGGTGACAAGATTACCGGTGGATGCACTGACCGCGCTGCTTGCCGCCGCCTTCGACCGTGCAGCCCTTGCCATCGAGGCAGGAGGCTCGATCGAAGACCATCGGGCCGTCCTCGTCGCACTTATCGATGGGCTGTCTCCGGCGGCTCCTCGTCGCGCATGACCCCCGAGGTTCGGAAAGGATCATGCGCAAAATCAAAGTGCTACAGCGTCCTTTGCGCGTCCTCAGTGACGCGCGGCGCTGTAAGCACCTGGCCCGGCTCGAACTCGTTGAAGCAGCCGAGCTGGCGCTTGAACTGGTCGATCAGCCAGGCAGCCACCGGCTTCGGGCTGCGGTCGCTGCGATGCATGGCAAACAGCGGCGAGCGCACCTCGCTGAACGGCTCCAGATCGATTTCCACCAACCGGCCGCTCGCCAGATCGTCGGCGATCAGCCAGCGCGGCAGCCCGCCCCAGCCCAGCCCCTCGCGCATCAGCATATGCTTGGTGCGCAGGTCCGTCAGCCGCCAGGTGCGGTAGGCGAAGACGCCAAAGTCGCGCCCCTTGGTGCGCTCCGACTGGTCGGTGACGACGAGCTGGATGTGTTCGCGCACATCCTCGATGGCCACAGGCTTCGGCAGCAGCGCCAGCGGGTGGCTGGGCGCGGCAGCCAGCACGATCGACATGAAGCCGATGCGCACAAGGTGGACGTCGACCTCGCCCAGCAGGCCGCCAACACCGAGATCGGCCTGCCCGCTGACGACATGATCGGGGATCAGGCCAAGCGTGCCGATATGCAGGCGCAGCATCACGGTCGGAAACTGCGCCTCGAACGCCTTCAGCACCCGCACCAGAACCGGTGAGGGCAGCGCCGCATCGACCGACAGCGCCACTTCGGCCTCCAGCCCCTGATGGTGTCCGTCGACGCGCGAGCGGATGCGCTGCAGCACACCGGTCATGCGCCGCGCATCCTCCAGCATCGCCCGGCCGATTTCGGTCAGTTGCGGCTCGCGCGTGCCCTCGCGCTCGAACAGTTTCAGGCCGAGCTGCGCCTCGAGATTGGCGATGCCGTAGCTGATGACGGACTGCGCCCGGTTGAGCTTGCGGCCGGCGGCCGAGAAACTGCCGGTTTCGGCGACCGTCACAAAAATCTGAAGCTGGTCGAGTGTCGGATTGGGCTGCATCGCCATATCCAATTTATAGATGGATCATATATAAAATATACCAGTTTTTCGAATGGGTCGATAGTCCCATATCTGGCGGGACAATTCATTCCAACTCTGGAGAGCCCCATGTCCATCCTTCTTGTCACCTCGAGCCCGCGCGGCGCCGCCTCGCACTCGACCCGCATCGCCACCGAATTCGCCGAAAAACTCGTCGCCGCCGATCCTTCGAACACGCTGGTCGTGCGCGACCTCGTCGCCAACCCGCTGCCGCACATCGACGCCGACTACTCGACCGGCATCTATACGCCGGCTGAATCCCGCACCCCGCGCCAGGCGGAAGTCGTCGGCGTTTCCGACGCCGTGCTGGACGAACTGTTTGCCGCCGACACGGTGATCCTCGCCACCGGCTTCATCAACTTCAACATCTCCTCGACGCTGAAGTCCTGGGTCGATCACGTTGCCCGCTCCGGCAAGAGCTTTTCCTATGGCGAGAACGGCCCCAAGGGCCTCGTCACCGGCAAGAAGGTCTATATCGTGCTGGCCTCCGGCGGCATCTATTCCGAAGGTGCGGCCGTGCAGTTCGATCACGCCATCCCTTATCTGCGCAGCGTGCTCGGCTTCATCGGCATGACCGATGTCGACGTCATCCGCATCGAAGGCGTCGCCATGGGCGCCGATGCTGTGACCGCGGCTCTGGCAAAGGCGACCGCCAAGGTCGACGCCGTGGTGGCGGCGGCCGCAGGTGAGCGTGTCGCGGCGTAACGCGCACGCCATCCTTGGTCGAAAACAAAGGGCAGGCGCCAGCACGGCGCCTGCCTTTTTGTGTTCCGAAACAGGACCTGCAATCAGCAGGTCTTACCCGAACATCCTCTCGCCCTGCTCATCGACCAGCTGGATGCCTTTCTTGATCGAGATGTCGATGGCGTCGTCGAGCCCGGCGAAGCGGTCGGCGCGGATGAATTTGTGTTCCTTCAACACGCCGTCGACTTCCTTCGAAACCACGCCGCAGGTCTGGTACTGGCCCTCGGCCTTGTAGGGCGTGGCGCTGATCAGGAAGCCCTTGTGCTCGACCTGCTTTGCCGGCGCGGCGCTCTTTGGCTCGCCTGCATCACCGCCGCCACCGCCGAAAAGTCGTTTCAGAAAAGACATGGTTCAAATCTCCACTTTCGCCCCGGCGCCAAGGCATCGCCGGCGCCGACCGTCACGATTCACGACGGTGCTGTCTCAGCATGATCGAATGTCCCGCCGCGTTCCAGCCCCTTGATGAAGACGGCGACCAGCAGCTCGACCTGCTCCCAGGTTTCATCGGCCTGCCGTCCTGCGGAATTGGCTGCATAGCCGCTGGTCACGATGCCATGCACGCTTGACCACAAGGTTCGGGCGGCGATCCGCAGCCGGCTTTCGTCGAGGCCGAAGCGGCCATCGGCAAGCACCCTGGCGATGATCTGCAGCAAGGCGCTGAGCCGCGCCTCGTAGGCATCCGGCTCCGCATGCGGCAGCTGACGACGATTGAAGGCGAGCAAGGCCGGCCAACTCGCCGGATGCGCCGCGACGAACCCGGCATAGGCGCGCGCCAGCGCCAGCAGGCGTTGGCGCGTATCGGTCACGCCGGCTTCCTGCAGCTCGGCCATCGCCGAGGCACCGGCGTCGCCCAGCCGACCGAGCAGCCGCATGTTCACCGCGCGGTGTAGATCGTCGATGTCGCGGAACAGATTGTAGATGGAGCCGACGGCGATCCCGGCCTGCGTGGCGATGGTCCTGGCCTTCAGGTTCTCCGCCCCGCCCGCCTCGATCAGATCTTCGGCGATGGCGATGACACGCTCGCTCATCTCTTCCTTGTCCAGTGCCAAACCTGCTCTCCGTAAATCCTGTCAACCCGTGCCCAAGGCGGCAAGGCTGCCGTGTTTACCATGATCCAGCGTTGATGAACAGCGTTCAAAATTCTTCTTGAACACTGTTCATTTTCTGCTACAGTGCATTTGTGAACAACGTTCATAACCGGAGGAACAAACAAATGCTCAGTCTTATCAGGACATTGCTGGACGGCGCCAGCGCCAAGGCCGAGGACCGGCTGAAGGACCAGTTCGCTGTCGATCTTCTCGCCCAGCGCATCCGCGATGCCGAAGCCGGCCTCGCTTCCGCCAAGCAGACACTCGCCTCGCTGATCGTGCGTCAGCGGGCCGAACAGGCCAGCCTCGACCAACTCGACCGCCGCATCGCCGATCTGGAGGAGCGCACCCGCAGCGCCCTTGCCGCCGCCAACGAGCCCCTCGCCCGCGATGGCGCCGGCGCCATCGCCGAACTGGAGAACGAACGCGAGGTCCGCCGTGCCACCGTGCGCAGCCTGGTGGAAAAGACCTTGCGTATGCGCATGTCGCTGGAACAGGCGCACCGGCGCATCGTCGACCTCAACCAGGGCATGATCTCGGCTCGCGCCATAGACGCCGAACAGAAGGCGCAGCGTCGGCTGAACCGGTCCATCGGCCGGACGGCGAGCCTCAACGAGGCCGAGGCGCTGCTGGCCCGCATCAGGGAGCGCAGCGATCCGTTCGAAGAGGCAAGCATTCTGGACGAGATCGATGCAGGTCTCAGCCAGGAAGCCATTCGCGGCAGGCTGGAGGACGCCGGCCACGGCTCCTCGACCAAGGTGCGGGCACAAGATGTGCTCGACCGTCTGAAATCCACCCACTGATCCACCAAAGCCGATTCCTCACCAATCCCGATTCTTCACCAACCAAACGGAGATAGACTATGAACGCCAATCAGACCTACATCATGTTCAACAGCATCTCGGTCGGCGCCGCCTACTTCATGCTCGGCCTGTCGCTGTGGCTGGCCCCGGTCGACCTGTCGACCAAAGGCTACTGGGGCATGGGCATCCTGCTCCTCACTGGCAGCCTGGTGAACCTGGTCAAGTACCGCACCGACGAGCGCCTTTCGGCCGAAATGACCGCCAAGATCGAAAAGGCGCGCAATGAAAAGCTGATCAGCGAATATGTCGGCAAGGAATGATGCCTGCCGCACATTCCTGAACTCACCAGACCAAATGAAAAAGCCCGGATCTCTCCGGGCTTTTTTCGCTTGCGGCGATGGAGAAGCTAACGCCTTCAGCGGCGCGACAGCGCCTCGAGAGCTTCGGCGGCATCTTGCAGGATGCTCATCGCCTGGGCCTGCGTGTCTTCAGGCGCATCGACGATGTCGCTGAGCGCGGCGCGCATGCGGTGGCGTACGGCGCGGAACGCGTCGCGCTTTTCGTGGCGGCCTCGGCGGCCGCCCTCCTCGCCGTCGTCGTTCCAGCCGAACCAGTCGCGCGCCTTGGCCATCTTGCGACCGAAGCGCTCGAGATGGTCGAGCACATGGTCGATCATCTCGCGGTTTTCCTCGAGATGCGCCTGACCCGCCTCGGTGATCGAAAACACCTTCTTGTTGCCTTCCGCCGAGGAGGTGGCATAGCCGGCCTCTTCCAGGAAGGTCAGCGTCGGATAGACCACGCCCGGGCTCGGGCTGTAGACGCCGCTGGTGCGCTCTTCCAGCGCCTTGATGATGTCGTAGCCGTGGCGCGGCGCCTCGGCCAGCAGCGACAGCGTGATCAGCTTGAGATCGCCGTCGGCCAGCATGCGCCCGGCGCGGAACATGTCGCCCGGTCCGCCGCGGCCGCCGCCACGACCACCGTGGCCGAATGGGCCGAAGCCGCCGCCACGACCGCCGCCGAACTTGCCGGCCATGTGCATGAAAGCGCGCAACGGATGCTCGCCAAATTGATGATGTCTGTGCATAATTTACTCCATGAGTTATGTCTTACGATATATCTTAATTAAGTGCGCGCCTCCGCCGAGTCAAGATATATCTTACGATGTATCTGAAAACGTCGCCAGCCGGATTGATTTCGCCGGGAGCGGCGGCTAGAAGGCGGACGAGGGTCGACGACCGCTCCGTAAGCGTCTGACGTCAAGCAACGCATCCATCCCCGGTCTTTCCGGGCAGTTGCGCCGAAAAGCGGCGAACGGATGCCGATGCGACAGACCGGACACTTCAAGGAAAATCCAGAAATGACCCTGAAAATCCCGCGCAGGAAGCTGCCTGCGCGCTACGCCGCTGTCGTCAGCCCGCTGATGCTGTCGCTGCTGATGACCTTCATCGTCTCGTTCATCTCGACGCTGAAGAGCCTTGGCGTCCACCCCGACCTGCCGGCCATCTGGCTGACCGCATGGGGCCTCTCCTGGCTGGTGGCGTTTCCGACGCTGCTCCTCGTGCTGCCGGTGGTGCGCCGCATCGTCGGCTGGCTGTGCGAGCCTGCGGCCCGATAGATGACAACGGCGAGGCCCGGAGGCAATCCGGGCCGTTCCTCCCACGCAGCCATCGCGAGCTTGCCGGCAACGCGCCGGTTACCAGCGGCCCTTGCGCCGGTTCCAGGCGTAGAGGAGGTCGGCGAAACGATCATAGGCCAAGCGCGTCAGCGGCAGGAGGACGGGATTGCCGAACAGCGTCGCCAGCCAGCCCTCGCCCGGCGTCGCCTTCCAGACGGCAATCGCGACATCGGCACCGACCAGCAATCTGCCGTCGGCGTCGGTAGCATGCAGCCGACGGCGGATATCTTCGAGCGACGCCCCATACCCGGAAAGCGCCGCCGGTTCGAGATTGATGTCGCGGAACTCGATCCGGCCTGATTTGACCGCCTCGATCAGCCGCCGTTTCTGCCTGGAAATGCCGGCATCGCAGACAGGGCAGCGTGTGTTGTACCAGACGGTCAGCATGGCCCCGGCATTCGGTTCGCAACGCAAGCGAAGGACCACGGACGAACGGGCGTCGTCAAGACGGCGCCCGTTTGGTTGCGCGCGAACGAAAATGCTCCGGACTTGTCGGTCCGAACCTTTTCCGCCATGGCGCCTATCCAAGCGAGGAGATGATCTCGCGATAGGCGAATTCCGGGAAGGCCTTCAGCGTCCGTGTCTTGACGTTGCCTCCGGTCGCCAGCATCAGCGCGAAACGAGCGAGCACCGCGTCATCGGGGGCTTCGACAATCGCCACCATGTCACATTCGCCCATGGTGAGATAAAACGCCTTGAACGATCCGCCCATGTCCCCCAAGAGCTTCTTGGCGGCGTCCAGCCGCTTCGGGGAGTCGCGCACATTCTTTGCGCCCTGCTCGGTCCAGTTGATAAGCACGATGTAAGTCGTCATGGCACACCTCCGTCCGGGCCACGGAGCACGGCGGCAGGTCGTGACCTCCGCCGGGGCGGGCATCCGGGTTATCGCCCAGAACATGCATCCGACATCGAAACTATCCTCCCGGCGGCCGTCACGGGCAAGAGCGGTGGAACCCTCGGCCCAATGAAAAAGGGCGCCGGAGGCGCCCTTAGTTAGTGAACAACATCTATTCCGGCCGCAAAAAGCCCGTCCGCCGTGCCGCGCCCGGTCAACACGACCCGAGTGCCCTGATGAAGTGTATTACGAAAGTCGTCCGAGATACCGCATAGAGTGCCGGTCATCATGGGCATGCCCGCCAGACTGACTCGATTCGGACAGCGGTAGGACCAACCCGCCGTTTCACTGACGGAAAATTCGAGTTGCGTATGCTTCCCCATCAGTGCCGCAAGCCAAAGCGGATATGCAGTCAGGACAGTTGCACGGATAAAAACTCCGAAAAAGAAAGGCAACACAACAACGCTAAAGCCAGAGAGGATGAGGGTCTTGACGGACACCTGCGGGGCATCGAAGTCCTTTGCAAACTTTCGGCAGCAAAGAACGAAAATTATGCAGCCAGCCGGTATGGCTATCCATTTCGCGATCATATCGTGGTCGCTCACATAAGCTTGCGACGGCACAAAAGAATGACCGAAAATCATTGCTCCAAAAAGAGCCCATAGGTGAATGGTAAGACCGGCCAGGCTGAAAACGATGACCCGTGGGAGGAGGCGGCGTAATGACCGTCTCTCTGTTCCCTCCCCCACGAAAGCGTAGCCTAACTGTCGAGGAAGCTGCGCAGCTTCCGGCTCCGGCTCGGGTGCTTGAGCTTGCGCAGCGCCTTGGCTTCGATCTGGCGGATACGCTCGCGGGTGACCGAGAACTGCTGGCCTACTTCCTCCAGCGTGTGGTCGGTGTTCATGCCGATGCCGAAGCGCATGCGGAGCACGCGCTCCTCGCGCGGCGTCAGCGAGGCCAGCACGCGCGTCGTCGTCTCGCGCAGATTGGCCTGGATCGCCGCGTCGATCGGCAGGATTGCCATCTTGTCCTCGATGAAGTCACCGAGATGCGAATCCTCCTCGTCGCCGACCGGCGTTTCGAGCGAGATCGGCTCCTTGGCGATCTTGAGCACCTTGCGCACTTTTTCGAGCGGCATGGCGAGCTTTTCGGCCAGTTCCTCCGGCGTCGGCTCGCGGCCGATCTCGTGCAGCATCTGGCGCGAGGTGCGCACGATCTTGTTGATCGTCTCGATCATATGCACCGGAATGCGGATGGTGCGCGCCTGGTCGGCGATCGAACGGGTGATCGCCTGCCGGATCCACCACGTCGCATAGGTCGAGAACTTGTAGCCGCGGCGATACTCGAATTTGTCGACCGCCTTCATCAGGCCGATATTGCCTTCCTGGATCAGGTCGAGGAACTGCAGGCCGCGATTGGTGTACTTCTTGGCGATGGAGATGACGAGGCGCAGATTGGCCTCGACCATTTCCTTCTTGGCGATCGCCGCTTCACGCTCGCCCTTCTGCACCTGGTTGACGATCTTGCGGAATTCCAGGATCGAGATCGCCGTTTCGGTGGCCAGATGCTGGATCTCGGCGCGCAGGTCGCGGATCGCGTCCTTCTCGTTCTTGGTGAATTCCTTCCAGCCGCGCGACGTCAAATTGGCGATCGAGCGCGTCCAGTTCGGGTCGAGCTCGGAGCCCTGGTACTCCTTGAGAAATTCTTCGCGGCGCACGCCATAGCTTTCGGCGAGCCGCAAAAGCTTGCCTTCGTTCTGCACCAGCCGCTTGTTGATGTCGTAGAGCTGCTCGACCAGCGCCTCGATACGCGCCGTGTTGAGCGACAGCGACTTCACCGCCTTGATCAGCTGGTCCTTCAGCTCCTTCAGCCGGCGGTCCTGGCTGGGCGACAGCGTGCCGGCGGCGGCCAGCCGGTTCTCGACCTGCTGGTCCTGCAGCTTCCTCAGCTTCTTGTAGGTGTCGGCGATGACGTCGAGCGTCTCCATCACCTGCGGACGCAGTTCCGCTTCCATCGCCGCCAGCGACAGGCTCGCCTCGTCCTCGTCTTCCTCGTCGTCGTCCGTCAGGCCGCGGGTGTCGCCGCCGACATTGGTGATGTCGTCCTCGTCCTCGCGGCTGGCGCGGCGCGGCTTGTCCTCGACCTTGGGGGCTTCCTCGATGCGCTCGACCACCGGCGCCTGCTTGGCCTCCGGGCCGGCATAGGTCGCCTCGAGATCGATGATCTCGCGCAGCAGGATCTTCGATTCGTTGAGCTCGTCGCGCCAGATGATGATGGCCTGGAAGGTCAGCGGGCTTTCGCAGAGGCCCGCGATCATCGTCTCGCGGCCCGCCTCGATGCGCTTGGCGATGGCGATTTCGCCCTCGCGCGACAAAAGCTCGACCGAGCCCATCTCGCGCAGATACATGCGGACCGGATCGTCGGTGCGATCGGTCGGCTCTTTCTTGGTGGTCGTGGTGGCAACCGCCGTACCGGTCTGCTCGGCCAGTTCGTTGGCGTCTTCCTCGGCATCGGCGCTGGTGTCGGCGGCCTCGGACTCTTCGCCCTGCTCGTCGTCCTCGACCACGTTGATGCCCATGTCGGAAAGCATGGCCATCGTGTCCTCGATCTGCTCGGAGGTCACTTCCTCCGAGGGCAGCACCGAATTCAGCTCGTCCATGGTGACATAGCCGCGCTTCTTGGCGGCTTTGATCATCTTCTTGACAGCATCGTCGGAAAGGTCGAGCAGCGGGCCATCAGTGGCGCCTTCACGTTCGGTCTCGACCTCTTCCTTTTCCTTTGTCGCCATTCTTTATCGTCTCCAAGCGGCTCTGTATCGAAACCGCGTAAGCTGCCGCGCCGGTCAAATCGGATGCGCTCGCTTCAAACGCACGTCACCGGGCCAGTAACCGCATCTCTCGTTAAGTCCAGATTAACCCTGGTATCTGTGGCAGGCCTGCCGCCTGTCCAGTGACCAGTACCTCACATCGCTCATTTCCCGTCGACGCCGGGCACGGGTTAACGTTTCGAATCGTCCTGATTCCGCCATTCTGCCAGAAGGTCAAGCGCCTCTCGCATGATTCGCATGAAAAAAGCGAATCAATTACCCGACTTAGGGGCGTCTAAACGACGCGCGGCACATTCCCACTTCATTCTTGGCGCAGGATTCCACCTATACGCGACCCGCCCTGCCCGAGGACACGCCGAACCCTTCGATCAGCGCTTCCGTTGCTTGCACATCGTTGAATTGCGCCTGAATCTCGACCAGATGCCGGAAGTTTTCGTCCGACGGATCCTGATCGAGCGCTGCCTGCGCCTGTTTCAGCTCCCTATGTAAGGTGCGCGCGCTGCGCTGCAAGTGCAGTGCCTGGTTGAAGGCGTCGCGGGCATCCTCGAGGGCGGCGGTTTCCAGCGCCGGCCATTGCCGCGCGCGCTTGATCAGCGCCACAGCGCGCTCCCAGATGTCGCCGCAGCCGGCCCGTTCGACTGTGGCGATGACAGCGTTGCGGTCGTTGGCCATGTCATGCGCCATCGCATCGAGGATGGCGGCGTGCAGCCGCTTCAGGTCGGTGTTGGCGAGATCGAGGAATTCGACATGGGCAAAGTTCTCGTCGATCAGCGACGGATGGTTGATCAGCGCCACGATGATCGTCGCCTCGCGCACCGACATGCCCTCGGCGCCGCGCTTGACCAGCGCCGAACGTCCGAGGCTTTCAGTGATCGCGGTGCGTCCGCCGCTATTGCCCCGCGCGAACTGCCCGCCCGACCCCGCACCCTTGCCGCGCTCGCCGGGCCGGCCGCCCTGATGACCTTGCCGGGCGCCGCGCTGGGCACCGAAGAAGCTTAGCACCCGCTCGCGCATTTCCTGTTGGTAGTGATATCGCAGGCTTTCGTCGCGGATGCGGCTGGTCAGCTCGCGCAGCGTCTTTTCCAATTCCGCCCTTTTTCCCACCCCCCCCCGCCGTTCCGGCGTGTCGAAGACACCGCTTGACGTCTC
The DNA here is from genome assembly GCF_014843845.1 of Mesorhizobium amorphae. GTDB lineage: Bacteria > Pseudomonadota > Alphaproteobacteria > Rhizobiales > Rhizobiaceae > Mesorhizobium > Mesorhizobium amorphae_A. The sequence goes on along the minus strand of NZ_JHQS01000064.1, from coordinate 21,767 downwards.
GCGCATCCACAGCAGATCGGCGAGCGGCCGCGCTTCCGCGAGCACGACGCGGAAGGCGTCCGCACCTTCGGCCTTGACCAGATCGTCGGGATCCTTGCCTTCGGGCAGCAGCGCAAAACGCGCCGAGCGTCCCGGCTGGACCGCCGGCAGCGCCAGATCGGCGGCGCGCCACGCCGCCTTCAGCCCAGCCTGGTCACCGTCGAAGCATAAGATTGGCTCGCCGGCCATGCGCCACAACAGCTCGAGCTGGTTCTCGGTAAGCGCGGTGCCGAGCGGCGCCACGACGTTTTCGAAGCCGGCCTGCGCCAACGCGATCACGTCCATATAGCCTTCGACGGCAATGACCGTGCCGCCCTTGGCCAGAGCCTTGCGGGCACGGGCGAAATTGTAGAGCACGTTGCCCTTGTGGAAGAGCTCCGTGTCGGGCGAATTCATGTATTTGGCCAGCGCATCCGCCGCCAGCGCCCGCCCGCCAAAGGCGATGATCTTGCCTCTGGCGTCGGGGATCGGGAACATGATGCGGTCGCGGAACCAGTCATAGGAGACCGGGATGTCGTCGCCATGGCGCACCAGCCCGCAAGCCTCGATATCGGCTTTTGGAACGCCCCTGGCGGCAAGATGCTCCTTCAGCGCGTTGCGGCTGTCCGGCGCATAGCCGAGGCGGAACGATTGCTGCGTCGCCGATGTCAGTCCGCGCTCACGCAGATAGGCGCGCGCCTTTGCGCCTTCCGGTCCCTGCAGCCGCTCCTGGAAGAAGGTGGTCGCCATCTCCATGACGTCGGTCAGGCTGGCGCGTTCCTTTTCGCGCCGTTCCTCCTGTTCGTCGCGCACCGGCATCGGCACGCCGGCCATGTCGGCGATCTTCTCGACCGCTTCGGGAAAACTCATCCCGTCGAGCTCGGTCAGGAACTTGAAGTGATCGCCCGACACCGAGCAGCCGAAACAATGGTAGCGGCCCTTCTTGTCCTCGCAGTGGAAGGACGGGCTCTTCTCGCCATGGAACGGGCAGCAGGCCCAATAGTCGCCGCGCGGCGCGTTGGTCTTCTTCCTGTCCCACGCGACGCGCTGGCCGATCACCGAAGAAATCGGCACGCGGTCGCGGATCTCGTCGAGGAAGGCGGGCGGAAAGCGCATGGGGAACTCGTTTCCCCCTCATATAGCCATGCCCGCGAAGTCCGACGACCCCTAATGCGGACGATGCCCGGTTTCCACAGGGCAAAAAGAAGGCGGCCGTCGCCGGCCGCCTTCCTGCGACACGATTCGAGATGGATCAGTGGGCGGCGATGGCGCCGAAGACGATACCCGACAGGATACTGACCAGCACATAGTCGTTGCCGACGCGGATCCACTCCTGGCCGGGGCCTGGACGACGCAGGCCATAGCGGCCGTAGTCGCGGATCGCCTGGTGGCGCTTCCAGCTCGAATACCTCTGGCCGTTGCGCCAATGGTTCCGCTTCACCACAACGACCTTCTTCCTCACCACGACCCTCTTTTTCACGACATGCCTGTCGGGCTTCTGCCAGTCGACCTGGCTGTAGTTCGACTGCGGCGCGACGGGCGCGTTGAGCGGCGCGGCATGGCCCGAGAAGGACGTAGCGGCCAGCATCGAGGCGGCGACAGCGGAAAGAACGAGACGTTTCATGACAGGTACTCCTTGGTTGTCGATGCCCAAGCAATAGGGCGCCAAGGATGAACCGAAACTGAACGCTAAGGTTACGTTTCTGTAATGATTTCCAATATTTAGATGATCTAATTCAACGTCGCTCTTAGACTTGGTTGGAAACAAATGCGGGAGCCAGGCAGCACCGCTGTCCTGGCGCCGGCTGGCCATGCAACCAATCTGCCATCCATCCATTTCCGACACACCCTGTCGCGCGCCAGCAGCCGGCCGAACGGTGCGAAATTTATTATCCGGCTAAATGCAATCAGAGTATGCTCGACCCTTACAATGCCCATGATTCGTGCCCTTCTTGACCTCTTCGACGGCATGGCCCCCGCGCCGCGCGCGTCTCTTGGATTGCGAGGCTGAGCGTGAGCGGTTCGGTCGTCCTTTTGCATCTTGCCGGCGCGGTGGCGCTGATGCTGTTCGCCACCCGCCTGGTGAAAACGGGTGTCGAGCGTGCCTATGGCGACGTGCTGCGCCACCGGCTGCGCGCCACCATGCGCAATCCGCTGATGGCGGTGCTTGCCGGCTGCGGCCTGTCGATCGCGCTGCAAAGCTCCACCGCCGTCACCTTGCTCGTCGGCTCCTTCGCCGGGGCCGGCATCGTCTCTGGCATGTCCGGCCAATTGGCAGTGCGCGGCGCCGAGATCGGCTCGGCGCTGGTGGTCAAGCTGCTCACCTTCGACCTGTCGCTGCTGGTGCCGGTCTGCCTGGTCGCCGGCACCGTCATGTTCATGGCCACCGAGCGGCGTGACTGGCGCCAGTTCGGCCGCATCCTGATCGGCATCGGCCTGCTGATCCTGTCGCTGGAAATGATAGGCCAGGCATCGGAACCGCTGCGCCAGAGCACGCTGATGCCGGTCATCGTCAACTACTTCTCCGGCGATCCGGTCACCGCCTATCTTCTGGCGGCATTGATCACCTGGCTGTTCCATTCCTCGATCGCCGCCGTGCTGTTGATGGTCACGCTGGCCGGCCGCGGCTTCATCCCGCCCGAGCTTGGCATCGTGCTGGTGCTCGGCGTCAATCTCGGCTCCTCGATCATTGCGCCGCTGCTGACCCGCAATGCCGAGCCCGGCGTGCGTGTCGTGCCGATCGGCAATCTCCTGATGCGCGGCATGGGCTCGCTGGTCATGCTGATCCTGTTCCTGACCTTCAAGCCGCCGGTCGCCTTCCTCGGCACCAGCGTGCCCGACCAGATCGTCCACGCCCACATCCTGTTCAACGTGTTGATCCTGCTCGCCGGCCTGCCATTGGCCGGTCTCGTCTACCGCGCTTCGGAGAAGATCGTGGCGCTCGGCACCAAGTCGGAGCCGGCCGCGCTCGACGCCATCGAACTGTCCGCTCTGAACGAAAGCGCTCTCGATACCCCGAGCCAGGCGCTGGCCAATGCCACACGCGAGGTGGTGCGGGTCTGCGAGACGGTCGAGATCATGCTGAAGCGCATCATTGAGCTCTATGAGAGCGCCGACGCCGACAAGATCAAGGCGCTGGCGGCACTCGACGATCGCGTCGACAAGAAGCATGCGGCGATAAAGCTCTATCTGGCCAAGGTCACCAAGAACCCGCTCTCCGAAGACGAGGCGCTGCGCTGCCAGGAACTGATCGGCGCCTGCGTCAAGCTGGAGCAGGTCGGCGACATCATCGTGCGCAACATGCTGGTGCATGTCAGGAAGAAGCTCGAGCGCGGCCTGGAGTTCACGCCTGAAGGCTGGCGCGAACTTTGTGCCTTCCACGCCTCGGTGCTCGCCAATGCCAGGCTTGCCTTCAACGTGCTGGTGTCGCGCGATGCCGAGACAGCGCGCCAGCTTGTCCTGGAAAAGGACCGCCTGCGCGACCGCGAGAAGGAAACCAGCGCCAGCCATTTCCTGCGGCTGCGCGACGGCACCGCCAAGAGCGTCGAGACCAGTTCCATCCACCTCGACACCATCCGCGACCTCAAGCAGATCAACTCGCTGCTGGCGTCCATGGCCTACCCGGTGCTGGAGGAACGCGGCCTGCTCGGCGGCTCGCGGCTCAAGGCGAGTTGAGGCGTTGAAACTGCCGATCTCCCTTCGAGGAGATCGCCGCTTCACCTCCGCGCCACTTCCCGGTCAAGAAAAGCTAAAGCGGCGTCGACAATTTCTGCATTGCCGGCAGCGTTCATCCGTGGTTTGAGGCCAACTCATCCTGGGATTGCTTGCCGCGCCATGCTTCCTCTATTCGCCCTGTTTTTTGCCGCCTTCGCCTTCGGCACCACGGAATTCGTCATTGCCGGCGTGCTGCCGCAGGTCGCCGACGGCTTGAGCGTGTCCATCCCCACCTCGGGCTACCTCGTCTCCGGCTACGCCTGCGGCATCGCGATTGGCGGCCCACTGCTGACGCTCGCCACTAAGAGCTTTTCGCGCAAGGCCCTGTTGCTCGGCCTTTCGATAGCCTTCACCATCGGCCAGGCAGCCTGCGCGCTGGCGCCCGACTTTGCTTCCATGCTGCTTTTGCGCATTGCGGTCGCCGTGGCGCATGGCGCCTATTTCGGTGTCGCCATGGTGGTCGCGGTCGGCCTTGTCCCCGAGGACAAGCGCGGCATGGCCGTGGCGGTCATCTTGTCCGGCCTCACCGTCTCCAACGTCATCGGCGTGCCGGCTGGCACGGCAATCGGCACTCTGTGGGGCTGGCGCGCCACCTTCTGGGTGATGTGCGCTCTTGGGGTAGTGGCGACCTTGGCCATGCTGGCGCTTTTGCCGCGCACGGCAGGCACATCGAACCAGCAGGCAGGCTTTACCCGTGAGGTGCGCGTGCTGGCACGCCAGCAGGTCTGGACCTCGCTCATCCTGATGCTGATGCTGATGATCGGCCAGTTCACCCTGTTCACCTACATCACCCCGACGTTGCTTGAAGTTACCGGCCTCGACAAGAACCTGGTGCCCTGGGTGCTTCTGCTCAATGGCGTCGGCGCCACGATCGGCGTCTTCGTCGGCGGCAAGCTCTCCGACTGGAAGCTGATGCCGTCGCTCATCACCTTGCTCTGTCTACAGGCGGTCACGCTCGCGGTGATCTATGTCGTCAGCCCCTATCCGCTGCCGATGATCGTTGCGATCGTCATCTGGGGCGGCCTCAACTTCTCCATCGGCACGCCGATCCAGACCCGTATCCTGGCCTGGACGGCGGATGCATCGAACCTCGCCTCCTCGCTCATCCCCTCCGGCTTCAACGTCGGCATTGCGCTTGCCGCGTCGCTTGGCGCCGCCATGCTCAACGCCGGCTACGGCTATCGAACCTTGCCGGTGGTTGGCGCCATGGCCATGCTGGTAGCAGTGGCGGTGGCGCTGGCCTCCTATGTCTGGGAAGGACGCAGCCGGGCAACCCCGCCACTGCCGGCCGCCGCCGAATAGGGCCTGCCTACAAATCGATCCGGAACCGCAAGCTCTCAGCGCCGCCATAGGCGGCATCCTCGAAGAAGCGGCCGACGAGCTTGCCGCCATTGGTCAGGATCACCTTATGCGACGCCGGATTGTGCGGCTTGGCGGTGATTTCCACATAAGGCAGGCCGACCGCCCTCGCCTCGTCCAGCATCAGCCGCACCGCTTCGGTCGCGTAGCCACGCCCGCGCTTCCACGGCACCACGGCATAGCCGATATGGCCGAGCACATGCGGCGGCAGCGCCGCTGTGCCGGGTTGCCAGCGAAAGCCGATCGAGCCCGCGGCTTCGCCGTCCCAGATCCAGCGCCGGAATCCCGGCAGGCGCGGCACCTTCCTGCCGTCGGGCAGAGTGATCGACGGCCCCTTGCCCTCGGGATCATCGAGGTCGGCGAGGAAGGCCGCAGGATCCTGCTCGATGGCCGCAAGTTGCTCGCGCGTGGCTTCCTCAAGCCGCACATTGTCCGGCGACCAGCCGCGCTCAAGTGCGGCCTTGTAGGACGCCAGATATTTAAGCGCGGGTTTGACGATTTCGATCATGACGACAGACTATCGCGCCCGGCTCGCAAACTGGGCGTAGGAGGCAGAGACCCTCTTACTGCAGCAGGCCTTTGACGATGCCGCTCGCTTTGCCGAAATCCATCTGGCCGGCGTATTTTTGCTTGAGCGCGGCAATCACCTTGCCCATGTCCTTCTGGCTGGCGGCCCCCGTCGCCGCGATCGCTTCGCGCGCCGCGGCCGTCACTGCGGTATCGTCCAACTGCGTCGGCAGGAAGCCGCGGATGATCTCCATCTCGCCGCGCTCCTGCGCGGCAAGCTCGGGCCGCTTGCCGTCTTCGAAGGCCTTGGCCGATTCTTCGCGCTGCTTCACCATCTTGGCCAGGATCTGCAGGATCTCTTCGTCGCTCGCCGGCTCCTTGCCGGCGCCGCGATTGGCGATGTCGCGGTCGTGGATGGCGGCCTGAATCAGCCGCAGCGTCGGCAGCCGGTGCTTGTCCTGCGCCTTCATCGCGCTCTTGAGGGATTCGGCGATTTTGCCACGCATGATGCTCTTCTCCTTCGATCGGCGCGGACCATAACCCCGCCGAAAGCACAAGGCAAATCCCGAAGGAGCGAGCAAACCACTGATATTGTTAGACGAAATAAATCGATGCCGGTCACTGGCTGTATCATTGACCGTTCTGGCGCCTTCCCCTATGTAGTCGGCCTTGCATAAGACATGAATTGATGCGCGGAGGCTCGAGAAATCGCTGCCGCGCCGTTTGCTGCGCAGGACAATCCGCAAGCAGCCTTTAGGAGTGCCGCCATGGCGACGATGACCGCCGCGTCTACCCCCGCTTGGGCCACCGAGAAGCCGACCGGCCTTTTGGTGCTGGCCGACGGCACCGTCATCGAGGGCCGCGGCCTGGGCGCCACGGGTTCCGCCGTCGCCGAGGTCTGCTTCAACACGGCGCTGACCGGCTACCAGGAAATCCTCACCGACCCGTCCTATGCCGGCCAGATCGTCACCTTCACCTTCCCGCATATCGGCAATATCGGCACCAATGACGAGGACATCGAGGACCTCAATCCGGTTGCCCGCGCCGGCGCCGTCGGCGCCGTGTTCAAGGCCGATGTCACCAACCCGTCCAACTACCGCGCCGCCGGCCACCTCGACCAATGGCTGAAGAAGCGCGGCATCGTCGCCCTGTCGGGCATCGACACGCGTGCGCTGACCGCGCTGATCCGCGAAAAGGGCATGCCCAACGCCGTTATCGCGCATGCGCCCGACGGTGTCTTCGACCTCGACGATTTGAAGCGCCGCGCCGCCGCCTGGTCGGGCCTGATCGGGCTCGACCTCGCCAAGGAAGTCACGTCAGGCCAATCCTCGGTCTGGCGCGAGACACCCTGGGTCTGGAATGAAGGCTTTGGTGAGCAGGAGGAGCCCTCCCTGCATGTCGTCGCCATCGACTACGGCGTCAAGCGCAACATCCTGCGCCTGCTCGCGGGTCTCTGCGCCAAGGTCACCGTGGTACCGGCAAAGACCGACGCCGAAGAAATCCTCGCCATGCAGCCCGACGGCATCTTCCTCTCCAATGGCCCCGGCGACCCGGAAGCCACTGGCGACTACGCCGTACCGGTGATCCGGGACTTGCTCAAGACCGACATCCCGGTGTTCGGCATCTGCCTCGGCCACCAGATGCTGGCTCTGGCGCTCGGCGGCAAGACCGCCAAGATGCATCAGGGCCACCACGGCGCCAACCATCCGGTCAAGGACCACACCACGGGCAAGGTCGAGATCGTCTCGATGAACCACGGCTTTGCCGTCGACGCCGACTCGCTGCCCGATGGCGTCGAGGAGACCCACGTCTCGCTGTTCGACGGTTCCAACTGCGGCATCGCGTTGACCGGCCGTCCCGTGTTCTCGGTACAGCATCACCCCGAGGCCTCGCCCGGCCCGCAGGACTCGCACTATCTGTTCCGTCGCTTCGTCAATCTGATCCGCGAAAAGCGTGGTGAGGAATTGCTGGCTGAACGCGCTTAAAGCCGGACGCGCCGCCTTCACTTTTTCTCCGTGCTTCGCGAATCTCAAACCGTGTCGGTCACCGTCTCCTGCGCATGCATGCGCTCGACTTCGTTCGGCGTCGGCTTGGCCACTTTGGTGACGAAGACGACGAGTGCCAGCGTGAGGAAAACCGCGCCGAGCAGATAAGGCGCGCCACCGAAGGTCACCGGTGCGCTCGGCCCCGTGAACCAGGAAAAGATCCCCGTATAGAGCAGCGGCGTGATGATCGAGGTGATCGAGAAGATCGACGACATCGCGCCCTGGAGTTCGCCCTGCGCCGACGGCGGCACCTTGGCGGCAGCGAGGCTCCTTAGCGGCGGATCGGCCAACGCTTCGAGGCAGCCGGCGACGATCACCGCATAGATCATCCAGCCCTGCCACGCGAAGGCGTAGCCGAAGGCGCTGAGCGCGGTGAAGGTAAGGCCGATGACCGCCGTCCTCCATTCGCCAAGCCTGGGGATCACGCGCGGCAGGACCGTCGCCATGATAATCGCACCGCACAGGCCGAAGGCGCCGAGCGAGAAGCCGATCTGCTGCTCGCTCCAGCCATAGCGGTAGTTGGAGACGAACGACCAGACCGCCGGGTACATCATGTGGCCGAGCGTCATCAGGAAGAAGGCAAGCCCGATCCAACCGATGCCTTGATAGTTGCGCATCTGCATGAGCGTGCCGACCGGGTTCGCGCGTTTCCACTCGAAGCGGCGGCGGTGCTTGTCGTCGAGCGTCTCCGGCAAGAAAAACAGCGCAATCATAAAGTTCACGAAAGCCAGCCCGGCGGCGAAATAGAACGGCACGCGCGGCCCGAACGTGCCGAGCAGCCCGCCCAGAACCGGTCCGATGACGAAGCCGACGCCGAAGGCGATGCCGAGCAGGCCGAAATTCTTGGCCCGGTTCTCATCGGTCGAGATGTCGGCGATGAAGGCGGAGGTCGTCGAATAGCTGGCGCCGGAAATGCCGGCCAGTACGCGCCCGATGAACAGCATCGGGTACGACCAGGCGACGGCGCAGATCAGATTGTCGATGGAAAACGTCAGCACGGAGGCAAGCAGGATCGGCCGACGCCCGAACCGATCGCTCAAGCCTCCCATGACGGGCGCGAAAACGAACTGCATCGCTGCATAGGCGAAGAACAGCCAGCCACCCTCGATCGCGGCCTCGCTGACGCCGACGCCGGTGAGCTCCTGCAGATAGGCCGGCAGTACCGGCATGATGATGCCGAAGCCGATGATGTCGAGCAACAGCGTGGTAAAAACGAGCGCAAGGCCCCGCTTGGCGGTTTTGGGATCGATCATGATCGGTCAAGCTCCTCTGGCCGCCCCGGGGCAAAGGCGGACGCACTTTATAGGCGAGCGCCCAGCAGGGAACAATAAGGGAACGAGCAGGATGCTTCCATCCTGACATCCCCTGACGGCAATGCCGCCGTCAGATCAGCGAGGAATCCGGCCGCTTCAGATCGGGTTGTTGAAGGTATCGCAGTCCGAAAGCTTGCCGCTCTTGTAGCCGCGCGCCAGCCAGGTCTGCCGCTGCTGCGAGGTGCCGTGGTTGAAGCTTTCCGGCACGACATAGCCTTGCATCTTCTTCTGCAGCGTATCGTCGCCGATCTGCCTGGCGGCGTTCAGCGCCGATTCCATGTCGCCCTGTTCGAGAATGCCCTTTTGCGCGGTGAAATGCGCCCAGACGCCGGCGAAGCAGTCGGCCTGGAGTTCAACCTGCATCGACATGTGGTTGGCCTCGGCCTCACCCATGCTCTGCCGCATCTGGTTGAACTTGGGCAGGATGCCGGTCAGGTTCTGCACATGGTGGCCGACTTCATGGGCGATCACATAGGCCCGAGCGAATTCACCAGAAGCGCCGAACTGCTGGTCGAGCTGCTGGAAGAACGTCACGTCGAGGTAGACCTTGTGGTCGCTGGGGCAATAGAACGGCCCGGCCGCCGAGGAGGCAAAACCGCAGGCCGAGCGGATCTGGCTGCTGAACAGCACCAGTTTCGGATCCTCATAGGTCAGGCCCTCGGCCTGGAAGATGCCTTTCCAGGTGTCCTCGGTTTCGGCAAGCACGGTCGAAACGAACTGCTTCATCTCGTCGGAAGCGGGCGCTCCCGTGCCGCCACCCTGGTCGCCGCTGTTGTCGGTGATCTGGCCACCGCCGCCCGGCACGGTGTCGCCGCCGCCCAGGATCTGAGACGGATCGAAGCCGAAATACCATCCGGCAAGGACAACAAGGATGACAATGAAGATGCTCGAACCACCGCCGGCGCGCCCGCCGATCGGTATGCGGAACTGGCCGGGGCTGCCGCCGCCCAATCCACCACCGCCGCCACCGCTGCGCTGGTCCTCGACATTGTCACTCTGACGACGGCCTCTCCAGAGCATGGCAACTCCCCGCGATGCAAATTCCAAACGGTCAGGACGACATCCCGATGCCGGCCACACCCAACAAACAATTATCCCAATGGTTGCAGCAAGTCACAGCATTTTTCGCGCCGATGGAGCGCCGGCTTGGCGGCTTCGCCGCTCTGGCCGAGACGGCGCAAGGTCTGTAGCATGCCTCTTCGACAAGGGGTTGCGAGGGGCACTTGCGGACGATTGGCCGGTTCCTGCTGTTGCTGGCGGCATTGATGGGTCCAGGCATCGGGACAACCGGTGCCGTCACCCTCGATTCCAGCGTCGCCGTCACCGACGCCGAGACGCTGCAGGCGCTCGAGCGCGGCGGCTTGTCGATCAGCCGCTTGCTTGGTCCGGCGCTTGGGCTGACGCGCTATCGCGGCACGGATGCCAGCTTCAAGGACTGGAGCTGTGGCGAACGCCTGCGCTGCGCCGGCGTCCACGAAAGCGCCATCCATCCAGGCTTCGGCACCTGCGTCAGCGAAGCAGGGACCGCGGTCGGCGACCCCGTCGAATTCGGCGAGATAAAAATGTCGAAATGGGGCAGCGACCAGTATTGCCGTCTGTCGCCGGCCACCGCGAAGGCCTGCGGTATCGACCCGGCCAGGGACAAGAAGCCGCTGGTGAAAGTCGCCGGCTATGGCGCGGCGCGCCAGCGCTACGACAATCCCGAACAGAAGACCGGCGGCTTTCCAGGCGGCATGCTGCGCAAGGCGCACTGCGACAAGCTACCCGACGAAGCAACCTGCGGCCGGCTAGCCAAAACCGGCTTCAACAACTGCATCGGCTCTGGCAGGATCACAAATTCTGCACCAGGGAGTTCACCAAGACCGCCGGCCTGCGCGCCTGCGACAAGGCGCATCCCTGCCGCGAGGACTATATCTGCACCGCCGGTTATGACGATCTGGCGGAAGCAAGGCCCGGCAAGGGCACCTGCATCCCGCCCTATTTCATCTTCCAGTTCCGCGTCGACGGCCATCCGCGCAGCTGGGTGCAGGACACGCAGGACTGAAATGTGATTTGGCCGCGAGTGAACAGCCTTAGCTCTTCTGCTTGGTGCCGGCGCTCTTGCCGTCGGAACTTTTCGAGCGCTCCTCGAAGCGGGCGGCGCCCTTCTTCAGCGGCCGGCCGGTGTCGGCTTCGGTCTTGCGTTCGTTCTTTGCCGCGGCTTGCTTCAATCCTTTGGCAGCCTGCTTGCCTTTTGCGGTCGGTGCCTGTTCCACGCCCATGATGTCCTCCTCACCGCGCCAATCGCGCGGCATGACATCAAACGCACCGGCGATATCTCTGTTCCGGCAGGTCGAAAAAGAGATCAGCGCGGCGCCGTCATCGCCTTGCGAAACGCCTCGAGCGTCTCGGCGCTGACATGGTGCTCGATGCCCTCGGCATCGATGCGCGCCGTCTCGGCGCTGACGCCGAGCGAGCGCAGAAAGGCTTCCACGGTCTGGTGGCGGATGCGGCTCTCTTCGGCAACCTTGCGGCCGGCCTCGGTCAGGAACACGCCGCGATAGGGTTTTCTGGAGACCAGTCCCTCGGTGCACAGCCTGGTGAGCATTTTGGCCACGGTCGGTTGGGCGACGCCCAGCCTGGCCGCGATATCGACCTGCCGCGCCTCGTTGCCATCCTCGATCAGGTCGGCGATCAGCTCGACATAGTCTTCGACGAGCGCGCTGCGGCGTGCTTCACGCGTCTGCCGAAACCCTTGCGAATGAACGTCGGCATCGGGAAGCGGCTTTTCGCGTCGAACCGGTCTGTTCCTCAGCGCCAATACGCGCTCCTCCTTGGCAGCTTGAAGTCTGAATCGGCTTCGCACTCATAGCACGGACCCGGATGGTCTGGCCGTTTATTTGCATTCCAGGGCAGGCGCAACCGGCGTTTGCGGCTATCCGTCCGGGGCATTGATCGGCACATCACAAAAGCATGATCGATGAAACATAGCATATTGCATAATGTTGAGCCTCGGCATAGGTAGCAAGCACAGTCATCCATTCAAGCGGACCCCCTCCATGTCAGACGCCGAAGCCACCGTAGAACCCCGATCCGCGTGGCGATTTGCCAGGCCGGACGAAGACGACCAGCCCAGCCTGCGCGAGGTCAACGCCTCGATCGCCGTGCCGCAGTCCGGCTTCTGGCTGCGCCGGCTGTTCGCCTTCATGGGACCGGGATACATGGTTTCGGTCGGTTATATGGACCCCGGCAATTGGGCGACTGACCTCGCCGGTGGCGCCCAGTTCGGCTACACGCTGCTGTTCATCATCATGCTGTCGAACCTGATGGCGATCCTGCTGCAGGCGCTTGCCGCCAGGCTTGGCATCGCCACCGGCCGCGACCTTGCCCAGGCGTGCCGCGCCTACTATCCCCGACCTGTCAATTTCCTGCTGTGGATCGCCTGTGAACTGGCCATCATCGCCTGCGACCTCGCCGAGGTCATCGGCACGGCGATCGCCCTGCAGCTTCTGTTCGGCATTCCGCTGATCGGCGGCGCCATCATCACCGCACTCGACGCCTTCCTGCTGCTTCTCTTGATGAACAAGGGCTTCCGCTTTCTCGAAGCCTTCATCATTGCGCTCCTGATCATCATCTTCGGCTGCTTCGCCATCCAGATCTTTGCCGCCGCACCGCCGGTCGGCTCGATCCTGCATTCGATGTTCGTGCCGTCGTCCGCGATTGTCACCAATCCGGAGATGCTCTACATCGCCATCGGCATCATCGGCGCCACCGTGATGCCGCATAACCTCTATCTGCACTCCTCGATCGTGCAGACCCGCGCCTATGAGCGCACCGAAAAAGGCAAGCGCGACGCCATAAAATGGGCGACCATGGACTCGACCATCGCGCTCATTCTCGCGCTGTTCGTCAACGCCTCCATCCTGATCGTGGCCGCGGTGGCCTTCCACAACACAGGCCACCAGGACGTCGCCGAGATCGGCCAGGCCTTCGAACTTCTGTCGCCGCTGCTTGGCCTCGGCATCGCCTCGATCCTGTTTGCGGTGGCGCTGCTGGCCTCCGGCCTCAACTCGACGGTCACCGCAACGCTTGCCGGCCAGATCGTCATGGAAGGGTTCCTGCGCCTGCGCATCCCGCAATGGGCACGCCGCCTGTTGACGCGCGGCATCGCCATCATCCCGGTGGTGGTGGTGACAGCGCTCTACGGCGAAAAGGGAACCGGCCAGCTCCTGGTTCTCAGCCAGGTGATCCTGTCGATGCAGCTGCCCTTTGCCGTCGTGCCGCTGGTGCAGTTCGTGTCCGACAAAAACAAGATGGGCAACCTCGCCATCCCCCGCAGTGTCGCCGCCCTTGCCTGGGTGGTCGCCGCCGTCATCCTGGTGCTCAACTTCAAGCTGCTCTACGACACCGTCGTCGGCTTCGGCTGAGTTTCTTCCAGCCATCGCGACAAAGCTGCGGCCTGCGCTATCTTCTGCAGCGCCATGAACAGGATCGAGGACGCCAGGAGATTCTACGCACGGCTGATGGCGGCCCATGCCGCATCGGCCGATCCGCGTCTCGAGGAGGTGATCGCCGCGGTGCCGCGCGAGGCCTTTCTCGGCCCCGGGCCATGGACCATCATTGCCGGCAACGGCAAGGTCGAGACGCCGAGCCCCGATCCGGTTCACATCTACCAGAACGTGCTGGTGGTGCTTAACGCCGACAAGGGCATCAACAACGGTGAACCCTTCCTGCACGCCATGTGGATCGGCAGGATCGCGCCAAAGCCTGGCGAGGCCGTCACCCATATCGGCGCCGGCACCGGCTACTACACCGCCATTTTGGCGAAGCTGGTGGCACCCGGCACCGTCACCGCCATCGAGCTGGATCCCGGCCTCGCCGCCCGGGCGAAGAAAAACCTCGAACCCTATGGCAATGTTTCGGTTGTCCACGACAATGCCGTCGAAAGCGAACTGCCGCCTTCCGATATCATCTATGTCAATGCCGGTGTCATGGCGCCGCCTTCTTGCTGGCTGAAGGCGCTAAAGGCCGGCGGTCGCTTGATCTTCCCGTGGCGTCCGGCCGATCGCGTCGGCCTGGCAATGGTGGTGACCCGCACCGCGCAGGGTTTGGCCTGCGATCCGTTCATGGGTTCATGGTTCATCCCTTGCGTCGGCGCCTCGCTCGCCGGCCCGACGGCGAAAATCCCCGACCGCCAACAGGCCGCGAGCAGCCGCTCGATCTGGCTGACGGCCGACAAGAAGCCGGACCGTACGGCCACTGCCATCATCGGTGATATCTGGTTCTCGTCGCGGGCCCTCGGCAGGCGGCGGCGATGAGCACCGCTCAGCTATGGGGCCACGGAAATTTATCCGTAGCGTGTCGGACGGCTGTCTGCCCGCCCGTCCTTAGGTCGAAATCCGGCCCTGACGGCACGGATCATCGAAAGGGAGAAGACCAATGAGAAAGATCATCGCCGCTACATTCGTCAGCCTCGACGGCGTCATGCAGGCGCCAGGCGGTCCGGAAGAGGATCCGGTCGGCGGCTTCAAGTTCGGCGGCTGGACCTTTCATTACTTTGACGAGGTGGCGGGCGCGGCAATGGATGAAATGTTCTCCAAGCCCTTCGCCCTGCTGCTCGGCCGCAGAACCTACGACATCTTCGCTGCGTACTGGCCGTATCAGAAAGATTCGATCGCAGATGCCTTCAACCCTGCGACCAAGTATGTGGCGACGCATCGGCCGGATTCGCTCACCTGGCAGAACACGCAATGGCTTGGGGAAGATATCGTCGCGACGTTGCGCCGCCTCAAGCAGGAAGATGGACCTGACCTGCTTATCCAGGGATCGGGCAATCTGATCCAGACCCTGCTCGCCAACGGGCTGATCGACGAGATTCGGCTGATGATCTTCCCGCTGGTGCTGGGCAAGGGCAAGCGGCTGTTCGGCGATGGCGCGATGCCGGCCGCCTTCAAGCTTGCCAAGTCGCAGACTTCCAGCACCGGCGTCATCATGGCCACCTATGAGCGCGGCGGCGAAATCAAGACCGGGTCGTTTGCCACGGAGAAGCCTTCGGAAGCCGAGCTCGAACGGCGCAAGAACTGGAAGTAATCCGAGGTGAAATTCGGGCGGCCGGATAATCGGCCGCCCCTACCTCTCACGCCGCCTACTGCCGCCGCGCCAACCCGTCGCGGATATGAGCCGCAAACTCTCGTGCAGCGGGTTCAATGCCATGCTTGGGCAGGTGCAAATTGATCGCAAAATTCGGCAAGGCCGGCAGTTCGGCATCGGCAGACAAAATCTCAAGGTCGCCAGGCACTGTCGAGGCGAGCCAGGTGGTGACGGCGAGGTCGGAACGCACCGTCGCCGTCGTCGCATCGATGTTGCCGTTCTCGAACACGGTGCGCCATTCCAGCCCATGCTCGTCGAGCGCAGAAATCACCGCCGGGCGGAAGGCACAGGTGTCGGCAACCATCGACACCGGCAAGGGGCGCTTTTGGCGGGCGACGCCACCTCTGGCGCCGACCCAGACCAGCCGGTCGATGAGCAGGCATTCGCCGGCGGACGGGCCGACCTGCTCTTCGATGACGGCGAGATCGATCGTACCGGCTGCGAGCGCCGCGGCGAGCTCGGGCGAGGAGGCGCAGTGAAGCGATATCTCGATCTGCGGATAAGTCCCGGCATAGGTCTTCAGCACTGGGGCAAGCAGCGTGCCGACGAGATCATACGGCACGCCGAGCCGCACCTGCCCGGAAACCGCTTCTCCCACCATCTCTGCCCAGATCTCATCATTGAGCGACAGCAGGCGTTTGCCCTTGCCGAACAGCCGTTCGCCGGCGCGGGTGAGTTTTAGACCGCGCCGGTCGCGTTCGAACAGGCTGGAGCCCAAGAGATCCTCCAGCCGCTTGACCTGCTGGCTGACGGCGCCTTGCGTCAGATGCAGTGCATTCGCCGCAGCCGTCATGCTGGCCTTGTCGGCAACAGTGACGAAGGTGCGGATCAGGGCGGTGTCGAGATTACGGATCATTGTTGTATTATGGATGCTAATGCTATCCATGGCAAACATTGCATTTACTGATGCAGGACAATCTCTAGAAATGCTGGTTCCACGCAGGAAACAGCATGCTCGAGACCGTCCTTCCGCTTATCCTGTTCGCGCTGGTCTCCACCTCGACGCCTGGCATTGCCACGACCTTGTCGACGGCCTCAGGCGCGCAGTTCGGCTTTCGCCGTTCCATTCCGCTGATGGCCGGCAGTGCCGCCGGCCTGGCATCGGTGGCGGCCGCCGGTGCCGCCGGGCTTGCCGGCCTGCTCGCCGCCGTGCCGTCGCTGCAACTGGCGATGAAGATCGCGGGATCGGCCTACCTTGTCTGGCTTGCCTTCAAGATCGGTCGCAGCGGCCCGCCCAATCTCGATGTGTCGATGGCAAAGCCGAACAGCTTCTTTGGAGGTGCCAGCGTGCAATGGATGAACCCAAAGGGCTGGGCCATGGGGCTGGGCGCTGCCGCCTCGTTCGCAGCGCTGGCCGACGGCCCGCTGCAGCTCGCGCTGCTGCTCGGCGCTGTCTTCGGCCTGGCGGCGGCACTGTCGCTTTCGCTGTGGTGCGTGGCCGGCACGCTGCTTGCGCGGCTGCTCAAGACAGAGCGGCAATGGCGGGCGCTCAACATCCTGCTCGGCTTGGTGCTCGCCGCCTCGATCGTGCCGATGTGGCGGCCGGCCTGAGACCGGCCGCCTCAGTGTTTCAAGCCGCGTAACGCGCCGCCGGCTTGCCGGCGATCAGGCTGACGTAAAAACTGTCCCTGGCGCCGATGAACGCATCGAGCTTGGCCGGATCGGCGAGCCCCGGCGCAGTGACCGTCTCGCCCTGGGCAAAGCCGGCAAGCGCCGCATCGACCAGATCGTCAACGGTCATCACCCAGTCCTGGTTGAGAGAGTTGAGATCGGCGCCGGCCAATTCCCAGAAGTCGGTGCGGATCGGCCCGGGCAGCACGACCTGCACCTTCACCTCGGTGTCGGCGACCTCGCGTTGCAGCGCTTCGGTGAAATTGACGACATAGGCCTTGGTGCCGCTGTAGATGCCGCCGATTGCCGTGCCATAGGCGGCCACCGAGGCAATGTTGACGATGGCGCCGCGATTGCGTGCGAGCAGCCCCGGCAGCACTGCGCGTGTGAGCCGGGTCAGCGCCACGACATTGACCTTGATCATGCGCTCGGTCGCATCGGCATCGGCGTCTGCCACGACCTGCTGGCCGCCAAGGCCGGCATTGTTGACCAGCAGCGTCACGCTCTCATCGTTGGTGATCGCCTGCTCGACCCGGCGAACATCGCCATCATCGGAGAGATCGGCGGCGATCACCTTGACCTTGCGGCCATAGTCGTAACCCAACCTGTCCGCCAGTTCCTTCAGCCGGTCGGCGCGCCGCGCCACCAGCACCAGGTCGTAGCCCTGTGCGGCCAGCCGGTCGGCATAGACGGCGCCGATGCCCGACGATGCGCCGGTGATGACGGCCGTGCCCTTATTGTCCTTCGTGCTCATTGTCGTGTTCCTTTTGCTGCCAAGCGAGACGAGCCCCATGGCGTTCGTCCGCGTCAGATTTCAATTAGTGGCATATGCCACTTTTTCCGAAGTAGGTATATGCCACTATCTTGTCAACGGCGGCGGCAAAAACTATTTCTGCGGCAGGCCAGCGGATCCATTCGCTGGCAAGGAGTTGTCATGACCAAAGGCGCGCTGCCGGGACTTACCCTTTGTAACAACGCAACGCTGCGGCGCGCCGGGCGCAAGCTCGGCCGGTTCTATGACGATGTGTTGGCGCCTTCGGGCCTGAAAGGCACGCAATACGGCCTGCTCTACCAGATCCATATCGGCAGCGAGCCGGCGATGGGCGCCATAGCCGAGGCGCTGATCATGGACCTCTCGGCGCTCGGCCACACGCTGAAGCCGCTGATCCGTGACGGTTATGTCGAGACCTTCGCCGACAAGGACGACCGTCGCGTCAAGCGCGTGCGGCTGACGCCGCAGGGCGGGCTCAAGCTCGATGAGGCGACCAAGCTGTGGACCATCGCGCAGCAGCGTTTCGAGGCCATGCTCGGCAAGGACCAGGCGGCGAAGCTGCGCGCGGCGCTCGATGAAATCGCCACGCTGGATTTCGATATGCCGCCGGCCAGATAAGCGGCCGGCGACTTTGTAGAAGACTACTCCGCCGGAACCGCGACCGGCCGCGCCAGCATCCGCCCGGCCAACACGACGCCGAGCCCGATCAACGGGAACGCCGCGGCGATCAGGCCGAGATCGGCCGGCGCGCCATAGCGCAGCACGGCACCGCCGACCACCGCGCCCAGCGCCACGCCGAGATAGAGCGCCGAGGCATTGAGCGACAGTACGATCGGAGCGGCGTCAGGCGCGATCTTGATGATGCGGCTGGCCTGCGCCGGCGGGAAGGCCCAGCCGACGATGCCCCACGGCACCATCATCGCCATCAGCGCCGGCCCGGCAATATGGTGCGGCAGGAAGATCGGGATGACCGACAGCATGACCAGCATGGCCGCGCTCAGCGTCAGCGACCAGCCGACGGTGCGCGTCGCGCCGAAACGGTCTGCCGCCTGCCCGCCGGCGATGTTGCCGATGACGGCGCCGACGCCGAAGGCGAGCAGCATGCCGGGCAGCGCCAGCGCGCTCAGGCCGCCGCCTTCGATGGCCAGAGGCGCGACATAGGAAAAGACGGTGAAGGCGCCGATCAGTGCCAACATCGTCGTCAGCAGGATTGGCATCACGCCGGGACGCAGTGCGGCCGCCAGCCTGCGCTTCAGCGGCAGCCTGGTGCCGACGATGCCGCGCGGCAACCGGTACCACAGGATCGCGCCGGCCAGCGCACCGAGCCCGGCTATGGCAAAGAAGGTGCCGCGCCAGCCGGCAACGGTGGCAACGAGCGCGCCGAGCGGCGCACCGAGGGCAACAGCCACCGTGGTGCCGCCGACGACGACGGCAATGGCGCGCGCCCGGTGATGGTCATCGACCAGCGCCACAGCCGTGCCTTGCGCGGTTGCGGCGAACAGGCCTGACGACAGCGCCATGATGATGCGGGCGATCAGCAGCAGTTCGAAGGACGAGCTCAGCGCCGCCACCAGATTGCCGAGAACGAAGAACACCAGCGTCCACAGGATGACGCGGCGCCGATCCCATTCGCCGGTCAGCGTCGCCAGGATCGGCGTGCCGACCGCATAGGCCAGTGCGAAGGCGGTTATCAGCGTGCCGGCGAGCGGAATGGAGATACCGGCGTCGCTGGCGATGTCGGGCAGAAGGCTGGAGATGACGAAGCCTTCGGTCGAGATCGTGAACGATCCGAGCGCAAGCCAGAAGAGGCGCTTGTCCATGGCGGTGTCCTTAGTTCAAAAGTTATTGAACAATTGGACATAACAGGGCATGATGTCAATGAAGCCGCGGGAAAATAACTGAAGCCTGCTGACAGCCCTGTGTCAGGACAAGCGGTGGGTTCAATAAACTCTTTGCACCCGCCATGAGACGCCGTGTGCAGCCGCTGACGGAGGAGACGCGTTGAAATCGGCCCCGATTGTGCTTAATTCCTGCGCATGACACTGCCCCACCCCAACGCTGACCAGATCAGCCTGCCAAACGTGCTCGCCGTGCTCGGCGATCCGACCAGGCTCGCCATCGTGCGCTATCTCGCCAGCAAGGAAGGCGTGGCGCTGAACTGCAGCCAGTTCCTCGATCTCGGTTCCAAGACCAATCTCAGCTACCATCTGGCCAAGCTGCGCGAGGCCGGCGTCACCCGTGCCGAGGTGGTCGGCACCAACCGGATGATCACGCTGCGCCGCGCCGATCTCGACGCCCGCTTCCCAGGCCTGCTCGACAGCGTCATCGCCGCGGCCGGCGAGGACAAGGCACTGCCGATGGTCGGCGGCGCCGACGAGATCGAAATCCAAGCTTAGCATTCCTCTCCCTGCTTTGCGGGGGCGAGCAAACACTACCTCACCCACGGAGCTCCCCCATGCGCATCGCCGTCCTCGCCGACATCCACGGCAACGTGCTCGCATTGGATGCCGTGCTCGACGATCTCAAGCGCCGGGGCGGTGCTGATCTCACCGTCAATCTCGGCGACTGCGTCTCCGGCCCGCTGTGGCCGCGCGAGACCATGGAGCGGCTGGAAGCGCTCGGCCTGCCGACGGTGCGCGGAAACCACGACCGACGCGTCGCCGTCGATCCGGCCGACGACACCATGTGGCCGTCCGACCGCTATGCGCAGGAGCGGCTGACGGCGGCGCAGCGCGAGGCGCTGCTTGCCTTGCCCTTCACGCTGGAGATCGTGCCCGGCGTCATCGCCTTCCACGCCCGGCCCGATCATGACGAGAAATACCTGGCCGACGCGATTACCGACGGCCAGCTGGTGCGGGCGCCGCTCGCCGCCATAAGGCGAAGGCTGAAGCCGCTCGACCCCGCCTGCCGCATCGTGCTCTGCGGCCACAGCCACCGCAGCGAGCTGATCCGCATTCCCGGCGGCCCGGTGATCTTCAATCCCGGCAGCGTCGGTTGCCCGGCCTATGACGATTCGACCCCACCGGCGCACGTCTCCGAGCAGGGCTCGCCGCATGCGCGCTACGGCATTGTCGAGCTGGATGTGCCCGGCCGTCCCGACCGTTTCGAGGCCTTCGCCGTCGACTACGACCACGAGGCGGCGGCACGGCAAGCCGAGCAGGCTGGCAGGCCGGAATGGGCGCACGCGCTCAGGACAGGGTTTATGTCAGACTGAACGCAGAATGCGTTCATGTCAGGCTGAACCTACTGGTTCATGCCTCAGGGCTGAACGCGGTACGCGTTCATACCGTCGGCTGAATAAGCAGCAGCATCTTTTCGGGATGACATGGCATCGCGTCGTCCCTTATAAAACGCTCCGGCAAGCGGCGACGACTTCTGAGTCGAGCCGCGCTCTAACGCACGCCCACGGCCAGGTGATGAGGCGCACGATTACGCTCCCGAAGACGCTGTACCTCATGATTGCGGCTCCGTTTCTGCTGGCGGTATTGCCGACCAGGGCCGAGGAGCAGCCGGCACCTGTCGTCTCCTATGTCAGCGGTCTCGCTCCCGACGATCTCCTCAACATCCGCGCCGCGCCGTCGGCGATCGGCAAGACCGAGGCGCGCCTGCCGGTCGGCGCACCCCTCAAGAACTTCGGCTGCGCCGACGTCAACGGCAATCCGTGGTGCAAGGTCGAAGAGGTCGACAACCCGCAAGTCCGCGGATGGGCTCCGGCGCGCTACCTCAACCCCGCCAGCGTGGTGGTGCTGACGGAAG
Source organism: Mesorhizobium amorphae (assembly GCF_014843845.1). Lineage (GTDB taxonomy): Bacteria > Pseudomonadota > Alphaproteobacteria > Rhizobiales > Rhizobiaceae > Mesorhizobium > Mesorhizobium amorphae_A. The sequence continues at coordinate 543 of NZ_JHQS01000064.1, read as the reverse complement.
CGGATATGGCATTTTCCGACCAATCAAGCCCAAACGCCGCGACGCCGCCCGACCTGACAGCGCGCCTGGGCGCGGACGAGACGACCGATCCCGACGGCGCGCCGAAATCCGCCGAGGCTATCGGCAGGACTGCCATGCAGGATGCCTATAGCCTGGCATTCGCGACCGTTGAAACCGCCTCGACTGGAGAGGCATCCACCGAAATCCCCTGTGCGCGCCATGTCGGCCAGCCAATGACCCGTTGCGAGACAAGCGTCGCGCATACGGGTGGCGACAGCGCGGTGACCGTGACCTGGCCGGATGGCGGCACGCGCGTCATCAGCTTTCACGGCGGCCTGCCGACCGGCTCGGACTCGTCAGACGAGTTCCGCTTCACCCGCGAGGGCAGCCTCAACATGATCCGTATCGGCACCTCCGAACGCTTCGAGATCACCGACGCGGTAGCGACCGGAGGTTAGGTAGATTCTACGGAGGTCGGCGGGACAGCGCCCCCCTTGTAACTCAACATTGGCCGAATCCGTTATTGTAGCGGATGCGGTGGCG
>NZ_JHQS01000122.1 GCF_014843845.1 Mesorhizobium amorphae | reverse complement strand
TCCTCAGCTTCATCCAACTCGCCTGCGCCATGTTATGGATGCGATGAATGTCGATTCAGCCTAGTGCAATTCCAGGAAAAGTGCGTAGCGGTTTTCGGACGACATCATGCTCCACTCCTTTGATCTAGAGCCGGATGATTTCAGGTCGATTCGACCTGAAATCATCCGGCTCTGGCGCCGGCTTGGCCGCCGGCGCCGTTCTTCGTCTCTTCGTCCTGCACCATCGCCAGCGCCGTGCCCGGCTCGCCCTCCCACAGGATCAGGCTTGCCGCGCCGACCAGCCCGGCGCGGTCGCCGAGCTCAGCCGGCACGATCGGCACGTCGCGATAGGCGGGCATGGCCCGAGTCTCGACGGTGGTTCTGATCAGCGGCGCCAGCAGGTCGAAGCCGTTGGCAAGACCGCCGCCCATGACGATCAGATCAGGCGAATAGAGATGCAGCAAATTGGTGAAGCCGATTCCAAGCCACTTCGCCTCGGCCTCGACCAGGTCGAGTGCGCTGGCATCGCCGGCGCGCGCGGCCTCGACGACATGCCGGGCCGAAACGTCGCCGTCATTCGAAAGTTGCCGGAGCAGCGAGCCGTCGCCAGGGGCAGTGAGCTTGGTGGCGCGTCGCCCGAGCGCCGTCCCCGAAGCGACCGCCTCGAAGCAACCGACGGCGCCGCAGAAGCAGCGTTCGCCTTCGCCGGTAATCGTCATATGGCCGATCTCGGCTGCCAGTCCGCGCCTTCCATGATAGATGTGGCCGTCGGCAACCACGCCGCCGCCGATGCCGGTCGACACCGTGACGAAGACCAGCGATCCGCTGCCGCGGCCGGCGCCGAAGCGCCATTCGCCAAGGGCGGCCGCATTGGCGTCGTTTTCCAGCCGCACCGGCAGGCCGAATTGCCGGCTGAGAATGTCGATCAGCGGCACATTGTGCCAGCCGGCCAGCGTCGGCGGCCCGATGACGATGCCGGCCTTGGGATCGAGCGGCCCCGGCGCGCACATGCCGATACCGACCACCTTTGCCTGCGGATGCTCCTTGAGCAGCGTGCCTGCCAGTGTGATGATCTGGCCGATCACCGCCTCCGATCCCGCGCCCGCCATCGTCGGCGCCGAAACACGCGCCATGACGTCGCCGCTGCGCTCGACCAGCGCACCGCGCAGCTCCGTGCCGCCGAGATCGAAGGCAAGCGCAAGCGTGTTCATCAGGCCGCGACCTCCAGCCCGTGAAGCCAGGCCATGCGCTGCGCAAGGTCGGGATCGCCGAAGGCGAGCGAGCCCAGCACCACGGTCTCGGCGCCTGCGGCGCGCAGAAGCGGCACGGTCTCGTGGCGGATGCCGCCGTCGGCGGCGAGCACGATGTCCGTCTCGCGGCCGGCCTTGCGCATCAGCGCGCGCGCCTCGATCAGCCGCGGGCAGGCCTGGTCGGACAGGCTCTGGCCCTTGACGCCTATGGAGGTGCCGAGCAGCGTCACGAACGCCACTTCGGGCAGGAAGGGCGTGACGGCGGCAACAGGCGTTTCCAGCCTGAGCACCACGCCGGCCTCGGCGCCGAGCTCATGCGCCAGCCGCACGGCACGAAGTCCGGCCTCGCCGTTTTCGGCATGCACGCTGATCAGGTCGGCGCCGGCCTCGATGAACTGCCGCGTCTGTTCCTCGACGATTTCGGCCTCGACCATCAGGTGCACATGGATAGGCTTTGCGGTCAGCTTGGCGATCCGCGCCACCAGGTCGGGGAAGAACAGGAAGCCCGGCGTGAAGCGGGCGTCCGCCACGTCGATGTGGTGGAGGTCGACATGAGCGTCGATGCGCTTCAGGTCGCGCTCCATATTGGCGAGGTCGGCCGACCACAGCGAGAACTCGCCGATCAGCCGATTGCGCGGCAAGGCGGCTATTGCCGAGGGGCCGGACAGGGGTTTGGTGGTCATGACGGAATGAGGCTCCGGAAGTTGGCGTGGGGGTGAAGGAAGGCCGTGATCTCGGCGTGCAGCTCTGCGAAATGCCTGGCGCTGTCGAGCGCCTTGGGCGCGATATCGGCAAAGACGGCGTTGGGAATGGCGGCCGCCAGCGCATAGGCGGAGGACAGCGGGTGCACGGCATCCATCGCGTTGCCGATGACCAAAGCCGGAATGTCGAGGGCCTCCGCATCCTTTGCCGAAACGCTCGGTCCGTCGGCGGCGATGTCGGCAAGCACTTGCGCGAACGCCATGGTGTCCGGCCGGTCGAAATAGCCCAACAGCGAAGCGAGGTTGTCGGGCGCCTCGCGATAGAGGCGTACGGCGGTATCCGACTGCGCAAAGAGCGCCCGCGCCTTGTCCGGACCATGGTCTAGGATAAGGCCGGCGACCTCGGCGATCGGCCGCATGTTGGCCGGTGCCTTGCCGAACGTCCAGGCCGGACGCACCAGGACCAGGCCGGCGACGCGGTCGGGATGGCGGCAGGCGAGGCGCAGCGCGATTCCCGCCCCCATCGAGACGCCGCCGGCGACGAAACGCTCGAGGCCGGCCTGGTCGGCGGCGGCGAGCACATCGTCGGCGAACATCTGGAACGAGAACGGCCGGCTTCTGCCGAGCGCCGAGCCGCCATGTCCGCGGCATTCGAGCGTGATGCGCCGCAAGTCGGCGCCGGCGGGGAAGGATTGAGCGACCTGCGCCTCGCTGCCGCCGAGGCCATGCTGGAAGACGACCGCCAGTCCATCGCCCGCGTCGGAAACCCTGAGCGTAGCGTCATCGCGGAGCAAGGTCGTCGGGCGCTTCATCACACCAGCCCTTTCAGGAAGCGGGCGACTTCTGGCGCTTCCTCGGCCGAAAGCCCATGCGTCACCAACGGGCCGTCAAAGCCTGTTGCCTTGAGCCGTGCGACGAAGTCGGCAAAATCGACGACCCCTTGCCCGGCGGTGGCGAAGCGGCCGTCGGCGAAACGGTCCTTGGCGTGGGCCATGGCGACATGGCCCGCCGTGGTTTCGATGGCGGCGGTGACGATGGCGCGGGCTTGCGCCGCATCCGCCTGCTCGAACAGGTTCGCCGGATCGAGCACGACGCGCAGCCGCTTCGAGCCCATTTCGGCGATGAGACGCATGGCGTCGTCGGCCGACGTCACGATGTTGGCCTGCTCGGGCTCCATGCCGAGATCGACGCCGTGGCGTTCGGCGAGGTCGAGCGCCTTTTCCATTTCGCGCGCCATGTCGGCCCAGACCGAGGGATCGGCATTGTCGGGATGGTGCGTCCACTGGTCGTCACGGTTGCGGGTTCCCGTGCAGAGCGTGACCAGCGGAATGGAAAGTGCTGACGCGGCCTCGATGACAGCCGCCAGCCGACGCAGGCCGTCCTCGCGCACCGCTCTGTCGGGATGCGCCATGTTGTAGGTGCCGGACAGCGCGACCACCCCGACGCCGGTGGCATCAGAGGCGGCCGCGATGGCACGGATGGTATCCAGCGGAACCTTGTCCGGCATCGACGGCAGGCCGGCACAGGCCAGGTTGAACTGGGTGACGGCAAATCCCGCGTCGCGCACCGCTTCCAGCACGCCGGCCGGCTCGCTGCCCGGAAAAGTCTTGGCGAACACCCCGATTTGCATCAGACCGCTCCCGTGACGCTGGCGATCTCGACGCGCTCGCCGCTCTCGACCGAGCGGGCGATCGCCACCATGGCGCGGATCGAGGCGAGGCCGTCATCGACATCGGCGCCGCGCATCGGCTTGCCGTCGAGGACTGTCTCGGCGAGGCCCTCGAGCTGGCGCCGGAAGCAATGGCCGTCGGCGCCGAGCGGCTTGCGCGAGGTCGCATCCTTCTCGTGGAAGATGTCGACCTCGCTGGCACGGAAATACCAGGGATTGAAGGTCTTCGCGATCACTGAGCCGTTCTCGCCATAGAGCTGAAAACCTTCGTGCCAGTCCATGCGCACGGCCACGGTGAGGTCGAGATGGCCAAGTGCGCTACTGGCGAATTCCGTTTCGACGAACCAGCAATAGGCGCCAAAGCGCTCGTTGAGGCGGGCGCGCACGGCTGTGATCTCGCCGCACAAAAAGCGCGCCGTGTCGACCAGATGCGAGCCATGCGCCAGCATGAAATATTGCCGCAGATCCGCCTTCGGATTGCCGGCCGGCTTCCTCGCCAGCTTGCTGGTCACGGGCAGCGGCTGCACCGCGTCGGTGTTGGTGTAGCGATGCGTGGAATCGCAATACCAGGCTTTTAGCGCCAGGATCTCGCCCATCTCGTCGCGGACGAAATCGCGCGCCGCCTCCAGCGCCGGATCGAAGCGTTTCATATGGCCGACCTGAAGCACCTTGCCGGAACGCTTTACCGCGTCGGCAAGTTTTTGGCCCTCTTCGACCGAGACGCCGATCGGCTTTTCGCACAGCACGTGCTTGCCGGCTTCGAGCGCCTTGATCGACATCGGCACGTGATAGGCGTCCGAGGTGGCGACGATCACCGCTTCCAGTTGCGGGTCGGCGAGCATGGCGTCGTAGTCGCCGTATATCTTCTCGGGCTCATAAGTCGCGCCCATGCGCGCCAGCAGGTCGGGGGCGGCATCGCAGATCGCGTAGAGATCGGCATTGCTGGCCTTCACGCAGGATTCCAGATGGGCGAATTGCGCGATCGGCCCGCAGCCGAGCACTCCGACACGAAGACGACGGTCTTGCTTGCGGATCATCGTCTCAGGCTCCGTAGCCGCGCATGGTCTGGCGATTGGTCTTGACCGCTATGGCCGGATCGGCGGCCGCGGTTTCGGATTCCTCCTCCAGCACCAGCCAGCCGTTGAAGTTGGGCGCGGCACTGGCGATCTCGATCACCTTCGCCGTGTCGCAAATGCCCTTGCCGAGCATCGCCCAGGTGCCGCCGGCGTCGACGTCCTTCAGATGCACGTAGCGGATGCGGTCGCGATAGGTGGTGAGCGTGTCGGCCATGTCCTTGTGGCCGCGCAGTATGTGGCCGGTGTCGGGCACCCAGCCGACCAGCGAGGCGTCGAGCAGACCGAAGATGCGGTCGTAATCGGCGCGGTCGTAGAGCAGCGTGTTGTGGTGCGAACTCGGATGCACCGCGACCTGGACGCCGGCCTTGCGGCCGAGTTCACCAGCCTTGTTGTAGACCTCGGCCGCAATGGCGAACTTGTCGTCGCGCGGGCCGTCCGACACGACGGTCGCCGAGCCCATGGACACCAGCGCGCCCGGAAAGGCGGCGGCAAAATCGATCCAGCGCCTGGCGGTCTCGATATCGGCGCCGATCTTCTCCTTGAGTGTGAAGCCGCTGTTCGAACCGAAGGCGAAGGAGACGAGCGTCAGGCCGGATGTCTTCAGCGCGGTCGCGAACTCCGCCGGTTTGCCGGCATAGTGGCCGATCATCGCGTCGGTGATCTCGATGCCGGCATAGCCGCCATCGGCGATCGCCTTGAGCAGGTCGTCGGGGCCGCCGGCAAAACGGTCTCCGAGCATCTCCCATGTGAAGGTCTGGCAGCCGACTTTGAGGTCTTTCACGTTCATCCTTTCATTCCTTGATTCCACCTGCGTAGGCCCTTCGATGATGTGGCGCCGGAAGAACAGCACGAGCACGATCAGCGGCGCTATAAAGACGCCTGAGGCCGCGGCGATATCGCCTGCCAGCAGAGAAGGGCCAATCCATCGATTTCGATGCGCGGCCTACTCCATCAGTTCTCCGTGGGAGGGACATCCTACTTGACCGAGCCCGCGGTCATGCCGGCGAGGAAGAACCTCTGGGCAATGAGGTAGATGAGCAAGAGCGGTAGCGAGCCGAGCACGCTCATCGCCATCATCTGGTTCCATTCGAAGGCGTGCTGCCCCATCAACAGCTGGATGCCGATCGGGACGGTGCGCATGGACGTTGACTTCGTCAGCGTCAGCGCAAAGAGAAATTCGTTCCAGCACAACAGGAAGGTGTAGACCGACGTCGCCACGACACCAGGCAGTGAAATCGGGACGATCACCCGCCAGAGTGCGGTCCAGCTGGTGCCGCCGTCGACCGCCACCGCTTCATCGAGATCGCGGGGCAAGGTGTTCAGATATCCCGTCATCAGCAGGATCGCGTAGGGCAGCGTAAACACCAGGTAGGTCAGGATCAGTGCGACGTAGGTGTCGAAGATGCCATACGAGACGACAAGCCCGAAGAAGGGGATCAAAAGCGTGATCGGCGGGATCGTCTGCGTGCTGATGATGAGTGTGTTGAGGCTGCCCTTGCCGCGGAAATTGAAACGGCTGAACCCATAGGCGGCCAGCAAGGCGATCAGCACCGTCAGCACGGTCACCGCTCCGGCCACGAAGTAGCTGTTGAAGAAGAAGCGCAGCTTTACCGGGTCGCCAAGGATGGCCGCATACGCTTCGAGCGTGAAGGCCTTCGGCAGGACGGTTGGTGGCAGGGCAAAGATTTCGGTATTCGACTTGAACGAGCTGCTCAGCATCCAGTAGATCGGGAAGGCCGCGAAAAAGAGCCCTGCGGCAAGCGCGGCATGGAGCGCGACGGTGATCAGCCTGTCTTTCGGCGTGTGCCTTTTCCTCATGGTGACTACCGAGCCTTTTGATAGCGGATGTAGAACAGCGTCAGGCCGAGAGAGATCAGCAGGATGACCACGGCACTCGCCGACGCCTGCGACAGGTTGTAGCTCGAGAACGCCAGCTTGTACGTGTAGGTGCTGAGGACCTCGGTCGAGTAGATCGGACCGCCGCCCGTCGTTATCCAGATCAATGGAAAGACCTGCATGGTCCAGATGAAGTCGAGCAGCGAGATGCTGATGATGATCGGCATCAGCTGCGGGATGGTGATGAAGATCAGCTTCTGGTAGGCCTTCGCCCCGTCGATATCGGCGGCCTCGTAGAAATCCTTGGGAATGCCCTGCAAGCCTGCGAGCAGGCTGACCATGAAAAGCGGGTAGCCCGCCCAGATATTGGCGAAGGTGACGGCGTGCAGCGCGGTCTCGGGCGAGGAAAACCACTCGACCTTGGAACCGATGATGCCCATCTGCATGAGAACGCTGTTCACGACACCGTTCGGCTCGAGCAGGAGGCGCCAGATCACGGCGATAATCACCGCGGTGAACAGCCAAGGCAGTATGTAGAGCACGCGCAGAATATTGCGCAGCGTCGGATTGATGCGGTCGCTGTTCAGCATGAGTGCGAAGACCATGCCGATGGTCATGTGGAAGACGACACTCATGCATGTGAAGTAGAGCGTGTGCCACAGCGAGGCCCAGAACACCGGATCGGCAAAGATCGCCTGGTAGTGTTTCAGTCCGGCAAAGGACGGGTCGCGACGCAGCACCGCGCTGTTCTGGAACGAATAGCCAATCACCGTCACCATCGGCAGCAGCATCAGAAGGCCGATTATTAGGAGCGAGGGTGACAGATAGAGATAGGGTGCGACCGCTCGTTTCAGCCTATGGTGGGAGCGCTTCTGCCGAGTCATGTGCCACCCTTGGGATACGCCTTCAACAGGAAGGTGCGCTTCGGAAACAGGTCCATCTCAAATTGCCGATCCGTTGTTGACGGGTGGCCTGCCCGAAGTCAGGCCACCCGGCCGAAGATAGCAAACGGGGAACAGGCCCCTCAGAATTTCGCCATCCAGCCCTTTTGAGCGTTGGCTGCGGCTTGTTCCGGAGACTGCTCGCCGGCGAGCATCTTCTGGGCTTCCACGTCGAACTTGGTCATCAAGTCTTCAGCCACCGGCAGACCGGTGAACTCGTTGGCGAGATAACCGGTCTTGTAGATTTCGAAAGCCTTGCCGAAAGCCTTGTCCGAGGTCACGAAATCGGGCTTGGCGTTGACGTTGCCCGGGAAAGCGTTTGCAAGCGACACGAGCTTGGCGTTCACCTTTTCACTCATCAGATATTGGACGAGCTTCCAGGCCTCCTCCTGATGTTTCGAGGCCGCAGAGATGCCGATGCCCCAGGAGGCGTAGGGAAGGCCGCGCTTGCCAGTGTAGTTCTCCACGACCGGGACCGGGATGAGGTCGAAGTTCAGCTTGGGATTGCGTTCGCGGATGAGGTTCACATGCGCGAGCGAGTCGATCATCATCCCGACCCGGTTGTTGACGAATTCCTCGACCTTTTCCTGCTCGGTCTTGGTGGCAATGCCGGGCGAGATGACGCCGGCGTCGTTCAGCGATTTGACGAAGGTGAGCATATCGACGACCGGCTTGCCCTCGAGAGCCGGCTTGCCGTCGGCCATCATCGATTGACCCGAGGCCCAGACCCACGACATCAGGTCGTTCTGGACACCGGACGGCGTTTGCAGCGACAAGGGAAGCACCCAGCCATACTGGTTCTTGTCGACATGGGTCATCTTCTTGGCGGCTTCGAGAAACTCCGCGCGGGTCGACGGCAGCTTGGTCACGCCGGCCTGGGCAGCGAGATCCATGTTGACGAAGACCGGATAGACGAACGAAGCCACGGGAAACATCACCGCCTTGCCGTCCACCTTGATGATATCCGCGACCTGGGTCTTGTCGAACCCGCTCGCGTCCATCATCGGGTTCATGTCGGCCAGCGCATTCTGCGCGTTCAGATTGTTCACCCAGGCGCCGTCGAGACCGACGACGTCGCTAAGCGTTCCAGTTGCAGCACCAACCGAGATCTGGTCGCGCGTGGTCGCATAGGGGCCGCTGACCAGCGTCACCTTGATTCCGGGGTTTGCAGTCTCGAAGTCGTTCATGATTGCCCTGAGCGAGCCGGCCGGCAATTCGGGTTCCCACCATTGGGTGAATTCCAGCGCCGTGTCCGCCATGGCGCTGGTTGCGCCAAGCAACCATGCGGCCGCGGCTATTTTCAGCATCGCGGGTTGTATCCGAAACATCATTTTCTCCTCCTTCTTTAAGATCGACCGCACAATGCGGACGATCGTCTGGTTTATTCAGAAGCCTTCTTGCCAGTATCTTTCGCAGGCGCCTCCCTCTCGCCTGCGGTCTGCCGCATATCTTCAGATCGCCAGATGCGTCTCGGGATCGAAGAAATGGAACTTGGCATCATCCACGGCCACCCGGATTTCCGAGCCGGAGTGGACGGCGCTGATCGGCTCGAATCTCGCCACCGCGTTCGATGCCAGGCCAAAATCGTCCACCGCGTCCGGATCGCCGGAGTCCACCCGGACCGCGTCGATGTTCAGATGGACGATCTGTTCGGATCCGAGTTCTTCGATCGAGGTCACCTTGGCCGGTATCGTCTGATACTTGCGACCGGATTCGAGGCTGCTGTCATAAAGATCCTCCGGTCGGATGCCGAACACGACCTTGCGCCCCGCATACGACCGCAAGCCCGGCCTGCGCACGAAGGCTGCATCCTGCAGGCGGATGGCGAAGGTGCCGGACATCAGCTCGTCGCCCGTCAGGGTCGCCTCGAAAAGGTTCATCGAAGGAGAACCGATGAAGCCGGCAACGAACGCATTCACCGGCGATTCATAGAGTCTCTTGGGTGTGTCGACCTGCTGCAGCACGCCGCCTTTCAACACCGCGACCCTGTCCCCCATCGTCATCGCTTCGATTTGGTCGTGGGTCACGTATATGGTCGTTACGCCGAGCTGCTTTTGCAGGCTGGTGATTTCGGCGCGCATTTGAACACGCAGTTTCGCATCCAGGTTGGAAAGGGGTTCGTCCATGAGAAAGGCGGCCGGCTCGCGCACCATGGCGCGGCCCATGGCAACCCGTTGACGCTGTCCGCCTGAAAGGTTCGCGGGTTTGCTGTCCAGCAAAGACGTCAGCTGAAGGGTTTTGGCGATCTCGTCCACGCGCTTCTTGCGCTCGGCCTTCGGCTTGCCTGCCAGCCGCATCGAAAAGGCGATGTTTTCGGACACCGTCATATGCGGGTAGAGCGCGTAGCTCTGGAAGACCATCGCGATGTCGCGGTCCTTGGGCGGCATGTCGACGACGTCGACTCCGCCGATCCGAAGGCTGCCGCTGGTGATGTCCTCCAATCCCGCGATCATTCGCAACGCGGTGGATTTGCCGCAGCCGGATGGCCCGACGAGAATCAAGAACTCGCCGTCCTCGACCGATAGGTTCAATTGGTCGATTGCGCGAAAATTGTTCCCGTAGGTTTTGCAGATATTCTCAAGAATGACTTCTGCCATCTTCCTCCCTCCACAAGTATAAGCCGATTATTCTTATAATTCTCCTCGGCTTACGTTCGCATGCGAAATATTTCCTCGGATAGTTTCATGCTATGCTCTAGTATCGACATGCGCTTTTCTCAGTTCGACTGCTGACGGCGCGTTCGTCGATGCCAGGAGTTCCGTGACCTGGTCGTCGGTCGGAAGCGCCTCGCGCCCGCCACGCCCCGTTAACGAAAGGGCCGCCGCCGCGGCCGCGAATGCCACCCGGCCTGCGGTGTCGGCTCCGCGCGTCAATGCATGGGCATAGGCGCCATGAAAGCAGTCACCCGCGCCGGTCGAGTCGACGACCACAACCCGGTGCGGGGGCAGGTGCCAGAGACCTGTCTCTTCACGCCCGCGATAGTACACGCCCCTGCCACCATCGGTCAGAACCACGGCGGACCGTGACGGCAACCACAATGCATCGAGCATCTCGGCGGGCGATCGGCACCCCGTGGCGGTCCGCGCAAAGTCGAGTGGAAGAATGAGATGGTCGCAGAGCGCGATCAGCCGCTCCGTGGCTGGGCCGTTGCTCCATTCGATATCGCCGAGGATCGCAAGGCCGAGATCGCGAGCCCGAGCCACGACATCCAGCGACCGGATCGCGTAGCTATCGACGATCAGGACGGTCGCGCGGCTGAGGATATCGTCCGGAAAGTCCGGAGCGGTGCCCAGCATCGCATCGTCGTCATATGCGATGAACCGTTCCCCGTCCGAGCCGACGGTGATCCGCGAGCGCACCGGGCGCGCGTCGGGATGGCCCGGTGCGAATGCGGTTTCAACACCGCTCGCAACGAGATCGCGCAGCACGGCGTCGTCCGCGGCACTGCCCAGCCATCCGACGAACCCGGCGGTTCCGCCGAGCCGCACGACGGCGGCCAGGGCCGTTGCGACATTTCCCCCGAAAGCGCGGGCACTTTGCAGAACCTTCCCCTTGCCCGCCGACAACGGCTGATCGACGTAGACGATGTCGTCGATCGCAATAGCGCCGAAGCCGAGGATCGAGGGGACGGTGGGCATCGTTCAGGCACCCGCCTTCGCCAGGGCGTCTTGCGCCGAAAGGCCGTCATGGATGACGCCCCGAAAGGCAAGCGCTGCCTTCTCCGGATCGCCATGCCCCCAGAGATTGCGGCCTACCACGGCACCGCGTGCGCCGGCACGGATGGCGTCCGCCGTCTGCTGAAGCGCGCCGAGCAGCGTATCGGTCTTCGGACCACCCGCGATCACAACCGGCACCGGGCAGGTCCGGACGGTCTCTTGGAACGATTCGAAATCGCCCGTGTAGCCGATCTTGATCACGTCGACGCCGGACTCGTAGCCGATGCGCGCCGCATAGGCGATCTCGTCTGGGGTGAAGACGATCTTTGCTCCGTCGGTGAAATCGCGAGGGTAGATATGCGCCACCACAGGCATGCCGTAGCGGGCCGCCGCATTTACCGAATCGGTCAGCCAGCGTATGTATTTGCCCTCGGTTGCGCCACGCACCGGAATAGCCACGGCCAACGCATCGGCCCCGGCGCGCACCGCATCCTCGGGCGTTGCGATCAACTCGCTGATGCGATCGTCCGCAGTGAAGCAGCCCGCCTGAATCACCAGGGAAGCTTTGCCCGCATATTGCGGCCACAGATGGCGCGCGGTGCCAGGCTGGATGCTGACGTAGTCGGGTTTGCCCACCATGACGCGTGCGAGCGCACCCGGCAGGTCGGCAAGGCCGCCTTTGCGCACGTCGCCATAGCCGACGAAGTGGTCGACCGCGCCGCCAAAAAGTTTCCCCGATGGATGCGAGAAGAGGCGCGCAAGACGCACCTTGGTTCCTAGGCTCATGAGTGCAAAATTCCCAAATCGTTTGATTTCAATTCCTGGACCCAGTGTTTCCGAGATATGACAGGGGCCAAGGTGATCTATGCCTGAACCCGTCTCGGTCCCTGACCGCGACGGAAAGATCCAATCCGCGCATGGCCCACGGGCTTCGTATCGGCGGTCGGCCGTTTTTTCATGTCTGTCATTTTCTCCTCCCAGGGCCGGCAGCCTCCCTATGTTGCGCCAGCATTCCCGCATGTTCTATAATAATTTTACGCGCGTCAAGATTTAAAATGTTGTATAGCGGTTTTCGACCATGATCCGTTGCCGGTGCGACGGTTCAGCGAGACCATTGCCGCATTGGGAGGTACGATCGAACATGCACGGAAAATCAAAGACGAAGCTCGGCATTGGTGTCATCGGCTGCGGCAACATCTCGATGACCTATCTGCGCAATGCGGCTCTGTTCGGCGGCGTCGAGTTGCGAGCCTGTGCCGACATTTCGGCTGACATGGCCGCCCTCCGCGCCAATGAATATGGCATCCGCGCGCTCGGCGTCGATGCGCTGCTGGCCGATCCGGACATCGACCTTGTGCTGAACCTGACGATACCGGCGGCGCATTTCGACATTTCGCTTTCCGCACTTTCGGCGGGCAAGCACGTCTTCACCGAAAAGCCGCTGGCGACCTCGGCCGCCGACGGCCGCCGCCTTGTCGCCGAGGCGGCGAAGCGCGGGCTGCTGCTCGGCTCGGCTCCCGACACCTTCCTCGGCGCCGCCGGACGGTGGGCGCGCCGGCTGATGGACGAGGGCGCGATTGGCCGTGCGGTGACCGGCACTGCCTTCATGATGGGACGCGGCATGGAGCATTGGCATCCAAATCCGCAATTCTACTACCAGCCCGGCGGTGGCCCGGTCTTCGACATGGGGCCTTATTACCTGACCATGCTGGTCAATTTGCTCGGCCCGGTCGAGCGCGTCATGGCGATGGCGACGCGCGGCCAGGAGGAGCGGCTGATCACCGCCGAAGGCCCCTACAAGAACACCAGCTTCAAGGTCGGCACGCCGACCAACATCCTGTCGTTGCTCGAGTTCCGCTCCGGCGCCACCGTCACCTTCGGCGCCTCCTGGGATGTCTTCAAACATTCCAACCATCCGATCGAATTGCACGGCACGGAAGGCTCGCTCAGGTTGCCCGATCCCGACACGTTCGGCGGCACCGTCTCGCTGTCGGCGCGCGGCGCCGACTGGGCCGATTTCGCCAGCGAGGCCGAGCTCTACGGCGCGCGCAACTGGCCCTATACCGCGCCCGATCGCGCCAATTACCGCATGCTCGGCGTCGCCGATCTTGCGCGGTCGCTGACCGATGGACGCAAGCCGCGCGCCTCGGGCGAGCTGGCGCTGCATGTGCTGGAGATCATGGAGGCGATCCTGGCCTCGGGCGAGAGCCAGGGATCGGTTGCCGTCGTTGGCACGGTCGACCAGCCGCCGCTGCTTGGCGAGGACGAGGCGGCAAGCCTGCTTGCCTGACGCGGAGGTTCGAATGACATCGATCCTCTCGGCAACGCCGTCCCTGTCCGCGCTCGACCCGGAAGCCCGGCATGTGCTCGACCTCGGCCGGCAGGCCGACGCCCCGCCATTCGAGGCCGGCACGCCGGAACTGGCGCGGCGTGCCTATGACAAAGGATTTCCGGACCTGCAGGGCGAGCGCGAGCCGGTGGGTTCGGTCAGCGAGCGGACCATCGCCGGACCCGGCGGCCCGTTGACGCTGAGGCTCTATCGCGGGCAGGGCGCGCCTGCCACAGACGCCCCGGCGCTGCTTTATCTGCATGGCGGCGGCTGGGTGATCGGCAATCTCGACTCGCATGACGAGATATGCCGCTGGTTCGCCAACATGGCGGCTTGCGTCGTCGTCTCGCCCGCCTATCGGCTGGCGCCGGAGCACAAGTTTCCGGCGGCGGTCGAGGATTGCCTCGCCGTGCTGCACTTTATGCGCGATGTCGCTGGCGATCTCGGCATCGACGCAAGGCGCATCGCCGTTGCCGGCGACAGCGCCGGTGGCAACCTCGCCACCGTGCTCGCTCTGCTCGCGCGGGGCGATCGCGTCCCGTTGACCGCGCAATTGCTGTTCTATCCCAACACCGACGCCGCGCAGACGGCCGACAGCTATCGTCGCTTCGGCGAAGGTTTTGGCCTCACCGCGGCAACCATGGCCTGGTTCCGCGATCATTATGTCCGCAATCCCGGCGACATCGACGACTGGCGCGCCTCGCCGCTCAAAGCCGAAAGCCTCGCCGGCGCGCCGCCGGCCTTCATCGCCCTCGCCGGTCACGACATCCTCGCCGACGAAGGCGAAGCCTATGCCAGGCGTCTCGAAGTCGACGGCGTGCCGGTCGTGCTGCGCCACTGGCCAGGGCAGATCCACGGCTTCGTCTCGATGGGCCGTCATGGCCCGGCGGCGCGGCAGGCGGTGGCCGAAGCGGTTACCGCATGGCGCGGCTTCGATCCGGCTTTCGGGAAGGCTTAAGCGGATTGACGCATCACCAGCGTCGCGTCGAGGCTGACCTTGGGCGCGACCGCCGTGTCGTCCTCGTTGAGCAAGGCAAGCAGCGTCTCGACGCTGCGCCCGGCCATGGCGGCAAAATCCTGCGCCATGGTGGTGAGGCCGGGACATGTGTAGCGGCTCAGCGGATGATCGTCATGGGCCGCGACGCGCAGGTCGCAATCGCCCTTGCGGCCGACCTTGAGGCCGCGCGCATAGGCCGCCGCCATCACGCCGAAAGCGAGGCGGTCGTTGTTGCACAGTATGGTCTTGCCCGGCAGGCCGCCGTTGGCGAGCATCTTTTCCGTCTGCTCGTAGCCGATCCGCTCGAAATCCCAGGTGTAGTCGTCGGTGTCGCCGATGACGACTGACTCATGCCCGAGCCGCGTCATCGAGCCGACATAGCTCTCCAGCCGTTCCGGCGAATTGTGGTTGACATGCGGGATGTCGAAATAGACCGGCGCATCGCCGGAGCGGCACAGATATTCGACGATGGTCGAGATGCTCTGGGCGTTGTTGTTGCCGACGAAAGGGGTTCCGCCTTCGAGATAGGTGTCGAAATAGACGACGGGTATCGCCTGCGTCAGCTTCTCCAGCGTGCGGCGATCCGAGCGCAGGCCGAGCGGCGCGATCAGCGCACCGGAGACCTTCAGCGACAGGATGGTTCGCGTCGCCTCCACTTCGAGTTCGCGCGAGCCGTGCGAGGAGATCACGATCGGCCAGTAGCCTTCGTCGCGCAGCCGAAGCTCGATGCGGCTGACCATCTCCGAATAGAACGGATCGGCCACCGTCGGCACCATGATGCCGATGCTGCGGGTGCGCTTGCGGTTCAGGTTGCGGGCAAACAGGTTGGGCTGGTAGTCGGACGAACGCAGCGCCTCTTCGATGCGCTTTCGCGTCGCCGGCTTGACGCTGGTCGGATCGTCGAAATATTTCGACAATGTCGGCCTGGAGACGCCACAGGAGCGGGCAAAATCCTCCATCGTCTTGTGCGTCATAGGCATTGAACCCCTCGCGTCATGGACATCCAATCCCTGGCGCTGCCCGGCACCTAGATACGGTGCGCCGGCTCGCACCTGCAAGGTGAAATTTTACAGATAACTCCAGCAGTTTCAACGCGTATTGATAATTTATTCCACGCGTCAATTTATTAATTGACGCAAAAAAGTGCAAGCCGTATTGACTCCTTATGTCGGTTGCCGCCAGGCAGAGCTGCGCGGCTGACAGGTCGCCAAGTCAGACTGGGGCGAAACGCCGGGAGGAATTCCGCGAGATGAAGAAGCTGGTCTCAGCCGGCGAGATCCTCGTCGAGATCATGGCCGAGCGCATCGGCCAGAGCTTTCTCGAGCCCGGTCCGCTGCTTGGTCCCTATCCGTCCGGCGCGCCCGCCATCTTTATCGGCCAGGCCGCGGCGCTCGGCCAGCCCGCCGGCCTGATCGGCGCCGTCGGCGAGGACGATTTCGGCCAGCTGAACATCGAGCGGCTGCGGACCCTGGGCGCCGACGTGTCGGCAATCGCGGTCCACAAGGGCCACGCGACGGGCACCGCCTTTGTCACCTACCGGGCCGACGGTAGCCGGCACTTTGTCTTCAACATCCGCAACAGCGCCGCCGGTCTGGTCGGGATCGATGCGGCCGCGCAGAGCATGCTGGCCGGCACCGACCACGTCCATGTCATGGGCTCGTCGCTGTTTTCCGACCGCGCCACCGAGGTCGCCCTGTCGGCGATCCAGACGGTGAAGGCCAAGGGTGGGACCGTCTCCTTCGACCCCAACATCCGCCGCGAGATCATGCAGGCCTCCGGCATGCGCGAGGCGCTCGACCAGGTGCTCAAGCAAACCGATGTCTTCCTGCCGAGCGGCAATGAGCTGTTCCTGTTTTCATCGGGCGGCGACGAAAAGGGCGCGGTCGACGAGCTCCTGCAGCGCGGCGTGTCCTGCATCGTTCTCAAGAAGGGCGCCGACGGCGCCGCCTATCACGACCGTCACGGCACGGTTGCCTTGCCGGGCTTTGTCGTCGACGAGGTCGATCCGACCGGCGCCGGCGACTGCTTCGGCGCTGCCTTCGTCTCGTTCTGGCTGCGCGGCGCGGCTCCAGTCGAGGCGCTGCGCATCGCCAATGCCTGCGGCGCGCTCGCCGTCACCCGCAAGGGGCCGATGGAAGGTATCTTTCCGCTGGCCGAGGTCGAGGCTTTCGCAACCACCGCCGGGAGAGGCCAGTCATGAGCGCCGCGACGCAGAGATTTGCCAGCATCGCGGCGAGGCGCCCCGCGGGCGAAAAGGGCGGCATCGCCTCGATCTGTTCGGCGCACCCGCTGGTGATCGAGGCGACGCTCCGCCACGGCGCGGCGCGTGGCTCCGATGTGCTGATCGAGGCGACCTGCAACCAGGTCAACCACGAAGGCGGCTACACCGGCATGACGCCGGCCGGCTTCCGTAGCTTCGTCGAAGGCCATGCGAAGAAGGCCGGCTTTCCGCTCGATCGCCTGATCCTTGGCGGCGATCATCTCGGTCCCAATCCGTGGAAGCATCTTCCTTCCGCCGAAGCGATGGCGAAGGCGAAGGCGATGATCGACGCCTATGCCGGCGCCGGTTTCACCAAGCTGCATCTCGACACCAGCATGGCCTGCGCCGACGATCCCGCCGCGCTCGCCGACGAGACCATCGCTGCCCGCGCCGCCGAACTTGCCGCCGTCGCCGAGGCGGCGGTCGAGCGTGCTGGCGGCGAGAAGCCGGTCTACATCATCGGCACCGAAGTACCGGTGCCGGGCGGCGCGCTCGAAGCGCTCGACCATATGCATGTCACCGAGCCTGATGACGCCTTGCGCACCGTCGAGATCCATCGCCAGGCTTTTTCGCGCGCCGGCCTCGACGCCGCCTTTGCCCGTGCGGTCGGCGTCGTCGTCCAGCCCGGCGTCGAATTCGGCAATGCCGAGATCATCGCCTATGCGCCGCAGAAGGCGACGGAACTGGTCGCCGTGCTCGGGCGCATGCCGCAATTCGTCTTCGAGGCGCATTCGACAGACTACCAGCCTAGCGAAGCGCTTGGTGCTCTGGTGCGCGACGGCTTTGCCATCCTCAAGGTTGGACCCTGGCTGACCTTCGCGCTGCGCGAGGCGTTTTATGGGCTGAGCCACATCGCCGACGTACTGGCGCCGGACCCGCCGCGCGAAAACCTGCCGGCGGCGATGGAACGCATCATGCTGGTCGCGCCCGACAATTGGCGCAAATACTATCCGGGCACACCCGACGAGCAGCGCATCGAGCGGCATTTCTCCTTCAGCGACCGCATTCGCTACTACTGGCCGGCGCCGGACGCGCAGCGCGCGACCCAGGCGCTGCTCGATGCGCTGGGCGACCGCGATATCCCCCGCACCTTGATCGGCCAATACCTTGGACAGCTCGATGCAGCGGTTGCGGCGGGCCGGGTCAAACCTTCAGCGCATGAGCTTCTGATCGGCAGCATCACCCGCGTTCTCGATATCTACGCCGGCGCGACCGGGCAGTAGCGGCCTTACCGCCCGTTCCAGCTGCCGACTTGAGTCGGCGGATTGTTCGGCACATGATCAAGCGGCACCGCCGGAGGATCTGCCGATGCCACAACGCCCCTATGATGAGCGCCTGCTCCGTCAGGCATTCGACGTCGCGCGCAAGGCCCGCGATGCTGGCGAACATCCCTTTGGTTCGCTCCTCGCCGACAAGGACGGCAATGTGTTGCGCGAGCAACTCAACGGCTACAAATCCGGAGGCGGCGACCGTACCGCTCATGCCGAAAGTCTGCTGGCCCGGTGGGCGGGGATGAATTTCAGCCTCGAAGAGCTGGCCTCTTGCACACTCTACACGTCGGCCGAACCTTGCGCGATGTGCTCCGGGACAATCTATTGGGCGGGCATCGGACGGGTCGTCTTTGGGCAGAGCGAACATGACCTCAAGGCGTTGACGGGTGCACACGACGAGAATCCGACACTCGACCTGCCCTGCACGATCGTCTTCGAAGCAGGGCAGCGTCCGACCGAAGTCGTCGGCCCGCTGCTTGCCGATGAAGCGGCGCAACTCCAGGCCGATTTCTGGAAAGACAAATAGCTCTAGTACAGCGGCTGGGCCATGTGCCTTGGCGTCGGCCATTCGGTTGTGATGCCCGGCTGCACGGGCCGCTCGAGATAGGTCGACAGCACGACATAGCTTCGCGTCGAGGTCACGCCGGGTGTCTCGTAGAGGCGCGACAGCAGGCCCTCCAGCGCGCGTGTATCCTCGGTGCGCACCTTGAGCAGCATGCAGGTGTCGCCGGCCACCGAATGGATCTCCTCGACCTCCGGATATTGGGAAACCGCCATCAATTCCGGCGTCTTGCCCCAGCCCTTGGTGTCGATATGCACGAAGGCGAGCAGCGGCTTCTTCACCGCCTTGGGATCGATGATCGCCGCGGTGCTGCGGATGGCGCCGCTGCGGCGCAGCCGCTTCACCCGTTCATGCGCCGCCGGCGGCGACAGGCCGACCCGATCGCCGAGATCGGCGTAGCTGATCGTCGCGTCGTCGACCAGAACGCCTAATATCTTTCGGTCCGTCGCATCGACGTCCCGGGCCGTAGGCCGGTTCCGCTGAATGCCATCTGTTTCTTCATCCATATGGAAATTCCTTGTTGATGCTGAACTTCATTCGGCCATTATGGTCGCATGTCGAACAGCGATCAATCAGCAATTTTCGCAGCGGCGCCCCGGCCGCCGATCCCGGCGATCGCCTATCTGCTCACCGGATGCATCGCCGTCATTGGCTCGAATTCGCTGGTCCTCGGTCCGATCGCGCCGGCCGTGGCGGCGTCGTTCGGCGCAAGCGTGCCGGGGGTGATGATAGCGTCCGCCGCCTTCGGCCTCGGCACCTCGGCAAGCGCGCTCTTCCTGGCGCGATACATCGATCGCATCGGCGCGCGACGCATGCTGCAGGGCGCGCTGCTGTTGCTGGCGATCGGCCTGGTCGCCTCCGCATTGGCGCCGACGGTGACGGCGCTGGTCGCCGCCCAGCTCGTCGCCGGCATAGCTGCAGGCATTGCCATGCCGGCGATCTATGCAAGCTCGGCAGCGATCGCACCACCCGGCCGCGAGAGCGGCACGATCGGCGTCGTGCTGACCGGCTGGACGCTCTCCATGGTCGCCGGCGTCTCGCTGTCGGCCGTGATTGCCGATCTCGTGCATTGGCGCGCCGTCTTTGGCACGGTCGCGGTGCTTGCCGCCTTTGCCCTGGCAGGTCTGACGCTGACCTCGCTCAGCGATACCAGGAAGAGCGGTCCGGCGCCGACGCCGTTCGGCGCCTTGGCCGTTCCCGGCATCGTGCCGCTGCTCATCGCCTGCGCCGCCTTCATGACCGCTTTCTATGGCGTCTATGGCTATCTCGGCGATCACCTTCACAGCGGCTTGGGCCAGCCGGTCAGTGCCAATGGCTGGGCGGCACTTGCCTATGGTGCCGGCTTCGGCGCGGCCGCACTTCTCGACGGCGTCATCGATCGCCTCGGCGCGCGCCGCGTCATGCCTTTCGCCTATCTGCTGGTCGCGGTCGTCTATGTCGCGATCGCCGCGGCAAGCGGCAGCTTCGGCCTGACGCTGGCGATGGTGGCGGTCTGGGGCCTAGCCAACCACTTCGGCCTGAACGTGCTGGTGATGCGGCTCACCGCGCTCGATCCGTCGCGGCGCGGCACCATCATGGGCCTGAACAGCGCGGTGACCTACTTCGCCGTCTTTGTCGGCACGACAGGCTTCGGCCCGCTTTACACCGGCTTCGGCTTCGCAAATTGCGCCATGATCGCCGCCTTGCTGATGCTGGTTGCGGCATCCGCCGCGGCATGGCCCGCCGCGGGCCATCGGCAGGACTAGCCAGCCTCGTCCAGCCGGTCACGCAGCATGCTCCAGGGCAACAGCATGTTTGGCGCATGCCGCATCAGGCCATGCAACGGAATTGGCGAAGGTGGCGCAAAGGGCAGCGGCAGGTCGCGGGCCTCAGTTCCACCAGCCCAGTCGGCCAGCGTCTTGCCCATCGCCGTCGTCATGGCAATACCGCGCCCGTTGCAGGCGCGGCCGGCGATCAGTCCCGGTCCAAGGTCCAGGAGGTGTGGCAGGAAGTCGGGTTCGACCGCAGCCATTCCCGACCAGTTGTAAGCGAGAGGCGGCAAGTCAGGCAGGTCGAGATGCCGAGCAAGCCGTCGCCAGATCGCTTGCGGGACGCGCGTATCGGCGCCGGCGCCGACGATATGCATGCCGCCACTGATCAACCGGTTTTCGGCATCGAAGCGGAAGGTGAAGAGATTGCGCCTGGTGTCGCCGACGCCTTGCCCGCCTGGAAGCAAACGCGTGCGCACTCTGCGCGGCAGAGGCCTGGTCGCGATCTGGAAGACCTTCAGCGGAATGTAGGTTCGCTGAAGCAACGGGTAGAGCGCTCCGCCATAGGCGTTGGTGGCGATCAGCACCTTGCCGGCACGCACCGAGCCCGATGGCGTTTTCAGCCTCCAGCCATCGGCCACGCGATCGACCGAGGTGACCGGCGTGCCCTCGTAGATCTTCGCACCAGCCTTCTCCGCCGCATCGGCCAGTCCGTTCGCGTAGCCGACCGGGTTGAGCACGCCACCCGAACGGTCCATCCAGCCGCCGGCATAGTCGCGAACGCCGGTCAGCGCCTGGGTCTCCTCGCTGTCCAGAGTGACGGCCGGCCTGCCGCGCTCTGCCCATTGGCTGGCCCGTGATTTGACCTTCTCAAGAGCCGCCGGCGAATGCGCCGGCTGTATCCATCCGCCTTGCAGGGCGTCGCATGCGATGCCATGCCGCCTGATCAGGTCGAAGACGAGGTCGGCGCTGCCGGCGGCGAAATCAATCAGCCGTTCGCCATGCTCGGGCCCGAGATGCGCCAGGATGTCGACCGGGTCCATCTTGGCGAAATTCGGCACCACGAAACCGGCATTGCGGCCGGTCGCACCCCAGGCGATGATTTCGGCTTCGAGAACGGCGACGGAGCGCCCTTGCTCGGCGGCATGCAGGGCGGTTGAAAGGCCCGAAAAGCCGCCGCCGACAATCGCCAGATCGACGTCGAGTGCGCCGTCGAGGGCCGGCCGTTCGCGGCGGTTGCGGCCGACGGCGTGCCAGAGGGAGACGCCACGCGAGCCGGCCATGTCGTTCGTCACGTGCTTTCGCCCGCCGCCGCCTTCGCACGCTTGCCAAACCGCGCACGCAGCGGCTTGTCGCCGAACAGCCCGTTCGGCCTGACCAGCAGGATGACGCACAGCATCACGCCGATGGCGACGATCTGCAGCGAGGCCGCGCGTGCCTGCTGCTCCGGCGCAAACAGCACGCTGGTCAAGGCCCCCGATCCGGCCCATATCGCCCACACCAGGATGCTGCCGACGACGGCGCCGAGATTGCTGCCCGAGCCGCCGACGATCAGCATCACCCAGACCTGGAAGGTCAGGATCGGCAGGTAATTGTCCGGCGCGATGAAGCCGGTGAAATGCGCCTGCAGCGCCCCGGCCAGCGCCATGATGGCGCCGCCGACGGCAAAGGCCTGGACACGGTAGAAACGCGCGCTCTTGCCGAGCGAGATCGCCGCCCGCTCATCCTCGCGCAGCGCCTTCAGCACCCGCCCCCAGGGGCTGCGCGACAGGTGCTCCAGAGCGAGATAGGCGATCAGCGTGACCGCCGAGACGACGGCGAGGTTCGACAGGTTGAACAGCAAGGGCGTTTCGGCGAGGCTGCCGAAGGGGCGCGGGATGAAGCCGATGCCGAACGGGCCGCCGGTCAGCTTCTGCGCGTTGAGCGCGACCAGCTGAACGACGACGGCGACGCCGAAAGTGGTGATCGCCAGATAGTCCGATCTGAGGCGCAGCGTGGCGATACCAGTGATGGCGGCGGCAATGCCGCCAACCAGCATGGCACCGAACCAGCCGACCAGGATCGGCAGGCCGAAGCCGCCGAGCCGCGCTGCATCATCGGGCGTGGTCAGCAATGCGGACGTATAGGCGCCGATGGCGACGAAGCCGGCGAGGCCGACATTGAAAAGGCCGGTCAGCCCCCATTGCAGGTTGAGCCCGAGAGTGACCAGCGAAAAGATCAGCGCCGTGGTCAGGAAGAAAGCCCCATAGCCGAGCAGATCCATCAGCGTTCCCTCACTCCGAACAGGCCGACAGGCCGCACGAACAGCACCGCCATCAGGATGATGAAGGAGACGGCCGCGCGCCATTCGGCGCCGATCAATTGCACGGCGCCCGCTTCGGCGAGGCCGATGATCAGGCCGCCGAGAACCGCACCCGGAACGCTGCCGATACCGCCGAGGATGGCGGCGGCGAACATCGGCAGCAGCATGTCGAACCCCATGAACGGCCGGATCTGTATGAGAATGCCGATCATGACACCGGCGACGCAGGCCAGCGCGCCGCCGATGATCCAGGTGACGCGCACGACGCTGGCAACGTCGATGCCGACAATGCGGGCCAGCGCCGCGTTCTGGCTCAGGGCCTGCATCGAGCGGCCGGTCTGCGTGCGCGTCATCAACAGATGCACGCCGAGCACGAGCACGGCGGTCAGCAGCAGCAGCGCGATCTGGTCGGGGGTGATGCGGATGCCAAAGCCGACCGGCATGGCGATCTGGATGGCGCGGCTGAAATAGGTCGGACGTGACGTGAAGATGAATTCGAGCAGGCTTCGCAGCGCCATCGAGGCGCCGAAGCTCGCCATCACCACGATGATCGCCTGGCCCTTCGCGCGCAGCCGCGCGAACAGCACAAAGTCGAGCAGCAGCGCCAGCAGGCCAGTGATCGCCATGCCGATGATGAGCGCGACAATGAGCGGCCAGCCGAAGGAGAGTGGAGCGATTGGTGCTATCTTGCCGAACATGGCGCCGGTGGCGCCGACCACGGCGAGCGTCGCATAGGTGCCCCAGGCCATGAAGTCGCCATGGGCAAAGTTCGAGAAACGCAGGATCGAATAGGTGAGCGTCACGCCGATGGCGCCGAGGCCGATCATCGAGCCCGTCAAAAGTCCGTCGACGACAAATTGCAGGTTCATGCCGCGCTCCCCTTTTCGGAGGCCTGTCGGCGTTGGCCCAGATAGAGTTCGGCGACGACCGGATCGTTCCACAGTTCAGAGGCGACGCCCTCGTGCCGGTCCTTGCCCTCGACCAGCACATAGGCGCGATCACCGATGGCAAGCGCTGCCTTGGCGTTCTGTTCGACCAAGAGGATGGTGACGCCGGACTTGCGGATGCCGGCCAGCATATCGAACACCATAGCCACGAATTTCGGCGACAGGCCGGCCGACGGCTCGTCGAGCACCAGCACCTTGGGATGGACGATCAATGCCCGGGCGACGGCCAGCATCTGCCGCTGTCCGCCCGAGAGGTTGCCGGCCACGGTCCGGCGCTGGCGGGCGAGGTCGGGGAAGGCGGCATACATTTCCTCGATGCGGGCAGGGGTCTCGCGCCGCTCGAGGATGCCGCAGGCGACCTTCAGATTGTCCTCCACCGACATCAGCGGGAAGATGTTTTCGGTCTGCGGCACGAAGGCGAGGCCGAGGCGAACCATCGTATGGGCGGGTGCCGCTGTAATATCCTTGCCGTCCAGCCGCACCGTGCCGCCGGTGATCGGAACCAGCCCGGCGATGGCCTTGATCAGGCTCGACTTGCCGGCGCCATTGGGGCCGAGCACGACGACGATCTCGCCCTTGCTGACGGTGATCGAGGCACCGCGCACGATCGGCACGCCGGGCTCGTAGCCGGCTTCGAGGTCGCGGACGTCGAGGACGGTCTCGCTCATACCGCGCCTCCGAGATAGGCCTCGATGACGCGTGGATCGCGCGCCACCTCATCCGCCGTGCCTTCGCACAGAAGCTGGCCACTCGCCATGACCAGCACGTGGTGGCAGAGCCGCGTCACCATGTCGATATTGTGCTCGATCAGCAGGAAGGTGATGCCGCGCGCGTTGATGTCGCGGATGCGATCGATGATGACTTCGAGCAGCGTCGCGTTGACGCCGGCGGCCGGCTCGTCGAGCAGGATGATCGCCGGATCGGCCATCATCACCCGGGCGAGTTCGAGCAGCTTGCGCTGGCCGCCGGACAGCACCCGCGCCGGTTCATGCGCCAGATGGGTAAGCGCGACGAGCTCGAGCAACTCCAAGGCCTTTTTTTCGCCGATCCTTTCCTCGGCGGCAACCCGTCGCGGCATCAGGAAATTGGCGAGCAGCTTTTCGCCGGCCTGACCCTGCGCCGCCAGCATGACGTTTTCGATCAGCGTCAGGTTGGGCAATGGCCGGGGGATCTGGAAGGTGCGGCCAAGGCCACGGCCGATCCGGCGATGCGCGGCTTCGCCCGAGACCAAGGTGCCGTTGAGAAAGATCTCGCCGCTGGAAGGCAGGATGCTGCCGGCGAGCAGATCGAACATCGTCGTCTTGCCGGCGCCGTTCGGGCCGATGAGGCCAAGGATTTCGCCCGGGCGGACCTCGAACGAGACGTCATTGACCGCGACGAGCCCGCCGAAGCGCCTGACGACGTTCTTCGCCGCCAGAACCGGTTCGCGTATCTCGTCCTGCCGTTCGATTGTCTCGCTCATGCACCCTCTGGCCGAGCGGTCGTTGCCGCTTTCTGATTTTTTGATTTGTGATCACACTTGCTTTGATCACGCTAATCGGCTTTAATTTTCTCCGCAAGCCGAAAACGGGCCAAATCGGGCCAAGACCGGGAATGCCATGCAAAAGGCTGCCATCGAGCGGAACAACGAGGTGATCGCAGCCCAGCTCACGCCGGTCGGTCGCGAGACCGTGCAGGATCGCGTCTATTCGGAACTGCGCCGGGCTCTGATCGGCGGTCTTTTCGAGCCAAGCCAGGTACTGACCATTCGCGGCCTCGCCGACGCGCTGGTCACCTCGACCATGCCGGTGCGCGAGGCGCTGGGTCGGCTGATCACCGAAAAGGCGCTGGAGGCTTTGCCCAACCGCTCCGTGCGCGTGCCGCCGATCACACTCGAGCGCATCGACGATCTGCTGCGTGCCCGCTCGCTCATCGAAGGCGAGGCGATTGCGCTTGCCGCCACGCGCATGGGCCCGCGCCAGATCGCCACCATCGAAGCCATGCTCGGCGAGTGGGACGAGATGCGGGCGCTGAAGCACAAGAAGGACATCGACCGCGAAGCGACGCTCAACCAGAGCTTCCATTTCGAAATCTACCGCTGCTGCGGCTCTGCCGTGCTGATCCCGATGATCGAAAGCCTCTGGCTGCAATCCGGCCCCTGCATCCGCGTCGCCATCTACGCCTTCTCCGAGGCCGGCGAGGTCGATACCGCCCACTATCACCGCCGCATCGTCGCAGCGCTCGCCAAGCAGGATGCGCAGGCGGCGCGCGAGGCGCTGGTCGCCGACATCAGCCGGCCCTTCGCCTTCCTGCGCGACAAGTTGCAATCCGCCGCTGCGAAAGGCTCGACATGACCAAGCCCGCCATCCGGATCTCCGAGCCACGCTCGAACCTTTCGGCGACGGCGCTGCTGTTGCTCGAGAAGGCGCCCGACAACACTGCCTTCCTGCTGGCCTATCTCGGTGAGCCACGCGTCGTTGCCGGCATCCATGCGATGTGGACGGGGCCGGAGATTTCCTGCCCGGTTCCATCAGCGCATCTGGATGGCCAGGCCTATGCCAGGCCACTGCCGGCCGAGAATGCGACGCTGACGCCGCAGCCGGGCGACATCGTGCTGTCCTATGTGCCGCCGCGCATGTGGGGCGGCAATCCCAATGCGATCTTCGACATCGGCCTGTATTACGGGCAGGGCGCACGCCTGCTGTTCCCCATCGGCTGGCTTGCCGGCAGCGTCGTTGCCCAGGTGCTTCCCGAAGAGCGCGATCAGTTCGCCGCTGCTTGCGGCGTCATCCGCCGCAACGGCGCCTGTGACGTCACCTTCAGCCTGGTGGAGGTCTGAATGGCCGACGACAGTTTCGAACTCTTCGACCTCCGCGTCGAGGCGGTCATCCCTAAGGGCAAGCCGATCTATTGCGGCGCCAAGGCCGGCGACTATTTCGAGCTCAAAGGCGAGATGCTGTCTATGCCGGCCGGGCAGGGTTTTTCCATCTACTCGATCGCGGCCGTGCTGCCGCTGCTGGCGGCCAAGCAACGCCCGACCGACAGGAATGACTGGATGACCTCGGACGCCGAGATCGCCTGTCCCGATCCCAACTGCGCCAGCCGGCTGAGGATCGTCAGGACCGGCAAGCGGCGATTCAGCCACGCCGAGACCACGGCGGTGCCGCTGCCGAAGGAGAATGACCAGTAATGACCGCCAAGACCTTCGAACTCGGCCCCGGCTACACGATCTCGCGCGTCATACGTGGCGGCTGGCAGCTTGCCGGCGGCCATGGCGCCATCGACCGCGAGCAGGCGGTGACCGACCTGATCACCACCTTCGATGCCGGCATCTGGACCTATGACTGCGCCGATATCTACACCGGCGTCGAAGAGCTGATCGGTGCTGCCCGACTGCGGCTGGCCAGCGAGCGCGGTCTCGACGCCGCCGCCCGGATGAAGGTTCACACCAAGCTGGTGCCCGACCTCGAAAGGCTCGCCAGCATCAGCCGCGACTATATCAGAGGCATCGTCGACCAGTCGCTGCGGCGGCTGAAGACCGAGCGACTCGATCTCGTGCAGTTCCACTGGTGGGATTATGCGATGGCCGGCTATATCGACGCGATGGGCTGGCTCAACGAGCTTCGCCTGGAAGGCAAGGTGCGCAATGTCGGCACCACCAATTTCGACACGCCACGCCTTGCCGAGATCCTGGCGGCCGGCGTGCCGCTGGTCAGCCAGCAGCTGCAATACTCCGTGCTCGACCAACGGCCGGCGGGCAGCCTTGCCGCACTCGCCGGCCAGCACGGCATCAGCTTCCTCTGCTACGGTTCGGTGGCCGGAGGCTTCCTGAGTGACAAATGGCTTGATGTGGCCGAGCCGCAGACGCCGCTCGAAAACCGCTCGCTGGTCAAATACAAGCTGATCATCGACGATTTTGGTGGCTGGGATCTTTTCCAGGTATTGCTGAGCACGCTGAAGGCGGTCGGCGATCGCCACGGCGTCGACATCGCCACCATCGCCAGTGCCTGGGTGCTGGAGCAGCCGCACGTGGCGGCCGTCATCGTCGGCGCCCGCAACCAGGCGCATGCGCTCGCCAATGCCGGGATCATGGACGTCGCGCTGACGCCGGATGACAAGACGGCGATCGGCGCCGTGATCGCCGAGAGCCGGGGCCTTGAAGGCGACGTCTACACGCTGGAGCGCGATCGCCACGGCCGTCACGGTTCGATCATGCACTACAATCTGAACGCAGGCCGGGTATGAGCGCACAATCCTCCCTGTTTTCACGCGCGAGTGCCGAGGTCGTCGATCTGCATCGCTTTTTCGTCGACTGGTTCGTCGAAGCCCGCGCCGACGCGGTGGATTTCAGCCGCTTCGAACGCGTCATGGGCGAAGGCCTCAGCATGATCGCGCCGAGCGGCATGATCCTCGACCGTGATGCGGTCATCGGCCATGTGCGGGAAAGCCGCGCCACCTGCGATGACGGCTTTGCCATCTCGATCGAGGACATCCGTCCCGGCTGGCAGACCGCCGACACGATCGTCGTCCTCTATGTCGAGGCACAGCAGCGCGGCGGCAAGCACAGCCGCCGCCAGTCGAGTGCCGTTTTCACCATCAGTTCATCGGCGCCCAACGGCGTCGAATGGCGACATCTGCATGAAACCTGGCTGCAGGTGCCGGAAGGCTGAACAGGCTCCAGAGATCAAATTAGAGTCGAGTAACGAAAGGGGAACAACAATGACAAGGACGATACTCCACATCACCACCGCGCTGGCCTTGCTGACGGCAGCCGGTGCTGCTCATGCCGCCGATTGCAAGATCACCGTCGGTCTCGTCATGGAACTGACCGGCCCGGCCGGCGAATACGGCCAGGCCGGCGCCAAGTCGGTCGAGATGGCGTTCCGCGACATCAATGCCGCCGGTGGCGTGCGCGGCTGCGATCTCACCGCCGACACGCGTGACAGCCAGAGCCAGGGCAACATCGCGGTCGACGCCGCGACCCAGCTGGTGCAGGTCAAGAAGGTGCCGGTCATCATCGGCGGCATCATTTCTTCGGTGTCGATCCCGATCCTGACCTCGGTCACCGCGCCGGCCAAGATCGTCCAGGTCTCGCCGGCCTCGTCCTCGCCGACGCTGACCGCGCTCGGCCGCGACGGCAAGACCAACGGCATCTTCTTCCGCACCATCACCTCGGATGCGCTGCAGGGCGTTGCCGCCGGCAAATATGCCATCGACAAGGGCTTCAAGAAGCTGTCGATCATCCATGTCAACAACGACTTCGGGGTCAACATGGCGGCGGAGTTCTCGCGCGCCTACAAAGCGCTCGGTGGCACCATCATCTCCGACACGCCCTACAACGAAAAGCAGTCGAGCTATGCCTCGGAAGTCTCCGCCGCCATGGCCGGCGAGCCGGACGGGCTTTATCTCGTCAGCACGCCGGTCGATGGCGCAACCATCGCCCGCGCCTGGATTTCGCAGGGCGGCGTGCAGAAGTTCCTGTTCAATGACGGCATGAACAGCCCGGACTTCATCGAATCCGTCGGTGCCGACTATCTGAAGGATGCCTACGGCACGTCCTCGGGCACCAGCCCGACGGCCTCGACCGACTATTTCATGAAGAACTACAAGGAGTTTTCCGGCATCGAACCGTCGAACCCGGCCGCCGACCGCTCCTATGATGCCGGCGCCATCGTCGGCCTGGCCATCGCCATTGCCGGCTCCGAGGATCCGGCCAAGATCAAGGACGCGATGTACAAGGCGGTCGACCCGGCCGGCACGCCCGTCTTTGCCGGCAAGGAAGAGTTCGCCAAAGCGCTCGGCCTGATCAAGGACGGCAAGCCGATCCGCTACGAAGGCGTCATCGGCCCGGTCGCCTTCGACAAGTACGGTGACATCACCGGCCCGTTCCGTCTCTGGAAGATTGTCGACGGCAAGGTGACGACCGACGGCGAAATGACCACGGAAGACGTCAACGCCTTGCAGGCGACGCTGAACAAATAGGCACAGTCTCGATTGCAAAACCCCGGATCAGGCGATCCGGGGTTTTCCGGGCGGGCGGTTCCGCCCTTGCCATGACGACACTTGCGCTACGAGCTACAGCACCGCCGGACCGCCACCCACCAGATAGCCATTGCCGAGTGGATCGCGCTCATCGACGAGCAGCCGCGAATGGCCGGTGATCCAAGCGCTTCCTTCGACCTGGGGAATGATGCCGCTGATCTTGTCCCGCATATCCGCGCCAACCGGCATGCCGCGATAGAGTGTGCCCATCAGCCCCTCGTTGATGAAGGATTGGCCGATTTCAAGTTGCCCCAGCGCCACCAGTGCCGCCATGCGCGCGCAGGTCGCGGTTCCGCATGGCGAGCGATCGAACGATCCCGCCGCTGATACCGGAACGTTGAAGCCCGCCGCCTGCGGATCACGCGGCGTGTCGGTCCACACGATATTGCCGACGACAGGAGGCTTACCGCTGCTCGGGTCGGCCATCGTCAGTTGCGCCGCGATCCTGGCCCGGATGTCCTGCGCGGCGGCAATCAGCGCATCGATCGCATTCGCATCGATGCGAAGGCCCGCGGCGTTTACGTCGACGAAGGCGTACCACTGGCCACCATGGGCGATATGGACCGGCACGGTCCGGCCGTCGCCGACCCGCAGTTCCAGTGTGCATAGAAAAAATGCAAAGCCGAGCCGGAAAGCCACCGCTTGGCAGCGCCCGTTCTTCAACGTGGCCCGCAGTTCGACGCGGCCGGCCGGCGTGCGCAATCCGAATTCGAAGACGCCGTCGTATCCCGGCATCGTCGGCCCAACCAGCCCCAACTCGATCAAGGTCGTCGCGGCCCCGATCGTCGCGTGACCGCACATATCCGGATAGGTCGCGGCGTCCATGTAGACGAGGCCGTAGTCACCGCCAGGGTGCGCCGGCGGGATAAGAGCTACGGAAAACATCGAGCGATGGCCTCTGGGCTCGAACACCGAGA
The DNA here is from genome assembly GCF_014843845.1 of Mesorhizobium amorphae. GTDB lineage: Bacteria > Pseudomonadota > Alphaproteobacteria > Rhizobiales > Rhizobiaceae > Mesorhizobium > Mesorhizobium amorphae_A. Next base: position 138,955 of record NZ_JHQS01000122.1, on the reverse strand, counting down.
CACGCCGCACCCAGTCACGCTCGCCCCGCAACTGTTCCCGAGCTTCGTTTGGATCGAGCCCCGGCGCCAGATCGGCGCCAGCGATGACCACCCGCGTCGGCTGGCCACAAGTATGCGAGTCCACGACCTCCAGAATTCGGGACGCCGTCCGGGATAGACGCGACAGGTCGAGAGAGCTGGTCAAATCCATTTTATCTTTACAGAATAACCGTTTAGGATGAGGCAGCAAACTATAGTGCCTGCCCAGGAATGCAACGCATTTGATGAAGACGACGCTTGAGACCACCGCCGATCCCTTGCCGGAGGAGCTCGCCTTTCTGGGCGAACGGCTCGCCGCCTTCAACGACAGCGATGTCGGCGCGTCCAGGCGCAAGGCGCTCGCCGTCTTCGTGCGCGACGAAGGCGGCAAGGTCGTCGCCGGCATTTCGGGCTACACCGCCTGGGGCTGGCTCTTCGTGCAATGGCTCTGGGTCGACGAGAGGCTGCGCGGCCAGCATATGGCAGGCAACATGCTGGAGGCGGCCGAACGGGAAGCGATCGTGCGCGGCTGCCACGGCGCCTGGATCGACACTTTTAATCCGAAAGCGGCCAGGGCCTATGAGCGTCAGGGCTACCAGCCGTTCGGCACGCTGCCCGATTTTCCCATCGGCCGCAGCCGCATCTTCCTGCAGAAGAAACTGGCTGGCTAACCCGCCAGCCGTCCGCCGCGCATCGGCTGCGGCACGCCGGTCGTGCTCGGAAAACTGATCGGCAGGCCGCGCAGCACGCGCACCGCCAGGAAAGCAAAGCACTCCGCCTCGACCGCGTCGCCCTTCCAGCCGAGCGTTTCGGCCTGCACGGCTTCGACGCCGGCGCGGCTGGCGAGCATCGCCATCATCGTCGGGTTGTGACGGCCGCCGCCGCTGACCACCAGTCTCTTTGGCCGATGCGGCAAAAGGTCGAGCGCCTTGCCGACGGCAGCAGTGGTGAAGGCCGTCAACGTTGCCGCGCCATCCTCGGCGGTGAGCCCGTCGGCCATCGCCGCGCCGAAGTCGAAACGGTCGAGCGATTTCGGATAAGGCTTGGTCAAATACGGGTGCTCAAGCAGCTTCGCCAGCCGCGCCTCGTCCACCGTGCCGGCGTGGGCCAGCGCGCCGTCGCGGTCCATGTCGCCAAGCCCCTTCGCCTTGATGAAATCGTTGAGCGGCGCGTTGGCCGGGCCGGTGTCGAAGGCGACGACATTGTCCTTGCCGTCCCACCAGGTGATGTTGGCGACGCCGCCGAGATTGAGCACCGCCATGTTGCCGCTGGCATCCGCCGCGCGCAGCAGCGCGGTGTGGTAGGCAGCCGCCAGTGGCGCGCCTTGCCCGCCGGCGCGCATGTCGGCCGAGCGGAAATCATAGGCGACCTTGGTGCCGAGAATGGAATGCATCAAGTCGCCGTCGCCGAGCTGGCGGGTCTGGCCAAGCCGGCCGACCTCAGGCGCGCGATGCAGCACGGTCTGGCCATGGAAGCCGACGACGCCGATGTCGGCCATGGTGAGACCATGGCTTTCGACGAGGTCCTTGACCGCCGCCGACTGTGCCCGCGTCAGCGCCTCCTCGGCCTCGCGAAAAATCGCCGGCTCCGGCCCGGTGAAGCTCCACACCCGCGCCTGGCGCAGCGTCTCCTCCAGCAAGGTGCGGATCGATTGCGGGTAGGGCGCCAGCGTATAGGTGCCGAAATCCGCGATGCGCTCGCCGTCGGTCTTGATCAGCGCGACGTCGATATTGCCGTCAAGCACGGTGCCGGTCATCAGGCCGACGGCCCAGATTGGTTCCATAAGTGCCTAGCCTCCGTTGACGAGATCGCCGCTGTCGAGAAGACGTGTCGGATGGTTCCGGCTGGCGGGCAAGGTCCAGCCTTGTCTTTGTCGAAGTCAATCCACAGACCGTTGCCGGCGGAACCGGGATTTTGGTTTCTGCGACTGTCTGGCTCAACAACGGTAGCAACGCCATCTCTTGCCTGTCGCCCGCGAAGGCGCGACGCTACGAGCAGCGTCTGGCGAAATGCTTCCGCCGGAGGCTAACCAAGGAGGAAAAATCATGGCATCCGACGTCGCAGTGATCGCCGGCGCAGGGCAGGGCCTGAGCGCTTCGCTGGCGCGCCTCCTCGCCAAGGAGGGTTTTCGTGTCGTGCTGGCCGCCCGCAACACCGGCAAGCTCGCCCCACTGGTCGAGGAGACCGGTGCGCTCGCCGTCGAAACCGACGTTTCCGATCCGGCCTCCGTCGCAAGCCTGTTCGACGCCGCCGACAAGGTCGGCTCGCTGGCCCTTGCCGTCTTCAACGCCAGCGGCCGCACACGCGGCCCGATCGCCGAACTCGATCCCGATGCGGTGAAACACGCGCTGCTGGTCGGCGCCTATGGCGGCTTCCTGGTCGGCCAGCAGGCGGCGCGGCGGCTGTCGGCGCGCGGGGCCGGTTCGATCCTGTTCACCGGCGCCACTGCCAGCCTCAAGGGATTTCCCGGTTCGGCCGGTTTCGCCATGCCGAAATTCGGCCTGCGCGGCCTGGCGCAGTCCATGGCCCGCGAGTTGGCGCCGAAGAACATCCATGTCGCCCATTTCATCATCGACGGTGCCATCCAGCCGCCCGGGCAGGCCGAGGAGCCGGACCGGCCGGATCGCCGGTTGTCGCCGGATGCGATTGCCGAGGCCTATCTCGCGACCCACCGCCAGCATCGCAGCGCCTGGAGTTTTGAGGTCGAACTAAGGCCCTGGGTCGAGACATTCTGAGCGTTCAGCCAAAGCCGGCGCAGCGATTCTGGCACAGCGCATGTCGCTCGCCGCCTGCAATGTGCCACGCGCTCGCAGGCGTGCTCGCTGTCGCAAAATCTTTGAGAGAATATTTCCTGCTTCGCGTTGAAGAAGAAAACCGGTTCTTTGATCGGAAGCGCAGCATTGCCGATCCTGTCATCAAGGCTTCGCATCCCGCCTGGCCGATATGATTTCAGGATTGCAAGGAACGCATCATGTCCGAACGCGGAAACGCTTTTAAACCTTTCGTTTCAACATCAGTCACCAGGCGCGCAGGTCTTGCCGCGCTTCTGGCTTCGGCGCTTGCCATTGTTGCCTTGGCCGCGCCGACACCGTCCTTCGCCGAGGACAAGAAGGCCATCAAGGTCGGCATCATCAGCGGCGAGGACGAGGATGTCTGGCGCGTCGTTGTGGCCCAGGCCGCCGAAAAAGGCCTGACGATCGACACCGTCGTCTTCAACGACTACACCCAGCCCAACGAGGCGCTGGAGCGTGGCGAGATCGACGCCAACGCCTTCCAGCACAAGCCCTATCTCGACAACCAGATCAAGACGCAGGGCTATCACATCGTCCCGGTCGGCTACACCGGCGTCTGGCCGATCGGCCTCTATTCCAAGAAATACGCCAAGGTCGCCGAGCTGCCTGAGGGCGCCGTCATCGGCTTGCCCAACGACCCATCGAATGAAGGCAGGGCGCTGCGCGTGCTGCAGAACGAGGGTGTCCTCAAGCTGAAGGACGGCACCGGCATCCTGGCGACCACCGCCGACATCGCCGAGAACCCGAAGAAGGTCGTCATCAAGGAGCTCGATGCCGGCATTGTCGGGCGCTCGGTCGAGGATCTCGACGCTGCCGTGGTCAACACCGATTGGGCGCTGAAGAGCGGCCTCGGCCCTGACAACCGCATCGCCCAGGAGCCGGTGGCCGACAATCCCTACCGCAACTTCATCGCGGTCAAGGCCGGCAACGAGAACGAGCCCTGGGTGAAGACGCTGGTCGCTGCCTACCAGAACGAGACGGTCAAGGCCGAGTTCGACAAGGTCTACAAGGGCACCGGGATCAGCGCCTATTGATCGGCGCGTGGCTGGCAGAAACAGGCGGTCCGCCACGGAGCGGGCCGCCATCGCATTTGCGGAACGCCGAAACAGGAACCTCGATGAACCAGCATATCAAAGCATCGGCCGATCTGGCGGCTGGCAGCCATCCTCCTGCTTCGGAAGATGTCGTGCGCCTCACCGAGCTGAAGCGGCATTTTGGCAAGACTGCAGCGCTCGACGGCGTCTCGCTGACGGTGCGCAAGGGCGAGATCCTCGGCATCATCGGCCGCAGCGGCGCCGGCAAGTCGACGCTGATCCGTTGCCTGAACGGGCTGGAGCGGCCGGATTCCGGCGCGGTATTCATCGAGGGCCGCGAGATCAGCCGGCTTAGCGAGGGCGAGCTGCAGCCGCTGCGGCGCCGCATCGGCATGATCTTCCAGCATTTCAACCTGCTGTCGGCCAAGACCGTCGAGGACAATGTCGCGCTGCCGCTCAAGATCGAGGGCCGCCCCAAGGCCGAGCGGCTGGCGCGTGCCGCCGAACTCCTGGAACTCGTCGGCCTGTCGGAGAAGGCGAAAGCCTATCCGGCCTCGCTGTCGGGCGGCCAGAAGCAGCGTGTCGGCATAGCCAGGGCACTCGCCGCGCGCCCGGCGCTACTGCTTTCCGACGAAGCGACCTCGGCGCTGGACCCGGAGACGACGCGCTCGATCCTGGCCCTGCTGAGAGATATCAACCGGCAGCTTGGCCTGACCATACTGCTGATCACCCACGAGATGGAGGTGATCCGCTCGATCGCCGATCGCGTGGCGGTGATCGACGCCGGACGCATCGTCGAGGAGGGTCCGGTCTGGTCGGTCTTTGCCAACCCGCGTTCGGAAATCACCAGAAGCCTGCTCGGCGGCATCCGCCCGCAACTACCGGCTGAGATCGCCAGCCGGCTCGTGCCGGGAGCCGGCGCGGAAGCGATCCTCAGGATCGACGTCTCCGGCGAGGCCGCGCGAGCTCCGCTGCTATCGGACCTTGCCGATGCCGTGCCGGGTCCGTTCCGCCTCGTCCATGGCGGCATCGACCATGTCCAGCAGCAGCCGGTCGGCACGCTGTTCCTGGCGGTGGCGGGCAACGATGAAAATCATCTGTCGCAAGTGATCGCATTCCTGAAAGCCCGCCAGGCGCGGGTGGAGGTGCTTGGCCATGTCGCCGGTTCTGTTTGAGCTTCTCATTCGTTCGATCTGGGAGACGGTCCTGATGACCGGGGCGTCCGGCCTCATCTCGCTGGTCTTCGGCCTGCCGCTCGGCCTTGCACTGGTCGCCACCGATCGCGGCGGCATCGCCGAAAGCCTGTGGGTGAAACGCGCGCTCGGTGCCATCATCAACGGCTTCCGCTCGGTGCCTTTCATCATCCTTCTGGTGGCGCTGATCCCGGTGACGCGGCTGATCGTCGGCACCTCGATCGGCACCTGGGCGGCCATCGTGCCGCTGTCGATCGCCGCCACGCCCTACTATGCGCGCATCGCCGAAGTGTCGCTGCGCGAGGTCGACCACGGCCTGATCGAGGCGGCGCGCGCCATGGGCGGCAACCGCTGGACGATCATCCGCGAGGTGCTGGTGCCGGAGGCGCTGCCCGGCATCGTCGCCGGATTCACGGTGACGCTGGTGACGCTGATCGGCGCCTCGGCCATGGCCGGTGCCATCGGCGCCGGCGGGCTGGGCGACCTTGCCATCCGCTACGGCTACCAACGCTTCGAGACAAGCGTCATGGTGGCGGTCGTCATCGTGCTCATCATCCTGGTCTGCGGCATCCAGTGGGCCGGGGACCGCCTGGTCGCCAGGCTGGACCACCGCGCATGACCGCCGGGTGCAAGCAGGCTGGGTATCCGTTCGGACGTTCTTTGCCAGCCGGCGGCAAAATGCAGGCCGGCGTTCTCCCATCGACGTCGAGTTTGGATCGTCCGTTGCTTGGATCGCAAAGGCCTGTGTGCCACCGTGGCGGTCAGGCGCGACGCCCCGCATAAGGAGCCTGACCATGCCCAGAATTGTCCCTGTGCTCGATCTTGACCGTCTCGAACAGGGCGCATCGGAGCGCCGGACCTTTTTGTTCGATCTGCGCACGGCGGCGCGGGATGTCGGTTTCTTCTATCTCAGCGGCCACGGCATATCGGCCTCGGAGATCGCCGACGTGCTCGATGCCTCGCGCCGCTTCTTTGCCTTGCCGGCGGCCGACAAGCTGGCCATCGAAATGGTCAAATCCTCGCAATTCCGCGGCTATACGCGCGCTGGCGGCGAACTGACCAAGGGCAAGGCCGACTGGCGCGAGCAGCTCGACATCGGCGTCGAGCGCCCGATTATCCCGCAAGGTCCAGGCGTTCCCGCCTGGACGCGGCTGCAAGGGCCGAACCAATGGCCGGCCGCTTTGCCGGAGCTGAAACCGGCGCTGCTCGCCTGGCAGGCAAGGGCGACCGAGGTGGCGATCCGCCTTTTGAAGGCCTTTGCCCAATCGCTCGACCAGGCCGAGGACGCTTTCGATCCGATCTATCGCGACGAGCCCAACCACCGCATGAAGATCGTGCGCTATCCCGGCCGTGACGCGACCGGCGACGATCAGGGCGTCGGCGCGCACAAGGATGGCGGCTTCCTCACCCTGCTGCTTCAGGACGAGAACAAAGGATTGCAGGTCGAGTATGACGGCAGCTGGGTCAATGTGGACCCGCTTCCCGGAACGCTGGTGGTCAACATCGGCGAGCTGCTCGAACTGGCGTCGAACGGCTATCTCCGGGCGACCGTCCATCGCGTCGTCACACCGCCGCCCGGTGTCGAGCGGATTTCCGTTCCCTTCTTCTTCAGCGCTCGGCTCGACGCGACGATCCCGCTGCTGACCTTGCCCGAGGACCTTACGGCCGAGGCGCGGGGGCCGGCCAGCGATCCCGACAATCCGCTGTTTCGCGATGTCGGCACCAATGTGCTGAAAAGCCGCCTGCGCTCGCATCCCGACGTGGCGAAGCGACACTATGCCGACCTGCTGGAAACGGCCACCGCGGCCGGCTGATGTTGCTGCAGCAATGGAGCCGAATTTTTCGCCGTCGGCGCGTTTTTTGGAATTTTGTTCGTCGCAAATGCGCCTGGGCAAGCCCAAATAAGGGTTATCGTTCGGCGGTTTCCTCCCATTCCCCGAACGGTGTTCCCCTCTGAAGGTTTGACCTTCATTTTTGGCCGGGCATTCGCGCCCGGCCTTTTTCTTTGCGGCCGCCTTGGCACTACGATCATCTTTGATCGCGCGGAGCATGACTTCGTTCTTGACGTGCTCAGAAGGCAAGCCTCGAACGCCTTCAGGCAAGTCGTCCGGTGCCTTGAGATGAGCGGAATATTTGTTCGCCATCCGTCGTTCTTGGCACGACGCTCTTTGACGGAGTGGCATTGCCGCTCCGGGCAAAATCGTCGATAGAGCAGCGTATATACTGAGCCATGCCGTGTACGTTCCACCCGGGGACGTAGCTGAATTCCTTCGGAGATCTGATTTGTTGCCGCCCAGCGTTCGCCGCTCCTTGCCGATGGCTCTCCTGCGCGCACGCGAGGCAGTAACGGCGCGATTCCGGCCGATGCTCGCCCGGCACGATATCACCGAACAGCAATGGCGCGTGTTGCTCGTGTTGGCGGAAGCCGGCCCGCTTGAGGCAACCGAACTCGCCAATCAGGCGTCGATCCTGCCGCCGAGCCTGACCCGCATCATCAAGGCGATGGAGGAGCGGCAGTTCATCACCCGCAATAAGGTCAAGGACGATGGCCGTCGGGCGCTGCTGGCCATCAGCCCCGCCGGGCTGGCGGTGATCGAGAATCTGTCACCCGAGCGCGCCGCCATCTATGAGGCGATCCAGAAACGCTATGGCGTCGAACAGCAGGAGCGTCTGCTCGACCTGCTCGAAAGCCTGATCCAGTCGGAGTCGGCGGAAGGATGAGCTTCTCAACGCCACCGCTAGGCTGAAGGTCGGCGACACGCTCCAGAGCAACTCCAGGAAAAGTGCGTAGCGGTTCCCGTCCGGAATGCGTAAAAACAAATACTTAGAGCGGGTCGGCGATTCAATCAAAAGCTGAGCCGCTCTAGACTCTCAGCCGCGAGCCCTCGGGATCGAAGAACGGCATCGGCGCTACGGTCGCTCGTGTCGGTGTCCCGTCAATGTCGATGCTGAGCTCGGTGCCGACAGCGGTGAAGGGTAGCCCGATATGCGCGGTCGCCAGCACCTTGCCAAGGGAATAACCATGGTCGCTATAGGTCACCAGCCCGGCATCCTCGCCGCCGGCCATGACCCGGGCGTTGGTCGCGGCCGGTCTGTCGCCGTCGAGGATCAGACCGGTCCAGCGCTCGTCGACACCCTTGTCGCGAACCTTGAGCAAGGCGTCGCGGCCGACGAAATCGCCCTTGTCGAACCTGATCCAGCGGTCGAGGCCGACATGGAACGGCGTGCGGGTTTCGTCCATGTCGATACCATGCGCCGGATAGGCCTTCTCCAACCCCAGCGTGAACATCGCCAGCACGCCATATGGCTTGAGGCCGAAATCCCGGCCGCTGCGCATCAGCATGTCCCAGACGGCAGCCGCCTCGTCGGCCGGCACGAACAGCTCGAAGCCGAGTTCGCCGGTCACGCCGGTGCGCGAGATCAGCACGCGCGTCTCGCCGATGCGCCCTGAGGTGAACGACCAGCGTTTCAGTCCATCCAGATCGGCGTCGGAAACCAGCACTTTCAGCAGTTCGCGTGAGCGTGGCCCCTGGATCGTCGGGAAGGCGATGGCCGCCGTGATATCGGTGACATAGGCGTTGCGCCCCTCGGCATGATGCAGCAGCCAGGGCAGCATCTTCAGGCGGTTCACCGAGCCGGTCACCAGCATGAAATGCTCCGGCGCCAGCCGGAACACGGTGAGATCGTCCATGATGCCGCCGTCCTCGCGGCACACCGTCGAATAGCGCACCTGGCCCGGCTTCATCGCAGATGCATCATTGACGATGACATGGTTGACCAGCGCCTCGGCATCCGGCCCCTTGATGTCCATCTTGCCCATGGTGCTGAGGTCCTGGACGCCGACATTGCTGCGGGTGTTCAGGTGCTCGTCGGCGATACCTGAATAGTATTTGGCCGAGATGAAATCGCCCCCGACCCGCCCCACGGTCGCACCCAGTCCGACGATGCTGCCGTAGAAGGGGGATCGCCGCTCGGCCACGAAAATCTCCATCGTTCATGAAAAACGGCAGCGCCGGGCGGCGCTGCCGAAGTGAACTGTCGTCAGGTCAGGTACCGTAGACGTCGAACGAGAAGTACTTGTCGTTGATTTCCTTGTACTTTCCATTGGCACGCAACGCATCGATGGCGGCGTTCAGTTTGTCGGTCAGCTCCTTGTTGCCCTTTTGCAGCGCGATGCCGACGCCGGGCCCGTGAATGGCCGGATCGGCCGTCAGGGTGCCAAGCAACTTGCAGCAGGCGCCGTCGGGCTTCTTCAGCCATTCCGTCAGGATGATCGAGCCATCCATCATCGCGTCGAGCCGGCCATTGGCCATGTCGGTGCGGGCGTCATCGCCGGTCGGATAGGCTTTTATGGTCGATCCGCCGTATTTCTGCTCGGCGAAGTTCTGATGAATGGTCGCGCTCTGCACGCCCAACGCCTTGCCTTTCAGATCGTCCGGCGAAGTGCTTGAGATCGTCGATTCCTTCGGCACCGCGATAGCCGGCGGCGTCTGGTAGTACTTGTGGGTGAAGTCGACCTTTTCGGCCCGCTCCGGCGTGATGGTTATGTTGATGATGGCATCGAACTTGCCGGCCTGCAGCGCGGGAATGGAGCCGTCGAAATCCTGCACGACGAACTCGCATTCGGTCTTCATCTCGGCGCACAGCGCCTTGCCGAGATCGATGTCGAAGCCGCCCAGCGTGCCATCGGCATTGGCGTAGTTGAAAGGCGGATAGGCACCCTCAGTGCCGAGCTTGAGTTTCTTGTCCTGGGCGAAAGCCGCGCCCGAGGCGAGGCAGAAGGTAACTGAAGCGGCAAGCACGAAACGACCGAAAAGACGCATGGTCCAGATCTCCGTTGACCGGCGAAGTCTACGGTCTTTCAGGCCCGTGGCGGAGACGGAAACGACACGTCATGCGCCGATCACGGCGCGATGTCGGCTCTTCAGAGCACCAAGCTTGGCCCGCAAGTCCGACCTACAACAATTCTTCACAAACGGCTACCTATACTGGCGACGACGTTTGGTTCGGCTCACGAGGGGGCGGCTTGGAATTCGACTTGAAAACCATAGAGGCGCTGGCTCCCGACCAGGCGTCGCTCAGCGCCGCCTCCAAGCTGACCAAGCGATCGAACTGGCCGCGCCTTGAACGGAATGAGCAGCAGGCCCTGATCTGGGGCGAATGCCAGGGCTCCGGCTCCAACCCTTATCGGGTGGTGGTCGATACCGGCGATCACGGCTACAAATGCACCTGCCCATCGCGAAAATTTCCCTGCAAGCACACGCTGGCCCTGATGTGGATCGCCGCCACGGCACCAGCCAGTTTTGCTCCCGCTCAATCGACGCCGGAATGGGTGAATGATTGGCTTGGCCGGCGCCGAAAGACGACACCGCAGACGGCGGGGCCAGTGCTGCCCGGCGCGGCAGCCAAGAGCATCGACGATGCTCTGCAGCCGGATGAGGCTGCTGTCGTCGAGGACGCCGCGGCTGTCGAACGCCGCGAGGCGGCACAACGCAAGCGGGCGCAAGAGACACGGTCCGCGGTGTCGGCGGCGCTCGATGAACTCGACCAATGGATCGCCGACCAGTTGCGGCTTGGCCTTTCCGGATTTGTCGACGCCAGCAGCGAGCGTTGCCGCCGCATTGCCGCGCGGCTCGTCGACCTCAAGGCAACCGCGCTTGCCGGGCGTATCGACGAGATACCGTCGCGGCTGATGGCGCTGCGCAGCGAGGAAAGGCCGGATGCAGCGATCCGCGAGCTCGGCAAGCTGGTGCTGCTGGCCAAGGCCTGGCGATCGGAGCCTGACGACCCTGAACTGAAGCGGCTCGTATCGACATCCGAAACGCGTGAGCAGATTCTGGCCAATCCCGAGGCAAGGCAGGTGGAAAGCCACTGGGAGGTTCTCGGCGAGAAGATCGAAACCCGCCGCGACGGTCTCGTCAGCCATTCGACCTGGCTGCTCGATCTGAACAGCGTGACGCCGCAATTTGCCCTGCTGCTCGACTATTTTCCAGCATCGGCGGGACGCAGATCGAACGCCTTCGCGCCGGGCGACCGCTTCAACGCTCGGCTGGTGTTCTATCCATCGCGCACACCACTGCGCGCGCTGGTGGCGGAGCGCATCGGTGACGTCTCTTCCGGGGCGGCGTGGCCTGATTTCGGCGCGTTGAAAGACCCGCTCGCGGCGCGCGCTTCCCAGCAGGATGGCGCGCCATGGCTTACCGACAGTCCTCTCATCCTGCCTCCCGGCGCGATCTCGCTCGACGACCGCGGCACCGCCTGGTGGCAGGCAGCCGATGATCCGCATGGGATCGCCTTGCCGATCGCCGGTGCTGTCGACCAGACCTTGCTCGGCATCGACCTTGCCGCCGCCGCAGCACTGTGGAATGGCGCCCGGCTTGACCTTCTGGCGGCGCAGAGCAGGTTCGGGAGGCTCGATCTGTCGTGAACGAGCTCGAACAGACAGGCCTGGCGGCAATGCGCGACTGCTGGATCACCGGCGGACCGACATTCGACCTCGCTCCAGCCGCGTGGAAGGAGATCGCCGGCACCGCAAGCCCCGACGAACGCGAGCGCCGGCTGCTGGCGATCGCGGCGCAGGCGCTTGACATCGGTTTGCGGCCTGCGGTGCCGAAGGTTCTGAAGCGTCGTCCGCCGCTGCCGGCACTTGCCCTGCCCATGCTGCCGGAGCGGTTGCGACCGCTGTTGAGGGCCGCGTTGAAACAGGCTGCCGACGCAAGGCGCAAGGTGCGCGTGGTGACGCTGGTTGCCAGCCGCGGCTTCGTGCTTCATCCAATGGACTGGATGCCTGCCGCGTCGGACCAGAACAGCCCGGACGTCTACGCCCCCTGGATCGACTGGCAGGCCGGCCTCGAAGGGCAGGTGCATGCCCCACGGGAGAAACTGACGGCAGAAAACTGGGATGACTTCTATCCCGCCGCGCGCCGCATCGCGCTGGCCGACATGCGCCGCATCGAACCGGCCGCGGCACGGATGCTCATCGAGACCAAGGGATCGAGTGAGCCTGCGGAGGTCAGGCTCGCGCTCATCGAGCTCATGCGCTTCGGACTCACCCTCGAGGATGCGCCCTTCCTGAAAAGCCTTTCTACCGACCGTTCCGGCAAGGTGCGCGAACTGGCTGGTCGGCTGCTGGCAAGGTTGGGTGAGCACGGTCAGCTTGGCGACGGTGGCGCGGATGACCCCGTTGCCGAACTCGCCGCCTTCATCAGCGAAGGCAAATCCGGTTTCATCCGCCGCCGCACCACCTACACGCCGGCAAAACTCAAATCCCCGGCGCAGGAACAGCGTCGCGCCGAATTGTTCGAGACCTGCAACCTGGTCGACCTCGCTGCACGGTTCGGTGCCACCGAACCCGAATTCATCGGCGCCTGGCAGTTCGGCGCCGACAACAATGCCGACATCCTGATCGCACGAATGGTTGCCGCCTCGGGCAGCGACGCCGCGGTAACGCATATGGCGGATACGCTTGTCGCCGATGGTGGCAAACCGGCGCTGTTCGTCCTCCACCTCATGCCGCGTCTGGACAGCCGCAGAAAGCGTACCCTGATCAGGCTAATCCTGAAGGACTGGAAATATCTTGGCGCGCTCAACCTTGCCGAAGGCATCGAAGCAAGCTGGCTGGAATGGGATGACCTGACAAACGGGCAAGTGCTTCCGGCACTGCGTTCGGTCATCGGCGCAACCGACGACGCCATGCGCCGCGGCCTCGACGATATCCTCGAAACGATGGGCTTCCTCACCACCACCGCCACGGCGGCAAGGCTGATCGACGAGGTCGTCGCAGCCGGCATGCCGCCCGCGGCTCCTTCACTCGCTCTCCTGCGTCTCAACGCAGCGCTGGCCGAACATCCGTCTGGAACCGACACATGATCAATCCGGAGAAGAACCCATGAACGCAGCCATCCGTCTTCCGGTCGAGCAGGCCTATGCCAGTGAACTGCAAGCGCTGGCGCGCGGCGACGACAAGCAAAAGCCCGCCGGCTGGAGCCTCTCGCCAAAGGCCGTCCTGACCTATCTGCTGGGCGGCAAGGCCAGCGACGGCACCGTGATCACGCCGAAATATGTCGGCCGCCGCCGGTTGATGGAAACCGCCGTGGCGACTTTGGCCACCGACCGTGCGCTGCTTTTGCTCGGCGTTCCGGGCACAGCCAAATCCTGGGTCTCGGAACATCTCGCCGCCGCCATCATGGGCGACTCGACGCTGATCGTGCAGTGCACGGCCGGAACCGACGAGAACCAGATCCGCTATGGCTGGAACTATGCCCAGCTTCTGGCGAAAGGCCCGAGCCAGGAAGCGCTGGTGCCTACGCCGCTCTATCGCGCCATGCAGGACGGCAAGCTGTGCCGGCTCGAGGAACTGACGCGCATGGGCTCGGACGTACAGGACACGCTGATCACCGTGCTGTCCGAGAAGATGATGCCGATCCCGGAGCTGAACACCTCGATCTATGCCCAGCGCGGCTTCAACATCATCGCCACGGCAAACAACCGCGACAAGGGCGTCAACGAGCTGTCCTCGGCGCTCAAGCGGCGCTTCAATGTCGTGGTGCTGCCGCTGCCCGCGGACATGGCGGAAGAAATCTCGATAGTCTCGAAGCGCGTCGGTGAGATGGCAGGCGGTCTCGACCTGCCGGTGCCGAAGAATGTCGCCGAAGAGATCGCCCGCGTGCTGACCATCTTCCGCGAATTGCGCTCCGGCTCGACCGCCGACGGCAAGGTGACACTGAAGACGCCTTCGGGTTCGCTGTCGACGGCAGAGGCCATCGCCACCATGGTTGGCGGCCTCAGCCAGGCGGCCTGGTTCGACGGCGGCAAGCTCGGCGCCGAAGGCCTCGCCGCCAGCCTCGTCGGCGCGATCGTCAAGGATCCGGTGCAGGACAAGGTCGTGCTGGAAGAATATCTGGAAACAGTGCTCAAGAAGCGGCCCGACTATTCCGGCTACTATGCGGCCCTGAACGCGGCGATCTGACACCGATGAAGCACAGCGACATCGCCTATTTCGGCATACGCCATCACGGGCCCGGCTCCGCCGAAAGCCTTGTGCAGGCGCTGCAGGAATTGCGGCCGGTCGCCGTCCTGATCGAAGGGCCGAGCGACGCTTCGGCACTGTTGCCGCTGCTGGCCCGCCCGGAAATGCAGCCGCCGGTGGCATTGCTCTGCTACCCGGAGGACGACCCGGCCTCGACCAGCTTCTGGCCGTTCGCCGAATTCTCTCCCGAATATCAGGCGGTCCTCTGGGCGGTCGGCAACAAGGCGGCGTTGCGTTTCATCGACCTGCCGTCGTCGGCGCGGTCGCCCGCCGAGCCGATCGATGCCGCGGAAAACACCGACGCCGCCGAAGCCAGCGAAGCCGGCGATGACGAGGACCCGCATCGCCGTGATCCGATCGGCACTCTGGCGCATGCCGCCGGCTACGAGGATGGCGAAAGCTGGTGGTCGGATATCGTCGAACAGAACCCCGAGCCCGGCCCGATTTTCGCGGCCATCGCCGACGCCATGACGACATTGCGCGAAGGTGAGGGGTCGATCGCCCGGTTCGAAGCCAGGCGCGAAGCACATATGCGGCTCGAAATCGCCGCGGCGCGAAAGGAGTTCGAGGGACCGATAGCGGTGGTCTGCGGCGCATGGCACGTGCCGGCGCTGCAGGCAGCGCACGTCCAGAAAGCCGATCAGGCGCTGCTCAAGGGCATCGCCCGGCGCAAGAGCACGATGACCTGGGCGCCATGGACGGGGCCGCGCCTGGCGTCGGGCCTTGGCTATGGCGCCGGCGTCGTGGCGCCGGGTTGGTGCAAGCATCTTTGGCGCACGCGCGGCCGCCATGACGGGGCAACCCTGTGGCTGGCGATGATTGCGGCGGTGCTGCGCGAGAAGGGTCATCTGATCTCGACCGCTTCGCTGATCGAGGCGGAGCGGCTCGCCCGTACGCTCGCCGCCATTCGCGAGCGGCCGAAGCCCGGCTTCGAGGAATTGCGCGACGCCTCGGTCGCCGCCCTGTTCAACGGCGAAGCGCTGCTGTGGGCGCTGGTCGAGGCCGAGCTGCTTCTGGGTGCGGACGTTGGCGAAATTCCACCCGACACCCCGCTGGCCCCACTGATCGAGGATCTGCAGCGCAACCAGAAGGCGGCACGGCTGAAGCCCGAGGCGCTGGAGCGCGAACTGTCGGTCGATCTGCGCAGCGAAAGCGGGCTTTTCCGTTCGACATTGCTGCACCGCCTGAGCGTGCTCGGTGTGCATTGGGGCAAATTGACCGACGCCGGGCGCAGTCGCGGCACCTTCCGCGAGCGCTGGACGCTGGCCTGGGAGCCGGAGTATGCCGTCCGGCTGGTCGAGAACCTTGTCTACGGCCCGACCATCGAAAAGGCCGCCAACGGCCGGCTGATCCAGATGATCGGCGCCGCGGCAACCCTCGACACGCTTGCCGCTCTGGTCCAGGGCGCGATCACGGCCGACCTGTCGGAAGCCTCGAGCGCCGGCCTTGTGGCGCTGGAGGCACGTGCGGCGCACAGCAGCGAATGCCTGGAAATCCTGGCGTCGGTGCCACCGCTTGCCGACATCATCCGCTATGGCGAGGCGCGCAAGACGGAGACGCACCGCCTGTCCGGCCTCATGGAGCGGCTGATCGTCGAAGCGGCGATCGCGCTGCCCTATGCCGTGCGCGATCTCGATCAGCAGGCTGCCGCTTCACTGGTCGGCGCCCTGCGCAAGGCCGACGAAGCCATCAGGCTGATCGAACCCGGGGACGATGTGCTGAACGGATGGCGCGACGGGCTGGCCGCCGTGCTCGACGGGCCGCGATCGACGGCGCTGCTGGCCGGATGCGCCGCGCACTTGCTTTACGAAGCTGGCCAGCTGTCCGCAGAAGCCGCTGCCGGACTGCTCGGGCGCCGCCTGTCGCCCGGAACGCCGGTCATTGAAGCGGCGGGGTTCTTCGAGGGCTTCTTCAGCTCCGCCGGTCAACGGCTCATCTATGACGAGGGTCTGCGCGGCGCGGTCGATGCGTGGCTGAAATCGCTCGACGAAGAGGCTTTCGTCGCGCATCTGCCCTTGCTGCGCCGCGTCTTTTCCAATCTGGACAGCATGGAGCGCCGGCGGCTGATCGAGGCGGTTCTCGGCCGCGCGGCGCGCCTACCGGCTGGCCTGACGCCGGCACCGGATGGTGGCGAGGCCTGGCGCCGGCATCTGGAACGGCTCGGACCATTGCTCATCGTGGGTGGCAATGGATGACGAGCCCGAAATGAACGAGCCTGGTGCACTCACGCCGGACGGCGAGAGGGAGCGTCGCTGGCGCCTGGCGATCGGCGCCGCCGACGAAACATCGCCGGCGCTTTCCGAAGACGACAAGCGGCTTTCGGCCGCGCTCGACGCCCTCTATGGCGATGGCGCCGGCGATGCTGCCGCCGATCCGCGCAAGCGGCGTGGTGGTCTCGGCCGGTCGGCGCCGCGCGTCGCGCAATGGATGGGCGACATCCGCTCCTTCTTTCCGGCGCAGGTCGTGCAAATCGTCCAGAAAGACGCGTTCGAACGGCTGAACCTGAAGCAGATGTTGATGGAGCCGGAATTCCTCAAGGCGATCGAGGCGGACGTCAATCTGGTTGCCGACCTGATTTCCCTCCGCTCGGTGATGCCAGCGAAGACCAAGGACATCGCCCGCACCATCATCGCCGACATCGTCGCCAAGCTGATGCAGCGGCTCGAACAGAAAACCGCTGAAGCGATACGCGCTGCGCTCGACCGGTCGAGACGCACCAACCGCCCGCGCCAACGCGACATCGACTGGCCGCGCACCATCTCGGCAAACCTTCGCCACTACCAGCCCGAACACAAGACCATCGTGCCGGAAAAGCTGGTTGGCTTCATGCGCAAGCAGCGCCGGTTGGTCGACCTCGACGAGGTCGTGCTGTGTGTCGACCAGTCCGGTTCGATGGCAAGCTCGGTGATCTACGCTTCGATCTTCGCAGCGGTGATGGCCTCGCTGCCGGTCGTGCGCACCAAGCTCGTCTGCTTCGACACCGCGATTGTCGATCTCACCGAGGACCTCAGCGATCCCGTCGAAGTGCTGTTCGGCGTCCAGCTTGGCGGCGGTACCGACATCAACCAGGCGGTCGCCTATTGCGCCGAGCGCATCGAGCGGCCGACCAAGTCCCATTTCGTGCTGATCACCGACCTCTACGAAGGCGGCAACGGCCAGGAATTGTTGCGCAGGCTGGCAGCGCTGGTCCGATCCGGCGTCAATGTCGTCGTGCTTCTGGCGCTAACCGATCAGGGCCGGCCCGGCTATGACCCGGCCATGGCCGGTTCGGTTGCCGCGCTTGGCGTTCCGGTCTTCGCCTGCACGCCGGACCTGTTTCCGGACATGATGGCGGCGGCCCTGCGGCGGGAGGATATCGGCGCCTGGGCGGCGGGGGTCGACATCAAGGTCGTTCGCGCCGACACCGAAGCGCCGAAGCCAGGCGAATAGGGTTCATTGGGCCGTCGGTCGCGGTCAGGTGGTTTTCTCGCCGACCAGTTCAAAGCGCTCGACCTCGCAGTGCTGGCCGACCACCGCCAGCACGTCCGTCGAGGGTTCGATCGCATCGGGCTGTTTCCATTCGAGGTTGAAGGAAAACACGAAGCGGTCGCGGCCGGCGTCATGCTCCATGCCGACAAAGCGCGCCTCGTAGCCGAGCGGCCGCACCATCTCCTGAAGGTCGGGCGGCAATCCTTTTGCCCAGGAGACTGACAGGATCGCATGATGGTCGCGCGGGATCCGGAGATCGACCCATCTCAAGGCCTGAAGCGTCACCAGGGTGAGCAGCGTCGCGATCCCCGCCAGGCCGAACTGGCCACCGCCAAACGCCAGTCCGATCATCGTCATGATCCACATCGTGGCGGCGGTGGTGACGCCGGTCACGAGCTCGCCGCGCCGAAGGATGGCGCCGCCACCGATGAAGCCGACGCCGGTCAGCACGCCGAGCGGAAATCGCAGCACGTCCATGCGGCCGAAAGTGTCCGGCTCCTTGCCCGCCATGTCGAGCAGGATGTTGGCCTGGATCATGGCGATGGCAGCCGCAAGGCCAACCAGGATGGTCGTTCGAAGCCCGGCGGTGCGACCGCGCGACTCTCTGTTCAGGCCAATGAGGACGCCTGCCAGCAGCGTGAGCAGAAGCCGCGCGGCAAGGTCGGGCCAGGTCGGATGAAGCGGCATCTCGCAGCAAAACGGCTCGAACATCGTTTCCACCCTGGCGGCCTGGGCGCGCCGCGTCCTACGTCGCGTCCCTACCGTCTCTCAACATCGCTGGGGCAGTGATGGTTCCCGTCGCCGCCGCCACCCTTTTGCGCGATTTGAACACGCGGCGCTTGACTCCGGCAAAGCCTTGTGAAAAATTTTGCAGCAACTGATAAAAATATCAAAGGGTGGAAATGGTTGGGTTCGGCAACGGCCTGCTGCGCGACGATGAGACCAGCATGGCGACCCGCGCCGCCTGGCTCCACTATGCCGGCGGCCTGACCCAATCCGAGGTTGCCAAGCGGCTCGGGCTGACCAGCCTCAAGGCGCACCGCCTGATCACCAAGGCCAACCAGGAAGGGCTGGTCAAAGTCTATATCGACGGCGAAGTCTCCGAATGCGTCGCGCTCGAGGACCAGCTCTCCGGCCGCTACGGCCTCGACTATTGCGAGGTGGTGCCGGACTTCGATTCCGAGGACCTGCCGCTGAAAGCTCTGGGCATTGCCGGCGCGCAGTTCCTCAAGCGCGAGATCGAGCGCGGCGAGGGCACGCTGATCGGCGTCGGCCACGGCCGCACGCTCGCCGCCTGCGTCGAATACCTGCCGCGCATATCGGCCGACGGGGTCCGCTTCGTCTCGCTGCTTGGCGGCCTGACGCGCAAATTCTCGGCCAACCCGCATGACGTCATCCATCGCCTGGCCGAGCGTACCGGCGCCGAAGCCTATGTCATGCCGGTGCCGATGTTCGCCAACACTGCCGAGGACCGCACGGTGCTGCTTGGCCAGAAGGGCATCAGCGAGGTCTTCGATCTGGCGCGGTCGGCCGACCTTCTGATCGCCGGCATCGGTACCGCCGAGCGCGAAGCCTCGCTCGTCGCCACCGGCATGATCGAGAAGGGCGAGATGGAGGAGACCCGCGGCAACGGCGCCGTCGGCGAACTGCTCGGCCATTTCTTCGACGCGGCCGGAAAGCCGGTGGCGACGACGGTGTCCAGCCGGGCGCTGGCGCTGGTGCGCGAGGACATCGCCAATCGCAGGATTGTCGCCGTCGCCGGCGGCAAGGTGAAGGTTCGTGCCATCAAGTCAGTGCTGGAGGGCCGCTATCTGAAGGGCCTGATAACCGACGAGCGGACGGCGCGATCGCTCGTGGAACAGACGCCGGTCGGGTAGCCGGCAATGCTTTGGTTGAAACTACCCCGTGGAGGAGAAGAGAAAATGTATGAGAAAGAGAAAGACCTGATCGACGCGTTCATGCGCGGACAAGTCGATCGCCGCGGCCTGATCAGGGGCCTCGGAGCACTGGGCCTTGCCGCCGGAACGGCCGGCACGCTGCTCAACTTCGGACAGACCCGTGCGCTCGCCGCCGATTTCGACTGGCAGTCGCACAAGGGCAAGACCATCAAGCTCTTGCTCAACAAGCATCCCTATGCCGATGCAATGATCGCCAACCTCGAGAACTTCAAGCAGCTGACCGGCATGAACGTCGTCTATGACGTCTTCCCGGAAGACGTCTATTTCGACAAGGTCACCGCGGCGCTGTCGGCAAGCTCGCCGGAATATGATGCCTTCATGACCGGTGCCTACATGACCTGGACCTACGGCCCGGCCGGCTGGATCACCGACCTCAACGAATGGATCAAGGATCCGGCCAAGACCAATCCGAACTATGCCTGGGACGACTTCCTGCCTGGCGTCAGGAATTCCTGCGCCTGGAACGGCAAGCCGGGCGGCGAACTGGGTTCCGAGGATGCCAAGCAGTGGTGCATTCCGTGGGGCTTCGAGCAGAACAACATCACCTACAACCATGGCATGTTCGAGAAGGCCGGCGTCAAGGTGCCCGGCAACATGGACGAGCTGGTTGCCGCGGCCGCCAAGCTCACCAAGGACGTCGGTGGCGGCGTCTACGGCATCGGCGTGCGCGGCTCGCGCTCCTGGGCGACGATCCATCCCGGCTTCCTGTCGGCCTACGCCAATTTCGACCAGAAGGACCTGAACGTGTCGGCCGACGGCAAACTGTCGGCCGCCATGAACACCGCCGAATCCAAGGCTTTCCACAAGCAATGGGTGCAGATGATCCAGGAGAGCGGCCCGAAGGACTGGTCGACCTACACTTGGTACCAGGTCGGCACCGATCTCGGCGCCGGCGCCTCGGCGATGATCTTCGACGCCGACATCCTTGGCTACTTCATGAATGGCGGCGACAACAAGATGGCCGGCAAGCTCGCCTTCGCCGGCTTCAAGGCCAATCCGGCCGCCAAGGCGCCGACCCCGAACATCTGGATCTGGTCGCTGTCGATGTCCAACTTCTCCAAGGACAAGGACGCCACCTGGTACTTCATGCAGTGGGCCTCCGGACCGGAGCATGCTCTGTTCGGCGCCACCAAGATGGACTTCGTCAATCCGGTCCGCCAGTCGGTCTGGAAGGACGATGTGTTCCGCGAGAAGCTGAACAAGAGCTATCCGGGCTATGTCGAGATGTTCGATGCTTCGGCACCGGGCGCCAGCATCAAGTTCACGGCGCAGCCGCTGTTCTTCGACCTCACCACCGAATGGGCGGCGACGCTGCAGAAGATGGTGGCCAAGGAAGTGCCGATCGACGAAGGCCTCGACAAGCTGGCCGAGAGCATCAATGGTCAGCTCAAGGAAGCTGGTCTCGGCTAGGATCGGACGAAGGCTGGCCTGCCCGAGGCGGGCCAGCCTCGACCGTCGGTTACATGTTCGCGATGTGGCGCCGGTGGCGTCGCCAATTCGCCCGACCGGCCGCCTGGCTCCCTGGGCGGCCGGCAGGGCGAAGCAACAGGAATGATGGAGCACAGCGGATGACTGCGGCGACAGTGCAGAGGGCCAGACCCTCCGGCTTCAGGATCAGCAAGCGGGTTCTGCCCTATCTTCTCAGCCTGCCGGCCCTGCTGGTCTGCATCGGCATCCTGATCCCGTTCCTGACCTCTGTGGTCTATTCCTTCCAGCGCTACCGGCTGAGCCAGCCCTGGGCGCGGCAGTTCAACTGGGGCGACAACTACATCTCCTTCTTCACCGACCCGAAGTTCTGGAACACGCTGCAGGTGTCGCTGCTCTATGCCGGCATCACCGTCGTGCTCGAACTGCTGCTCGGCCTCGCGATCGCCATGCTGCTGCAGAAGCGCTCGACGTTGAACAATTTCATTTCGATCATGCTTTTGATGCCGCTGATGACGGCGCCGGCGCTCGCAGCACTGATGTGGAAGCTGATGACCAATCCGGGCTTCGGCGTGCTGAGCTACCTTGCCAGCCTCATCGGCCTGCAGGATTTCCGCTGGGCTTCATCGCCGTCGACGGCGCTGTTGACCGTCGTGCTGGTCGACATCTGGGTCTACACGCCCTTCATCATGATCCTTTTGCTGGCCGGGCTGCGCAGCCTGCCAACGCAGCCCTTCGAGGCGGCCGCCCTTGACGGTGTGCCGAGGAGCTTCGTCTTCTTCCGCATCACGCTGCCGATGCTGATGCCCTATATCCTGACCGCGACCTTGTTCCGACTGCTCGATTCCATCCAGCAGTTCGACATCATCTACGCGATGACCCAGGGTGGTCCCGGCGACACGTTGACCGTCTTCCAGGTCGAGGCCTATCTCAACTTCTTCCAGTCGACCAATGTCGGCCGCTCGGCGGCGCTGATGATCATCCTGTGGGCGATCACCTATTTCCTGTCGAACATCTTCATCAAGAACTGGCTGCGGCTGCGCGAACGCGCCCGCGGCCAGGCATAGGAGGCCGGGATGGAACACACCTCGCTTCTCGAACGCATCCTGCGTGGCATAGCGCTGACGCTGGTCGTCATCTTCTTCATGTTCCCGATCGTCTGGATCTTCATGATGTCGTTCCAGACCAACGAGACCATCCTGCGCATTCCGCCGCAGCTGGTCTTCGAGCCGACGCTGGCCAACTACACCGCTTTGATCACCGGCAAGCTGATGACTGCGGCCGGCACGCTCGACATCGCCTTCATGCGCAACCTGTGGAACTCGGTGTTCCTGTCGGTCACCTCGGTTGCCGTCGCGCTGCTGCTCGGCGTTCCCGCGGCCTACGCCTTCGCGCGCCACAAGTTCCGCGGCTCTGAGGATATCGCCTTCACGCTGCTGTCCTTCCGCTTCGCGCCGGCGCTGCTGGTGCTGCTGCCGCTGACGCTCTACTTCCAGAAGCTCGGGCTCGCCAACACCTATTTCGGCCTGATCTGGGTCTACCAGCTGATCTGCCTGCCGCTGATCCTGTGGATCGTGCGGGGCTATTTCGAGGACATCCCGGCCGACATCGAATACGCCTATCGCATCGGCGGCCATTCCTGGTTCGCCACCTTCCGCAAGATCGCGCTGCCGCTCGCCGGCCCGGGCATTGCGGCCGCCGGCCTGCTCGCCTTCATCTTCGCCTGGAACAATTTCGTCTTCGCCCTGGTGCTGGCTTCCGCCGACAAGCAGCCGGTGACCGTCGGCGCGCTGGCCTTCATCACCTCGTCGGGCATCCAGTATGGCCAGATCTCGGCGGCGATCGTTCTGTCGATCACGCCGACGCTGGCGCTTGCCCTCTACGCGCAGCGCTACCTCGTCGAAGGCTTGTCGCTCGGCGCCGTGAAAGGATAGGTCCGATGGCAAGCCTCGAACTGAAAAATGTCGTCAAGCGCTACAAGAGCCAGACCGTGCTGGACGATCTGTCGCTGACTGTCGCCGATGGCGAGACGCTGGTCCTGTTCGGCCCATCCGGCGCCGGCAAGACGGTGCTGCTGCGGCTGGTCGCCGGCGTCATCGATCCCGACGAGGGTAAGATCCTCATCGGCGGCGAGGACATGACCGACGTCGATGCCGAGTTCCGCGGCGTCGGCATGGCGTTCCAGAATTTCGCGCTGTTCCCCCACATGACCGCCTTCGACAACATCGCGTCGCCGCTCGAAGCCAGGCACTCCTCGAAAGGCGTGATCAAGGCCGGCGTCGAAAGCGTCGCCAAATTGCTCAAGATCGATCATGTGCTGAGCCACAAGCCGCGTGCCCTGTCCAACGGCCAGAAGCAGCGCACGGCACTTGCCCGCGCTCTGATCGGCTCGCCGCCGTTGCTGCTGCTTGACGATCCCTTGCGCAACGTCGACGCCAAATTGCGTTTCGAGATGCGGCTCGAACTGCCAAGGCTGCTGCACGATCGTGGCGCGACCGTCATCTACGTCACCCAGGACTACAAGGAGGCGATGGCGCTCGGCAACCGCATCGCCGTGATGTCGCAAGGCGTCATCCGGCAGCTCGGCACGCCCGAGCAGATCTATCGTGAGCCGGCCAACATCGAGATCGCCAGGCTGTTCGGCGACCCGACCATCAACCTGCTCGACGTCAAGCCGGCGCGCGACGCCAAGGGCATCTATGTCGGCCTGTCTAATGTGCAGGTCCATCTCGCCGGCGCCTTCGAGGCGGCAGTCGGGCGCGACTGCGTCATCGGTCTGCGGCCCGAAGCGCTGAGCTTCGTCGGCGAAGCCACGCCGGGCGCTTTCCCGGTGACGGTCGAGGCCGAGACGCCGCTCAACGAAAAGATCGTCACGCTGGTGCGCACCGTGCGCGGCCGTGAAATCCTGGTCTCGCGTCCGGCCGGAGCCCCGGGCCAGGCCGAAGGCAAGGCCCACATCGCCGTCGACAGCAAAAGCGCGCTTCTGTTCGATCACGCGAGCGGCGAGCGCATCGGCGCCAACAAGGTCGTCAATTTGCGCAGCGGAGAAGCGGCATGAGCGCCAGCGCAATCACCATTTCCGGCGTCGACAAATTCTACGGTCCGATCGACCGCGGCGTGCACGCGGTCAAGAACCTGACGATGGAGATCGCCAAGGGCGAGATCGTCGCGCTGCTCGGCTCGTCCGGCTGCGGCAAGACCTCGACACTGCGCATGATCGCCGGCTTCGAGGAGGTCTCGCGCGGCGCGATCTCGGTCGGCGGCCGCAAGGTGCACACGCTGGCGCCGGTCAAGCGCAATGTGGCGATGGCCTTCGAGGGCTATTCGCTCTATCCGCCGCTCACCGTGCGCGAAAACATGGCTTTCGCCCTGAAGGCGGCCCGGCTGCCGAAGAGCGAGGTCGACGCCAAGGTCGCCAGCATCGCCAAGCTGCTCGAGATCGAGGACATCCTCGAGCGCTATCCGAGCTCGATCTCCGGCGGCCAGCAGCAGCGCGCCAGCCTCGGCCGGGCGCTGATCCGCAATGCCGACCTGCATCTGCTCGACGAGCCGATGGGCCAGCTCGAGCCGCAGCTGCGCGCCGTGCTGCGCGGCCGCATCAAGCACTTCATCAAGGAGCGCGGCCTGACCGCGATCCTGGTCACGCACGACCAGACCGAGGCCAATGCGCTGGCCGACCGTATCGCGGTGATGGAAGGCGGCGTGCTGCAGCAGTTCGACACGCCCGACATGATCAAACGGCGGCCGGCCAATTTGTTCACCGGCACCTTCGTCGGCGAACCGCCGATGAACGTCTTCGAGGCCTATGTCGGCAATGCCGCCGGCAAGATCAGTCTCAAGCTGCCCGATGGGCTCTCGCTCGACTACGACAAGGACGCCTTCAGCGCCCCGGTCCGCGACCAGTTGCTCAACCGCGAACGCGTCGTGATCGGCGTCAGGCCCTATGCGGTGCGTCGCTCGAAGGAGGGCGTGCCGGCCACAGTCTCGGCCAACCAATGGCTCGGCGACCAGACGCATATCGCCGCCGATTTCGCCGGCGGTTCGCTGGTCCTGGTCGAGCACGACCGCACCCGCCTGGAGTTGGGCGCGCCGATCAATGTCAGCATCGACCCGAAGAACCTGCATGTCTTCGACCAGGCGAGCGGCAATGCGATTTCGCACGGGATGGAGCTTGCCTGATGCGGGATGTGCTGATCGGCATCGACGCCGGCACGTCTGTCATCAAGTCCGTCGCCTTCGACACGGCGGGCCGGCAGATCGCAGCCGCGGCGCTGCCGAACAAATACGAGACACTGCCCGGTGGCGGCGCCGAGCAGGATCTGGCGCGCACCTGGGCCGATACGGCGACCACGTTGCGCCAGCTTGCCGACAAGGTGCCTGATCTCGCCAACCGCGTCATCGCCATCGCCGTGACCGGGCAGGGCGACGGCACCTGGCTGATCGATGCCGAGGGCGAGCCGGTCGCCAAGGGCTGGCTGTGGCTCGACGCGCGCGCTGCCTCGGTGGTCGAGGAGATCCGCGCCCGGCCCGAGGACCGACTGCGCTTCGAAAAGACCGGCAGCGGACTTGCCGCATGCCAGCAGGGATCGCAGTTCGCGTTCATCAAGCGCAACATACCGGCCATGCTCGCCAAGGCGGCGACGGCGTTCCACTGCAAGGACTGGCTCTATTTCCGGCTGACCGGCGAGCGGGCGACCGATCCGTCGGAAGGCACCTTCACCTTCGGCGACTTCCGCACCCGCGACTATTGCGACGATGTGCTCGATGTGCTCGGCGTCGCCGATCTCCGGCATCTCCTGCCGCCGATCGTCGACGGCACCAGGCAAAGCGCTGCACTGTCCAAGGCGGCGGCCGACGTCACCGGCCTGCTCGCCGGCACGCCGGTCGTGCTCGCCTATGTCGACGTTGTCTGCACTGCGCTCGGCGCCGGCCTGTTCGACCGGCAGCGCAAACCGGGCTGCACCATCATCGGCTCGACCGGCATGCATATGCGGCTTGCCGAGACGCCCGACGAGGTGCAGCTGAATGAGGCTGCGACCGGCTATACGATGGCGATGCCGGCGCCTGGCGTGTTCGCGCAACTCCAGTCGAACATGGCGGCGACGCTCAACATCGACTGGGTGCTCGGCCTCGCTTCCGGCATCCTCGCTTCGCAAGGGATTTCGCGTTCGAATGGCGAGATGATCGCGCTTGTCGACCAGTGGATAGCATCATCGAAGCCGGCGTCGCTGATCTACCAGCCGTACGTGTCGGAGGCCGGCGAGCGCGGGCCTTTCGTCGATGCCAATGCCAGGGCCGGCTTCGTCGGCATTTCCTCGCGCCACGGCTATGCCGACATGGTGCGTGCCGTCTTCGAAGGACTGGCCTTCGCGGCGCGCGATTGCTACGCCGCGATGGGCCCGCTGCCAAAGGAAATCCGCCTCACCGGCGGCGCGGCTCGCAGCCCGGCCTTGCGCAAGATCCTGGGTGCCGCGGTCGGCGCTGACATCCGCACCAGCGAGCGCGAGGAAGCGGGCGCGGCGGGTGCCGCGATGATCGCGGCGGTGTGCGTCGGCCAATACGCCTCGATGGACGATTGCGTCGCCGAATGGGTCACGCCCTTGCTCGGTGCGGCCGAGCCGAGCGACCAAAAGCTTGCCGCCATCTACGAGGCGATGGCCCCCTCCTACACATTGGCGCATGAGGCGCTGCGTCCGGTCTGGCGGTCGATGGCCGCGTCGAAAGCACATTGAGAAGTCGAGCATGCAGAAGAAAATAGCGATCATCGGCGACCGTTTCATGCTTCCGGAGGTGTTTCGGTCGGAGATCGAGAAGGCCTGCGGCAACAGCCTCGACATCCGCACGCTCGAGATGGCCTGGCCCGACGAGCCGATGGAGTTCGGTAATCCGGCGCTCGGCCTCGACAAGGTCAAGGAGTATTTCGGCGATCCGGACGAGGTGGTCGATTTCATCGGCGACGCCGAGATCTTCGTCACCCAGCTGTCGCCGCTGTCCGATGCCATGATGCGGCGCCTGCCGCTACTCAAGCTGGTCGCGGTGTCTCGCGGCGGACCGATCAACATCGACATGGCGGCTGCGAAAACGCATGGCATCACGGTGGTCAATGTGCCGGGACGCAATGCCAGCGCGGTGGCCGAATTCACCATCGGCGCCATCCTTGCCGAGACAAGGCTGATCCGCGTCGGCCACGAAGCCTTGCGCAAGGGCGAATGGCGGGGCGATCTCTACCGCGCCGACCGCACCGGCCGCGAGCTCAGCGAAATGACCGTCGGCGTCATCGGCTACGGCAATATCGGCACCAGGTTGGTGCGCCTGCTGCGCGCCTTCGGCTGCCGCATCCTGGTTTCCGATCCCTATGTGCAACTGAGCGCCGACGACCGCAATGCCGGCGTCGAACTGGTCGCGCTGGACGATCTTCTCGCCCGCTCCGATGTGGTCACGCTGCATTCCCGCGTGACCGCGGAAACCCGTTGGCTGATCAACAAGGACACCATCGCCAGGATGAAGCCCGGCGTGATCTTCATCAACACCGCGCGCGGCCCGCTGGTCGACTATGACGCGCTCTACGATGCGCTGGTGTCCGGCCACATCGCCAGCGCCATGCTGGAGACCTTCGCGGTCGAGCCGGTGCCGTCGGACTGGCCGCTGCTGCAGCTGCCCAATGTCACGCTGACGCCGCATATCGCCGGCGCCTCCGTGCGCACCGTCACCTACGCCGCCGAGCAGGCGGCCGAGGAGGTGCGTCGCTTCATCGCCGGTCTGCCGCCGGTCAATCCGTGCTAAGGCCGCCGCCATGAAACGGACAGTCTGCAGCGAGGGCCTAGCGTGATGAGCGGCGACAGCGAAATCGTCGACCTCTTCGTCATCGGCGGCGGCGTCAACGGCGCCGGCATCGCGCGCGATGCGGCCGGCCGCGGACTTTCCGTCATCCTGTGCGAAAAGGACGATCTCGCCGAAGGCACCAGCTCGCGTTCGGGCAAGCTCGTCCATGGCGGCTTGCGCTATCTCGAATATTACGAGTTCCGCCTGGTGCGCGAGGCGCTGATCGAGCGCGAGGTGCTGCTGGAATCAGCGCCGCACATCATCTGGCCGATGCGCTTCGTGCTGCCGCACAGCCCCGACGACCGGCCGGCCTGGCTGGTGCGTCTCGGGCTGTTCCTCTACGACCATCTCGGCGGCCGCAAGCGGCTGCCGGCCACCCGCACGCTCAACCTGCGCACCGCGCCCGAAGGCGCGCCGGTCAAGGATGCCTTCAAGCGTGGTTTCGAATATTCCGACTGCTGGGTCGACGATGCCCGCCTCGTCGTCATCAACGCGCTCGATGCTGCCGAGCGGGGCGCGAAGGTTTTCACCCGCACCGCTTGCACCGCTGCCCGCCGCGAGAACGGCCTGTGGGTCGTGGAAATGCGCGACGGCAGGACCGGCGTCAGAACCACGGTCAGGGCTCGTGCGCTGATCAATGCCGCCGGCCCCTGGGTCAACGACATCGTC
Organism: Mesorhizobium amorphae; assembly: GCF_014843845.1. GTDB lineage: Bacteria > Pseudomonadota > Alphaproteobacteria > Rhizobiales > Rhizobiaceae > Mesorhizobium > Mesorhizobium amorphae_A. The sequence goes on along the minus strand of NZ_JHQS01000122.1, from coordinate 110,548 downwards.
AACCGCGTCGCCGGCCAGAACTCCAAGCGCAATGTGCGCCTGGTCAAGGGCAGCCATATCGTGGTGCCGAAATTCTGGGAGGGCCGGCAGGCCTATCTGGTCCAGAACAACGACAAGCGGGTGATCTTCATCAACCCCTACCAGAACGACCTGGCTTTGATCGGCACCACCGACATTCCCTATGACGGGCGGCCCGAGGACGTGACAGCGGAGGCGAGCGAGATCGACTACCTGATCAGGGTCGTCAACCGCTACTTCAAGCGCGGCCTTGCGCGCAGCGATGTTATCTATTCATTCTCCGGCGTCAGGCCGCTTTACGACGACAATGCCGACAATCCGAGCGCGGTGACCCGCGACTACATCTTCGAGATCGACGCATCGGACGGGCAGGCGCCGCTGCTCTCGGTCTTCGGCGGCAAGATCACCACCTTCCGCAAACTGGCCGAGCACGCGCTGGACCGGATCCAGCCTTTCTTCCCAAAGATGGGCAAGGCGTGGACGGCAAAAGCCCATCTGCCGGGCGGCGACATCGCCAATGCCGACTTCGAGCAGTTCCTCGGCGACCTCGGCCGCGACTATCCCTGGATGCCGGCCTCGTTGCTCAAGCACTATGGCCGGCTCTACGGCACGCGCACCCGCGCGCTGGTCGGCGCCGCCGGCTCGCTCGCCGATATGGGCCGACCTTTCGGCAAGGATTTCTTCGAGCGCGAGGCGAGCTACCTCTTCGCGCACGAATGGGCGCTGACGGCAGCCGACGTTCTCGACCGGCGCACCAAGCACGGCCTGCATCTCAGCGCCGCTGAGCGAGCCGCCTTCGAGGACTGGTGCGCAAACCGATTGGCGAAGGCCGGCTGATGGCTGCACGGATTGATCACGATGCCGCCGAGTTGGAGGCGCTGCAAGCGCTGTCCGCCAGCGTCGGCGCCGACCCGCTGCTGGTCCAGGGCGCCGGCGGCAACACCTCGCTCAAAGAGGCCGGCCTGCTGTGGATCAAGGCCTCCGGCACCTGGCTGATGAATGCGGCCACCACCGACATCATGGTCCCGGTGGAACTGGCCCCCTTGCTCGATGCGGTGGCGCGCAAGAGCCCGGCAGCCGAGAAGGCCGATCAATTCACACCGGCGGATCTCAATCCGCACCGGCTGCGGCCTTCGATCGAGACCACGGTGCATGCCTTGCTGCCGCAGAAGATCGTCGTCCATGTCCATTGCGTCGAGACGATCGCGATCGCCGTGCAGGCCAATGCCGAGGCCCTGCTTGAAGAACGTTTGCGCGGGCTCGACTGGGCGTTCGTGCCCTATCGCCGGCCGGGGCTGCCGCTGGCGCAAGGGATCGCCGAGCGGCTGCAGCCTCGCACCAATGTGCTGGTGCTTGGCAATCACGGGCTGGTCGTCGCCGCCGACACGGTTGCCGAGGCGAGCCTGCTGCTCAGGCGCGTCACCGGCCTGCTCGCCCGCCCGCCGCGCGCGGCACCATCGCCCGATCTCGACGCGCTGATCAGGCTCGCAATGGGCAGCGGCTACCGGCTTCCCGTAGCGGTTGAAGCGCATGCCGCCGCCACCGACCTCGCCAGTTGCCGCATCGCGGCCTCCGGCAGCCTCTATCCCGACCATGTCATCTTCCTCGGCACCGGATCGGTGATCGCCGGTCCGAACGAGAATGCCGACGCCGTGGTGGCCAGGACAACGGCCGCCGGGCAGCCGACGCCGGCCTCCATCCTCTTTCCCGGCAAGGGCATCCTGATGCGCAGGGATGCCAATGCCGGCGCCGAGGCGATGGCGCGCTGCCTCGCCGACGTCGCCGCGCGCATCGATCCCGCCGCGCGCGTCAACTATCTGAGCCTCGAGCAGAATGCCGAGCTGCTGAACTGGGACGCCGAGAAATACCGCCAGGAACTCAACCGGCGCAACGCCACCACACTGCAATGACGGCGCTCGGCCTCGATGGTTGCGGTCTGCATGGTCGTGCCGTCGAGCGCGATGCCCGGCTGGCCTGAACAGGAGTTTCGATTTTGGCCTTTACGCTGTCCCTCAACACCAATCCGCTGGTCAACCGCTTTGCCGACCCGGACGATCTGATCGACGCGATCGCCTATGGCATCGGCATCAGGGACGTGCAGCTGACGCATGAGTTCGTCAGTCCGGGCTGGCCGCCGGCGACGATCGCCAAGTTCGTGCGCTTGTTTCGTTCAGCGCTGGACCGGACGGGCGTGCGCATCACATCGGGCATGACCGGCCCCTATGGCCGGCTCAACCATTTCGGCCATCCCGACGCCGACGTGCGCCGCTACTATGTCGACTGGTTCAAGATTTTCGCCGACATCTCGGCCGAGCTCGGCGCCAGCGGCATCGGCACGCAGTTCGCCATCTTCACCCACAAGGACTATGACGATCCCGAGCGCCGCGCGAAGCTTCTCGACATCGCGCTCGAATGCTGGCGCGAGGTCGCCGAGCACGCCAAGGCCGCGGGGCTAACCTATTTGTTCTGGGAGCCGATGTCGGTCGGCCGCGAATTCGGCCATACCATCGAGAGCTGCCGGGCGCTGCACCGGGAGATCGAGGCGGCCGGCATGGCCATTCCGCTGCAGATGATGGTCGACATCGACCATGGCGACGTCACCTCGAGCAATCCGGCCGACATCGACCCCTATGCCTGGGCCGAGGCCTTTCCCAAAGAGTCGCCGATCATCCACATCAAGCAGTCGTCGATGAACAAGGGCGGCCACTGGCCGTTCACCGCCGCCTACAACAAGGACGGCCGCATCACGCCGGAAAAATTCCTGGAGACCGTGCGGCGCGGTGGCGGCACCGACAACGAGATCTGCCTGGAACTGTCGTTCCGCGAGCGCGATCCGGTCGACCATCAGGTCGTCGCCATGATCCGTGAATCGGTCGACTACTGGGCGCCTTTCATCGACGCTGGCAGGGCGGACCTGTTGCCGCGGGCAAAATGAAAGGGCGGAAGCCGATCTGGCTCCGCCCTTTGAGCCGGATCGTCCCGGCGGCCGAACTCAGCCGAACTTCGGGTCGAGGCTGCCCGACTTGTAGCGCTTGGCCATTTCGGCGACCGGCAGCGGCTTGATCTTCTGGGCATTGCCGGCGGTGCCGAACTGCTCGAAGCGCTCCTTGCAGAGCTTGCGCATCGCGGCCATCGCCGGCGTCAGATATTTGCGCGGGTCGAACTCCGAGGGGTTCTCGGTCAGCACCTTGCGGATCGCGCCGGTCAGCGCCATGCGGTTGTCGGTGTCGATGTTGATCTTGCGCACGCCGTGCTTGATGCCGCGCTGGATTTCCTCGACCGGCACGCCCCAGGTCGGCTTCATCTGGCCGCCATATTTGTTGATGATCTCCTGCAGGTCCTCCGGCACCGAGGACGAACCGTGCATGACCAGATGCATGTTCGGCAGGCGGCGGTGGATCTCCTCGATCACGTTCATGGCCAGCACCGCGCCGTCGGGCTTGCGCGAGAATTTGTAGGCGCCGTGGCTGGTGCCCATGGCGACAGCCAGCGCGTCGACATGGGTGTCCTTGACGAACTCGACCGCCTGCTCCGGGTCGGTCAAAAGCTGGTCGTGGCTGACGGCGCCTTCGACGCCGTGGCCGTCTTCCTGCTCGCCGCCGCCCATCTCCAGCGAGCCGAGCACGCCGATCTCGCCTTCCACCGAAACGCCGCCCCAATGCGCCATGTCGACGACGCGGCGCGTGATGCCGGAATTGTAGGCATAGTCGGCCGGCGTCTTGCCGTCTTCCTTCAGCGAGCCGTCCATCATCACCGAGGTGAAGCCGTACTGGATCGCGGTGACGCAGGTTGCTTCGTTGTTGCCATGGTCGAGATGCATGCAGACCGGGATGTCGGGGTGGATTTCGACCAGCGCATCGATCAGCTTGGCCAGCACCACGTCATTGGCATAGGCGCGCGCGCCGCGGCTCGCCTGCAGGATGACCGGCGACTTGGTCTCCTCAGCGGCCTCCATGATGGCAAGGCCCTGTTCCATGTTGTTCATGTTGAAGGCCGGCACGCCATAGCCATGTTCGGCGGCATGGTCGAGCAATTGTCTCAGTGTGATGCGAGCCACCCAATAGTCTCCCGTGTCTGGTTTCGAACCGTGTCTGTTGGCTGGCCGACCGTCGTCCAGCCCGTTGATGCTTCTGGCCGGATTTCCGCCGGACCGCAACCTGTCGACCGCGCGTCCGAAGCAATTCTTGTTACAGGACCGCAATCACAGGCGGACCGATATCCCAGAGAAATATAACATTATCACAAAGATTTTGGTGCAAACGTGCTTTTCCGGCGTTATATATCCGATCATGGGTTGAACGCGCAGCGTGTTGCGCGAGAAAGCGCCGGGATGAAAAGCGACGGCCGCCGCCAGGGCATCATGGATTTTCTGATGGACGCCGGCACGGCGTCGGTCGACGACCTTGCCTCGCGCTTCGGCGTGTCGAAGATGACCGTGCATCGCGACCTCGACGAACTCGAGGAAAGCGGCTTTCTGCGCAAGGTGCGCGGCGGCGCCTCGATCCAGCCGAGCGGCCTGTTCGAGAGCGATTTCCGCTACCGGCAGAAGCAGGCGGCCGAGGAAAAGCAGCGCCTGGCGGCCGCCGCGGTAGCGATGATCGAGCCGGGCCAGACCGTGATCATCGATGACGGCTCGACGGCGGGCGGCATTGCCGGTCGCCTCGCCGATCTTCGCCCGCTGACGGTGATCTCCAACAATCTGGCTGTCATCCAGGAACTGGCCGGCGTCGGCGGCATTACGCTGATCGCGCTTGGCGGCCAGTACAGCAAGAAATTCCATGGCTTCTTCGGCCTGCTCACCGAGGACATGCTGAAGTCGCTGCGCGCCGACGTCGCCTTCCTGTCGTCGTCCGCCATCCACGGCGCGTCGGCTTTCCATCAGGACCAGGAAGTGGTGCAGACCAAGCGGACGATGATGGCTGTCGCGGCGCGCAAATATCTGCTGGTCGATCACGGCAAGTTCGGTCGCACGGCGCTGCATTTCCTGACCGATCTCAGGGCGTTCGACACCGTCTTCACCGGTCGCGAACTGCAACCGCAGCTGCGCGAAGCGCTGGATGGCGCTGGCGTTTCACTGACGGTGGTTGGCAACAAGGATTAGGGAGCCGTACGCGTGGTCTACTGGGTCGGTACAAGCTGGAAGATGAACAAGACGCTCGCCGAGGCGCTCGACTTCGCGCGAGCGCTAGCCGGCTTCGTGCCGGGTTTCGACGAGCGCATCCAGCCCTTCGTCATTCCGCCGTTCACGGCGGTGCGCGAGGTCAAGGCTGCATTGTCGTCGACGCGCATCAAGGTCGGCGCGCAAAACATGCATTGGGCCGACGCCGGCGCCTGGACCGGCGAGATCTCCCCTGTGATGCTCGAGGATTGCATGCTCGATCTGGTCGAACTCGGCCACAGCGAACGGCGCGAGCATTTCGGCGAGACCGACCATGCCGTCGGCCTGAAAACGGCAGCGGCGGTCAAGCACGGGCTGGTGCCGCTGATCTGCGTCGGCGAAACGCTTGCCGAGCGCGAAGGCGGTAGGGCCGATGCGGTGCTGACCGCGCAGGTGCAAGGCGCGCTGCAATTCCTCGACGGCGAGGCAAAGGGCGCAAAGATCCTGTTTGCCTACGAGCCGGTCTGGGCGATCGGCGACAAGGGCATTCCGGCCAGCTCCGACTATGCCGACAGGCAGCAGGCGCTGATCAAGGAGGTGGCCGGCAGTCTTTTGCCTTCGGTACCGCCGGTTCTCTATGGCGGCAGCGTCAATCCGCAAAATGCCGCCGAGCTGATCGGCCAGCCCAATATCGACGGCCTGTTCATCGGCCGCTCGGCCTGGCAGGCGGACGACTACATCGACATCCTCAGCCGTGTCTCGGCGGCAATCTGAACCCATCGAATAGGAAAGGGCAAAAAAATGAAAATAGCCATTGGAGCCGACAGCGCCGGTAAGCCGCTGCTCGACGTGATTGCGGCCCATCTCGCCACCAAATCCGGCCTTACGGTCAGCGATCTCAGCCAGGCTGGCTACTATGCCGATCTGTCGCAGAAACTCGCGCAGACGATCGTCGACGGCGAGAACGACCGCGGCATCCTGTTTTGCGGCACCGGCATCGGCGTTTCGATCTCGGCCAACAAGGTGCCGGGCATTCGCGCGGCATTGACCCACGACACCTATTCGGCCGAGCGCGCGGCGAAGTCCAACAACGCCCAGATCATCACCATGGGCGCCCGCGTCATCGGTCCGGAACTGGCCAAGGCGATCGTCGACACCTGGCTGGCCTCGGAGTTCGACGAGAAGGGCCCGTCGGCCGGCAACGTCCAGGCGATCAATCGGCTCGATGCGGCGAAGGGCTAACCGAGGCTGCTCTTCATCGCGCCGATGACAGTGACGGCCGACGCCGCGCCCGGATCGATGTGCCCGAGCGAGCGCTCGCCGAGCCGCGAGGAGCGGCCCTTGGCCGCGATCATGTCCTTGGTCGCTTCCGCACCACGCTCGGCAGCGGCGAAGGCGGCATCGAGGCTTTCAGCCAGGGACTTGCCGGCGGCATGCGCGGTGGCCGCCGCTTGGGCCGCCGGCTGCCAGGCGTCGATCATCGTCTTTTCGCCGATCTCGGCCTTGCCGCGATCCTTGATGCCTTGCGTCATCGCCTGGAACAAGGCGATGACGTCGGCATCGGCCAGCGCCGCCTTGCCCTTGATGGCGGCAGCTCCACGCATGAGGGCCGTCGCGTAGAGCGGGCCCGACGAGGCGCCGACGGCATTGAGGAACGATTTTGCCGCCGTGTTCAGCAGCGCTGTAGGCTCGATCGCCGCAAGGTCGAGCGGCTCAAGCGCGTCGCGCACCGCGCCGAAGCCGAGCGCCATGGCAATGCCGTGGTCGGCGTCGCCGATGACGCCGTCGAGCTGGCAGAGCCGGTCCTTGTCGGCCTCGATCGCCACCGCGATGGCATCGAACATGTGCTTCAGCCGAGCCGTGTCGATGGCTGTCATGGTGTGCCTCAGCCGGCGCGGAACATGGCGCAGTCGCAAGGGTGGTCGAGCATCGTCTGCAGCTCGCCGTCGAGATGCTCCAGTGTCACCGAGGCGCCGGCCATTTCAAGCGAGGTGCAGTAATTGCCGACCCAGGTCGCGTGGATTGCAACACCGATGTCGTCGAGCCGCTGTTTGACGTGCCGGTTCATGATGTAGAGCTCCATCAGCGGCGTCGAGCCGAGCGAGTTGACGAGCACGGCGACCTTGTCACCGCGCGACGGTGCCATCTCGGCGAGGATCCTGTCCAGCATCTCGTCGGTGATCTCGTCGGCCGTTTTCAGCTTGCCGCGCGCGATGCCCGGCTCGCCATGGATGCCCATGCCGATCTCCATCTCGTCGGCGCCGATCTCGAAATTCGGCCGGCGAGTCTGCGGCAGCGAGCAGGGCGAAAGCGCCACGCCCATGGTGAAGGTGTGGCCGTTTGCCTTCCTGGCGATACGCTCGCATTCGTCGAAGGAAAGCATCCGATCGCAGGCCGCACCCGCCGCCTTGAAGATGAAGAAATTGCCGGCGACGCCGCGCCGTTTGTCCCGCTGGTCGCGCGGCGCGGAGGCAACGTCGTCGGTGGTCAGCACGGTGCGCACCTCGATGTCGTCCATCGCGGCCATCTCGGCGGCCATGTCGAAATTCATCACGTCGCCGGCATAGTTGCCATACATGAACAGCACGCCGGCGCCGCCGCTCACCGCCTTGGCGCATTCGAGGATCGGGTCCGGCGGCGGCGAGGCAAAGACGTTGCCTATGGCCGCGGCATCCGCCAGCCCCTTGCCGACAAAGCCGAGAAAGGTCGGCTCATGGCCCGAGCCGCCGCCGATGACGAGGCCGACCTTGCCGGGACGTGGACCGTCACGGGCGACGATCGAGCGCGGGCTGCCGTCCACGCTCCTGAGGTGGCGAGGATGCGCGGCGAGGATCCCTTCGAGCATCTCGTCGACGGAGCGGTTGCCGTCATTGATGATCTTCTTGGTCTGCACCGGCATCCTCCCGACTTTCGGTATTTTCCCAGATATTACCGGGTGTTGCCGGGATTTCCACCCGGCAAGGGCGCTTCAAGCCGCGATCTGTTCTCGCGCGGCGAGAATCTCGACGCAGGCATTGGCCGCCTCTTTGCCCTTCACTTGAAAATGCTCGAAGAAGAAGCGGTGATGCTCGGCGCTGTCGTGATAATTATGCGGCGTCAGCACCGCAGAGAGCACCGGCACGCCGGTCGCCAGTTGCACGTTCATCATGCCGTCGATGACGGCGCCGGCGACGAAATCGTGCCGGTAGATGCCGCCATTGACGACGAAGGCCGTGCCGAGGATCGCGGCATAGCGGCCGGTCCCGGCCAAAGTCTTGGCATGCAGCGGAATCTCGTAGGCACCCGGCACGTCGAACACATCGACGGCAAGGCGGCCGCCGCCGAGAACGGCAAGCTCGGCCTCGAACGCCGCCACGCACTGGTCGACGATGTCGGCATGCCAGCGCGCGCGAATGACGGCGACGCGAGCGATTTCATAGTCTTTTGGGGAATGCTGATTCATGGGTCCATCCTTCCGTTTCGAACCAGAATCAGGACGCACGATACGAAAATCCGGCCCGCACAAGCGGCCCGTCTTCCGTTCGTTCTCTTCCATCCGGACTGTGACCGTCGGCTCCGGAATCACACCGGATCTGCTGACCTTTCCGGCTAAGCGGAAAGCGCTCGCGGGCTTGGGCCTCGCGCATGACCCCGAAAACCGGAACGGTTTTCGGAAAGGAATCATGCGCAACCAAGAGTCCTTACCGCCGGTGGGGACTTTCACCCCGCCCTGAGAACATTGACGGCGTTTGTATGGAAGGGCAGTGCGTTGCTGTCAATCGCCGACAGGTGTTGGAACAACGATCCGTTCCATCTGCCAATCAGCCGCGCTCGGGGAACATCGCCTTCAACCCTTCGCGCGAGGCCTTGGCGATGCCGCGTTCGGTGATCAGGCCGGTGACCAGCCGTGCCGGCGTCACGTCGAAGGCGGGGTTTGCCGCCGGCGTCGCCTCCGGTGAGACACGCACCTGGGCGATATCGCCGGACGCGGTCTTGCCCCAGACCAGCGACACCTCGTCGCCGGAGCGTTCCTCGATCGGGATTTCGGCGAGACCGTCGCCGACCGTCCAGTCGATGGTCGGCGAGGGCAGTGCGACATAGAACGGCACGTCATTGTCGGCGGCGGCAAGCGCCTTGAGATAGGTGCCGATCTTGTTGCAGACGTCACCACTGGCAGTCGTGCGGTCGGTGCCGACGATGACCATGTCGATCTGGCCGCGCTGCATCAGGTGGCCGCCGGCATTGTCGACGATCAGCGTGTGCGGCACGCCATGGCCGGCCATCTCCCAGGCGGTCAGCTGGGCGCCCTGGTTGCGCGGCCGCGTCTCGTCGACATAGACATGGACGGGAATGCCGGCCTCGGTCGCCAGATAGATCGGCGCCGTAGCGGTGCCGTAGTCGACGGTCGCCAGCCAGCCGGCATTGCAATGGGTCAGGATGTTGACGGGTTCGCCCGGCTGCTTGCGTGCCGCGATCGCCTTGATGATCTCAAGCCCGTTCTCACCGATGGCGCGGTTCAGCCCGACATCCTCGTCGGCGATTTCGGCGGCGCGGCGGTAGGCTGCCTCGGCTCGTTGTTCTACCGGCAGTGGCTTGAGGAAGCGCCGCATCTCGTCGAGCGCCCAGCGCAGATTGATCGCCGTCGGGCGCGTCTCGTGCAAGGTTTCCCAGACGGCATCGAGAGCGGCGTCCGACGGGTCCTCGGCCATCTGGATAGCGACGCCGTAGGCGGCGGTGACGCCGATCAGCGGCGCGCCGCGCACCCACATGTCGCGGATCGCGGTGGCGATGCCGGCAACCGTGCCGATCTTTTCGACGCGAAAATCATGCGGCAGCCAGCGCTGGTCGATGATCGCGACCGAACGCTTGTCGTCGCTCAGCCAGATGGTGCGGTAATGGCGCTCGCCGACGTTCAAATGCTGTTCTCCCGTTCGATCAGCGCGGCCAGGGTGTTGACCTCGTCGATGCTGTGGATCTGGCGCCGGTTGACGGCGAGGTGACGGCCGAATTTCAGCGCCTTTGCTTCACATCTGGCGCGCATGTCTTCGTCGGCAATGGTCTCGAAATCGGCATTGTGGGCGAGGCCGAGGATGCGCCGGTGCACCTCGATGCCGGCGAAACCCAGCAGGTCGGTCCAGATCGAATGCAGCACGTGGTCGAGCGCCTGTTCGGCGCCGAGCAGGTCACCCTGATCCTCGAACAGGCTCTTCTGGTAGAGCATGCCGCTGCGCTCGGTTCGCCATAGATGCGCGAATTCGGTGCGGAACACGGCCCATGTCTCGACGACGACATCGAGCAGATAGGCACGCATGGCGTCGCGCTTGTCGGTCTGCTCATGGCCGCTTTGCGAGAAGAAGGACATCCAGAAATTGGCAAGCAGCATACCGACGTCGAAGGCCATCGGGCCGTAGAAGGCGAACTCCGGATCGATCATCCGGGTTTCCTGGTCGGTGACCATGATCGAGCCGGAATGCAAATCGCCATGCAGCAGCGTCTCGGCATTGGCGGCAAAGAGATGCTTCAGCCGCTGCGCCTCGACCTTGAGGTCACGGTCGGCGCGCAACTCGGCCACCAGGCTGTCGAGTTGCGGGCTGGTATGGCGATTCATTTTGGCGTCGAAATAGGGGTCGGAGAACACCAGGTTCTCGGTGATGTCGCAAAGCTCGACATTGTCGGCGAACAGCGCCAGATCCGCCTTGCGATCCTTGGTCACCATCGAGAGGTCGGAGCCGCGAAACAAAGTGCACGCCATGAACAGGCCGATGTCCCTGGCGATGTTCGGCAATTGCCTGCCTTCGATCAGCGCCCGCCGCAGAATGATGTGCGGCGACAGATACTCCATGATGATCAGCGCCTGGCCTTCGTCGAAATGATAGATCGCCGGCACCGAGCCGGGTGCGCGCGCTTCCTGCCTGGTCAGCGCATGATACTCGAAGAAGGAGCGCTTCAGCGGCAGCGGCCAGCTGTCGCCGACCAGCCGGACATAGGGCAGGGCCTGCTTGACCACGGCAGCGCCCGTTTCACCTTCGACGATGAACACAAGGTTCAGATTGCCGTCGCCGACCTCGCGCACTTTCCAGCGACTTGTGTCCTTGCCGATCTTCGCGGTGAGCGCGTCGTTGGCGCCAAGGCGCGTCGGCAGCGTCTCGACCGATAGTGCTTCGAACGGCAATTTCTGCGTCATCGTCATCCTCCCGCATATGCGCTCCGAACATAACGGAGGCATGGCGGTGGGGCCAAGCTAGAAAGCCATCTGGCAATTGTCAATCGTGTTGACAATTGCCGATACAGCCCATAGCGTCACGGTCAGGGAGGAACGAATGGGCGCTGATGCCGTGTTCCGTGTGGACGGCCTGAGGAAATCCTTTGGCCAGAACGAGGTGCTTGGCGGCATCTCGGTCGAGCTGCATGCGGGCGAGGTCACCGTGCTGATGGGCGCCAACGGCGCCGGCAAATCCACCCTGGTCAAGATCATCAGTGGCGTCTATGAGCGCGGCGCCGGCACAATGAGCCTCGCTGGTGAGGATTTCGCCCCGAAAACCCCGGCGGAGGCGATCCGCGCCGGCGTCGTCACCGTGCACCAGAACATCAATGACGGCGTCGTCGCCGATCTCGATGTCGCCACCAATCTGACGCTGGACAGGCTGAGCGGCAGCGGTGTGCCGACATTGTTCAATCCGGTCCGCGTGCGCCGCGAGGCCAAGGCCGTCGCCGACCGCATGGGTCTGGCCATCGACCTCAAGGCTCGGGTCAGCGACCTTTCGTTGGCCGACCGCCAGATGGTGGCCATAGCCCGCGCCATGGCGCACCGGCCGAAGGTGCTGATCCTCGACGAGCCGACGTCCTCTCTGTCCAGCGCCGAGGCCGACCGGCTGTTCGCGCTGATCGATCGGCTGCGCGAACAGGGCGTGGCGATCCTCTACATCTCGCACCGCATGTCGGACATCCGCCGGCTTGCCGACCGCATCGTCTCGATGCGCGACGGCGTGGTCAGTGGCGTGTTCGATCAAAAGCCGCTCGACTATGAGGGTGCGGTCAACGCCATGCTCGGCCGCAAGATCCATCTCGACCGCGTCGTCGCCCGGAATTCGGCACACCCCGTGCTGACGGTCGAAGGTTTGCGTCTTACGCCCGGCGCGCGGCCGATCTCGCTGACGCTCGGTGCCGGCGAGGTCGTTGCGGTCACCGGTCTCGTCGGCGTCGGCAAGACGGCGCTGGCCGAAACACTCTTTGGCGTGCGCAGGCCGCTGTCCGGCACCATGACGTTGAACGGCAAGCCCTATGCGCCGGCATCTGCGGGCGAGGCGATCGCCGCCGGCGCGTTTCTCGTCGCCAAGGACCGCGCCGAAAACGGCATCGTCGGCGGCTTCAACATCCAGGAAAACATCAGCCTGCCGTTCCACAGGCGCATGTCGCGTTTCGGTGTTCTCAAGCGCCGCATCGAGCGTGCCACCGCCCGCCGGCAGATCGATGAGCTTGGCATCGTCTGCCGCTCCGAGAAGGACGAGATGTCGGCGCTTTCCGGCGGTAACCAGCAAAAGGTGATGGTCGCCCGCTGGATGGCGCAGGAGGCAAAACTATTCATCCTCGACGAGCCGTTCCAGGGCGTCGACATCTCGGCCAGGCGCGATATCGCCGCCAAGCTGAGGGCAAGCGCCGACGGCCGCGCAACGCTGCTCTTCGTCACCGAGCTCGACGAGGCACTGGAGACGGCGGACCGCATCCTGGTGATGTCGGAGCAGACGATCGTCGGCGAGCACCGGAATGCCGACATCGACCTCGAGCGGCTGCTGGCCGAAGTGGCGGGCGGCCCGCTGCACAGTGCGGCATGAACCAGGGACATGGAATGGAGCAGGCATGAGTTGGGTTGAGACGACAGCAGCGCGCGGGTGTGCAGAATGATGCTGCGCGACCATGCCATCCGCTATGGCTTCATCGTTCTTCTGTTCGGGCTGATCGCCTATTTCGCCATCGCCGCCGACGGTTTCGTCTCGCCGCAAAGTGCGGTCTTCATCTTCCAGTCCGTCGCCATCACCGGCGTGCTGGCGCTCGGCGTCACCGCCACCCTGGTCGTCGGCGGCTTCGACCTGTCGATCGGCTCCGTCGCCACCAGCGCCATGATGGCGGCCTCCTATGTGATGGTTGTGCTCGAGCAGAACGCCGTCGTCGCGGTCATCGCCTGCCTGCTGATCGGCGTTCTCGTCGGTCTCATCAATGGCTGGCTGATCGTCTACATGCGCGTGCCGGACCTGCTGGCGACGCTCGGCATGATGTTCCTGCTCGTCGGCCTGCAGCGCATCCCGACCGAAGGACGCTCGATCGCCACCGGTATGACCATGCCCGACGGCTCGGTCGCCAACGGCAAGTTCGGCGATGCCTTCCTGGCGCTCGGCCGCCACCGCTTCGATTTCTTCATCCCGAACCTCATTCCGGTTTCGGTCGTCGTGCTGCTCGTGCTCGCCGTGCTGATCTGGTTCTTCCTCGAATACACCCGTTTCGGCCGCATGATGTATGCCGTCGGCAGCAACGAACGCGCCGCCGAACTCGCCGGCGCGCCTGTCAAGGCATACAAAATCTGGGCCTATGTTATTTCTGGAGTTTTTGCCTCGATCGGCGGGATTTTGCTCGCTGCCCGGCTTGGACGCGGTGACATCGCCTCGGGTAATAATCTGCTGCTCGACGCGGTGGCGGCAGCACTCATCGGTTACGCGGTCCTCGGGGCCGCCAAGCCCAACGCCTTCGGCACCGCCGTCGGCGCCGTGTTCGTCGGCGTGCTGCTGCAGGGCCTGACGATGATGAACGCGCCTTACTACACGCAGGATTTCGTCAAGGGCGTGGTTCTCGTCGTCGCCCTTGTCTTCACCTTCGCCCTTTCCGGCAGGGGCAAGAGATAGGGTTTCGACCGGGGCAGATTTTTGGGTTCAACAAGTGGAGGAAACAACGTGACGATCACAAGAAGACTTCTGGGAAAGCTGGCGCTCGGGCTTGCCGGCGCCACGATGCTGATACAGGCGCCGGCTCTTGCCGCGGACAAGCCGGCGCCGTTCGACAAACCCGGCGTCAAGATCGCGCTGGTTCGCTATCTCTCGACCGGCGACTTCTTCCAGGCCTATCTTTCCGGCGTAGAAGCGCAGTCGAAGGCGCTCGGCGTCGACCTGCGTGTGCTCGACAGCCGCCAGGACGCAGCGCTGCAGGCCGACATGGTCGACCAGGCCATCGCACTCGGCGTGCAGGGCATCATCATCCAGCACGGGCTGACGGAATCGATGAAGGACGCCGCCCAGCGCGCGGTCGATGCCGGCATCAAGGTCGTCGCCTTCGACGTCAATGTCGAAAACCCCAAGATCCCGCAGATCGAACAGTCAGACCGCGACCTTGCGCGCTTGGCGCTCGAACAGGCGGTCAAGGACAATGGCGAAAGCTGGAAGGCCGGCTATGTCTACGTCGCCGGCATCGCGCCGCTCGACCGCCGCAACGAGACCTGGGTCGACGTCAAGAAGAAGTTCTCCGGCATCAACGAAGTCGCGATGTTCGGCACGCTCGACAACCCGATCGCCAATTCGGTCGCCAACCAGGCGCGCTCGGTGCTGTCGGCGCATCCCGACATCAAGGTGATGTTCGCGCCCTATGACGAGTTCGCCAAGGGCGTGAAGATTGCCGTCGACGAGGCCGGCATGAACAAGGACATCAAGATCTATTCGGCCGACATCTCGACCTCCGACATCGCCGCGATGCGCGAGCCTGACAGCGCCTGGGCGGCCACCGCCGCCACCAACCCGGCCGTCGTCGGCCAGGTCTCGGTGCGCGCGCTGGCGCAACTGCTCGCCGGCGAAGACCCGGGCCACAACGTCATCGTGCCGCCGACGCTGATCACCCAGAAGGACCTCATCGACAAGGACATCAAGAACATGGAAGACCTGTCGGCCAAGCTGCCGCAGTTCGCCCATGCCGACGTCGCCATGCCGGCCTGGATGCCGAACCCGAACGCCAAGTAATCCTTGGCCTATCGGCAGAGTAAAAGAGCGGCTCGCGGGCCGCTCTTTTTGTTTGCAGCCGAAGCTTCGCCTTCAGCCCGATCGGCCGGCGCGCGCCAGCCCGTGCGCCACCAGCCGGTCGATGACCTCTGCGTAGCTGACGCCGCTTGCCGCCATCGCCTTGGCATACATGCTGATGTCGGTGAAACCGGGAATGGTGTTGAGCTCGTTGATGACGAAATCCATGTCCGGCGTGACGAAGAAATCGACCCGGGCCATGCCGTCGCAGCCGACCGCTCGGAACGCCTTTGCCGCCGTCTCGCGGACCCTGTCTTCGACCTCCTGAGGCAGTTCGGCAGGCACCTTCAGCGCCGCCCCATCCTTGTCGATGTACTTGGCGTCGTAGCTGTAGAAGCCGTGGCTTTCGGCCGGCACGATTTCGCCGGGGCGGGAAACGAACAGGCCGCCTTCTGTGTCCTCCAGCACGCTGCACTCGATCTCGCGGCCACGGATGAACTCTTCGGCCAACAGCTTGCGGTCGTGCTCAAAACCTTCGGCGAGCGCCCCGGCGAATTCCTGGCTGGCCGAGACCTTTCTGACGCCGACCGACGAGCCTTGCCGCGCCGGCTTGATGAACAGCGGCAGGCCGAGTTTTTCTTCCAATTCGGCGAAGGAAGGCGCCGCACCTTCATCGATCGTCACCGAGCGCGCGACAGGCAGCCCCGCAGCCCTCAGCAGCCGCTTGGCGATGTCCTTGTCGAGCGCCGTGGCCGAGCCAAGGATGCCGCAGCCGGCAAGCGGCACGCGTGCCACCTCGGCCAGCCCTTGCACGGCGCCGTCCTCGCCATGCAGGCCGTGCAGGACGGGAAACAAGATGTCGATGCCAGGCAGGTCGTGCGGCGAACCGCCGGCAGGGATCGCCAGCATCCGTCCATGCCCGCCCGGCACCAGGCAGACCTCCGTGCCGCTGGACGGTGTCGCCAGTGAGCCGCCTTCGAAGCGGCTCAGCAGCCATTGCCCTTCGCGGGTGACGAAGATCGGGATGGCGTCATATTTCGCCGGATCCAGCGCAGCCATGACATTGGTTGCCGAAAGCAGCGAGACCTCATGCTCGGCGGAGCGCCCGCCAAACAGCACGGCGATACGCAGTTTCTTCGAGGTGTCGGCCATGGTGTCTCCCAAGGATTCGTTCGTATGAGGATTCAATGGCAGGATTGGCGGGAGCAAGGCAGCTTGCCTCATTGGCAAAAAGAAAAGCGGCCCGCAGGCCGCTCTTTTGATGTTCTGATGTCCTGTCCCTACCGCATCGCGGCGGCGATATTGCCTCCATCCACTGTCGTCACGTCGGCGGTGGTCCGCTCGGCCAGCGCCTGGTGCAGGAAGGCCTGGGCGACGTCCTCGGCCGTCACCTCTTGCCCCAGCAGATTGCCGGACATGTATTCCTTCTCCGACACGCCGCGGGCACCCGAGCGGCTGGCGATCATGGCGTCGGTCAACAGCCCCGAGCGGATGCGGTCGGCATTGACCGCGTTGGAGCGGATGCCTTGGGAGCCGTAGTCGAGCGCGTATTGCCTGGACAGGAACAGCGTCGCCGCCTTGGGGATGCCATAGGCGCCGAATTTCGGCCCCGGATTGACCGCTTGCTTGGAGGTGTTGAACAGAAGCACGCCGCCGGTGCCCTGTTCCAGCATGATGCGTACGGCGTTCTGCGCCGCCGCCTGATGGGCGAAGAAGTTGAGCTCGAAACTCTTGCGTAGCATGGCGTCATCGAGCTCGCCGATCCGGCCTTCCCAGGCAGCACCGGCATTGGAGACCAATATGTCGAGGCCGCCGAAGACGGCGACCGCTTTGTCGAAGGCGGCGCGCAGCTCGGCCGGGTTGGTGATGTCGGCGCCGACGCCGATCGAGCCGTTGCCCGCCTTCCTGGCCGCTTCCGCGGCCTTGGCCGGATCGAGATCGACGATGACGGCGTGCGCTCCGTTGTCGGCGAACAGCTTGGCCGTCGCAGCGCCAATCGCGCCGGCGCCGCCGGTCACCAGCAGCACCTGGCCGGTCAGCGGCTTCGGCTTGTTCGAGGCAAGCTTGGCCTGCTCCAGCGACCAATATTCGAGCGGGAACAGATCGGCCTTCGACAGTGGATGGAAATGGCCGACGGCTTCGGCGCCGCGCACCGCCTCGATCCACATCTCGCCGACATCGGCAGCGATCCTGGCGTCCTTCAGCGTGCGGCCATGGCCGAACATGCCGAGGCCCGGCACCAGCGTCAGCCGCGGCATCGGGTCGAGCATGGTGCGCTTGACGTCGTCGAGCGCGTCATTGGTCTCGAAATAGGCGCGATAGTCCTTGGCGAAGGTCTCGACATGGCTGCGGATGACGGATTTGTAGTCGCCGATCTTGTCGGCGTCCGGCGCCGGCACCGCCATCGGCCCGGTCTTGATGCGGATCGACAGGTCCGGCGTCGACACGCCGCGGCCGGCATAGTCGGCGATCTCAGCGGAATTGATGAAATCGACGATGGCGTCGGAGGTGCGGAAATCGCTGATCATGCGGTCGAAGCGACCTTCGCCGCGCGAGACCGCCACCGCGCCGCGCAGCATTGGCGCGATGTCGTGCGGTTTCGCCAGCTTTGCCGGCAGCGCCGCTTTTTCGCTGCGCGGCTTGCCGTGCTTCGCGACATAGTCCTCGGCGACATTCACATAATGGATCATCCGGTCGTAGGCCTGCCTGGCATCGTCGCCGAAGGTGAAGATGCCATGCTTGTCGAGGATCAGGCCCTCGACGCTCGGGTCGGCGTCGAAGACGTCGCCCGCCGCCTTTGCCAGGTCGAATCCCGGCATGATGTAAGGCACGTAACCCATCTTGGCGCCAAACACTTTTCGCACCAGCGGCTCGCTGTCCTCCTGGTCGACGATGGCAAGAATGGCAGTCGAGTGCGTATGGTCGACGAATTTGTGCGGCAGGAAGGCGTGCAGCAGCGTCTCGACCGACGGATTGGGCGAGGCGGGGTTGATGAGGTTTGCCCGCTGCAACGCCACCATGTCCTCGTCGCCGAGCTTGTCCAGCGCACGCGCCTTGATGAGCGCGCCCATCTTGACCGCCGGCAGGCCCTGCGGCTCGATGACGGCCATGTCCCAGCCGCTGCCCTTGACGCAGAGCACATCCCACTCGTCGCCGACGAGGTCGGTGGCCTTGGTCTTGCAGGAGGTGTTGCCGCCGCCATGCAGCACCAGGCGGGGTTCGCCGCCGAGCAGCCGCGTCGTGTAGACGCGCAGCGCCAGATCGCGGCCGACGCCTTTCTTCGCATAGTCGGCAACCATCTTTTCGGCGTCGCCGTCATTCCACAAATTCCTCATTTCGCTTCGTCCGCTTTGCTGTCTTTGGTTGCTGTGAACAGGAATGCCGCGACGCTTTGATGACAATGCGCCGACGGCAAGGATTGTGTCTGTCTAGGAAGCCTTTTCGGTCGCCGCTCCCGCGTGCTCCAGCAGCCGCCGCGCCATCCGCGCGCCGACCACCAGATGCGTGCACAGCCCGCCGGCAAGCGCTGCGAGCAGCGGTTCGAACTTGCTGTCCTCCTGCACCACCATCAGGCGTTTTTCGATCTGGCGCAGCGACGACAGCGCCGCCGAGATGACACGGCGATTGTAGCTGCAGTCGAGCGCCTTGCCGCGGGCGTCGATGATCTGCCCGGCAATGACGCCAGCCGCACCCGCCTCGCGCAGTAAAGCCATCTCTCCGACGCTCAGCGCGCCGCATTTGACGACATGGCTGTCGGCATCGACCGTGCCGACCGAATAGAGCGCGAGATCGCAGTCGCTTATCCCGGACAATTGCTCGCGGATCACCGGTTCGGCGCGCAAGCCATGCGCCAGCGCTTCCGTCGTCAGCACCAGCGGCGCGTAGAAATTCAGCCCCTTGGCGTTGAGCCGGCGCGCTATTTCCATCGTGCACTGGTCCGGCCGGTAGGAATAGGGCGCGCCGAGATTGCCGCAGAGCTGCACCACGGTGACGTCCTGCAGGTCGGCATAGGACATGATGTCGGCGATGGTGTAGATGGTTCGGCCCCAGGCGACGCCGATGCGGTCGCCCTTCCTGACCAGTTCGAGAAAGACGCTCGCCGCCAGCACGGCGATGTCGGTCGACGCATCGATGACATAGTCGTTTTCCGGCGCGATCCAGACGGCGTCGAGGCTCAGCGCGTCTTCGAGCCGGCGCGCCATGACATCGTCGGTGAAAAGCTGGGTCGAGGTCGAGATGTTGACGATGCCGGTCTCGCGCGCCTTGCGCAGATACATGGCGACCGAGGCGCGCGAAATGTTGAGCTGGCTGGCTACCTGGTCCTGTCGCAGGCCGTGGGCGTAGTAAAGCCAGGCGGCCTTGTGGATAAGCTGTTCTGCCGGTCGGATCGCCATGCCATCTCCTCGGCTGACATTATTCACGGCTCTCGACAAAAGTCAAATTGAGCGGAGGCATACGATGCTCGCTCGCCCGCTGAATCTGGATCATCATTGTGCCAAATGCACCCTGTCGTGACATCGTTGTTGGTGACGCGGCGCGAGGCCTGTGATTAGAAGTCGATAATAGACATTGGGGAGGACGGGATGGGCAATCCCTACGAACAGGATCTGGGCAGGAACGCCGCCAACCACCAGCCACTGACGCCGCTGACCTATCTGGAGCGCGCGGCCAGGACCTATCCCGACCATGTCGCCATCATCCATGGCAGCCAGCGCATCGCCTATCGCGATTTCTGGCGGCGTTCGCTGAAGCTCGCCTCGGCGCTCTCGAAACGCGGCATCGGCAAGGGCGATACCGTGACCGTGATGCTCTCCAACACGCCGCCGATGCTGGAAGCGCATTTCGGTGTGCCGATGACCAAAGCGGTGTTGCATTCACTCAATACCCGCCTCGATGCGGCGGTGATCGCCTTCCAACTCGACCATGCCGAGACGAAAGTCCTCATCGTCGACCGTGAATTTTCCGGCGTCCTCAAGGAGGCTCTGGCGCAGGCCAAGACCAGGCCGCTGATCATCGACTATGACGATCCCGAATACGCCGCCGATGCGCCCTATCCGAAGGGCGGGCGCGTCGGCACGCTCGACTATGAGGAGTTCGTCGCCGGCGGCGACGAGGATTTTGCCTGGTCGATGCCCGATGACGAATGGGACGCCATCTCGCTGAATTACACCTCCGGCACGACTGGCAACCCCAAGGGCGTCGTCTACCACCATCGAGGCGCGGCCTTGATGGCCTACACCAACACCATCCATGCCGGCATGGCCAAGCATGCGGTCTATTTGTGGACGCTGCCGATGTTCCACTGCAATGGCTGGTGCTTTCCCTGGACGCTCGCTGTCCAGGCCGGCACCCATGTCTGTCTGCGCTGGGTGCGGCCGAAGCCGATCTACGACGCGATTGCCGACCATGGCGTCACGCATCTCTGCGGCGCGCCGATCGTCATGTCGGTGCTGATCAATGCGAAGGACGAGGATAAGCGGCAGTTCCCGCAGACGGTCACCTTCAACACCGCCGCCGCCCCGCCGCCGGAGGCGGTGCTGTCGGGGATGGCCGATGCCGGCTTTGCCGTCACCCATCTCTACGGCCTGACCGAGACCTACGGCCCGGCGGTCGTCAACGAATGGCACAATGAGTGGGATGGGCTGGAGAAGGGGCCGAGGACGGCAAAGAAGGCGCGGCAGGGCGTTCGCTATGCAGCGCTCGAGGGCCTGACCGTGATGAACCCCGAGACGATGATGGAGACGCCGGCCGACGGCGAGACCATCGGCGAGGTCATGTTCCGCGGCAACATCGTCATGAAGGGCTATCTGAAGAACCGCAAGGCGACCGACGAGGCCTTCGCCGGTGGCTGGTTCCACTCCGGCGACCTCGGCGTCATGCACCCCGACGGTTACATCCAACTCAAGGACCGCTCCAAGGACATCATCATCTCCGGGGGCGAGAACATCTCCTCGATCGAGGTCGAGGACGCGCTCTACAAGCATCCCGCCGTCGCCTCCTGCGGCGTCGTCGCCCGGGCCGACGACAAATGGGGCGAGGTGCCCGTCGCCTATGTCGAACTGAAGCCCGCCAAGACCGCGACCGAGGCCGAGATCATCGAGCATTGCCGCGCGCTGCTTGCCCGCTTCAAGGTGCCGAAGGCGGTGATCTTCGCCGAGATTCCGAAAACGTCGACCGGGAAGATTCAGAAGTTCCGGCTGCGGGAGATGGCGAAGGAGGCCTAGCTGTACTGCCGCTCTGGCCTCGACAATTTGCCGTGGGCCTTCGGAACTTCGTCATCCTAGGGTCTGCGCCGCGTCGCTTCGTTCCTTGCTTCGCCCTAGGATGACGAAGCGCCTGGCCGGCAGGCCGCTCTAGACTGTCACCATCTGTCACCAATTATACGCGTACGTCGAATCTGCGTTGACATCTCACGAATTTAGATTTACGACTGATGAAAATTGAAATTCGTCACTCATAATTTGACAGAGAGCCATGCCCGAGATCGCAAACATCGTGGCCGACCCGACCCGCCAGGAGAATGTCACCCGCATTCTCGACTGCGCCGAACGCCTGTTCCGCCACTATGGCTACGGCAAGACCAATGTCGCCGACATTGCGCGCGAGCTCGGCATGTCGCCGGCCAACATCTATCGCTTCTTCGCCTCCAAGGTCGAAATCCACCAGGCCGTCTGCGGCCGGATGCTCGGCGCCAGCTACCAGATGGCCTACGAGATTTCCCGCCTGCCGATCAGCGCCGAGGAGCGGCTGCGTCGCTACGTGCATGCGCAATACAAGATGACGATGGAGGTCATGCTCGACGACCAGAAGGTGCATGAGATGGTCATCGTGGCGCTCGAACGCGACTGGGGCGTCATCGACAAGCATATCGACAGCATCCACGATCTGTTCGCAGAGGTGATCCGCCAGGGTATCGAAGCCGGCGAGTTCGCCGAGCAGGATCCGGTGATCGCGTCGCGCTGTTTCGGCGCCGCCACCGTCATCCTGTGCCATCCGCAGATGGTGGCGCAATGTCTTGCCAAGACCAACCGGGCGATGCCCGACGACCTCATCGATTACGCGATCAAGGCCTTGAAGATATAACCGCCGCCCGCCGGGCGCCGGAAGACAGTTCATCTCCAGTTCGGGAGTACTAAAGTGTCTTTGTCCAATTCCATCATGAGCAGGCTTCCGGCAGTCGGTCCGGCCGTGCTCGTCGTCGCAGTGCTCGGGCTTGCCGGCTGCAGCCAGGAGAAGGCCGAAGTCAAGGATATCATCCGGCCGGTCAAGGTGGTCGAGATCGGTCAGGCGCAAACCACCCGCGAGCTCGACTATTCCGGCTCGGTGCGTGCCCGCACCGAGATGAACCTCGGCTTCCGGGTCGCCGGCAAGGTCACCGAGCGCCTCGTCGACATCGGCCAGCATGTGACCTCTGGCGATGTGCTGGCCCGCATCGACCCCTCCGACTACGACTTGTCGGTCAAGAGTGCGGTGGCGAACCTCGACGCCGCCGAGCGGCAGGTCGAGACGGTCGATCTGACCAAGAAGCGCGCCGAGCAGCTCTACGCCAAGAACTTCGCCTCCAAGTCGCAGCTTGAGCAGGCGACGCTGACCTACAACCAGGCGGTGGCGACGCGCGATGCGGCTCGCTCGACCCTTGCCCAGGCGCGCAACCAGGTCGGCTACACCGATCTCAAGGCAAGCCAGGACGGCATCGTCACCGCCGTCACTGCCGATGTCGGCCAGGTGGTCGGCGCCGGCACGCCGGTCATGACGGTCGCCGTCGACGGCGAGAAGGAAGTGCTGATCGCCGTTCCGGAAATGGATATCGCTGAATTCAAGCCGGGCAAGGACGTCAAGGCGAGCTTCTGGTCGGACGATGCGCTGACGCTTGCCGGCAAGGTCCGCGAGGTTGCCGGCAGTGCCGATCCGCAGTCGCGCACCTTTGCCGTTCGCGTCTCGCTGCCCAACGATCCGCGCGTGCTGCTTGGCATGACCGCCAACATCGAAGCCTCGGTGGCGAGCCGGCAGCAGATGGTGTCGGTCCCGCTCAGCGCGCTCGCCGAGAAGGACGGCCAGAAGATCGTCTGGACCGTCGACCGTAGCAGCGAGACGGTGCATCCGCGCCCGGTCAAGGTCGGCGACTTCACCGCCGACGGCGTCAATGTCGCCGACGGTCTGAAGCAGGGCGACGTCGTGGTTGCCGCCGGCACCCAGTTCATGACCGAGAACCTGAAGGTCAAGCTCTCCGGCGATGCAGCGCAGCAGGCCGCATCGGCGCAGAATGATGGCGAGACCACCAGCAGCCTGCGCTGAAGCCCAGGCGAAATGAAAACCCACTTGTCATCACCTTAGGCGGAAAGCCGCAGGGGTCTGGTGGGTCACGGTTTCCGGGCGGCGAGTGCCCGATTGTCGAGACGTCAGGTCGATGTAACCCCCACATCCGTCCTCGCGTCCCACCGCGACGAGTGTCTCTCCGCTCGGAAAGCCTCGTCGCCCGGAAGCCAGCATCGGAAATTCCGTGAGCATGCCGCGCGCATGCGCCGACAATCAATTGGATTGGACTGACGCCGATGACCACCGACACGAATGAAAAAAAGCCGTTCAACCTTTCGCGCTGGGCGATCGGACACCCGAGCATTGCGCGCTTCCTGTTTGGCCTGATCATCATCGCCGGCGCGCTCGGCCTGATGCGCATGGGCCAGAAGGAAGACCCGGATTTCACCTTCCGTGTCATGGTCGTCCAGGCGGTCTGGCCAGGCTCCTCGATCAAGGAGATGGAAGATCAGGTCGTCAACAAGATCGAGCGCAAGCTGCAGGAAACGCCGCATCTCGATTTCGTGCGTTCCTACACCCGTGCCGGCAGCGCCATCATCACCGTCCAGATCAAGGGCGACACCAACGCCGAAGAGGTGAAGGATGCCTTCTACCAGGTGCGCAAGAAGGTCGGCGATATCGCCGGCGATCTGCCGCAAGGGTTGCTCGGTCCCTATTTCAACGACGAGTTCGGCGACACCTTCATCACGCTGCATTCGATCAGCGGCGACGGCTACAGCTATCCCGAGCTGAAGAAGTTCGCCATCCAGGCGCGCGACATGCTGCTGACGACGCCCGGCGTCGAGAAGGCGGTCATCATCGGCGACCAGCCGGAAAAACTCTATATCGACGTCTCATCCAAGGCGCTCGCCGAACGCGGCCTGACGCTCACCGACCTGCAGAACGCCATCAAGGGCCAGAACAATGTCGATCCGGCGGGCTCGGTCGACACCGGCCTGCGTTCGGTGCGCATCTCGGTCGAGGGCGACGTGACCAAGGCGGCCGACATCCGCGAGCTGCGCCTGCGCGCCGGCAACCAGGTGACGCGTCTCGGCGACATCGCCACCGTGACCTCCGGTCTCGAGGATCCCTACCAGCGCAAATACCGCTTCAACGGCCACGAGAGCGTCCAGGTCGGCGTCGTCATGGCCAAGGGCTTCAACGTCAAGGACGTCGGCAAGGACGTCGAGGCGACCTATCAGCGCTTCGAGGAAGGGCTGCCCTATGGCGTCGCGGTCGACCAGATCTCCGACCAGCCAGAGGTCGTCAAGGATGCCGTCAACGAGTTCATGGAGGCGCTCGGCGAGGCGCTGCTGATCGTGCTCGTCGTTTCGTTCCTGTCGATCGGCTGGCGCTCCGGCCTGGTGATCGCGATCGCCATTCCTCTGGTGCTCGCCGCCACCTTCGCCATCATGTACGAGATCGGCATCGACCTGCAGCGCATCTCGCTCGGCGCGCTGATCATCGCGCTCGGCTTGCTCGTCGACGACGCCATGATCGTCGTCGAGATGATGGAACGAAAGCTCGAGGAAGGGCTGGTCAAGATCGAGGCGGCGAGCTTCGCCTATTCCTCGACCGCCTTCCCGATGCTGACCGGCACGCTGATCACCACCGCTGGCTTCATCCCGGTCGGCTTCGCCGCCTCGACGGCCGGCGAATATGTGCGCACGCTGTTCTACGTCGTCGGCATCGCGCTGGTCGTGTCCTGGTTCGTCGCGGTCTATTTCACGCCGTGGCTAGGCTACATGATCCTGAAGCAGCGCAAGCATGCCGGCAATCATCACGATGCCTTCGACACCAGCTTTTACCGGCGGCTGCGCGCCACCGTCGGCTGGGCCGTACGCCATCGCATCATCGTGCTGGCGATGACGCTAGTCACCTTCGGCACCAGCCTGTGGGCGTTCCAGTTCATCCCGCAGAATTTCTTCCCGCAGTCCTCGCGTCCGGAAATCCTCGTCGATCTCTGGCTGCCGGAAGGCACCAGCATCAAGGAAGTCGAGACGCAGGCCAAGGCGCTGGAATCCAGGATGATGGACGACCAGGACAAGCGCTTCATCGCCACCTATATCGGCGAGGGCGCGCCGCGCTTCTTCCTGCCGCTCGACCAGCAGCTCAGGAATCCGAACTTCGCCCAGCTTCTGGTGATGGCCAAGGACGAGCCGGCCCGCGAGAGGCTGATCGTCAAGCTGCGCACCATCCTGGCGCAGGAATTCCCCTCGATCCGTTCCAAGGTCGACCGCCTGTTCCTCGGCCCGCCCACCGGCTGGCCGGTGCAGATGCGCGTCATGGGTCCGGATCGCCAGGAGGTGCGTCGCATCGCCGACGAGGTGAAGGCCAAATTCCAGGCCAATCCGCTGCTCGGCGCCGTCCACGACGACTGGCTGGAGCCGGTGCCGGCGATGAAGCTGGTCATCGACCAGGACCGCGCCCGTGCCCTCGGCGTCAGCTCGCAGCGCATCCGCCAGATGCTGCAGGCGACCATGTCCGGCGCGCCGCTCGACGACTTCCGCGACGGCGAGGAGACGGTTTCCATCGTCGCCCGTGAGCCGGAGGCGAGCCGCAAGCTGCTGTCCTCGGTCGACTCGGTCTATATCCCGACCGACTTCGGTGGCTTCGTGCCGCTGTCGCAGGTGGCCAAGGTCGTTCCGGTGCTGGAGCAGGGCGTCGAATGGCGGCGTGACCGCTTGCCGACCATCTCGGTGCGCGGCACGCTGCCGGACGGCGTGCAGTCCAACGATGTCGTCACCAAGATGTACAACGACATCAAGGGCCTGCGCGATGGCCTCGCACCCGGCTACAAGATCGAGATCCAGGGCGGTGCGGAGGATTCGGCCGAGAGCCAGGCTTCGATCGCCGCCAAGGCGCCGATCATGCTCGCCGTCATCGTCGTGCTCTTGATGATCCAGCTGCAGCATTTCGGAAAGGCGATGCTGGTGCTGGCCACCGGCCCACTGGGCATCATCGGTGCGGCGGCGGCGCTTTTGATCAGCGGCGCGCCGTTCGGCTTCGTCGCCATTCTTGGCGTCATCGCCCTGCTCGGCATCATCATGCGCAACTCGATCATCCTGGTCGACCAGATCGACCAGGACATAGCCAGAGGCATGGAACGCTCGGAGGCCATCATCGGCTCGGCTGTCCGCCGCTTCAGGCCGATCGTGCTGACGGCGATGACGGCGGTGCTGGCGCTGATCCCGATCTCGCGCGCCGTGTTCTGGGGGCCGCTCGCCTACGCCATGATGGGCGGCATCCTCGTCGCCACCGTGCTCACCATCCTCGTGCTGCCGGCAGCCTACGCTCTGTTCTTCGGCCGCGAGCCCAAGAAGCGTGGAGCCGAGGAGCAACCGGCCGACGCCGTGCCGGAAAACACCGAACAGCCGCACTTGGCGCTGGCGCTGGCGGCGGAATGAAAAAAAGCCGGCCGGTCGATGTCTCGACCGGCCGGCAATCTCTTTGGGTCAGTCGGACGCTGCGACCAGCGCCCGGTTGGAGGCTGAGGTCAGATGACGAACAGCCAGTTGGCGAGCAGCATCACCACCACACCGGCGACCAGCGTCAGATAGGGCAGCATCCCCGCCTTCTTGACCTTGAGATCGGACGAGGTCATGCCGAGATCGGCCAGCATGTGGTCGGGGAATTTGCCCTTGTCCTGGATGTAGTGGCGGAAGCAGAACACCGGGATGATCAGCGCCGCCGTGATCAGGCCGGCCCACAGCGCCATCGGGTTCCAGACCTTGGCGCCGGCGCCCATGAAGATCACATTGACATAGGCGAAGATCGCGCCAACGCCGAGCAGCCAGCTCGGAGCCTTCCACGGCCGTGCGATATGGCCGTTGTCGATGCGGTGGATCCAGCCGGCATTGAGGTTGAGGAAGTTGAAGATGATGTAGCCGCAGTTCGACACGGCGAGGATGAAGAAGAAGCTCGTCGCGTCGGCCGAGGCGATGGCCAGCACGATCAGGTTGAAGACGAGGTCGGTCCACATCGCCCGCGTCGGCGCGCCGTGTTCGTTGACATGGCTGAGATAGCGCGGCAGCCAGCCATCGACCGAGCCCTGGTAGAGCGTGCGCGAGGAGCCGGCCATCGCCGTCATGATGCAGAGCACCAGCGCCAGGATCATCAGCATCACCAACAGGCTGTGGATCAGCTGTCCGCCGCCGACCATGCCGGCCAGCGCATCGGCAACGCCGGAGCCGTCGACGATCGGGGTGGCCAGCATGCCGTTCAAGCCAAGCACGCCCTGGAAGGTGAAGGGCACCAGGATGAACAAAAGCATGCACAGCAGGCCGGAGTAGAAGATCGCCTTGAACGTGTCGGTGCCGGGGTTCTTGAATTCCGACGTGTAGCAGACGGCGGTCTCGAAGCCGTAGGTCGACCACGCGGCGATGAACATGCCGCCAAGCACCAGCGTCCAGCCGGCGATGTTCCACGCGCCGGGCTCGGGCGCGTAGGCGGCGGCCAAAGGCACCAGCGGCGAGAAATTCGCCCAGTTGATCTGGCCGGTGAAGATCGGCACCACGCCGACGATCAGCATCGGGATGATGACCAGCAGCCCGATATATTTCTGCACATTGGCGGTGCCGAGAATGCCGCGATGCTGGATCGAGAAGATGATCAGCATCAGCACCGCGCCGATGAAGAAGGTTGAATTGAAGGTGAAGGAGACCGGGCCCAGCGTGTGGCTCCACAGCGACCAGGTGCGGATCGCCGGCGTCGCGGCGGCAGTCACCGCCGCGATGGCGTCGGCGGGAGCTGTTCCAACATGCGCCGCGATATAGGCGACGACTTCCGGCGAGGTCTCGCTGAACATCGGCAATGGCGCCAGCGCATTGAGGATGTAGGCGGCGGCGATCGAGCAGCCGAGCGACAGCACCGGCGACCAGGCGAACCAGTTGCACCACACCGACAGCGGCGCGATGAACTTCGAGTAGCGCAGCCAGGCGGTGGCGCCGTAGATCGAGGCGCCGCCGGACTTGTTCGGGAACAGGCCGGCGATTTCCGCATAGGTGAAGGACTGCAGGAAGCCCATGATCATGGACACGGTCCAGATCGCGAAGGCCAGCGTTCCGGTCGTGCCGGCAATGCCGCCGATCGAAAACAGGACGAGGGCTGGAACGCCGCTTGCCACCCAGAAGGCGCCGCGCCAGTCGATGTTGCGGTGCAGCTGCCCTTCGGCAGGCTGCACCAGGGCAGTGGTTACCGTGCTCATGTGTCTGTGGTCCCCTTTTTGTTGTCCCCGCCGGCGACGCCTCGGCTTCGCGAAGCTTCCCCCCGGCACAATATGACGACTGTCAGTGTTTCCACTCAGTCGTATTTTTTTCTTAACAGTGAAGATTGATCCGACGCGCTTTCACGTCAAGCGTTTTGTGACGCTGTGCACATCACGGTTGCGAAACGCGTCGGCCTTCGCAATGCGGATCACCAATTGTCGAAGGTCGGCGCGCCGCCCCTCATCGCCCTGCCGGGCACTTCTCCCCGTATAGTGACGGGGAGAAGGGGCTGGCCGCAACGCTGGCGCTCTTCTTTGCAGCGCCCGGCGATTGGCGAAACCGTTGATGAGAGCGCCCCTCTCCCCGTCACTATACGGGGAGAGGATGCCGGCAGGCAGGTGAGGGGTAGCGCAAACGTTTGGATAGACGCGATGGAGCGATTCAAACCTGATGCGATTGCCCCTCCTAGGAGCGCGGTTTGGTCTTCTGTGGGTCGTAGTGGGCGAAGGCAACGACTCGCGCCGGCAGC
This sequence comes from Mesorhizobium amorphae, assembly GCF_014843845.1. Classification (GTDB taxonomy): domain Bacteria; phylum Pseudomonadota; class Alphaproteobacteria; order Rhizobiales; family Rhizobiaceae; genus Mesorhizobium; species Mesorhizobium amorphae_A. The sequence goes on along the minus strand of NZ_JHQS01000122.1, from coordinate 81,430 downwards.
CGCTTGGCATGGCCGTCGAGCTTGCCGATCTCGACCTCGGTGCCGACAGCTGAATGCGTGACGTCGAGCCGCGCCAGCGCGATGGTCTTGTTCAGCACCGGCGAACGCATGCCGGAGGTGACAACGCCGATCTGGGCGCGGCCGACATGGACGCAGTCGCCATGGCCGACCGGAACATTGGCGTCGATGTCGAGGCCGACCAGTTTCGTCTGCGGGTGTTCCTTGCGGCGGATCAGCGCCTCGCGGCCGATGAAGTCGTCGGTCTTGGTCTTCAGCGGCACGGTGAAGCCGATGCCGGCCTCGAACGGGTCGGTCTGGTCGGAAAACTCGTAGCCGGCGAAGATCAGCCCGGCTTCGATACGCACCATGTCGAGCGCCTGCAGCCCCATCGGCTTCAGACCGTGCGGCTGTCCGGCCTCCCAGATCGCGTCGAAGACTTTTTCGGCGTCGCGCGGATGGCACCAGATCTCGTAGCCGAGTTCGCCGGTATAGCCGGTGCGCGAGACAACGACCGGAATGCCGTTGCCGCCGCCGATGCGGGCGACGGCGAAGCGGAACCATTCCAGCTCTTCGATCGACGGCTGCAGCGGCGAGGTCCAGATGACTTCTCTCAGGATGTCGCGGCTCTTCGGTCCTTGCACGGCGACATTGTGCATCTGGTCGGTCGACGAGCGCACCAGCACGTTTAGACCGAGTTTTTTCGCGGTCTCCCGCAGCCATTCGCCGGAAAGATCGTCGCCGCCGACCCAGCGGAAATTGTCCTTGCCCAGCCTCAGCAGCGTGCCGTCGTCGATCATGCCGCCATGCTCGTAGCACATCGCCGAATAGACGACCTGGCCGACGCCGAGCTTCTTGACGTCGCGGGTCAGCGTGTATTGCAGCAGCGCCTCGGAATCCGGGCCGGTGACCTCGAATTTGCGCAGCGGCGACAGGTCCATGATGACCGCGTCCTGCCGGCAGGCCCAGTATTCGGCGATGGCCCCTTCCTTGGCGAAGGAATTGGCCAGCCAGTAGCCCCTGTACTCGACGAAGTCGCGCGTGTGCTTGGCAAAGCTCGAATGAAAGGATGTCTCGCGGGTCATTTTCGGTTCCGAATCGGGCGTCATGCGTCTGGCGATCGCTCGCGAGAATTTGTGCTGGCCGGAATAGGTCCGCACATGGATGTCGGTGAGGTTCCAGCCATTGGCCGGCGTCGTGTCGTCCGGGCAGGCGGAGGACACGCAGACGATGTCGGTGAGCGCCCTGAGCAGCACATAGTCGCCCGGCCGCGACCACGGCTCGTCCGACACCATCACACCATGCGCGTCGATCGCCGTGTTGAAGAAGAAGTTGATCGCCATCCAGCCGGCACGAGGGGTAACGCCCTTGTCCGACAGCGCGCGGTTGAAATTTTCCGAGCAGTTGGTGTGACCGGGATAGCCGATGTCATCGTAATATTTGGCGGCACAGGCGAGCGCAAAGGCGTCGTGCCGGCCGCACGTATCCTGCACCACCTCGACCAGCGGCTCCATGTCCTGGTCGTAATATTTCGAATGCAGGCCGGGCATCGGATAGCTCGCGCCCATCAGCGTGCGCGTCGTCGTCACGTCGAGCGGATGGTCGCGGCCCTTGTCGAGCTTGCGCGCCGAAAAGCACTGGAAGTCGGTGCATTGGCGGCCGTCGACGTCGATGATCTGCAGATAGTCGCCGGCCTTGACGAAATAGGATTCCGCCGTCGCCGAATGGACGCGCAGGTCGAGCACAGGATCGGCCAGCGGATCGGCCAGTTGCGATTTCGCTGCCGGGCGGATCGTAGCGCGGCGAACAATCACGGTAAGCGGCGTCGCGGTGTCATGGCCGTCGACCAGCATCGGCCCGCCGGGTGCGGCGATCAGCATCGCACCGTCGTGTGCGACGGTGAAACTTTGCTCGGTGCCGGCCGGCGTGGCGCCGCCGAACACACGCACCGCCTTCGCCTGGTCAAGCTGCACCTGACGGCGCTCGAGCCCGCGACGCACCGCCGAAAGACTGTCGTCGCCGTCGACCAGCAGCGCCTTGATGCCGGCGGCATTGCTGTTGGATTTTTCGCCGAGAATAGCGGGATCGGTCGCGCCACTCTTGTCCCAGGCCAGAAGCTCGCAGGCCTGTCCGCCCTCGACATTGCGCACGCTGATCGTATCGCCGGCCTCGACCTCGATCAGCACCGCGCCATTGCCCTGGATCGTATAGCGCTCCATGCCGGGCGGCAGCGCGATCTGGCCGGGCCTGAGGATCAGGCTCGGCCGGGGCGGTCCGGCTGTTACGGCAGGGTAGGGCGACTGGCTCATCTCACCTCTGGGTCTCTGTTTTGTGCATGTCGTTATCCCAAAACCGCCGGACACTTTTGGGCGACATGCACCGGAGAAACAAGTTTGCCTGTGTGTGAAATTATTTTAGCAGCAAGAATAGCAGTGCGGTTGGATTTGGCAAGGCGGAGGTGGCCTTTTGGACGCGGTCGGCCAGGTTGAATTTCACCAATCAGCTTCGCGATCGTCGGCGACGCCCCTCATATGGCTGCCGCCATCTTCTCCCCGTAAACGGGGCGAAGGACGACATCGCCATGGCTTTCGCCAATCTCCAACGTCGTAGAGATGGCGCGGCGTCGCGGCCAGCGTCTTTCTCCCCGTTTACGGGGAGAAATGCCCGGCAGGGCAATGAGGGGCGGCGCGGAGATCTGCAATTATCGAACTAAAGTTCATCGGAATGGCCGATGTTGACGCCATACTCCGCGGCCGCGTCCAGCATCGTGTGCCACAGGCTTTCGGCAAAAGTCGCAAACACCAGAAGGTTGAACACCGCCTGTCCGTCACGGTCATCGCCGCGCCAGAGCGTGACGCTGGTGTGATCCATCGAGGTCGCGGCAGCAGCACCAATCGGGAATGCACCCTGGTGAAGATCGATCGACGTCAGTTTGGCGAGCATGGCGCGCGCCTTGGTGCCCGACACACTGGTCAGCACGCGCGCATGCGATTGGTCGGACAGCGAGGCCGAGCCGGCGAAAGCGGAGCCAACCGCCTCGATCGAATGCTTGCCGGCTTTGGACAAGACGAAGAACTGGTCCGGTCCCGACCAGATCAGCGTCGCATCGGGCGTGCCGACCGCCTTGGGCGCATCCGGAGCCGCAACGCCGAAGCGAGCCCTCGCAGCCTCGGCCATGTCAGCCGCCTTGCCGCGCCGCGCCATCACTTGGATCAGGTCGAAGCTACGGATTTCGGTCAGCGACACGCCTGCGTCGCCGCGCACGCCATATGGTCCTGCGACGAGCGCCCGTTCGAGCGGGCTGCGGACCTCCCAGGAAAACTCAGCCACGCTGGCGCCCTCCATCCGGATCGTAGAAGACGGGGTTGCAGAGCTCGACATCGTAGTCCTCGCCGCGCAGCGGATCATGCGCATGGACGATCTCGCCGATGCGTTCGCGGCCGCGCTCGACCAGGCCGAGCCCGATCCACTGGTCGAGCGTCGGCGAGAAGCAGACCGAGGTGACATAGCCCTGGTCGTTGTCCGGGCCAGGCGTCTGGCCCTTCGGGATGATGTGGGCGCCGGAGCGCAGGCGGCGCGCCTTGTCCGTCGGCTTGATGCCGACCACGACCTGCCGGTCAGGCGCGACCAGCGCCTCGCGGCCGGCCATGACGCGGCCAATAAAATCCTTCTTGGTCGACATCATCTTGCCGAGGCCGAGATCGGCGGCGGTCGTCGTGCCGTTCAGTTCCGGTCCCGCGACATGGCCCTTTTCGACGCGCATGACACCGAGCGCCTCGGTGCCGTATGGGGTCACGCCGAATTGCTTTCCGGCTAGCATCAAATTGCGCACCAGCGCCTCGCCGTAACGCGCCGGCACCGAAATCTCAAACGCCATCTCTCCGGAGAAGGAGATACGGAACAGCCTGGCCTTGATGCCGCCACGCAGCGCCACTTCGCGTGCGCCCATGAACGGAAAGCCTTCATTCGACAGGTCTTCGGCCGGATCGACGATTTCCTTGAGCAGATCACGGGTCTTCGGTCCGGCGATGGAAAATTGCGCCCACTGGTCGGAGACCGAGGTCAGCTGGACGTCGAGTTCCGGGAACAGCACCTGCCGGCAGAATTCGAGGTGCTGCATCACCAGTCCGGCCTTGGCGGTGGTGGTGGTCAGGAAATAATGGTCCTCGGCCAGCCGCGACGTGGTGCCGTCGTCATAGACCAGGCCGTCCTCGCGCAGCATCAGCCCGTAGCGCGCCTTGCCGACGGCAAGGTTGGAGAAAGTGTTGATGTAGACGCGGTCGAGGAAGGCGCCGGCATCGGGGCCGTGCACATCGATCTTGCCGAGCGTCGAGACATCGCAGAAGCCGACGCCGCCGCGCACCGCCTTGACCTCGCGGGTCACCGAATCCAGCCAGTCCTTCTCGCCGGCGCGCGGATACCATTGCGCCCGCTTCCACAGGCCGGTGTCGACGAACACAGCGCCCTGTTCGACCGCCCAGTGATGCGACGGCGTCAGCCGCGTCGCATGGAAAGTCTCGTCGCGATGGTGGCCGGCGAAGGCGCCGATGGCGACGGGCACGTAAGGAGGCCGGTAGATCGTCGTGCCGGTCTCGGGTATGGATTTGCCGCTGACAGCCGCCATGATGGCGAGGCCAGCGATGTTCGAGGTCTTGCCCTGGTCGGTCGCCATGCCGAGCGTCGTGTAGCGCTTCAGATGCTCGACCGACTCGAAGCCCTCGCGTTGCGCCAGTTCGACATCGGAAGCGGTGACGTCATGCTGGTAATCGACAAAGGCCTTGCCCTTGCCGGCGACATGCCAGAGCGGGGTCAGCGAGTAAGCCTCGTCTTCGGCGACGGGCGCCGCGCCCGCCTTGCGGTTGCGCCCGGCATCGCGTGCGGCCGAAGCGCCGGCTGCAAAACCTTCGCGCAGGCAGGCGCCGAGCCCAAAGTCGCCGTTGGCCGCACCCGCCGCCACCATGCCGGGAGGTGCACCATCCGGCACGAAGGCGGCGATGTCGCCGCGCCATTTCGGCCGGCCGCGATGGTAGGAGGTGAGCCCCACCGCCGGGTTCCAGCCTCCGGAAACGGCAAGCCCGTCGGCTTCGACTTCGGCGCGCGCGCCGCCGGTCATCGAGACCGAGATTTTCTTGACACCGTCCTTGCCGCCTTCGACACCGCTGACAGACCCATTCAGCACGGTGAAGCCTCCCTTGGAAGCCAGCGAACGATGGGCGGGCGAGACCTCCGCCCGGGCATCGATCACGGCCGCGATCTGCAATCCGGCGTCGAGCGCTGTCTCGACCGTGCGCCAGCCATCCTCGTTGTTGGTGAACAGCGCCACGCGCCTTGCCGGCGTCGCCGCATAGCGCGTGACATAGGTCCGCATCGCCGACGCCATCATCACGCCCGGCGTGTCGTTGCCGGCAAACACGATCGGCCGTTCGATGGCGCCTGCCGCGACGACGCAGCGCTTGGCCACGATCCGCCATAGGCGTTGGCGCACCTGCTGTTCGGGCGGTGAGGGCAGATGGTCGTTGACCCGCTCGATCGCGCCGTGGGTGCCGCCGTCGTAGACGCCGAACAGCGTCGTGCGGGTCATGATGCGGATATCGGGGAGGGCCGCCAATTCGGCCAGCGTCCGCGAAATCCAGTCGGCCGCCGGTAGGCGATCGATGGTGCCGCCGTCGGCAAGCAGCCGGCCGCCGAGAGCAAAATCCTCTTCGCACAGGATGACGCGAGCGCCTGAACGGCCGGCGGCCAATGCCGCCGCCAGCCCGGCCGGGCCGGAGCCTGCGATCAGCACATCGCAATGCGCCCAGGCCTTGTCGTAGTGGTCGGGGTCGGCAATGCCGGCGGCGCGGCCAAGGCCGGCGGCGCGGCGGATCGCCGGCTCGTAGATCGCCTCCCAGAATTTCGCCGGCCACATGAAGGTCTTGTAGTAGAAGCCGGCGACGAAGATCGGCGCGAACAGCTGGTTGACCGCCATGAAATCGTGGCGCAGCGACGGCCAGCGGTTCTGGCTGGCGGCTTCGAGGCCTTCATAGAGCTCGGCCGTCGTCGCCTTGGTGTTCGGCTCGCGCCGGGCGCCTGTGCGCAACTCGACCAGCGCATTGGGCTCTTCTGAGCCGGCGGTGAGGATGCCGCGCGGCCGATGATATTTGAACGAGCGGCCGACCAGCTTGACGCCATTGGCGACCAATGCCGAGGCAAGCGTATCGCCCTGGTAGCCGACGAAGGTCTTGCCGTCGAAACGGAAGCTCAGCGGCGCCGAGCGGTCGATCAGTCCACCATTGCTCAGCCGATGTGTCTGCGGGCCGCCGACCATCACGCACCAACCTTGGCGGCGCCGACGCCTGCCGCCGGCTCGACCGCCGAAATCTCATGCGTCAGCGTATTTCGGGTGACCTTCAGCCAGGCCCGGCAGCCGCCACCATGATACCAGTGCTCGCTCATTGCGCCGGCAACGTTGTCGCGCAGATAGACGTAGTCGAAGACCGCGTCTTCCCCGGCATCCGCCGCCGGCCGGGCCGGTTTGGCATCGCCCAAATAGGTGAACTCGCCGAGTTCGCGTTCGCCGCAGAAGGGACAGACAATGCGCATGCTCTCAGCCGCCTTCAATGCAGGTTCGGTTGGGCGCCCTGGCCCTTTTCGTCGATCATGGCGCCCCGCTGGAAACGGTCGAGGCGGAATTTTTCGGCCTCCTTGTGCGGCGTGTCGCGGGCAAGGAGATGGGCAAAGACCAGGCCGGAGCCGGGCGTCGCCTTGAAGCCGCCATAGCACCAGCCGGCGTTGAGATAGAGCCCGTCGACCGAGCTCTTGTCGATGATCGGCGAGCCGTCCATCGACATGTCCATGATGCCGCCCCATTGGCGCAGCAGCCGCACGCGGCCGATCATCGGCATCAGCGCCATGCCACCCTCGCAGACGTCCTCCATCACAGGCAGATTGCCGCGCTGGGCATAGGAGTTGTAGCCGTCGATGTCGCCGCCGAAGACCAGCCCGCCCTTGTCGGACTGGCTGACATAGAAGTGTCCGGCGCCGAAGGTCATGACGCCGGGCAACAGCGGCTTGATCGCCTCGGAGACGAAGGCCTGCAGCACATGGCTCTCGATCGGCAGGCGCAAGCCGGCCATCGCCGCGACGCGCGACGATGAGCCGGCCACCGCCATGCCGACCTTGCCGGCACCGATCCTGCCGCGCGAAGTCTCGACGCCGGTTACCTTGCCGTTGGCATCGCGCGTGAAACCTGTGACTTCGCAATTCTGGATGATGTCGACGCCGAGCGCGCTTGCCGCATGGGCATAGCCCCAGACCACCGCATCATGACGCGCCGTGCCGCCGCGTCGCTGCAAGAGCCCGCCCTGCACGGGAAAGCGCGCATTGTCGAAGTTCAGGAACGGCATCATCTTCCTGACCGCGGCGAGGTCGAGCAGTTCGGCGTCGATGCCGTTGATGCGCATCGTGTTGCCGCGTCGCGCATAGGCGTCGCGCTGCGCGTCGGAGTGGTAGAGGTTGATGACACCGCGCTGGCTGACCATCGTGTTGTAGTTGAGATCCTGCTCCATCCGCTCCCACAGCTTCATCGACAATTCGTAGAAGCCGGTATTGCCAGGCAGGCCGTAATTGGAGCGGATGATGGTGGTGTTGCGGCCGGCATTGCCGGAGCCGATCCAGCCTTTTTCGAGCACCGCGACATTTTTGATGCCGAACTCGCTGGCGAGGAACCACGCGGTCGCCAGCCCATGGCCGCCGCCGCCGATGATCACCACGTCGTAGCGATCCTTCGGTGTGGCGTCGCGCCAGGTGCGCTGCCAGTTCTTGTGGCCGGAAAGGGCGGCGCGGGCGAGCGAGAAGATTGAATATTTCATAAAATCATTCCGAAGCCGCTCACACCGCTGGGACTGCTAAATATCCAGCGTGTGGTCGCGCTCCCACTGCGTGAAGTGCGAAGCATAGGAATTCCATTCCTGGTGCTTCAGCTTTAGATAGGCCGACGAGAATTCCTCACCCAGCGCCGCTTTGAGCGATTTGTCTTTGTCGAACTCGCGCAGCGCATCGAGCAGGTTGAGCGGCAGCTTCGGCGCGCCCTTCACGGTATGGCCGAACTGGTACATGTCGATGTCGTAGCGCTTGCCGGGATCGGCCTTGGAGCGGATGCCGTCGAGGCCGGCGGCAATGATGACTGCCTGCAAGAGATAGGGGTTGGCCGCGCCATCCGGCAGGCGTAATTCGAAGCGGCCGGGGCCTGGCACGCGCACCATGTGGGTGCGGTTGTTGCCGGTCCAGGTCACCGTGTTCGGCGCCCAGGTCGCGCCTGAAATGGTGCGCGGTGCGTTGATGCGCTTGTAGGAATTGACCGTCGGGTTGGTGATCGCGGCGAGAGCCGAGGCATGCTTCATGATGCCGCCGAGGAAGTTCTTGCCTTTGGCGGAAAGTCCGAGCTCCATCGCATTGTCGGCGAAGACATTGGTCTTGCCGGCCTTGTCCCACACCGAGATATGCGCATGGCAGCCATTGCCGGTCAGGCCCTGGAAGGGTTTTGGCATGAAGGTCGCGCGCAGCCCGTGCTTTTCGGCGACCGACTTGACCATGAACTTGAAGAAGGAGTGCTTGTCGGCGGTGGCTAAAGCATCATCGAAGGCCCAGTTCATCTCGAACTGGCCGTTGGCGTCCTCATGGTCGTTCTGGTAGGGGCCCCAGCCGAGCGCCAGCATATGGTCACAGATCTCGGCGATGACATCGTAGCGGCGCATCACCGCCTGCTGGTCGTAGCAGGGTTTTGAGGCCGTGTCGTACTGGTCGGAGATCACGCTGCCGTCCGGCGAGATCAGGAAGAACTCGGCCTCGACGCCGGTCTTGACATGCATGCCGTCGCCGGCCGCCTCGGCAATCAGCCGCCTCAGCGTGTTGCGTGGCGTCTGGTCGACCTCCTTGTCGTCCATGATGCAGTTGGCGGCGACCCAGGCCACCTCCGGCTTCCATGGCAGCTGAATCACCGAATCCGGATCCGGCACCGCCAGCATGTCAGGGTGCGCCGGCGTCAGGTCCAGCCAGGTGGCGAAACCCGCGAAGCCCGCACCATCCTTCTGCATGTCGGCGATCGCTTGCGCCGGCACCAGCTTGGCGCGCTGCCCACCGAACAGGTCGGTGTAGGAAATCATGAAATATTTGACGCCGTGCTTTTTGGCGAATGCGGCGAGATCGTTCCCCATTATAGTTCCTCGCATGATGGTATTTTTGGATAGTGTCTTCGTTTGAGCATGATCTTTTCCGAAAACCGGATTCCACTTTTCGGGATCATGCTCTAGAAGCCGTTCTTCCCCGGTATCCAGTTGGTGCCGGCGAGCGGCACACCGGCCATGGCGGCGGCTTCGATGGTGAGCGCGACGAGATCCTCGGGCTCGAGATTGTGCAGGCTGTTCTTGCCGCACGCACGGGCAATCGTCTGCGCCTCCAGCGTCATCACCTTCAGGTAATTGGCCAGGCGTCGCCCGGCGGCGATCGGGTCGACCCGCTTCATCAGTTCGGGGTCCTGCGTGGTGATGCCGGCCGGGTCGCGTCCTTCGTGCCAGTCGTCATAGGCGCCGGCGGTGGTGCCGAGCTCGTTATAGTCGGCCTCCCAGCGCGGGTCGTTGTCGCCGAGCGCGACAAGGGCTGCCGTGCCGATCGAGACAGCGTCGACGCCAAGCGCCAGCGCCTTGGCGACGTCGGCGCCGTTGCGGATGCCGCCGGAGACAATCAGCTGCACCTTGCGGTGCATGCCGAGATCCTGCAGCGCCTGCACCGCCGGCCTGATGCAGGCAAGCGTCGGCTGGCCGACATTCTCGATGAACACTTCCTGCGTGGCGGCGGTGCCACCCTGCATGCCGTCGACGACGACGACATCGGCGCCGGCCTTTACGGCAAGGGCCGTGTCATAATAGGGGCGGGCGCCGCCGACCTTGACGTAGATCGGCTTTTCCCAGTCGGTGATCTCGCGCAGTTCGAGGATCTTGATCTCGAGATCGTCCGGTCCGGTCCAGTCGGGATGGCGCGAGGCCGAGCGTTGGTCGATGCCTTTCGGCAGCGTGCGCATCTCGGCGACGCGATCGGAGATTTTTTGGCCGAGCAGCATGCCGCCGCCGCCGGGCTTGGCGCCCTGGCCGACGACCACTTCGATCGCATCGGCCCGACGCAAATCGCGTGGGTTCATGCCGTAGCGCGAAGGCAGATATTGATAGACTAGTTGCTTCGAATGACCGCGCTCTTCCTCGGTCATGCCGCCGTCGCCGGTGGTCGTCGAGGTGCCGGAAAGCGTCGCGCCACGGCCCAAGGCTTCCTTGGCCGGCCCGGACAGCGAGCCGAAACTCATGCCGGCAATGGTGATCGGGATCTTCAGCTCGATCGGCTTCTTGGCATGGCGCGAGCCGAGCACCACGCTGGTGTCGCAGCGTTCGCGATAGCCTTCCAGCGGATAGCGCGAGATCGAGGCGCCGAGGAACAGCAGGTCGTCGAAATGCGGCAGCTTGCGCTTGGCGCCGGCGCCGCGGATGTCATAGATGCCGGTTGCCGCGGCGCGGCGGATTTCGGAAAGCGTGTAGTCGTCGAAGGTCGCGGATTTGCGCGGTGTCGTCGGCGGGTTGCGATAGGTCATCTTGCCTCAATACGCGTCGGCGTTGTCGATATTGAAATTGTAGAGCGTGCGCGCCGAGCCGTAGCGCTTGAACTCCGACGGCTTGACGCCAGTCACCCCGGCGCGGTCGAGCAGGCCCTGCAGCAGCTCGACATGCTCGGGCCGCATTTCCTTGGCGATGCAGTCCGCACCGAGGCTCTCGACCTTGCCGCGCACGAACAGCCGCGCCTCGTAGATGGAATCGCCGAGCGCATCGCCGGCATCGCCCAGCACCACCAGATTGCCGGACTGCGCCATGAAGGCCGACATGTGGCCGATATTGCCGTGCACGACGATGTCGATGCCTTTCATCGAGATGCCGCAGCGCGACGAGGCATTGCCTTCGATGACCAGCAGCCCGCCGCGGCCGGTAGCGCCGGCATATTGGCTGGCGTCGCCTTTGATGGTGATCGAGCCCGACATCATGTTTTCGCCAACGCCGGGACCGGCCGAACCGTGCACGGTGATGGCGCCGCCGGCATTCATGCCGCCGCAATAATAGCCGACGCTGCCGCGCACATCGATGGCGACCGGCTGGTCGACGCCGACGGCGACCGAATGGCTGCCTTTCGGATTGAGCACCTCCCAGGCCGTCTCGTTCGAGCCGGGGGTCAGCTGGTGGAGCGCCTGGTTGAGCTCGCGCAGCGACAGTTCGGCGAGGTCGAAGACCCTCGCATGGCTTTGGTCGCGTGTTGCCTTGGACACGTTGGTTGCCGGCATCAGCTCAATGCTCCCAGAAATAGACGGTTGCGGGCTCCGGTTCCCAGACCCTTGCATTGTCTATGCCGGGCAGTTTGGTGAGTGCACGATATTCGGAGCCGAAGGCGACATACTGGTCGGTCTCGGCCATCACGGCCGGCTTGCAGGCGATCGGGTCGCGCACCACGCCAAAACCGTTCTTGGTGCCGACGACGAAGGTGAAGAAGCCGTCGAGGTCGGAGAGCGTGCCTTCCAGCGCCTCGCCCAGATTTCTGCCATGCGCCATCTTGGAGGAGAGATAGGCGGCTGCCACCTCGGTATCGTTCTCGGTCTCGAACTTCATGCCGTCGCGGATCAGTTCGCGGCGGACATTGTTGTGGTTGGACAGCGAGCCGTTGTGCACCAGGCACTGGTCGGCGCCGGTCGAGAACGGATGCGCGCCCATCGTCGTCACCGCCGATTCCGTCGCCATACGGGTATGGCCGATGCCATGCGTGCCGGTCATCGAGCGCACGTCGAAACGGTCGACGACGGCTTCCGGCAGGCCGACTTCCTTGTAGATCTCGACCACGTCGCCGGCGCCCATGATGCGGATGTCGGGGCGCAGCGCCTGGATGGTCTCGCGCGCCTCGTCGATTTTGGCCGGCGTGGTCCTGATGACGGCGTGCGTCGATTTCACCGCGATGCTTATCGGCGCGCCGATGGCCTTGGCGACTTCGGCGTCGAGGCCGCGGAAATCGCGCTCGGGCTTGGCCGACTGGATGGTGATCTTGGCCTCGTTGCCGGACGGCGCGCCATAGATGGCGATACCGGCGCTGTCGGGACCGCGGTCGCTGAGCGAGATCAGCATCTCCGACAGCATCGCGCCGAGCTTCGGCTCCAGCGCCTTGTCCTTAAGGAAAAGTCCGACGATTCCGCACATGTCAGCCTCCGACGTTTGCAGCTAGAAGATGATGTACCGAATGCGTTGTCGAAATTCAATCATATGAAAAAAATTTTCCTCTAGTTACGTATGCGGCTCAATGCCGCTCTGCGCATCATGGCCGTCGCGGCGGGCACTGTGAAGCCATTGGGCATGGCGGATGCGCGCCATCTTATAGGCATCAAGACGGTTTTACGGTTGGTTAACCGCTAGTTTGGTGCTCCGAATTTTGCCTGACAATGAAATTATTTGCTTGCGGGTATTGCAGGGCTCGGGTGTTTGCGATCAATATTCGGCCAAAGCTCCGGCCACCGCGCACGGAGCAGGGAACATCAATGACTTTTGAACGGAGGACGAGCGGATGACGGCATCCTGGAGATTTTCGACCTTGGCTGATCGCCATCGCGCGCTCGGCTCGAAGCTCGAGGACTGGAGCGGCATGGGCACCGCCTGGACCTACGACAAGGACGCCGACGAGGAATACGTCGCCATTCGCACCAAGGCCGGGCTGATGGATGTCTCCGGCCTGAAAAAGGTCCACATCACCGGGCCGCACGCCGCGCATCTGATCGACCTCGCCACCACGCGCGACGTCGAAAAGATCTATCCCGGCAAGTCGGCCTATGCCTGCATGCTGAACGAGGCGGGAAAATTCACCGACGACTGCATCATCTACCGCATCAGCCCCAATAGCTGGATGGTCGTGCACGGCTCTGGCACCGGCCATGAGGAGTTGCAGCGTGCCTCGGTTGGGCGCGACGTGTCGCTGCGCTTCGACGACAATCTGCACGACCTCTCGCTGCAAGGCCCGACCGCCGTCGACTATCTGGCCAAGCACGTGCCGGGCATTCGCGACCTCAACTATTTCCACCACATGCAGACGCAGCTGTTCGGTCTTCCGGTGATGATCTCGCGCACCGGCTACACCGGCGAGCGCGGCTACGAGATCTTCTGCCGCGGCCAGGATGCCGGCACGATCTGGGACAGGATCCTCGATGAGGGCAAGAGCGCCGGCATCATTCCCTGCCGTTTCACCACGCTCGACATGCTGCGCGTCGAAAGTTATTTGCTCTTCTACCCCTACGATAATTCCCAAAAGTATCCGTTCGACAATGAAGGCCCCGGCGATACGCTGTGGGAACTCGGCCTCGACTTCACCGTCAGCCCCGGCAAGACCGGCTTCCGCGGCGGCGAGGAGCACTACCGCCTGAAGGGCAAGGAGCGCTTCAAGATCTACGGCGTGCTGCTCGACGGCAAGGAGCCGGCCGACGAGGGCGCACCGGTCTACCGTGGCGGCAAGAAGGTTGGCGTGGTGACCTGCGCCATGTATTCTCCGCTGGTCGAGAAATCGATGGGCATTGCCCGGCTCGACGTCGACTGCGCCGTCAAGGACACCAAGCTTGAGATCCGCAACAAGAGCGGCTCGATCAAGGCCACAGCGCAGCCGCTGCCGTTCGACGATCCCAAGAAGACCAAGCGCACCGCCAAAGGCTGAGGCACGATCAACAGCGAGGGGCTCGAGGCACAAAGACAGAATGGCAGCCAAAAGCATCATCAGCCGGCCGGTTTACGGAACCCTGTCTCCACAGGCCGGCAAGCATCATCTTTTCGTGGCGGATGCGGAAGGCGCGCTCGCGATAATTGGGATGGCCAAGAACGCTCCGGCCGGCTTTTTCGACGGAGCGGAAATAGTCTTCATTCCCGGCCCTGATGGCAAACATGTCGGCAGCCTCGAAGCGCTGAAGCCGGCGCAATTCCATCTGGCCCCATCCTTCGCCAGCCTGCTGCCGAGGCTCAAGCAGACGCTGACCAATGCGCATATGGGCCTGCGCCTCTATCTCTCCGGCACCGAAGGCCTGATCGGCCAGGCCATGCAGGTGGCGCTCGAAGCCGGCATCGACCACACCTCGATGCAGACCGAGCATCGTGGTTCCTTGGCGCGCCGCATGCAGTGCGTGCACTGCAAGGGCATCACCGAGAATGTGACGACGCAGCCGGCGACCTGTGCGCATTGCGGCCTTCTGCTTCTGGTGCGCGACCACTATTCCAGGCGCCTCGCCGCCTTTCAGGGCGTTTGCATCAACGCCGAGGACCGCAGCGAGATTCCTCCGATGGAGGAGATTTTTCGATGAGCACAGGAACAACAAAACTCGATGTCGTCGTCAGCGACGTCGTCCCGGTCAACGACCTCGTCACCCGCTTCCATTTCCGCCGGCGCGACCGCGAGCTGCTGCCGACCTTTTCCGGCGGCGCCCATGTCGTGGTCGAGATGCGCGATGGCGAGCGCACCAGGCTCAATCCCTATTCGCTGATGGGCTCGCCGCTCGACACCCGCGAATACACGATCTCGGTGCGTCGCGACGATGTCGGCCGCGGCGGCTCGCTGTTCATGCACCGGAGCGTCAAGCCCGGCCTGGAGATGGTGATCAGCTATCCGGTCAATCTGTTCTCGCTCGACCTGCGCGCCAGGAAACATCTGATGCTGGCCGGCGGCATCGGCATCACGCCGTTCATGGCGCAGACCTCGCAGCTTGCGGGCTCGGGCGGCAATTTCGAGTTGCACTACACCTCCCGCACCGCCTCGCTCGGCACCTATGCCGATCTGCTGCAGCAGCGCTACGACCGCAGGGTCCGGCTCTACCACGACGACCTTGACGAGCGGATCGAACTCGACCGGCTCTTGTCCTCGCAGCCGCTCGGCACGCATCTCTATGTCTGCGGCCCGGCCGGCATGATCAACTGGGTGCGCGACCGCGCGGCCGCACTTGGCTGGCCGGCGGAAACGGTGCATTTCGAGCATTTCGCGGCCCCCCAGCCCGGCGCCCCGTTCGACGTGACGCTGGCCGTCACCGGCAAGACGATCCGCGTCGGCTCGCAGCAGAGCCTCCTGGAGGCGATCGAGGCGGCCGGCGTCGATCCACCCTATCTCTGCCGCGGCGGCGTCTGCGGCCAGTGCGAGACCAATGTCGTCTCCCATGACGGCAAGTTCATCCACAACGACCACTGGCTGAGCGAGGAAGACCACCGCTCCGCCTGCAAGATCATGCCCTGCGTGTCGCGCTTCGAGGGCAAATCGCTGGTCTTGGAAAGATAGGAGGCGAGCTTGGGCATCACCTTTCGCAAGGAAACGTTCCGCGACGACTTCACCTTCAGGAACAGCCCGGAGCACATCAGGCGGTTTCCGTTCCCGTTCCACGAAGACAGCTACATGTATGCGGTCAACATCGAGCCGCATGTCGTCGGCCCGAAGGGCAGCGTGCTCGAAAACCTGATCGACGTCGACGAGCACTATGTCGCCGAGATGCAGGACCGTGCTTTGGTGCTGGCCGAGGACCCGCTGCGCTGCCAGTCGCTGCCGCACATGACGCTGGCCGGCTGGGATCTGCTCGAACTTCTGATGGAGCAGCAGGCGCTCGGCTATCCCGAGCATTTCACGCTGACGCGCGACGGCGACCGCTGGCGCTGGATCAACCGGCCGCTCGGCATCGACGACACCTTCACCTTCGGCGACACCTCGACGCTGCCCTACGGGCCGATGGAATACATCACCCGCCAGAGCCAGGGCGATTTCTGCATCCTCGACCAGCGCGACGGCAATCTGTGGATGGATGCCGGCATGGTCACCACCCAGGCCGACTGGTCGCTCGATTTCGACATCGGCATGAATTTCTTCGAATGGCACGCGCCGGTGCCGCTGGCGCATGAGAAGGGGATTTTCATCCGGGCGCTGAAATTCCTCACCAACATCCAGCAGGGCAAGCCGGCCAGGCGCCTCAACTGGACGATGACCATCAATCCGCGTCTCGACACCAGCCCCGAGAATTATCACAAATGGGGTCCGGACCGGACCACGGTGACGCCCGAGAATGTCGGCGACAAGGTGCATCTGCGCGTCGAGCTGCAGAGCTTCTGGCGGCTGCCGCGTTCGAACGGCATCGTCTTCCCGATCCGCTGCTATCTGATCAAGATGGACGAGCTGGTGACGCAGCCGAAATGGGCACGGCGCCTGCACCGCGTTATCCGCGACCTGCCGGAGGAGCTCGCCACCTACAAGGGCCTGACGCGCTATCGACCGACGCTGGTTGAATGGCTGTTGAAGCTGGATGATGGCAGCCCGACGAGCCCAGGGTTTGGGCCTGATTCAGTTTTCTGAAGAAGCCGCATCTGCAGTAACACAGCCGATCTCCCCCCTCGTGGGGGAGATGCCCGGCAGGGCAGAGGGGGGCGCGAAGGAACGCAAGCCTTGCCTACCTGCAGCGAACAACCACCAATAACCATGAGATTGCAGCTACTATCGATTGATAGGTCGGCGGGACAGCGCCCCCCTCTGTCCTGCCGGACATCTCCCCCACAAGGGGGGAGATTGGCCAACTCAACCCGCGCTGCTCTGCGGATAGCAGATGATCGAGAGATAGCGCATCGGCAGCCGTGTCAACTTTTCCGGTCCATGCGGCGCGTCCGCGTCGAAGAACAGGCTGTCGCCCGGCTTCATCGGGTAGAGGTTGCTGCCATGCCGGTAAACGACCTCGCCCTCCAGCATGTAGAGGAACTCCATGCCTTCATGCTGGAAGGTCGGGAACACGTCCGAATCCTCGGTCAGCGTGATCAGATAGGGTTCGACGACGACGCCGCTGGTGTTGGAGCCGATATGTCCCAGCAGATTGTACTGGTGGCCGGCGCGCGTGCCGCGGCGCTCGACATCGAGCCCTTCGCCGGCCTTGACGAAGACGGCGCTGCGCTCCTCCTCGAAGCGGCGGAAGAACGCGGTGACGGGAACGCCGAGCGCCCTGGACAGCGCCTGCAGCGTCGTCAGCGACGGCGAGGTGATGCCGTTCTCGATCTTCGACAGCATGCCCAGCGAAATGTCGGTGGCGACCGCCAGATCGGCGACAGTGATGCCGAGTTTCTTGCGGAACGCCCGCACCTCGCGGCCGATTGCCACTTCCAGCACCTTTTCGCGCGTGTCGCGAATGGCGTGCGGGTTCTGGGTCAGCGGCGTGCGGATAGCCCGTCCGTCGCCTGCCTTCGGCAGCGGCTTGGCCGCCGCGACACGAGGCTTGGGATCGGAACTCTTCTTCGCCATGTTGCCGCCTCGCGCTTCGCGGATTTATTTCACTCAAGGTGAACATATTCGCTGCCGATATAGAAGAGCAACCACCACGGCAAGCCATCCACGGCCGAATTGTGCGTTGCCGGCCTGCCGCTCAACCGATAGCCTTTCACCGGAAGTTGCCTGTGCGGAACGCGCTTTCCACACAAGGCCTGTTGACAGCACCGAAGGGCCAATTACTGTCCTGTGAGTGAAATTTGTTTCGTAAGAGCAATTCCAGGAAAAGTGTGAAACGGTTTTCTGTCCGGAATTGCGTCAGACAAAAGTCGAAATCAGGAACGGGAGGTCCGCCATGAAAAGTCGCGTTGCCGTCATCGGAGCCGGGCCGTCCGGCCTGGCGCAGCTCAGGGCCTTCAAGTCGGCCGCCGACAAGGGCGCCGAGATCCCCGAAGTCGTCTGTTTCGAAAAACAGTCCGACTGGGGCGGCCTGTGGAACTACACCTGGCGTACCGGCCTCGACGAGCATGGCGATCCGGTGCATGGCTCGATGTACCGTTACCTCTGGTCGAATGGGCCGAAGGAATGCCTCGAATTCGCCGACTACACGTTCGAGGAGCATTTCGGCCGGCCGATCGGCTCCTACCCGCCGCGCGCCGTTTTGTGGGACTACATCAAGGGCCGCGTCGAGAAGTCAGGCCTGCGCCAATGGGTGCGCTTCAACAGCCCGGTGCGCATGGTGACCTTCTCGGACGAAACCAAAAAATTCACCGTCACCGCGCATGACCGCACCAACGACGTCACCTACTCGGAAGAGTTCGACAATGTCGTCGTCGCCTCAGGGCACTTCTCCGTTCCGAACGTTCCCTATTTCGAAGGCTTTTCGACGTTCAACGGCCGCATCCTGCACAGCCACGATTTCCGCGACGCCATGGAGTTCAAGGGCAAGGACATATTGATCATCGGCCGTTCGTACTCGGCTGAGGATATCGGCTCGCAGTGCTACAAATACGGCGCCAAATCGATCACCTCCAGCTACCGCTCCAAGCCGATGGGCTTCAAATGGCCGGAGAACTGGAAGGAGGTGCCGCTGCTGCAGAAGGTCGTCGGCAAGACGGCCCACTTCAAGGACGGCACCACCAAGGATGTCGACGCCATCATCCTGTGCACCGGCTATCTGCATTCCTTCCCGTTCCTCACGGACGATCTGAAACTCAAGACCGCCAACCGCATGTGGCCGGACGGTATCTATGAGGGTGTCGTCTGGGAGAAGAACCCGAAGCTCTCCTATATCGGCATGCAGGACCAGTTCTACACCTTCAACATGTTCGACGCGCAGGCCTGGTTCGCGCGCGACGTCATCATGGGCCGTATCAAATTGCCGTCCGCCGAGGCGATGGCGGCGCACGGCGCGAAATGGCGCGCTCGCGAGGAAACGCTCGAAGACGCCGAGCAGATGATTTGGTTCCAGGGCGACTACACCAAGGAATTGATGGACCAGACCGACTATCCGGGCTTCGACGTCGAGGCGGTCAACCACACCTTCATGGAGTGGGAGCACCACAAGATGGAAGACATTATGAGCTTCCGCGACCACGCCTACCGCTCGCTGATGACCGGCACGATGGCGCCGCTGCACCATACGCCCTGGCTGCAGGTACTGGACGATTCGATGGAGAGCTATCTCGAGGTGAAGGGCGTGGCGGCGGAATAACCGTCGCGCCCAGGGGCCTATCCCAGCCTTGACCGTGCCTTCGCCGTCCAGGCGCTGAACAGTCGGTCGGCGACGATGCCGATGAAGGCGATGGCGAGACCGGCCACGATACCGCGGCCGGAATCGGCCTTGGACAGCGCGATGAACACCTCCTGGCCGAGATCGCGCGTGCCGACCATGGCGCAGATGATGATCATCGCCAGCGCCATCAATATGGTCTGGTTGACGCCGAGCATGATCTCGGGCAGCGCCAGCGGCAGTTGCACTCGAAAGAAGGTCTGGCGCGGGGTGCAGCCGGAAACCTTGGCCGCCTCGATCAGTGCCGGCGGCACCTGGCGAATACCGTGATTGGTGTAGCGGATGGCCGGCACCACGGCGAAGGCCACGGTGGCGATCATGGCGGTGACGTCGCCGACCCGGAACAGCATCACCACCGGGATGATGAAGCAGAAGGACGGCAGCACCTGCAGCGTGTCGATGATTGGTGTCACGGTCTTTTCGAAACGATCGCTGCGTGACGCCATCAGCCCGATCGGAATGCCGATCAGGCACGAGATGAAGGCCGAGAGGCCGCAGAGATAGACCGTCGCCATGGTCTTTTCCCACAGCCCGGTGATGGCGCAGAAGGCGGTCAGCGCCGCAACCAGGAAGGCCAGGCGCAGGCCGGAAAGCTGGTAGCCGGCAAGGCCGAGCAGGAAGACGGCGCCCAGCCACGGAAAGCCCTCGCAGAAGGCGCGCACCGGGTTCAGAACGTTGAGGATCAGCGCCACGCGAAACGCTTCGATCGTGTCGAAGAAGTTGATCGTCACCCAGCTCACCGCCGCCTTCCACAAAGGCGCGGTGGTGAAGGTGATCGCTTTCGGCACTGCCGCGAACGCCGGCACAAACAGGCTGAGCAAGGTGGTCGCGGCAAGGATGGCGACGGCCAGCGTCAGATTGGGATAGCGGCGCCAGAAGACCGGGCTCGCCGCCCGATAAGTCTGGCCCTGCGCATGATTGTGGGCGATCGCCTGGCTCAGCCGGTCGAGCGCAATCGCCAGCGCCACGATGGCAAGGCCCGCCTCCATCGCCTCGCCGACCTTCAGCGCGCGCAGCGCCAGGAGCACGTCGTAGCCGAGGCCGCCGGCGCCGATCATCGACGCGATGATCACCATGTTGAGCGCCAGCATGATGACCTGGTTGACGCCGACCATCAGTGTCGGCCGCGCCGAAGGCAGCAGCACCCGCCACAGTTTCTGCCGTGCCGTGCAGCCGGCCATCTCGCTGAAATCGTCGATCTCCGACGGCACGCGTGCCAGCCCCAGCATCGTTGCCCGCACCATCGGCGGCGTGGCGAAGATGGCGGTGGCGATCATCGCCGAAACCGGGCTGTTGCCGAACAGAAGCAGCATCGGGATCAGATAGGCGAAGGTCGGGATCGTTTGCATGAGGTCGAGGGCAGGGGAGACGATGAGCCGCTCGGCCCAAGGCCTGCGCCAGGCCCAGATGCCGACGAACAACCCGGTGACGATGCAGAACGGCACCGCGATCGAGATCAGCCCGAGCGTCAGCATGGCGCTGGTCCATTGCCCGAACAGCGCGATGTAGGCGAAGCAGCCGGCGACCAGCACGCCGAGTTTTCGGCCGCCGGCTGCATGCCCCGCAAGGAAGGCAGCAGCGCACACGCCGACCCAGGACAGACGGGGCAGGGCAAAGGCATCTGCGCCGTGGCCGATCTTGAAATTCTTGGCCAGAAGATTGAGCGCCAGATCGAGCGGCACGCCAAGCACGGCGGTGATCGAGCGCGTCAGCCAGGAGAAGTTCGACTTCACCCAGCGCATCAGCACGCTGATCCAGTCGGCGACGGGGACGACCGCCTCAGTCGGATAGTTGACGGCCCAGGGCAGGCTTTCCTGCAGCAGGAACACGACAAGCACGGCGGCCAGCGCGAGCGCCCAGACTGCCAGCCAGCGTTGAACCGGCGGCCTCGCGGCGCTGGCGCTTGCCGTCACCGTCATGCGCGGGCGCTCTTGTGCTCGATGCCGGCCAGCAGATCGATCACCGCTTGCGGCGTCACTTCGCCGATCGGCTTGCCGGTGCCGTTGACCACCGCGAACGGCTTGCCGGCGGAAACAATGCTGCCCGAGAAGCTCGATATCTTGGCCTCGGGCGAAACCGTGCCGCCGTGCTCGCTACCATCGCAGGCACGCATCAGGCTGCGCGCCGAGATCACCTTGGCGCGGTCGACGTCGCGGGTGAATTCGGCGACATAGTCGGTCGCCGGATTGACCACCAGCTCCTCCGGCGTGCCGATCTGGATGACCTCGCCGTCCTTCATGATGGCGATACGGTCGGCGAGCCTTATCGCCTCGTCGAAATCATGGGTGATGAAGACGATGGTCTTGTGCAGCATCGTCTGCAGCCGCATCAGCTCGTCCTGCATCTCGCGGCGGATCAGCGGATCGAGCGCCGAGAACGGCTCGTCGAGAAACCAGATCTCCGGTTTGGTGGCGAGGCTGCGGGCGATGCCGACACGCTGCTGCTGGCCGCCGGAGAGTTCGCGCGGATAGAAATGCTCGCGGCCACGCAGGCCGACAAGCTCGATGACTTCCCGAGCCCGCGCCTCGCGCGTCGCCCGGTCCTGCCCCTGGATGCTCAAGGGGAAGGCGATGTTTTCGAGCACGTTGAGATGCGGCAGCAGCGCGAAATTCTGGAACACCATGCCCATGCGGTGGCGCCTGAGTTCGATCAGCGCCGCGTCCGAAATCTTGAGCAGGTCCTTGCCTTCGAATTCGACCTTGCCATGGGTCGGCTCGACAAGCCGAGACATGCAGCGCACCAGCGTCGACTTGCCCGACCCCGAGAGCCCCATGATGATGAAGATCTCGCCCTGGCGTATTTCGAGATCGACGGCGCGCACAGCGCCGACCAGGCCGGCCCCTGCGATGTCAGCAGGGCTGGCCTTGCCGTCGCGCTGGCGAATGAAATCGGCCGCGTTAGCCCCGAACAGCTTCCAGACATTGCGGCAGGCAAGTTTTATTGGACGGGCATCCTTCGGCACGCCAACTGCCTGCGGTTCAATCGCTTCCGTCATCCAATGGTCCTTCTGGAAAATGGGACAGAGACCCGGCCGCTAGGGCCGGGTTCCGTGGCTTCCAGTTGGAACGGATCACTGCGCCCAGGCTTTCCAGTCGGCTTCGTGGGCGGCGATCCAGGCGGCGGCGACCTCTTCCGGCGTCTTGCCGCCGAGATCGATCTCGCCGCTCATCTTGTTGAGTTCGTCGGTGTCGACCGTGTAGGCCTTGGCCACCTTGTAGGCGACCGGCCATTTGTCCTTCATGCCGGCCCAGGAATATTTCCAGATCTCGCCATGCGGCTTGCCGCAATCATATTTGGCGTCCGGGTTCGTGCCCCATTTCGGGTCGGTGTAGCACTCCGGCGTGTATTCAGGGAATTGCACCCATTCGCCCTTGTACTTGGCCGGCGCCCAGTGCGGCGAATAGATCCACAGCATGATCGGCGCCTTGCGCTGGTAGGCCGAGTCCAGCTCGGCGAACATCGCCGCATCGGTACCGGCATGGATGACGGTGAAGGGCAGTTTCAGCGCCTCGACGCGTTCGTCGTCAAAGCCTTCCCAGGTCACCGGGCCGCCGAGATAGCGCCCCTTCGGCGTCGTCTCGGCTGTCGAAAAGGCCTCGGCGCATTTCGGGTCCTTCAGCGCTTCCCAGTTCGGCAGGCCCGGGCATTTCTCCTTCATGTATTCGGGGAACCACCACTCTTCCTTGGCCTTGGGGCCGAGCGCGCCGAGGCGTTCGGTCTGGCCGGTGGCGTCGGAGGCCTTCATGGCCTCGCCGGCGGTCGTGTCCCAGAATTCCAGGCCGACATCGAGATCGCCATTGGTCAGGCCGGTGGTCAGGCTGGAGAGGTAGTCGGCGGTCGGATATTCGACCGTGTAGCCGAGCTTTTCGAAGATGCCGCCGAGGATCTTGGCGTTGAGGTTGACGCTGGTCCAGTCGAACAGCGCGATCTTGATCGGGTCGTTGGATTCCGGCGCCGCTGCATAGGCCGGTGGTGTCAGCGCGCTTGCCGCGGCAAGCGCAAGTGCTCCCATTGATGCTGTCGAAATCATGCTCCGAAGTGACATGCTTGTTCTCCTGTCAAGCTCTGGTGAAGATGTCGGTCGTTCCCGTCTTCTTGTGTTTTGATTTCATTGTGTTGGCAAAAGCGGCAGGCGCGCAAGGCACCGATGCATCGATTGTCGTGCAGGCGCGGGGGATTGGTGAGAATTGGATTCCGGAGGATGCCGAGGGGACGCCGTCATGACTGCCGGCGGGCTGCTGCCGAAGCAGTCATCAACCGGTCGATCGCCACTCCCGCGGCGCTCCGAAACGTCCCAACCATCGAAATGGCCCCATAATCCCCAGCCAACAGCATCGCAAGCCGTCCGGCTTGCCGCAACCGTTTCATGGGATGAAATTATATATACCAACGTTCATGCCGCGCAACGCATAAAGCCCCTCGGCGGTGTCTCAGTTGGAAATTCACTGCCCCAAGTCGGTGCCGTCGTCCGGCGATCTGCTCGCTAGGATCTCATCCGTCAGAAGCCTCGCAAGATGGTCGCGGCTCATGCCCAACGTTTGCTTGAGAAACAATAGGAACACGCGCGCCCTGTCTGTTGACAGGCCGCTCGCCTCTGCCTGGGCGATTACTTCTTGCTGATGCTCTATCCGCTGTTCAAGCTCGCGGATGTACTGCTCGACCCTGGCGATGTCGTCCTCGATGCGCATGCCACGATGATGGCGGCAGAGATAAACAAAAGCTAGGGGTGCGATTGACGACCCGTCACTTGCTTGCCGGCCGGCGGTCGCTCAAGGCACGATCCGCCTGCTCACGACATGATCAGGCCGCCATCGACATTGATGGTCTGGCCGGTGATGTAGGTCGCATCGTCGCTGGCCAGGAAGCTGACCAGGCCGGAGACGTCCTCGCCGCTGCCGGCGCGGCCCATCGGGATGTTCTTCACCCATTCCGCCATCAACTCGCCCGGCTTGTAGTCGCCCATCAGCCTGCCCCAGGCGGCATCGTTGTAGGCCCACATGTCGGTGTCGATGATGCCGGGGCAGATGGCGTTGACGGTGATCTTCTCCTTGGCCACCTCCTTGGCCAGGCTCTGGGTGATGCCGACGACGCCGAATTTCGAGGCCGCGTAGTGCGGCGTGTAGATAAAACCCTGCCGTGCCTGGCCGGAGGCAGTGTTGATCAGCCGGCCGCCGTCGCCGTGTTTGCGCATGTGCAGGATCGCCTCCTGGCAGCACAGGAACACGCCCTTGGTGTTGACCGCCATCACCTTATCCCATTCGGCCTCGGTCATGGCTTCGATCCGGGCGATGGTGATGACGCCAGCATTCTGCACGGATATGTCGACGCGGCCGAATTGTTGTTCGGCGAGGTCGTAAAGTGCGGCGACTTCGTCCTTCTTCGTCACGTCCATCCGCATCGAAGCGACCTTCGCGCCCGCTGCCTTCAGGCTGGCCGCAACCTCGTCGACGCGCGAGTCGATGGCGCTGACGACGACCGCCGCACCTTCGGCCGCGAAACGCTTGGCCATGGCCGCGCCAATACCGCCGCTGGCGCCCGTGATGACCGCGGTCTTTCCTTCAAAACGCTTCTGCACTTCTTGTTCTCCTACCAGCAGACGAAGCCGCCATCGACGATCAGGTCGATGCCGGTAACGAAACTCGAAGCGCGGCTGGCCAGGAACACGGTCGGGCCGACCATTTCCTCCGGCATCGCCATGCGCCCCATCGGTGTGTCGCGCTCGAAGATCTTGACCTGGTCGGCGACCTCAGGCCGCTTGTTCATCGGCGTCAGCGTGTAGCCGGGGCTCACCACATTGACGCGCAGGCCGCGATCCGCCCATTCCATGGCGAGGCTCTTCGACATGTGGATGACGGCGGCCTTCGAGGAATTGTAGTGCGCCTGGGTCAGGCCGCGATTGACGATCGACCCCGACATCGAGGCGATGTTGATGATCGAGCCCTTGCGGCGCTTGAGCATCGTGCGCGCCTCGGCCTGGCAGGACAGGAACACGCCGCTGACATTGACGTCGTAGATTTTCTGCCATGTCTCCAGCGGCAGCGTCTCGGCCGGTTCGGCACCGGCGATGCCGGCATTGTTGACAGCGATGGTCAGCGCGCCGAGTTCGCTTTCGGTGCGCTCGACCGCTGCCGCAAGATCGTCTTCCGAGGTCACCGTGCCGGTCAGCACCAGCGCCTTGCGGCCGAGTGCGGTGATCCTTTGCGCCGTTTCGTCTAGGCCACCCTTGGAGGTGTGACCGAAGCAGGCGATGTCGGCGCCGGCCTCGGCCAACCCGATGGCGATCGCTTGCCCGATGCCGCTGCCGGCGCCGGTCACCAGCGCCACATCTCCATGAAGATCGAATAGTGTCATCGTCGGTTCCTCTCCTTCAACCGCCGGAATTCCTCAAAGGGAAGGGGCGCCAGTCCTGCTGGCGCCCCGCGCGGTCCGGTGCCTGGGAGGGTATCACCTGCTGCGCTTTGTTCCGATTCCTTGCTTTCTAGCTCGTCGCGAGCTCCATCACCGCGACATTGCTGGCTTCGCTGCGGTCGAGGATGCCGCGCTGGCGGCCACGGCTCAGCACCAGCACGCGATGCGAGAGGCCGAGCACCTCCTCGAGGTCGGAGCTCACCACCACCACCGCCATGCCGGAGCGGGCGAGGTCGGCGATCACATCGTAGATCGCTGCGCGAGCGCCGACATCGATGCCGCGCGTCGGCTCGTCGAGGATGAACACCTTGGGTGGCCGCGACACCCATTTGGCGATGATCACCTTCTGCTGGTTGCCACCGGAAAGTTTTGAGACCGCCTGGTTCGGCCGGCCCTTGACGCCGAGCCTGGAAATGCCGGCCTCGGCGAATTTCTGCACCGCCTTCGGGAATACCCAGCCCTTCGGCGCGACATGGTCGAAATTGCCGAACGCCAGGTTCTCGCCGATGGTCTGGTCGAGCACCACGCCTTGCGCCTTGCGGTCTTCCGGCACCAGCACCACGCCGGCCTTGATCGCCGCCGCCGGGCCGCTGAGATGCACCGGTTGGCCCCCAACGCGCACTGAGCCCGACGAGATCGGATCGGCGCCGGCGATCGCCCGCACCAGTTCCGTGCGGCCGGCGCCGATCAGCCCGGCAATGCCGAGGATTTCGCCCGATTTCACCGAGAAGCTGACATCATTGAAACTGCGCTCCGGCGAGGACAGGTTTTCGACCTCGAGCAGCGTGTCGGTGCCCGGCGGCGACAGCGTCGGGAACATCCGCTCGACGCTGCGGCCGACCATCTGTTCGACCACGGTGCGCACCGGGATGTCGGCGCGCTCGTGCCGGGCGACGATGCGTCCGTCGCGCATCACCACCACGCGGTCGGCGATCTGGGCGATCTCGTCCAGTCTGTGGCTGATATAGATGAAGGACATGCCTTCGGCCTTGAGCTTGCGGATCTGCTGGAACAGCAGCTCCGTTTCCTCGCCGCCGAGTGCTGCCGTCGGTTCGTCGAAGATCAGCAACTCGGCATTCAGCGTCAGCGCCTTGGCGATCTCGACCTGTTGCTGGGCGGCGATGCGCAGCGTGCGCACCTTGCGCTCCGGCGATACGTCGAGGCCGAGCCGCTTGAGCTGCGCCGAGGCCTTTGCGTTCATGATCGCGCGGTCGATGCGACCGCCGCGCATCGGCAGGCGCCCGACATAGACATTCTCCGCCACCGACAGGTCCGGCAGCAGCTTCAATTCCTGATGGATCATGCCGACGCCGGCCTCGATGGCCGCGGCGGGGTTGGCGGGGGAATAAGGCTTCCCCCGCCAGATTATGGAGCCGGCATCGGATTTGGTCGCGCCGGCGATGATGTTCGAGACGGTCGACTTGCCGGCGCCGTTCTCGCCGAGCAGCGCCACGACCTCGCCCGGCCGCACCTCGAAGCTCGCATCGGCCAGGACCTGGACCGGTCCGTAGCTCTTGCAGAGGCCGTTGACGAACAGCCCGTTGTGGGGGCTTTCGCTTTGGCGGGGATCAGGCGACATCGTTGCGCTCGTCAACTCTCAAACATGCTAGGTCTCAAACGTGCCAGGTCTCAAGGGTGCTTGGCGATGAACTGCTCGACATTGTCCTTGGTGGTCAGCGTCGCGTCCTGCAGCTGCTCGGCGGGAATTGTCTCGCCGGCCACCAGCTTGATCGCCGCATCGACGGCGAGCCGGCCCATGCCTTGCGTCTGCTGCGTCGCGGTGACGTCGAAGACGCCGTCCTTCAGCGCCTTCAGCGCCGCCACGTCGCCGTCGAAGCCGGCAACCCAGACCTTGTGGCCGGGATTGGCGACCTTGACCGCCTGCGCGGCACCCAGCGCCAGCGCATCGGCCTGGCCGATGACGATCGACACGTCGGGATGCGACTGCAAGAGATCCTGCGTCAGCTTGAAGCCTTCGTCCTGGTGCCAGCCTTCGCTCCACAGCTCGCCGACCACCTTGATATCGGGGTAGCCCTTGAGCGCTTCGCCGCAGCCCTTCGAGCGGTCGACTTCCGGAGTCGTGCCCTTCTGGCCGTGGATGATGATCAGCTCGCCCTTGCCGCCGGCCTGCTTGGCGATGTAGTCGCACACCGCCTGGGCCGAGGCGACGCTGTTGGTGGCGATGAAGGTGTCGCCGGGCGCGCCGTCGGCGTTGCGGTCGACATTGACCACCGGGATGCCGGCGGCCTTGGCCGTCTTGGTCGGCACCGTGGCGGCGGTGGCGCCGGCCGGGATGTAGATCAGCGCATCGATGTTCTGCGTGATCAGGTCCTGCACCTGGCTGACCTGCGTTGCCGAGTCGCCCTTGGCGTCGACGGTGACGACTTCGATGCCCTTTTCCTTGCCGTAGGCTTCGACGGACTGCTTGATCTGGTTGAAGAAGTCGGCCTGCAGATTGGCCACCGCAAGGCCAAGCTTCTTGGCCTCCTTGGCCGAGGCCATGTCGGTCAGGCCGAGCAGCGGAACGATGGCGGCTGCGGCAAGCAAGAGTGAACGTTTGGTCAGCATGGTTTTCCTCCGTTGATATTCAATCTGTCCCGCCTGCGCAGCTCAGCGCCCCTTGGCCGAACATTCCCAGTTTCGGATCGACCGATCCGTTTCCGCCCGGATGCCGGGCGAATCTCATTGCGCCCCGCTCTTCACTGCGCTCGCCGCCGCCAGGTGTCGGTGGCGACCGCCAGCGCGATCACCACGCCGATCACCACCTGCTGGATGAAGGGCGAGACGCCGAGCAGGTTGAGCCCATTGCGCAGCACGCCGATGATGAGCACGCCGACGGCGGTGCCGCCGATCGAGCCGACGCCGCCGGAGAGACTGGCGCCGCCAATCACCACCGCCGCGATCGTGTCCAGCTCATAGCCGAGGCCTGAGCTCGGCTGCACGGAATCGAGCCGTGCGGCGAGCACGATGCCGGCGAGACCGGCCAGCACACCGCAGATCGCATAGACCCAGTTGGTCAGCGACTTGACTGGAATGCCCGACAGCCGCGCGACCTCGGCGCTGCCGCCGATGGCGTAGAGGCTGCGGCCGGTGGCGCGGTAGTTGAGGAAGATGGCGAAGATGATCGCCAGCACGATCATCAGCCCGACGGTGACCGACAGGAAGCCGAAATGGCGGATGATCGACAGGTTGGTGAACCAGTCGGAAAAGCCGACGATCTGCGAGCCGTCGGTGATCATGTTGGCGAGACCGCGCGCCACCGACATCATCGCCAGCGTGGCGATGAAAGGCGGCAGCTTGGTGAGCGTCACCAGCAGGCCCGAGACCAGGCCGCACAGGCCGGCGACGACGAGCGCCGCGGCGATGCCGGCGGGCAGGCCGAGATTGAGATAGTCGGGATGAGCGACGAAGCCCATCACCATGGAGGCCAGCGCCAGCACCGATCCGACCGAAAGATCTATGCCGCCGATCAGGATCACCAGCGTCATGCCGATCGCCATGATGCCCAGCACCGTGATCTGGTCGAGCACGTTGAGGATGTTGCGCACCGTCAGGAACGTGTCGGTGGTTAGCGTCAGCGCCAGGCACAGAAGCAGCAGGCCGATCAGCGGTCCCATGGTTCCGGCGAACAGCGCCGAAAGCTTCGCGCCGGTCGCGCCTTGAGCGCCGGTCGTGGCTTTCAGATCGCTTGCATCATTGCTCACGGTCACTTCGTCTCCTCCGTCAGCGAACCGGCGATGCGTCGCCGGCTGCCTTTGTTCACCAGGCACCTCCCTGTGAACAATTTATCTTTGATATGCAATTTTGTTCAGCTAAACTGTTCATCAGAAAATTGTCAAGTGCCGCGAACGCATTCGGCGGCGGTTTGCGCGGCAATGCGGTTTGCCTTACGGGAAGCTTGTTGCGGGGAGGGCAAGAAAGATGGCGACCATGGAGAACGAGAGGGCCTCGCGCTTTCCGGACGCCGAACTGAAGGCCCGCGCGGCCTGGCACTATTATGTCGAGGGCCTGACGCAGGAGCGGATCTCCGAGATCCTCGGCATCGGCCGCATCAAGGTGCATCGCATCCTCTCGGCCGCCCGCGAGGAAGGGGTCGTCCAGTTCCGCATCCGCGACAGCGTCGTCGAATGCGTGCAACTCGAGGAGAGCCTGAAGCAGCGCTTCGGCCTGAGCCAGGCCGTTGTGGTGCCCTCGGCCGCCGACCGCAGCAATGCGCCGCTGATGATCGGCCATGCCGCCGCTGCCTATCTGGCCGACAATGTGAACATTGGCGATGTCATTGCGCTCGGCTGGGGCCGGACGCTGAAATTCGCCATCAAGGAATTGCCCAGGCGGCCGATCGCCAGAACCACGGTGGTCTCCATGCTTGGCGGCCTCACCCATGCCCAGCCGCTCAACCCGACCGAAAG
Organism: Mesorhizobium amorphae; assembly: GCF_014843845.1. Lineage (GTDB taxonomy): Bacteria > Pseudomonadota > Alphaproteobacteria > Rhizobiales > Rhizobiaceae > Mesorhizobium > Mesorhizobium amorphae_A. The sequence goes on along the minus strand of NZ_JHQS01000122.1, from coordinate 51,523 downwards.
CGCCTGGGAGTTCGCCGAAAAGATCGGCGCCGAATGTTTCCTGCTGCCGGTGCCGGTCTATGCCGACCGGCCGGAGCAGCGCGACGCCTTCATGAGTCAGCGCAGCGTCCAGGATGTCGTCTTCCGGGCGCGCCGCGCCAACATCGCTGTGCTCAGCGTCGGCTCGTTCTCCAACGACAGCCCGATCGCCAACTACGGTTTCATCAAGCCCAGCGAGCTCGAGGAGTTGCAGGCGGCCGGCGCCGTCGGCGATATTCTTTGCCATTTCATCGACGCCGAGGGTCGCCCGGTCGACCATGAGGTCAACCGCCGCGTCTGCGCCTATCCGCTGCAGGAGCTGTCGGACATTCCGAACATCATCCTGGTCTCGGGTGGGCAGGAGAAGGTGGCCATCATGCGCGCCGCGCTCGCCAACACCAAGATATCGGTGCTGATCACCGACGAGGACGCGGCCAAGGGCCTGCTTAGTCGCTGAGGTCTGGCGCTGATTTCGGCAAGCGGCTCAGCCGGGATGTTTCAAAACTCGCAGGGTTTGGGGCGGCTGTCGTCCGACCAGTCCGCGAGATCGATGGGCGTGAATGTCCCTTCGACCGGCTTGCCGTCGTCCAGATCCTGCGAGACGACGCCCTTGCCGGTGAGAAAATTGATGTCGCAGCCGCCGAGTGTCGTCTCGACCGTGCCATCGGATTTCTGCACGTTCCAGTCCCAGTCACGGCTATAGCCGGCGACCAGGAATTTGCCTTGGCGATAGACGATCGTCAGTATCGCTTCCGTCGATTTGTTGGCGCCGCAGCCGAAGCAGGAGGTGACAACAAGCGATCCCTTGCCCTTGCTTTCGAGCGCGAGAATCCGGTCCTCCGTAAGCGACTTCTTGACGAAGCTCGGTTTGCGCGAAGGGTCGCGCTTTCCGTCGCCGGCAGCCAGATAGATGGAGAGCTCCGCTTGCCCGTTGTCGGTATCCTGCGCGATGACGGCTCGATCCATTTGGCCATCAGAGTCGATGTCGAGCGCGACCTCGAATGGCGGTTCGGTAGGTTCGCTCTCGGCGAGCGCGGACATCGGGATTGTGGCAAGGGCGACCATCCAGGACAGGGCCGCGAGATGAGATGCAGTCTTCATGGACGCAAATCTAGCATTGGCCGGACAAGACGCAAAAGTGGCTCCGCTGGCAGACAGAACACCAGAAGTTCTGGATCTGGAAAACTAGCGCCGTCGACTTACGCCGAAGCGTTGGCGAGCCGTGCGTGGATGTCACGCGTCGCGTGATAGAGGTCGCGGTAGATCGCTTTGCGGGCGCGGTAGCCCGGGACCAGTTCATCGACGGGATCGACATGTCTGGTCGGCGCCGCGGTCATCGCCTCGGCCGCGGCCTCTGGCGACGCAAACCATCCGATCGCCGATGCCGTCAGCATCGCGGCACCCAGCGCCGCCGCTTCGTTGACCGGCGAGACGGAGAGCGACCGCTCGAGCACGCTGGCCATGATCCGCATCAGCAGCGCCGAATTGGTGCCGCCGCCGGCCGCGATCATTGCCGCCGGCTTGCCGCCGGTCTGGCTTTCCATCGCCTCGCTGGCGATGGCCTGCTCGAAGGCGATACCTTCGAGGGTCGCGCGGAAGAGATGCTTGGGCTCATGATCGAGCGACAGGCCGACGATGGCGCCACGCGCAGCGCCGTCCCAATAGGGGCTCATCACGCCAGCCCAGTAGGGCATGACCAGCAGGCCGTCGCTGCCGGCAGTAACATCGACCGCCGCTTTCTCCAGCACCGCCGCCGAGGCCGAACCGGTGGTGCGCACTATCCAGTCGACCAGCTGCATGCCCGAGCGCAGCACCGTCTCCAGCATGAAGCCGGATCCGGTCGGCGAGATCAGCGTGCGAAATGCATCCGACGTTGTGACCACTTGGGAATAGCAGCCGCTGACGACGCCGGAGCCAAGCGAGAGATAGCTCTTGCCTGCACCGTAGACGCCCATCCCCAGGCCCATCGCCTGGCCATCGCCGGCGCCGGCGACGATGGGCGTCCCGGCCCTCAGGCCGGTCAGCCCGGCAACGCTCTCGGCCAGTCCTCCGCAGATTTCGCCCGGTCCGATCAACTCCGGCAGTTGCTCCGGCCGCAAGCCCACGGCCTCCACAAGGCGCGGGTGCCAGCTGCCTGTCGCGACGTCGAGCAGCCCGAGCGGATCAGCGCTTGCCGTGCTGGTGACCAGCCGACCGGTCAGCCGGTGCACGAAGAAACCATGCACGTCGACAAGTGCTGCCGCGTTGGCCAAAACCTCGGGCTGATGTTCGGCGAGCCAGGCGACGGCGTAGAGCGCCGGCGTCGGGTCCGGCGGCTTGCCGCTCCAGTCGCGGATGACCTCGCGGCCAAGCTCCGCTGAAAGCCGCGCCACTTGCGGGCGGGCGCGTTCGTCCAGCCACAGGATCGCCGGTATGAGCGGCTTGCCGGCGCCGTCGATCAGCGTAAAGCTCTCCCGCTGATGGGCGATCGAAATTGCCGCCACGCGCTCGGCGCCGATTTTGTCGGCAACCTGCTTCAGCGCCGTGACAAGCGCTGTCCACCAGTGCTCCGCATCCTGCTCGAAATGGCCGGGCTTCGGATTGGAAAGCGGATAGGCCTCGCGCGCCTGGAACAGCTCCGCGCCGTCACGCGTGAAGGCGATCGCCTTCACGGCCGTCGTCGAGGCGTCGATCCCGATTACGACATCGTCCATCAGGCGAGGATCCGGTGGAGGTCAGGCAGCGTTGGTAACGAACCGTCCGTCCGACTGGTCGAGACGGCGGCGGATCTGGGTTATCACCATCGAATCGTCGGGTACACAGTTTTCATAGGTCAGGAACTCGCCGGTCTTGACCGGCTTGACCACCTTGGCGCGTTCGGCGAGGCCGAGCGGCAGCGCGCCCTTGGCGCGTGCGCCCTCCCAGGTCATGGCGAAGCCGCGATAGTCGTTCTCGCCGATCATGCCGAGCGACTGACCGGTGCCGAGGTCGCTCTTGGCCACCGCCACCGCCTCCGCCACCGGATGGTCGAGCGGCTCCATGTCGGCGCGCTTGTAGACCACGGCGCGCGCCGCCGAGAGCGGCACTTCCAGGCTGGTCAGATGGTAGGGGCGGAAGATCGTGAAATAGGGACCCTTGCCGACCTTGAGGTCGACCATGCGCTCCAGCACGCGCGGATGCTTCGTCTCGATGATGCAGAAGACGCCGGGCGCCACACCCTTGCCGATCGAGTAGTCGACCACGCCCTTGCGATGCAGCACGCCGCCATCCTCGCGCGGGCAGAGCACGCTGGCCAGCTCTTCAAGCGTCGCCGTCGGACCGTGCATGCCCGGCACGTCGGGCACCAGGCCGGTGGCGTTGGCGATCGCCACCATCTCGATCGCCGTCTTCGAGCCGTCGACGAACTCGACCAGCATGCGCGCGTTCATGTTGCGCTCGCTGGCCTCCTTCTCGTAGTCGGCCGGCATCGCGTCGATCTTCAGTGGATTGTTCTTGCCCTTGCCGGCGGCGATGATGTTGAAGCCGAGGCTTTTGGCAAAACCGATGATCTCCAGCGTGCAGGCGGGCTCGTCGCCGGCCGCACCGGTGTAGACGACGCCGGCCTTGCGCGCTTCCTCTTTCAGGAAGCGCCCGATGGTGATGTCGGCCTCGACATTGAGCATGACGATATGCTTGCCGTTCTTCATCACTTCGAGCGCGAACAGCGTGCCGATATTGGGATTGCCCGTGGCGTCGATGATGACGTCGATGCGGCCGGCGGCGGCGAGCGCATGCAGGTCCTCGGTCACCGCGATCTTGCCGACCTCGATGGCGCGGTCGATGGCCGCCGCGTTGGGCGCCTGGACTATGTCGGAACGGTCGTGGCCGGCAAGCAGTGCCGCATCGATCGCCGCCTGCGGCCTGACCTCAGAAATGGCGCCGATGCGCATCCCCGGCATCAACGCGACCTGGACGACGATGTCGGTGCCCATCTGCCCGGCGCCGGCCAGGCCGATGGTGATCGGCCCCTGCTTTTCAGCGCGCTGCAAGAGTTCCGCTGCGAATTGCGGATGGGACATGTCGCTTCCTCCAGTTCCTGACGCGCCGCTGCGTCGCAATCATCTTTTGAACATTCCTATTTCCATTTGAAAAATATTTCAACCGGCATTTCAGGAGGAATATCGATGTCGGCGGGACAGCGCCCCCCTCTGTCCTGCCGGACATCTCCCCCACGAGGGGGGAGATCAGCCGTCACCACAGCCTTCGCTAGTTTTCAACGTTGCAGGAATAAGCGGAGCGTCAAAACTGCCAATCTCCCCCCAAGTGGGGGGAGATTGTCCGGCAGGACAGAGGGGGGCGCGAAGGATCGCTACGGCTGTTATTCCGCACCGCTGCGCAGCGTCGCCTCCGAAACGCCGCTCAGAAGTAGCCGTCCGATGCGGCCGTCGCCTCTTTCGGGATCTCGACGCCGTCGACCAGGATTTTGTCGACCAGTTCATGGTGGAAGCAGACCAGCCCCTTGATGCGTTCGGCCTCGTGTACCGGCTCGGGATAGTACCAGACGAGGTTCTCGTGGCGCTTCTTGGAAGTCGTCACGTGATAATAGTTGGAGATGCCCTTGTAGGGGCAACGCGAAATGTAGCGGCTGGGCGCGAACATATCGAGCCTGGTGTCGGAAATCGGCAGATAGTGGCGCACCGGATGGCCGGTCTCGAACAGGAAGATGCCACGCCGTGAATCGGCAACCTGCTCGCCGTCGAGGATGACTTGCACCCGCCGCGACGAGGGCAGGCAGTCGACCCGGCGGAACGGGTCGCGGGCATGGACGAAGATCTCCTCGTCCTCTTCGAACCAGTGGCCCATCTTGCTCCAGTAGAAGGAAATGTAGTCTGAGATTGGCGGGCAGCCCTTGACCGGGTCGAGATAACGCCAGGCGCCGTCCTCGACCAGCGTGATGCCGGTGTTGAGCGAATAGTGGGTGGCGACGCCCTTGAACGGGTCCTCCGTCGTGGTCTTGCTGGGCAGCAGGAACTCCTCGCGCACGTCGCCGATCGGGAAGTAGTAGACCGGCAGATGGTCGGATTCGTAGAACACCAGCGCCTTGGTCGTGTCGGCGACGGTCATCGAGCCGACCTGCACCCGCAGCCGTTTCGGCGACGGCATGGTGAAGGCGACGTAGCCCGGCTCGAACTCGTACTGCACGATCGTGTCGAGCACGGGGAAATGCGGCCCGCGACCGCGCAAATGGGACTTGCGAATGGTAGTCTCCCGTTTCTTTTCGTTCGTGACGTGGCGTTGGTGCGCGGTCATGATCAGCCTATGGACACACGGTCGAGCAGCAGGCCGGCGGCGATCGGCGGCAGGCCGCTGACATTCTTGCGTACCGGCACCAGAAGGTCCGGGAAATAGCTGAAGATCACAGGCGTCTCGTCCAGCAGCAGCTTCTGGATGTCGGAGGCGGCCTTGCGCTGCGCATCGAGGTCGAGCGCCTTGAGGTAGCCGGCGACCAGCCCGTCATAGGCCGTGTTCTTGAAATGCGCCGCGTTCCACGGACCGTCGCTGACCAGCGGGCTCTTCAGGAACACGTTCGGCACGCTGCGGTGCGCGTAGTCGGTGATGCCGAGCGGGCTGTCCAGCCAGTCCGACTGTCCGAACACCGCCTTGCCGTAATATTTGTCCTGGTCCTCGATGTTGAGCGAGAGGCGGGCGCCGACTTCCTTGGCGAAGTTCTGGAACAGCTGCGCGTAGCCCGGAATGTCGGAATAGCGCAGTGTCGTCAGCGTCATGTCGAAGCCGCCGCCGAGCCCCGCGGCTTCCATGAGCTGCTTGGCCTTGGCGACGTCCTGCGTGCGCTGCGGGATCGACTTGTCGGTCGCCGGGAAGGCCGGCGCGAACGGGCTGTCATTGCCGGTCGCCGCCATGCCGCGGCACAGCCCGTCGACCAGTTTGGAACGGTCGATGCACAGAGCCAGCGCCTGGCGCACGCGCTTGTCGGTGAAAGGCGCCATGTCGCAACGCATGTGCAGCTGGCGGTGCGCGGTCGAGGCGATGCGCAGCACGGTGATGTCAGGGCTGTTCAGCACCACCTGGCTGACATCGAGCGGCACGGCATCGAGCAGGTCCACTTCGCCCGCCTGCAGCGCCAGGATGCGCGGCTGCACGTCGCCGTAGAACTTGAATTCGAGCCGGTCGGGCAGCGCCTTCTCACCCCAATAGTCGGGGTTGCGCACGAAGGTTGCGCCGACCTTCGGCGTGTAGGTCTCCAACCGGAACGGGCCGGTGCCTTCGAAGGTCTTTTCGTAATCGCCCTTGTAGCTCGCCGGCAGGATGACGGCGTTGTAATTGTCGATCGACACCGAATAGGGGAAGCTGCCATTCGGCGCGTCGAGATGGAAGGCGACGGTGTGGTCGTCGACCTTCTGGGTGCCGCCTTTCGACAGCAGGCCCTTGAACACCGACAGCGCATTGGATGAGCCGCTCGGATCGGCGAGCCTGTCGAATGTCGCCACGACATCGTCGGCCTTGAAGTCCTCGCCATTGTGGAATTTCACGCCCTTGCGCAGCTTGAAGGTCCACACGCTGCCGTCCTCGTTCGGCGCCCAGCTTTCGGCCAGCACCGGCTTCAGGGTGAGGTCCGGCTGGGTGATGCAGAGGAATTCGGCGGTCTGGAAGACCAGCTGGTAACTGCCGCTGTCGTAATAGGTGACGGGGTCGATGGCGCCGCCGGGCGTGGCGATGCCGGCGCGCACGGTGCCGCCCGGCTTGCCTTCGGCGCGCGCCTGCGGCGCTCCAAGTCCGAGCGATGAAACGATGCCGCCGAGGAACGGCAGCGACAGGCCGAGCATGCTGCCATGCCTGAGGAATTCGCGGCGGCCGATCCTGCCGGCCAAAAGCTCGTCGATAGCGGAATTTTCGATTTCGGTGAGACTCCGGCGGGCGGCGTCGATCATCCTGAAATGCTTTGGCATGGCGGCATTCCTTGCTTATCGTGGGGGCTCGGCCATCTAGTTCACTGTTGATCCCACCCGGAAAGCGATATTTTTTGATGGGGGTCATCGAAATCTTCGATGCAAGGTGGAGCCATGGACACAGAAAATCTGCGCAGTTTTCTTGAGGTTGCCGCACATGGAAGCTTCACCGTCGCGGCGAACCGGCTGAACCTCGCCCAGTCTACCGTCAGCGCGCGGATCAGGGGTCTTGAGGAGCAATTGGGGCGCAAGCTCTTTGTGCGCGACCGCGATGGCATCACGCTTACGCCGGCCGGCCGGCAGTTCCTGCCGCACGCATCCTCGATCACCCGCACCTGGGAGCAATCGCGGCAGGACATCGCCGTTCCTGATGGTTACGAAACGCTGCTCAGGCTCACCGCTCCCGCTTACCTCTGGGACCGCATCACCTCGCCCTGGATCGCCTGGATGCGCGAAAGGCGCCCGAACGTGGCGCTGCGACTCGAAGGCAGTTTCCCGGATCTGGCGATCGACCAGATGGCCGAAGGCCTGCTCGACATCTGCATCCTCTATCTGCCGCGGCCGCATCCCGGCATCGTCTATGAGACGCTGGCGGTCGACCAGGTGGTGCTTGTCCAGCACACGGCGCAGACCGGACCGTGGACGGAAAACTACATCTTGATGGATTGGGGGCTCGAATTCCGCGTCGAGCACGACCGCGCTTTTGCCGGCCTGGTCAAGCCGGCCATATCGGCCGGGCTGGTCTTCATCGGACTGCAGCACGTGCTGTCGCAGCAGGCGGCCGCCTATCTGCCGCTCAGCGCCGTCAGCGGCCATATCGAGCGCGGCGAGCTGCGACGCATCGAGGGCGCGCCGGTGTTCCAGCGGCCGATCTATCTCGCCTATCCGTCGAACCCGGCCTCGTCGGACACGCTGAATGTCGCGCTCGAGGGATTGCGCGATCTGGCGCGGGACTGGACGACCGGCGGCGGCTTTGCCGAAGGCGACCGTGCCTTCAGCATGGCGGATTCAAACCCGCAGAGCGATCACCTTTAGCCGATCGTCGGGCAGGTTCCGCCTGCATCGCCGGCTTCTGCAATCTTGCGAGCTCGGCATACGGAATATGGCAGCGGATCGAATGGCCGGGCTCAGCCTCCGCCAGTGGCGGCTCCTGCGTCTCGCAGATCGCGCCGATCTTGCGCGGGCAGCGCGTCTGGAACACGCAGCCCGGCGGCGGATGGGTGGCGCTGGGGATTTCGCCGTCGAGGCGGATGCGCGCGGTCTCGGTCTGGTCGAGCTTTGGCACCGCCGAAAGCAGCGCTTCCGTATAGGGGTGGTGCGGGCCGGAAAACACCGCCTCGGATGGCCCCAGTTCCATGATCCGGCCGAGATAGAGCACCGCGATCTGGTCGGAGAGATAGCGCACCACGCCGAGATCGTGCGAGATGAAGATATAGCTCACATCTTCCTTCGACTGCAGATCGGCGAGCAGATTGAGGATCGCCGCCTGCACCGACACGTCGAGCGCCGAGGTCGGCTCGTCGCAGACGACGATGCGCGGCTCGCCGGCGAAGGCGCGCGCAATGGCGACGCGCTGCTTCAGCCCGCCCGAGAGCTGGCGCGGCTTGACGGCGAGATGCCGATCGGTAAGCCGTACCGAACGGACGAGCTCGTCGAGGCGGGCCTGGAGTGCAGCGCCGCGAAGCCCGGCCAGCCGCTTCAGAGCGCGGCTGATCAGATGGCGGATCGAATGCGAGCGGTTGAGCGCCGAATCCGGGTTCTGGAAGACGATCTGCATCGCCTTGATCTGGTCGTCGGTGCGGCTTTCCAGCCGTGGCGCCAGCGCCTTGCCCTCGAGCCTGATCGAGCCGCCATCGTCCGGCGGCACCAGGCCGAGCAGCAGCCTGGCGAAGGTGGTCTTGCCGCTGCCGGATTCGCCGACCAGGCCGAGCGTTTCGCCGGGCCGCAGGCTGACCGAGACATCCTTCACCGCCCGCAGCGCATGGCCGTGGCTGGCATAGGTCTTGTTCAATCCCTCGACATGGAGGACCGGTTCCGATTTGGCCTTCGGTGCGGCAGCCACATCGCTTGGCGTCGCGCGCGGCAGCGCCTGCGCCTGTTCGTGGTAATGGCAGCGCGACAGCCGGCCCCCAAGGTCGTAGAGCGGCGGCAATTCGCTGCGGCAGCGATCAGTGGCCAGAGCGCAGCGGTCGGCGAAGGCGCAGCCCTTGATGTCGGCGCCGATGCCGGGCAGGAAGCCGGGAATGGTGTCGAGGCGGCCCTGGTCCTTGCGCTGGCCGCCGCGCGGCAGGCAGCGCAGCAGCGCCACGGTGTAGGGATGGCGCGGATCGTTGAACACGTCTTGCGTCGAGCCTTCCTCGACCAGCATGCCGGCATAGAGCACGCCGACCCGGTCGCACATTTTTGAGACGACCGCGAGGTTGTGGCTGATGAACAGGATCGAGGCCGACAGTTCCTGCCTGAGCAGCGCGATCAGGTCGAGCACTTCGGCCTCCACCGTCGCGTCGAGGCCGGTGGTCGGCTCATCGAGGATCAGCATGGTCGGGTCGTTGGCCAAAGCCATGGCAATCGCCACGCGCTGCTGCATGCCGCCTGAAAGCTGGTGCGGATAGCGCTGCATGACGCTTGACGGATCGGAGATGCGCACGCGGTTCAGCATGGCGATCGCCCGTTCGGCGGCTGCCTCTCCCATGACGCCGCCAAGCTCGAATATCTCGGTCAGCTGGCGGCCGATGCGCAGCGACGGGTTCAGCGCCTTGCCGGGGTCCTGATAGACCATCGACACGCTTTCGGCGCGGGCGCGCCGCAGCGCCTCGCCGTCGAGCTTCATCACGTCCTGGCCGTCGAGCGAGATGGCCCCGCCGGTGATCGAGCCATTCCTCGGGAGATAGCGCACCACCGACAGCGCCACGGTGGACTTGCCGCAGCCGGATTCGCCGACCAGCCCATAGGCTTCGCCCTGGCCGATGGCGAGGTTGAGGTTGCGCAGCACCGCCCGGTTGCGGCCGCCGACCCGGTAGGCGACGGAGAGGTCGGAGAGTTCGAGCGCGTTGGCGGCCTTCTCAGTCATTGAACGCTCCGTGGACACCGTCCGCCGCGAGGTTGACGCCGATCACCAGCGAGGCGATGGCCAGAGCGTCGAACAGCACCGTCCACCAGAAGCCGCCGCCGATCATGCCGTAGTTGCTGGAGATCGAGAGCCCCCAGTCGGGGGAGGGCGGCTGGATGCCGAAGCCCATGAAGGAGAGCGTGGCGACGGCGAAGATGGCATAGCCGAGCCGCACCGTCGTTTCGACCAGGATCGGCGGGATGACATTGGGCAGGATCTCGACGAACATCGTGTGGAAAGCGCTTTCGTGGCGGAGCTGCGCTGCCGCGACATAGTCGAGCTCGCGTTCGGCCAGCACCGCCGAACGCACCGTACGCGCGATGATCGGCGCGAAGCTGAGGCCTATGACGACGATGACGGTCGTCTTCGAGGTGCCGAGCGCGACGATGGCGAGCAGCGCCACGATCACCACGGGGATCGCCATGAAGGCTTCGAGGATGCGGCTGATGATGTCGTCGACGATGCCGCGGAAATAGCCGGTGAACAGGCCGAGCGCAGTGCCGGCCACGGTCGCTAGCAAGGTGGCCAAAGGCGCCACGGTGAGGATGTCGCGCGAGCCGACGATGACGCGCGAGAACACATCGCGGCCGATCTGGTCGGTGCCGAACCAGTGTTCGGCCGAAGGTGGCGCCAGCGCATTGATGATGTCGTCGGCGAGCGGGTCGTAAGGGACAAAATGCTCGCCGAACAGCGCGCAGGCGATCCAGAACAGCACGATGCCAAGGCCGGTGAGAAACGTGCCCGACCGCAGCAGGGAGAAAAAGACCTCCGCCATCGGACCGCGTCGGCCGGCATTGTCGGGCGCCGGCATGCCGGCCGGACTGTCGGTGGCGCTCATTGGTCTGTCCCCAGCCGGATCCGCGGGTTGAGCACGGAATAGAGGAAGTCGGCGGCCAAAGTGGCCACCGCATAGACGATGCCGATGGTCAGGATCCCCGCCTCGAGGATAGGAAAATCCTTGCCGCGCGCGGCGGTGAAGATCAGCGAGCCGATGCCCTGGTAGCGGAACAGCGTTTCGATGACGACGAGGCCGCCGATGAGATAGCCGGTCTGCGTCGCGATGACGGTGATGGTCGGCAGCAGCGCGTTGCGCAGCACATGGCGCCAGATCACCGTCCGCCACGGCAGCCCCTTGAGCACGGCGGTGCGGGTGTAGTCGGAATCGAGCGCCTCGATCATGCCAGAGCGCGCCATGCGGGCGATGTAGCCGAACAGCACCAGGAACAGCGGCAGCGACGGCAGGATCAGATAATAGAGCTGGGTGAAGAAGCCGGCATCGCGCGGCCAGGCGGCGGAGATCGGCAGCCAGCGCAGCCAGACCCCGAAGATCAGGATGAGAATGATGCCGGTGACGAACTCCGGCAGCACCGTCACCGACAGGCCGCCGAGGCTGATGATGCGGTCCAGTGGCCGGTTGAGGTTGAGCGCGGCAATGACGCCGCCGAGGATTCCGATCGGCACCACCAGCACGAAGGCGACCGCCGCCAGCTTCATCGAATTGCCCAGCGCATCGATGACGAAGGGCGCCACCGGCGAGCGGAAAATATAGGAGGTACCCATGTCGCCCTGGAGGAAATTCCAGATCCAGCTCGCATATTGGGTGAGCAGCGGCCGATCGACGCCGAGCGTGTGATTGAGCGTGTCGACGGCGCGCTGGTCGGCAAACGGTCCCAATATGGCGCGCCCGACATTGCCGGGCAGCACCTGGCCACCCAGGAAAACCATGATGCTGAGCAGGAACAGCGTGACGAGCGATAGAGCCAGGCGCCGGACAAGGAAGGAGAGAATGGCATCGACTCCTATGAAAGGCCGGCCGCGCCGGGGATGTCGGACAAATTCAGTATGACAGGCGGTTCGAACGCCGTCACCGGCGGAACGGCGCCCGCAAATCGTGACACCTGGACCAGCGTCGAATTGCAGGTCGGCGACTGGGCAAGGCGCGACGTGCCCCGGTCCGCCGTCAGCACATTCGGGTTGCCGTGCTTTTCCAGGCTGCACGATTGCCCGGGTTCGGCAGGATCGAACCATGCGCCGGTCGGCAGCTGCACGACGCCGGGAATCAGGCTGCCGGTCAGGATTGCCCCGGCCAGGCACGATCCGCGATCGTTGAAGACGACGACGATTTCTCCGTCCAGGATGCCGCGTGCGGCGGCGTCGGTTCGGTTGATCCACAGCGGTGCGCGGCCCGACACCTTGCCCGCGCGGCTGACCGAGCCGTGGTCGTACTGGCTATGCAGCTTGTCGGCCGGTTGCGGCGACAACAGATGCAGCGGGAACCGTTCGGCAAGGCCGCTGCCAAGCCATTCCCGCGGCTCGCGCCACACCGCATGGCCGGGGCAGTCGTCATAGCCGAAACCATCGACCTTCGCGGAATAGAGCTCGATACGCCCCGATGGCGTCGCCAGCCGGTGGCGCTCTGGGTCGGAGCGGAACGGCCCCAGGAATGTCTGCGAGGTGATGCGGCGGGTGAGCTCGGCGTGGCCGTCATCCCAGAAACGCTCGAAAGGCGGCATGTCGACGCCGGCGGCGCTCGCATTCTCCCTGGCCTGGGCGTAGAGCAGACGGATCCACTCTTCGGCATCGCGGCCTTCGGTGAAGGTTTCGCGCACGCCAAGCCGCGTCGCCAGATCGGCAAAGATCCGAAAGTCGTCGCGTGCCGCCTCCACCGGATCGATGGCCTGTTTCATGGCGACCATCAGGTTCTCGCGGTTCGAAAAGGCGAGGTCGTTGCGCTCCAGCGGCGTCGTGACCGGCAGCACGATGTCGGCATGGCGTGCCGTCGCCGTCCAGAAGGGCTCATGGACGATGACCGTCTCGGGCCGCTGCCAGGCCTCGACGAGCCGGTTCAGGTCCTGATGGTGGTGGAACGGATTGCCGCCGGCCCAGTAGACGAGCCTGACATCGGGATAGGACAGTTCAGCACCGTTGAACGCGAACGAGCCACCGGGATCGAGCAGCATGTCGGCGACACGCGCCACGGGTATGAAATCCGGCACGCCGTTGCGGCCCTGCGGCACGGACGGCCAGCGAAAGCCGAGCTCCGGCCGTCCGGCGCCGTTCGTCGATGAATAGCCGAATCCGAAGCCGCCGCCGGGCAATCCGATCTGGCCGAGCAGCGCGGCGAGCGTGATCGCCGCCCAGTAGGGCTGCTCGCCATGGTCGGCACGCTGCAGCGACCAACTGACCATCAGCATGGTGCGCTTGCCGGCCATCTCCCTGGCCAGCGCGACCATTTTCTCCGCTGCCACGCCGCTGAGCGCCGCCGCCCAAGCCGGGTCCTTAGGCTGGCCGTCGCTTTCGCCCAGGACATAGGCCCGCACAATTTCGAAGCCGGTGCAGTAGCGTGCCAGGAAGGCTTCGTCGTGGCGGCCCTCGCTGACCAGGACATGGCACAGCGCCAGCATGATGGCGGTGTCGCTGTTCGGCCGCAGCGGCAGCCATTCGCTGTCGACGCCGCGCGGCGCGTCGTCGCGCACGGGCGAGACATTGATGAGCCGGGCGCCGTTGCCGACGGCCTTCTGCAAGGCAGCCGCGGCTTCGTGGCGTGCCGCGCCGCCGCCCTGGATCTGCGCGTTGCGCCAAGGTAGCCCGCCGAAGGCGACGATCAGCTCGCTGTGCTGCTCGATCCCGTCCCAGGTGGAATGATTGCCGGTCAGCCCGTCGGTCCCGCCAAGCACATGCGGCAGGATGATCTCGGCCGCGCCATAGGAGTAGCTGAGGACCGAGCTTGTGTAGCCGCCGATCGTGTTGAGGAAGCGGTGGACCTGGCTTTGGGCATGGTGGAACCGCCCGGCGCTCGCCCAGCCGTAGGAGCCGGCGTAGATCGCGGCGTTGCCATGCGCGGTGCGGACCCGGTCAAGCTCGGCCGCGACGATATCGAGCGCCGTTTCCCAGGGCACTTCGACAAAGGGTTCGCCGCCCCGCCGGCCGCGCGCTGACGATCGGTCCCCTTCGAGCCAGCCGCGCCTGATGGCGGGGCGAGCGACGCGCATGTTTCCCTGCGCGGCGCCGAGCATTGATTTGCCGATCGGCGACGGATCGGGATCGCCGCTCCACGGTTCCACACCGACGAGCCTGCCATTCTCGGCGCTGACCTCGTATGTCCCCCAATGCATGGTGGTGAGCAGGGTTCTGGACTCCATGGGACGCGTCAATCTGGATCATCGCGCGTTGGCCGATGCCGGGCAAGGCGCTACGCGCCTGTCCCGGCTGGTCTCAAGGTGCCAGCCCCTGGCATTGGGCTGGCGGTCGCGGGATCAGCTCTTCCTCCCGCTCAGGCCTTCGACGCCTTGTCGAGGAACAACTGCGACATGGCGGTGGGCTGCACGCCGGTGACGCCCTTCGCCGTCGCCGTCAGATAGTCGTAGAAATAGCCGAAGATGACGGGCGTTTCCTCGAGCAGCAGCTTCTGGATCTTGCCGGCCGAGGCCTTCTGCGCCTCGAGGTCGAGTGCCGCGATGTAGCTGGTCGCCAGCGTGTCGTAATCCTTGTTCTTGAAATGCGCCGCATTCCAGGTGCCGTCGCTCTTCAGCGGTGCTGCAAGATAGACGTTGGGCACGCCGCGGTGGCCGTAGTCGGTGATGCCCATCACCGAGTCCAGCCAGTTCGACTTGCCGAACACGGCATCGCCGTAATAGGCGCCTTGGTCGAGGATGTTGAGCTCGAGCTCGATGCCGATCTCCTTGACCCAGTTCTGGATGAGCTGGGCATATTCGGGGATTTCGAGATAGCGCTCGGTGGTCAGCGTCACCTTGAAGCCCTTGCCGGCGCCGGCCGCTTCCATCAGCTGCTTGGCCTGAGCGATGTCCTGCTCGCGCTGCGGCACGCTCGGATCGGTCGAGGGATAGGCAGAGGCGAACGGGCTGTCGTTGCCCTCCAGGGCGCGGCCTTTCATCAGGCCGGCGACAAGCTTCTTGCGGTCGAGGCTGAGCGCGATGGCGCGCCGCACGCGCGGATCCTTGAACGGATCGGAATCGCAGCGCAGGTGCAGCTGCTGGTGCGCCACCGATTTCAGGCTGATGATGTCGACATTCGGATCGTTGAGCAGGCCGACGCCAGCCAGCACAGGCATCTGGTTGATGATGTCGACCTGGCCGCCCTGTAGCGCCAGGATCTGCGGCTGCATGTCGGCGAAGAAGGTGAATTCGGTGCGCTCCGGCAGCGCCTTCGTCCCCCAATAGTCCTCGTTGCGCACGAAGGAGGCGCCGACCTTGGGCGTGTATTTCTCGATCTTGAACGGCCCGGTGCCGTCGAAGCTCTTTTCGTAGTCGCCCTTGTAGCTCGCCGGGATGATGACGGCGTTGTAATTGTCCGACGACACCATGTAGGGGAAGTTGCCGTTCGGCGCGTCGAGATGGAACTCGACCGTATGGTCATCGACCTTCTTGGTCGCGCCCTTTTGCAATATGCCGCTGAACACCGACAGCGCGTTGGACGAATTGGCCGGGTCGGCAAGCCGGTCGATGCTGGCCACCACGTCGTCGGCCTTCATCTCGCCGCCGCTGTGGAACTTGACGCCCTTGCGCAGCTTGAAGGTCCAGACCGTGCCTTTGTCGTTCGGCTTCCAGCTTTCGGCCAGCGCCGGCTGCAACACCAGGTCGGGCCCGTCGATGCAGAGGAACTCGGCGACTTGCTGCATCACCAGCAGACCGCCGGCGTCGGCGATGGTCACCGGGTCGATCGCTGCTGCCGGCACGCTGCTCGCCACGCGGATGGTCGCACCCGGAGCGCCCGCTGCGCGAGCGAGCGAGGGCACGGCACCGAGGCCGGCGGCTGTGCTTATGCCGCCCAGCAGCGGCAGCGACAGGCCGAGCAGGCTGCCGTGGCGGATGAAGTCGCGGCGGCTGACCCGGCCGTCGATCAGCCCGTCGATGAGATGGTTTTCGAGCGGCGAGCGCGTGCGCCGGATGAGGTCGAGAAGGCGATAGTTCTTGCTCATGGGACTTACCCTTTCCCCTGTGTTCTTGTGATTGACGAATGTTCTTGTGATTGACGAATTCCGTGGAGTTCTCCTGGATCCCGGCCGTCAATGTGGTCTTCGACCGGAACTCTAGCCTATCCGGTCCTGCGCGGGCCGGATTTTCGAAGCACTGCTTCCACCCGTTCGTCCCGCGTTACGCGATCCTTGTCGCGGCAGCGGGCTTCTCTTGTTGTATCCGTCTCCTGTTGGTTTGTGTGATCACTCCTAGTTCAACGGCAGGCGCCGATACGTGCCGGGCTTCGCCGAGTCGTGATACTTGTTGCACGGCCCGTTCTCGACAAAGTCGCGATGGCAGGCGGCAAGCTTCTCGCGCGACAGGGTGACGCCGAGGCCGTGGCCTTCGGGCACGCGCACGACATTATTTCGCGGCGAAAACGGCCCTTCCTCGATCACGTCGATAGGCCACATGCGAAACAGCGACTGGTTGGGTTCGCGGATCCATCCGAGGGCTGCGCACAGATGCAGATAGCAGGCGCTGCCGATGCCGCTGTCGCCGCTGTAGCACCAGAAATCGATGCCGGCATGCTCGCAGGCACCGACGAAGCGCAGCAGCCGGCCGATGCCGCCATGCGCCGTCGGATTGCCGACGAAGGCATCCGGCACCTTGATCTCCATCGCGCGGGCAATATCGATGTTGTGGGTCGAGAACGGGATCGAGCAATGGCGGCGCAATTCGCGCATCTCCTCGATGGTTGCCACCGGATCCTCCCAGTTGCGCACGCCAAGCTCTTCCAGCGGCCGCGCCAGCCGCCTGGCGGTGGCCAGCGAATAGGCCTGGTTGGAATCGATGCGGATCATCGCATCGTCGCCGAGCTTTTTGCGGATCAGCTCGATCATCCTGAGCGAGATCTTGGGATCCTGCGTCGAGAACTTGCCTTCGAAGAAAGTCGTGCCGTGGGTCTCGTGCAGTTCGACGCAGTAGTCGGCGACTTCTTCCGGCGTCGTTTCGCCCTTCACTTTCGGGCCGTTGCCGCGTAGCGAGAAGTAGTCGGTGAATGGGATGTCCTTGCGCACCGCGCCGCCGAGCAGCTGATAGAGCGGCTGCTTCCACGCCTTGCCGCGCAGGTCCCACAACGCCATCTCGATGGCGCCGAAGGCCATGATGCGGCTGCGGTCGTTGATCGACTGCACGCCGGTCCAGTAGGGCAGGCAGGCTTCCTCCGCGCCGGCGATATCGAAAGCGTCGCGGCCGACGAGCCGTGGCGCCAGCACATCATTGATGATTGCCGCGGCAGCCGGCGTCGGTGCTTCGCCGAGGCCGGCCAGACCGTCCTCGGTCTCGACCTCGACGATTGTCGGCGAGAAGCCGTCGAGTTCGCCGAACACCCAGGCATAGGGCGCTTCGAGCCTCAGATTGATCGGCGTCGCCCTTATGCGGCGGATCTTCATCTCAGCCGATCTCGAAGAAGGGCTTGCCAAGCAGGTCGGGCACGACATCGATGCCGAGGCCGGGACCATCGGGAACGCCCATGCGGCTGCCAGTCACCGGCGGCATGTTGGAGGCGGTACGCACCGTCACCCATTCGTGGAAGGCAATGGCATGCAGCCGCCGATCCTCCGGCGTCGACAGCGACAGATGCGCCATCGCCGCCGTGTCGATCTCGGCGCCGCCCGTGTCCTCGACGGTGATCATGAAGCCGAGATCGACGGCGAGGTCGCGGATCTGGCGCGTCTTGGTCACGCCGCCGAGACGCGAGATCTTCAGCGTCAGCCCATCGGCGGCACCCTTGCGGTGGATGTCGAGCATGTCGTCCAGCGAGGCGACGGATTCGTCGAGCACCATCGGCTTGTCGAGCATGCGGCGCACCGACATGTTCTCGTCGATCGTCGTGCAGGGCTGCTCGAACGTGTAGTCGATGGCGCGCGTCGCATCGGCGAACTGGCGCGCCTGGTAGGGCGTCCAGCCGGCATTGGCGTCGCAGAAGATGACGGTGCCCTTCGGTACCGCATCGGCGACGGCGCTGACGCGCTCGATGTCGTCACGGACATTGCCGCCGACCTTGACCTGCAGCCGATGGAACCCCTGGCCGACGATGCGCTTGGCGAGCGCCGCCATCTGATCGACCGTGCCGTGGGTGACCACCTTGTAAAGCTCCGCCGTCTCGCTCTCGCGGCCGCCGAGCAACGTCACCAGAGGCACATCGGCGGCGCGCGCGGCGAGATCCCAGCAGGCCATGTCGAGAGCCGACTTGATATAGGGATGGCCCTTGAACACCGTGTCCATCAGCCGGCCGATGCCGGCAAGCCCGCGCGGATCCTGGCCGATCAGGTGCGGTGCGATTTCGACGACGCCGGCGCGGGTGCCGGCGGGGAAGGCAGGCGAATAGAAATTGCCGAGCGGCGCCATTTCACCCCAGCCCGTCACCCCGCTGTCTGAGGTGATGGCGACGATCACCGCGTCGAACGCGTCGGCGATGCGCCCCTTTGACATGCGGTAGGGCCCGTCCACGAAGGGCTGCACGACATGGTAGGCTTTTATGGTTTTGATCTTCACGTTGTTGTCCAAAGTTCGGGATTGGTCAGGCGCCCTTCGACGCGCGCTTTTCGAGGCCGCGCGCGTAGGCAAGGAGCTCTTCGAAGTCGAGGTCGATATGTTCACGGGCATGGCGCTGGGCGGCACGCATGTCCTTGCCCTTCAGCAGCTGCACATAGGTCTCGTGGACGTCTTCCGAGGGCACCGGCTCGTTGCGGGCCCGCTGGTGGAGGGCGAAATACATCTGCAGCCGGCTGGTCAGCCGTTGCCAGGTTTCCAGGAGCACCGAATTGTCGGCCCATTCGTAGATCAGGCCGTGCAACTGTAGCGCCGTTTCGATCTGGCGGGTTGTGTCGAGATCGCGGGTCGCTTGCTTCACCGCTTCGTGGCGCCGGTCGAGCTCGTCGAAGAAGCGCTGGTCGCGCAGCTTCCAGGCGCGCTCGATGGCAAGCTCGTCCATCACCTTGTTGAACGAATAGGCGTCGTCGATGTCCTTGGCGGCCACATTGATTACGAATGTGCCGGCATAGGGGATGCTGGTCAGGATGCCCTCCTGCACCAGCTCGCGCATCGCCTCGCGCAGCGGCGCGCGGCTCACCCGCATCTGCTCGGAAATCCTCAGTTCGTTGAGCTTCTGTCCCGGCTCCAGCTGGCCGGTCAGGATCGCCCGCCTGAGCAGCGCCACGATCTCGGCCCTGCGCGTCGTATCCGCAATCGGACTGAAGTCCAGCTTGGCCATGCGCTCACTCCGGGAGAACCGGAGATAAGACAAGCAGATTGTCGACAATCTAGCAATAGCGTGTTTCTTGGTTGCCCGCTTTTTTGATGGCGGTGCGCTATGCAGCTCTTCCGTAGAAACCCACCCGCTCCTCGGCACTGAACATCACGCCCGGTTTCTCATAGTAGGAAAACACAGCGATCATCCGCTCGCGCTCGCCCTCGACGGTGGTGACGCGATGCGCGGTGTTCTTGCCGCGAAAGACGTTCAGCGTGCCCGCCTTCATCCGCAATATCTTCGCCTCGGGGTCGCGCCCTTCGAGCAGCCTGGCGACGCCGTCATAGTTCGGATTGTCGTCCGAGCGCAGATCGGTGCGGTATTCGAGATCGCCGCCGCGCTCTGCGGCCTGCAGCAGAAGCGTCGTTGTGAACTCCGAACGGTCGAAATGCCAGTTGAGCGCCTCGCCGGCGCGGTAGCCCATGACATTGGTGCGGGCCAGCGGATCCTGCATGACATGCAACTGCTGCTTGCCCATCGCCGCCGCCAGGAAGCGCAGCAGCGGTTCGTACTCGTAGATGGCGAGCACGGTGCTGCCTGGAATCTGGTCGGCGCAGACGGTGTGGCTGATGGTCTCGACCTTGCGCAGCGCCGGATGGTCGGGGGCAAGCTCGGGAATGTCGGGCTTGAAGTAGATGTTGTGCATGCGCTTGTGGATGTGCGAGCGCGTGTCCATGATGGGCCGGATTTCCTTGACGGCCCGTTCGGCGACGCCGGGGCGCAGAAAACCCTCGAGATTGAACATGCCGTCGGCTTCCAGTGCCGCAACGGACTGATCCACAAGGCGCTTCCATTCGGGGCTGCCCTCGCGGTCGAGCGGGTAGCGGTCCAGGTCGAGAATGTCTTTCATCGTCGCGTCTCCAGCAAATCTGGCTTCACTAGACAGCAAGGAAATCTTTCTCTCAACGCGGAAAATTGTTAGGCTTGCATAAGGAAAACTTGGGGAAGCTGGTATGGAAAAACTTCCGCCGCTGAATGCCGTGCGGGCCTTCGAGGTCGCGGCTCGCGCCGGCTCCTTCACGCTCGCCGCAACCGAGCTTGGCGTCTCCTCGGCCGCTGTCAGCCAGCAGATCCGCAATCTGGAAGACTGGTTCGGCAAGCAGTTGTTCGTGCGCAACGGCAACCGCATCACGCTGACCGATGCCGGCCATGCCATCTACCCGCAGGCGTCGCGCGCGCTTGGCGACATCGCCGCGATCGGCCGGCGCATGCTGGAAGGCGGCTTGCGAACCCGTCTTGTCGTCAGCGTGCCGTTTTCGTTGGCTGAACTGTGGCTGGCGCCAAAACTGGCAGTGCTTCTGGAGACCTTTCCGCAGATGGCGATCGACGTTCGGGTCGAGGATGACCCTGTCGACATTGCCCGTCAGAACATCGACCTGCGCATCAGCTATGGCGACTATCACTATCCCGGCTTGAAGCTCGTCCGCCTCGTCCATGACGATGTGCTGCCGGTCTGCGCGCCGGACTTCTGGGGCCGCCACGGCAATGGCGCGTCCGGCCTCGAGGACGTGCACGACAGCATGTTCATCCACACCAACTGGGGTCCGAATTATGCCACGCACCCGAGCTGGGCGGACTGGTTCGCGGCGTCAGGACAAAGCCGCTCGCCAGATCCGTCGCAAGGACGGCGCGTCGGGCTGTCCAGCCTGGCGATCGCCTCGGCCCGGCTCGGCCTCGGCATCGCGCTTGGCCAGCGGGTCATGGCTCGCGCCGATCTGGAAGCCGGCCACCTGATCGCGCTGTCACCGGTTTCAGTGCGGCTTGGCCATCCCTACTGCGCCTTCATGCTGCCGGCCAAGGCCGAGCGTGCCGACGTCGCCGGCCTTGTCGAACTGCTTGGAGCAGTTCCAGGAAAAGTGCGCAGCGGTTTTCCGTCCGGAATTGCGTAAAAACAAAAAAATAGCAAAACGGCGCCCCCGGCTTGAGGCCGAGGGCGCCGTTGGACCGGGCCTGACGGGGGTTGTCAGGTGGCCGGTTTCTGGGGCAGCGGCGAAACCGGCATTCCGGGTCCGATCTTCTGCAGATTGCCGGTGATGACCTGATCGCCTTCGGCAATGCCGCTCGAGATGGCAATGAGATCGCCATTGACCGGGCCGAGCGACACGATGCGCTGGTCGACCGTGTTGCCCTTGCCGAGGACATAGAGGTATTTGCCGAGCTGGCTCGAGCCCAGCGCTACCTGCGGCACCATCAGCGCGTCGGGCTGCTCCTTGATGTGCAGCCGCACCCGGACATACTGGCCGGGCAGCAGCGTGAACTTCGCATTGCCGATCGTCGCGCGCGCCGTGATGGTGCCGGTCGAGTGGTCGACCGTGTTGTCGATGAAGGTGAGCTGACCCTTCTGGCTAGGCTCCGTCTCGCCGGGAAGCAGGATATCGACATCGATCGGGCCTGCCGCCCTGGCTTGCTCGATCTGCGCCAGATCCGTTTCGCTCGGATTGAAGGTGACGTAGATCGGGTCGAGCTGCACCAGCGTGTTGAGCACCGTGCCGCCGACGCTGACCAGCGTGCCGACGGAGGCCTGGTTGCGGCCGATGCGGCCGGGGAACGGCGCCTTGATCTCGGCATAGCTCAGATTGAGCTCCGCGGTCCGCACCGCGGCCTGGTTGACCGCCAGTGAGGCCTCGGCCTCGCGCAAGGTGCTGGTGCGCTGGTCGAAGCTGTCCTTGGCAAGGTAGCCGCTCTTGGCGAGCTCGGTGCCGCGGCCGAGATTGGAGCGCGCATAGTCGAGCGTTGCCGTGTCGCGCTGCACCTGCGCCTTGGCCTGGTCGAGAGCCGCCTGGAAATCCTCCGGAGCGATCCGGTAGAGCAGGTCGCCCTGCTTGACGTCGCTGCCGTCGGCGGCTGCCTGCTCCTGCAGGTAGCCCGGCACGCGCGCCTGCAGCGTGATACTGCGGATCGGCTCGGTGCGCGCCGCATAGTCGAGATAGATCGGGATCGTCTTCCTGACGACGTTCACCACCGGCACCGGCATGACGAACGCAGCCGGAGCCGGAGCCGCCCCTGCGGTGCCGGCGTTGACGCCGAGATTGCCCATGTCGAGCAGATGCACGCTCGCCACCGAGATTGCGCCCAGCGCGACGGCCGTTCCCAAAGCGATTTTCCATTTACGCATTTTGGTCTCCAATCCTATTCGGCTGCTTCGGCCAGGCGCGTCGGCGCTGGTTCGGCAGTCGGTTCAATATTGTCATGTTCATGTGCGGCCGTGGGCTCGCTGCGCTCGCGGCCTTCGCGCAGCCGTTCGATCACCGCGTAGAAGACGGGCACGAACACCAGCGACAGGATTGTCGCTGCCACCATGCCGCCAAAGACGGTGGTGCCAATTGACTGCCGGCTTGCTGCACCGGCGCCCGTCGCAAACATCAGCGGCAACACGCCGAGGATGAAGGCGAAGGCCGTCATCAGGATCGGCCGCAACCTTAGCCGTGCGGCTTCCATCGCCGCGTCGACGATGGTGAGGCCTTCCTCGCGTCGCCGCCTTGCAAACTCGACGATCAGGATCGCGTTCTTGGCGGCGAGGCCAATCAGCATGACGAAGCCGATCTGCGAGTAGACGTCGATCTGCATGCCGCGCAGGAACAGGGCTGCGAAGGCGCCGAACAGGGCCAGTGGCACCGCCAAGAGCACCATGAACGGCATCGCCCAGCTTTCATACTGCATCGCCAGGATCAGGAAGACGAAGACGATGGCGAGGCCGAAGACGACCGACGCGATCGATCCTGCCTTGAGCTCCTGGAAGGTGATGCCGGTCCACTCGAAACCGAAATCCCTTGGCAGCGCGGTGGCAGCGGCCCGTTCCATCGCGGCAACCGCCTGACCCGAAGAATAGCCGGGGGCAGCGCCGCCATTGATCGTGGCCGAGGCGTTGTTGTTGTAGTGCGGCACGGTTTCCGGACCGACGAATGGCACCAGCTTGCCCAACGTCGAGAGCGGCACCATGCCGCCAGACGCATTGCGCACATAGAGCCGCGAAATGTCGGCCGCACCCGCACGTGCATCCTTGTCGGCCTGGATGGTCACCCGGAAGGTGCGGCCGAACAGGTTGAAGTCATTCACGTAGAGCGAGCCGAGATAGATCTGCAGCGTGTTGAAGACATCGGGCAGGTTGAGGCCGAGCAGTTTGGCCTTGCTGCGGTCGAGGTCGTAGTTGAACTGCGGCGTCGAAGTCGAGAACGGCGAGAACAGCTGCTGCGGATTGATTTCCGGCTGCTTGCGCGCCTCGGCGATGACGGCTTGCGTCGCATCGTTGAGAGCTACGCTGCCGCGCCCGGTGAGATCCTCGACGACGAATTCGAAGCCGCCCGTGGTGCCGATACCCGGGATCGAAGGCGGATCGAAGGACAGCGCGAATGCTTCCGGAATCTGCATCAGCTTGCCGCGCACATCGGCGACGAGCTTCGATGCGCTCTGGTCGGGGCCGCGTTCCTCCCAAGGCTTCAGGATGGCGAACTCGACCGCCGAGTTCGACTGCGCCGCGCTGGTCAGGAAGTTCAGGCCGCTGATCGAGCCGACGATGTCGACGCCAGGCGTCGCCTGCAGAATGTCGCGCGCCTTCTGCGCCACCGCGTCTGTGCGTTCCAGCGAGGCGCCGTCAGGCAGCTGGATGACGACGAAGAAGTAGCCCTGGTCCTCGACCGGAAGGAAGGTCGAGGGCAGCTTCTGCCAGACGAAGTAGGTGGCGACCAGCCCGGCCGCGAAAAGGCCGAGCATGATCCAGCGCAGCCGGATCAGGATGCGCACGCCATGGGCATAGGCATGCGAGAGCTTGTCGAAGCCGGTGTTGAACCAGCGGAACGGCGCGAACTGCGTCTCGCCGCGATGGCGCAGGAAGGCAGCACTCAGCGCCGGGCTGAGCGTCAGCGAGTTGAAGGCCGAGATGCCGACCGAAATCGCCACTGTCAGTGCGAACTGGTTGTAGAGCTTGCCCGAGACGCCGGGGATGAAGGCGACTGGCACGAAGACGGCCATCAGCACTGCTGTGGTGGCGATGATCGGTCCGGTGACTTCGGCCATCGCGGCCTTGGTCGCCGCCAGCGGTTTGAGACCCGCCTCCAATTGTCGTTCGACATTTTCCACCACCACGATGGCGTCGTCGACGACAAGGCCGATGGCCAGCACCATGCCGAGCAGAGAGAGCATGTTGAGCGAGAAGCCGAGCATGTACATGACGACCATGGTCGCCACCAGCGACACCGGAATGGCGATGGTCGGGATGATCGTCGTGCGCCAACTCTGCAGGAAGATGAACACCACCGCCACGACCAGCACCAGCGCTTCGCCGAGCGTGATCAGCACGTCATGCATCGAGGCCGACACGAAGCGCGTCGTGTCATAGTGCATGGCATAGGAGACGCCTTTGGGGAAACGCGCCGACAGCTCCTGCATCTTGTCCTTGACGCGCTGCTGCAGATCGAGCGCGTTGGAGCCGGGCATCTGGTAGACGGCGAGCACGACGGTCGGGTCCTTGCCGAAGAAGGCCGAGGACGAATATTGCAGCGCGCCGAGTTCGATGCGGGCGACGTCGCGCAGCCGCACCAGCGAGCCGCTGTCGGTGTTGGCGCGCACGACGATGTCGCCGAACTCTTTCGGGTCGCTCAGGCGGCCGACAGCGCTGACCTGCATTTCGAAAGCAGTGCCGGCGGGCGCCGGCGACTGGCCGATCTTGCCGGCCGCCACCTGGACGTTCTGTTCCGAGATGGCGTTCTGGATGTCGACTGCGGTGATGCCGAGATTGGCAAGTTTGTCCGGGTCGAGCCATACGCGCATTGAATAGCGGCGCTCGCCGAAAATCTGCACGTCGCCGACGCCTTGCAACCGCTTCAACGGATCGACCACCTGCAGATAGGCAAGGTTGCTCAGCGCTACCGGGTCGACCGATTTGTCGGGCGAGGTCAGGTTGACGATGAGAACGAAGTTCGGGTTCTGCTTCTTGATCGTCACGCCGCCCTGGTTGACGATCGCCGGCAGCGACGAGGCGGCCTGTGAGACGCGATTCTGGACGTCGACGGCCGCCGTGCTCAGCGGATAGCCGACATCGAAAGTGATGGTGATGGTCGAGGAGCCGTCATTGGAGCTCGACGACGACATGTAGGTCATGCCTTCAACGCCGTTGATCTGCTGCTCCAGCGGCGTTGTCACCGTATCGGCGACCACCTGCGCGCTGGCGCCCGGATAATGGGCGCTGACCACGACCTGCGGCGGCGTGATGTCGGGAAACTGCGAGACCGGCAAAAGGAAATAACAAATCGCCCCGGCGAGCACCATGATGATGGCGATCGCCGACGCGAAGATCGGGCGGTGGATGAAATAGTTCACCATGACACGCAGGCCTCGTTGAATGCTTTTGCTTCGCCAAACGCGTTGGCGATTCTGGACAGCTGCCGGCTGCGCGCCGTCTCTTCCGGAAAGCGCGGCGCCGCCTTGCGCGCTGGCACCTGTGCGGCCGCCAGCGAACGCAGGGTTGCCTCGAAGGCGCGCGGATCGACGCGGTCCGCCTTCATCACCAGCCGGATCATCGGATCCCGCATGGCTTCATCGATCGTCAAATCCTTGCGCTGCGACATAGGAGCGGCTCCTGGCTGGCGATTCGCATCGGATGATCGCGAACCGTTTTCCTCGTTCTCACCGGCCGAAGCCGCATGACAGGCAGTTTCTTGCCTTGCTTCCGTCCCGGCAGGGCCCAACGGCGGTGCCAATCGTTGACGGCAGGCAAGATAGGTGTTACCAGTAAGTAACATCGCTAAAGTTACAGACCGGTAACACCCTAGTCAAGAGGTGAGCCGAATTTTTAGGGAGACAAGGAGACTTCGATGGCAGACGGCACGACGGAACGCGTTCGCCCGCGGGATCGTATCCTGGAGACGGCGCAGGACATGTTTCACAAGCATGGCATCAAGGGCGTCGGCGTCGACGCCATCACCGAAGCCGCCGGCACCAACAAGATGACTCTGTACCGTCATTTCGAGTCCAAGGACGACCTGATCATAGAATGCCTGCGCGCCACCGCATGCAAGGCCGCCGCGATATGGGACGCATTCGAGGCCGAATATCCCGGCGACAAGCTCGCGCAACTGCATGCCTGGGTTCGAAAGGCCGCCGATATGCTCAACGCGGACAGCCGCGGCTGCGACATGGCCAATGCCGCAATCGAGCTCAGCGAGACCGACCATCCGGCGCGACGCGTCATCAAGGAACTCAAGGAAGCCCAGCGCGACCGGCTGGTGGCGCTCTGCCGCGACGCAGGCGTTGGCCAGGCCGAGCTTCTCGCCGATACGCTGTCGCTGCTCCTCGAAGGCGCGCGCGTCTCGATGCAGAGCGTCGGCGCCGAAGGCCCGAGCGCACAGTTCGTGCGCATGGCGGAAGGCCTGATCGCGTCGTTCCGGGCGCGATAGACCGACGCTTCGCGTTTTTGACGCTGAAGAATCCCGAATCTGTACCCGGAACGAAACCCGGAACGAAAAAAGCCCGCTGCCGGGAGGAGGTGGCAGCGGGCTCGATTTCGAACGAGGCGCGGGAGGAGGTGCGCCGCATTCAGCGTCGGCATCGCATCTGGGAGGAGTAGATGGCCGACACCCAGATATCTACCGATTGCTTAATGATTCGGCAACCATAAAAGTTGCATAGCAGGTGTGCAGAATTGCCGCATCAGCCACCAATCCTCCGACAAATCCGGACAAAGCGACCTTGCTGCGGCGCACTAACCTATTGAACCGGCACGTTTTCTTTGAAGATCAGGCGTGGCTCGATGAATTTTTTCGTCAGGTAAGGCGCCGAAGACGCGATCGAGCCGAGCAGGCGGATGACCGACTGTTCGGCGATCAGCCGCGCGTTCTGGTCGATGACGACATCGGCGATATCGTCGACCAGATAGCCGCGCGTTTCCCTGGTCAGGTCGTGGCAGATGAACACCGGCTTCTTCTTCGGCCTTGCCTCCAGCAGCGCTTTCGCCACGCCCGAGCGGCCGGCGCCGACGCAATAGATGCCGAGCAATTCCGGCTCATTGTGCAGCGCCTTCATCGTCGCGGTGTAGCTCACCTCCGGCTCGTCATTGATCTCGACGGCGCTTGAGACGGTGAGATTGGGGAATTCCTCTGAGAGTACAGAGCGGAAGCCCATCTCGCGTTCCTCATGGCCGCGATAGGAGCGTGAGCCGACCACCATGGCCAGATGGCCGGTGCGGCCGCCGAGGAAGCGGCCCATCAAAAGTGCCGCGGTGCGCCCGGCGACCCGGTTGTCGATGCCGACATAGGCCGAGCGCGGTGCCGCCGGAACGTCCGAGACCAGCGTGACCAGACGGATGCCGGCCTCGACCACCTCGCGCAGGATGTTGCGCGTTCTCGGATGATCGACGGCGATGACGCCGACGCCGTTCGCCCTCAACGACAGGTTTTCGATGGCGCCTTGCAGCGCGCCAGGCGCGATGCCGGCGAGGCTGTGGATGCGGCAGGACGCGACCAGCGGCAGGCGCGCAGCATAGTCCTCGATATGTTTGGCGAGATCGATCATGAAGGCGTTCGAGCCGATCGGCAGGAAGAACTCCAGATGCGCCGGCCTCGACGGCAGCGCCACCTGGTCGACGACAGGCAGGTAGCCGAGCTGCCTGGCAGCCTCCATCACGCGCTGCCGGTTGGCGGCGCTGGCGCCCGCGCGGTTGTTCAGCACCCGGTCGACCGTTGCGGTCGACAGCCCGCAGCTTCTGGCGATATCGGCAACGGTGGCCTTCATTGTCACAGTCATAGGAGCTGATGCGATCCTGTGCCAGACAGCGATGGATGGTGCTCAGCCTGGCCGTTGCGTGTCCTCGGCGAGAGCCGCGCGGATTTCCTTGTCGGACATGCCGGTGATGATCCGCTCGACTTCGGCGACATTGGTCTTCTTCGGATCGATGTCGTCGGCCACCACCTTGCCCATGCGCATGACGACGATGCGGTCGACCACCTGGAAGACGTGATGGATGTTGTGGGCGATGAAGATGCAGGAGTGGCCGGAATCGCGGGCGCTGCGCACGAAGCTCAACACGCCTTGCGTCTCGGCGACGCCGAGATTGTTGGTCGGCTCGTCGAGGATGATCAGGTCGCTGTCGAAATGCATGGCGCGCGCGATCGCCACCGCCTGTCGCTCGCCGCCCGACAGCGAGCCGATCGGCGTCGTCGGCGGAATGTTCTTGGAGATGCCGACCTGTTTCAGCAGGTCGCGGGCCACCACGTTCATCGCCTCCTGGTCCATGCGGTTGAGGAAGCGCGGCGGCTTGATCGGCTCGCGGCCGAGGAACAAATTGCGGGCGATCGACAGCTGCGTGACCAGTGCCGAATCCTGGTAGATCGTCTCGATGCCGTGGGCGATCGCGTCGCTGGTGCTGCGCAGGTTCACCTTCTTGCCGCGGATGAAGATGTCGCCGCTGGTCAGCGGCACCGCGCCCGACAATACCTTGATCAGCGTCGACTTGCCGGCGCCGTTGTCGCCGAGCAGGCCGACGATCTCCTGTTCGTTGACGTGGAAATTGGCGTCCACCAGCGCCTGCACGCGCCCGTAGGACTTGCGGATGTTCGTCATGCGGATGAGCGGTTCAGCCATGGTTCACGTCCCTGCCTGATGCCGGCGTTCCAGCCATGAGTGGAGCGCCATCATGCCGAGGATGATGGCGCCGATGAAGATGTTGTAGGCGAGCCCCGGCACGCCGATCAGCACGATGCCGTTGCGCATCACGCGCAGGATCAGGATGCCGAGCACGGTGCCGATGATCGTGCCGCGTCCGCCGGTCAGCGCCGTGCCGCCGATCACCACCATGGCGATGACCTCGAGCTCGTAGCCGGTGCCGCTGTTGGGATTGGCCGCCGAGGTGCGCAGCGAGGAAATGACGCCGGCAAGCGAAGCCATCAGCGACGACAGTACGAACAGGCCGATCTTGACACCGTTGACGTTGACGCCGCGGGCGCGCGCCGCATTGGGGTTGCCGCCGGCGGCCTGTATCCAGTTGCCGGTGCGGCTCTGCGTCAGCACGTAGCCCAGCGCGATCGCCGCGGCGATGAACCAGAACAGCGACATGTAGACGCGGAACGGGCCGATGAAGAAATCGCCGACCAGCGCTTCCGCCAG
This sequence comes from Mesorhizobium amorphae, assembly GCF_014843845.1. Taxonomy (GTDB): domain Bacteria; phylum Pseudomonadota; class Alphaproteobacteria; order Rhizobiales; family Rhizobiaceae; genus Mesorhizobium; species Mesorhizobium amorphae_A. The sequence continues at coordinate 22,147 of NZ_JHQS01000122.1, read as the reverse complement.
CCAGCTGCCTTCGGCGCTCCAGGTCCGCTGCGGAAAGCCGTCGGTGACGAACAGCGCGGTGCCGCGCACCACCAGCAGCATGCCGAGCGTCACCAGGAAGGACGGGATCTTCAGCTGCGTCACGAACCAGCCATTGACCAGCCCGATGAAGGTGGCGACGACCAGCGCAATGACGAGCCCCATCTCCAGCGAGGTGGCACCGCTGTTGAACAGCGTCCACATCAGCACCGGCGAGAAGCCGAACAGCGATCCGACCGAGAGGTCGAATTCGCCCGATGTCATCAAAAGCGTCATCGCCAGCGCGATCAGGCCGAGCTCGACGGTGAAGGCCAGTATGTTGGAAATGTTCTGCGGCGACAGGAAGTCGGGATTGATGCCCCAGAAGACGACGAGCTCGATGACGAGCAGGACAAATGGCCCGAATTCCGGCCTGCCGATCAGGCCTTGGATGAGGGAACGATTTTCCACGAGCAACCCGCGACATGAATGGAATGGGCTGAGACCTGCACCGTAGAAGACGGCGCGGGCTCCAGCGACGATAGCGTCCAGCGCCGCGCGTCGAAAGGCGCGCGGCGCTGGTAGTCGTGGGGCCTATTTGCCGGACAGGATCTTGTCGTACACTTCGGCGGTGTCTTTTTCGTAGAGCGCGCCGGTGATGACGTTGAAGCCCGGAGGAATGCCGGCGGCGGCCATGTTGGCCAGCGAAAGCGCCACATAGCTGGTCGCCTGCGGATCCTGCCACTGCGCGGCATTGACATAGCCGTTCAGCACTTCCTGCGTGGTGTCGAGTGAGTTGCCCCAGCCGACGACCGGGATTTCGCCCGGCTTGACGCCGACCTGGTCGAACACCCGCTTGATCGAGCCGGTGACGAGGTCGCCGAGGCCGATGATCGCCTTGACCTTGGCCTTGTTGGCGGTGAGGTAATCGACCATGCGGTTGATCACTTCGGCCTGGTCGAGCGTGGCTTCGGTGATTTCGTAGGTGATGCCGAGCGGCTCGAACACGCTCTTGATGCCTTCCTCTTCCTGCACGCCATAGGTGGCGCCGGGGACCTCGACCGGCATCCAGACGAAATCGCCCTTCTTCACCAGGCCCTTGTCGACCAGATACTGCGCCCAGTGCTTGCCGAAGGTGACATTGTCGCCGCCGACATAGGCGTTGAAATTGGCCTTCGGGTCGGGCGTGTTGAAGTTGATGATCGGGATGTTGGCGGCGCGCGCTTCCTTGACGATCTCGACAAGGCTGCCCGGATCGGGGCTGGTGGTGACGATGCCGTCGGCCTTGGCCGAGATGGCGGCACGCACTGCCTCCTGTTGCGAGGCCACGTCGTTATTGTGGAACGAGGTGTTGACGGTGTTGCCGGTGTCGGTCGCCCATTGCTTGGCGCCGGCCAGGAAGTAGGTCCAGACCGGGTCGGCCGGGCCGCCATGCGAAATCCAGTAGAACGTCTTGGCCTGTGCCGCCGCCGGAATGGCAAGCGCCATGATCAAGCCAAGCACGAGCAGTCTTAGCCTCGTCAGCATTTGATTTCCTCCCATGTTGAAAAACGACCTCCCGTCAGGCGCGATGCGGCCCAAAGACCGCATCTCCTGCCAGCGCCGACCGGGTGCCCTCAGAGCATTCCCTTTTCCGTCCACTGGCAAGCCTCCACCAGCCAATGGACGTTGGCGCACGGCACAGCGCCATCAGCAATCCCATCAGATTGCATCAGCTGGGGTGATATTTTCCGGAAGCTCGGAGCCTCGTTGGCACGGACCGTCGCCCTCGCCCGCCGAACCGACCAGGCATTCAGCAAGGAAAGGGTCGCAGGCGAGGCGGGTCGGCTAGATCAAACCGGCCTTGGCGAGGTCGCGCATGAGGTGGCTGGCGCCATAGGTCCAGTGCGGACAGTCGGGCGACAGCCGCACACGATTGACCAGCGCGCCGAATTTCTCCGACGAGATGGTGACGATGTCACCGACCTTGTGGGTAAAACCCTTGCCCTTTTCGCCGCGATCCTTCGACGGCACGAACATGGTGCCGAGATAGAGCGCCAGCCCATCCGGATACTGGTGGTGCGGACCCATGGCGGCTGCGACCAGTTCTTCCGGCGAGCGGCTGATCTCGGCCATCGAGCTGGCGCCCTCCAGCGAAAACCCGTCCTCGCCCTCGACCTTCAGGCGCACGATGGCCTGCTTCACGTCATCGATGGAGAAGGTGTCGTCGAACAGCCGGATGAACGGTCCGAGCGAGGCCGAGGCGTTGTTGTCCTTGGCCTTGCCGAGCAGCAGCGCCGAACGTCCCTCGACGTCGCGCAGATTGACGTCGTTGCCGATCGTGGCGCCGACGATGCTGCCGCTGCTGGCGGCGATCATGGCGATCTCCGGCTCCGGATTGTTCCAGGTCGACACTGGATGCAGCCCGACATCGGCGCCGAAACCGACCGAGGCCATCGGCTGGCATTTGGTGAAGATCTCGGCATCCGGTCCGATGCCCACTTCCAGATATTGCGACCAGGCGCCGCGCTGGATCAGCCTGGCCTTAATCTCCATCGCTTCGGGCGAGCCTGGCTTCAGCTTCGACAGATCATGGCCGATCAGCCCGGCAATGTCGGCGCGAATGGCATCGGCCCTTTCCGCCGAGCCACGCGCCTGTTCCTCAATGACCCGTTCGAGCAGGCTGACGACGAAGGTGACGCCGGAGGCCTTGACCGCCTGCAGGTCGACCGGTGAGAGCAGATAGGGTCTTGCCGGATCGCGCGTCGCCGCGAAACTGTTGGCGGCGATCGCGTCGAGCGAACCGATCGGCTTGCCTTTGGCAGTGCGAACATGGCCTGCGGGGTCCGCCATTTCGCAGACATCGCGGACGGTTGGCGCTGTGCTTGATGTGATGTCGAAGACCGTGCCGTCGCGCACCGTGACCACCAGCGGATAGGACGCTTCGCCTGTCCTGGCGCGGCCGATGAACAGGCCGTCGGCGGGCAGGTGGCTTGGATTGATCATGGCTGCGGTTCTCCCAGTCTGGTTACGGCGGTCCGCCTTGGCCGAAAGGCGGGCCGATCGGCGCGGCACTTTCGTCGGATTCCGGTCAAAGGTCTATCCCGTTCGTGATCCGGTTTTCGACAGGGTCGGCCGGAAAATTACCTACAGGCGTCGCAACAGGATCGAAACGCTCTTTCAAATATGTGAAATCGACAATAGGATTTTCACGCGCAATCAACCTCAGGTGATCCTTGCCCGCACCGTTTTCCGATCCGATCTGGCAAAAGCCCAAGGCTGTATCGGCATTCCCGTCGCTTTTTCCGGCCGGCAGCCCTGTCGATGTCGTCATCGTCGGCGGCGGCATCATGGGCCTGTCGACCGCGTTGCACGCGGCGCGCCTCGGTCTTGCAGTCCAGGTACTGGAGGCCGGCGCGATCGGAGAGGGCGCATCGGGGCTGAATGGCGGCCAGGTCATACCCGGCCTCAAATATGATCCGGAATGGCTCGTCGAGCATTTCGGGCTCGAACGCGGCGAGGCGCTGGTCAATTTTGCCGCCTCGACAGCCGATGCGGTTTTCGACCTGATCCGCGACGAGAGACTGGCGGTGCCGTTCGTTCGCAATGGCTGGATCCAGGCCACGCACACCGAGACCGCGTTGAAGGCGGCAGTCAACCGGGATAGGCAGTGGCGGGCGCGTGGTGCCGATGTTGAGCTTCTGAGCCAGGCGGAAATCGCGGCGATGACTGGCGCGCAGGGCTATCTCGGCGGCTGGCTCGACCGCCGCGCCGGCGTCATCGATCCGCTCGCCTATACATCGGAGTTAGCGCGCGTTGCCACAGCCGCCGGCGCCCGGATCGCCGAGCGCCAGAAGGTGGTGAAACTTGCCAAGGACGCCGGCTTTTGGCGCGTCTCGACCGCAAACGGCGCCGAATTGCGGGCGAAGGCGGTTGTCCTTGCAACCAACGCCTATACCGGCGGGCTGCTTCCCGGCTTGGCTGAGACCATCGTGCCGCTGCATTCGTTCCAGATCGCGACGGCGCCGTTGTCTTCCAATCTCGCGGCGACGATTCTGCCGGAAGGGCAAGCAGTGTCGGATTCGCGCCGCATCCTCGTCTATTACCGCAAGAGCGCCGACGGCCGGCTGGTGCTCGGTGGGCGCGGCCGCATGGCGCAGCCGGCCAGTGAGGGTGACTGGGCGCATCTCGAACGGGCGCTGGTCAGGCTCTATCCAGCGCTTGCCGGCGTCGCGATAGAAAAACGCTGGTTCGGCCGCGTGGCGATGACGCCGGACCACTTGCCGCATATTCACGAGCCGGAGCCGGGCCTGCTCGCCGTGGTCGGCTGCCAGGGCCGCGGTGTCGGCCTGATGACCGCGCTCGGCGGGCGGATGGCGAGCTACCTTGCGAACGGCGATATCAACCAGCTGCCGTTCCCGCTGTCGCCGATCCGGCCGATCCCGTTCCACGCTTTCCGCCAGATTGGCGTCGCCGCGACGATCGCCTGGTATCGGATGCTGGACGCCTTCGAACGCTGATTTCGAAGGCGGCGGTTGGGCACCATGCGATTCAACTTGACAGTTTCATGAATATGAAAAAAGCTAAGCCGATTTCATAATTCCTTTGGACGGTTCGATGTCGACCATCGTTGCAGGGCAGTCGCTGCCGGAATCCCGGTCTTCACCGGCTTTTCGCTTCGCGATGCTGCTGCCGGGCGGACTGGTCACTTTCTTCCTCATCCTGTTTGCCCTCGGCCTCGTGCTCTTCCTCGCCTTCCGCGGCAATGACGGCTCACTGCTCGGGGCCGGCCTCACTGTCGCGAACTTCGCCACGGTCGCGTCCGAACCGCTCTACTGGACGGTGACGCTACGCTCGCTGGCAATCGCCGGCCTGGTAACATTGGCGACCGTCGTCACCGCCTATCCCGTCGCCTATTATCTCGCCTTCCACGCCGGGCGGCGGCGCGGCCTCCTGCTGTTCCTGGTGACGCTGCCGTTCTGGACCAGCTATCTCTTGCGCGTCTTCGCCTGGAAGATCGTGCTCGCCTATAATGGCGTGCTGAACTCGGCGCTGATCGAAAGCGGCATCTGGTCGGAGCCGACGCTTGCCTTCCTCAACACGCCGGCCGCGGTCGTCGTCACGCTCGCTCATGCCTACGCGCCCTTCGCCATCCTGCCCATCTATGTGGCGCTCGACACCATTCCGAAATCGCTGCTCGAAGCGGCGTCCGATCTTGGCGCCAGGCCGTTCACCTCTTTCCGCCGCGTCGTGCTGCCGAACTCGATGCCGGGCGTATTGGCAGCGGCGCTCGTCGTCTTCGTGCCGACGGTCGGCGACTACGTCACCCCGGCCATGGTCGGCGGTCCGGCCAGCACCATGATCGGCTCGCTGATCCAGTCCGAGTTCGGCAAGGCCAATGACTGGCCGTTCGGCGCGGCACTTTCGGTCTGCGTCATGCTGGTCATCCTCTGCGTGGTCCTGGTCGCGCGCGGTGCCGACCGCAGATTCGGCAGCCGCACATGAGCACGGCGCGCACCGAGGCCAATGCAGGCGGTCGCTGGCTCGGCGCCTATGTGCTTGCCTATCTGGTCTTCCTCTATCTGCCGATCCTGCTGATCCCGCTGTTTTCCTTCAACGATTCCATCCAGGCGGCGTTTCCGCTGCAAGGTTTTACGCTGCAATGGTACGCGACGCTCTACGGCAATCCGGCCCTGTCAGGCGCATTAGCCAACAGCCTCGTCATCGGCACCATCGCCGCCAGCGGCGCTACTCTCTGCGGTATCACCGTGTCCTACATGGACCTCTATGGCCGCTCGCCGCTGGCCGCCACCATCAGCGCCATTGCCCGGCTGCCGATCCTCATTCCCGGCGTCATCGTCGGCATTTCGCTGCTGATCCTGGTCAACCTCGTCGGCTTCGGCCCGTCGCGCGTCGCTATAGTGCTCGGCCACATATTGGTGGCACTGCCGACGACCGTGGTCGTCATGCGCAGCCGCTTCGCCGCCATCCCGAAGACCATCCGCGAGGCGGCACTCGATCTGGGCGCCTCCGACTGGACGACGTTCCGGCGCGTCATGCTGCCGCTCAGCCTGCCGGCCGTGCTGTCGGCCTTCATGCTGGCTTTCCTGACGTCCTTCGACGAGTTCATCGTCGTGTTCTTCCTGGCCGGAACCGAGCCGACGCTGCCGCTCTACATCTGGAGCCAGCTGCGCTTCCCGCGCTCGCTGCCGACCGTCATGGCGCTGGGCACCGCGATCCTGGTCGCGTCCTTCGTCATCGCCGCCTTCGCCGAAGTTTTGCGCCACCGCGGGCTCGGCACCGCCCGCCGGACAGCCGCCGCCAACCCAGCCTGACCATAACAACGAAGAGGAGAACGAAAATGGCATTCGACCTGAAATCGATCACCGGAAACAAGGCGCGAGCCGGCCTCGCCGCTCTCGCGCTGGCGCTGTCGTCGACAGTCGCCTTCGCCGGCGACAAGCTGCAATATTTCACCTGGTCGGGCTACGAACTGCCCGACTTCAACAAGAGCTTCCTTGCCGCCCATCCCGATGGCGTCGAGGCCTCGATCTTCGGCGACGATGACGACGCCTTCACCAAGGTCAAGGCCGGCTTCCGGCCGGATGTCGCCCACCCGTGCTACGACAAGGTGGCGCGCTGGAACAAGGAAGGCCTGCTGCAGCCGATCGACACCAAGCGCATCAAGAACTGGGATTCGATCTTCCCGGTGTTCAAGAACCTGCCCGATTTGCAGGCCGGCGACGGCAAAGTCTGGATGGTGCCGTGGGACTGGGGCAACACCTCGATCCTCTACCGCACCGACCTGGTGAAGGATCCCGAAGCGAGCTGGAACCTGCTGTGGGACAAGCAATATGCCGGGCGCATGGCGACAATCGATGCCGTGCACGACACGCCAGTCGTGGCGGCGCTTCTCGCCGGCGTCAATCCGTTCGACATGACGCCCGAGCAAATGGACAAGGTGGCGGAGAAGCTGCGCGAGCAGCGTCCGCTGCTCTCCAACTACACCACCGACATGACCTCGGTGGAGCAGGCGCTGGCCAGCGGCCAGCTGGTCGCCGCCATGACGTGGAACGCGTCGGCCACTTCGCTGAAGAAGCAGGGCGTGCCGGTCGAGTTCATGAAGCCGAAGGAAGGCATGCTGACTTGGGCTTGCGGCTTCGTCATGCTCAAGGACGCCAAGAATGTCGACCTCGCCTATGACTTTATCAACAGCCGGCTGGAGACGGATTCGGGCAAATACCTGATCCAGGCCTATGGCTATGGCAGCTCGACCAGTTCGGCCTTCGCCGCCGTGCCGAAGGAGGAGCTGGACAAGCTGCAGCTGCCGTCCGACCCGGAGGTGATGCTGAAGACCACAATCTTCACCGGGCCGATGAAACAGAATGACGATCTCGCCAAGATGTTTGAGAAGGTGAAGGCGGGCGGCTGAGCTGGTTCCTCCTTCTCCCCTTGTGGGAGAAGGTGTCGCCGAAGGCGACGGATGGGGGGTGTTCCAGCTTGGCAATGACGGTGCTCCGGCCAACACCCCTCATCCGTCTCGGCGCTTCGCGCCGATCCACCTTCTCCCACAAGGGGAGAAGGGAGAGGGCAAGCAAACGAGGACGAACGGATGGACATGCTGGACGAGGCGGCCGATAGGCCGAAGGACGATGCCGACGTGCGGGTCGGCCGGCGCGTGCGGGCGCTGCGGCTGGAGCGCAACCTGTCGCTGGCCGAGCTTGCCGCCAAGGCCGGCGTGTCGATCGGGGCGCTGAGCCAGATCGAGCGTGGCATGTCCTCGCTGCGCGTCAAAGTGATCTGGCCGCTCGCCGCCGCTTTGGACATCGAGCCGTCGGCACTGATCGCCGACGGCAACGATGCCGTCAACGACCTCTATTGCGTGCGCGCCGACAAGCGGCGGCAGATCCCGGTGAAGTCGGAAGGCATCGCCAAGGCGCTGCTGTCGCCGCCCGCCGCCACGCTCACCGGCATGCTGGTGAGCGTCGAGGCCGGCGGCGGCACCGCCGAGGCCTATGCGCATGCCGGCCATGAGTTCGGCTATGTCCTGTCGGGCGAGGTCGAGCTGGTGGTGGATGCGACCACCTACGGGCTGAAGGCCGGCGACAGTTTTGCTTTCAAGAGCACGCTTCTGCACGCCTTCCGCAACCCGGGTGTCGAGCGCTGCCAGATCCTGTGGGTCAACACGACAAAACCATCCGAGGTGCGCGATGGCGCCTGATGCCCTGGTGCGGCTGGATGCGGTCTCGAAGATTTTCCCCGGCGGCATCGTCGGGCTTGACGCCGTCGACCTCGACATCGCCCGCGGCGAATTCCTGACCTTGCTTGGACCCTCCGGCTGCGGCAAGACCACCAGCCTCAGGGTGATCGCCGGTTTCGAGAGCCCGTCGAGCGGCAAGGTGCTGCTCGAAGGCCGCGACATCACCGCGCTCAGGCCGTTCGACCGGCCGGTCAACACCGTGTTCCAGGACTATGCGCTGTTCCCGCACATGAACGTCACTGAGAATGTCGGCTTCGGCCTGTCGCTGCGCAAGCTCTCGGGGACGGAACAGGCCAAGCGCGTCGGCGAAGCGCTCGACATGGTCGGCCTCGGCGACAAGATCGGCGCCCGCGTGTCTGAGCTCTCGGGCGGCCAGCGCCAACGCGTCGCGCTCGCTCGCGCCATTGTCTGCGACCCGCGCGTGCTGTTGCTCGACGAGCCGCTGTCGGCGCTCGACGCGCATCTGCGCGAACAGATGCAGGTCGAACTGAAGCGGTTGCAGTCGCGGCTTGGCACCACCTTCGTCATGGTCACCCACGACCAGACCGAGGCGCTGTCGATCTCCGACCGCATCGTCGTCATGAACAAGGGTCGCATCGAACAGATCGCACCGCCGGCGACGCTCTACGACCGGCCCGCCACCAAATTCGTTGCCAGCTTCATCGGCACGATGAACCTGCTGCAGTCGCGCTTTGTCGGCCGCGACGGCGACCGCCTGCGCTTCACCGCTGGCACGTTGCCCTTGGAGGCTGTTTTGGAAACCGGCGAGGCACCCGGCGAAGGCGCTGTACGCACCATCGGCGTGCGTCCCGAGGACCTGCTGGTGGCAACCGAGGCGGCCTCCGGCACCGCGCCGGCGCGGGTCAACAGCATCGTCTTCCACGGCCGCACCTTGCGTCTGCATGCCGAATTGGGGCAGGGGATGCCGGTGGTGATCGACGCGCCGCGCCGGGCCGAAGGTTTTCAATTCAGCGTCGGCGACGTGGCGCATATCAGCCTGCGCCGTGGCGCTAGCTGCCCTATGCTGCCAAGCTAACCTCATTTCATCTTCCAGAAAAACCGGAGCACTGCCTGTGAGCAATCATCTGAATTTCTTCATCGACGGCAAATGGGTGGCGCCCGTGGTGCCGGCAACGCTGGACGTGATCGACCCCTCCACCGAAGAGGCCTACACCAAGATATCCGTTGGCTCGAAGGCCGATGTCGACAACGCGGTGGCCGCTTTCCCGTCTTTCTCGCAGACCAGCAAGGCCGAGCGCCTGACGCTCCTGAAGCGTATCCTCGAAGTCTACAACAAGCGCTACGAGGACATCGCCCAGGCCGTCAGCCAGGAGATGGGTGCGCCGATCACCTGGGCGCGCGAGGCGCAGGCCTGGGCCGGCAGGGCGCATATGGAAGCCACCATCAAGGCGCTGGAGGACTATGATTTCAGCGAGAAGCGCGGCGGCACCATGGTGGTCAAGGAGCCGATCGGCGTCTGCGCGCTGATCACGCCCTGGAACTGGCCGCTCAACCAGATCGTCTGCAAGGTGGCGCCGGCCATCGCTGCCGGCTGCACCGTGGTGCTGAAGCCGTCCGAGATCGCACCGATCAGCGGCATCGTCTTCTCGGAAGTGATGGAGGCCGCAGGCACGCCGAAGGGCGTCTACAACATGGTCAACGGCACCGGTCCGGACGTCGGCCAGATCATGGCCGGTCATCCCGATGTCGACATGGTCTCGTTTACGGGCTCGACCCGCGCGGGCATCATCGTCGCCAAGACGGCGGCCGAGACAGTCAAGCGCGTGGCGCAGGAGCTTGGCGGCAAGTCGGCCAACATCGTGCTGCCGGACGCCGACTTCGAGGCCGCCGTGCGCCAGGGCGTCAACGCCTGTTTCGGCAACAGCGGCCAGTCCTGCGATGCGCCGACGCGCATGCTGGTGCCGGCCGGCCGCCATGACGAGGCGCTGGCCATCGCCAAGCAGGCCGCCGAAGCGCACAAGGTCGGCGATCCGCGCTCGGAAGAGACCAAGCTCGGACCGGTGGTCTCCAACATCCAGTTCGACAAGATCCAGCGGCTGATCGAGGCTGGCATCAAGGAAGGCGCGACGCTCGTCACCGGCGGTCCCGGTCGGCCCGAGCACCTCAACCGCGGCTACTATGTGCGCCCGACCGTATTCGGCCACGTCACGCCGGGCATGACCGTCGAGAAGGAAGAGATTTTTGGGCCGGTGCTGTCGGTCATTTCCTACAATGACGAGGACGAGGCGGTGAAGATCGCCAACGACACGGTCTACGGTCTCGCCGCCTATGTGCAGTCGCAGGACATCGATCGCGCCCGCAAGGTGGCTGCCCGCCTGCGCGCCGGCCAGGTGTCGATCAACTATCCGGAGTGGGACACGTTCGCGCCCTTCGGCGGCTACAAGCAGTCCGGCAACGGCCGTGAGTATGCGGACTGGGCCATCCACGACTTCCTCGAGGTCAAGGGCATCATCGGCTACGGCGCCTGATCATCTCGACAGGCTTTCCCGGCGCTGTGACGCGCCGGGAAACTTCCCTGAACGGCGCCCTCCAATACAGCGCCTCGGCACGCCAGGCCGCGCGGCTTGAATTCGTCGTTGCCGCTGCCATCGCTTGCCCTATCGTACATCCTGCCGCCTCCCGCGCCCTTCCTGGTCGCGGACGATGCCGTGATCCAAAAGGATACCCAGAACAGCATGCGTGATTTCCAGTTTCCAGGCCGCTCGCCGGTCCGCGCTACCGAAGCGATGGCCGCAACCTCGCATCCGCTCTCGACACTAGCCGCCATCGACATGCTGCGCTCCGGCGGCAACGCCATGGACGCCGCCGTCTGCGCCGCCGCCGTCCAGGCGGTGGTCGAGCCGCAATCGACCGGCATTGGCGGCGATTGTTTTGTCCTCTACTGCCCGAAAGGGCAGGGCGAGGTGCTGGCCTTCAACGGTTCGGGTCGCGCGCCCGCCGCCGCGACCGTCGACTGGTATCTGGAGAACGGCTTTAGCGAGCTTCCCAAGCAAGGTCCGCACGCGGTAACCGTGCCGGGCGCCGTCGACGCCTGGTGCCGGCTGTTGGCCGATCATGGCCGCAAGGGCATCGCCGACGCTCTCGCGCCTGCCATCCACTATGCCGAGAACGGCTATGTCGTGCACGACCGCGTCGCCTTCGACTGGGAAGATCCGGAAACCGATCTGTCGCTCGATGAGGCGGCGGCGCGCATCTTCCTGCCCGGTGGCAAGCCGCCGAAAGCCGGCGATGTTCACCGCCAGCCGGAATTGGCCGCGACGCTGCGCATCATCGCTAAAAGCGGCCGCGCCGGTTTCTATGAAGGCGCGGTGGCGGAAGACATTGTCGGCCGGCTGCGCCAACTGGGCGGCCTGCATACTCTGGATGATTTCGCCGCGACAAGGGGCGACTACAAGACACCGGTCGGCACCTCCTATGGCGGCTACGGCATTCATCAGATGCCACCGAACAACCAGGGGCTGACGGCGCTGCTGATGCTGAATGTGCTCTCCGGCTTCGAACTCGGCGCGCTCGACCCCAATGGCGCGGAGCGACTGCATCTGGAGATAGAGGCCGGGCGCCTGGCTTACCGTGACCGCGACACACTCATCGGCGATCAGGACCATGTCGCGGTGCCGGTGAAGGAGCTTCTGTCCGGCGCCTATGCCGACAGGCTGCGCGCCGCGATCGACCGCGAGCACGCGATGACGCATCTGCCACGTTTGGAACTGCCGGGCAGCGACACGGTCTACATCTCCATCGTCGACCGCGACTTGAATGCCGTGAGCTTCATCAACTCGACCTACTATTCCTTCGGCAGTGGGGTTGTCGGTCCGAGGACCGGCGTCATGCTGCAGAACCGTGGCTCCAGCTTTCGGCTCAATCCGAAGCACCCCAATTGCATCGCACCCGGCAAGCGGCCGATGCACACGATCATGCCCGGCATGGTGACCAAGAATGGCCGCGCGGTGATGCCGTTTGGCGTCATGGGCGGCGGCTACCAGCCCTTCGGCCATGTCCACCTGCTCACCAACATGATCGACTTCGGCATGGACCCGCAGCAGGCGCTGGACGCGCCGCGCGTCTTCTACAACAACGACGTCGTCGAGGCGGAGCGAAGCGTTCCGGCCGACGTGATTGAGGGCTTGCGCCGGCGCGGCCATCAGGTGATCGAGCCCGATCACCCTCTGGGCGGCGGGCAGGCGGTGCTGATCGACTGGGCGAAGGGAACGCTGACCGGCGCGTCCGACCCGCGCAAGGATGGACTGGCGCTCGGCTATTGAGGTCATACGATTCTGGCGCCCGATAGGATCACGCTCACCCCATGACGGGCTGAGCCGACTGATCGTCGAAACGGCAGCGCAGGTACTATTCAGCCGCCTCATGTGCCGGAATCAAACGCCGACCAACCTGCACCAGATGCAGGCGCATCGCGGCCGCGGCGCCCGCAAGATCGCGGTCGGCAATCGCCTCCACGATCTTCTCGTGGTCGGCGAAACTGTGATGGTCGGCCGGGGGGCGCGTGCCATCGGCACGCAGACGGCCCCAGACCACGGTACGCCGCACCGCGTTCAGCACGTCGAACAGGCCGAGCAGCACGTTGTTGCTGCTCGCCTCAGCGATCTGGCGGTGGAGCAGATTGTCGATGTTTTCATACTGCCGCCACGTCGCCGCTTCGCGGGTCTGGGCGAGGGATTTCCGCATCGCGGCTATATCGTCAAGCGTGGCGTGCAGGGCTGCCTCGCGCGCGATTTCCGGCTCGATGATAAGGCGCGCACGCATCACATCGGCGGGGTTGGTGCGCCCGGCGATTTCCGAAATGCCGATCGTCTCTTCGATCGGGCCGCTTCCGACGAAGGTGCCCTTGCCGACGTGACGCCAGATGCGGCCGTCCTTCTCAAGCACCGCCAGAGCCTTGCGCAAATCGCCCCGCGAAACGCCGAGACTTTCGCAAAGCTCCCGTTCGGCCGGCAGCCGCGTCTCGCCGGAAAGGTCCATCTGCGCCAGATAGGCCTGAAGCTGTACCAGCGCTGCGTGACCGCCGTCTCCGACAATGTCCATTGGTTTAACCAATTCGCCGATTGATTCCTATCCTTGGTGATAAATCGATAGCGTGAGGCCGTCAATATCCGAACTGCGAACCGCGGATCGTGTGCTAACTCGGTCGAATGCGAATTATTGCTTGACCAATCTGACCAAAATCCTTAACCATTTGCAATATTGGTTACAAGAAAAACGGGAGGAATCAACATGACCAAGCTGTCCAGACGTGCCGTCCTTGCAACCGCGCTCGTCGCGGCGATCGGCAGTGCAATGTCGATCGAGGCTGCCAGCGCCGGCGATATGCGGATCGCGTTCGGGGATTTGCCGGGAATCGAATCCATCCAGACGCTCACCGCCATCGAACGCGCGAAGGAACGCGGAGTAAACGTCGAACTGATCGTGCTCAACGATGAAGACCTGGCCGCCCAGGCCATCGTCGGCAACCAGGCAGATGTCGGCATCGGTGCACCCTACACGCTGATCCAGAAGGCGGGCGTGCCTATTCGCCTGTTCGCGCAGATTTCGACGCTGCGCTTTTTCCCGGTGGTCAACGGTGAGTTCTACAAGGAGTGGAAGGATCTGGACGGACAGGACGTGGCGGTGCAGGCGCGCGGCTCCGGCACCGAGGCCGTCATGCTGCTGATGGCCAAGACCCACGGCATCAAGCTCGGCACTGTCAGCTACGTCCCCGGCTCCGAGGTCCGGCGCAATGCGCTTATCCAGGGCACCCTGAAAGCCTCGATCGTCGACGCGGCCAATCGGCGCGCGCTCGAGGCGGAAGCGCCCGGCAAGTTCATCGTGCTGCCGGTCGATGACCTCAGCGCCACCGACGAAGGTCTGTTCGCCACCGCCGACTATCTGAAGAACAATGCCGCCGATGTCGATATCCTCGTCGAGGAATTGATGAAGACGGGGCGCGAGATCACCGAGAACCCCGCCGTCGCAGTCGAGTTTCGCAACAAGTACAAGCTGCTGCCCGACCTTGGCGCCGACGCCGACGCGGAAATTTCCGAGTACTACAAGGAATCGGCCACCGCCGGCAGCCTGGTGCTGAACGGCGGCGGAGCGGAGGCCGCAGCCGACGATTTTGGGTTCTTCAGCCTTGCCGGCCAGATCGAAGGCGATCCGGCCTCCCTCAAGGTCGAGGATTTCTGGGATGTCGCAGCTATCGACCGCGCCGTCGCCAAACTCGGCAAGAAATAGGTCTGGCGGATGGCGACCGGCATCAGGACGGAGAGCGAGGCCGTCGGCCTCGCGACCCGTTCGACACGCGGCGAAGTGGGTGGATGGCGGGACCAGCCAGTTCTCTTGAGGCTGGTCTCGATCGCCCTTTTTGCGGGCATCTGGGAAATCGCCGGCCGCATACCGGTGAGCTTTGCGTTTCCAACCTTCTCGGCCACTTTCACCGCATTCATCGGGCTGATCGCCGACGGCAGCCTGCCGTTGGCGTATGTCTCGACGCTGCAACCCTTGCTGCTCGGTATAGTGCTGTCGGCTTTCCTCGGCGTCGGCCTCGGAACGCTGTGCGGCCTGTGGCGGACCGGTGAATGGCTGCTGATCCCGGTGTTTATCGTGCTCCAGGCCGCACCCGTCGCCGCCTTCATCCCGATGGTGACTTTCGTCTACGGCATCGGCATGACCGCCAAGACGCTTGCTGTGATGATACTGGCTTTGCCGGTCATCGTGCTCAACACTTACAAGGCGGTGCGAAACGTCAACGAGTCGCTCGTCGTCATGTGCCGCTCGTTCCTCGGAACGCGCTGGCAAGTGGTCACACAGATCGTCCTTCCTGACGCCAGCCCGGTCATTTTCGCGGGTCTGCGCTTGGGTGTGGCGGCGGGCTTCGTCGGCGTCGTGCTGGCCGAACTGCTGATCACGCCGACCGGAATCGGCGACCTGATCACCTTTCACCGTTCGCGCGCCGACTATGCCGAAATGTATGCAACGATTGCCTCGATTATCGCGCTTTCGACCCTGACGCTGATTGTGCTGCAGTGGATCGAGGTCCGTGTTTTCAGGCCCGAGACAAGAGGAGCCTGAGATGCGCGCTGCTGTGCTGCGAAAGGAACCGTCATCAATGCCCGCACCAATCGATCCGATCGTCGAGGTGAGGGGAATCTCCAAGAGCTACGGGAGCACCGAAGCTTTGCGCGGCATAGACCTCGACTTTCCGCGTGGCAAGCTGACCAGCCTGCTCGGCCCGAGCGGCTGCGGAAAGACGACGCTTCTCAAGATCATCGCCGGGCTGATCAAGGCCAACGCCGGCTCGATCGCGGTCGACGGCAAGGTGGTCACCGCGCCGGGCCCCGAGCGTGCCTTCGTGTTCCAGGATTTTGCGCTGATGCCGTGGGCAACCGCGCTCCGCAACGTCGCCTTCGGGCTCGAACTGCGCGGCAAGGCAAGAGCCGAGCGCGAGGAGATCGCCCGCCACTACATTGCCGAGGTCGGGCTCGCCGGGTTCGAGGATAAATATCCACACCAGCTTTCGGGCGGCATGCGCCAGCGCGTCGGTCTGGCGCGCGCCTTGTCGGTCGATGCTGACGTGCTGCTTCTCGACGAACCGTTCTCGGCTGTTGACGAGCAGAACCGGCGGAAATTTCAGGAAGACCTGATCAGGTTGCGCAGCAACCAGAACAAGACCTTCATCTTCGTCACGCACTCGATCGAGGAGGCGGTTTATATATCCGATCGCATAGTGCTGCTGTCGCCCCGGCCGGGCAGGGTTTCGCAGATCATCGAACCCGAGATCGACCGCTCCGGCGACCCGGATCTCATCCACCGCGACAAGCACTATCTCGATACGGTCCAGGAAATCTGGCAGGGGTTGAAGCAATATGCCGAATGAGGCCCTGAGATGACCCTTTTCGGCTACCGCGTCCCGATGATGGCATCGCTGCTTGTCTGGTGCGTGCTGTGGGAGATCGTCGGCAGGCTCGACCTGGTCTTCCTGCTGCCGCCACTCAGCGAGGTGCTGAGCGCGGCTGTGGGTCTGGTGCAGACTCCGTCCTGGCAGAGCGCGACGGTCACGACGCTGCGCGCGTTTTTCACCGGAATGGTCCTGTCGATCGTGATCGGTGTGCCGCTCGGCATTCTCATGGGCCGCGTGAAGATCGCCGACGACCTGCTCGGCATGTGGGTCAACATCTTTTCCAGCGCCCCGCTCTCGGCCCTGGTGCCGGTGCTGATGATCCTGTTCGGCTTCGGCGAAAGGACGATCGTCGCGGCGGTGTTCCTGTTTGCGATCTGGATCATCGTCCTTGATACCCGCGCCGGCGTACGGCACATCTCGCCGTCTCTCATCGAGATGGCGCGATCCTATGGCGCCTCGCGACGGGCGCTGTACCTGAAAATCATCCTCTGGGCGGCGCTGCCGGAAATCCTCGCCGGCATAAGGCTCGGCCTCATCCGCGGCGTGAAGGGCGTTGTGATCGGCCAGCTGCTGGTCGCCATCGTCGGCTATGGCGCACTCTTCGAGACCTTCTCGCGGAATTTCCGCATGGCCGAGTTCTGGGCCCTCACCATCATCCTTTTCGCCTTCGCCCTCCTGATCGCCGAACTGATCGAGCGGGCCGAAGCCAAAGTCGAATACTACGCAGGAGCAAGATAATGAACATTCACGGCGCAGACTACGCAATCGAACCGACCACGATTCCGGCCATCCCGGTCGCTCGGTCGGACAAGCTGTTTCCGGTGCATCGGGTCTATTGCGTCGGCCGCAACTATGCGGCGCACGCCGTCGAAATGGGCCACGATCCGAACAAGGAGCCGCCTTTCTTCTTCCAGAAGAACCCCGACAACCTCAACATATCCGGAGAATTTCCCTATCCGCCGGCTTCCAGCGACGTCCACTATGAGATCGAGATGGTGGTGGCGTTGAAAAGCGGCGGCAAGGACATTCCGGTGGACAAAGCGCTCGACTGCGTTTTCGGCTACGGCGTCGGCCTCGACATGACGCGGCGCGACCTGCAGGCCGTGGCCAAGGATCTCGGTCGGCCCTGGGAGGTCGGCAAGGCCTTCGAGGCGTCGGCGCCATGCACCCCGCTGGTTCCTGCAAGCGCGATCGGCCATCCCGCCCAAGGTGCGATCTGGCTGGACCTGAACGGGCAGCGCAAGCAGACGGGCGATCTCAACCAGATGATCTGGAAGGTGCCTGAAATGATCAGTTACCTGTCTGGCCTGTTTACGCTCATGCCCGGAGACATTATCCTTTCGGGGACGCCGTCCGGCGTCGGCGCCGTCCAGCGCGGCGACATTCTCACCGGCCATATCGACAGTGTTGGCGACATCGAGGTCAGCGTTGTCTGAAACGAATTCGATCATCGCACGGATCGCCGCAGGTACAGACGGCGCGCCGGCGATTTCAGCACCCGATCGGACAACCCTCACGCATGGCGGGTTGCGCCGCCTGATCCGCGAGACGGCGGCGCGGCTTAATGCGCTCGGCCTCGGCCGTGGCGATCGCGTCGCCATCGTGCTGCCCAACGGACCGGAGATGGCGACGGCCTTTGTCGCGGTGGCGGCCGCGGCTTCGACGGCGCCGCTCAATCCCGCCTACCGGGCCGACGAGCTCGATTTCTATCTCTCCGACATCGGCGCCAAGGCAATCCTCGCCGCCAAGGACGATAGCGGTCCGGCCGTCGCCGTCGCCGAGCGCCTCGGTATCCGCGTGCTGCGGCTCGTTGCGTTGCCTGATGCGCCGGCCGGAAGCTTCAGCATCGAGGGCGAACCGGTCGGTCCGTCTGTTTTGTCCGGGCTGGCGCAGGATGGCGATATCGCGCTGCTGCTGCACACGTCGGGCACCACCTCACGCCCCAAGCTGGTGCCGCTCAGCCATGCCAACCTCGCCGCCTCGGCTGCCCATATCGGCGCGACGCTCGGCCTGACCGCCGGCGACCGCTGCCTCAACATCATGCCGCTGTTCCACATCCACGGGCTGATCGCCGCGGTGCTGTCCTCGCTCGCCGCTGGCGGCAGCGTCTTCTGCACGCCGGGCTTCAACGCACTGCGTTTCTTCCATTGGCTCGGCGAAGCAAAGCCGAGCTGGTACACGGCAGTACCCACCATGCATCAGGCGATCCTGCCGCGCGCCGCGCGCAATGCTGAACCACTGGCTGCAGCACCGCTCCGCTTCATCCGCTCGTCTTCGGCCTCGCTGCCGGCACAGGTGATGGCCGAGCTCGAAGCGACCTTCTCCTGCCCGGTGATCGAATCCTACGGCATGACCGAGGCCGCGCACCAAATGGCGTCGAACCGGCTACCGCCTGGCCAACGCAAGCCTGGCAGCGTCGGCGCCGCCGCCGGACCGGACGTTGCGGTCATGGCTCCCGACGGGCGTTTGCTCGAAACCGGCGAGACCGGTGAGATCGTCATTCGCGGCCCCAATGTCACGGCCGGCTATGAGAAGAACCCGGACGCCAATGCCAGCGCCTTCGCCCATGGCTGGTTCCACACCGGTGACCAGGGCGTGCTCGACGAGGACGGCTATCTGCGCGTTACCGGACGGCTGAAGGAGATCATCAACCGCGGCGGCGAAAAAATCTCGCCGCTCGAGGTCGACGGCGTGCTGATGGATCATCCGGCGGTGGCGCAGGTCGTCACCTTCGCCATGCCGCATGACAAGCTCGGCGAAGAGGTCGCCGCCGCCGTCGTGCTGCGCGAAGGGTTGAGCGCCAGCGAAGCCGACATCCGCTCCTTTGCCGCGACGCGGCTCGCCGATTTCAAGGTGCCGCGCAAGGTCCTCATCCTCGACGAGATCCCCAAGGGCGCGACCGGCAAGTTGCAGCGCATCGGCCTTGCCGCCAAGCTCGGTCTCGGCTGATGCGCGTTACCGTTTTCGGCGCCGGCGCCATCGGCGGCTACCTCGCCGCCAAGCTTGCCATCGCCGGCAAGGTCGATCTGTCGATCGTGGCGCGCGGTGCGCATCTCGATGCAATCAAGGCAAGTGGACTCCGCCTGATTGAGGACGGCCATGAATCCGTTGCTCCGGTCAGGGCCGCCGCGCGCGCCGAAGAACTCGGCGTCCAGGATTATGTCGTGCTGGCGCTGAAGGCGCATTCGGTCGGCCCGGCGCTCGATCAGATCGCGCCGCTGCTTGGGCCGGACACCGCCGTCGTCACCATGCAGAACGGCGTGCCCTGGTGGTATTTCTACAAGGCCGGCGGTGCGCTCGAAGGCACCCGCATTCAGGCCGTCGATCCCGGCGGCACGATCTGGCAGCGTCTCGGGCCGGAGCGCGTCATCGGCTCGGTCGTCTATCCCGCCGCCGAGGTCGATGCGCCCGGCGTGATCCGCCATGTCGAGGGCGCGCGCTTCTCGCTCGGCGAGCCATCAGGCGAGAAGAGCGGGCGTGTCACGCGGCTCGCCAGGGAATTGGTCGCGGCGGGCTTGCAGGCGCCGGTGCGCGACGACATCCGCAACGAGATCTGGGTCAAGCTCTGGGGCAATCTCTCCTTCAATCCGATCTCGGCGCTGACCGGCAGCACGCTGGCATCCATCGTCGCCGACGAGGCGACGCGCGCGCTGGCCCGCGCCATGATGCTGCAAGCGCAGGCGATCGGCGAAAGCCTCGGCGTGCGCTTCCCCGTCGCGGTCGACCGGCGCATCAAGGGCGCCGGCGATGTCGGCGAGCACAAGACCTCGATGCTTCAGGATCTGGAGCGCGGCCGTCCGATGGAGATCGACGCGCTGGTCACGGCGGTGCAGGAACTGGGCCGGCTGACCGGCCAACCAACGCCCACCATTGACAGCGTACTGGCACTGGTTCGCCGCCTCGCCATCGAACGCGGCTGCTATCAGGCATAGGGAGCGGGTTGCTCCAACCCGGATCGCAAGCATTGAGCATCACAAATCGCTCAGACATTGCTTCCATCCTGACATGAGTTGTCAGCTACCGAACGGGCCGACGGTGGCAGGCCAGCAAGCGGTTCCCTATCTGGATTGCGTCTGGACAGGAGGAACACATGACCACTGCGGAAATTGCCAAGGATTTCACAGAGCTTCTCAAGCAGGGCAACAACGAAGCTGCTGCCGAGAAATACAATGCCGACAACATCGCCAGCTACGAAGCCATGGACGGACCGATGGCCGTCTGCGAAGGCAAGGACACCGTCAAGCAGAAGGGCCAGTGGTGGCAAGAGAACAACGAAGTCCATGGCGGCTCGGTCGAGGGCCCTTATGTCAACGGCGACCAGTTCGCGGTCCGCTTCAAGTTTGACATAACGCCCAAGGCGACCGGTGAGCGCGTCACCATGGATGAGGTTGGCCTGTACACGGTCAAGAACGGCAAAATCACCGAAGAGCGCTTCTACTATTGAGGCCGGAAACACCACCGGCTTGCTGGTGGCTGCCGCTTCGTTGCATGACATAGGCGGCCAGGACGGTGCCCTGGCCGCCATATGTCAATCTCAGATCGTCTTCACATGGTCCGCAAGCTGGTCGAGCACCGTTCCCCAGCCATCGTAAAAACCCATCTCTTCATGGTTCTTGCGCGTCGCCTCGTCGCGGTGGATGGCGGTCGCGGTGTAGCGTGTCGCCTTGCCTTCCGGCTGAAACGATATCACCGCGGTGATGAAAGGCTCGCCCGACGGTCGGAAACCGGGCAGCAGCGCGTCAGTCCAAACGAGCCGCTCGTTCGGCACGATCTCGAGATAGCAGCAATGGCGGTCGTTGACTTGCTTGCCATCCGGCGACTGCATGCGCGTCCGGAACAACCCGCCGGGCCGAAGGTCGATCTCGCAGTCCGTGATGATCCATGGCTTCGGCGTGAACCATTGCTTGACGTGCTCCGGCGTCGTCCAGGCCCGCCACAACAATTCGCGCGGCGCATCGACGACGCGCTCCAGCATGAGGTCCAGTCTGGGGTCTGGCTTGAACGGATAGCTCATTTTTCTGTCTCCTTCAGCGTCATCACATAGGCGTCGAACTGGTCGAGACGGCGCTCCCAAAGAGCGCGCTGCTCGGATAGCCAGTTTTCGGCCAGCTTCAGCGGTTCGGGCGAAAGCCGGTAGGTCCGGACGCGGCCGGCCTTTTCCGAGCGCACCAGCCCGCAGCCTTCCAACACCTTGAGGTGCTCGATGAAGGAGGGCAGCGCCATGTCGAAGGGCTCGGCAAGCTCGCTGACCGAAGCCGGGCTCCGGTTCAGCCGCTCCACCACAAGGCGCCGCGTCGGATCGGCAAGGGCGCGGAAAATGCCGTCGATCGGTGGCGGACTGGGAGTTGCCGTCTGCAGGCTCATACCTCTTCCTTCTTGCGGATCGCGCACCACTGCGGGCGCTTCGCATATTACTTAGGAAAATTCCTTAGTATTGGCAAGACCGAAACTCGAAAATGCTGACAAGGCCATTGGCAAAGCAGGCAGGGCGGGCCTAGCTTGCCGCCAGATTCGAAAACCCATCTGTCCGAGGTTGTCTTGACGATCACCATGTACGGCATCACCACCTGCGACACGATCAAGAAGGCGCGCGTCTGGCTGGAGGGGCGCGACGTTCCCTACCGCTTCCATGACTATCGGGCCGAAGGGCTGGAGGCGGACAGGCTGAACGGATGGGTCGGCAAGGTCGGCTGGGAAAAGCTGCTCAACAAGGGCAGTACGACGTTTCGCGAACTACCGGACAAGGAGAAAGACGCGCTCGACGAGAAGAAGGCCAAGGCGCTGATGCTGGCGAAGCCGACGATGATCAAGCGGCCGGTGCTGGAGGTCGGCGATCGCATCCTGGTCGGCTTCAAGCCGGAGGCGTATGAGGACGCGGTGAAGTAGGAAGCGGGACAGCGAGGCTGCCGATCTCCCCCCTTGCGGGGGAGACGGCCGGCAGGCCAGAGCGACTGTCTTGGAAGTCAAGCGTTCTGCCATGGTTTTTGGTCCCGGATGAT
>NZ_JHQS01000003.1 GCF_014843845.1 Mesorhizobium amorphae | reverse complement strand
CGACGATCTTGATCTAGCCGACCTGTTGCAATCGGGCGGGGTCCATATACGTCCACATATGGGTCATCCTAGTCTCCATTTTCCGGCCGTCTCAGCCTTTGACTAACTAACCTTCTGATTGAACCCTGGCGGAACCCGTCGTTCAGCTGTCATTCAATCGTTTTTCCCCGGCCTGGCACATTAAAAGGGCGCCGACTCCGACGCACTTTTTAGCAAACTTGGCGATGATCAGGTTGCGCCACCGAGCCGCTCGGCACAGCTAATGCTGTTGCCGCCGACGGTCACCTCGAGCTTGGCGTCGAAGACGCCGCCCTTCGCGTCGAGCGTGACGATGCCAAGGGTGGCAGGCCGGCCGGGCGCGGCGCTGAAGGCGCCGCCCTGCTCGATATTGGTGCCTCCGGTGCGCCCGGCACTTTCGACATGGAAGGAATAGGTGCCGCTCACGTTTCTGTCCGTATGGGCAAGCGCTTCGAGCAAGACCATGCCGCCGTCCGGCGTGGCGCGGATCTCGCAGCGCACCGGCCCAAGTGACTGGTCCGCGGTGGCCATAGTCGCCATTGCGCCGACTGAGCAGAGGGCGAGTGCTGCGATGACGCGACGGGGATGTTTGACTAGGCGTGGCATGATTCGTCTCCTTGGCGTTCGCTAGCCGCGGCCGCGGCCATTCCGCGGCCGCCTGGTCGGCAGCCGATTCAGGGGCAGGCTTGGACGAAGGCGGCAACGTTGCCGCTGCCGCCCTGGCTGACATTGGCATCGCAGCCATGGCCCACCTGCACGCCGGCAGCAATGTTACCGTTCCCGTCCTGCGTCAGAACGGTGGTATGGTTCGAGCCGAACTGGCCGACTCCGGCCACGTTGCGGTTGCCGTTCTGATAGGTGGCGCCATAGTTGCCGACCCCTGCCTGGCCGATGGCCGAAAGGTTGTGGCGGCCGCGTTGCTGGCCGATCACCTTGTTGAAGCGGCCGTTCTGGTAAACACGGATACGGTTTCTGAAACCGTTCTGAGCGCCGCCGGCTGAGTTCGACCAGCCATATTGCTCGATGCGTAGGTCGTTTGCCGTGGCCGGGGCGGCGGCGGTGATACCGACAATAGCGGCGAGCGCGGTTGCGAAGAAAGAATTGCGGATCATGAGAGCGTCTCCTTTGGCGGACGGGCCGCGAGTTGAACGGCTCCTTTTTAGGAGATGCCGTTCGAACCGAAGCTGAAGGCACCGTTCAGCCGGGGTTCAGGAGTGGCTTTCGTAAACAATCGCCGCCGCCGTTTGGCTGGTCGTGCTTGGCCGCATGCCCTATCTTGGGTCGGCAATGGGAGGGCTGGAAAGGTGCCGGCGAACCTGGTGACGTGCCAGTCATGGGACGCCAAGTGGACTGTTCGCATTGCCGAAGGCGGCAAGGTAATGCTGCAGACGTTTGAGAATCAGGCCGATGCACTTCGCTGAAGGCCAACGATCAAGGCTCAGCCTCCCCGGCAAGCCGCCCATTGATGATCGGATTCGGTGCCGATTGAGGAGAGAGCTGTGGACGACCCTACCGAGACGGCCGGCGAAGCGCCCGACTTCATTGTGAGCGACGTTCTTGACCTTGCTGAATATCCGATGCGTTGAGGCAATTCTAAATTCAATTGTTATTTAAGCGGAAGATAAACCCTGCGGTAACACCACTCAGGCAATAGTGGTGCCAGTCGTACCGGATTATCCGGTAGCTGGGCGGCTGGCGCGGGCGAGCACACATGCGCAGTTTGGCTGCGACGCGCCGCCGAGCGCGGGTCCGGGGTACGTGGGGCGAGGTGTTTCGGGCATGTGTGAAGGGTCCGGCAATCGACGCGTTGTCCGTCGGATAGCACTCGTGCTGGCCGCGTTGCTGGGGACGTCTCCAGCAAGTGCCCAGGATTTTACGACATCGCTACTCGCCATCCATCAGGGCTCGCCACTTAGCGACCGTGCGAGCAGCCTCCGGGCCGGCGGTTATGAGCTGCAGGACGGAACCTGGGTATCATTCGACAAATGGTACCATACCAACTGGATCGACATGCACATGGACCTGCTGACCCAGATCACGGAGGATAGCGGCATCCTGTGGGGGTTTGGAACGGGAGAGCGCGGCGACAAATATCGGATCGCCCCTAGCTTCAAGCTTGGCTTCCTCACGCAGACGCATCCTTCTGCGAGCAGCACTCTTGCCATGTCGCTCACCACGACCTTCGGCGGCGACCTCACCGAACGGACCTGCAGCGCGGACTACGGTGATCTGGGCACCTACACCGTCAATTGCCGGCTCGCTGCGGGCGAGACACCGCCCGAGCAAACATTGAAATATCTGGTTAACGCTAAACCGGAGCGCATGCATCTCTGGCTTAGCTACCGTGTTACCTTCTGATCGCCAGAGGGCCACGCATGTCACTTAACCGTCCGAAGTTCGCCATCGTCCGTTCTAGTTTCGATAAGGGGTCACAAATGTCACATAATCGTTGGAGGTTCGGTGTCGTTGCCGCCCTCGCCATTCTCTCGGCACCGATCGCGTCGGCGCAGGAAGCCTTCGACGCTGACGAGATGGCCGCGCTCTGCCACGGCGGCGGGTCCATATGCGTAAGCGCGGCGATCCCCGCCGCACGGACGACGCAACCCATACAGAGCTGGATGAGCCCCGACGTCGGCGCCGCATGGGCCAAAGGCTACAAGGGCAAAGGTGTCACGATTACCGTCGTCGACGACTTCAGCAGTTCGTCGCGCTTCTCCGGCAATTTCGGCCTTGGGGTGCAATATCAGCGGCACGGCGAATGGACCCGCGAGGAGGCCAGCATGATTGCTCCCTCGGCGACCATCAGGTCGAAGGACTTCTCGACGGGTTCGGCCGTCAAGTTGGCGACCGGTCTGAACGTGCTCAACCTGAGTTACGGCATGTATGCTCCCCAGGGCTACAGCACCAGCCAGATCGGCTGGGCTCCGGAGGAGGCCTCGATCATCTCCTATGCCACCAAGGGATCGGCGGTCGTCTCGAAGGCAGCCGGCAACGATTCGGTCGCCGTCGGCGGCGTCACGGATGGTCAGCAGGACTACCTCGACCTCGCTCTGGTCGGCAAAGCCTCAGCGATCTTCGTCGGCGCGCTGTCCACCAACGGCACGACGTCCAACCCGGCCCAGCTAGCCTGGTACTCCAACTACGCCGGCTCCAACCCGCTCGTGCAGAGCCACTTCCTGGTGGTTGGCGTCGAGGGGGACAAGACCGGCCTTTACGGCACCTCCTTCGCCGCGCCGATCATTTCCGGCTACGCCGCTATCATCGGCAGCAAGTTCACCAAGGCGACCGCCACGCAGATTACCAACGATCTGCTCAAGACGGCTCGTACCGACACGCTGGTCAATTACGATCCCTCCGTATATGGCAAGGGCGAGGCGAGCCTTTCGCGCGCCCTTGCTCCGGTATCGATCAGATGAGCGGTGCTGCGTGGGCTAGCGCGGGCTACGATTCAGTTGCGAGTGGTGTCTGACGACGCTCGCGAGCACGCCGAAGCCTTGCCCGTTGCCAATCCTTTTGCCGACTGTCGGCGCGCCAGCCACGAATTCTTGCCGAACACCAAACAATCAATCCTGGCGCCCGGCGTGTACGATAAGGCGTTTGGTTCGCGCCGGATTGCCTCTTATCGGAATTCATGCATCAACGGTATCGGAACGGGTTTGAGCGCAAGTGGGGCGCCGCGCTGCATCATGATGTATAGCAAAGCTCCGGAACGAAATCCGGATTGAGCCAATCGAACTGAGCGCGTATGTAGCGACAGCGGCGACTTTCGCATACCACGGCACACGCCGATCGAAGTGGCGAACAGACTGATTCGAATTTTCATTATCCTTCGACTCGCCCGTCCCAATGGACAGACAATGCGATAACCCGATCCGGCTAGACGGAGTATGGTCCGAGGATGCCGACCACAGGCCGCGCCAATTGATCGCCAGCCGGCTGATTTGCACATAACGGGTCCAGGGAAGCGCGACTTCTCAATCCACGTCTTGTCAGCGGCTGCGGCCACCCACGCGATTCCGGTAGACCATCTCATCCTGCAGTTTGCAGGCTGGAAGAGCTGGGAAGGTCGCGACGAAAAAGGCGATCGGGACCAGCATGGGATGGATACATTGCCGGCTATGCGGCGTGTGTGAACGGCGTTCCAGCAGATCTCCGCACAAGCGAGGATTAATAGAAATCCTGCGAGTCGCTTTCCATCCACACCCGACGAGTGGTCGGAAACTGCACATTCGGTTGTACCGATCATGCGGTCAACGATGACAACACTCTTAAGGATTTGATTGAAGGCTTTGTTCAGGATTGGCTGCAAAGATGCATCGAGCGGTCGAGTTCTGAGTACCGCCAAGCACTTCCTGAGCCCGCTGCGGGAACCCCGGCAGCGGGCTCTTCTTTTGAACCCAAATGTTCGTCGGAGAGCAAACCTAGTCGCGGAAACTTGGACCGGGCTCGGCAAGCCGGACGCGACTCGCCCGGATAACCCCCTGACGAGGTCCCACCAAGCTGCTGCAGAAGTCAGTCGCGTGCGCAGGCGAAGCCTGACCAGTCGCTGACCTGCCATTAGGCAATGAGATGCTGCGGGACGACGTCATTCGGCGAAAACTGTGAGTAGCGCATAGGCGAGTTAATGGCGAACGCCTGTGCTGATAGAGTGGCATCGATCCGGCGAGCTTGCTAGGTCTAGAGTTCGACAGTTCCACCGACTGCTACAAGTTCGGCCAGGATTGAGGCTCGGATCAAAAATAAGAATGTCCGTTATGGTTGCAGCGCTTCGATATCATGCTCAAGCGCCAGGACGGCAATCGCTAGGCTGTAAGATGTCGCGAGCAAGCTGTTGAACCCAAGAATATTGGACCTGGACTCGGCCTACGGGGCACGGTCTCGCGGTTCTGAAGCTAAACTGTCGGGCTGCGCCGTTTGCCCGACGATTGCTAAGCTGCTCTCGATCGCAAGGGTTGAGCCATGGAAGGCCTCGATGTTGGCTAAACACCGGGCAGGCATATTAGAATTTTACCTTCTCCGGAAATAATACATAGAGAAGATCGGCGTATCACGTAAGCTTGGCAGATTCTGGCGAGGGGCGATGTTCACGCTGAAAGACTTCTGGATTTCGGAGCGCGGCAACTTCGCCGTAGCCACCGCCGTAGCCATACTGCCGTTGATGATTGGCGTGGCCGGCGCCATCGATCTGGTCGGCACCAGCGACGACGCCGCGCAATTGCAGAACTCGCTGGACGCGGCGGGGCTTGCCGTCGGCACGAAGTATGCGCCCGGCATGACGGCGGGCGACGTGCAGCAGCTCGGGCTGACGTTCTTCGCCGCCAACATGCGCGCCGCCGACCAGCAGGAATATTCGGGCAGCGTCTCTGCCTTCCAGGCCGCGGCCAGCGGCAACCCGAGCGCCTATTACATCTCTGTGTCGTCCAGCATCAGCCGACCGAGCTTCATCGGCGAGTCGGCCTCCTGGCAGGCCCACCGCTCGGCCTCAGTCAAGATAAAGCCCGGCGCTGAGGCCTGCGTGCTGGCGCTCGATCCGCATGCGTCCGCCGCCGTGAACCTGCAGGGCTCGACCAATGTCTCGATGGGCAGCTGCGTGATCGCCGCGAACTCGGACGCGTCCGATTCCGTCAATAGGGGCGGCTCCGCGCTGGTTTCGGCGGGCTGCGTCTCGACCGTCGGCGGCACTTCCGGGATTTCGCCACCCAGCGCAAGTCTCACCTGCGGAACGCCGCTCGAACATCAATACGCGTCTTTTGATCCGCTGGCCGACGTCGTCCCTCCCCCCTATACATTGTGCCTGCCTGTCCCGAACGGCAAAACCTACACGCTGTCGCCCGGCACCTACTGCGACAAGACATTGTCGGGAAACATCACGCTGGACCCGGGCGTCTACATCCTGCGCGGCACCACCATTAAGCCTGGGGGAAACGGCAGCCTGACCGGCCAGGGCGTGACCATATTCCTCATGGAAAGCTCGCAGATCTACTTAAATGCCAATGAGACGGTGGACCTTTCCCCGCCCACCAGCGGACCCTATGCCGGTATCACCATTTTCCAGGACCACGGGAACACCTCCGCCCTGACGCTGAATGGCGCCGCAAATTCCATAATCAGCGGATTCGTCTATGCGCCCGACGCGCCCATTTCCTATGCCGGAAACTCCGACATGAGCGGCCAGGGCGACTGTCTGAGGCTTGTCGGCAAGACCGTGCAGATGACGGGAAACTCCTCCGTCAGAACGGACTGTGCGGCCCTGCTAGGAAATCGCGAGATGTATGCCGGCCGGATGATCAGTCTTGTGAAATAAGAGACAAAGTTCATTCTTGCTGACACAAATTCCCCCGTCGTAGCTCTTTTGTTATTAGTCGGCGTAGACCTTTGAGTGCCATTGGACTTCGCTATGGCGTATCAGTACTGACCAAGCAGCGCTCTTGCCGATTGCTTTGATTATACTGATTCTCGAACTGCTGTGAGGACAGATAGCCACGAACGGGACCTTGTACAAAAAGGCTCAAGTTCGACCGGCGACATTTGCGAGGCCGCAAATTAGGATGCGTCTAAATACAAAGACGCAAGGCTCGGGAGGAATGACTAAAAGGCGGCTATTCCACTCTGGTATCCAAGATGGATGGGGTGCTTAATACATAGTTAGTACATTTTGGACAGCATGTACTCACGTTTTCTTTGGGTGCTAGGAACTCTGTTGGCCACGAAATCGTCAATGCGAGGAGCAGAAGCATGCGAGCCGGCCGATCTGGCCACGCTCGCAAAACTGGCAACGGCTTCCCACGAAACGCTCGAGCGCGAGCTTCGCGCCACGATCGCAGCGCTCGAAAGCCAGGCGCTGCGGTTCGAGACGGCGATCGAGAATATCTCGCAGGGCATTTGTTTTTTCGATGCCGATGAACGGCTGATCCTGTGCAACCGCCGCTATGCGGAAATCTACCGCATCGCACCCGATGACTTGCGGCCGGGCCTGGCGCTGGGCGAAATCGTCGAGCGCCGCGTGGCCGCTGGGACGTCCGCCATGCCCGCCGACGCCTATCTCGCAATGGCCCGGTCGGTCAATTCGGGCAAAGCTTCGAAAATCTGGACCGCTCACCTCGCTGATGGCCGGTCAATTCAGATATGCCATCAGCCGATGCCCGATAGCAGTTGGATTGCCACGCATGAGGACATTACCGAACTCATCTCCAGTCGCCAGATCGTCGACGAGCGCATCTCGCTTCAGACGCTGATTGACTTGGTGCCGGATTATCTGTGGGTCAAGGATGCCGAAAGCCGCTTCGTCGTGGTCAACAGCGCCCTTGCGGCCGACAGTGGCCGGGAAAAGACCAGCGACATGATCGGTCTGACCGACTTTGATCTCCATGCCCCGGAACTTGCACAGAATTTTCGCCGGATCGAGGAGAACATCGTCAAGAGCGGGCAACCGATGATTGATGAGGAAGAGTTCGTCGTCGATGCTTCGGGCGTCGGCAAGTGGTTTTCGTCGACGAAGGTGCCGTTGCGCAACCTTGAAAACGACATTTTCGGCCTGGTCGGCATCGCCCACGATATCACCGCCCGCAAGCAGGCGGACGTGCTTCGGGACGGGCAGGCGCACATACTTGAAATGATCGCAAGGAGCGCTCCGCTGGAAGACGTGCTCGATCAACTCTTACGCCTCGTCGAGTTGCAATTGCAGGGAATATCCGGTTCCGTGCTGCTGCTCGACAAGGAAGGCAGCCACTTGCGGCACGGCGCAGCGCCCAGTTTGGCGAAAGACTACACGAGATCCATCGACGGCATCACCATCGGCCCCAAGGTGGGATCCTGCGGAACCGCCGTCTACCGGCGCGAGCCGGTCATTGTCGCGGATATCATGCAGGACCCGCTTTGGGAAGATTATCGCGAACTCGTGGCGCCATACGGCTATCGTTCATGCTGGTCGACACCGATCCTGTCGCATCAGGGAACCGTGCTGGGCGTCTTTGCGATGTACTCAATGACGGTGCGAGCGCCGACCGGGGCCGAGTCCCGGCTCATCGATTTCACCACGCACATTGCAGGCATCGCCATCGAACGCAAGCTGGCCGAAGACCAGATACATTTCATGGCCAGCCACGATGTGCTTACGGGTCTTCCTAACCGCGCCCTGCTCGAGGACCGGCTCTCGCAGGCGGTCCTCTACGCGCAGCGTTATGGCCGCTGGGTGACCGTGTTGTTCATAGATCTCGATAATTTCAAGCTGGTCAATGACACGCTCGGCCACAACGCCGGAGACGAACTCCTGAAGACGGTCGCCAGACGTATGGTCGAATGCGTCAGGGCAACCGACACAGTCGTGCGGCTTGGCGGCGACGAATTTGTCGTCGTCCTGTTCGACCAGCCGGCGAGCGTCGAGCTCATCTCCGAGATAGTGCAGAAGATCCGTGCAGTGATCGCGGAGCCTATTGAACTTGGAAAACATCGGCTGAGTGCCACGGCCAGCATCGGCGTCGCCAACTACCCCAAGGATGGGGCGACCTCGGAGACGCTGTTGGCCAATGCCGATGCGGCGCTATACCGCGCGAAGGAGTTCGGCCGCGACAATTTTCAGTTCTATGCTCCCGAATTCAACACCCGGGCGCATGAAAAATTCGTCCTTCGGGAGGAGTTGCGAAACGCGCTGGCCCATTCGGAATTCACCTTGCTCTATCAGCCGCAAATTGATCTTCGGTCGGGGCAGATCTTCGCGGTTGAGGCGTTGATACGCTGGCAGCATCCGACGCGAGGCACGGTGTCACCGGCCATTTTCATTCCGACGGCCGAGGAGACAGGCTTGATCGTGCCCATCGGCGATTGGGTTCTGCACGAAGCCTGTCGGCAGAACAAGGCCTGGCAGGACGCGGGTCTACCGCCCCTGATCGTCTGCGTGAATGTGTCGGCACGGCAATTCAGGGAAAGAAACCTGATAAGTCGTGTCGTCAATGCACTGAAGGACAGCGGCCTAGAGGCCAGATACCTCGAGCTGGAGGTGACGGAGAGCCTGATCA
>NZ_JHQS01000063.1 GCF_014843845.1 Mesorhizobium amorphae | reverse complement strand
CCGCCGACGGCACCCAGCAGGTGATCACCATCTCGATCAACGGCGCCAACGATGCCGCCATCATCACGGTCAACGGTGCCGAGGACACCTCCGTCACGGAAAAGAGCGGTGTCGCCAATGGCACGCCCGGCGATGCCACGGCCTCCGGCGATCTCAATGCAACCGACGTCGACAATGCGGCGACCTTCAACACGCAGGCAGCCGTCGCCAAGACCTATGGCACCTTCTCGATCGATGCAAACGGCACCTGGAGCTATACGCTCGACGACAACAACGCTGACGTTCAGGCGCTCAACAGCATCGGAGCGAACACCACCCTGCATGAGCTAGTGACGGTCACGACCGTCGACGGCACACAGCAGGTGATCGACATCACTATCCATGGCGCCAACGACGCGGCGGTGCTCTCCTCAGCCTCGGTCAACCTAACGGAAGGCAACACAGCCGCCGACATCTCGACCAGCGGCACGCTGACCATCTCAGATGTCGACAGTCCGATAACCTTTGCCGCCCAGGCTGGGACAGTGGGCAGTTACGGGACCTTCGCCATCAATGCGGCGGGCGCCTGGACCTATACTGCCTCCTCGGCTCATGACGAGTTCGTCGCCGGCCAGCATTACACCGAAGACTTCAACGTGCTCAGCGCCGACGGCACCCAGACCTCGGTGCACATCGACATTCTTGGTACGAGTGATGGGCCGACCGCCACTGGCGACAACGTCATCACCAATCTGGGATTGGGAAGCGCGATCAACATCCCGGAGTGGGCGCTTATTGCGAACGACATTGGCTCGCCAATCGATGTGTCGGGCGCAGGCTCCGCGACGGGAGGCACTGTCTCCCACACTCCGGGTACCGGTGCAAACGGCACCGTAACCTTCACCGACGCCGCGCCCGCGGGAGGAACATTCACCTACACGGCCACTGATGGAACGACCGTTGGCGCGCCGGGACTGGTAACAGTCAATCAGGATATTGTCGGCACGCTCGACGGAACCGCGGGCGACAACATCCTCATCAGTTCGAACGGCGGAGCGACTCTCGTCGGGGGAGCGGGCAACGATGTTCTCCTCGGCGGCAGTGGCAACGACACTTACCAGTTCGGCCTGGCAGATGGCGAAGACATCATCTCGGATGCCGGCAGCGGCGGCGACAGTATTCAAATCTTGACCAGCGCACCGTTGAACAGCACGGCCATCGGAACACTGAACTTCGAGAGAGTGGCCAACGATCTCGTTGTCAATGTCGGAACCACCGAGATCACAATCCGCGATCAATATATCGGAAGCGGCAACGTCGAGAGCATACAATTCACAAACGGCGGCACCGTGTACGGCTATGCGCTGAGCACGACTTCCTACAGACTGCAAACGACCTTGTCGGGCGGCGGCACCGATGACGTCATCGCCTCCACTTCGGCGGGGCAGACTCTGACCGGGGGAAACGGCAACGATCTCCTCTTCGGTAACGGCGGCGACGACAGCACGATCAACGGCGGAGCCGGCAACGACTTGGTTGTCGGCGGTACAGGCAACGATACGCTCTTGGGTGCCGGCGACAATGACACGCTCGTCGGCGGCGACGGCAACGACACGCTGACAGGCGGTGCCGGGGTCGACACGCTCACAGGCGGCATCGGATCCGACACCTTCAACTATGGCGCAGCCTCGGAATCCACGCCGGCAAGTTTCGACACCATCACCGACTTCGTGCACGGCACCGACAAGATCGATCTCTCCTCGATCGACGCCAGTGGAAGCCCCGGCGATCAGGCTTTCCTGTTCGGAGGGCAGAATGCAGCCACCGTCGCCAACAGCATCACCTGGTCGGAAGTCGGCGGCAACACGATCGTCCGTGCCGACGTGAACGGCAACGCAACTCCCGATTTGCAGATCACGCTGACGGGTACCGGGCTCGGACTGACAGCGAGCGACTTCGTGCTTTGAACCCCGGGAAGTGAGCCGCGTTGCGGCTCACTTCCCGTAGCAATTCCTGATCCAGCCTACGCGTTAAGGTTTACGACAAGAATATCGACGGGCTGCGTGGCCGGCTGAAGGATCGGGAGTAGTATCGGCATACAGGTGGACAGGGGGGCGGTTCTCCGCTGGGTATTTGAGTCTCGACAGAAAATCGCAGATCGTGAAGGACGCCCTGCTGGCGTGCCGCCACTATTTCCTGATCGCGGCGGGCTTCAGCCTGGCGATCAACCTGCTCTATCTCGCCTCCCCGCTCTATATGCTGCAGATCTACGACCGGGTGGTGACCAGCGGCAGCGCAACCACGCTGGTGATGCTGACCATCGCATTGCTGGCGGCCTTCCTTGCGCTTGCCGGCCTCGACCTCATGCGCGCCACGATCCTGACGCGCGCCAGCGTGCGCCTCGACCGGCTGCTGTCGGCGAAGATCGTGGCCGCGTCGGTCGAGACCGCGCAGTCGGGCTCCTCGCAGAGCCAGCCGGTGCGTGACTTCGACACGTTCCGGCAGGTCATCACCGGCATGGGCATCAATGCGCTGTTCGACCTGCCATGGTCGCCCATCTACATCGCCATCATCTTCCTGCTGCACCCCTGGCTCGGCTTCTTCGCGCTCGGCTCGTCCCTGCTGCTCGTCGCCATGGCGGTCATCAACGAGTATCTGGTGCGCGCGCCGCTGAAGCAGGCCAACGATCTGGCGACGGCCAACTACAATTTCACCGAGATGAGCCTCAGGAACTCGGAAGTCATTCGCGCCATGGGCATGATCGACGGCCTCATCCGCCGCTGGGGGCGCGACCGCAGCCTGGCGCTCCGGCGTCAGACGCAAGCCAGCGACCGCGCCGCCCTGATGTCGGGGGTGATCCGGTTCCTGCGCCTGACCATGCAGTCGCTGATCCTCGGCCTCGGCGCCTATCTGGTGATCGAACGGCAGACCACGGCCGGTTCTATGTTCGCGGCCAGCATATTGCTGGGCAAAGGCCTCCAGCCCGTCGAACAGATCGTCGGCCTCTGGCGCAACCTGGTCCTGGCGCGGGCGGCGCTGACCAGGGTTCACAAACTGATCGACGGCGGTGCACAGAGCGAAAGGTCGTTCAACCTGCCCAAGCCCACCGGCAAGATTTCGGTCGAGCAGGTCAGCTTTGCCATTCCCAGCCAGCAGAAGGTGCTTCTCAGGGACGTATCGTTCCGGCTGGAGGCAGGCGAGGCGCTGGGGATCGTCGGCCCCTCGGGCGCCGGCAAGTCGACGCTGGCCCGTCACCTCGCCGGCGTCATGCAGCCCAGCCGCGGCACCGTCAGGCTGGACGGCGCCGATCTGTCGCATTGGGGGCGCGACGCGCTCGGCGACCACATCGGCTACCTGCCACAGGACATCGAGCTGTTTTCCGACACCGTCGCCGCCAACATCGGGCGCTTCAAGACCAATGTCGACCAGGAAGTGATCGAGGCCGCGCGGCTCGCCGGCGTGCACGACATGATCATCCGCCTGCCGCAAGGCTACGAGACGCAGATCGGCGAAGGCGGCGCCGTGCTGTCGGGAGGATACCGCCAGCGGATCGCGCTTGCCCGGGCTGTGTTCGGCACGCCGAACCTCATCGTTCTCGATGAGCCGAGCTCCAATCTCGACGCCGATGGCGACCGTGCGCTGAGCGAGTGCGCGATCGAGCTCAAGCGTCGCGGCAGCACGGTGATCATCGTTTCGCATCGGCCGTCGACGCTGGCAAATGTCGACAAGATCCTGCTGTTGCGGGACGGCGCCGTCGAAGCTTTTGGCATGAGGAACGAGATCGTGGCACGGCTCAATCAGCGTGCGACTTCAATTGCGGTGGCAACCCAATGACCTGCCTGAGGAGTGACCGTTGAGCGACAGCGCCCTCATTTACAGAAGCCTGCCCGGCGAAGCCGGCATCCCGGCCCCGGATTCCATCCGGGTGCCGGCCAATATCGGCCTGTTGATCATCATCGCCTTCTTCGGCGTCTTCGGCGGCTGGGCCGCCTTTGCCCCGCTGAACGGCGCAGTGCTGGCCGATGCGGTCGTCAAGGTGGAAGGCAATCGCAAGAGCGTTCAGCACTTCGACGGTGGAACGGTAAAGGAAATCCGGGTCAAGGACGGCGACATCGTCAAGACAGGCCAGGTCATGCTGGTCCTCGACGACACCAGGATCCGTTCCGAGTTCAACCTCTACGCCCAGCAATATGCGCTCCTGCGCGCCACCGACGCCAGGATCAAGGCCGAGCTGGATGGCAGCGGGGCAGTTGCCTTTCCGCAGGACATCCTCAAGGAGCACGAATCCTATCTCAAGGATGCCATGGCAAACCAGATCGCCGATCTGGAAAGCCAGCGCGCCTCGATGGCCGGCGCCACGCAGATCCTGCAGCGGCGGATTGCCGAGCTTGATGAACAGATCCAGGGCAAGCAGGCCCGCGTCGAGTCCTACCGGGCCCAGCTGCAATCGACGATCGATGAAAAGGCCAGCCTGTCCAAGCTCCTCAAGGCCGGCTTGACGACACGGCCGCGCATTCTGGAACTGGACAGATCAGCCTCCGGTCTGCAGGGCCTGATCGACGAGAATCTGGGGGCAATCGCCGGCAGCCGTCAGTCGAAGGCCGAGCTGGAAAGCCAGATCGCCCAGTTGACCAACGAGCGCCGGGCCAAGCTTTCCGCCATGCTGATCGACACGCAATCGGGCCTGGCGGACCTTGTACCCAAGATGTTCGCCGCCCAGGCCGCCATGGACCGTGCCGAAGTTCGCTCGCCCTATGATGGCCAGGTGATGGATCTCAGCGTCTTTTCGATCGGTGCGATCGTCGCTCCGGGCCAGACGATTCTCGACATCGTGCCGACGCAGAATTCGCTGATCGTCCAGGCGCAGGTTCGCGTCGAGGACATATCAAACCTGCGCTCCGACATGACGGCCGAAGTTCGCTTCACCTCCTACAATCAGCGTTCGATACCGATCATCCATGGACGCGTCACCCGCATTTCGGCGGATCGCATCACCGACGCCAAGACCGGCTTCCCTTACTATGTCGCCGACATCGCGGTCGATCCGGCCGAACTGGCCGCGGCACCGCAGATCGCGCTTTATCCTGGCATGCCGGCTTCGGTGATGATCGTCACCGAGGAGCGCACCGCCCTCGACTACATATTGGGCCCGCTGCTCACCTCGTTTCACTCCGCTTTCCGTCAGAAATAGAACCTTGCCCGCGCTGTCGTTCGTGGAGGCCAAGCAATGGCCCTCCCCGGTCGGCTTGAGGCCAGCGGCACGTGACGCCCCGAAGCAGAGGCTCTTCGCAGCTATTTGATTGCTTCGAGCTTGTCGATCGCCCCCGTGAAGCCGGACAATGAAACCGGAATGGTCACCGGCTTGCGCGTCACCGATTTCATGCCGATGTTGAGATTGGTCCCCGCCTTCATCGCCGTGATGGGTTCCGGCGTCAGCGGGACGGCCGCGTAGGCGCCATTCCGGTC
Organism: Mesorhizobium amorphae; assembly: GCF_014843845.1. Classification (GTDB taxonomy): domain Bacteria; phylum Pseudomonadota; class Alphaproteobacteria; order Rhizobiales; family Rhizobiaceae; genus Mesorhizobium; species Mesorhizobium amorphae_A. The sequence continues at coordinate 110,526 of NZ_JHQS01000063.1, read as the reverse complement.
GCTGGTCTGGATGGCGACCGTAGTGTCCGGTGTCGATCTGGTAGGAGGCGCCGGAGGGCAGGAACAGGCCATGTGTCAGCGCCAGCAGCATGGCCAGGCCGCCATTGGTTTTCTCGCGACGGACGGTCACGGTGAGCACCCGCTGGCCCGTCTTGGATTCGGTGAGATTCTGCGAAACCTGGCACTGCAGATCGGTAAAACCCGCATTACTTCGATCTTTTTGCATGGTCCTTTGCCAACTGAAGTTTCAGCGAAACAAACGATTTTCGATTTTCGGTATCATGCGTTTAATTGAGCCAACGCGATCGGATGGCGGCAAAAGGGAGACGGACGATGGCTGACAGCGACACAAACACGGCACCGGCAGCGGAAAACGCAGCGGGCGCCGCCTTGCCGCTGTTCTACTCCAGGCCGGAAGCGCTCAACCCGATAAGGCACGGCTCGCTGGGGCTGGCCGCGCGGGCCGACTTTGGCTTCGCCCGCTCGGCGCACGCGATTCCGGTGGTGGCGTCGGAGATGCCGGCGGCGATGCGCTCCTATCCCATCGTCTTCATCGGCGCCGCCAAGGCACCGGTGATCATCACCGGCCTGCGCCAGAACGAGAACCTGTTCGTCGATGCCGACGGCAAATGGACCGAACCGCATTATGTTCCGGCCTATGTCCGCCGCTATCCTTTCGTTCTCGCAGACGAGACGACGACGACCGGTCGTCTGACACTGTGCGTCGACCGGGCGAGCGAGCGCGTCGTCGATCAACTGCTGGCGCCGTTCCGCGAGGACGGCGGCAAGATCGCTCCATTCTTCAACGGGACCGAGGCAGCGGACGCGACGAAACAGGCGCTGACCTTCTGCAACCAATTCCAGGTCGACTTCAACGCGACCCGCGCCATGATTGACAAGATCGATGCGCACGGTCTGTTCGCGCCACGCCAGAGCAAGGTGACGCTGGAGGGCGGCGAGGTGCTCAACCTCACCGATTTCCAGGTGATCGACGAGCCGGCCTTCAACAAATTAAGCGACGAGGCCTTTCTCGACCTCAGGAAATCAGGAGCGCTGGGGCTGGTCTACTGTCACCTCGCCTCCTCCAACAGCTGGACATCGTTGGTCTACCAGGCCTCGATACGCGGCCGGCGCCGCTGAAACTGGCTGATATCGAGTCAGGTGAGACGCACCGGACAGCTTGTTGTCCTTGTAGACATCACGGAAATAGCCGCAGCACACACAGTGCCGCTGCCACTTGGGGCGGTGGTCATTGGATAATTGGCCCAGATCTTCCCACCCATTTTTGATCCTTAAACTTTTAGACAAGATTTACATATTAACTAATTGTTAATCTATCGCTTAACTTTCCGATTTTTTTACTTATGGTGCCAAGCAAGGGGGTAGTTTGGATATACTGGGGATGGGGCAGTTTTTCTATGCGCATAATTTCAGAGACCTCTCCAAGGGATCTTGGAAGAGATGAGGCCACGATCAGTGGATCGGGGCCCCCCGGTTCCGCGCAAGCCGCGATGTCCGCAACCCAGTCTCCCCGTTCGCATCGTCAACTTTCAGCCGGGCTCGCAAGCGCGGCCGATATCGCTCAGCAGGAGGCCGTTGCTTTCCAGGCGAGCCTTCTCGCTCTTCCAACCGTGCAGCTTGGTGGGTTACCGATCACGGTGATCGATCGGCCAAATGCCGCGCGCTTGATGATCGCGGCGGCACGGGGGCACATCCGCAGTAGCCGTCCCTATTATTTCACCTCCGCCAATGGCGACGTCATCGCCCAAGCTCGCGCGAATGTGGACGTAGCCGTGCTTTTCAGCGAAGCCGACCAGATCTTCGCCGATGGTCAGCCGCTGGTCTTCGCCTCACGCTTGCTGTGCAGAACGCATCTGCCGGAGCGGGTAGCCACCACTGACCTCTTTCACGACGTGGCCAAGCTTGCCGAACAGCAAGGCACGACCTTCTACCTGCTCGGGTCGACAGAGGCCGAGAACAGCAAGGCCGTTGCGAGTGTCAAAGCCAGATACCCCGGCCTGCGCATCGTCGGGCATTGCCACGGCTTCCTTGCCGGCCAGGCGCTTGAAAAGAAGCTCGACGAGATCAACGCACTTGCGCCCGACATTTTGTGGCTGGGCCTCGGTGTTCCGCGCGAGCAGATCTTCGTCCGCGACTTTGCATCGCGACTCCAGAATGTCGGGGTGATCAAGACGTCGGGCGGGCTTTTCGACCATATCGCCGGCAAGGTCCGGCGCGCGCCCCTGTGGGTACAGAAGGCCGGATTCGAGTGGCTGTGGCGCGCGCTGATGGAGCCGCGCCGGCTTTTCTGGCGCTATTTCACCACAAGTCCCCAGGCCATCTACGCCATATTGAGGTATTCCAGATGACAGCCGAGCGTCCCCACCGTCCGCTGCCTGCCGGAACCGACACGGAGATCGTCATAGTCGGCGGCGGGCTTTCCGGCACTCTGGCGGCAAACGTGCTCGGGCGGTCCGGTTATCACGTCACGCTGATCGACCGCCATCAGGTCTTTCCGCGCGAATTCCGCGTCGAGAAGATCGCCGGCGACCAGATCGAAAAACTGCGCCGGATCGGCCTTCTGGACGGGCTTTCCGCAGCGGCCGTGGCATTCGACGAAATCGTCAACATTCGCAAGGGGCGCCTGCTCGACCGCACGCACGCCCGGCACTACGGCATTTTCTACGATGACCTCGTCGCCGCCATGCGGGCCGAACTGCCCGACACCGTGCGCTTCATCGCAGGTCGCGTGAGCGGACTGGAGGCAGGCCCGGAACGCCAGCGTGTGTCGATCCTCGGACACGGCGACGTGACGGCGCGGCTTCTCGTTTTGGCCACCGGCATGGGTGACATTCTGCGCCGCGACCTTGGCATCGAGCGCAAATTCGTCCACCAGCGGCAGTCGCTGACCTTCGGCTTCAATCTGCGCCCGGTGGGAGCAAGCGCCTTCCGGCATCCCGCCCTCACCTATTACGGCGAACGGGTTTCCGACGGCATCGACTATTTGAACCTGTTCCCCGCCGCCGAAGTCACCCGTGCCAATCTCTTCGTTTTCCGCGAGCATCGCGACCCTTGGGTCAAGGCGCTGCGCGACAATCCCAGGCAAACGCTCATCGAAACGCTCCCGGGTCTGGTCAAGGCATTCGGTGATTTCGAAGTGATCGACCGGGTCGAGAGCTGGCTCACCGACATCACCGTCGCCGAGAACTGCGTGCGCGACGGGGCCGTCCTGATCGGCGATGCCTACCAGACATCCTGTCCGGCCGCAGGGACAGGTGTCAGCCGGCTGCTCACCGATGTCGAGCGCCTGTGCACGGTGCATGTGCCGCAATGGCTGGCCTCACCCGGCATGGCCGCCGCAAAGATCGCGACCTTCTACGCCGATCCGGTAAAGCAGGCGATGGACGAGCATGGTCTCCAGCTGGCGCATTTTCGCCGCAGCCTGACCATCGACACCGACCTGCGCTGGCGCGCGCGCCGGCAAATTCACTTCAGCCGCCGCCGCATCATGCACGAGATCGACAATCTAAGCCCCGCTTTCGCCGCCAGGCTGCGCAACCTCAGAAAGCCCGCGGTCGAACCCGAACCCGTGGCGTGATCGCAGGCCAATCAGCCGATCTGTCGCCCAAACTGCGCAGTGGATTTGGGAGACGCGCCTTGGGCTCGTTCCGACCTCAAGGCCCAGCCACTTCGTCGGTCGAGGCTGGCGACGTCACCACATGACCAGCGGCGGCCTTCTTCCCGTGCGAACCGAGCACGCGCCGCGCCAACGCTTTGGCCGCCGGCAATTTCTCGACCGTCAGATGCGCCGCCAGGCCGAGCGGGCTGCCGGCTCGGAAGATCTGCCACATAGGTGATGGCCGGCCGCCGAAGATGCGCTTGTAGGGCTCGTCGCCGATGGTGAAATCGAGGGAATGGTCGCCGCGCTCGATACAGTCGCGGGCGATCTGTTCGAACATCAGGCTGCCGATCGACTGCTTCCTGTAGCCGGCCTCGTCGAAGCCGCCGAGAATGACAAGCAGCGAACCGCGATGCTCAAGGCCAAGCGCGCCGGCGATTGCCCGATCGTTCATCCAGAAAGTGTAGATGCGAGCGAAACCGCCGCACCCTTCGGTCGCCACAGCCAGATAGAAATCGAAATAGGACGGCAATTGCAGCAGGTCGGCGGGGCCGTTGCTGCCGTCGAAACGCTTGCCGCGATAGACTTTGAGCGCATCGAAAGTCGTGCGGATGGCAGCGACGTTGTCAGCGCATGCGAAGCGCGCCTCTCCTATTCGGCCAAGCTGCCGGGATTTCTTGTCGAGCTCCTTGCGGTAGGACTGGTCGAGCTGGTGCTCGCGCCAGGCGGCGAATGTCGGCTCCAGCTTGCTGGAGTAAGCGCTCATGCCCATGCTTTCGCGCTTGTCGATGCCAAGGAGCCGCTCGATCGCCAATGAGCGGTCCGCCAGTTTGCCGATGCGCAGGAGATCGTAAGGCTTCAGATGCCTTCGGATCGCGGCAACGGCTCGACTGTCCGCCACGATACGCGAGAAGGTCTCCTCGTCGGCGACTGGCGATACGTAGTCGGAAACGCGCATGTCGGCGAATTCGACCACTTTGAGCAATGTGTACCGGCGCCTGACCAGAGGCAAAACCATCGCGAGCTTTCCACCCGCGCCGTTTCGCACGACGATGACAAGTGGCGTGGCAGCGCCTTGCCGTACGACCCTCTCATAGAGCTGGCTCAGCCATATGGGATGTTGAAAAGCCGTCGCCGCCGAACTGGCGAAGAGTTCGGCATATTCCTTCGAACGGAAATCGAACGAATCCTCGGCAGTGACTTCAAACATGTGATCCGAACCGGCTGGGCCTGATCTATCGACGACGTCTTGCGTTCCGCGTCAAGGCGAATCGCAAGGATTGTTAGAAACTTGGTATATGCGAAAGATCGATCCATGGTTGCAAATCTGTCTTAGAATGTGCCCTCCGTGGCAGGTTCGAGATGGGTCGGTCGACAGTTTATTTTCTCGTGAATCACGCAGTCGGACTTTGAATGTAACTCCAATGTAAGTTTTTTCGGCCAAATCATTTCTTTTCAAGTGTCTAGAACCCGAGCACCATTACAGCCGGACGGGAATGACATGCTGTCGATCGAGGTGATTGTTCCGCAATCGAGCCCCCGCCTGTGGCAGAAGGTCGTCATAGAGCGGCTTCGGGCGGACGGCCATGATGTGGCTGTGCGCCATCAGCCCGGAGCAGCAAACTGGCCGATGGCGGCAAAAGCCGCCTTTGCCTTTGAACAGCGCCTGTTTCGACGGCGCCGCCCCAACCTTGCCGCCTCGCCGCATGAGATCGAGGCACGAAGCGGGCACCGGTCCGCCGCGCTAAGACTGGACCTCGCCGGCAACGCAGCCCCATCGGATGTCCCGACTGTTGGCCTCCTGTTCGACGGATCCCCATCTGATCTCTCGGCGGCAATCGCGGTCGCGGCCGGAAGGCTGCCTTTGATCGAAGCCGTCCTCGACAAGAAGACGCTGGTGGGCTGGGCACGGCCGATGGTGGACAAGCGGGAATCGGCGGCACTCGGCACCGAGGACGTGCTTGCCCGCGCCATCACCTTGCTCGTCTCGGTGGTTCGGGCATTTGCTGAAGGCCGGCTTCTCAATAACGAACGCATGTCTGAAGTCCGCGGTGGCGGCACGGCGATGCAGTTCGTGTCAGCCTATCTGGGCTCGGCGCTGCCGCGGCTTGGCCGGGAGATCATCCGGCGCATAGGTTTCCGTCATGCGCATTGGCGCGTCGGCTACCGCTTTACCGATGCGCCAGGCATCGCGAATACGGGCGGGCTTGGCCCCGGTTGGTCGGTCCTGCCCGACCCGGGCGACCACTTCTATGCCGATCCGTTCCCGTTCCAGTGGCAGGGCCGGTCGTTCCTCTTCGTCGAGGACTATCCCCATGCGACCGGCAAGGCCGTCATCTCCGTCGTTCCGTTTGACGCAGCCGGCGCTCCCGAGGCGCCACGCGTCGTTCTGGAAGAGCCGCACCACCTCTCCTATCCGCAGGTGTTCGAGCGCGACGGCGAGATCTGGATGCTTCCCGAGGCGAGCGCCAGCGGCAGGCTCACGCTCTACCGTGCCTCGGCCTTCCCGGACCGCTGGATCGCCGAGACCGTGCTGGTCGAAGGCGAGATTTCCGACGCGACGCTGCTCGAGCATGGCGGGCTGCTTTGGCTGTTCGCCACCGATCGCGATGGCTATGGCAGCACCTCCGACACGCTGGTGGTTTTCTGCGCTCCCGCACTCGCCGGTCCGTGGAAACCCCACCCTATGAACCCTGTCATGATCGACCATCGCATGGCTCGTCCAGGTGGTGCTTTCGTTCGCATCGATGAGGGCCATATGTTGCTCCCGGTCCAGGACGGAACGCTCGGCTATGGCGGCGGGCTCGGCCTATGCGAACTGTTGGAACTCGACCAGCAGACGGTGCGGCTTTCGGCGCCCCGGCCGATCGACACCGATGGCGACTGGCCCTATCCGAAAATCCACACGCTCAATCGATCGGGCGTGTTGGAAGCGATCGACGGCATAGCGGTGGTGCGAAGACGTTCAGGAAAGAAGTAGCGCCTCGTAGCCCGCGCACATCCTGGCCGGCGCGTACTTGTCCTTGAGCCGCCGCCCTGCCGCTGAAAGCCTGGCCATGATTTCCGGCCCGGCCATCAAGTCGGCCAGCCCCTTGGCCATGCCGGTGGCGTCGTCCTCGACGAAGATCGCCGCGGTCTCGCCATCCTCGGTAGCAAGCACCTCCCGCATGACGGCGAGGTCGTTCGCCACGACAGGCAAACCGGAAATTGCCGCTTCGACGCAGGCAAGACCGAAGGTCTCATTCAACGACGGAAACGCGTAGATGTCGCCTGCCGCCAGGAACTCGAAAATACGCGACGGGGGGACTTCGCCGACCAGATGCAGCCGGTCCGCCACATCCCGGCTTTTGGCCAAGGCGACAAGCGTGTCGCGCTCCGGCCCGACACCGGCAATCGCGACATGGATATCGGGCAGCTGATCGAGCGCCCCAACGAGCGCAATCTGGTTCTTCTGTTGCGTCAGCCGGCCGGACGAGACGGCAAGCCATGCATTCCGAGGCAAGCCAAAGGAAGCGCGTGCCGCCGCCTTGTCGAAGTCTTCATGCGGCGCGGCAACGCCATGATCGATGCGCCGCAAGCGCCGCCGATAGGCTTGCGGATAGTGACTGAATTGCGCTTCCGTCCAGGCCGAGTTGACGACATTCGTCCGGTAGAGGCCAACCACGCCCATCAGCCTGTCGATCTGGGACAGGACGCCCATCACCCCTTTGGTGTGCGGCGAACCGCTCTGGTTGGCGATGATCCGGCTTACGCCCGCCAGGCGGGCGCCGATCGTGCCGAAGATGTTGCCGTAGTGCTGATAGGTGATGACGGCGTCTGGCCGCGACTTGCGCAGATATGTCGCGAGACCAATGGCCGCCCGGATCTGCCCAGGCAATCCCTTTGGACTCTCGGTGAGGATGAAATCCGCATAAGGATCGGCATCGAAGGCGTCCGTCTTGCGGTACATGAAGACGGTGCGCACCTCGTGCCCGCGCGCCCGCAAGCCTTCGCCCACCATGTCGGAAATACGCTGCGCGCCCGCGGCCTCCGCCTGGGTCTGTACCTGAATGATCTTCACGTACGACCTTTCAGCATCACCCTGGGAACGGGCGCAACTCTTGCCATCGTGAAGCCGAAGACAGATGGATTTATGCCTATCCTGCGCCGTGCGATCGACACGGCAATGGCGGTCCAGGCGATGACCGTTCCGGCGATGCTGACTGCCGCGCCAATGGGTCCAAAGAAATACGTCGTCACCGCCGTCGCGCCGAGCCCCAGTATGTTGACGACAACCAGAACCTTGAACAGCGCATGCTGCAGGCCGGTCAACTGCAGGAGGATCTCGATCGGGCCACAAGCCGTGGCAAAGGTTGCGCCTATGCCGAAGATGACGAGTGTTGCCCGCATGGTGGGCGTGTCGTAGGTCGGATTGAACATGGACAGGATAAAGCCGCCGAAAATCCAGAACGCTGCAAGCACGCAGAGTGCAATGGCAAAGCTGCCAAGCGCGGCGAGATTGGTGATGCGCTGAACATGCGCCCTGTCGCCGCTGTAGAAGGCGCTCGAAATCTGTGGCGCGAGCGCCTGATTGATTCCATTGAGCGCAAGCGCCACGAACCGCGTGGTCCGATCGGCGACGAAGATCGCGCCGGCCGCCTCAGGTCCCAGGATCACCGCCACAAGCAGCGTGCTTACCTGGCCGAGCGCCGGCGGCAGCGAGGTGACGCCCCACAGGCCAAGCGTCACGGTCTTGAATTCCCTCTTTTGCCCCTCGGTGAGTGGGCCGCGCTTGGCGCGCGCCGTGTCGCGCACGAGAAGCAGCGTCTGCGGAACAACCGAAAGGATGAGCAGCAAGGCGGTCAGATGGGTCGCCGCAACCGCGCTCATCTCGATATGCATGAAGTGGCAAGCGGCAATGGCGGCAATCGTGCCCGCACGCCAGATGATGTCGCGCGGCAACAGGCCGGATATGAGCGCGTTCTTGGCGCGGAAAGCGCCGGACGTGAATTCCGACCAGCCGAGTGCGAACGACAGGACCGCAGCCGCCACGCACAACGAAAGCCATTCCGGCGTGCCTTTCCCGATGAACGGCAAGAATCCGACCATGAGAATGAGCAGGCTGGAGCCAACGAGCCCGGCAAGCGCGACGAGAATGGCGCGAGCCATCATGCCATGCGCCGAGCTATGGTCGCCGAGGCCGACATATTGCGGCCAGAACCTCAGCACGGTGCTTTGCTGACCCACCGAGGCGAAGAAAGAGACCAGACTGGCGCCGGCATAGGCTGCGCTATAGAGGCCGAACTGCCTTCCGTCCATGACCATCGCCACGGCCACGAACATCAGGAAGGACAGGCCGGCACTGGCGAGCTTGATCACGCCCGCCACGGCGCCGTTCCTGGCGAGCGTAGCGATGGACATGCGCATATCGTCGGCTGCAGGACGGGTGTCGGCGCCCGATATCGCGCTGCGATTGCTTATATTTTCATCCAACGTCGGCCCCTGTGGCGTTCGGCGATGCCCTACCCCCGCGGCAGGCGAGCCGACGCTGAAACCTGCCTCTCAATAGAGCAAAAGCCTGCGATCGCGCCAGCGCGAACGCTCCGCATGGTTACCGTCACCAGTTTGTTAATTTGAGCAGCGGGCGGGGTAACCTTAACGGAAGACTAACGATAATTCTGAATACTGGCGGTGTAGAGTAAGGCCGGAAGGCGCGCTCTGCAGAGGAAACCGATGACGCCAGCCAGAACCGACGATCGCACGCTTCCACCTTTGTTCGACATAGGACCGCTATGGGCAGTCCTGTGGGGGCGACGCGTCATGGTTCTTGCCATCGCCGGCGCGGCGCTGCTGCTTGCACTGCTTTATCTCGCCGTGACGAGCCCGAGCTATACGGCGACCGCCTCGATATTGATCGACCCGCGCGATTCGCGCGCGACCAATTTCAACGACGTTCTTCCCGGCATCGGCGCCGACAGCGCCGCCATCGCAAGCCAGGTCTTCGTCATCGAATCGCAGGACTTGCTGGGGGCAGTGTTCGACAAAGAGGGGCTTCAAAACGATCCGGAATTTTCAGGCAAAGGCCTGGTCTCGCGTGTCTTGTCGATGTTTGGAGCGGGCCGCGGCCCCTCACCGGACGCGGCCTTCAAGCGCTTTCAAAAAGCGGTATCGGTGGACCGTGAAGGACTGACCTATGTCATCAATGTCTCCTTCACGTCGCCATCGCCGGACAAGGCCGCGCGCATCGCCAACGCCATCGTCAATCGCTACAGAACAGGCCTCGCCGGAGAACGCGAAACCGCCAACAGCGACGTGAATTCTCTCCTCAACGACAGGATCAAGGGTCTTCAGAAGGACGTCAGCGACGCCGAGCGCGCGGTCGAGGATTTCAAGTCGGAGCACGAGATCCTGGGGTCGGCCGATGGCGGCACGTTGCAGTCGCAGCTCGACCAGCTCACGGCGCAGTTGATAACCGCACAGGGCGACGCCGATCAGGCGCGGGACCGATACAATCAGGCGCTGGCCGCGGGCACCTCGCCGGCCGGCCTGGCCAAGCTGGCGGAAATCCTTTTCTCCAATTCCGCCGTCAAATTGCGCGACGACTATAACCAGCGCGCGGCAGAGCTCGCCAATCTCGAAACCATGTATGGGCCTCGTCATCCGGCCATTGCGCGGCTCAGGTCGGAGCTCGATCGCATGAACCGGCTGATGGCCGCCGAGGCGGAGCGGATAAGACAGCAGCTGAAGGCCAGCTACGATCTCGCCGCCCAGAATGTGGCGAAGCTGCAGGCCAAGCTCGAGGCCCTGCGCCAGCAGTCCACGAACTCGAATATCGCACAGGTGCAACTGCGGCAACTGGACTCCAAGGCCCAGGCTGCCCGCACCGTGCTCGACGATTTCCTGAAACGCGCGCAGGAAACGTCGCAGATGCAGGGCGTCCAGACATCCGAGGCGCGCACGATCAGCGCCGCCTCCGCCCCGCTGCAGCCGACCTGGCCGAAGCCGGCCCTGCTCCTGCCGGTCAGCGCCTTTCTGGGCCTCATCGCCGGATGCGGTATCGCCCTCGCGCTGGGGCCGGTCCGCAAGCCCGAGGATGACCCGCGAAGCCCTCGCGAAGAGGTGCCGCAGGCGACCCAGCCAAAAGAGCCGAAAAAGGACGGCGCACCTGCCATGTCTCGTCCATTGCCAGCCAATTTCGGCGAGTACCGCCTGCCGGGGGTCGCCGGCGGTGCGGCGCATTCAAGCATCAAGGCGCTGAGGAAGTCACTGTTTCAAGCCGGCAGCGACGCGCTTTCGCTGGGCGTGCTGAAGCTTATGCGGCAAATACTCCTGCGCCTTAGCGACCACCCCAAACCCTTCGTGCTTCTGGTCTCCTCCACGCGCAGCAATGTTGACGCAAGGCTTGCGGGCGCGATGGTCGGGATTGGTCTCCAGCAAGCCGAGCAGAATGTGCTTGTGGTTGAAATCGGAGGCCAGCCGCACCGTGCTGGCTACGGACCCGGCCTGTTCATCGATGGCGCGAGCGGCCTGCGCACGGTCGTATGCAGTCCGGCCGTGGAGAAGGGGGCAGAATTCCGGGATCGCAACACCTTGCGCGGCATTCTGGCCGAAGCCGGGAGCGCATTCGATTTCGTGCTCGTGATTGCCCCATCCCTTGGTGAGAACGGTTGGGATCGGGAGATCTTTGCAAGCGTCGATCTGATGCTTTTCGCGCTAAGCCCATCCGAATCTGCGTCCGGGACCGCCGCCCTGCTGGAGCAGCATCTCGGCACCGGCCAGATCGAACGCAGCGCCACTCTTGTGATCGACAGCGCACAGCCCGCCGGGGCAAAGGCAATGCCCGATGTCGCGTCTGGGGCCGGCGGATTGCGCCGCAGTTCCCTCGCAAGGAGTTGATCCATGCGGGCGGTTGAGCTGGTATCGCCGCTGACAGTGTCACGGCGGCATGCGCTTGCACTTGCTGGCGGGGCTTTGCTTACGACCCTCCCCTTCTCCGTCTCGACCGCGCTGCCGGCAACGGCCGCTCGTCCCGTTCCTTCGCGTGGCTTCAATCTTCCCGGATGGTTCGAACGCGAGGAAGGTATTGCTCCCGCTGCGGCGACGCTGCAAAAGCTGCGGCAAGCCGGGTTCGAAACGATCCGCTTGCCAGTGAACGGCGATCTTGTCTCGGCAGGCGACCGGGCGGTGCTCCGCCGCATTCGCGACGGGATCGCAGAGCTTGTCGGGCTGGGCTTCGCCGTTCTGGTGGACATGCATCCGTCCGGCGATCTTCGTGCGGCTTTCGAGCATGATCCGGCAAATGCGGCCAGGCGGGTGGTCCTGGCCTGGACGGCCCTGCGCGCCGTCATCGCCGACCTGCCGACGAATTCGGTCTATCCGGAACTGTTGAACGAGCCGCTGATGGAGCGTGCCGCGTGGCTTGAACTTCGCCAACAGCTCGCCGAGACGTTGCGGGCCAAATGTCCGCTCCACACGCTGGTTTGGGGCCCGGCACGCTTCCAGGGCATATGGGAAATAGCCGACACGCCGCCCTTGGTCGACGACAGGCAGATTGCAGCCATCCACTACTACGCGCCCATGGCGTTCACCCATCAATGCGAGAACTGGGATACATCGCCGCTCGCCCGCATCGCCAACCTGCCCTTTCCCGCGACAAGGGACATGCCGCAGGTGCGCGCGCTTGTCTCCAGATTGCGGGCTGCGGGCGACGAAGAGGCTGCCTCCCTGGTGGAGAAGGAATTGTCAGATCCTTGGACAGAGGCGCGGATCGCTGCGGACTTTGCCAAGCTCGGACGCTGGTCCAGTGCCCATGACTGCCCGGTCATCCTGAACGAGTTCGGCGTGCTCAATTTCTGCGTGGATCCAGCAAGCCGCACGGCCTGGACCCGTGCCGTGCGCAAGGCGGCCGAGGCAAACCACATCGGCTGGGCTCATTGGGAGCTCGATCAGGGTTTTGGCATTATCGCCAGCAGGCAAAGCACCGAGGGGTTCGATCCTCAGATGATTGCCGCCCTGCTGGGAGACGGCGACTGAAATGGACAGCAGACGTCAAGGCTGCAGGCTGGCGCAGGCGAGGATCAAAGCGGACCGGCAATGAGCATCACAGGGACATATCCGCATGTCGGGCTAAGCGCGCGGGCTCCGGACGCATCGAGCGCCGAGGCCCTGCTGCATGTCTCGATGGCGCTCATCGTCGTTGCGCTCGGCGTTTCGGCCTTTGCGGTGTGGACGCCGTTCGGGATTGTCGCGACGTTCATACTGACGCTGATCGTTTCGAACGCGGTGCCGGCGGGCATTCCTGTCGTGATCATCTGCGCCTTTCTCTACCAGAACATGATGGTGGCGTGGTACACGCCTTACATACCCGACAACGATACGTTCGACGCGCTGCGCGGTACGAACTTCATCATCCTGATGACCGCCTTCTGCATCTTCCTGGCGGCGTCGTTTCAGCACCGCGTGCGCGCCTTGCCCGAATTGCGCGCCTGGCTGCTGCTGAGCATCGTGCTGTGCGGGACGATCTGTTTCTATTTCGCCCTGGGGGTCGTGCATGGCGGCCCCAAGGACGCGGTCGTCTACTTCCGCAACACGATCACGCCCCTCGCCTGCTTCCACATCGCGGTCCTGGCGGCCAGCCTCTATCCCATCGACCTGCGCAAGAGCATGCTCTGGCTAGGCACTGGCGCGGTCATCTACGGCTATGTGGAACTGACCTTCACGATGAACTTCCTCGGCCTCTTTCATGGCGACCTCTACATCGAACGCAACATCGCGCGGCAGATCGAGACCGGCGTGTGGGAGAAGGCGCTCAAGGAAACCGGCTTCGTTTTCCGCGGACTTGAGGACGTGATGACGACGACCTTCTTCAACACGCCGTTCTTCAACGACATCCTGCCCAGCGTCTTTCGCATAGGCGGTCCGAACTTTCATTCGATCAGCTATGCCTATGCGCTGAGCATCATATCGGCCTGGCTGCTCTTCAAGGGTCGCTGGCTGCTGCCCATCGCCGCTCTGCCGCTGCTGCTTGTCATCGGCTCCAAGGGCGCGACATTCATGCTGCTCGTCGCGCTCTGCGTACGGCTGTTCCATAGCCCTTCCCGCACCGGCCTGACGCTTTCCGGTGTCGTCGCCCTGGCCTTGGTCTGGACAACCGCGGCAATTGCCTATGGCGCCACGCATGGCGACTATCACGTGCTCGGCCTGGCGGCGGGCATACGCGACTTCATGGCCAACCCGCTTGGCCAGGGACTGGGGCTGGGCGGCAATCTGTCGAGCACCAGCATCAATCTCAGTTGGTCGACCGCCCAGGCGGAAGGCGCCGCGTCGATCCCGGTCGAAAGCGCCGTCGGCGTCATGCTGTACCAGATGGGAATTGGCAGCCTGGTTTTCTTCGGCTTCCTGGCGGCGCTCGCCGTGGCGACCAGGCGGCAGCTGATCGAAACCGGCGACCTGAATTTCCTGTTTGGTTTCGTCGGCATTGTCACCATCTCGGCCAATGCCGTGTTGCAGGAAGAGGCATTCTACTCGCCTCTCGCTCTCAGTTTCTGCCTGCTGCTCGTCGGTGTCTCGCTGGGAACGCGCTGGCGTGAGATGGCGGCGGCAAGGGCCGGGCTGCAAGGCTAACTTTCAGGGACCGAATATCACCAGTTCGGTGAACGTCAGGTCGCCGGGCGAAGGCGGTTTCGGCCCTTTGAAGTACTTCAGCCCCTTCCTCGGAAAATACCGGCCGAGCAGACCCGGGACAGGCTCATTGGCGTCGACGAGGCAAAGCAGGGTTCCGCGTCGCAGGATGAAGCGCCCCATCGCGCCGGCGCAGCGGCTCAGATCCGTGAGAGATCGGCAATAGACGATCTGGGAGCAAGGGACGAGACCGTGCAATATCCGGCGCGACCTCAGCACCAACGGAACGGCCATTCCGTCGCGAATGCAGATCAGCGAGAGACAACCCAGCGCGGCGTGCTCCAGGAGGATATATCTCTCGCTGTCGGACAGCATCACCATTTCGGCGAGGTCAGGGCGGACTTCGAGCACGCGGCATGTCGGTTGTGCCGGGCTCAAGGCGGGCAGGAAGGCGAACTGGCCGCTGGCAAACAGGCGAAATCCGAGCGCCTTGTTGGCGTTCAAGGTCGAGGGTGCCGGCGAAATGTTCGTGTAGGTCACATCCCTGCGTTTGAGAACCGGCCAGATCAGCTTCATGGCATAAGGACGGAATGCTGCGTCCACGGACCAGCTTGAAATGTTGCAGCGGATTTCGTCGCCTTGGTAGCGGGCATAGAGGGTGAGCACGACCCCCACGATCCGCTCGGACGTCTCCAGGGCAAAACCGTAGCGCGGGAAATCGTCAACCGCGGGCCGCTGCGACAAACGGGTCAGCGCTTGCTTCCAGTAATTTCGGCTGCGCATCGGAAAGCCCCTGCGCAGGCAATCGACCACTTTGTCCCAATCGCTTTCCTGGATTGGGCGACACTTAAGGTCGGGAGGGGGCGCGCCAAGTACGGCCATAATCAACTCAAGAATACTGCCAAGTTAATTAGATATATTTCACCCCGAAGCCATAATAGTATACAACCCTTAACAATCCCTGCCTCCCTTTCGGGAAAAAATCACCCATCCGCCCCTCAAACGCCGATCGGTCGCCCTGCCGGCCAACGGCCCGTCGGATCGATCAGGCCACATCGAGAGGCACATCGGACTTGCGGTGGTGTCCAGCCTCTGATTCCCTGTCTCATGGCCATCGGGTTCTGATTCGCCCACCAGCAAGTTTTCGTCCCCGTGCCGCCAATAGATATCTGTCGACCCCTGCGCCGGGTCCGTTCCAGGGAGAAACGGCAAATGAACACCGCGACAAGGCCCGTAATCTCCGAGATGCGGCCGAAGATAACCGTCGTCGGCGTCGGCGGTGGCGGCGGCAACGCGGTCAACAACATGATTGCCGAGGGCCTGCAGGGCGCGGAGTTCATCGTCGCCAACACCGACGCCCAGGCCCTCACCATGTCTAAGTCGTCGAGGTTGATCCAGTTGGGGGCCCATATCACCGAAGGCCTGGGCGCCGGCTCCCTGCCCGAGGTGGGCCGCGCGGCAGCCGAAGAATCGATCGACGAGATCATGGACCACCTTGCGGGAACGCATATGTGCTTCGTGACCGCGGGCATGGGCGGTGGAACCGGAACGGGTGCGGCGCCGATCATAGCGCATGCCGCGCGCAAGGCCGGCATCCTGACCGTCGCCGTCGTCACCAAGCCTTTCACCTTCGAGGGAAAGCGCCGCATGCAATCGGCAGAAGAAGGCATTGAGCGGCTTCGCGAGTGCGCCGACACGGTGATCGTCATTCCGAACCAGAACCTGTTCCGGATCGCCGATGCCAAGACGACCTTCGCCGACGCTTTCGCCATGGCCGATCGCGTCCTCTATGCGGGCGTCGGCTGCATCACCGACCTCATCGTCAAGGAAGGGCTGATCAACCTCGACTTCGCCGATGTGAAATCAGTGATGCGCGACATGGGCCGCGCCATGATGGGAACCGGCGAAGCCGCCGGAGAAGACCGCGCCAAGAAGGCCGCCGAAGCGGCAATCGCCAACCCGCTTCTCGACGAAGCCTCCATGATCGGCGCCAAGGGCGTTCTGGTCTCGATCTCGGGCGGCATGGACATGACGCTGTTCGAAGTCGACGAAGCCGCCACCCGCATCCGCGAGGAGGTCGACGCCGACGCCGACATCATCGTCGGCGCCATATTCGACCGGGCGCTCGCCGGAAAATTCCGGGTCTCGGTCGTCGCCACGGGCCTGCGCCACGGGCTTGAGATACCGTCCTTTGCGGGATCAGAAATCCATACGAACTGAACGTGGCTCGTAGTCTTTGGTGACAGCCACACCCATTTCCTACGGTAGGAAGATTCCAGAAGCAATGCCTACTCGAAAGAGTAAGTAAACCCTTCCGCTGAAGCGCCAACCGTCACTTTCGTCAGCTTCTCACCCTCGAGCGAGCGGTTCAGCACGCCGCGGCTCAGTTCCGGCAGCAGCGTGTTGGTCAGGATGGCATCGATCATCCGCCCGCCGGATTCGATCTCGGTGCAGCGCGCCTTGACCAGGTCCATGACGCCGTCGCCGATCACCAGTTCGGCATCGTTGGTGGCCCGCAGCCGGCGCGCGATCTTGGCGAACTGGTGGCGGGTGATCGCTTCGATCATCGCATCCGAGAGCGGGTAGTAGGGAATGGTCACCACACGGCCAAGGAAGGCCGCCGGAAACACCTTCAGCAGCGGGCTGCGCAGCGCCGTGTCCAGATCGTCGAGCCCAGCCCGCATCGTGCCGTTTTTGGTGCGGTCCATGATGACCTCGGAGCCGACATTGGAGGTGAGCAGGATCAGCGTGTTCTTGAAATCGATCCGCCGGCCTTCGCTGTCGTCCATCATGCCCTTGTCGAAGACCTGGAAGAAGATCTCGTGCACGTCCGGATGCGCCTTCTCGACCTCGTCGAGCAGGATCACCGAATAGGGTTTGCGCCGCACCGCCTCGGTCAGGATGCCACCCTTGCCGTAGCCGACATAGCCGGGCGGAGCGCCCTTGAGCGTCGAGACGGTATGCGCCTCCTGGAATTCGGACATGTTGATCGAGATCAGGTTCTGCTCGCCACCATAGAGCGTCTCGGCCAGCGCCAGCGCGGTTTCGGTCTTGCCGACGCCAGACGGGCCGCAGAGCAGGAACACGCCGACCGGCTTTTCCGGCGCGCCGAGGCCGGCGCGGCTGGTCTGCACGCGCTTGGCGATCATCTCCATGGCATGGTCCTGGCCGACCACGCGCTCGGACAAGGTGCCGGCCAGCCGCAGTGCCTTTTCGGTCTGACTGGACAGCATCCGTCCGGTCGGGATACCGGTCCAGTCCTGCACCACGGCAGCCACCGCATTGCGGTCGACCGACGGCAGGATCAGCGGTGTCTCGCCTTGCGCTTCGGCGAGTTCCGCCATCAGTTCGCGCAGCCGCGCGAGATCTGCAACCGGATCGGGCGCTGGCGACCCGGCTGTCGCCGTCGCCTCCGGCTCGGCCTCAGCCGTTTCGGTGTCGGACGCCTTGGCCTTGGATGCCTTAGCCCCGTCCGGCTTGGTCCCGGGTGCCTTGGCCTCGGACACCGCTGCTGAGTCCGCAGCCGCCATTTCGCCGGCGGCCTCCCCCGCCGCCACCGCATCGAGCGGCACGCCCTCGCCGCGCAGCCTGGCGCGCAGGTCGAGGATCTCGGCGACCAGCGCCTTTTCCCGATCCCAGCGTGCCTGCGCGGCGGCAAGCGTGCCTTCGGTCTCGGCCAGTCCGGCGTCGACCCGTGCCTGCCGCTCGGTCACCTCGATGCCGATCGCAGCCTCGCGGCCGATGATGCCGTTCTCGACCTCCAGCGCCTGACGGCGGCGCAGAATGTCCTCGACCTCGGCCGGCGTGGCGTGCTGCGATATCGCAACGCGGGCGCAGGCGGTGTCGAGCAGGCTCACTGCCTTGTCCGGCAGTTGCCTGGCCGGGATGTAGCGGTGCGACAGGCCGACCGCCGCCTCGATCGCCTCGTCCAGTATCTGCACCTTGTGGTGCTGCTCCAGAACGCCCGCCACGCCGCGCAGCATGAGAACCGCCACCGCCTCCGATGGTTCGTCGATCTTGACCACCTGGAAACGGCGCGTCAGCGCCGGATCCTTCTCGATGTGCTGCTTGTATTCGGCCCAGGTCGTTGCCGCGATGGTGCGAAGCTCGCCGCGCGCCAGCGCCGGCTTAAGCAGGTTGGCCGCGTCGCCGGTTCCGGCCGCACCACCCGCGCCGATCAACGTATGGGCTTCGTCGATGAACAGGATGATCGGCTTTTCGGAGGACTGCACCTCGTCGATGACCGCCTTCAGCCGTTTCTCGAATTCGCCCTTCACGCTGGCGCCCGCCTGCATCAGGCCGACGTCGAGCATATGCACGCTGACATTCTGCAGCGTTGGCGGCACATCGCCCTGGGAGATGCGCAGCGCAAAGCCCTCGACGACGGCCGTCTTGCCGACCCCTGCCTCGCCGGTGAGGATCGGGTTGTTCTGCCGACGCCGCATCAGGATGTCGACGATCTGTCTGATCTCCGGATCGCGGCCGACGACCGGGTCGATCTTGCCGTCGCCGGCACGCTGGGTCAGGTTGGTCGCATATTTGGCCAGCGCAGAGTCTCCGCCCGGACCCCGTTTCATCGGCGCCTCGGCATCGGGTGCCGTCGGAGCGTCGCCCGCTTCGAGCGACCCTTCCGTCACCTCGGCAAAGCGCTTGATGACGGCGTCGGCATCGATCTTGTCGAATTCGGCGCTGATTTTCGACACAAGGCCTTCCAGCACCGGCGTCTTCAGGCAAGCAAGCAGGATATGCGAACTGCGCACCTCTTCGACACCGAATTCCAGAGCCGCCAGGTTCCAGCCTTCCTGGATGGCGTGAAAGATATGGTCGGAAAACTCCTCCACCGAGGTCGCGCCATAGGGAAGCTTATCTACAGCGCGCGTCATGTCGGCCGTTAGCCGGCTGACATCCATCTCTGCGTCGGCGACGATCATTTGCACGTCCGAGCGCTCCGAAAGCACCAATTGCTGGACGAAATGGACGAGTTCGACATAGGGATTGCCGCGCATCTTGGCCGTGTCGGCCGCAGCCTTGAAGGCGCGGACGCCGACAGGGTTGAGCTTAGCGACCAGTTCCTTGCGCTTGAAGCTCTGCGATGACCGGCGCTGTTCCATCGAACCTGCTCCTGAAACCTGCCCGCCGATACCCTGCCACATAAGCAGCATCTTGACAAAGCACGCGACGAATGAACCGCCCGGACGTCGAGTCGGCCGACGTCTGGCATTTCACGAAACGCCCCGCATCTCCGCGAAAACAAACATGAAATTGCCCCCGCCTATGCGATGCATTTCACATACGGATTTCGGTAACCACGCCAGGTTCCCGCAAGCGAGAATGGTCGCGTTTAGCTTCCGTTAGTTTTTGAGCAGCTGTTGAATTGTGATAAAGTGACGCAGTGTGATAGATGTTTGATCACGCAGGTCTCAGGGCCGCTTGCTGGGGGTTCGTGTGATTGATCTCGCACTCTGGCTGAATCCTTTGGACGGTGAAAACCCGTCTGGGGGAGATTTGCGCAACGATCCGGCCTTTCACGAGATCGAGCGGCTCACCGAACCCCAGGTCAAGGTCGTCCAGGAGGGTCACAACAAGCCGGTCGAATCCACCATTCCGGTCGACTGGCCTGCCGTGCTCGACAAGGCGGAAGAACTGCGCAGCCATGGCCGTGACCTGCGCCTGCTTGTCGTTGTCGCGCGGGCGCTGGCCAATGAAGAGAAACTGGCCGGGCTGACGCTTGGACTGAGCCTTATTGCACAAAGCATCGACCAGTATTGGGACACGATGCATCCGGCGTTGCGGCCGGGCGCTTCGCCACGCGATGCCGCCTTGCGCCGTCTCAACGCCTTGGCCGACTTGCAAAACGGTCAGGACGGTTTGCTGGCGGATTTGCGTCAGATGACGCTTTTTGCGCCTCGCGGCATCGGGCCGATCAGCGGACGCGACCTGGAACAGGCAGCACTTGACGAGCGCGTCATGCTTCAGGAAGCCGCCTCGGGATTGAATACGGCCGAAAAGGCGGCGCTGGCCGGTGCCCACAGCCAACTCCTCAACCGGGTGCGCAGCGGCTGTGCGGCGCAAGTGGATCAAGCCGGTGCCGAGATGACGTCACTCGTCGCCGACGCCCGCGCCGCGATCGCGGCCCTCGACGCGGTCGAGGCCGCACTCAACGCCCGTCTCGAAGGCGGTGCCCCCGTCCCGGAGTTAAAGCGGTATCTGCAGCGTTTGCTGACGACGCTCGAACGCAACGCGGCCGCCGGGGCCGCTGCGAATGGCGCGGCAAAGCCGGCCCCGGCGCCGGCCGAACCGGCAATGCCTGCTCGAAACGGTCATGGAGCCGATACGATGGCAAGTGTGGCAAGCTACGCGGAGCCCGGCAGCACTGGCCTGCCTGACCGGATCTCCTCGCGCGACGACGTCGTGAAATGCCTCGACCTCGTGGTCGCCTTCTACGACCGCACCGAACCGTCGAGCCCGATCCCGCATCTGGCCCGCCGCGTGCGCCGCATGGTGCACATGGATTTTGTTGAACTGATGGAAGATCTCGCCCCTTCGGGGCTGAAGGAATTCCGGCTCCTGGCCGGCGTTCCCGACGCCAAGAAGGCCGCTCAGAAGGATGAAAGGTAGCAACACATGCCAGCCGAAAGCAAAGCGAAGGTCATCGAACGAAATCGCGCGCCGCGGGTGCAGATCGCCTACGACGTGGAAACCTACGGCAGCCCTACGACGATCGAACTGCCGTTTGTCATGGGCGTGGTGGCCGACCTTTCCGGCGCCTCGCAAACCAAGGAAGCCTCGAAGTCGGTGCTCGACCGCGCCTTCGTCGAGACCGACGCCAACCGCTTCCCCAAATTCATGGAAGCGCTCGGGCCCCGCGTGAAGGCACGCGTGAAGAACACGCTGCCGCAGGTCGAAGGCCAGGAGCGCGACGAGGAACTGGCGCTCGATCTCACCTTCACCAAGATGGGCGATTTCGCGCCGGACAAGATCGCCGCGCAGGTTCCGCAATTGGCCGAGATCCTCAAGATGCGGCGTCAGCTCGAGGAACTGCTCGGCTTCATGGACGGCCGCGTCGATGCCGAAAAGCGCATCGCGCAATTGCTGAACAATGAGCCGCTTCTGAGCAAGATCGCCGGCCAGGCAATGTCCGACGACGACAAGGCTGGAGAGTAAATCATGGCCGAACAGCAAAAAACCGCACCAGCCGTCGCCGAGGCGGAAGGCATCGACCTCGGAGAATTCAGCGGCCTCCTCGAGAAGGACTTCAAGGTCAAGAAAGACGACAGCGAAAAGCTGCAGCAACTCGTGCGCAACCTCGCGCTCGCGGCGCAGTCGCGCTCCGAGACCACGACCATTTCGTCCAACGCGATCAAGTCGATCAAGTCGCTAATCGCCGGCATCGACAAGATGCTGACCGAGCAGGTCAACGAGATCCTGCACGCACCGGAAGTGCGCGAAATGGAAGGCACGTGGCGTGGCCTCTGGTATCTCATCAACAACACCGAGACGGATCAGAAGCTGAAGATCCGGGTGATGAACATTTCCAAGGAACAGCTGGCCGACACGCTCGAAGACTATGAAGGCCAGATGTGGGACCAGAGCCCGATCTTCAAGAAAGTCTATACGGACGAGTATTCGATGCTTGGTGGCGAGCCGATCGGCTGCATTATCGGCGCCTACGAATTCTCGAACCATCCGCGTGACGTCGGCCTGCTGCGCAACATATCGGGCATCTGCGCCTCCGCGCATACGCCGTTCATCGCCGCCGCCTCGCCGCGCCTGTTCCGCATGGACAGCTGGCAGGAACTGCCTAACCCGCAGGACCTGCAGATGATCGTGTCGAACCCGGCCTATGCCTCGTGGCAATCGCTGCGCGAGAGCGAGGACGCGCGCTACATCGGCCTCACCATGCCGCGTGTGCTCGCGCGCCTTCCCTATGGCACCGACACCGTTCCGGTGAAGGGCTTCACCTTCGAGGAAGAGGTGCAGGCCGATCACAACAAATATGTCTGGATGAACGCCGCCTTCCCGATGGGCGTCAACATCAACCGCAGCCACAAGCTCTATGGCTGGGGCACGCAGATCCGCGGCGTCGAGAACGGCGGCACGGTGCTCAACCTGCCAGTGCACTCCTTCCCGACCGACGACGGCTCGATCGCGATGAAATGCCCGACAGAGGTCGCCATCGACGACCGGCGCGAGGCGGAACTGGCCAAGCTCGGCCTGATGCCCATCCTGCACCGCAAAAACACCGATCTCGCTGCCTTCATCGGTGCGCATTCACTGCAGGACGACGAGACGCGTGCCGGACGTCTGGTCGATCCCGATGCCCAGTCGAACGAGCGGCTGAGCGCCAACCTGCCCTATCTTTTCCCGGTTTCGCGCTTTGCGCACTACCTCAAGGCGATTGCGCGCGACAAGATCGGATCGTTCAAGGAACGCTCCGACATGCAGATCTGGTTGACCGAGTGGATCAACCGCTACGTGCTGGCCAACCCGGCCTTCGCCGACGACAAGGCGCGCGCCAAGCGCCCGCTTGCCGCGGCCGAGGTCCAGGTCGACAGCGTGGAGGGGCGGCCGGGCTATTACAATGCCCGCTTCTATCTGCGTCCGCACTACCAGCTTGAAGGCATCAACGCCTCGCTCAGGCTGGTGTCGGAACTACCGTCCGTGAAGACGTGATTGCAGCAACCACATCTTGTTTTGTTTGAAAGCGGTGGAGAAAGACAATGGCAGTGAAAATCGATGGCTTTCTTAAGGTTCCGGATATCAAGGGCCCAAGCGTTCGTGACGGCCATGAGGACGAAATCGAAATCCATGGCGTCGATTACAAGATCGTCGCTCCGTACGATCCGAATTCGCTCTCGCGCCGTGGCCGCGTGTCCCTGGGCATGATCAAGTTCACCAAACACTATGACAAGGCCTCGCCCTATCTGAAAAAGGCGCTGTTCGACAACAAGGCGCTGGACGAAGTCGTGTTCTCCGCCCGCCGGACGATCGACGGAGAGACCAGCGACTACCTGGTCGTTACCCTGACCGACGCCTCGATCATGGAATACGACATGAAGCAGGCCGAGGACGAGGAAGACCTGATCGAGGAGGAGGTCAGCTTCGCCTACAAGAAGATCAAGTTCGTCTATGACAAGGATGACGAAATCGAAATGGATGTCTATGTCGGCAAGTGAGGCCCGGCGGCCCGGCGCGAACAAGCTGCAGCTTACCGGCAGTTCGCGCGCGAAACGCGAGGCGGTCCAACCCTCTCTTTGGGACCGCCTCGTCAACGACCTGCCGGGCCTGACCTCCGAAATAGACGGGCTGCGCCAGCTGTTGCAGGACGAGCTTGGCGCGGACCGGCTGGAAACCCTCGTTGCGGGCAGCGCGCGGCACATCGACGCCGACGCTGAGCTGACGCCGGACCAGAAGCGGCGCCTGCACCGGCTGATCTTCCAGAGCCAGCACCGCGCGGAGATCGAAAGCCGCGGCGTGGTGGTATCGGCCCGCGTGCTGAGAGAAGCCGTGCGGCGCGATATCGAGGCCTTGTTCAACACCGAACGGTTCGAAGCCACGCCGCTTCTTTCCGACCTCGAAAACGAACAGACAGCGGACAACCCGCCATCGCTCGCCGATTTTCCGGAGGTGCGCCGCAGCGTGGTCAACTATGGCGTGCCCTCTTTCTCGGGCCGTTCGTCGCGGGACTTCGACCGCGATGTGCTGGCCCGCGAGATCCGCGCCGTCCTTGCCACGTTCGAGCCGCGCCTGAAGGAGAGCGCGACAACGGTGACGGTCACCCTCGGCGACAAGACCGTGGGCCTGAAGATCGAGATAGACGCCGTGCTGATCATGACGCCGACACCGGAACGGATGCGGCTGCGCACGACGATCAATCTCGACAACGGCCTGGCGCGGACCGAGCTTAGGGAAAGCTGAGATGGATCGGGTCTTCGTAGAATATTACGAGGAGGAACTGACCCATATCCGTGCGCTCGCGGCGGAATTCGCCGACATGCATCCGGCGGTGGCGCGCAATCTTTCGCTGGATACGGTCCCCTGCCCCGACCCCTATGTCGAGCGGTTGCTGGATGGCGTTGCCTTCCTTGCCGCGCGCACCCGGCTCAAGGTCGATGCGGAACGCTCGCGCTTCTCGCGCAGCGTGCTCGACGTCCTCTATCCGGATCTGGTCACGCCGGCGCCGGCAACCGCGATGGCGGTGCTGAAACCCGGCCAGCAGGTCCAGTCGATGATTGCCGGCCATGTCGTCAAGCGGGGCACGCGGCTGGTCTCCAGCCTGCAACCCGGCCTGTCGACGCGCTGCACCTTCACCACCGGGCAGGAGGTCACGCTGTGGCCGATCGCGGTCACTTCGGTCAGCTATTTCCAGGATCGCAGCGGGCTGGCGGCAGCCGGCATCGGGCCGGTCGGCGGTGTTGCCGGCGTGGCGGCGCTGCGCATCGCACTGGCGCGGACCGGAAAGGGCAAGCTCAACGAACTGGCGCTCGACCGGCTCGATCTTTATTTCGCCGGGCGCACCAAGGCGCCGCTGATCTTTGACGCCATTTTCGGCGCCTGTTCGGCGGTCGGCGCACGTGCGGAAGGCAAGACCAATCCGATATCGCCCCTGCCCGAGCCCGAAATGGTCGGCATCGGCGACGACGAAGCCCTGATGCCGCGCACCCGTCCGACCTTCGAAGGTTACCGTCTGCTGCGCGAATATTTCATGATGCCCGAGCGCTTCCACTATGTGCGCGTTTCAGGGCTGCAGCCGGTCGTGCGCAAATGCGAGGCCGGGATCGAGATCATCTTCCTGTTCCGGCGCCCGGTGCCTGAACTTGCCGACCTGGCACCCGCGGATTTCGAACTCTTCGCGACGCCGATCATCAATCTCTTCGAACGGGAGTGCAACGTCATCGAGCTCGATGCGCGCAAGACGCGGCAAGTGCTGCATGCCGACCGCACAAGGGCGCGGGATTTCGAAATCTATCGGGTCACCCGTGTCGAGGACGCCGATACGGAAGGCAACGACGCCGAGATCCCCGAACTGTTCAGCCTGGGGCAGAATCGCGGCAGCGGCTGGGTCTATTCCACCGAACGTCGCCCTCGCCGGGCGACCGAGGATGAACGGCGCGACGGCCTGACCCGCACCTCCTACACAGGCGACGACGTATTCCTGGCGGTTTCGCGCCCAGTCGCAAGCCCGGCGAACCGGCCGCTCAAGCGTCTCGATATCATGGCCCTTTGCACCAATCGCGATCTGCCGATCCTGGACGACAACCCCACCTTGACCCTGGAGACAGCCGATCCGGTCGAAACGGTCAGGCTTCTCGGTGCGTTGCGTCCGCCGCAGCCGGCGATCCCAGCGGCGCTGCCGGTCGGCGCCGAAGGAGAATCCCGGACCGACAATCTTGCCTGGCGGCTCGTGGCGCAGCTCGCACTCAACTTCCTCAGCCTTGCCAAGGAAGGTCGTGGCGTCGACCCGCTGCACGCTTTGCTTGATCTCTATGCCGACCGCGGCGATCCGAGCCTCGCCCGCAACGTGCACTCGATCGTCCGCATCGACTCGCGCCCGGTCATCGAACGGCTGCAGATCGACGGGCCGATGTGCTTTGGACGCGGCACGGAAGTGACGTTGCATGTGGACCAGTCGGTCCTGGCGGGGCAAAGCACGCTGCTGCTTTCGGGCCTGCTTGCCCGGCTGTTTGCCCGCCACGCCGGCATAAACGGCTTCGTGCGGACCCGCACGCGGCTGTTGCAGAAGCAGGAGGATGTGCCATGGCCGATGACGCCCGGCAATCGCTACCTGATCTAGGCAAGGTCGAGCTGGACCAGGCCGGGAGGCTGTCCGAGGCGTTCGACTTCTTCGAGCTGTTGCGCCGGCTCGAGCAGAAGGGCGGGTTGTTCGGCTATTCCGGCCAGCCGGCCCGCGAGCCGGCAAGGCTGGGGCAGCATGTGCGTCTCAGCTTCTCGGCCCGGGACGTCGTAGGTTTCCGCGAGGCAGACGACAAGACGCCGGCGCGGGTCACGGTGGCAAATCTCGGCCTGCTGGGACCTGAGGGGCCAATGCCGCTGCATTTGACGCGCTGGGTGCTCGATCGTCTGTCGCAGCGCTGGTTCACCGGCGCCGAGGCGCAGCAGACCAGCGACACGACGTTTGTGGACTTCGTCAACATTCTTCAGCACCGCATGATCGCCCTCTACTATCGGGCATGGGCGGATGCGCATCCGGCGGTGCAGGTCGAACGCGCTGTCGGTGGCCGCGTCCGCGCGATGCTCCAGGCGATGGCGGGTATCGGCCTTCCCGGCACCCAGGATCCCGATCTCGACACGGTGAAGCTTCGCCAGGCCGGATCGCTGGCCAGCCAGGTCGACGGCCCGGAGCGGCTGACGCTGTTCCTGGCGGAAGCGTTCAAGGTGCCGGTCCAGATCAAGGAGTTCGTCGCTGTCTGGATCACCATACCGGCGACATTCCAGACCCGTGTGGCCAAGGCCTACGCGGCGCTGGGCCGTGGGGCGACGATCGGCCCTCGCGTTTTCAGCCGCCAAAGCCGGATCGAATTGCGCGTCGGCCCGCTCGGATTTGAGGACTTCAAGGCGTTCCTGCCGGGCGGCCAGCGTCTGAAATTGTTCAAACAGGCGGTTCGCGAGATGATCGGGGAAACGCTCGACGTCGATCTGCGCATCGTGCTGGCACGCGAAGCTGTACCGCCGCCGCGTATCGGAACCGTCCAGCTCGCCCGGACCGCCTGGCTTGCGCGGCCCGCCGAAAGGGGAGATGCTGACGATCTGCGGCTGCGGACGATCGTTGGATGGCGGCCGGACATGGCGGAGGTCGCGGCATGAGTCTGCTGCTGACGCTGGAGCAAGGCCCACGCACCCAGGCGGTGCGGCAGACCCGGCTGGACGAGGGTGAGCTGGTGATCGGACGCAGTGCGGACGCGGGCTGGCAGATCGACGATCCCGACATGTTCGTCTCGCGTGCCCATTGCAAGATCTCGGGCGGGCAGGATGGGTACTTCGTCACCGATACGTCGAGCAGCGGGCTGTTCATAAACGATTCCGAAAGCCCGCTCGGCGCCGGCAAATCGACCCGTCTGCAAAGCGGCATGCGGCTGCGGCTGGGCGACTATGTCTTGCATGTCGATCTGCAGACGCCGACCGCCCCCTCGCCCGCCGCCAGCCGCGCCATGCCGGAGCGATCGCCGCCTCCGTCGCGCGGGCCGGTGAGCATCGGCCGCGACGATTTCTTCTCGGCCAGGACCGAAGAGGAGCCGCGACGGCCGCGGCCGGCCGATCTGCCGAACCCGTTTGAGCAGCCTGTGCCGGGCGCCTTCGAGCGCGCCAACGCGGACCAGCACAATTCTCCGGCCTTCGACGACCCGTTTAGCCTCGACCCGGTGCCATCGCTCAACGGCGCGGCCGAGCCTGTTTCGCCGAAGCCGCCTTCATTCGCGGACGATTTCGGCTTCGGGCCGGCCGAGCCGCCCGCTTCGACGAACGGCGCCCCGCCAGGCGGCCAGCGAGAGCGCGCCGCCGAACGGCCGCAACCGACGAACCCGTGGGATTTGCCGGTGCAGGCGCCGGAGCCACCTCCCCCGCCACGCCCGGCCGCCGCTTCCCGGCCTGCCCGCCCGCCGGCAGCGGCGCCTCAGGAGGACATGGCGCTTCGCAGCGCATTCCTGCGCGGAATGGGCGTCGAGGAAGCCGATTTCCCCGGACGCGACACCATCGCCGAAATGGAGAAATTCGGTCGCGAATACCGGCTGATGATGGAAGGCCTGATGCAGCTTCTGCGCAAGCGCGCCGAGGAAAAGGGCAACGCCCGCGTCGCCCAGACGATGGTCGGGGCCTCCGAGGTCAATCCGCTCAAATTCCTGCCGACGGTCGACGACGCGATCGTGACCATCATCGCCGAACGCAGTCCCGGATTTCTTGCCGGCGAAGCGGCGATCGCCGATGCGGTCCGCGATCTTGCGCAGCATCACGTGCGCGCCTGGCGCGGCGTGCAGGCAGCGCTGCGCCAGATGATCGACCGCTTCGACCCGGCGATGATCGAGGAAGAGCTGAAATCGAATTCCGCGATCGGCACCCTGCTTTCGGGCGGGCGTGGCGCCAAGCTGTGGGAACTTTACCAGAAACGCCATCGTGAAATCGCCGAGAGCGCGGAGAAGAGCTTCCTTGGCGAAATCGGCGCCGATTTTCGTGACGCATATGAGGAGGAGTGAAACATGATCGACCGACGCGAATTTGTCATTGCCCTGGGTGCGAC
The DNA here is from genome assembly GCF_014843845.1 of Mesorhizobium amorphae. Taxonomy (GTDB): domain Bacteria; phylum Pseudomonadota; class Alphaproteobacteria; order Rhizobiales; family Rhizobiaceae; genus Mesorhizobium; species Mesorhizobium amorphae_A. The sequence continues at coordinate 82,057 of NZ_JHQS01000063.1, read as the reverse complement.
CGGGCTGCTTGCGGCTTGCCAGAGCGGCCCGCCGAAACCGTCCGTGATCACGGTCAACCTGACCGGCGCGGCCGGCATGAACCCGGGACCAGGCGGCGGCGATCGGCCGGTGACGGTCCTGATCATGCGGCTGCGCAGTACCGGCAAGTTCAATTCGGCCGATTATTTCGCCCTGCAGGGCGATGCCGGCTCGGCGCTGGGGGGCGACCTCATCGGCTCCGACCAGGTCTCCGTCGGACCGGGAAAGTCCGCGTCCAAAACCATCACCGTCGAGCCGGACGCGGCTGCATTGGGCTTCGTCGCCCTCATTCGCGAGCCTGGCGGGCGAAACTGGCGGACGACCAAGTCGGTCTCTGCCGGCTCGACATTCACCGTCAACGTCACGCTTGGCAGCGGCGGCATATCCGCCTAGCAGCCAGGGCAAGGGGTGCTCGATGCAGGAAGTAGCGGCATGAGCGATGCAAACAGGGTGCTGTGGTCCGAAGGGCTGTTTCTGCGGACCCAGCATTTCCAGCAGCAGGACCGGTTCTTCGAGGCGACCGTGCGCGGCGCGTTGCAAGCCGGGCAACTGCATACGTTCGGCTTCACCCAGCTGACGCTGGACCAGGCCTTGCTCGATGCCGGCCAGGTGTCGATCCTGTCGGCGCGGGGCATCTTCCCGGACGGCACCCCTTTTTCCATTCCGGATCTCATGGACGCGCCGCGACCGCTGCCGGTCACCGCCGACACCGGTGCCGGAGCCGTACTCGTCGCCCTGCCGCTCGAGCCTGCCGGCGGTGTCGGCTTCGACCCGGCGCACGCGCCTTCGGCCGGAGCGCGCTACCATGGGCGGATCGTTTCGGTCCGCGATGCCGTGCAGGGTGGGTCGGACGCGGAAGAAATCGAAATCGCCCGCCCGCAGGCGCTGCTGCTTGCGCCCGGCAAATCGGTCGGTGGTTACACCGCTCTGCCGATAGCCGACGTCAAGGGGGTGCGGGCCGATGGCGGCGTCTCGCTGGACGAGACATTCCTGCCGCCGACGCTGATAACAGGTGCCATTGCCTGGTACCGGCAATTGCTTCTCGAAGTCGTCACCGGGCTAGACCAGATCGCCGAGGCGCATGGCAAGATGGTGCTGGGCGGACCGGGGCGCAGCGTCGAAGACCTCTTGATGCTCAACCTCGCCAATGCGGCCCGCCCGCGGCTGGCGCACATGCTGGCGCAGGATGTCTTCCATCCGGCCGAGCTTTACCTGGAGCTCGCCGGTCTCGCCGGTTCGATGGCGACCTATGGCTCGAGCGCACGACGGCTGGGTGAATTGCCCGCCTACGATCACATGGCGCCCGGCCCTGCCTATTCGGCGCTGGCGGATGCGTTGCGTTCGCTCATCCTCAGCCTGCGCTACATCGAGCCGAAATCGCGCGCCCTGCCCGTCATGCGGCATTCGACCAATGTCTGGAAAATCCGCATCGACAACCCGAAGCTGCTGGTCGCCAGCCGCATCGTCATCCGGGTCGGCTCGGAGCTGTCGGAGGATGCGTTGCGCAAGATATTCGTCAATCAGGCCACCGTCGGTTCGGCCGACCAGTTCGAGGGCCTCTGGAAATCGCGCCTGCCGGGCATTCCGCTGAAGCCGCTGCATTCGCAGCCCCGCGAAATCCCTTATGACGGCGACCGGCTGTGCCTGGAGCTCGACCAGAAGAGCGAGCATTGGGCCTCGCTGCTCGACGCTCCCGGCTTCGTCATCGGCGTCTCCGGCGTATTGCCGAGCGAACCGCAGGTGGACTGCTATTCGGTGAACAGGTGAGATCATGAGCCGGGATGATCCTTTCGGACTGTCGGAGGATCGCGAACGCACCCGCATACGGCTGACCGGCTCGCCGATGCCGCGGCCGATGGCGCCGCTGCTGCCAGGTGCGCCGGTCAAGCGCTCCCGAGCGCACCCTAATGCGCTCGTCAACGCCTTCGCACCCTTGCTCGAATTCGCGCCCGAGCTTGAAAGCGCGCTGCCGCCGGAAAACCCGGAAGCGCTGCGCACCCGGCTGCTCGACGAACTGGTTCGCGCCCGCGACACGGCAATGGCGGCGGGGTCCTCGATGGAGCGGGCCGATCAGGCGGCGTGGGTGGTCGCGGCCTTGCTCGACGACCTTGCCCTGAACACGCCGTGGGGCGGCGCCAGCGTCTGGCCGCGCCAGCCGCTTGTGGTCATGCTGCGCGGCGACGTCGATGCCGGCACGCAGTTCTTCACCCGTCTCGACGAACTGGAGCGCCATCCGAACCGGGATCGCGAACTCCTGGAGCTGCAATACCATTGCCTGGCGCTCGGCTTCCGCGGCAAATATCGCGTGCCGGGCCGCTCGGGCGACCGCTCGATCAATGCCGTGCGCGTGGCGGCGGCACGCTTCCTGCGCGACGCCGATGCCGAAGGCGCACCGCTGTCGCCAAACTGGAAAGGCGTGATCGCATCCGACGAGCCGCAGCGCTTCATCGTCCCGATCTGGGTGATGGCGCTCGGCGCCGTAGTCATCGCCACCGCGGTCCATGTCGGGCTGTCGATGGGGCTGAGCAGCCAGGCGGTCGAGCTTTCCGCGCTGGTTCGCGCACTGCCGCCGCCCAGCCGCGCCGACATCACCCGCGCCTTGCCGAAGCTCGAAGAGCCGCCACCGGAGGCGGTCACCGTGGATTTCGCGTTGCTGCCTGAATTCGAGGCCGGCGCGCCGGCCGACCTCAAGAAGGCACTCAGCGGCACCGAGAGCGTCTCGCTGGCCAGACTGGTCATCCAGGCCTCCAATCCCGAACTGTTCCAGTCGTCGCGGGCGACGTTGACGGAAGGCTTTGAACCGCTGATCGGGTCGATCGCCAAGGTAATCCTCGCCAATCAGGAACTGATCGGCAAGATCACCGTGGTCGGCCACACCGACAGCATTCCCCTGCAAAGGTCGAACCCGCTGTCCACCAACCAGCGACTGTCGGAAGAGCGTGCGGCGACCATTGCCGAGATGCTGGTGCAGAACGGCATACCGCAGGACCGCGTCCATTCCGAAGGCCGCGCAGCCACCGATCCGGTTGCCGACGACAGCACGCGCGAGGGCCGGGCCTTGAACCGCCGCGTCGAGGTGCTGGTCGAGAAGAGGCTGTGAGATGTTCATCCTGCGCTTCCTCTGGGCGGTCCTGACATCGCGCTGGTTGTGGACGCTGATCGGCATCACGCTGCTTTCGGCGGTCATCTGGATCTTCGGCCCGATCGTCCAGGTCGGTCCCTATTCGCCTTTCGATTCCGACAATGTGCGCATCGCCATCATCGCGGGGCTGATCATCCTGTGGCTGATCTGGCTGATTATCGCCCAGCGCCGCGCCATCCGCGCCAACCGCCTGTTCGTGGCCGAGATCGCCGCGCCGGTCGCGGAAAAACCGCTCGGCCCCGGCGAAGAGAACGTCGCCGCCGTCGGCGCCAAGTTCGCCGAGGTGATGGCCGAGCTGAAACGTCGCAAGCTGGGCGGGCGCAAGTTCCTGCGCGAGATGCCGTGGTATGTGATCGTCGGGCCGCCGGCCACGGGCAAGACCACGGCCTTGCGGCAGTCCGGTCTGACCTTTCCCATCGACCTGACCGACGATCTGCAAGGCGTTGGCGGCACCCGCAATTGCGACTGGTTCTTCTCGGAGAACGCGGTTCTGATCGACACCGCCGGCCGCTATGTCCAGCAGGAAAGCCAGCCCGACGTCGATGCGGCGGAATGGCTGGGCTTCCTCGACCTGTTGAAGAAGCACCGCGGGCGCCGGGCGCTGAACGGCGTGATCGTCGCGCTGTCGATCGACACGCTTTCCGAGGGTGACGAAGCCATCAAGGCGCATGGCCGCAAGATCCGCCGCCGGCTGGCCGAACTCAACGACCGGCTCGAGATCCGGCTGCCGGTCTATCTGATGCTGACCAAGGCCGACCTGATCAAGGGCTTCGAGCCTTTCTTCGGCGGCCTGTCGACGGCTTCGCGCGAGCAGGTGTGGGGGACGACCTTCGCGCTCGATGCGCGCGTCGACGCCAAGACCATCGAACGGGAAATCACGACGCTCGCGGCCGAACTCGAACGGCGTCTGGTGCCGCGCCTGGAGGACGAGGACAAGCTCGCCTCGCGCGCCGAGATATTCCGGTTTCCTGCCCAGCTGGCGAGCCTCTCCGAACCGATCCAGGTGCTGATCGAAGCGATGTTCGGCGAAAGCCGCTACGAGGAGGCCGCCTGGCTGCGCGGCCTCTATCTGACATCGGCGACCCAGGAAGGCGCGCCCATCGACCGGCTGACCGCGGCATTGTCGTCCTCGTTCGGTCTGCCGCCGCGACGCGCCATGCCGGCGCCAAGGATTGAAAAGCGCAGCTTCTTCCTGAAGAACCTTTTGACCGAGGTCATCTTCAAGGAGGCCGGTCTCGGAACCTTCGACCCGCTGGCGCAGCGCCGTCGCACCTGGATCTGGCGCGGCGCAGCCGCCGCATGCACGGCGGCGGCCTTGCTTGCCGGCGGCCTGTTCACCTGGTCCTACTTTGACAACCGCAACGCGATCACGGCGCAGGCCGGCCAGTTCGAGGCGCTGCAGGCGCCGCTGACCACGGCCGGCGAGAACCCGCCATCGGTGGAGCAGCCCGCCATCGACGGCGCCCTCGGCGCCATGGACGAGGTGGCGGTCGCGCGCACGGCGCCGCCCGATGCAGTCCAGGATCTGCTTGGCCCTTCGGCGTCGGCGGAACTGTTGCGCGCCCAGGCCGACACTTACGACCACGCGCTGCGCAATGTTCTCGAGCCGCACATGGTGGCGCTGCTCGAGGCGACGATGTGGCGGCAGATCCGCGATCCGGATTTCATGCTCGGCGCGCTGAAGACCTATCGCATGATGACCGGCCTGTCGCAGATGGATGCCGACTTCGCGCAGAGCTGGTGGGTGAACAGCCTGCCCGAATTCGCGCCCGCGCCGCCCTTCCCAACCACTGACGCGGAGGAGCATCAGCTTGCCGCGATCCGCCGCATGGCGGTCGACGACAACTACATAGCGCCCGACAAGGCGCTGGTCGCCGAGGCGCTGAAGACGGTATGCACGATTTCGTTGCCACAGCGCGCCTACAAGCAGCTTCTGGCCGACCCGGAAGTGGCCGCGGTCAAGGAATGGATCCCCGCCAATTTCGCCGGCCCCAACGGCGCCAAGGTCTTTGCCCGCCGTTCCGACAAGACACTTCGCGTCGGCGTTTCAGGCGCCTTCACCTATGCCGGCTTCCACGATGCCGTTCTCGACCGGGTCGAGGATGTGGCGGCACAGGCGGCACTGGATCGCGCGGTGTTTGCCGGCGGCTGCTCGGAGAATTCCGAAACCTCGGTCTCGGCACTGTCCGAGGACATTCTGAAGCTCTACTACGACGACTACATCGCGCAATGGGACAGTTTTCTGCGCGACATGAGGCTGGCGCCACTGAGCGACCTGAATGTCGCCAGCGAAAACCTCAAGGACCTTTCCAGCGCCGACTCCGCGCTGAAACGGCTGCTGACGGCGGTGATCCAGGAGACGGATCTGACCCGGTCGGATGAGGCGCCCGCGGGAGACAACAAGGCGGCGGCGAAGGGCGGCTCGAAACTGCTCAGCAAGCTCGGCAAGCTCGGCAAGGTCGTGAAGACCGGGGCAAAGCTGCTGCCGCGCGCCGGCTCCGCCGACCAGGTGGACCTGACCGGCAGCCTGGTGGCCGAACACTTCAAGCCGCTCAAGGGCGCGATCGCCGAGGTCGACGGCCAGCCGCCGGCGCTCGACGCTGCCGTTGTGGCGCTGACGGCACTCTCCAACGTGCTGCAGACGGTCACCGCCAATCCGGATCCGCAGGACGCCATCAAGAAACAGGGCGGGCTTGCCGAATTGACCGGCGCCGTCGCCAGGCAGGCGCAGATCCTGCCCGATCCGATCGACGACTGGCTGGGCGGCATCGCCGGCGACACCAGCGGCCTGACTCAGAAGGCGGTCACCTCGGAGCTCAACGCCATCTGGCGCGCCGACATCCTGCCGTTCTGCCAAGCGGCGCTCAACGACCGCTATCCGTTCAGCCCGGAGAGTGCGGTGGACGTCAATGTCCGCGATTTCGCCCGCCTGTTCGGACCGGCCGGCCTGATCGACGCCTTCACCAACGATCATTTGATCAGCTATGTCGACACCGCCAGCCAGCCCTGGAAATGGCGCGCCGATTTCGGCCTCGACCCTGCGGCGCTGGCGGCATTCGAACAGGCAAGGCGCATCCGCGACGATCTTTTCCCCGGCGGTACTGGCCCAGTGATGAGCTTCACGCTCGAACCGAAGGACCTGTCTCCCAACGTCACGCGCGTGACACTCAATCTCGATGGCCAGAGCCTCGTCTACTACAACAACGCGACGCGGCCGCAACCGATGACCTGGCCCGGCAAGGACGGCACCGGCGTGATTTCGCTCGCCTTCCAGCCGATCGACGGCTCGCCCGAAATCATGCTCAACGAAACCGGCAGCTGGGCCTGGCTAAGGATGCTGAAGGGCGGCCGCTTCACCGGAACCTCGCTCTCCGACGTCTACAGCCTGCGGCTCGGCACGAAAGGCATGTACGCCGATTTCGAGCTCAAGGCCGCCAGCGTCGAGAACCCCTACAATCTGGAGATGTTCAAGAAATTCACATGTCCGCCACAGATATGATCCTGCCCGGCCTCTACGGCAAAATGCCAGCCACCGGCGATTTCGTATCGCGGCGGCTGACGGCGGATTTTGTTCGCGTCTGGGACCGCTGGCTGGCGCAGCATCTCGTCCCGCTGATCGGCTCGGACTCCTGGCCGCGCGGCACCGCGCTGCGCTTTCTGGCCGGCCCAGCCACTTTCGGCGCATCGGCAGGTATTGTTCTGCAGAGCGCCGACAGGGTCGGCAGGCAATTCCCATTGAGTGTTGTCGCGCAGCTCTCCGAAGCTTCCTTGCAACTGGCTCATGCCGATGCATGGTTCGCCAGGATCGAGGAAACGGCGGCCGCCGCCCAACAGGGCGAGCTGACGCCGGACGAACTGGATAGCGCACTGTCCGCATTGCCGGTGCCGCCTGTCGAGGCAGGCGACGAGATCATCAGCGACCTGGTGATGTGGACCAGCCGTTCGGACATTTTCGACATCGACCCGCAGTCGCCGCAAGCGACGCTGGAGCAGGTCTTCGCTGCCAGCCTGGAGACCAGCTGATGCAAATCTGGAACCAGATGGGGTATCCGCATCAATTCACCATGGGCATGGACAAGGCCGGCCATGAGTGGAGCTCAACATGTGGGCGTTGAACAACTCCACGCCCTATAAAGCGAACCGAGCCTGGGTACGCGATATGGACGGGCGCGAGGTCTGGCTCGTTGCGTTGCGGGGCCGCTTCCTCATCGCCGAAGACGGCAGTCTCACCTTGCAGGATCAGAAGCTTCAACCCGACGTCAAACTTGCACCGGAGTTTGCCGGCGAAGGCGCTGCGATGTATTTGCGCGCGGACAGCGACCTGCCTCATCTCAAGCTCGCCACCGACGTCCTTGTCGAGGGGCATGCCTGCGCTCCAAGCGGTCATGTGGCCGAACGACTGCATGTCGCGATCCAGGTCGGCCCACTGCGCAAAGACCTGGTTGTCTTCGGAAATCGCGCGTGGCAGGGCGGACGACCCGGGACTCCCGAGCCTTTTGTGCGTATGCCAATCACCTGGACCCGCGCCTTTGGGGGTATGGATGCCGCCGGAAAAGCCGGGCCGAATGGCCCGGTCTGGTACGAGCCGAATCCGGTCGGCGTGGGCTTTAGCACGTCGACCAGTGCCCTGACCGGTACGCCGATCCCGAACATTGAGGATCCTCGCGCGTTTATTTCGTCGCGCAGTGATCGGCCGCAGCCCGCCGGGTTCGGTGCTATTGCTGGACATTGGCCGCAGCGCCGTCGCTACGCCGGCACCTATGACAAGACTTGGGAGGACGAAAGGCTGCCGCTGTTGCCCCTGGATTTCGATCCGCGGTACCACCAGCAGGCGCCCGCCGATCAACAAGTCCCGGGCTATCTGCGCGGCGGCGAACCCGTTTTGCTGCAGGGTCTACATCCGTCCGGGCTGCTTCGATTCAGTTTGCCACAGATTTCATTTGTCATGGAAACCGAGTTCGATGACCTGACCGAAATGCGGCACGACGCAAAACTCCACACAGTCTTCTTCGAGCCAGACCTGCCGGCGGTGTCTCTGGTCTGGCACTCGCATCTGGAATGCCATAGCCGCGTTACGCAATTGCGCGAGACTCGTATTTGGGAGCGCCAGCGCATCCGCGCGACTACAGAAATGGCCACCGCAAAATGAGAGGAGACGATCGCATATGTGTCCTATCTACCGGCGCGTGCACGGCGGTCGGCCTGACTGCAGCAGCATCCGCCGCGGCAGTGCGGGCCGGTATTGCACGTTTCCTTGAGCATCCGACTTTTCTTGATCAACACAACGAACCGGCGATCGTCGCCCACCCTCCCGTTTCGCGACCGGATTTGTCACTGGAAGAGCGCCTTGTCGAGTTTGCCATTGCGGCTTTTGCGGACGCCATCAAAGCCATTCCAAATGCAGTCGAGTTTGGACCCTTGCCAATGGTCATTGCCCTGCCCGAGCCACGCCCCGGCCTTGATCAGCAATTGAGTGAGCGGATCATGGCGCGGCTGTCGGAAAATTTGCGCGGCCTTGGTGTTCTGTCTGCCGTGATGCATGGTCATGCCTCTGGCGGCGCGGCAATTCACCATGCCGTTCAGATGCTGCGCAACGGCCATGGCCGCTGGGCCGCCGTAGTAGGTTTGGACAGCTGGCTGGCCGCTGAGACGGTGGGCTGGCTGGACAAGAATCGGCAACTTCATGCCACCTACAATGCCTGGGGATTCATCCCTGGCGAAGCCGCCGGCGTGTGCTTGATCTCCAACCTGGCGACGGCGCGTGAGCGTACGGTGCGCCCATGTGCGCTGATCGAAGCCGTGGCGCTTGACCGCGAGGAGGTTCCCATCAAAGTGGATGGCGTTTGTCTTGGCTGGGGCCTCAGCCGGGCCGTGAAATCTGCTCTTTCGGCACTGCCGGAAGGTGAACAGGTTGACATGATTTATTGCGACCAGAATGGCGAAAGTTACAGAGCTGATGAGTTCGGCTTCATGCTCGCGCGGATGGGGCAGAGGTTTCGCGCTCCCGCTGATTTCATTGCTCCGGCCGACTGCTGGGGAGATACAGGCGCCGCAACAATTCCACTGCTGGTGACGCTGGCCACGCAGGCGGCCGAACGTGCCTATGCGGTCGGCACACTAAACCTGATCCTGGCTGGTTCCGAATCCGGCCACCGGGCCGCGATCCTTCTACGCACACCGAACTCGAGCAATTGACGCATGTCAGTCACCATACATATCAACGGGACCTCGAACTCGCTGGCGCACAAGGGATCGATGGGCATTTCCAAGTCCACGTTGCCGGATGTGTGCAAGACGCCCTCGCCTGGGGGCCCAGTGCCTATCCCCTATCCAATCATTATCTCCATGTCCTCGGATCTGACGGGAGGCACTACCACCGTCAAAGTCGATGGCGGCAATATGGCTGCCATCAAGGGTTCCGAACTCTCACGCTGCACCGGCGACGAGCCAGGCACGGCTGGCGGTGTCAAATCCAGCACCAACATGAAAGAGGCTGCATGGATCCTCTATTCCTTCGACGTCAAGCTCGATGGGAAGAATGCCTGCCGACTGTCCGACAAGTTGCAGATGAACCACGGAAACACTGTTTGTCTCGGCGGTTTCATCCAAGGGCCAGTGGCGGGCGAGGGCGAAATCTACCTCGAATGCGACCCTAATTGGAGTGACTGCCAGAAAAAACAGATGCGCGCCAAAGCCCGGGAAATGAACAAAAGCTGTCCAACCAAGCTGCGCAAGCCGTCACCAGCAGCCAATGCAGCCGGCGGCCGTGCGCAACGAAGGTACGCGAACAACTGGGAGAAGACGACTGTTACCGGGAAGTTCTCTCATCCAGACCAAGAACCTTGCAATCAACCGACGCAATTCTATCATTCCTGCGCTGAGAAACAGGCCAAAGGCGATCCGCTGGCTGCTGGCATGCAAGCCGATCACATCACCGAAAAGCAGTTGGTGGGCGGCCGGGCCGACGGTCCCTTCCGTTGGCTCGATGGCTCGGTGAACGGATCGAGCGGTTCACAGATCAAAGCCGTACGGAAAGATAAGGGAAATGTCACTGTGACTAAGTTCACCACACGAGGGTGCTAGCCATGGCCGAAATCGACGCCAAACGTCTGAAGGAAATGCTTGATCGCGGGGTCGCGATTCGCAATCGCTATTTCAACGATGAGGATGACCCGGTGTCGGCCTTGTGCGAACGTGCTTCCGAACAAGCGATTCAAGCGCTTGAGAGCCAACTGGGATTTAGGTTACCCAATGCCTATCGTTTATTCTTGTCCCTTTCTAACGGATGGGATTTCGTAGACGCCCATGTCTCGTTGATGAGTTGCGAAGACATCGGCAACGCCTACAAAAACAACGCATTTGCACAATGGTATCATGACGTCTGGCTGGAAGAGCTTGAATACCCAGAACATACACTGGTTATCGGCACCTCCGACATCACACCAGCCAAATATCTGCTAGTGCTGCCTGATCCGGACGATGGCAACAAGAAAGCCGAGCCAAAGGACACCGACTGGAAGATCATGTATGTCGACGACGACAGCGAATTTTACTACGACGATTTCGTCGACTATCTGCAACAAAGCGAGCAGACCTACCGTGATTTGGTGGATGGTGAATCAGGATGAGGGGCTTGATAACTTCTGCTTGAGACCGATTAGTGGGAATCGGCGCGAATTGTCCTGCGAGGTAGGAGCCCCCTCTCATCCGCCCAATGCTTGATCCGAGCGGCGACCGGCAGTTCACCCCACAGGCCATCGTCCTGTTGAAAAGCCTCCCCCAGCACGTCCAGATCGGTAGCGAAAAGACCTTCCTCTCTGGACGCCTCCGGAAAAAGTTGCAGGAATGCAGCTCCTGCCGCTGGCGCGAGCGTTGGGACACCCATTTGACGGATGAGCCATGTCAGCACGCCGCGATCGCCCAGCATACCTGCGCCACGCACCGCAATCGCCCGCGTCGGCTCGGCCTCGAAAAGACCGCCTAGCCAAGCCCGCACGGTTGTTTCCGGTCCCGCCTCAACCACGGCCCGCAATGCTTCCAACGATCCCTCGATTGCAGCGGGCTTCAGGCGCTCCGCCGCTTCAGTGCCGAGTCCCAGTTTAACCCCAGCCCAGCCCGACCAGAACCGCACCGGTTCAGCAACGTCGTCAAATCGAGCTTGGATCTGTTCAGCCAAATCTCGTCGCCCGACGGTTCCAGCCAATCGACAGGCTTGCGCCCGCACATAGGCACTATCGTCATCGATCAGCCGCGGTAATCGATCACCGGGATCGACCCCGTACTCTGTCAAGATCGCCGCCGCCAAGCCACGCTTCGTCGGGTCCGCTCCACCTAGCCAGGATCGGACTAGGGCGGCGTTCGGGGCAGGCGGCAACCAGCGAAATGCGCCGATCAAGCCGCGATCGGCATCTGGTTGGCTCCGCGCAAAACCGACCGCCTGTTCGATGAGGTCGGCATCCCGATTCTCAAGTGCCAGGAAGCCGATGACGAACAATTCGCCTTTCTCGGGATAGGCGCCCCATTGTTCGATCGCAAAAGGCCACGCATCGCCGCCTGCTATACGAAGTGCATCGAGATTGCTTTCGAGCCGTGCGTCAATCCCAGCCACAACATCACCGGCGGGAGGATCGGCCGCAGCCAAGCTGTCACGTTGCGCCCATTGAAAAGCAGCCAGCGCCGCATGCTCACGCAGGACATCCGGAATTATTCGGACGCGTATTGATGGGCTGGTCAATTCAAGTGTACCGAGCCGCCGCGGATACGATTGCCAACCGACGCGTGGCTGACGAGGTTGGAGCCTCGGATGGTGATCCGACCGTCAGGCAGCATCACAATTGAGGCCTTGCCGCATCGCAATTCGATCCCGCCAACCGCTTCGACGAGGACCTTGCCTTCCCTATGCGATATCTCAGGTCGTAACTTGCCCGACCCCACGATCCGCCCAATGATCAAGGGCTTACCCGGATCGCCCTGCTCGAAGAGCAACGCCACTTCGGCGCCAATGCCGGCGTCTTCAAGCGCCACCAAGCTGCGAGCCGCCACAGCAACGTCCCGCAGGTTGCCTGCGAATATGACTAACGGCGTTTCACCATCGAAACCCATCAGCTGCCCAATAACGACACCGTCGATCCGATCTATGACTTTCGCCATTGCCTCTTCCCTCAGTTTTCGATGATTTTGGAGCCCTTCAGCACAATATCGCTTGATGCCTTTGCGGTTATCTTTCCGGACGCCTTGAACCCGATGTCCTTGCCATTTAGGAAAATCGTGCCGTCCTTTTTCAAAACCATTGTCGACGAGCCGCATTTCAAGGTTATAGAATCGCCAGCCTCAAGAACAAAGTTCTTGCCGACCTTGGTCCCGCTGTCCTTCGCAACGGTAAGCAGATGCCCCGCACCGACATCTGTGGCATCGTCCTCGCCTATTTTGGCACTTCGACCCTTGCCGATCTGCGACGACTGGCCGCCGCCTACGGCGAGGCTTTGATCGGCGCTGATTTGAATGCTCTGGCTGGCGCCAACCGACCAACTGTCGTCCGCGCCGATCGTATGGCTCTGCGCAGCGCCGACAGTGACGTCGCGCGTCGCGCCGATCGTATTCGTCTGCGGTCCGCCGACGCTTCGGGTCTCGGATGCTCCGACACTGTCGACCCTAGCCGCGCCGACAGTGATCGTTTGTACTGCGCCCACCGTCTGCGTGTGCGCGATGCCGATCGTCTCGGTGGAATTCGACCCGATACCGATCGTCTCGTTCGAGCCGACCGTCAGCGAGCGATTGACACCCACCGTCTCGGTATCATTGTTGCCGATGTTCGTGGTCTGGTCGACGCCGACCTTGACCGTTTTGTTGTTGCCGACGTCCTCGTCGAGATTGTGGCCGACGGAGTGCTTGGCGTCGTGGTCGATGCGGTCGGACTGATCGTGCTGCACCAACTTGGTGCGGTCGTTCTTGATGAGGAGCTTGTGGTCCTTCTGCGCCTGGAAGTTGACCAGTTCGGAGCCGGCCTTGTCCTCGAACATCAGTTCGTTGTAGCCGCCGCCACCGAGCGAGGAGTCTGACTTCCAGCCCGACTGCGTCGCGTTGCCCGGCAGCCCGTAGGGCGGCATCTGCGAGGCGTTGTAGACCCGGCCGGTGATGATCGGCAGGTCGGGATCGCCTTCGATGAAGTCGACGATGACCTCCTGGCCGATGCGCGGTATCTGGATGAAGCCCCAGTTGCTGCCGGCCCAGGTCTGCGAGACCCGCACGAAGCAAGAGCTGTTCTCGTCCTTCTTCCCCAGGCGGTCCCAGTGGAACTGCACCTTCACCCTTGCATATTTGTCGGTGAAGATTTCTTGGCCCGACGGGCCGACCACGGTCGCCGTCTGCGGCCCGCGCATGATCGGCCGCGGCGTGATGCGTGGCGGGCGATAGGGCAAGGCGGTCGGCGCCAGGCCGAGGATCACCTTGAAGTTCTCGCTGCCGACGTCGGCAAGGGCCCTGTAGCCGGGATCGAACAGCCTGTATTCGGCGCTGACCACCAGATATTCCTGGTTCTGGTCCTCGCGCGGAAAGCCTTCCAGGTTGAACGTGCAGCCCGAAAACAGGCCGCGCACCGTTCCGACCGCCGAAATGCGCTGGTGAACGGCCTGAATTTCCTCGCGCCGGATCGCAGCTAAAGTGTCGCCCCGCCCCAATTCGAGATGCGCGCCGGGGTTGCGGTAATTCTCGCCCGCAGCCTGCTTGTGACCGAACGGCTGGGCGGACTTGGCCATGAGGCTGGCGCCCGGCTTCTCGAAATCATAGTCGGTGTGGACGTAGGCGCCTGGCCGTACCGAACTGCCCGGAATCCATTCCGTGATGTATTCGACGTCGCGCCGCGAGCCCTGGCCTTCGAAATGATACGGCACCTTGTCGTAGCCCGGCGCCGGCTTCAGCTTGCTCATCGCATCGGTGAGCACAAGCGTGTGCTTGCCGTCGTCGTGCTCGAAGAAATACAGGATGCCTTCATGCTCGAGCAGGCGCTGAACGAAATCCAGATCGGTCTCGTCATATTGCACGCAATATTCGCGCGGCGGATAAGACCCTTGCAGGCGCAGATTGAAATCCGCGATGCCGGATTCGTTGAAGACCTCCTTGACGATGTCGGGGACGCTTTTCTTCTGGAAAATACGGCAATCCGTGGTGTTGCCGAGAAACCAGAGCCACGGCCTGACGATGGCTTCGTAGTAGGCCAGCCGGTCCTCGATGCGGGTCAGCCGAAACTCGGAGATCAGCCCGCTGAACCAGCGTTTCGGATCGGATTCGCCTTCTACAGAAACAGCGCCTCCCAGCATTTTCAGCGGGTCGACATCGTGGCTGGTGCTGACGAAACCCACCGTATAGGCGAAACAGCGGCTGATCTCGTCGCGCCCGACAAGATGGGTAAACGTCAACAGCTCGGCGCCAACCGGCGTTTGCACAACCGTGGCACGTTCGTTCGGCATGGGTCGTGCCCCTCCAGGACGCGGCCGCCAGTGTGAAGGATATGAAGTTCCCGCTATGTTAACCGCGTCACGTTCGGAAGCTTCTTGGGCCGCCACACAAGGCCTTATTCAGCCTAGCATATGTTTTCCCGCCGGCCAAAAAGAACAAGCGGCGACCGAACCTTACCCTGAAGTGAGGTTAAAACCGGTAACAGGCTCGAGCGATCGGCGGGCTGAAACGCGGCTGTCCCGCCATGCTCACAAGCTGCTAGAATGGCGAAGTTTCGATCAGCGGTCTGCGGCTATTCCAGATGTTCATCAATCTCCAGATCAACAACGTCGACGCCCTGCCCGCCGACATTTCGACCGGCTACGCTGCCCGTGATCGCAGCTTCGAGATCGGCCGCGAAAATTGCGACTGGACCTTGTCCGACCCGGACAAGTTCATCTCCGGCCGGCACTGCGAAGTGCGCTACCAGGCAGGCGCGTTCTGGCTTTACGACGTCTCGCGCAACGGGACCTTCATCAACGGTTCGAGCCAGCGTATGGCCGCCCCGCATCGGCTCGCTCATGGCGACCGGCTGCTGATCGGCCGCTATGTCATTTTCGTATCGATCGACGACGAACGCGCCGCGACCGGTCATCCTCAAGGCCATGGCTCGACGCAACGGGAAATGCCGAGCCCAACAGGCCGGCCGCTGGATTTCGCGGACAGGCCTTCTTTCAGCCCGGCGGACCGAGCGCCGGTGTCGGCTCCGTCGCTGCAGCCCGTGTCCCTTCCCTCGACCAGAGACGAGCTGCTGCGCGAAATCGCTATCGCGGCCGGCATCTCGCCGGACTTGCTTCAAGCGCGTGACTCGCATGAGGTTGCCGCCGAGATCGGCGCGGTGCTGCGCACGGTGGTCGAGGAACTGGCGATGCTGCTGAAAGCCCGTGCCGCCGCGAAAATCCTGGCCAAGAGCACGCACCGCACGATGATCAGCGCCACGGACAACAATCCCCTGAAGTTCGTGCCTGGAACCGACGATATCCTTGAAATCATGTTCGCGCGGCGCAGGGCCGGCTATCTCGACGCCAGGCACAGCGTCGAGGACGCCTTCCGCGATCTGAAGACGCATGAATTCGCCACCTATGCCGCCATGCAGGCCGCACTCTCCCGGCTGCTCGACGACCTGTCGCCTGAAGCGGTAGCCAGGAAGCTGCCGCCTGCCTCGTTCACGTCGAAGAAAAGCCAGGCCTGGGATGCCCTTGTCGCAACGTGGCGGAGCATGGAGGAAGCCCACGAAAACGGCATGCTGGATGTGTTCCTGGCCTATTTCAGCGAGGCCTATGCCAAGGCCGACAAGCAGAAATAGACTGGCAATTTGAAGCCCGCCGCAAGAACCCGGAAACCATGCCTGATGCATGGCCCGCTAAGAAGGCCTACTGCATCCTTCCCATCGGCGATCTCTGAGATTACGATCACATACGACAGTTCGCCAAGCGGGTACGGCTGATTGACCTGGGGGTCTGCGGCAAATGTCATGTTACGGCAGGATAGCGTTCTGTAGCCAGTCTTCCTCCGGACACTGCCCTCGTCAGCGGAGCGCGCATTTCCTGCACCTGACCAGGGATCGTTTTTCGCCACTCTGGCGCGAACGCAGGCGCCGCACGTGGACTGCGGATCGGCAATGAGTTCGAAGGACGATCCTTTCGGCCCCGCGGGCAAGACCGTCATTCGCGCGCCGCGGCGCGAGCGCAAACCCGCGCCGGTTCCCCAGGAAACCGGCGCCGATGGCGGGCAGCCGGCGCAGGTCAAGCAATCAACGGTCTTCGATCCTGGCGTCGGCAGCCATGCGCCGGTGGGCTGGACCTCCGGAACCGTGATCTATCAAGGAGCGCCACCCGGAACCGCAGGCGCACGCAGTGTCGCAGGCGCACGCAGTGTCGCCGGCGCTCCCCCGGTCCAGCCGGCGCCCGCCGTGCAGCAGGCTGTGCTGATCGATGCCGCCGACAGCGTCAAATATGCGGCTCAAAACCCGATCCTCGCCGCGGCGGCACCCTTGCTGATGCTGCTTGGCCAGCTCAGGCTTATCCCGGTCGAAAGAGAGGCGGAGCCGCTTGCCGAACACATCGCCGAAGCGGTCGAAAAATTCGGCCGGACAATAGAGAAATCCGGCGTTGCCGATGAGGATGCGCGGATCGCGAAATTTGCTCTTTGCGAAACCGTCGACGATCTCGTCGGCAACCTGCCCTGGCCCAAAGAGGAGACCTGGGCGCGGCACGGCATGGTGTTGCGTTTCTTCCATGTCGAACCCACCGGTACCGGCTTCTACGAGGCGCTGAACAAGATCCTGGCCAAGCCGGAAACGCATTACGACTTGCTCGAACTGATGCATGCCTGCCTGTCGCTCGGCTTCGAAGGCCAGTATCGGGGCTTGCCGCGCGAGGACAACAATCTCGAACGCGTCCGGCGCGACGTCTATGAGACGCTTCGCTACTTCAAGCCGCGGGACGGCGAGGATATTTCGCCCCATTGGCAAGGCCTGGCGGCAACGATGGCGCAGCCTTCGGCCCGGCTGCCGCTATGGGCCGTCGCCGCCGCCGCGACAGCGCTGCTGACGGCGGCATTCTTCGCCTTGCGGGTCGTCATCACCGATGAGGGCGACGCGCTCGCCGGCGATTTGCTGGCGCTCAGTCCGTCGACGCCGATCACCATAGAGCGCGCCAGTGTGGCGCCGCTGGCCAAGCCGGTGAAACCCGCCCCGCCCGCCCCCGCCGCAGCCACCCAGTTCGACCGCATCCGCTCGGCACTGGCCAAGGAGATCGAGGGCGGCGGCTTGAGCGTCGGCACGAAGGGCGATTTCATCGTCGTGGAAATCAACAATCTTGTGTTGTTCCAGCCCGGCAAGGCCGAAGTGAAGCCCGAATTCAACGCGATTGCCGCGGACATCGCCGCGGCACTGGACCCCGAACCGGGACCAATCAGGATTGTTGGCCATACCGACAATGTGAAGCCGAAAAAATCGAGTGCGTTCAAATCCAACTTCGACCTCTCCGTCGCCCGGGCCAAGGCCGTCGAAACCATCATCGCACCGCAATTCAAGGACGCTTCGCGCATCGCGGTCGACGGCAAGGGCGAAGACGAGCCGATCGCCGACAATGCGACGCCGGAAGGCCGCGCCAGGAACCGCCGCGTCGACGTGATGATCCCGCGCGAGGAAACACTGTGAGTGCGCCCCGCTGGAGGCGCCGCTGATGGGCTGGCTGCTGCGGATAGTCAGCATCCTCGCGCTGGCCGGCTTTTCGGCCGCCGTGTGGTTTGCCGGGCCCCTGATCCGTTTCGCCGACTCGCGGCCGCTGGGACCCGTCTGGCTGCGCGCGACAATCATTGGCGTGATCGTGGCGATCGCGGCGTTCTCTTGGGGCTGGCGTTTCTGGAAAAGGCGAAAGGCGCAAAAGGCGCTCGAAACCGCAATTGCCGGCAACCGCGACAGGATTGACGACGCGCAGGTGCTCGAAGCACGTATGACCGAGGCGATCGCGACGCTCAAGCGCTCGAGTGGCAGGCGCAATTTCCTCTATGAGATCCCCTGGTACATCATCATCGGCCCGCCAGGCGCCGGCAAGACGACGGCGCTGGTCAATTCGGGCCTGAAGTTTCCGCTTGCCGGTTCGGGCGATGCCCAGCCGGTGGCCGGCGTTGGCGGCACGCGGTCCTGCGACTGGTGGTTCACCGACGAGGCCGTGCTGATCGACACCGCCGGGCGCTACACGATGCAGGAGTCCGACGCGCAACGCGACAGGAGCAGCTGGCTCGCTTTCCTGTCGCTGCTCAAGACACACCGCGCCCGGCAACCGATCAACGGCGTCATTCTGGCAATTAGTCTGGCCGATCTCATCAGCCTCGACGATCAGAAACTCGAGGCCCATGTCACGGAGATCCGCAGTCGTCTGCGCGAAGTCTACGAGACACTGAAGATCCAGTTTCCGGTGTATCTACTTTTCACCAAGGCCGACCTTGTCTCAGGCTTCATGGACTATTTCGGCGATTTCGACGAAGTGCGCCGGCGCAAGGTCTGGGGCGCGACATTCCAGACCGGGGATCGCAACAAGAACATGGCCGGCGAGGCCGCCGCGGAATTCGACGCGCTGGCAACACAGCTGGCGGAAGAGATCCCCGACCGCCTCCAGGAAGAAGCCGATCCGGTCGCGCGCATCGCCATCTTCGGCTTTCCGGCGCAATTCGCCGCGCTGAGGAGCCGAATTGCCGGGTTTGTCACCGGCATATTCGATCCGGCCCGCAGCCAGGTGAACGTCACCCTGCGCGGCCTCTATTTTTCGTCGGGCACGCAGGAGGGAACGCCGATCGATCAATTGCTGGGCACGATCGGCCGCAGCTTCGGCAACGCTTCCCAGGCGCATCTTTCCGGCACCGGCAAGAGCTTCTTTCTGCATGACCTGCTGACCGGCGTCATTTTCGCCGAGTCCGGATGGGTCTCCTACGACAGGGCGGCGGAACGACGTGCGGCGATCGCCAGATATGGCGGCTTTGGCGCGATCGCGTTGACCGCGGCCGCGGTGCTGGGCACGCTGGCGCTGAGCTTCGCCGCCAACAGGTCGCTGATCGGCTCCACCGCGCAGGCCATCAGCCAATATCGCCAGACGGCGGACGCGCTGCTCAAGAGCACGACGGTCACCGACGTCGACCTCGAAAACGTCATCGGCCCGCTCGACCAGCTGCGCAACCTGCCTGCCGGGTATGAAACGGGTGACATGCCGACACCGATCGAGGAAAGCTTCGGCCTCAGCCAGCGCGAAAGACTGCTCTCGGCATCTAAGGCGGCCTACCGGCAGGCGCTGGAGCGAACATTCCGCTCGCGGTTGCTCATCCAGGCCGAGCGGACGATCCAGGCCAAGATGGCCGACCCGGCCGCGCTCTACGAACCGTTGAAAATCTATCTGATGCTGGGCGGCAAGGCGCCGAAGGTCGACGATGAGCTGATCGTTTCCTGGATGAGGCAGGATTGGGAGCAGAACCGGTATCCGGGCGAAAACAACCGCGAGGGACGGGCGCAGCTCGAAAAGCATCTGCGCGCCATGCTTGCGCTGGACGATGCCTATGATCCGGTCTTCCAACTCAACCAGCCGCTCGTCGAAGCCGCGCAGCGCTCGCTCGGACGCATGAGCCTTGCCGATCGTGCCACGGCGTTGATCAAGTCGGCGGTCTACGCGGCGGCGCTGCAGGATTTTTCCGCTGCCGCGAAAGCCGGCCCGGAAGCGCAGCTGCTGTTCGAGCGCATCGATGGCAGCGAGCTGTCGGATCTTCGCGTTCCCGGTCTCTACACGCATGCCGGCTTCACCGACTTCTACCTCGGGCAGCTCTCGCGCATGGGGCAGATGCTGGTCGACGACCAGTGGGTCCTGGGCGGCGGCGGCGAGCAAGGGGGCATCGACCAGGAATTGCCCAAGCTCGGCCCCGAATTGCTTGACCGATACGGCAAGGAATTCGCCGCGGCATGGAACGCCATTCTCGACCAACTGAGATTCAAGGCGATGCTGAAGGACAAGCCGAACTACATCGCGCTGTCCGCCGCCTCGTCGCCAGGCTCGCCGATCGACCGGCTTTTTACCGCGATCGCCGACGAAACGGCGCTAACGCGAGATCCTGGCCCAGGCAGCGAGGCCGACGCCGGCACGGCTCGAAACCAGCCGCAGGACGCTGCGGATTTCGCCAGGGGCCTGGCTCGCATCGGCCTGCAGATCGGCAGCGGAAAATCGCAAAGCCGCGCCGGCACGGGGGCCGCGGGCACACAGGGCCAGCATCCCGGCGCCAACATCGAGGCGCAGTTCAGGTCGTTCCAGGCGCTGGTGAGCGGTCCTCTCGGGCGCCGGCCGATCGATGCGCTGACCCAGAATTTCCGCGACATCCACCAGAGCCTGAAACTGGCGGCCGACGTCCCTTCGCAGACGGAGCGCATCAACGCGAATCTGCAGCTGCAGATCGCCACGCTGCGCGCCAATGTCTCGCGTCTGCCAAAACAGCTTGCCCGCATGGTCAATGCGACGGCCGACGAGTTCGAGGGCAACGTCACCGAGACCTCGGTGGCGAATTTGAACCAAGCGCTCGACCAGACGGTCACGCAGCCCTGCGAGGAGGCTGTCAACGGCCGCTATCCCTTTGCCAGCAATGGCACCGAGGACATTGCGATGGCCGATTTCGCCAAACTGTTCGCGCCGGGCGGCGTGATGGACCGGTTCTTCGCACAGAATCTCGCATCGCTGATCGACATGACCGGCCAGGACTGGAACTGGAAACAGGATGCGCGCTTCGGACGCGACCTCTCGAAGTCGACCTTGAAGGACTTCCAGCTGGCGGCGGAAATCCGCGCCGCCTTTTTTCCGCTGGGCGGATCGGTGCCCTCGATCAGCCTCACCTTCACGCCGTTTTCACTGCATGGCGACGCCGATCAAGCGGTGCTCGACGTCGACGGACAGAGCGTCCAGAGCAGCCAGGCGGGCAACACGCCGAGCACGGTGTCCTGGCCGAACGGCACGGCGTCTTCGTCTGCCAGCCTCAGCCTCACGCCGGAAATGCCGGGCCGCGAATCCGCCATCACGTTCGATGGTCCGTGGGCGCTGAAGCGGCTGCTGGACAAGGCGGCCATCACCGGCAGCGAAGACAACATGGAGGCGCGCTTTGTCATTGGCGGACGCGATGTCGCCTATACGTTGCAGGCCGGCTCAGGCCCCGTTCCCTTCCTTCTTCCCGCACTTTCCGCGTTCAGCTGTCCGAAAGCGTTTTGAGATGACCTTCCAGCTTGTGACGACACCCTGCCCGGCCCGCGAACCTCCGGGCCTTGATTTCGATACTCTAATGTTCGTGCTTGTGGCAGACTGGCACGAGCGAGCGCCCGACGGTGCGCCACAGAGGACGCCTGAGAAGCGCTTGGTGGCAAATTGAACAATGTCGCCCTTCCCTTTGAAAGCTTCGGCGTCAGTCACAAGGGCTGTGTGCGCGAGCACAATGAGGACAACTATCTGGTCGAGCCGCAAACCGGGCTCTGGGTGGTGGCCGACGGCATGGGTGGACATGAGGCCGGAGAGGTTGCTTCGGCCAGCATCGTCGATCATCTGGCAACGATCGGCATAGCCAGCTCGGCGCCCGACCTTCGCGCACGCTTCGAGGACAGGCTGAGCCGGGCCAATGCCGAAATCCGCCGGATATCGCGAACGCGCGGCATAACCATCGGCTCGACCTTCGCCGCCCTTCTGGCGATGGATGGACGCTTTGCCTGCCTGTGGGCAGGCGACAGTCGTATCTACCTAATCCGCAACGCGTCGATCTCGCAGGTTTCGAGAGACCATACCGAGGTTCAGGAGCTTCTTGACCGCGGCGTCATCAGTGAAGCCGAAGCGCTGACCTGGCCGCGCCGCAATGTCATCACCCATGCGGTCGGTGTCAGCGATGATGTCGTCATCGATTTCCAGCAAGGCGAGCTCATGCCGGGCGACATTTTCGTGCTGGGCACCGATGGGTTGACGGCGCATGTCAGCGACGCCGAGATAGAGGCTGCGGCGGTGGCGGGCAAACCGCGCGCGGCATGCGAAAGCCTGCTTCAAACGGTGCTGGCGCGCGGCGGAACGGACAATGTCACCATCGTGCTGGTGAAGATCGGAGATGCGCGCAACGGGCAGACGCTGCATCCGGACCGGCCCAGAGCGGGGGAATAGCGGCTGATGAGCCCCGACGACAAGACGCGAATCTCGCCGAACCTGGCCAGCACCGGCGTGGGCACGCAGCTCAGCGGCATCTACGAACTCGATGAGCGCATTGCATTCGGCGGCATGGGCGAGGTCTACCGTGGCCACAACATCCAGACCGGCGACCATGTCGCGATCAAGATCGTCCTACCCGAGTTCGCCCGCGACCAGACGATCCTGTCCCTGTTCAAGAAGGAAGCGTCGATCCTCAATCACCTGTCGCATGACGCAGTGGTTCGCTATCACGTCTTCACCATCGATCCCGGCATCGGCCGCCCGTACCTCGCCATGGAGTTCGTCGACGGTCAATCGCTGTTCGACGTCATGCGGCGCGGCGCCATGGCACTGCAGGATGTGCGCAAGCTGTGCCATCGCCTCGCCTCCGGCCTGAGTGCTGTGCACCAGGCCGGAGCCATACACCGCGACCTCTCTCCCGATAACATCATCCTGCCGGGCGGCCGGGTCGACCGCGCCAAGATCATCGATTTCGGCATAGCGCGCTCGGCGACGGTGGGCGGCGAGACGCTGATCGGCGGAAAATTTGCTGGAAAGTACAATTACGTTTCGCCCGAGCAGCTTGGCCTCTACGGCGGCGATGTCAGCGAGCAGTCCGATATCTACAGCCTGGGATTGGTGCTGGCCGCGGCGCTGCGCGGCAAACCGATCGACATGAGCGGCTCCCAGTTCGAGATCGTGGAAAAGCGCCGGACCGTCCCTGACCTCTCCGACATCGATGCCGATTTCAGGGACATTGTCGAAGCGATGCTGCAGCCGGATCCGCGCGACCGGCCGGCCAGCATGGCTGAAATCGCCAGGATGACGCGCGATGACACCGACAGCGAAGCAACGGCGCCGCCGGCCTCGCTCAAGCCGCGCGAGCGGCCGGGCTTGCCACGAGCTGGAGGAACATTGGCGCCTGCCCCCAGAACCCAGGAGCAGCCTTCAAGGGCCCCCGGAGAACAGCGCTTCGTTCCGCACGTCCGACCGGCGCATCTGTCCGAACCGCGACCTTCGAAGGCCGCCCCACGCGCGGTCGCGCCTCCTGCCGCCGCAAAGCCCAAAACGACCCGAAACATCGCAATCGCCGCCGTGGCGGCGTTGGCCGTGGTATCGGGGGCAGGCATCTATCTCAGCGGCATCCTGACGCCGGCGCCGTCACCGCCTGCCGGCAAGACAACGCTTTCGGTGCCGGAGGCACCAAAACCAGCCCCGACCGATAGCGCGTCCAACGCGCCGGAACCGGCAAAGCCGGTGCCGCCGGAGGAGCCTCAAGCGCAGACAACGGCGCCGCCAGCCGAAAGTCCGGCAGATGCCGCGGCCGACCAAAAGCCGGAGCCTGCACAACCGGCCGAACCTCTCCCACCAGTCGAGGAAACCCCGAAGCCGACGGCAGCCGAGACGCAAGCTCCAACCGAACAAGCGCCGCCCGAACAGGCCCCAACCGAAAAGGCGCCGCCGGCACCCCAGCCGGAGACCGTGACCCGCGACAGCCAGGAGACGGTTGCGCCGCCCAAGATTGCACCAGTCCCACCGCCCGCCAAGACCGCTCCAGCCCCTGCACCGGTCGAGAAAGCTGCGCCCCCGCCCCAGCCTGAGATCGTGGTGACACAGAAGCCCGAGCAACCGGCCAGCCAGCCGACGAAGCCTAAGGCAACGGCGCAAGCACCCGAACCCGAGACAGCCCAGCCGGAAGCCAAGACCGCACCGGCGCAGCCGCCTGAACCACCTGTAGCCAACCCGCCCGACACGGATGTCGCCTTGAACATGCCCAAACCGGAAGTGCCGGCGGCCGTCGGCGCCATGGCGCTGCGCGCCGCCTGGGTGCGCGACTTCAGTGGCGGCGACTGTTTCTATGCGACCCTGACGGCGGCGACCGACAAATCCGCCGCGATCGAGGGATTTGGCACGGAAGTCCAGCCCTTCGAGCGCATGCTGCAAGACTTCCAGGCGAAGTTCCATGTAGAGCCTGACATAAGCGTCCGCCTCATCCAACCGACCCAGTGCGAGATCACCAGTTTCCTGGGCTTTCTGGGCCGGACCGCCACCGACAAGCCGCAGCTCGTTCTCGACCGGACATCGGTCCCGGACGGCTCGCCGATCGGCGGCACGCTGGTGACGCGTGGCGGCCTGGTCTCCAGCGTGCTGCTGATCGACCACAAGGGCATGGCCTTCAACCTCGACGACCGCATGGTCGTGCAATCGGATAGAGCGACCTTCAAAATCCCGATCGGCCTCGGCGCCGCCGACAAGGCGGCCGGCAAGGCCGTGCCGCAGATCATCCTGGTTATCACCGGCCCGCGAGACATCCAGGCGGCGGCCTTCTCCGCGCCGACGCCGGCTTCGGTGGTCCTGCCCAGGATTCTCGAAGAGATCGAGACCAGCGGATCAGAATTCTCCGCCACCGCCAAATATTTCCGGCTCGGCGGGTAGCATGGGCGCCCGATGGAACTCCGCCGAATGCGTTCTTCCTTCCCGCCCGTCCCCTCGCCCACGAAACAGCGTGATTGGGCTAGAGCAATTCCAGGAAAAGTGCATAGCGGTTTTCCGTCCGGAATTGCGTCAAAACAAAGAGATAGAGCGCTGCTGACGGGTCGCATGAAGCTTGCCGTGATCCTGGGCGCGGCACTTCTGGCCATCCTGTCGTCCAATCCCGCGCGCGCCGAATTCACCGTCTGCAACCAGACGCTCGATGTCGTCAATCTTGCCGTCGGCCAGAAGGTCGACAATGCCGACCAGACCGACGGCTGGTGGACCATCGGCGCGAACCAGTGCGTGAACGTCATCCGCGAGGAGCTGACCAACCGCTACGTCTACATCTACGCCACCGATGTCTTCGGTCACGCGATCCTGAACGGGTCGACCGAAATGTGCATCGAGCGGCGGCGCTTCTCGATCCGCGGCATCGATGAATGCTGGCAGCGCGGCCATATCGCCGCGGGCTTTCTCGAAGTCGACACGCTCGAACAGGCGCGGTGGACGTTTTTCCTGACCGGACGCAATCCGTGACGCACAGCATCGACACCAGCTTCAAGGCAAAGAAGCAGGCCCGCCTGGCGCTTCGCAGGCGCAGGCTGTGGCTGAGGTTCGCTGCCGGCTTCGCCGTGCTCGCAGTGATTTCGTTGGGCGTCGGCTTCTATCTCACCGCGGACTATTGGTCCTTCGGCGACGAGGACGAGGACCTGCACGCTGTCGAAGGCGCCGACGACGTGCCGGCCGACGCGTCCGTCTACGTGCCCGCAATCATCGATCTTGCCGGGGACCCGATGTGGATCACCCTTGCCCCCGATGCCGACACCTCGTCGAAGGCCCAGTCGATCGCGCGGCCGGCGGAACTCGATCAGGCCGGCGTCTCTCCGCAGATCGAAATGCTGTCGGACGTGATGCTCAGCGCCAGCGAGAAATTCATGACCACCATACCGTCGACGCAGGAGGATTTCGCATTCTTCCAGGCGCAGCGGCAGACCGCGCCACCGCCGTCCGGCGACGTGCCGTCCAGCGACGCGCCAGCCAGCGACCTGCAGATCGAGCTTCAGCCATCGCCAGCAGCGGGCGAGACGCCGGCAACTGCGCAGCCGCAGGCTGATGCCGACGATCCCGAAGCAGGTTGGGGCGAAACGATCGATGCCGGCGAGGTCGCCCTTCCCGCCTTCCAGAAGACCCAGATCGAAAACAACACCAGCGTCGCGACCGTCACCAGCGAGTACCAGCGCTTCGAGGCGACCGAAGACACGTTCGTGAAGATCCTCAACGACCGCAGCCTGGACAGCGTTGCGCTCGACGCGCATTTCTCCGCCGAGGATGCCAGGCAGGCGGGAGAAGCCCTCAAAAGCCTGTTCAACCGCGACGGCCTGGAACCGGGTTATGTCGTCGCCATGCGTGGCTTCAGGCCGACGCGCGAGACGACGACGATGTCGCTGATGCAGGTTTCGATCTATGCCAAGAACGTCTTTGTCGGCACGCTGACGCGCAACTCCATGGGCACATTCGTATCGGGTGTCGACCCCTGGGTGCGCGAAGATCTGTTCAATTATTCGGGGGCACAGGAGGAAGGCACGCACAAACGGCAGTATCGCCTGCTCGACGCAATCTATTCGACGGCCGCGCGCAACAAGGTTCCGACCGGCGTGATCGGCGAAGCGATCATGTATCTGTCGCGAGGACAGGACCTGGATGCCTTCGCCAGCGAGGACCAGCGTCTGGTTCTAATCTATTCGCAAACGCCGCGCGGCAAGAGTGAGACCGACGGGCGGGTCTTGTATGTCGGTGTGCAGGGTACGGAAAAAAGCCTCGACTGTTTCGTCTTCCAGCAGAGCGACGGCCAATTCGCCTGCGTCGGCGGCGACGATCAGGTGCGCTCGCTGACGGTCACCAACGGCATGGTCACGCCGGTCAACGGTGTCATGACGTCGACCTTCGGCCCGCGCAAGCACCCAATTCTGGGCGTGGTTCGCATCCACAAGGGCGTCGATTGGGCAGCTCCAGTGGGCACGCCGATCGCGGCCGCCTTCGATGGCGAGATCACCTTCCAGGGCGACGGCGGCGGCTACGGCAATCTGGTGAAGATCGCGAACGGCAACGGGCGCGAGACGCGCTACGCCCATATGCAGAAATTCGCGATCGCCAGCGGTGTCGGCACCAAGGTGAAGGCCGGCGACATCATCGGCTATATCGGCACCACTGGTCTGTCGACCGGACCGCATCTGCATTTCGAACTCTATCAGAACGGCCAGGCGATCGATCCGCTCGGCACAGTGACCGCGGCGATCGCAACAACGAGCGATCCTGCCGTCGAAACGCTGACCGACCGCATCGTCCAAGTCGAAAGCGGCGGCAGTGCCCGCGCCAAGAACCCGCTGTCTTCGGCAACCGGCGCCGGCCAGTTCATATCAAAGACCTGGATCCGGATGATGAACACATACCGTCCCGACCTCGCCCGCACGCTGTCGACCGCCGATCTGCTCGCGCTGCGCTACGATGCCACGCTTTCGCGCGAGATGGTGCGCAATCTGGCGCGCGAAGGCGAAGCCTATCTCAGGGCGCGCGGCCACCAGATCACCGCCGGCCGGCTCTATCTCTGCCATTTCCTCGGCATGGAAGGCGCGCATCAGGTGTTGGCGGCGCCGGGGTCGTCGCAATTGAGCGCCGTGCTCGGGTCGGCCGTCATCCAGGCCAACCCGTTTCTCACCGGCAAGTCCGCCAGCTACGTCGTCGACTGGGCCGAAAGGAAGATGGGACGCAAGCTCCCGCCGGCGACCGGGACGGGCCAGGGGACGACCACGGTGGAAGTCCGGCAGACATCTCCGGAGTTCGAAAAATACAAGCAGGCCGTCACGGCCCTCATAGGCTCGATTCAGAAGACGCTTTGAACCTGCTCCTTGCAGCGTTTCGCCGTCACCGTTGGTGTTCCCGCCGCCAAGTGTTACAATAATGAACTTTTTTCGGGCTCTTTGTGAACCAAAACTGTGGTCGAGATCACATACGCTCAAGAGCCGTTTTGGCAGAAGCGACTGTGTCGCTAGTGAAAGTTTAGCATGCGCAGACAACAATAGCGCGCCCCAGTGGGGCGGAGGGCTGATCCATGAAAGCGTTCGCCGTCCTTGTGAGCGGAATTATCCTGTTTGTCCTAGCCTCGCTTGGCGCCCAGGCTGCAGCACCCGATGCTGCCGCGCCCGACGTCAAACGCGTGGCGCTGGTGATCGGCAACAGCAAATACGTCCATGCGGTTGCCTTGCCCAATCCCGCCAACGATGCCCACCTGATCGCATCGACCCTGCGCAATGCCGGCTTCGAGGTAATCGAGGGGGTGGATCAGGACAATGCCGGCATGCACAGCCTGATCAGCCGGTTCACCGAGCAATCCTACGATGCCGACCTTGCCGTCATTTTCTATGCCGGCCACGGCATGCAGGTCGACGGCAAGAATTTCCTCATTCCGGTCGACGCCGAGCTGACGTCGCCCGCCTATCTCAAGACCCGTACCGTCCAGATCGACGAGTTCATGGCGGCATTGCCGTCCGACCCGGCAGTCGGCGTCATCATCCTCGATGCCTGCCGCGACAATCCGCTCGCCAGGACGCTGGCTGCCTCGCTGCCGAAGTCGCGCTCGCTGGGCTCAGGCCTGGCGCCGATCGAAGCAAGATCGGAAGGCGTCGGCACCGGCGGTATCCTGATTGCCTACGCGACGGATCCGGGCGCCATCGCCTTCGACGGCAACGGTATCAACAGTCCCTACTCCACCGCACTCGCCAGGCACCTGACCGAACCAGGCATTGAGATCCAGAGCGCGCTGACGCGCGTACGCGGTGAAGTGACCGAGACCACCAAAGGTCGCCAGCGCCCGTGGCATAACGCGTCGCTGGGGCGCGAGGTCTTCATTGGCAAACCCGTCGTGGCGGCGCCTGCGGCAAAGCCGACCACCGACGCGACCGGCGCCGCGGCGGCAGCCGCTCCTGCCCTGGTGGTTGGTGAGCCTCCGTCCTGGGAAGTCGAACAGCGCCTCTGGGATGAAGCCTCCAAGCGCAACTCGGTGCCGTTCTACGAAGCCTATCTCGAGCAGTTTCCAAGCGGCCGCTTCGCCACCGTGGCGCGGCTGAGCATCGATGAATTGAACGACCCCAAAGCCGAAGACCGGCAAGTCGCAGCAGTCGATACGGACGAGGCGAACGCCAACTCCGGCTCTGCCGTGCGCACGTCGGTCGGCATTTCGGACGACATGAAGCAGGCGCTCGGTTCCGAGCTGACGGAAAGCGCCATCGGTCTCGATCGCGAGGGGCGCATCGACCTGCAGTTGCGCGTCGAAGCGCTGGGCAACGAACTTGGCCGCGTTGACGGAAACATCGGGCCTAAGACCCGCCAGGCGATCGGCGACTGGCAGGAGAAGAACGGTCTGCCGCCGACCACCTTCCTGACGCGCGAGCAACTGGCGTTCCTGGTTATCCAGACGGATCCGATGATGGACGCCGTGCGCGCCAGACATGCCGCCGATCAGGCCCGTCCGGCGCCGCCGAAGAAGCAGTCGGTGCAGAAGGCCCGCGCGCAAAAGCCGGTGGCACAGAAGCCCCGCAAGAAACAACAGCAGGTCGTTCAGAAGAAGCGCACCGACCGCGATACCTTGGTTGGGCGGGAAGACTCCCCGCCGCCTGAGAACAACAACGACTTCCTGACCAAGGCGCTGATCTTCGGCACCGGCGTGGCGGTCGGCGGCGCGCTCAACAAGAACTGACGGACCGGGCTCTGTTCGACAGCCCGGCGCGACAGGCGCCGGCGCTGGTTATTGCGCGCTTATGCGCATCTCCACCCGTCGGTTGACCGGATCATAGGGATTGGGGGCGCGCGGATTGTTTTCGCCCATGCCAATCGCCTTGATGCGGGCTGCCTCGACACCGCTGGACGTCAGGAAGGCGGTCACCGATTTTGCCCTTCGTTGCGACAGTCCCTCATTGTAGCGGGCCGAGCCGGAGGCATCGGTGTAACCCTCGACGACGAAGCTGAGTGTGCTCAACCGGCTGTCTTTCAGCGCTTTGGCGAACTCGTCGAGCTCGGAGCGGGCGGTCGCGTCGAGCTCGGCGGAATCCAGTCCGAAATTGATCAGCATGTCGAGGCTGGATTTCTTGGCCGGCGCCTTGTTCGTCTCGCTCTTGCTGCCGCACTCTTCCTCGGTGCCGACGCAGATGCCGCGCGCCGCGCCGAGATTGCCGGCTCCGGCAAAGAACTTCACGATGTCTTCCGATTTCTGAGTTGGATCGGCGGAGGCGTGGGTCGCAAAAACCACGACCGCCAACACGAGGGCTGAACTGCCGAAATTCATTGCGGTTACTCCTGTCTGAGCATCCGATCTTGCCAGCCGCGGATTATACCAAATCTTGCGGCGATTGTCTGTGAACAAACGCACGCGGCCGGCCGGCCTCGGCCTAGCCAAAGGAGAGACTTGACCCGCGCCTCGCCGGGCGCTTGAGTGGCGTATATTCCCTGGGGAAAGCGTGGCGGCCATGGCCAACGGGCTCCGATTCAGAACGGCACGGGATCTTTTCATGGCTTGTCCCGCTATTGCCAGGGACATGCGCACGGCGCCGACCGAACAGGCTTCGATCGAGTTCTGCCGCACCCTCCTCGCCGGCCGCGTGCCGGAGGAGGCGATCACGTTCTGCGCCTATCTGCTTCCCGAGCGGGCCGCACTCTGGTGGGCGCATGAGTGCCTGAGCCATCTGACCGAACTGCTGGACGGGAATGACCAGGAACTGCTCGCATTGGTTCGCGATCGGGTCGGCGAACCCGACAGTCCTCACCATCGCGCGGCGGTGAGCACGGCCGCCGCAATGCAGCCGGTAACGCCGGGCGGCTGGATCGCCCTGGCCGCGGGATGGGATGATATCGGCCCGGCGGCCGCGGAGCCGGCAGCGGCATCGGACCTGCAACCCTTCCCAGCCGCCCATGCCGTCAACGCAGGGATTCTGGCCGGACTGGCGCGCGTCGCGCTCGATGACCGTTCTGCCGTTCTCTCCGCCTTTGTCGAGATGGGCATCCAGATGGCGGAAATCGATGCGCTGCACCAATCAGCGGCTACGTATTAGCCCGAGGCGGAAACGCCTGCCCGCTAACACCTACTGATCAACCTCCCCAGCCGCCGCCGCCGCCGCCGCCGCTTCCGCCCAAAGTGGGAACGACAGGCTTTACAGGGGCTTCAACCGGCTGGACCACCTCAACCGGTTCGACCACTTTCTTGGTGGTGACGTTTTTCTTCTTCAAGACCTTTGGCGACGGCACCGTGCGAACGACCTTCGGCTGGGGCTTCGCCACCAGCGGCGTAGGTTCAGGCTGGGGCACCAAGGACGTGCAGCCCATGAGTCCCGCCACAAGGCCGGACAAAATTGTTCCGATGATTGCCTGCTTCAATGTCCTGCCCACCATTGCCTCCCAGTTGATCAAAACACGTCCCGACGCGGATTGGCTTCTTCCCAGACTCGCCTGGCCACTTTGACCAATTGGGCGTCCAGCGAACCGGACGCGGGAATCTTCGACTTGAGTTCCTGGCGCAGCTCTTCCAGCGCCGCCGTTTTCGGCTTCGCTCCAAATTGCGCCAGTATCTTCGGGGCGTCCGGCAACTCCTTGCGCTGATCGAGCGCGACCGCGAATGCAAGGAAACGCACGGCGACGGCCTGATCGACCTTGTCGCCCTTTTGCAGTTCGAGCGCCGCGCGGTCATAGGCACCGGACTGATCGCCGCGCGCGGTTGCCAACTCGAACAGTCTTTGCGCTTCGGCGAGATCTTGCTCTACGCCAACGCCATCCCGGTACATGCGCGCAAGGCTGGCCGGAGCGTAAGGCTGGCCAAGCTCCATCGCCTTCTGGAAAAGCGCCTGCGCCTGCTTCGGGTCTTTTTCCACGCCCTGACCGCTGAGGTAATTGCGGCCGAGCAGGTTCATCGAATACATGTCCTGCCGCTGCACGCCGGCCTCCAGGAAGGCGACGGCACGAGCCGCATCGGCGGTCACGCCGTTGCGGCCCTCGGTGAAGATCGCGGCGAGATCGTTCATGGCGTAGGTATGCCCCATCGCCGCCGCCTTGAGCAGCAGGTCCAGGCCCTTGGCCGTATCGGGCTTGACGCCATAGCCATTGAACAGGGCGCGGCCCCAGGACGTCATGCCATAGGGATCGCCCTTGTCGGCCGCCGCCTTGTAGAGGGCATTGGCTTGCGTGCGGTCGATGGCCATTCCGGTTCCGGTCGCATACATGTAGCCGAGTTCGAACACGGCGCGCACATGTCCCTTCTTGGCGGCCTCCTCGACGGCCGTCTTCGCTTCCTCGACCTTGCCGGCCGCAAGCAGCGCGCGCCCCAGTTCGTAGCGAAAGCGCGGCACATCCGGATAAGCCTTCACCGCGGCCTCGCAGACTTCCACCGCCTTGGCGCCGATTTCATTCGGCAGCAGGCCGGGGACGACACCTTGCAGGTCGAGCGGTTCTCCGGCGGCCGTATCGCAGGGGTCGACCGTCGGCGACAATTTCATCGTGGCGGGCTTGGACGAGCTGGCGTCCGCCCGGATCTCGAAGCCGACCGTGACCGGCGCGCCGGCGCCGATCTGGGGCTCGTAGCGCAAATGGTCGACTTCACCGGCCACCAGGCTCGATTCGGGCGACAGGGTTCGATCCGGCAGCGAGAGTGTTCCCGTCGCCGGATACCCCGAAACCTTCAGACTGACCGCCGGATCGTCGGTCGGGAAATCCAGGTTCAGCGCCACCGGGCCGACACCGACCGGAACATCGATGTCGCGGTTCTCGATCGCCTCGGCCGCGCCGGTGATGTGAATGCCGCGCTCCAGCACCTGTTGCTTCTGCTCGGCCTCGAGCGAAGCCATGACCTGCTGGCCCTCGGCGCCTTCGCCGCTTTTGACGCGGAACACCAGTATGCCCTGGGATTGGCCGCCCCAATTGTCATGCGTGGCATAGGCCAGCATGTCCACCTCGTCCTGCGTGGCGACCCCCTTGGGGACATCCATCTTCAGGCGTGGCAGGTCCCTGCCCTGGATGGGCTCGCCCGCCTCGACAGGCTTGCCGTCCAGCATCAGGCGCCCGAGCGCGGGTGGTCTCTCGATACTCACGGTGATTGTTCCGCCGTCGACATCGACTGGTTCCGGCAGGCCGAGATCGACCGGGCCGACCCCAGACAACACGACCTTCTCCAGCACCGGCGGCAGCGATGGGCGGTTGGCGCGGCGCATGAACACAACTTCGTCGATCAGCGACGAGTTTTCCCAGGGAACCTGCACGCCTTTCGTGGCCTCGACCACATCCCGGCGCACAGCCGCCATGACAGTGCGGATCTCCTGGTTCGGCGCGAGCGCGCGACGCGAGAACGCCGCCGAGAACGGGCTGAGGTCGCCGGTGCCGTCATAGGCAACCGCCCCGGGTTCGGTGGCAAAGGCAATCAAGGTGTTCAGCGAGCTTCGCACCTGCGCAAGGCCGGTATTCCCTGCGGTGAGAAGCTGGTCTCGCAGCCAGTAATCCTTGCGCGGAAATGGATTGTTGCGGCAGGCATCGAGGATGATCACCTGGATCTTCGACTTCGAACGCAACTGCTCCAGCACATCGTTGAGCTTGATGGCCTGGACCTCGATGTCCGCCGCCTTTTTCAACGAGGCATCGACCGGGATCAGGAAATTTTCGCCACCGACCTGAAAACCATGGCCTGAATAGTAGACGACCGACAGATCCGCGCCGTCCGCCGCCGAGAGATAGTTGCGAAACTGCTCCTCGAATTGGAGCTTGGTAAGATCCTTGGCGACGAAGACCTCGAAACCGGCCAGCCGAAACGTCTTGGATACGTCCTCGGCATCCCTGTCCGGGTTCTTCAGCGCCGGAATGTCCCGGTAATCGGAATTGCCAATGACAAAGGCAACCCTTCGATCGGCGCGAGCTTCGAATGCCGTGAACCCCGTGAGGATCAAGGCTGCAATGAACGCGCAGCATCGGAGCATGGCAGATTCCTTAACTGCTATTACCTGGAGACCACAAGAATGCAGCTTGCGGTATCGAGGTCTGTTAAAGAGGTCACAGTCTGCCGAGACAGAAAAAGAGAGAGAGAAAAGCCGTCGCGACAGCGGGCACATTCCTCGTCTGATCAGGGTCTAAATTAGCTCAGAGCCGGGCTGTCCGCAATGATGTCGACGGTTTCGAGCGTACCGGCGCCATCCTTCATGCATTTGCAGCGCAGTGCGTCGGCATAGAGCCAAGCCGATGCTCGATCTGCCGGGGTTAGAAACCTCGGGGCGCAGGGTCGAATATCCGCCCGGGATTGAGGATGTTGTTGGGGTCGAAGGCCGCCTTCAGGCGCCGCATGGCGGCGATTTCGGCTTCGCTGCGCACCAGGTGCAGCCACTTCTTCTTGTCGAGGCCGATGCCGTGTTCGGCCGAGACGGCGCCGCCGGCGGCGGCCACGCCCCGATAGATGATGTCATAGGCCATTGCCGGCTCGCTGGTCTGCACCTGATAGTGGAGATTGCCGTCGCCGAGATGACCGAAGACGTAGATCTCGGCATTGCGGTCGACGGTGCGGATCGCGGCTTCCGCATCTCGAAGGAACGCTGCCATCCGCGCCAGCGGGATGCTGATGTCGACGCCGACCAGGCCCTCGATCGAAAACAGGAAGCGGTTGGCGTCTTCCCGCACGTCCCACAGTGCGCGGAACTCGCGTGGCGACTGCGAGACGACCACGTCGTCGATCACGCCCTCCTCGACGGCCTGCATCAACACCGCGGCGAACCGCTCGCTGTCCCGGTCCGGCTCGGTGCCCTGTATCTCGGCCAGCACATAGACGGGCGAACCGACAGGCAGCGGCGCTGGGGCCTGCATGCCGGCGACCATGGCGCCGTAGAGCGGCGAAAAGTTCACCTCATAAGCCGAAAGCAACGGTCCGAGCCGTTGCCTGAGCAGCCCGAGCAGCGCGATGGCCGCTTCCAGCGAGGCGAGCGCGCAGAAGGCATTGACCTCCGTGGCCGGCTTCGGGTGCAGCCGCAGGCAGGCGCGCGTGACCACGCCCAGCGTGCCTTCGCTGCCGATGAAGAGCTGGTTGAGATCGTAACCGGAATTGTCCTTGGGCAGACCTTTTAGCGAGGTCAGGATCGATCCGTCCGCCAGCACCGCTTCCAGACCCAGAACCTGGGCGCGGTACATGCCGTAGCGCAGCACGCGAATGCCGCCGGCATTGGTGGCGACATTGCCGCCCACGGTGGCCGTTCCCCGCGCCCCGATATCGACGCCGAACAGCAGGCCGGCCGCATCGGCCGCGTCCTGAACCACCTCCAGCGGCACGCCGGCTTCGGCGACGATTGTCGCTGCCTCGCGGTCTGGCGCCTCGATCGCCGTCATCCGCTCTAGCGACAGCACCGCCTCGCCCGGCTCGACGCGCGTCGCACCGGCAAGGCCAGTGCGGCCGCCATGGACGACAAGCCGCTGTCCGATGCCGTTGCAGAGCCGCAGCATCTCAGCCACCTCCGTCGTGGTGCGCGGACGCAGGACGAGCTCGGGGCGCACTCCATTCTTTCCGGAAAGGTCGTCGCTGTAACGCGGATCGACCGCGTCACCAACCAGGACAGAAGCGGTGTCGAACCGCGCATGGAGCTGGGTAAGAAGCTGTTCCACCGGTCGCGTCATAGGGTCTGGATGTCCTGGAAGAAGCCTGTTCCCGGCGTCCTGCCTGGGGGCAGAGCCTTGGTCAGCGGCATGAATTTACTTTTGCCAATGAGGTTGGACGCACGGCGGAAAACCGTCAATCCAGGCATCGCAAAATCATTCACTTGACATTTGTCGATCACGATCTGACTATTGTCAGCGTCGACATTTGGAGACGGGGAGCTCTGGTGTCGATCACCCCAAACGGGGTTGCCGAATGCGTGGGAGGAGAACGGCGTGGAGCTTTTGCTCGAGGTGGAAGGGCTGAAAAAGTCCTTT
Organism: Mesorhizobium amorphae; assembly: GCF_014843845.1. Lineage (GTDB taxonomy): Bacteria > Pseudomonadota > Alphaproteobacteria > Rhizobiales > Rhizobiaceae > Mesorhizobium > Mesorhizobium amorphae_A. The sequence continues at coordinate 46,266 of NZ_JHQS01000063.1, read as the reverse complement.
GGTGGCGTCGCCGCCTTGCGCGACGGCCGCTTTCAGCTTCGAGCCGGCACGGTTCATGCACTCTGCGGCGGCAACGGCGCCGGCAAGTCGACCTTCCTCAAGATCCTGATGGGCATCTTCAAGCGCGATGCCGGCGCCATCCGCCGTCGCGGCAAGGAGGTGGAATTCACAAGCCCGGCCGACGCACTGGCCTCGGGCATTGCCATCATCGAACAGGAACTCAGCCCCGTTCCCCACATGACGGTCGCCGAAAACATCTATCTCGGCCGCGAGCCCAAGGCGCGCTTCGGCGGCATCGATTTCCGGGCGATGAACCGGTCCGCGCAAAAGCTGCTGGACGATCTCGAATTCGATATTCGCGCCACAAGCTACATGATGAACCTCTCGGTCGCGCAGATGCAGTTGGTCGAGATCGCCAAGGCGCTCAGTCACGACGCGGAGGTCATCTTCATGGATGAGCCGACGTCGGCGATCGGCGAGCGGGAGGCCCAACACCTCTTCGACGCGATCCGCCGGCTGCAGACGCAAGGGCGCGGCATCGTCTATGTCTCACACCGCCTGTCGGAGATTTTCCAGATCGCCGATTCCTACACGGTCTTTCGCGACGGCGCCTATGTCGGCAGCGGGGCGCTTGCCGACATCGACCGGCCCGGCCTCATCCGCATGATCGTCGGGCGCGAGCTGTCGGAGGAGTACGTCAAGACCAACGCGCCGACGCCGGAAACCGGCATCGAGGTCGTCGCCCTCTCTTGCCCGAACAAGATCGAGGACATCTCCTTCTCGGCCCGAAAGGGCGAGATCTTCGGCATTTACGGCCTGATGGGCGCCGGGCGAACGGAAATCTTCAACTGCCTGTTCGGGCTCGACAAACCGTCGGCGGGACGCGTCACGGTCGACGGCGCCGAAGTCACCATCTCCAAGCCGGCGGACGCCATGGCGCTTGGCCTGGCGCTGGTCACCGAGGACCGCAAGCTGACCGGTCTCAATCTCTCCGATTCCGTGCGCGCCAACATCTGCATGGCGAGCCTGCCCGAAATGAGCCCCGCCTTTGCCATGGACCGGGCTCGCGAGGCGCGGGCAAGCCGCGACATGCGCGATCAGTTCCAGATCAAGGCGGCGCGCGACACCATGCCGGTCTCCGGTCTTTCGGGAGGCAACCAGCAGAAGGTGGTGCTCGGCAAATGGTTCCTGCGCAGCCCGAAAGTCCTGCTGCTGGACGAGCCGACCCGCGGCGTCGACGTCGGTGCCAAGCGTGAGATCTATCGTATCATCAGCGACTTCGCCGCCGCCGGCGGCACGGTGGTGATGATCTCTTCTGAAATCGATGAAGTTCTCGGCATGTCGGACCGGATCATGGTGATGCGGGCCGGCAGGAGCGCCGGGATCTTCAGCCGGGAGGAAACAGATGCCCAATCACTCGTCCACCTTTCAACCTGAACCGGGACAGGGTGTTCGCTCAATGGCGGAGGAGCCGGTAATGTCGGTTGGCGACGACAAGAAGGCGAAGGGCTGGCTGGGTTCCGAGCAGCGACGGCTGTTGGTCCAGGAGTACGGCATCTTCCTCGCCTTCCTGATCCTGGTGGCGGTTCTGTCGGTCTCGAACGAGTTCTTCCTGACCGCCGGCAACATCTCGAACGTGCTGCTGCAGACTTCGATCAACGGTGTCCTCGCCATCGGCATGACCTTCGTCATCCTGACCCGCGGCATCGATCTCTCCGTCGGCTCGGTTGTCGCGCTTGCCGGCATCGTCAGCGCCAGTTTCGTCACCAGCTCCGCGACCGCTGGAATTTCCGGCGCGCCCTATCCCGTCGCCCTGGGGCTTGGCATCGGCCTGCTGGTCGGCATTGCCTGCGGCGCCGTCTCCGGCTTGATCGTATCGCGGTTTTCGGTGCCGGCCTTCGTGACGACGCTGGGCATGCTCTCGGCCGCGCGCGGGCTGACCCTCATCTACGGCGGCGGCCGTCCCGTTCCCGCGCTGACGCCGGCTTTCCGCTGGATCGGCACGGGCGACGTCTTTGGCATACCCGCTCCGGTCATCATTCTCGCGATCGTGTTCGCCGTCTCGTGGTGGATCCTCAACCGGACCCGTTTCGGCCGCTACATCTATGCCGTGGGCGGCAATCCGCATGCCGCAAGGACCTCGGGCATCAACATCACCCGCATCCAGTTCGTCGTCTACGTCATCTCCGGCGGGCTTGCCGGTTTCGCCGGAATGCTGCTCAGCGCGCGTACCGGTTCCGCACTTCCCCAGGCCGGCATCGCCTATGAACTCGATGCGATCGCGGCGGTGGTGATCGGTGGAACCAGTCTTTCCGGAGGCGTCGGCCGGGTCACCGGCACATTGATCGGGGCGCTGATCATCGGCGTCATGAACAACGGTCTCGATCTCATGGGTATCCAATCCTACTACCAGCAAGTGCTCAAGGGCGCCCTGATCGTTGGCGCCGTGATGCTCGACCAGAAGAGGAACTACGGGGCTTAGCGCTTTGGACCCAAAGCGGATTCCGCTTTGGCAATATCGATACTCGACAGCCCCCTTCAGGCACCGGACCTGCATCACGCGCGTCCGTTGAAAGGCGAACCATGTCGGTCGCTCACTTAGTGGAGGTAACAAAATGAAAAGATGGATGATTGCGCTCGCATCCGCGACCGCGCTGCTGGCCTCGTCTGCGATGGCGCAGGAGAAGATCAAGATAGGTGCAGCACCCTACGGCTTGAATGCGGAATTCATGCAGATCTGGGCGGCGGCGCTTCAGGAGCACCCGGCCGTCAAGAGCGGCGAAGTCGAGCTGACGGTGTTTGACGGCCGCTATGATGCGCTGGTCCAGCAGGACCAGTTCAAGACGATGGTCACGCAGAAATACAATGCGATCATCTTCGCGCCGATCGACGTCGACGCCGGCGCCGCTGCCGTACAGTCGGCCGCCGACGCCGGCATTCCGGTCATCGGCTCGAACACCCGCGTCAATTCCGATCTGCTGACCTCCTATGTCGGATCAGACGACACGATCTCGGGCTACATGGAAGCCAAGACCGTGCTCGACAAGATCGGCTGCAAGGGCAACGTCGTCATCCTCGAGGGGCCGGTCGGCCAGTCCGCGCAGATCTCCCGCCTCGAAGGCAACAAGAAGGCGCTTGCCGAATGCCCTGACGTCAAGGTTCTCGAGGACCAGACGGCAAACTGGTCGCGCGCCGAAGCCCAGACGCTGATGGAGAACTGGCTGACGGCCCACCCGAAGCAGATCAACGGCGTCATCGGCCAGAACGACGAAATGGCCCTCGGCGCGATCGAGGCGATCAAGGCCGCCGGCCTTGACGTCAAGAGTTTCGCCATTGCGGGCATCGACGGCATCACCGACGCCCTCCACGCCGTCAAGGCCGGCGAGATGACCTCGATCCTCCAGGACGCGCGCGCCCAGGCTCAAGGCGCGCTCGACCTCGCAATCTTCAAGGCCAAGAAGGGTGACTACAAGCCTCAGTCCGACATCTGGACAACCTACAAGGACATGCCGTGGAACGACGGCAAGGAGAAGATCTACAATGTCCCGTGGACGCCGGTGACGGCTGAAAACGTCGACCAGCTGCTGGCGACGCGCAAGTGATACAACCGTGGGGCGGGCTGAACGCCCGCCCCACTTTCCATCAGGACTGGAAGAAGAAAAACATGACCGATTCAATAGACGTCGATCTCAATTTTTCGCTGGCCGGCAAGGTCGCCCTGGTCACTGGCGGCGCCTCCGGCATCGGCAGTGCCATTGCGTCGGCATTTGCCGCGAAAGGGGCCGTCGTCGGCGTGATCGATATCAATGAATCGGTTGCGCGGGCGAAGGCCGACGAACTCGGCGATGGCGCGAAATCCTTCGTCTGCGACGTGGCCGATCCACAGTCCGTGGAAGCGGTGTTCGCCGCGGCGCAAGCGGCTTTCGGCCAAATCGACATCGTCGTCAACAGCGCCGGCGTCGCCATCCTTGCTCCCGCCGAGGAACTCACCCTCGACGCCTGGGACAAGACGATCGACATCAATCTCAAGGGAACGTTTCTTGTCTGCCAGGCCGCCGGGCGCGCCCTGATCAAGGCCGCCAAGGGCGGCAAGATCATCAACATGGCCTCGCAGGCCGGCAGCGTCGCGATCGACCAGCATGCCGCCTATTGCGCCTCGAAATTTGGCGTCATCGGCCTGTCGAAGACGCTCGCCGCCGAATGGGGCAAGCACGGCATCACGGTCAACACGATCTCGCCGACGGTAGTTCTCACCGACCTCGGCCGGAAGGCCTGGGACAACCCGCGCGGCGAGGCGCTGAAGCAGCGCATTCCGACCGGGCGCTTCGCCTTTCCGCAGGAGATCGCCGCGGCAGCGGTGTTCCTGGCGTCGAACGGCGCCGACATGATCAACGGCGCCGACCTCCTGGTCGACGGCGGCTACACCATTGTCTGAGCGGCGAAGGATCGGAGTAACAATGCAGCGGTTCATCAACAATCCCGACGAGGTCGTCGAGGATACGGTCAAGGGCTTCGTCAAGGCGCATGCCGACCTGGTCAGGCTGGGCAGCAACCCGCGCGTCATCGCCGCCCGCCATGCGCCGGTCGGCGGCAAGGTCGGCGTGATCACCGGCGGCGGCTCCGGCCACGAGCCTGCCTTCATCGGCTACACCGGCCGCAACATGCTGGACGCGGTTGCGGTCGGCGAGCTGTTCTCGTCGCCGACCGCAAAGAGCTTCCTCGACGCCGCGCGCGAAGCCAATGGCGGCAAGGGTGTCGTCTGCCTCTATGGCAACTACGCCGGCGACAACATGAACGTGAAAATGGCCATAAAGCTCGCGGCCAAGGAAGACATCGAGATCGCTACCGTCGTCGCCAATGACGATGTCTGCTCGGCGCCACCGGAAGAGCGCGAGAAGCGCCGTGGCGTCGCCGGCGAGATCTTCATGTGGAAATGCGCGGGCGCCAAGGCCGCGCTAGGCGCCGGCCTCGAGGAGGTGCAGGCGATCGCGCAACGGGCGATCGACAATTGCCGTTCGATCGGTGTCGGCCTTGGCCCGTGCACGCTGCCGGCGGTCGGGCATCCCAACTTCCTGATCGAGCCGGGTACTATGGAAGTCGGCATCGGCCATCACGGTGAACCGGGTGTGCGTGTCGAGCCGCTGAAGCCGGCAGCCGAGATAGCGCGCGAAATGGTCAAGGTCGTCCTTGACGATCACGATCTGGCGGCCGGCACGGAAGTGGCGGTGCTTGTGTCCGGCCTCGGCGCGACCCCGGTCAACGAGCTCTACATCCTCAACGACACGATCGAGACGGAGATCAGCGGACGCGGCTTGACCATCCACAAGACCTATATCGGCAATTATTTCACCTCGCTGGAAATGGTCGGCGCCACGCTCACGGTCATGGCTCTCGACACCGAGTTGAAACGATTGCTGGACGTCGATGTCGATTGTCCGGCAAGGCTTTAGGAACAGGCGCATGCAGCAGTTTGAAAACGCTTCCGCCGGCGACATCGTTCTTTCGCTGGCCGACAGGATCATCGAGAACCGGGCCTATCTCAGCGAGATCGACGGCAAGATCGGTGACGGCGACCACGGCGTCAACATGGCCAAGGGTTTCGGCATGGCGGCGGACAGGATCCGCGGCAACGACATGTCGCTGGCCACGGCCTTCGACACGCTGGGCACCGTGCTGATGACCGAGATCGGTGGCTCGATGGGTCCGCTCTATGGCGTCATGTTCACGCAATTCGCCGAAACGATCGAAGGTTCCTCGTCCATCGATGCCAGGACGTTCAGCGCCATGCTCAGCAACGGTCTCAACGGCATCCAGTCGATCGGCTCGGCCAAGGTCGGCGACAAGACGCTGCTCGATACCCTTGTCCCGGCCATCGAGGCCTTCGACGCCGCCAATGCCGGCGGCAAGCCGTTCCCGGAAGCCCTGGATGCACTGGTCGTCGCGGCTGAAAAAGGCCGCGACAGCACAAAGGATCTGGTGGCGCGGATCGGCCGCGCCAGCCGGCTCGGCGAGCGCTCGGTCGGTGTCCTCGACGCCGGCGCCACATCCTGCGCCCTGATCCTGGAAACCCTGGCGCATGGCGCCAAGCAGAAACTGCAGCTATCCGCGACCGCTGGAGGCTGAACACGGGCAAGGCTCCTCCCGAGCACTGGCTTCCGGCTGATTTCCAGCCGGAGGCCGGGTTGGTGCCGGATCGGACCAGGCGCCATCAGGCCAAGATTGAGTGTTCTGCCATTTACGCTCATCTTGGCGATCGATCTTGGATTCGGGGAAACTTGGCAGCATGACCGTCAAGACATCATCGGCGCGCAAGAACGGCACCGTGCGAGCGGGCGCCGAGGCTGCGTCCGAGCCCATTCCGCTGCGCTATGGCGACGACCCGTATGTCTGGGCCTGCTGGCTCTACTACGAAGATCATATGACGCAAGGCGACATCGCCGAGATCATGGGCATTTCGCGGGCAACGGTGAACAGCTACCTAGCCGATGCCCGCGCCCGCGGCATCGTCAACATCTCGCTCGAGCCGTCACGGCTGAGCTCGCTGTCGATCGCGCAGGAGCTCAAACGTCACTTCGGCCTGCATGACTGTCTCGTCGTGCCGAGCGACGACAATACGCGGCCGCTGATCGACCGCCTTGGCGGGGCGGCCGCGCAGGCCCTTGCCAAGCTGCTGAAATCCGGTGACACGCTCGCCGTCGCCTGGGGGCGCACGGTCCTGGCGATCGCGGAGCAGGTGTCGGTGCCCGGCCTTCAGGACGTCACCATCGTCCAGGCCACCGGCGGAACGGCCGCCAGCTTCGCCTATACGCCCGAGCTCTGCGCCTCCGCCATCGCCGGCGCGGTCAAGGCGAAGCTGATCAACATCACGGCGCCGGCGGTCGTTTCCACGGCCGAGGTTCGCGACATGCTGTTGCGCGAGCCGCTGATCCAGAGCCAGTTCGGCGCTTTAGCCAAAGCCAACAAGGCGCTGTTCGGCATCTCGTCTTTGCGCCCGAACTCGACGATCCACACCAGCGGCTTCTTTGAATCGGTTTCGCTGCAGCAATATCTCGCCAGGGACGCCGTCGGCGTCGTCGCCGGCCGCTTCATCGACGGGCAAGGCAATCCGGTTGCCGGTCCGCTGGACGACCGGACGATCGGCATATCGCTCGACATGCTGAAGGCCATCGGCTTGCGCATCGCGGTCGCCGGCGGTTTCGACAAGGTGCCGGCGATCCTGGCGACGCTGCGCGGCGGCTATGTCAATGTGCTTATCACCGACGCCGCCACCGGCCGCGGTATCCTCAATGCCGACGGCGTGACGGAACTCGACCAGAAGCTCTCGCAACGCCCACGAGTCGACAACACGGTGGCCCTGCCCAGTAACTACCGGACCCACATCAAGAAGTTCCTCAACGACCCCAATGATGTCGTCGAGGAAATGCTCGACGGCGTGGTGAAGGCCAACGCCGCCTATGTCATGCCGATCAAGGGTTCGCATCGCGCCCTCGTCGCCCGCACCGGTCCGAGGCCCGGCAAGGTCGGGCTTGTGGTCGGCGGCGGCACCGGGCACGAGCCCTGTTTTCTCGGCTATGTCGGCAAGGGACTCGCCGACGCCGTTGCCGTCGGCAACATCTTTTCGTCACCGCCTCCCGGCACGATCTTCCAGTGCGCCAACGCCGCATCGGGCGGGCAAGGCGTGCTCTTCGTCTACGGCAACTATGCCGGCGACGTGATGAATTTCGAGATGGCGGCCGAGATCGCGGCGGAACACAATATCGAGGTTCGCACGGTGGTGACGACGGACGACATCGCCTCGTCGCCGCTCGAGGACAAAGAAGGCCGGCGCGGCGTTGCCGGCAACTTCTTCATGTTCAAGATCGCCGGGGCCGCCTGCGATCGTGGACTGTCGCTCGACGCCTGCGAAGCCGTGACACGCAAGGCCAATGCGCGAACCTTCACCATGGGCGTCGCGCTGGAGCCTTGCTCCATGCCGCAGACGCGCCGCCACAATTTCGAGATCGGCCCCGACGACATCGAGATCGGCATGGGCATCCACGGCGAACCTGGTGTCATCCGTGAAAAGATGATGAGCGCCGACGCGATCACCGACCGGATCATGGACCGCATCTTTTCGGAAATGAAGCCGGCGGCGGGAGACCATGTCGCGGTGCTGGTCAATTCATTTGGCGCAACGCCGATGATGGAACTGTACATTCTGTTCAGGCGTGTCGAGCAGCGGCTGAGCGCCAAGGACATCACGATAGAGGCGAACTGGGTGGGACATTACTGCACCTCGCTCGACATGGTCGGCGCGTCGATCACGGTCATGCATCTCGACGCCGAGCTTACAGAATTGTTGCATCACCCTTGCGACACGGCCGTCCTGCGGATTGGTTGAAGATAGGGAATAGGCGCGCGCCCCCGTGAAGACGGGCGGCATCCTGCTTGAACTGGGAGGAACACGATGTCGGACAATGCGGCGCGACGCCTGAGCAGGATGTTCTATCGCATATCGATTGCGATCGAGGCCGGAAAGGACCACCTCTCGGACCTCGACGGCGCCATCGGCGACGCCGACCACGGCATCACCATGTCGCTCGGCTTCATGGCGGTGAATGCGGAACTGGCCAAGCTCAACCTCGACGACACGCTGCCGTCGGAGGTCTTCACGGCCGCCGCGTCGGCCTTTCTCGACGCCGTCGGCGCCTCCACAGGACCGCTCTATGCCACCGCCTTCCGGCGCGCGGCACAAGCGCTCAAACAGGATGAATGCCTTTCAGCCGCCGATCAGGCGATGATCGTCGAGGCGATGACCACCGGCATCAAGGAGCGCGGCAAGGGACAGCGCGGCGACAAGACGATGCTGGATGCCTGGATCCCGGCCACGGAAGCGGCCGTCAACGCACGCGCCCGTTCTGCCGGAGGACCGGAAATGTGGAACAGCATACTGGAGGCCGCCGAAGCCGGCGCGAATTCGACGCGGTCGATGGTCGCTGCCCGCGGCAGGGCGGCCAGGCTCGGCGAGCGGTCCCTCGGTCACATGGACCCGGGTGCCGCCTCGGCCGTCATCATCCTGCGCGCGATGAAGGACACCTTTGGCGAAGGCGAACCGGCAAGATAGTCTTCGGCGCAACCAAGGACGCTAAACGGAGAGTTCGTTGTTCGATCGGCCGTCGCTATAGCTTGCGCCGCGAAACCAGTGCGGAAACCGCAAGCAGGAACACCGACGCGACGATCAGGACAGTGGCGGCCGCCGCAATGGTCGGTGCCACCAGGACCGAGCCCGTGAAGTCCGGATTGGCAGCCAGGAAATAGGCGACGGCGGAGCCGATTACGGCCCCGCCGACCATGCCGACGTCGTAGCTCTGCCTCACGATTTCGGCTCGTCGTCCGGATGGCCGAGTTCGCAGAACCAGCCGCCCAGATATTTCACCGACGGCGCCTTCGGATCCAGAACCGGGGTCCTCGCCTCGACCGCTGCGCGGAATGGCTCCGTGCTGTCCTGCGGATAAAATCCGAGATGGTTCGCGCCGCTGTTGTCGACCATCTTCAACCTGTTGTCGGAGATGCCGAACGAGATCGTGTGACCGACGCGTGGCGCGGTCAGCGAGGCCTCGACCAAGCGGACACAATCGGCAAAGGAAAGGTACGACCACAGCATGCGGCGGTCGGCCGGCTCGGGGAATGACGAGAAAATGCGCAGGCACACCGTCTCGATGCCGAACTTGTCCCAATAGAGCCGGCTCAGGCTTTCGACGAAATTCTTCGACACGCCATACAGGCTGTCGGGCCGCACCGGCGCGTCGACGCCGATATGCGCCTCGACCTCGTGATAGCCTATGGCGTGCACCGAGGAGGCGTAGATGACGCGCTTGACGCCATGTTTCCGCGCGCCTTCATAGATGTGGTAGGAGCCGCGGATGCTGGAATCCAGGATCGTCTGCCAAGCGCATTCGAGCGGCGCGCCGCCGAAATGCACGATCGCATCGCAATCCTTGGTGGCCGCGATCGTCGCCTCCATATCGGCGAGGTCGAACACCGCTTCTTCCTCGTGCGCGGCAAGGTCACCGAACGGTTCGCGGCCCGCCAGGCGGATCGTCTTTGCCAGCGGCACCAGCCCCTTTCGCAGTTCCGAGCCAAGACGGCCGGCGGCGCCGGTGATCAGGATGCGTTCGTATTGGGGCATGGTTTACTCCACTTGCGCGACGGCGGCATTGATGCGCGCGATCGCTTCGGCAAGCACCTCCTCGCTCGTGGCGGTGGAGATGCGGAAATAGGGTGAAAGTCCGTAGGCAGCGCCCGGCACCGAAGCCACGCGGCCCTCATTAAGGAGATAGCTCGCAACCGCGGTGTCGTCTTCAAGCACGATACCCTTGGGCGTTTTGCGGCCGATCAGGCTTGCGCAGCCGATATAGGCATAGAAGGCGCCTTCCGGCGGCGGCAGCGTCAGGCCGTTGATGCGCCTGATGCCGTCGACGACCAGGTTCCTGCGCGACTCGAACGCCTGGCGGAAGCGGGCCACCTCGTCCTGCGGGCCGTTCAGCGCGGCGACCGTCGCCGCCTGGGCGATCGAGCACACCGAGGTGACCGACTGGCTCTGGATGGTCGACATCGCCTTGACCAGCGGCGCCGGCCCGGCGGCATAGCCGACACGCCAGCCGGTCATCGCATAGGCCTTGGCCACGCCGTTGACGATCAGGCTTCGGTCCTTCAGCTCCGGACAAGCCTTGCCGAACGACACGAATTCACGACCATCGAAGATGATGTGCTCATAGATCTCGTCGGACAACACCAGCACATGGCTGTGCCTGGCGAGCACTGCACCGAGCGCCTTCAGTTCGGCCTCGGAGTAGACCGCGCCCGACGGGTTGCCCGGCATGTTCAGGAACAGCCATTTGCTCTTCGGCGTGATCGCCTGCTCGAGCAGTTCAGGCGTAAGCTTGAACCCGGTCGCTTCCGGGCATTCGACGACGACCGGCGTGCCGCCCAAGAGCTTGACCATCTCGGGATAGGACACGAAATAGGGCGCCGGCAGGATCACCTCGTCGCCGCTTTCCAGCGTCGCCATCAAGGCGTTGAAGATGATCTGCTTGGCGCCGTTGGCCACGACAATGTCATCAGCGGCGTAATCCAGCCCGTTCTCGCGCCTGAATTTCCCGGCCACGGCCTCGCGCACTTCCGGCGTGCCTGCGGCTGCGGTGTAGAGGGTCTGGCCGGCCTTGGCCGCCGCATAGGCCGCTTCGGTGATGTGGGCAGGCGTCGGAAAATCCGGTTCGCCGAGGCCAAGGTCGATGACGTCGACGCCTTTGGCCCGCAGCGCCCTGGCGGCCTGGGAGGCCGCCATCGACGCCGACGGCTTGACCACGGAAAGCCGCGAGGAGATGTAGCTCATTTGCCATCCTCCGTAACATATCCCCTGGATTGATCCTGCGCCCTCGCCTCGGCGCTGCGCCTGGCCGGATCGCCATAGCCGCCGCCGCCCGGCAACTCCAGGATCAGCCGGCGTCCTGCCGGCACATGCTGCCATCCCTTCGGTCGCATCAACGTGCCGTCATCCAGCTTGACCACGCCGGCCTGGCCGTCCTTGCCGCCATTGCGGCCCTTTGCCGGATGCTTGACGCGATCGAACATGGCCGAGAAATCGAACTCATGTCCGTCAAGGGCGCTGATTTCCAGAACCTGGCCGAGGCCGCCGCGAAACTCGCCATCACCGCCCGAACCAGGCCGGAGTTCCTTGCGCCAGATGACGATCGGGCCGGTGTGCTCCGTCGCTTCGATCGGCATGGTGTGAACGCCGGAGGGGAAGGCTGTTGCCGACAATCCGTCCAACTCGGGACGAGCGCCCATGCCGCCCGAATTGAACATCAGCACCTCGGCGCGACGGCCGGCGCTGCCGGCAACCGGCCGGGCCGAGATATGGATATTCCACAGCGCGGCGGCACCTTCCGCCAGGATCTTGCCGGGCAGCGCCTGGGCCATCGCGCCGAGCACGAGGTCAGGAACCATGTGACCGATGACATGCCTTAGCGATACCGGCGCCGGCCGGGCCGCGTTCAGGATGTTGACAGGCGACGACACGGTGAAGAAGGCCAGCGAGGCGGCATTGTTGGGAATGTCGGGCGCCACCACGCATTTCAGCGCGTAGCAGGCATAGGCCTTGGTGTAGATGACGGGCACGTTGATGCCCCAGCGGCTCATCGGCGCGCTGCCGGAGAAGTCGACATTGAGATGGTCTTCATGCACCGAAACGGCCGCCGCCAGCTTGACCGGGTCGTCGTAGCCGTCGGTGACCAGTTCGTTGGACCATGTCCCCTTCGGCAGAGCCTTGATCCGTTCCAGCATGGCGTTATGCGTGCGCGAGAAGATGAACGCGCCGAGACCATCGAGCGATGCCAGGCCGATCTCGGTCATCATGCCGACGAGGCGCCGATGGCCGACCTCGTTGCACGCGGCAAGCGAATAGAAATCGCCGACGACCTGGTTCGGTTCGCGGACGTTGCAGCGCAGGATCTTCACCAGGTCGCGGTTGACCACGCCCTTCTCGGCGAACTTCATGATTGGGATCTGGATGCCTTCCTCGTAGACCGACTTGCCGTCGGCTCCAAAGCCTCGCCCGCCGACATCGACGACGTGGGCGGTGCAGGCAAAGAAGGCGACGAGTTCGCCATTCAGGAACGATGGTGAGACCATCGTGATATCGTGAAGATGGCCGGTGCCTTGCCAGGGATCGTTGGTGACATAAGTGTCGCCCTCGTACATCTCCTCGCGCGGAATCTCGTTCATGAACTGCAGCACGGCCTCGGCCATGGTGTTCACATGCCCGGGCGTGCCGGTCACCGCTTGCGCCAGCATTTCGCCGCGCGGGTTGAACACGCCGGCGGACAGATCGCCCGACTCGCGCACGGAAGTGGAGAAGGCCGTGCGCAGCAGGGTCAGCGCCTGTTCCTCGACGACGGAGATCAGCCGGTTCCACATGACCTGCATGCGGATTTCGCCAATGTCGCTCATGCCGCGCTCTCCTTGCGGATCATCAGAATGGCGCCGTCGCTCTGCATGACGGCGTCGAATGGTGTGGTGACGACCGTCGATGTCTCGCGCTCCACGATCACGGCCGGCCCCTTCACGCGGTCGCCTGCCGAAAGGCTGGTGCGTTCGACAATCGCCGTAGTCTGCATCGTCCCGGTACCCGGATCGAAGACCTCCCGTGTCACCGCGACCGGCACGTTGCGCGTGCCGGTCGTGATCTTGTGCTTTGCGGAGGCGGGCCGCTCGTCGCTTGCCTTCACGGACCAAGTGACGACCTCGATCTCCAGCCCGTCGAGCCCATCGATGGCGCGGCCGAAAAAGCGCTCGTAATTCTTGCGGAAGGCATCCGCCAGGGTGACGGCGGCGTCTCCGGCGAAAGGCTTGTCGGGCAGAGCGACGGGGATTTCCCAGCCTTGGCCCGCATAGCGCATGAAGGCGGTGATCTCGCGCACGATCTTGCCGCTGGTGCCGGCACGCACGAAGCTCTCGGCCGAAGCTTTCAGATCGTCGAGCAGCGCATTCGCCTCATCCGCCTTGAACTGCGAAAGCCGGATCAGTTTGGACGCCAGCGCCTCATAGCCGAAGGGCGCTTTGAGGAAGCCGATCGCCGAGCCGACGCCGGCACCCTGCGGCACCAGGCATTGGTCGAGGCCGAGCTTTTCGCAGAGCCGCGCCGCGTGTAGCGGTGCTGCGCCACCGAAGGCGATCATGACATTGTCCGAGATGTTCTTGCCGTTCTCGACCGCGTGAACACGGGCGGCGTTGGCCATGTTCTCGTCCACCACCTCGCTGATGCCGAACGCCGCCGACAGCGGGTTGAGCGACAGGCGTGCGCCGACATCGCTCGTGATCGCGCCTTGCGAGGCCGCAGCATCGAGCTTGATAGCGCCGCCCGCGAAATTGTCGGGGTCGAGCTTGCCCAGCACCAGATCGGCATCGGTGATCGCCGGCCGTTTGCCGCCACGCCCGTAGCATGCCGGCCCCGGCTCGGAACCGGCGCTCTCAGGGCCGGTCTGGATGCGTCCCATCGCATCGACCCAGGCAATCGAGCCGCCGCCCGCCCCGATCTCGATCATCTCGATCACCGGGATCGAGATCGGCATGCCGGAGCCCTTGCAGAACCGGTAGGTGCGCGCGACCTCGAAGGTCCTGGCCGTCTGCGGCGCATAATCCTCGATCAGGCAGATCTTCGCGGTCGTTCCGCCCATGTCGTAGGAGACGACGGTATCGAGATCGAAACGCCGGGCGATGTCGGCGGCGAAGATGGCGCCGCCGGCCGGACCGGATTCGACCAGCCGCACCGGAAATTCGGACGCCGTTTCGACCGAGATCAATCCGCCGCCCGAATGGATCATGAAGACCGGGCAGTCCGCGCCCATGTCCTTCAGCCGCGTCTGCAGCCGGGCGAGATAGCTCGCCATCTGCGGGCGGACATAGGCATTGGCGCAGACTGTGTTGAAACGCTCGAACTCGCGCATCTGCGGCGAGACTTCGGCGCTGACGGAAATCGGCATATCCAGCTTTCGCGCCAGGATTTCGCGAGCCCGCTGCTCGTGCGCTGGATTCATGTAGGAATGGATGAAACCGATCGCGACCGCGCCGAAGCCGCCCGCGGCGATCTGGTCGGCGATCTCTTCCAGGGCGGCCTCGTCCAGCGGCTGCAATTCCTGGCCTTCGGCGCCGATCCGTCCCTTGACGGTAAAGCGATGCTCGCGCGGGATCAGCGGCGTCGGCAGTTTCAGGTTAAGATCGTACTGCTCGAAGCGGTTCTCGGTCCGCATCTCGATCACATCGCGAAAACCCTCGGTCGTCACCAGCGCCGTCTTGGCGCCGCGCCGCTCGATGAGTGCGTTCGTCGCCAATGTCGTGCCGTGAATGACGATGCCGATGTCGGCTGTCGAAATCTTTGCATCGCGCACTACGATGGCGATGCCATCGAGGATCGCCTGCTCGGGCGCCGAATAGGTGGTGAGCACCTTGGTCGAAAAGATCGTTCCGCGCACATCGAGCGCGATGTCCGTGAACGTCCCGCCAATGTCGGCGCCGAGACGGATGTCGTCTGTCCTGGTGGTCATGCCTTGGCCTTCTGCGAAGCAAGTGCCGCCTCGCGCATCTGGGAAAGGGTCTGGCGCGGGGTCAGCGCCTCGGGGGAAATCGCGAGTTCCAGAACCGCACCTGTCGGCGATGCCAGCGCCCGCCCGAACGCGCCTGCGAAATCCGCCGTGGATTCGACGCGTTCGGCATGGAAGCGGTAGGATCTGGCAAGGCCGACGAAATCCGGGTTCTCGATGTTCGTTCCCGAAACGCGCGCCGGATAGTGCCGCTCCTGATGCGCGCGGATCGTGCCATAGATGCCATTGTTCAGGATGAGCACGATGGGCTGCGCTCCAGCCTGCATGGCCGTGCCGAGTTCCTGGCAGTTCATCTGGAAATCGCCGTCGCCGGCAAAGCAGACGACGGTGCGGTCGGGAAACGCCACCTTGGCGGCTATCGCTGCCGGCAGGCCATAGCCCATCGCACCGGACTGTGGCGCGAGCAGCCGCGCCTTGGGGCCGAACTTGAAAAACTTGTTCGGCCAGACCGTAAAATTGCCGGCGCCATTGGTCAGGATCACGTCGTCGGGCAGGTTGTCGCGCAGCCATGCGCTGATCTCGACCATGTCGACCGGACCAGGCTGGGCCGGCGCCTTGAACGCGCCTTCGTAGCTTGCCCGGGCCTTGGCACGCCATTCGGCCCACGCGCCCTCGACAGGGGTCAACGCTTTGGCGAAAGCATTGGGGCCGGCATGGATGCCGACGGAGGGAATGTAGACCTTGCCGATCTCGCGATCCGACGTATGGACATGGATCAGTTTCTGGCTCGGCTCGGGCACCGACAGCAAGGTGTAGCCATCCGTCGTCATTTCTCCGAAACGCACATTGATGGCCAGGATCACGTCGGCTTCGCGGATCAGCGCCTTGACGTGCGGCACCATGCCCACACCGGCCTCGCCGACGAAAACCGGCGAGCCATTGTTGAACTGATCCTGGAACCGGAAGGCTGCCACCACCGGCATGTCGGAAGCCTCGGCGAAGGTCTGCAGCGCTGTGCGTCCTTCGGCCGTCCAGTTGGTGCCACCGATCAGGATCACCGGCCGGCGCGCTGCGGCAAGCATTTCATGGGTTGCGGCAACCGCCTCCACTGCAGCAGCGGGTTCGAACATTGCAGCCGGTCCAAGGAGCGGAGCGGCGTCCGTCATCGTGGTCAGCATGTCCTCCGGCAGCGCCACGACGACCGGGCCAGGCCGTCCCGTCAGCGCCGTGGTCCATGCCCGCGCCACGATCTCGGGAAGACGCGAAACCTCGTCGATCTCGACTGCCCATTTCGCCAGCGTCCCGAACACCGCGCGATAGTCAACCTCCTGGAATGCCTCGCGGCCCTTCATGTCGGTGCCCACCTGGCCGACGAACAGCAGCATCGGCGAACTGTCCTGCATGGCGGTATGCACGCCGATGCCGGCATTGGTGGCGCCGGGGCCGCGCGTCACGAAGCAGATACCCGGAGAGCCGGTCAGCTTGCCATAGGCGGACGCCATGAACGCTGCACCGCCTTCGTTGCGGCAGAGCACGTAGTCCAGTCTGCCTTCGGTATCGTGCAAGGCGTCAAGAACAGCCAGGTAGCTTTCTCCGGGCACGCCGAAACTCTTGGTTGCGCCCAGCGCCATCAGGCACTCGACAAGAAGCTGGCCGCCATTGCGCATCATGCATCAACTTTCTCAATGGCCGGCGGGTGGGGCCGGTGGATGGCCGTGAACAGACAACGAGGCGAGTGGAGGAACTCTCGAAAAAGCATCCCGCCGTTGTGAACCTGCACGTTGAAGAGACAGAGCGAAATCAAGAAATCTCGTCTATTGGAAAGTTTTTCTTGCCTGACGGAAGAGATCAGAACGCCCGGATTCATCAGGCCTGACGGATCCAGGGCATCTTTGACGACCGCCATCAAGTTTCGCTCCACCGGACTTCTGTTGGTGTCAGCGAGCACGATCTTCGAGCGGCCGAGGCCGTGCTCGGCCGCAAAGCTGCCGCCCATTTCCGTGGCCAGCGAGGCCAGCGCCTGGCCGAGCTCCAACGCCTTGCCGGCAAAGTCGCTTTGCCCTTCGGGAGGGCTCAGATTGTAGTGGATGTTGCCATCGCCGAGATGACCGAAGGGATTGATGCGCACCCCCGGCAGAATCTCGCTGCAGATCGTCTCCCCCACCTCGATGAATTCGGCGATCTTGCCTGGCGGCACCGAAATGTCGTGCTTGAGCTGCTGCCCCTCCAGCCGCTGGCCTTCGGGCTGCTCCTCGCGCAGATGCCAGAAGTGCGCCCTCTGGGCATCCGACATTGCAAGCGCACCGTCGATCACAAGCTCCCGCTCCATGCCCCACTCCAGTGCCGCGTTCAGGATGTCATCCAGCGGAACCCGGGCCGAGCTCGACGCGAGTTCGGCCAGAAGGTGAACCCTGCCCCTGGTTTCCAGCGGAAAGGAAAGGTCCGCCATATGTTTCAGCACCAGCTTGAGGCCAAAATCGGAAAAGAACTCAAGGCCGGAAAGGAATTCGCCCGCTTCGCCCCTCAGATACGTGCCGAAAGAGACCGCTGAGCCGCAATCGGCGAAGGTGAGCAGCGCCGTCGTCCGCTGCTTGGGCGCCGGAAAAAGCTTCAGCACCGCGCGTGTCACAATGCCCAGCGTGCCTTCCGAGCCGCAGAACAGCTTGCGCAACTGGTAGCCGGCATTGTCCTTCTGCACGGAGCGCAGCCCGTTCCACACCGTGCCGTCGGCGAGAACGACTTCGAGGCCGAGGACGAGGTCCTGCATCATGCCGTAGCGCATTGCGTGGCTGCCGCCGGCATTGGTGCCAATCAACCCCCCGATCCTGGCGCTGCCCTCGGCGCCGAGATGCATCGGAAAGACGAGACCATGCGGCTCCAGGGCCTCATGCAGTGTGGATAGAACCACGCCGGCTTCGACAACGATCGAACCGCTCGCGAGATCCGGCTTTTCCATCGCCGCCATGCGGGAGAGCGACAGGATCACGGCGCCGGCTTCGTGCGCGACGGCACCACCGCACAGGCCGGTGTTGCCACCCTGGGGCACCACCGCCACGCCCGCCTCACGGCAGATTTCGACGACCCGCGCCACCTCCTGCGTGTTTGCAGGACGAGCGACGCCCAGCGGATCCGCTCCGTAGCGCCGCAGCCAGTCCCATCGATAGGGTTCGACGTCGCCGCCCGAAAGCCAGCCTTTCGCACCAAGAACATTCGACAAGGCAGAGACGGGATCGATCATGGGACAATCTGTACGAGTGCGGGAGGCTCAGATGCGCCGCATCGCATCCATGCGGCATGGAACCCGATCAATGCCCCAGAACCTGGGCTAGGAACAGTTGCGTTCGTTCGCTTTTGGCCGATGTGAAGAAGATTTCCGGCGGCGCCTCTTCGACAATCTCGCCCGCGTCCATGAAGATCACCCGGTCCGCAACCCGCCGCGCAAAGCCCATCTCGTGGGTGACGCAGATCATCGTCATGCCCTCGGAGGCGAGCGTGACCATCACATCCAGCACTTCCGAAATCATTTCCGGATCCAGTGCGGATGTCGGCTCGTCGAAAAGCATGATCTGCGGCTGCATGCACAGCGAACGCGCGATGGCGACCCGCTGCTGCTGGCCGCCTGAAAGCTGGCCGAGATATTTCGAGGCCTGTTCGGGGATGCGGACCTTTTCCAGATAGCGCCGTGCCATCGCTTCCGCCTCGACGCGGGGCATCTTGCGCACCAGCATCGGCGCGAGCACGCAATTCTCCAGCACCGTCATATGCGGAAACAGGTTGAAATGCTGGAACACCATGCCGACTTCGCGCCGGATCTCGTCGATGTTTCCGACATCATCGTTCAGTTCCGTGCCAAGCACCATGATGCTGCCGGCATTGTGTTCCTCCAGCCGGTTGATGCAACGGATCATCGTGGATTTGCCTGAGCCGGAGGGGCCGCACACGACGATCTTCTCGCCGCGCGCGACGGTCAGGTTGATGTCACGCAGCGCATGAAAGGTGCCGTAATACTTGCTCATGCCTTCGACGCGGACGGCTATTTCCTGCGTGGTTGGAACGGTCATCACGAAACTCCTTATCGCTCGCCGACCGACATGCGCCGTTCGAGGAAGGCGCCGTATCGGGACAGGCTGAAGACGAAGACGAAATAGATGAGGGCGATGAAGGCGTAGACCTCGACATAGGCGAACCGCCATTCGCCGGTTCCGTAGGCGGCGTTGCCTGACGCCAGGATCTCGAAGAAACCGACGATCACCACCAGGGACGTCTCCTTGAACGAGATCACGAACTGGTTGATCGTGGCCGGCAGCGCGTTGCGCATCGCCTGCGGCAGCAGGATGCGGCTGATGCGGTGCCAATAGCTGAGGCCGAGCGCCATCGCGGCCTCCTCCTGTCCTCTCGGAACCCCCTGCATGCCGCCCCTCACGATCTCGGCCTGATAGGCGGAGAAGAACAGCGCCGAGCCGAGGATGACCCGATACAGCTTGTCGCCCTGCAGCCACTGCGGCAGCGCGAACGGCAGGACGATCGCGAAGGTGAACAGGATCGAGATCAGCGGAAGCGACCGCACGCCATCGATGATGAGGCCTGTCGTGCGCGATATCCAGGGCAGTTCGGAGCGGCGCAGCAGGGCCAGGCAGATCGCCAGCGGAAAGCCGATCAGGCAGGTCGTCACGAAGATGAAGAGCGTCAGCGCAAGCCCGCCCCACATCTCCTCGCCGACAAAGCTCAGGCCGAGCAAACCGCCTTTCATCAGCACATAGAAGACGGCCGCTCCGAGCCCCCAGACGAGCGCGATGCGACGTCCCGTCCAGAAGGCGGGAATGCAACTCAGCACCGTCATGGCCACGACCGTGACGCAGGCCAGCGCGGAGCGCCATTGTTCCTCATAGGGGTACAGACCGAAAAAGATGATGCGCCACCGGGCGGCGATGACCGACCAGCAGGCTCCGGACGCCGCATGGCAGGCGTCCGCCCCTCCGCTGGCATCGAACACCGCGGAGAAGACAGCCCAGTTCAAGAGCTTCCAGACCAGAAAGACAATCACCGAGAGAGAAAGCAGTGAAACCACGGCCTGAAGAGGCGTCGCGAAGAAGCGTCTCTTCAGATCCTCAAGTTTTCCTGAGGCAGGCGGAGCGACAACGACCATTTCCATCTCTCATCCCCTCAGTTGATTGCCCTTGAGGGCGATCGCTTTGTTGATGCGGTTGAACAGAGCCGCCAGGCTCAGATTGATAATCAGGAAGCCGGCCATCAAAATGCCGATCGCTTCGAGGGTCTGGCCGGAATGGTTGATCGTCAGCGCCGTGATCATGAAGAAGTCGGTGAAGCCGACTGCTATGCCCATCGTGGTCGCCTTCATCAGCCAGACATACTGGTTGGCCAGGATCGGCAGCATGGCGCGCAGCGCAAGCGGCAACCGGACAAGCGTGAAAACCTGCCAGAGCGTGAGCCCCAGCGAACTGGCGGCCTCCACCTGGCCTTTGCCGACGGCCTTGAAGCCACCGCGCACGATCTCACCGATATAGGAACCGCCATAGATCGCGATGGCCACGACGAGTGCGGAAAACTCCGGCGGGATGCGCAGGCCGCCTCGCAGGTTCAGGCCTTGCAGCGAGGGCAGATCAAGCAACGGCGTGTCGGGCAGGCGGCCAACAAACAGAAACAGCACCGCGCATACGAGCGCGGCTGCAACGGCGGCAAGCTGCACCGAGGTTCGTTGACCCAGCGGGCGGCTGAGCAGGGATGTCCGGCCCAGCCAGATTGGCAGGACGATTGCCGCGACCGCGGCCAACGAAGCCGCCAGCATTGCCAGCCCGCCGACGTTCGGGACAGGCAGGTAGAGCCCACGGCTCGTGAGCAACATGCCCCAGCCCTCATGCGCGTTGCGCGGCGTCGGCAGGTGCGTGATCAGCGCGTACCAGAAAAACACCTGCAGAATCAGAGGGATGTTTCGAAAGACGTCCACGTAGGTGCGGCCGAGCAGCTTTGCCAGATCATTCGCGGACGTTTGTGCAAGACCTACGATCATTCCGACCAGCGTCGCCAGCGCGAGGCCGAAGCTGCCAAGAAACAGCGTGTTGAGGATGCCGATTACGAAGTACCACCAATAGGGATCATTGGCCGATGCCGGCAGAAGCGAGAAGCCCAAATCCCAGCCGGTCGACTTGAACAGGAAGTCGAAACCGGAGGTGATGCCCTGGGCGGCGAGATTCTGCCGCGCGATCAGGGTGCCGGCGAGAACCAGCGCTCCGAGCGCGCCGACATAGAGCGCCTGCAGCAATGCGTTGCGAACCTTCTGATTTCTCAGCAGCTTAAACATCGACCGACCTTTCCTGGGAGGGAGGGCCGGCTCCGCAGTGGCGGAGCCGGCTATGCGTCAGTCGACCACCAGCGGGAACAGAACGCCGCCATTGTTCCACAGATTGGTCAGGTCACGATCCATCTTGTAGGGCGAGTCCTTGCCGAGATCGCGATCGAAGATCTCCGCGTAGTTTCCGACCTTCTTGATGACGTTGTAGGCCCAATCGTCGGGCAGCCCGAGACCCTTGCCCATGCCCGGTGCGGCGCCCAGGAACTTGGCGACCGCCGGCGACGTCGGCTTGGCCTTGATCTCGTCGACATTCTTGGAGGTGATGCCTTCCTGCTCCGCGAACAGCAGGGCACTGAGCGTCCAGTTGGCGACGTCGACCCAATTGTCGTCACCCTGCCGCAGGATCATGACCTCCGGCTCGACCGCGATCACGTCAGGCAGGATCACATGGTCTTCGACCTTGCCCTTGGCCACGCGTGCGATGGCCAGCACCGGACCCCATTGTGCATAGAGGTCGCAACGGCCGGAGAAGTAAGCCTGTTCGAGCTCTTCCGTCTTTTCGATGACGACCGGCTCGAGCTTGATTCCGATCTTCTGGCTGTAGGCCGCGACCTGCTGTTCGATGGTCGTGCCTGCCGGGATGCAGATCGTGCCGCCCTCTGCGTCCTTGAGCGACTTCAGGTTCAGCTCCTTGTGCGCCATCACCTTGGTCGTGCCGAGGTAGTACGACATCGAGAACTGGAGACCCAGTTCCGTGTCGCGGCTTAGCGTGCCGCCGGAAGCCTTGATGACGATGTCGACATCGCCCGACTGAAGCGACGGCCAACGCTGTGCCCAGCTGATCGGCACGATCTTCAGCTTCGCCGGATCACCAAAGACGGCGGTGGCCACGGCCCGGCAAAGGTCGACGTCCATGCCCTTCCAGTTGCCCTTGTCGTCGACTTCGGCAAAACCGAGATACGAGCCGTCATGGCCGGTGCAATTGAGCACGCCCCGCGCCTTGACGGTTTCGAGCGTCTTGCCGCCCGCCGCCTGAGCCGGCGCTGAAATCTGGACAAGGCTGAGCGCAAGGGCGGCAGCCGCCCCCCATTTGAGAAACTGCATAGTCATTCTCCGCTGTTGAGGTTGTTGGATTTTTTATGTTGTTGGGGCTGTCGAGCCCGGGTTGAAAGCCGCCTTCAATCAAGAAGGGGGGTCGGCTTCGGCAGGGCAGAGATCTTCAGATCGCTGCCCCAAGCTTGTTGCGTTAGCCATCGGTGCAGGGCAGCGACAGCTTTCACGCGCAGGTGCCCTCTGGGCACGACCAGGTAGAAGCCCGGTATTTCCTCCTCCTTCATGTCGACGAGCACGTCGCGCCCAAGCGGCGCGACAAGCGCGCCCGATCGCAAATCTTCTTCGGCATCCATGACCGACACGAGCCCGATGCCGATGCCCTGCAGCGTCGCGCGCCGCATCGTCGCGGCGTCGTCGAAGCCGATGCTGCGGTCGCCGTCCGCCAGCTCGACGCCGAGGTGCCGCAGGATGTCAGGCCACAGACGCTTCGACTTCACCGTGTCCAGCAGCGTGAAGCGGGTCAGGTCCTTCGCCGATCCGATCTGCCCGCCGATCGCCGGCGTGCAGCAGATGATCTTCGGGTCTGGCACGAGCAGCGTCGTGTCGTAGTCGGACCAGCCGCCATACCCCCACTGCACTGTCATATCGACATCGTCGCGTCCGAAGTCGGGCAGATCGACCATCGTCGTCAGCCGAAGATCGGCGCCCGGCAATATCTCGCGGAACAGCGACAGGCGCGGCAGCAGATAGTGGGTGGCGAAATACGGGCTCGCATTGAGATTGATGCGATCCCGGTAGGTGGATTTGGTAACCCGGCGCACGCCTTCGGCAAACTCGTCGAACCCGGCCTTGACGAAGTGCGACAAAAGGATCGCCGACTCGGTCAACTCGATCGAGCGCCCCTTGCGCTCGAACAGTGTCACCTGCAGCGTGTCTTCCAGCAGCTTGATCTGCTGCCCGACGGCCTGAGGCGTTACCAGCAATTCGTCGGCGGCCTGCCGAAAGCTCTTATGCCGCGCGACCGCGTGAAAAACCCGCAGGGCGTTCAGCGGCGGAAGGCGCGGCTTGCCAGTCATCGTTCGTTCAGCTCCTTCCGGTTTTCGAACTCCATCATGCACGGCACGTCACGGTCACAGCGGCCAGCGCACGGACCTCAAGCGTAGATGTAACCACCTGAAACAATTATGTTTTCACCGGTCATGTAGGTGTTCCTGGGGCCACCGGCCATCAGCACCCATTCGGCGATTTCCGTCGGCTGCGCGCCGCGGCCCAGCGGGCTCGCCTTGGCCAGTTCATCGAGGAAGCCGAGAGCAGCCGCGCGCTCGGTCGCCATGCCGGCTGGAGCCACGGAATTGACGAGGATACCGTCCTTGGCGACGTGATGCGCGAAGGAGCGGGTGAGGCTGACCACCGCCGCCTTCGTTGCCGCATAGTGGGCGTTCTGCGGATGCGCTTTGAAGGCGTCCACCGACGTCAGGTTGACGATGCGCCCGCGAATCTCGGCCTTGGGTTCCTGCGACTGCATATGCCGGACGGCCGCGACCATCATGTGGTAGGTGCCCTTGATGTTGATGCCGTTGGAGGCGTCCCATTCGGCGTCGCTGATTTCGAGCAGCGGGCGGCGGGGATAGATCGCGGCAGAGTTGATCACCGTGTCGATGCGCCCCAGCTTCGAAGCGATGGCATCGAAGGCAGCGTGGCACTGCGGCCCGACCTGGATGTCGCATTTGGCAAAGGCCGTCGGCAGGCCTTTTGCGCGCGCCGGTTCAAGTGCTGCTTCAGCCGCCTCCGGGTTGATGTCGATGATGCCGACCTTGGCGGCGCCTTCGTCGACCGCCATGCGGGCCAGCAGCGCGCCGAGGCCGGAACCGCCACCAACGATGAGTATCGAAAGACCCTTCATGTGTCCTACGTCCTTACTTGCTGCCGCTGGGGGTGGTCGGGCGGGTTGGCATGATGTCGAAACGGGTAACGTCGGCCCAGGCGGGCAAACCAAGCAGGGCGACGACCATCCGGGCCACGTCTTCGGGCTGGACCGCGACATTGCCGGCATACATGGCGGCGCGAGCCTTGGCGCCGAGGATGTCTTTGTAGAGCTGCGTCTCGACCCGACCCGGCACGATCTCCGTCACGCGGATGCCGTGGCTGGAGAGGTCGGCCCGCAGCGCCGCGGCAAAACCCGCGATCGCCGCCTTGGTCGCGGAATAGACGGCTACATTCGGAAAGGCGGCATGGCCAGCCGAGGAGCCGGTGAACACGATGTGCCCTGCCCCGCGATCGCGCATCTGCGGCACGACCAGCCGGGTGAGTATGATCGCCGAGCTGAGGTTGACCTCCAGCGTGGTGTCGATGTCCGATATTTTCATGTCGGCGAAATTGCCGAGCGGCGGCATCACACCGGCATTGTTGATCAGCACGTCTATGTGCAGATCGCTGACCACAGCCTCGAGCGCCTCCCGGTCGGTGACGTCGACGGCGATGGGCGTGATCCCGGGTCGCGTGGCCCGCAATTCCTCCAGCGCGCTCTTGCTGCGGCCGACGGCATAGACATCGTAGCCTGCCTCGCTGAGCGCCAACGCCATCGCTCGCCCGATGCCGCTCGTCGCTCCTGTGATGAAGGCTGTCGTCACGTGGGCTTCCCCGTTCTCTGGAGATCAGTGTGTGGCTTTAGCCGGCACAGTGAAACCAAGAAAACCAGGAAAAAGGAAAGATAAGCTTTCTCATCGACCAATGGCACGACATTGCCGCACTGCGGTCCGCAAATGCTGCATTCCCACAAAACTCGGGGTCTACCGCGGAAATTGGCCGACCTCTCTCAAGCGGAATCGCCCGCGGCCAACTATCTTGAGCGAAAAACCTGGCTTTGCCTTTGGTTGAGAAACCGCCTGCCGGCCCTTGTTGGCAGGACCGCTTTCCGACTGATCAACGCGTCGGGGCAACCGACCCTTTCAGATCGGAGAAAAGCGAGGCCGCCG
This sequence comes from Mesorhizobium amorphae, assembly GCF_014843845.1. Classification (GTDB taxonomy): domain Bacteria; phylum Pseudomonadota; class Alphaproteobacteria; order Rhizobiales; family Rhizobiaceae; genus Mesorhizobium; species Mesorhizobium amorphae_A. Next base: position 20,848 of record NZ_JHQS01000063.1, on the reverse strand, counting down.
CGGCCTTCTGCGCCGCGTCCGTCGTTTCGACGCCGGACGCCAGCGCAAGAGCACGGACACGCTCCAGACTGTTTTGAAGATGCTTGCGCATGGCGTCCCGCGCGGCGCGGCCATCCTGCTTCTCGATGGCTTCGACGATCTTCCGGTGCTCGCTGTGGATGCGCGCATAGTACGCATCCTTGAGTTCGGGAACCACCACGTGACCAAGCTGGAAGCGCGGCACGATGACGGGGCGCAAATACTCCAGGAAGCCGTGGATGAACTCGTTGCGCGCCGATTTGGCGATGGCCAGGTGAAAATCGTAATCGTAGTGGACCGGCACCGCGCCGGGATCCTCATTACGGGCGTCAACCTGCTCCATCAGCGTGCGAATGGTGCCGGCCTCTGCTTCCGTCCGGCGCTCGGCGCAAAGGCCGGCGGCCTCCACTTCGACGCTCAACCGCAATTCCAGCAGAGACACGGTTTCCGGCAAGGTCTTGAGCGCGTCCTGCGGTATCGAGAAATTGCGCGGCGCCGGCGCCTCGCTGACGAACATGCCGCGCCCCTGCTGGGGGATCACCATGCCTTCGGAGCGCAGCCGCGCCACGGCTTCGCGCACAACCGTGCGGCTGACATCATATTCGGCGCAAAGCTCGGCCTCGGTCGGCAACTGCGCGCCGGGTTGCAGCCTCCCCGAGCGTATTTTCTCCGACAGGCTTTCCGCCACGACAGTGGAAAGTGGCTTGCGCTTGGTCATCGGTCTCCTTCCACCATGCCCGGATGCCAAATGAAAGGTCCGAATGCCGGGATGATGCCCCAAACCGGCAAGGCCTTTCAAACCGCCGCCGTCACGACCAACTCGACCAGCATGCCAGGCTTCGCCATCCGGCCTTCGCCGGACGAGCGGGCCGGCGCATGTTCCTTCGGCATCCAGGCGTCCCAGACCGTATTGACCTCGTCGAAATCGCGGATGTCGTCCAGCCACATCTGCACGTGCAGGATGCTTGTATTGTCGGTGCCGGCCTTGGCGAGCAGCGCGTCGATCTTGCTGAGCACTTCACGCATCTGGTTTGCCGCGGACTGGCCGGGCGTGGCGACCTGCCCGGTCAAGTAGAGCGTGCCATTGTGGATGACGCCGTGATGGATACGCGTGTCGAATGCAAACCGCTGGATAGCGTTCATTGGCTTTCTCGTCATGCACTGGGAGTGGGACGGATCGGGTTGCCCTGCAGGTACTGGGCATAGGGCGCCTGGACGAGCCAGCCGGCATCGACCGGCAAGGTCACCCCGGTGATCGACGCGGCGCGGTCCGAGCACAGGAACAAGGCGGCCTCCGCCACGTCGCGCGGATTGACGAAGCGGCGCAGCGCCGTGGTCGCCTTGATGGCCTCGGGATTGCGCTCGCCGCTGGCGATCTTGGCCTTCAGCCCGTCCGAGAGCGTATAGCCGGGCGCGACCGCGTTCACCCGCACGCCTTGCGGGCCGAGCTCGGCGGCGAGAATCTGTGTCAGCGCCAGCACCGCGTGCTTGCCGGGCGTATAGGCCGGAAGCGAAAGCGGCGCAAATGACGCAAGCGAGCCGACATTCAGGATGGCGCCCCGTCCCGCGGCCGACATCAACCTGCCGAACACCTGGCAGCCGAGCAACGTGCCGCGATAGTTCACGCGCCACATCTTCTCGTCCTCGTCCAGGCCCTGGTCGAGAACGCGCTTGCCGCTCTGCAGCATGCCGGCGCAGTTGACGACGACGTGCGGCACGCCGAACGCCACCTCGACGGACCGTGCCAGCGCTTCGACCGACGCGGCATTGCCGACATCCGTCTCGAAAAATCGGGCGGCAGGTGCGCCCGCGGCCTCGCAAGCGGCGGCAACGGCATGGCCGCGCGCCGTGTCGCGCCCCGACACGGCGACACGCAAGCCCTCCTCGGCAAAGCGCAAGGCAATCGCGTGGCCGATACCCGAGGTGCCGCCGATCACGACGACCGTTTGCGCCTCAGCCATTGCCGCGGTCCTTGCGCTCGATGTCGAAGAATTCCGACATGCCGCGGACCTGGAAATCCATCATCGGGCGCCCCGGCTGGACGCGGCAGCCTCTTTCGCGCCCCGCGCGCAGCAAGGCCGTCTCGGCCGGTTCCATGATGATGTCCACGACCGTCATGTCCGGCGTCAGCTTGCTGACATCCAGCGGCAGTGGATCGCCCGCGTGCATTCCGACTGGCGTAGCGTTGATCGCCATATCCATGCCCGAGGGATCGGCATCACCGACCTGGATGCGGCAGTTCGGAAACGCCTTGGCAACCAGCCCCGCCAGTTTCCCGGCTCGGTCGGCATCGATGTCCGCCAGGCGGATCTCCTCGGCACCGGCTTCGGCAAGGCAATAGGCCAGCGAAGCGCCCGCGCCCCCTGCCCCCACCTGCAGGACGCGCCGGCCGGCGATCTGATGGCCGCCGGCCTTCAATCCGTCGATGAAACCGACGCCGTCGAAATTGTCGGCATACCAGGTTCCGTCGGCCTGGCGGCGCACCGAATTGGCGCTCTGCACCCGTGCCGCCCGATCATGCGCGGCCGCGCATTTGTGATAGACCGCCGTCTTGTAGGGCACCGAAATGATCACCCCGCGGATGTTCTCGGCAGCGGTGATGCCTGCCCAGAATGTCTCGAAATCCTCGGGACGGCAGCTCAACGGCACCATCAGGCTGTCGAGGCCCTTCTGTTCGAAGATCTCGTTGAACATTCCGGGACTCTTCGCATGGCCCACAGGATGGGCCAGCATCACGAAGACATCCGCCTTGCCGGTTCCGCGCATCGTATTCATACCCTTTCGTTTGACAATTCGTGGCCGCTCAGCGCGCCATCGGAGCGCCCATCACACCCAGCCCGATAAAGCCGATCCTCATCCACCACCTTTTTGTGACACGGCCTGCAAGATCAGTTGCGGCTCGATGCAGGTATGATATATGACATCATACAAATTTCAATCCATGTTTTGCTGGAGTTTATGAAATGCAGGAGCGCCCAAATCCCTTGAAGGCGGCCGTGGCTGAAGGACGGCCGCATATCGGCATCTGGTGTTCGCTGGCGTCCGCCCTGACGACGGAGGTGGTCGCGGGCTCAGGTGCTGGCTGGCTGCTGATCGATGGCGAGCACAGCCCCAACGATTTGCGCAGCGTGATGGCGCAGCTCCAGGTGCTTGGCGGCTTTGCCTGCGAAGGCGTCGTGCGCCTGCCGTCAGACGACCCAAACCTGATCAAGCAGGCAATGGATATCGGCGCCCGCAGCCTGATGATCCCGAATGTGCGCTCGGCGGACCAGGCCCGCACGATCGTCGCCGCGATGAGCTACGCGCCGCTCGGCTTCCGCGGCTTCTCCGTCGGCCATCGCGCCAATGCCTTCGGCCGCATCGCAGGCTATCATGCCAATGCGCGCAAGCAGCAGTTGCTGGCCGTGCAGATCGAATGCGAAACCGGCGTTGCCAACGCAGCGGAGATCGCGGCGGTGGACGGCGTCGACGTCCTCTTCGTCGGTCCCGGCGACCTTTCGACCAATATGGGCGCCATGGGAAATCCGGGAGCCCAACACGTCCAGCAGGCGATTTCGTCGGTGCGTCAGGCCGCCGCGACGGCCGGCAAGGCGAGCGGCATCCTGGCGCCCGCGAAGGCCGACGCCGACCGCTATGTTGCGGATGGCTTCGCCATGGTCGCGGTCGGTTCGGATCTCGGCCTTTTGGCGCGCGGCTCCGACGCCCTGATCGCTTCCTTCAATAACTGACGAAAGCGCGCCATGGCCATTCCACCCTACAAAACCCCTGCCCGCACCAGCTACGATATCGTCATCGTCGGCGGCGCGGCGGTCGGATCGTCGATCGCCTACTGGCTGAGCCAGGCGCTCGGCACAAGCGCATCGATCCTGGTGGTCGAGCGCGACAGCAGCTACGAGTTCTCCTCCACCGCGCTGTCCACCAGTGCGATCCGCCAGCAGTACTCAAACCCGATCAACGTCAAGATCAGCCAGTTCGGCATCGAGATCATCCGTGGCTTTGCCGAGCGGATGGCGCCCTACTTCAAGGGCGAGCCGGCACCTGACCTCGGCTTCCGTGAACATGGCTATCTCTATTGCTGCTCACCCGAGGGCGTCGAAGCGGCCCGTGCGCGCGTCGACCTGCAGCGTAGCCTCGGCGCCCATACGCTGTTCCTAGAGCCGGGCCCGTTGAAGGACCGCTTTCCCTGGCTCAACGTCGAGGATCTCGGCGGCGGCGCCTGGGGATCGCGCGACGAAGGCTGGTTCGATTCGATGGGCCTGCTCAACGGCTTTCGCCGCGCCGCGCGCGGCTCAGGCGTGGAGTACGTGGACAACGCGGTAACCGGACTGGACGCCGTGGGCGGGAAGGTCGTCGCGGCAAGGCTGGCGACCGGCCAGACCATCTCGTGCGGAACCCTTGTCGATGCGGCCGGCCCGCGTGCCCAGCAGGTCGCCGCCATGGCAGGGCTGTCGATCCCGGTCGCGCCTTACAAGCGGTACAGTTTCGTCTTTTCGAGCGCCACGCCTATCCCCGGCCGGATGCCAAACGTGATCGACCTCTCGGGCACTTTCGTGCGGCCGGAAGGCGAGCTTTTCCTGACCGGCAATACGCCGCTCGACGACGGTCCGGCGGACTACGACGATTTCGAAATGCACCATGAGGAATTCGAAGAGCGGATCTGGCCCGCGCTTTGGCACCGCATTCCTGCGTTCGATGCCTTGAAGGTTCAGACAAGCTGGACCGGCCACTATGAATACAACATGCTGGACCACAACGGCATCGTCGGCTTCCACCCTGAGGTGACGAACTTCATGTTCGCCAACGGGTTCTCCGGGCATGGATTGCAGCAATCGCCGGCTGTCGGCCGCGCTGTATCCGAACTGATCGTTCACGGCGCCTTCCAGACGCTCGACCTGTCGCCTTTTGGCTATGAACGGATCCCACGCAACGAGCCTTTCCTCGAGGAAGCGGTGATCTGAATTTCCGAATTGCGCGGGCGCGTCAGCGAAAGATCCGTGTACGACGATTGCTCGGCCCTGACGGACCTTCATCGGAGATCATCAACCGACCAACACGGCCACAACGGCTGCACAATCGCCTGTCTTGACCAAGCCGGGAAAATGCCGCGCCGCCAGCAGGCCCGACATCCTGGCCCTGATCTCGCGCGGCGCGACACCGGTACGGCCGACGGAATGGATGCGTGCCAGCACTTGCCCCTCTTCCACCTTCTCGCCGAGATCGACCATCGTTTCGATCATGCCGTCGTCCTCGGCGAAGGAGAAGCAATCGCCCGACGGCATATCCAGCCATTGGGTTCTGACCTTCTCGACCGCACCGGCGACGATGCCGGCATGGCGAAGCACATTGAGCACGCCACGCCTGGCGATCCGCACCGTCTCCGCGCGAGACGTCCCGCCACCGCCGAGCTCGGTGGTGATGAACAATTTGCCCATCTCTTCTGCGGCGGTGTCGAACATGCCGACCGCGTCGATCTCCAGCATCTTCATCGACCACGGTGCCGAGAACGCCTCGACCGCGTCAAAACTCTTGGCTTGCAGCACCTTGTCGGGGCGGATATGGGCGGCGCAGAACGGCACGAAGTCGAGCGTCCTGCCACCGGAATGGAAATCGAGCGCGATGTCGGTGCGTGGCAAGAGCTCGCGCTGGAAATAGTCGGCGATCTTCTCCGTCACCGTCCCATCGGGACGGCCGGGAAAGCTGCGGTTGAGATTGCCCTTGTCGATCGGCGACGTGCGGGTGCCGGCGCGGAAGGCCGGATAGTTCATCGCCGGCACGATGATCACCGTGCCGCTGACCTCTTTCGGGTCAAGCGTGCGGGCAAGGTCATAGAGCGCCAGCGGCCCCTCATACTCGTCGCCGTGGTTGCCGCCGGTCAGCAGCGCCGTCGGCCCCTTGCCGTTGCGGATGACGCAGATCGGGATCATGACAGAACCCCATGCGGAATCGTCGCGGCTGTAGGGCAGGCGCAAAAAACCGTGCTGGACGCCGTCGCGGTCGAAATCGACGGTTGGTGCGATCGGCGAAGGACGAAGGCTGGACATCGGGCTCAATCCTTAACCACCAGCTTGCGCGGCACATTGGCCAGGCACTCGACGCCATCATCGGTGATCAGGATGGATTCGGTGATCTCGAGACCCATCGTCTCCAGCCACAGGCCGGTCATGAAATGGAAGGTCATGCCGGGCTTGAGTTCGGTGCGGTCGCCGGGGCGCAGGCTCATGGTGCGCTCGCCCCAGTCCGGCGGATAGGACAGGCCGATCGGATAGCCGGTGCGGTTGTCCTTGACGATGCCGTATTTCTTCAAAACGGCGAAGAAGGCGTTGGCGATATCCTCGCAGGTGTTGCCGGGCTTTGCGGCGGCAAGGCCGGCCTCCATGCCTTCCAGCGTCGCCTTTTCGGCATCGAGGAATTCCTGCGTCGGCTTGCCGAGGAAAACGGTGCGCGACAGCGGGCAATGGTAACGATTGTAACAGCCGGCAATCTCGAAGAAGGTGCCCTCGCCCGACTTCATCGGCTTGTCGTCCCAGGTCAGATGCGGCGCCGAGGCATCGGCGCCCGATGGCAGCAGCGGCACGATCGCCGGATAGTCGCCACCAATACCGTCGACGCCGCGCGTGCCGGCATCGTAGATTTCGGCGACGAGATCGCATTTGCGGGTGCCGACCTCGATCTTGTCGACGATGCGCTGGTGCATGGCTTCGACAATGCGGGCCGCCTTGCGCATATAGTCGATCTCAGTCGGGCTCTTTACCGCGCGCTGCCAGTTGACCAGCGCGGTGGTGTCGACGAAGCGCGCGTTGGGCAGGTGCTTCTGCAGCGAGGCGAAGGCAGCCGCCGAGAACCAGTAATTGTCCATCTCGACGCCGACGGTCAGTTTGCCCCAGCCGCGATCGGCAAGCACGCTGGCCAAAAAATCCATCGGATGGCGCTCGGTCGATTGAACGTAATGGTCAGCGTAGCCGACGATGTTGTCGTGGGCGAGGTAGGCGGTGCGCTTGGCGCCATTAGCGTCCTGGCCGCGGCCATACCAGACCGGCTCGCCCGACGGCGGCACGATGACAGCTTGATGCACATAGAAGGACCAGCCGTCATAGCCGGTCAGCCAGGCCATGTTGGAGGGATCGCTGACGATCAGGAGATCGGCGCCCTTTTCCTCCATGGCCTTCCGGGTCTTGGCAAGGCGCTCCGCATATTCGCCGCGCGAGAATTTCAGGTTTGGCTGCATTGTTCTTGATCCTTGTTTGTTGGGCCTCGCGGCCAGCATCAGCTTTCGAAAATGGTTCCGGCGTTGGCGGCCCGTGCGCGGTCGCGAGCCAGCGTGGCAATTGCGGTGTCCTGCACACCGGTGCCGGTCAGGTCGGCAACAGTGATGTCGCTGGCCGAGCGCCGGCCGTGCTTTTCGCCGGCGATGATCTGGCCGAGTTCGGTGACATCGGCGTCGGCTTCCATCACGCCGGCGGCGATGGCGTGATGCAATTCGCCGAGACGCCGGGTCTGCTTGGCGCTGTCGGCGACATAGAGATCGGCCATGCGCAGGATCGCCGGCGCGATCTCGTTCTTGTGCTCGGCGTCCGAGCCCATAGCGGTGATGTGCTGGCCGGCCACAATGAACCCGGCCTTGATCAGCGGCTCGGTCGACGGCGTGGTGGTGACGATGATGTCGGCGCCGGCGGCCGCCTCTGCCGCATCGGGCTCGGCGCGCACGATGATGCCGAGCTTCTTGCGTAAGCCGGCCGCAGTGGCTTCCGCCTTGGCGGCATCGCGCGCCCAGATGCGGGCTTCTTCGATCGGTCGCACCAGCCTCAGTGCCTGGAGTTGCAGTCCGGCCTGCACGCCGGCGCCGAAAATCGCGGCAACGGTGGAATCCGGTCGAGAAAGATGTTTCGCCGCGACCGCGCCGGCGGCGGCGGTACGGATGTCGGTGAGATAGCCATTGTCGAGCAACAGCGCCTCGACCAACCCGGTCTTCGCCGACAAGAGCACCATCATGCCATTGACGCTGGGCAGGCCGAGTTTTGGGTTGTCGAAGAAGCCGGGGCTGATCTTGATGGCGAAACCGTCGATGCCCGGCACATAGGCGGTCTTCACATCGACCTCGCCGCGATGTTCGTGGATGTCGAGGCGCAGGATCGGCGGCATCGCCACCGGCAAGGTGGCAAGCGCGCGAAAAGCGTTCTCGACGCAAGCGACGGCGTCGAGATCGAGCGCCACGATCTTGCGGAGTTCGGCTTCGGTGAGGATGGTCATCCGGTTCATGCTGCGCGCTCCACGGTTGATGGCGCCTCGCCGCAGACGATCCGGCGGTGCAGCGTCATATCGATGTTGCGGCCGGACAGGATGAGCACCACCGGGCCTTTCGCCCTGACCTTGTCGGTCAGCAGCGCCGCTATGCCGACCGCGCCGGCGCCCTCGACAATCTCGCGTTCCTGCTCATAGGCATGACGGATCCCGGCGGCGATCTCATCCTCGCTGAGCAGTATGACGTTGTCGAGCAGGTCGCGACACATGGCGAAGGTCAGCCGGTTTTCGAGGCCGATGCCGCCGCCAAGCGAATCCGCCAGTGTCGGCAATTCCTCGACCTGAACCGGGCGGCCGGCATCGAGGCTCGCCTTCATCGCGGCGCCGCGCGCCATCGAAACGCCGATGACCTTTGTCCTCGGGCTGACGCCCTTGACGGCAGCCGCAACGCCCGAGGCCAGCCCACCGCCGGACAGCGGCACCAGCACCGTTGCCGCGCCCGGAACCTGCTCGATGATCTCCAGCCCCAGCGTCCCCTGCCCGGCGACGATGTCGGGATGATCGAAAGGCGGCAGCATGACCAGGCCCTCCTCCCCGACCAGCCGATCGACCTCCTGCTGCGCGTCGTCCTGACTGTTGCCGACGATGCGGATCTCGGCGCCGAGGCGGCGGATGGCGTCCAGCTTGTTTTCGGGCACCAGCCGCGACATGCAGATCACCGCACGCAGGCCTTCGAGCTTTGCCGCATGGGCGAGCGCCCGGCCATGATTGCCGGTCGAGGCCGCGACAACACCGCGCGACCTCTCTTCAGGGTTTAGCGAGGCGATGGCGTTCGATGCGCCGCGCAGTTTGAAGCTGCCGGTGGTCTGGCGGTGTTCGAGCTTGAGGTAAACCGGTGCACCCAAGTGCTCGGAAAGACTCAGGGAAAGCGCGGTCGCCGTTTCCTCGACCTTGCCGGCAATGCGGTCGCGCGCTGCGCGAATATGCTGAAGCGTGACCTCTGTCATCTTATCAACCAAGCGGCAGCGTCATCAGCCGGCCGAATTCGGGACGCTGCTTGTCGTCGCCACAAAGCCGCAGGCAGTTCCAGGCACTGGCCTGGTTGCTGGTGACAACGGGGAGACCGATCGCCTGTTCCATGCCGGGCACCGCAAGGGCTGCCCGCAGTGCCGTGCAGGAGACAAACAACGCATCGGCCTCTGCATGCGTTGCTTCCCGGGCCAGTTCGACCAGCGAGGCCGGCGCAATGCGCGCCATCTCGCGGTCGTCCTCGAAGCCAAGACAAGTGAAGCTCAGTATGTCAAAGCCGCGTTCGGCGAAGTAGGTCGCCATCGGCCGGCTGGTCTCGACGGTGTATGGGGTGAGGATGCTGATCCTTTTCGCGCCCAGCGCCTTAAGCCCGCGCACGCCGGCCATCGGTGGCGTCACCACCGGTACGCCGGGCTTAGCGGCCTGCACCGCCGCCTCGATCTCGGCATCGCCGATGACCACCGAGGCCGAAGTGCAGGAATAGCAGATCGCATCGAGCGGCTCGTCCGGCAGGATCAGTGCCGCGCCGGCCGACAGCTCCGGCTGCATCTTGCGCAAATTCTCCGGCGTGGTCGGATTCTTGTAGGGGATGCGGGCGACATAGACGCCGATCCTGTCGCTCGCCACCATGCGGCGAAAATCCGGTTCGCTGGTGTGGTCGGTGGCAAGGATGATCAGGCCGACGCGCTTCTCCAACGGACGCTCGTCGAGGGCCGGCTTGGTCGGCATCAGTCCGATCTCGGGCAGAGGTTTCATGGAAACTACCTTTCGATCTTGCCGTAGCGATGTTCCAGCCAGCGCAGCAGCACGACCGAGAAAAGGCTGATGACCAGGAAAAAGGCGCCGACCAGGGTCATCGGCTCGATGTAGCGGTAATAGGTGTTGGCGACGCTCTTGGCCTGGTTCATCAGCTCCAGCACGGTGATCGCCGAAAGCAGCGGCGTCTCCTTGAACATGGCGATGAAATAATTGGCCAAAGCCGGGATCATCGGCGGGATCGCCTGCGGGATGATGATGTGGGTCCAGGTCTGCCCGGCGCTCAGATTGCAGGCCTTGGCGGCTTCCCATTGGCCGCGCGGCACATTGTCGATGCCGGCGCGATAAACTTCCGCCGTGTAGGTGCCATAGTGCAGTCCGAGCCCGATGACGCCGGCAACCAGCGGCGGCAACAGGATGCCGAAATCCGGCAGCACGTAGAAGATGAAATAAAGCTGCACCAGAAGCGGCGTGCCGCGGATGAATTCGGCAAGGAAGCCGACGCTGCGCGATAGGGCCCGGTTCGGCGAGCGCCGCGCCAGCGCGATCGCCAGGCCGACGATCGCCGCCAGCACCGAGCCGAGCAGCGTCGCCAGGATGGTGATCTTCACCCCCTGGATCAGCGTCGGCAGGATCTCCCTGACAAAATTCCAATCCCATTCCATCACACGCGCACTCCGTCGAGGCCGCGCGCCATGCGGCGTTCCAGCGAGCGCACGCCCCACGAGATGATCAGCGCCAGTACGAAATAGATGATCAGGATGGCGGTGAACGGCATCAGCGTGTTGCCGGTCTGAGAGCGCACCACCTGCGCCTGGAAGGTGAGGTCGGCGAGCGAGATCAGCGAGACGACGGAGGTCGCCTTGAGGAGCTCGATGGCATTGTTGCCGAAGGTCGGCAGCATGACAAGCAGCGCCTGCGGCAGGATGACATGGCGCATGCCTTGCCAGCGGCCAAGATTGAGCGCGATGCAAGCCTCATATTGCTCGCGGCCGACCGACTGGATGGCGCCGCGCACCACTTCGGCGGCATAGGCGCCGACATTCAAGCCCAGCGCCAGCACGCCGGCCTGCAGCGGCGTCAGCGATATGCCGGCAAGAGGCAGCACGAAATAGACCCAGAACAGCTGCACGAAGATCGAGGTGCCACGAAAGAATTCGATATAGGTGGTGGCAAGCGCCCGCAGCACGAAGAAGCGCGACAGCCGCCCCATGCCGGCGAGAAAGGCCATGATCAGGGCGAGCACCGATCCCATCAGCGTCAGCTCGATGGTGACAAGCGCTCCCTGCAATATCAGGCCGAGATAGCCGGACCACTGGGTCATCTGGGTTCCAACGTTGGCGGTTCTTGGGTCCTTCTCCCAGCTCACGGGGACAAGGTGCCGGCAGGCAGATGAGGGGCAGCGCGAACCAACTGAAGTACAGCGCCGCCCCTCATCCGGCTCTTCGAGCCACCTTCTCCCCGTGAACGGGGAGAAGGAAAAAGCGCGCCCTACTTCGCCGCGCAGAGCTTGTCGCGCGTCGTCGACATCGCCGCCGCGGCCGAGAAGCCGTAGGGCTCGATGATCTTGGCGAACTCGCCGGACTTCTTCAGCTTGGCAAGCTCGACGTCATAGGCGTCGCGCAGCGCCTCGTCGCCTTTCTTGAAGGCGGCGCCGTCGCAATAGACCGGCGCGCCCTGCACCGGGGCGATGACTTCGAGGTTCGGATCGTTGGCCTTCTTGACCAGGTCGTTGATCGACAGAACGGGCAACGAATAGGCGTCGATACGGCCGTCCTGCAGCATCTTCAACCCGCTCTGGCCGTCCGGCACGACGATGACGCGATCGCGCGGCACGCCGGCATTGAGCGCCAGCTTCTCTTCGGTGCCGCCGCCCGGCGCACCGATCGTGGCGGAAGAGTCCTTGGCGACATCCTCATAGCTCTTGAAGCCCTTCGGATTGCCCTTCTTGACCAGCATCGCCTCGGCGTCGCAAAGCACCGGCTCGGAATAGGCGACCGCCGCGCAGCGCTCAGGCTTCATGAACAGGCCGGCGGTGACGACGTCGAAGCGGCCGGCCTGCAAGCCCGGGATCATGGCGCCATATTCGGAGATCGAGGCGACGATGTCGCCGACGCCGAGGCGCTTGAAGATCTCACGCGCCACGTCTGGCGCCGCGCCCGAGACCTTGCCGTCGGCGGCGACCGCCGTATAGGGCGGCTCGTTGGCGATGGCGACGCGGGCAAAGCCCTGTGCCTTCAACTGCTCGAGCTTGCTGTCGTCGGCCGAGCCGGCGCTCGAGGCGGCAAGAACGGCCGTCAGTGCAAGGCCGGCGACGCCGGCCAGAATGCCAAGTTTTTTCACTGTTCCCAACTCCTTGTTCTGTCTTCTTGGTTTGCTTTGCGACGGCTTGCGCCGCCTAGAGGACGGCGTTGCCGCCTTTTGAGGGACGACTTCGTCGCCTCGGGACGGCGTTCGCCGCCCTAAGGACGACCTTGTCGCCTTTTGCATAGCGGTCAGACACGGTGTCCGGCCGCGATGATCTTCTTCAGGAAGCCCTGCGTGCGCTCCTGCTTTGGGTGGCGGAAAATCTCGTCGGGCTTGCCTTCCTCGACGATCCTGCCGCGATCGAAGAACAGCACCCGGTCGGCGAAGTCGTGGGCAAAGCCCATCTCGTGGGTGACCAGAAGCATCGTCATGTCGGTCTCGGCGGCGAGCTTGCGCATGACGTTCAGCACCTCCTCGACCAACTCAGGATCGAGCGCCGAGGTGACTTCGTCGAACAGCATGATCTTGGGGGAGAGGGCCAGTGCGCGGGCAATCGCGACGCGCTGCTTCTGGCCGCCGGAAAGCTGCGCCGGCATTGCCTTCGCCTTGTCGGCCATGCCGACCATGTCGAGCAATTCCATCGCCCGCTTTTCGGCGGCGGCGCGCGCCATACCCTTGGTCAGCATCGGCGCCAGCGTGACGTTGTCCATGACGCATTTGTGCGGGAACAGGTTGAACAGCTGGAAGACCATGCCGATCTTCTGTCGCATCTTGGCCAGATGCCGCTCGTCGGCGGCCAGCAACTGGCCGTTGCGCTCCATGTGATAGAGCTGTTCGCCGTCGATCTGGATGTGGCCGCCGTCGATCTTCTCCAGCGTCATCAGGATGCGCAGGATCGTGGTCTTGCCGGAGCCGGACGGGCCGATCAGCGCCAGCTTCTCGCCGGGCATGACCTGCATCGACAGGCCGTCCAGCACCTTGAAGGCGCCGAAGCTTTTCGAAATGGCGTCGACCTTGATGATGGGTGCGGGCAATCAATTTCCCCGTTCTGGAGAAGCCTATGCCCTTAACGATGCGGAACGCGCGAAATCATGTCAATTAGGAAAATAATATCATGACAATATTTCCGACGTCGCCCAATTTCAGGGCAATCTGTGCCCAAAAGCGCGCAGCGTTCTTAGGCGGACATGCATCAGATGGCGAGCAGGAGATGCTCCGGATCGCCAAGCAGAAGCTTGGCGACAACGCCTAAGCCCGCGCGCAGTTCCCCTTCCGTGGTCGATCCCAGCGAGATGCGCACGGCAGGGTGCCAAGGCGCCTCGGCGATGCGGAAGGATATTCCGGGCGCGATCGCCACGCCTTGCAGGCGGGCCTGCGCAACGAAGCTTTCCTCGGCACGGTCGCCGGGAAGCTCAAGCCACAGATGCAGCCCATCGCGGTGGACGCGATAGTCGACGCCGGCCAGCACTTCCGCGGCTATGTCCCGGCGTCGCCTCAGCGCCGCGCGCTGCCAGCGCACCAACTCCATCGCCGTGCCGTCGGTAACCCATTTCGTGGCGATCTCGGCTACCAGCGGCGTCGCCATCCAGTTGGAGACGAGGTGGCGGTTGGCGACGGCGGCGACATAGCGGTCGGGCGCGGCGAGATAGCCGATGCGCAGGCCGGGCACGGTGATCTTGGTGAAGGAGGTGACGTAGAGCGTGCGCTCGGGCGCGAAGGCGGCGACCGGCGGCGGACGGTCCTCGACCAGTGGGCCGAGCACATCGTTCTCGATGATGACGATGTCGTGCTTGCGCGCAACCGCGGCGATCTGCTCGCGCCGCGCGGCGTCCATCAGCGTTGCCGTCGGGTTGATCACCGAAGGCTGCACGAACACGGCGCGGATATCGGAGAGCCTGCAGGCTTCGTCGAGCGCTTCCGGGATCAGGCCGTTGCCGTCGATCGGCAGACCCTCGAGGTTGAAGCCGAGGTAACGGGCGAGCGGCACCAGCGTGTGGTGGCCGATTGCCTCGGTGGCGACTGTCGAGCCGGGCGGCGCCACGCTCATCAGCGCCACCGTCATTCCGGCGGTGGCGCCATTGGTCAGGCTGATGTTCTGCGGCGAGGCTTCGAGGCCGCAGAGCCTCAGCCATTCCACCGCCACCGCCCGATGGCGCGGAAACACCATGTTCGGACGGAACGACAGCGCCGAACTCGACGGCAGGTTCTCGGCCAGCCACCCCAGCGCCTGCTTCAGCCGTTCCAGATGCATCGGCTCGCAGACCGGCTTTAGGATCGAGAGGTCGATGACCTCGCCCAGCCGCTCCGGCAGATAGGGCGGCTCCGGCTCGCGGCGCTGCGTCTGCACGAAGCTGCCACGGCCGATCTCACCGGAGATAAGGCCGCGGCGGATCAATTCCTCGTAGGCGCGGCTCACCGTCTGCACCGACAGTTTCAGCTCGTCGGCCAGCCGGCGATGCGTCGGCAGCCGGGCGCCATTGGCGAGCCGCCCGTCATGAATGGCGCGCGCGAACTGGTCGGCGAGCGACTGGTAGGCCGGGCGGCGAATGAGCGCGGGATCGGGTTGCCACAATGTCATGACTTATTAGAGATCGAAATCAGTGCAATTGACAATCGAAATCATGCGCCCCCATGGTGGCGGGCAGCAAAAAGTGGACGCCCATGGCCGCAGCCAAACTCGATCCGATCGACCTTAAGATCCTCGACGCCATCCAGCGCGACGGGCGCATTACCAAGCTGGCGCTGGCCGACAAGGTCGGCCTGTCGCCGACGCCGTGCTGGATGCGGCTGCGCAAGCTGGAAAAGGCCGGCATCGTTTCGGGATATCATGCTTCGATCGCCATGCGCGCCGTCGCCCCGGTCGCCACGGTGCTGATGGAGGTGACTTTAGCCAGCCACCGCCAGGCCGATTTCGACCGCTTCGAGCGCGTCATCCGCGACATTCCGGAGATCGTCGCCTGCTGGTCGGTCGGCGGTGGCGTCGACTATGTGCTGAAGGTGATGGCGCGCGACATCGACGCCTATCAGCGGCTGGTCGACGCGTTGCTCGAGCGCGAGATCGGCATCGACCGCTACTTCACCTACATCGTCACCAAGACCGTGAAGGACGAGACGGTGCTGCCGGTGGCCGATCTGCTGCCGCTGCAAGCGTGAGGCAGAGAGATCGTCTGCTTCGCGCGACGAATAGAGACAATCTCTCTACGCGCCGGCGGTGAAACAGTCTCTCTGTCTCAACCGCGCGAATAGTCTTTCCGCATCGCCTCGGCACCGGGAGACCATCGATGTCCGCGCATTTTGCCCGCCAGTTGCGCCATGAAGCGCTCGACCGCCTCGCCGACCGCCGACTGCTGCGCGCCCTCGCCTATGTCGACGGCCACTGGACGGCAAGTGAGGCGGCCGAAAGTTTCGAGGTCACCGATCCGGCGACCGGCGCCACCGTTGCCTTCGTCGCCGCGCTCGATGCCGGGCAGACGACGAAAGCGATCGATGCTGCCGCGCGCGCCTTTCCGGCCTGGCGGGCGCTGCTGCCGCAGGAGCGGTCGAAGATCTTGCGAAAATGGTTCGAGCTGATCGTTGCTGCCAAGGAGGATTTGGCGCTGCTGATGACGCTGGAACAAGGCAAGCCGCTGAAGGAGTCGCTCGGCGAGATCGACTACGCCGCCTCCTTCGTCGAGTGGTATGCCGAGGAAGCAAAACGCCTCAACGCCGAGAGCGTCACCAGCCATTTGCCTGGCGCCGAGATGATGGTGCGGCGTGAGCCGCTCGGCGTCGTCGGCGTCGTCACACCGTGGAACTTTCCCTCGGCGATGCTGACGCGCAAGGCGGCGGCCGCACTTGCCGCCGGCTGCACCATTGTTGCGCATCCCTCTTCTGAAACGCCGCTGTCGGCGCTGGCACTGGCCGAACTCGGCGAGCGCGCCGGGCTGCCCGCTGGTGTTTTCAACGTCCTCACCGGCAATGCCCGCACTATCGTCAGCGCAATGTGCGAGGACGCCCGCGTCCGCGCCATGAGCTTCACCGGCTCGACCGAAATCGGCAGGCTGATCGCCGCGCAGAGTGCGCCGACAATGAAGCGCCTGGTGATGGAGCTCGGTGGCCACGCGCCGCTGATCGTCTTCGACGACGCCGATCTCGACAAGGTGGTGACGATCGCGCTCGACGCCAAATTCGCCACCTCCGGCCAGGACTGTCTTGCCGCCAACCGCATCTATGTCCAGCGTCCGATCTACGATCGTTTCTGCGCCGCCTTCGCCAAGCGAATCGAGACGCTGCGGACGGGCAATGGTCTGGCTGATGAAACCGACATCGGACCGCTGATGCACGAGCGTGCCGTCAACAAAGTCGAAGAGCAGGTCGTTGACGCCCTTGCCCGTGGCGCGCTTTGCCTCGCCGGCGGGAAGCGGCATCCTGCCGGACCGCTGTTCTACCAGCCGACGCTGCTTGTCGATGTGCCCGACGAAGCGCTGATCATCCGCGAGGAAACCTTTGGTCCGGTCGCGGCGGTGATGCCGTTCGATAGCGAGGAGGAGGTCATCTCGCGCGCCAATGCCACTGAGTACGGTCTCGTCGCCTATGTCGTGACCGCGAACGGTGCCCGGCAGCTGCGCCTGGGCCGCGCGCTCGACTACGGCATGGTCGCCATCAACCGGGTCAATATCACCGGCGCGCCGATCCCGTTCGGCGGCGTCAAGCAGTCCGGCATCGGCCGCGAAGGGTCTCGCCACGGGCTCGAGGCCTTCACCGATCTCAAATACCTTTGTCTCGATGTAGCCTAGGCTGCGCCGACCTTCCTTTCAGGAGTAAGAAAATGCTCGAACAGTCCAACGAACTCGCCGCCTGGGACCGCGACCACTTCTTCCATCCCTCGACCCATATGGGCATGCACGCGCGGGGTGAATCGCCGGCGCGCGTCATGGCCGGCGGCGAAGGCGTCACCGTCTGGGACAACAATGGCAAGAAGAGCATCGATGCCTTCGCCGGCCTCTATTGCGTCAATGTCGGCTACGGCCGCCAGAAGATATCGGATGCAATTGCCACCCAGGCCAGGAACCTCGCCTACTATCACGCCTATGTCGGCCACGGCACCGAGGCCTCGATCACGCTGGCCAAGATGATCATCGACCGCGCGCCAAAGGGCATGTCGAGGGTCTATTTCGGCCTGTCCGGTTCCGACGCCAACGAGACCAATATCAAGCTGATCTGGTACTACAACAATGTGCTGGGCCGGCCGGAGAAGAAGAAGATCATCTCGCGCTGGCGCGGCTATCACGGCTCCGGCGTGATGACCGGATCGCTGACCGGGCTCGACCTGTTCCACAACGCCTTCGACCTGCCGCGCGCGCCGATCCTGCACACCGAGGCGCCCTACTATTTCCGCCGTGCCGACCGTTCACAGAGTGAGGAGCAGTTCTCGCAACATTGCGCCGACAAGCTCGAGGAGATGATCCTCGCCGAAGGCCCGGACACCGTCGCCGCCTTCATCGGCGAGCCGATCCTCGGCACCGGTGGCATCGTGCCGCCGCCGGCCGGCTACTGGGAAAAAATCCAGGCGGTGCTAAAGAAGTACGACGTGCTGCTGGTCGCCGACGAGGTGGTGACCGGCTTCGGCCGGCTGGGCACGATGTTCGGCTCCGACCATTACGGCCTCAAGCCGGATCTCATCACCATCGCCAAGGGCCTGACCTCGGCCTATGCGCCGCTGTCGGGCGTCATCGTCGCCGACAAGATGTGGCAGGTGCTGGTGCAGGGTTCCGACAAGCTCGGTTCACTCGGTCACGGCTGGACCTATTCGGCGCATCCGATCTGCGTTGCCGCGGGTGTCGCCAATCTCGAATTGATCGACGAGATGGACCTGGTGACAAACGCCGGCGAGACCGGCGCCTATTTCCGCGCCGAGCTTGCCAAGGCCGTCGGCGGCCACAAGCATGTCGGCGAGGTGCGCGGCGACGGCATGCTGACGGCGGTCGAGTTCGTCAAGGACCGCGACGACCGCGCCTTCTTCGATCCACCGCAGAAGATCGGTCCGCAGATCGCGACAGCACTCGCCGAGCGCGGCGTTATCGGCCGTGCGATGCCGCAGGGCGATATCCTCGGCTTCGCACCGCCGCTATGCCTGACCCGCGAGGAAGCCGACATCGTGGTGGCGAAGACCGCCGATGCGGTGAAGAGCGTATTTGCCAATCTCTGATATCGACCCATGAACGCCATGACCAAAAACCTCCCCGCCACCATGGCCGCCGTGCTGCTCACCGGCCATGGCGGACCGGAAAAACTCGTCTACCGCACCGACGTGAAAGTGCCCTCACCTGCCCCCGGCGAAGTGCTGGTCAAGGTCAGTGCCTGCGGCATGAACAACACCGATGTCTGGGTGCGCCAGGGCGCCTATGGCTCGGAGGAAGACGCGGCAGCGGTATCGACTTGGCGGCGCCAGGGTAACACGCTGACCTTCCCGCGCATCCAGGGCACCGATACGGTCGGCACCATCGCCGCCGTCGGCGACGGCGTCTCACCTGCTCGTCTCGGCGAGCGGGTGATGGTCGACTTCTCCATCTACAACCGCGACGACGATTCACTGGCCGATATCGATTATATGGGCCATGGCCGCGATGGCGGCTATGCCGAATATCAGGCGGTGCCGGCCGAGAACGCGCATGTCGTCGACACCGAATTGAGCGACATCGAACTCGCCACCTTCTGCTGCGCCTATCTCACCGGCGAGCAGATGCTGGAGCGCGCCGCGCTGAAGGCCGGCGAGCGGGTGCTGGTCACCGGCGCCTCGGGTGGTGTCGGCTCAGGCATCGTGCAGCTGGCGCGGGCACGCGGCGCCATCCCTTACGCCGTCGCCGGCACGGGCAAGGAACAGGCGGTGCGCGACATCGGCGCCGAAGCCGTCATCACCCGTGGTGTCTCAGACCTGCCAGCCGCCGTGAACGAGGCGACGGGCGGCAAGCCGATCGATGTCGTGGCCGACCTGGTCGGCGGCGCCATGTTCAACGACCTCTTGCGCATCCTCAGGCCCGAGGGCCGCTACACGACGGCGGGCGCGATCGCTGGTCCGGTGGTGCAGCTCGATCTCCGCACCATGTATCTCAAGCAGCTGCAGCTCCACGGATCCAGCCAGGGCACGCGCGCGGATTTCCGCCGCATCGTGCGCTACATCGAGGCGCAAAAAATCCGGCCGCTGGTCGGCGGCGTCTACAGGCTGTCCGATTTCCACAAGGCGCAAGCAGACTTCATCGCCAAGGATTTCGTCGGCAAGCTGGTGGTGGTGCCGGACGCGATGTGGAACGGGAACACCCGTCTCTGAGCAATGGCCGGCTTTTGGCCGACTGCGCGACGCTCAGCGTGGGGCGACAGTGAATGCCCGCGAAACGCAGCAGGAGCCGGCGCTCGCTGAGGTTGGCAGCCCCCTACCCAGACTGTCGGTCGTGGACCGGTAGCGGTTTCCTGCCCCTTCATGCCAGAGTGCCGCGCGTGCGGCACCGGCCCCAACAGGTTTGTATCGTCCGCGCCTCAACTCGTTGAAAACGCCTGGTTTGCAGGCGGCCAAGTCCGGGTAGCGGAAGCGCATAGTCTGGCCAAAGGCCGACTATGTTGCCTGTTTCACAGTCAGCGTCACCGTTTCGTTACAGAAAAGAGCGACCTTAATGTACTCGGCAGGAGGTGAACCGTGGCTATGACGTACAAGACAGTTCAGGAAGCGCTCCGGGCGGCGGGGATTGTCATGAGCAAGAGGGGCGAAACCCATCGCATCAACTTCTTCTTCGGCCTCGAAGACACCGCGCACTACACGACAAGTCTTCAAGATGCCCTGGAGAAGGGATTGGCAATGGCGAGACGCCAGCGCAGTGTCAGGGTTGGTCCTGGTCCGCTCGCCTCGTTGGTCGAACCGATACAACTGTCGAGATTGCAAAATGTCCGAGGCTCTCTCGGTCCCGGTTACGCCAGGTAGGACAGGCCCGGCTTGATCAGTTCAAGCTGGAGGCGCAGCGGACCAGCTCGACCAAATCGAGCATTTCGTCCCAATGCGGTGAAAGTTCGACTCCAAGGCCGGAGCCATAGGAAAGCAGGGAAAACTGGGTCGCCAGTTCTTCCTGAAGACGCAAGGCTTCAGCCGGGTCAGGGATTGAGGTGGTGGCCATCACCGCCAGATTGCGGCACTGCGCCTCGGTTTCAAGGCCGAGGCCGCCAACAATCACACCCAGTTCAACCATGATCGAGATCAGTCGCACAAAGCCCCTCCGGCCATCCTGCGCAACACGAACGACCAAAATCAATCACGACTGATCGGAAATGAAAAGCGCCGTTTCCGCGCAATCCCCAAATTTCCCCCGAGGTTAGCCGGCTGTCTGAAAAGGCCGGCGCCCACATCAGGCGCAGCGCCGGCAGGGCCGGAGTTGGGATCACAGCCATCCGTTGCCGGCGGTTGAGCCCAAAAGGGATTTGTCCGTCACGCGCCGCGGCGAAGGACCCAGACGACAAGGTGGGCGCCCATGCAGGCGCCCACCCCGAATTCCATTGGATTGCGGTGCACTGGCGGGCTCAGCCGCCGCTACCGCCC
>NZ_JHQS01000059.1 GCF_014843845.1 Mesorhizobium amorphae | reverse complement strand
TCGAATCTGGAAGCCTATGAATCATGCCTCAACGCAAATTTGAATCCTGAATGTCGATTGGACCTAGTGTCTAGCGCCGCTTGTCCGGCGTCTTAGGATGGCCGGTGAACGCCAGGTTGCGATCTGGGCGCCCCACCTCTTGGCACGGCTGGCAGAACAGCACTTTGATCAAGGAGTTGCTATTTGTGTCGCAGCAGGTCGCACAATGTGTGATACAAAAAGCGGCAATGTCAGGTCTTTTTAAACGAAATTCATCAACAAATTCAATTATTTAGCATTAGGCCGATGGTACCGTTGGCTGGGATCGAACCAGCGACCTCCGGATCCACAATCCGGCGCTCTAACCATCTGAGCTACAACGGCACGTGTGCCTGGCAGGATCGAGGTGAAGCTGGTTCTCCGGGATCCGCACTGTCGTTCGGCGATGCGTCCAATACGGGCTATCGGATCTTAATTCAAGGCCTTTGAGAAGCAAAGCTACGGTTCTACAAACCGCGGCGGATTCCGCCGGACAAAAGAAAAGGCCGGCGGGAGGAGGTGCCGGCCTTTTCCTGTTACGAGCCAGCGGGAGGAGGTGCTGGCTGGTCACCCCGGGGAGCAGAGGGAGGAGGTTCCACTCGCCGGGTATTCACTTGGTAACTTTATCGCACATCTATTTGTCTGACGAAATGCGACGTTTTGATGCATCGCCAGGATGAGCGCAAATATTAGGCGGCCTTGATGTCCTTCAGGGCCTTCTCGAAAGCGGTCTTGACCGGCTTGGAGACGTCCTCGGCAGCCTTGGAAGCAACAGCCTGGAATTCCTTGGCCTGCTCGACGGTCGTTTCGACACGCTTGCGCAGGAAGGAGGTCTGCAGTTCGACGACTTCCGACAGCGACTTGGCGCCGATCAGGGCTTCGAGATGCGAGAAGCCGGCCTCGGCATTGGCGCGCAGAGCGGCAATGGTCTTGAGCGACAGGTCGCTGGAAACGGTCTTGGCGGTCTCAAAGGTCGACTCCAGAACCTTCTGGGTCTCCTCAGCGCCGGTCTTCAGCTTGGTGTAGGCCTCTTTCGACTGCTCGACGCCCTTTTCGGCGAAAGCGCGAATCTGGTCGGTGGTCTTGGAAGCATCGAAGGTCGGGAATTCAACGTTCTCGATCGTCTCGCCGGTCTTGGTCTTGGACATTTTCCATCCTTTTCAGTGGTAGCGGCTTTGACAGAAAGCCGTCTCGTTCAGGTATAATGGCAATATAGAGGTTTTTTTGTGCGATGCAACATCTTTGTTGCGGTGCACCATAAAATTCTTCCCTACCGTTAACCAAGAGCCCAGAGATTCCGACCGCTGCACGTCATAGCTTGTGGACCTTCGCCCCGCCGGCTTTTATTAACAAAGCGTTAACTGAAATTGCCCGCCGAGGGATTCGCCAAGCGCATGCCGCCTGAAAACTACTCCTTCCTCGACGTCGCCGTGCTCGACGCGGTCCGCCAGCGCTTCGCCGCCGGCGACGCGATCGCCATATTGTCGGCGGACCTCGAACAGGTGATCTGGGCCAATGGGCCCGGGGCCGCGGTGTTCGGCTACCCGGATATCGAGGCCATCATCGGCGCCTCGGCACGGCTGCCGCTGATCGCCCGGCGCCAGATCATGGCGACCAGCGGCTTTCCGGAGATCGGCAGCGACCGTGCCATCACGGTCAGGCTTGCGACCGGCCTCAGCAGCCGTGCCGTCGGCTTCCTGGCCAGCGCGGTCAGGATGCCGGATGGTGAGCATGCGATCATGCTGGTGTTGCCAGCGGCGCAAACCGGCTCGCGCAGCCCGGCCGAGATCGCCAGCCGCGCCATTGGCGGTTTCACCGAAGATGGCCATTTCATCGCCTTCATCAACGCTTCGGGCGGCGTCGAGGCCGCCTCGGACGGCTTTTCGGCCCTCGGCATCCAGCCCGAGACGCTGGCAGCCCTTGTTGGCGATGTGGCAAACGGCGACGAGCGTATCGTCAAGCGCCTGGTTCCGGGCGGCGCCAATTCCTATCCGGCCGGCCTCGCCCGGCTAACCGACACGCGCCACCTGCTGGTGGTCATCGACGAAGACCAACTCGACGATGAAGGGGCCGTTGGTGAGCCCTACGCCGCATCGGCAGAAGACAACAAGGCTGGCCGGGCGGAAGCCGGTCAGGATAATGAGCCCACGACAACAGCTCCGACGGCAGCGGACGTGGCGCCGGACGCCGGCAGCGTCGCACGGCCGACCGACGAGCCGCCTGCCGCTTCGGCGGCGCAAAGCCCGGACGACCGGCAAACAACGGGCGGAGCGCCGGCGCAACACGACCACTGGTATTTCAATGCCGGCGGGGATGAGGCGAGACAGCCGAACCGGTCAGGCACTCCGGTGCAGGTCGACGCCCCGGCCGAAAGCAGGCAACAGGAGCTTGCCAAGGCTGCCTCTGCCACCGAACGCCCCGCCGCGGCGACAATCGACCGTTCGGCACCGCCGCTGCGCTTCGTCTGGCGCACCGATGCCGAAGGCAGGTTCAGCGCTCTGTCGGCGGAATTCGCCGGGATCGTCGGCAAGCCCGCCGCCGATGTGATCGGCCGCCGCTTCAAGGATGTGGCGGCCACTTTCGGTCTTGATGCCTCGGGCGAGATTGCCGGCCTGCTGGAGCGGCGCGACACCTGGTCCGGCCGTTCGGTGCTGTGGCCGGTGGCCGGCTCCGATCTCAAGATACCAGTCGATCTGGCGGCGCTGCCGGTCTATGACCGCAGCCGCGCCTTCGAAGGTTTTCGCGGTTTCGGCGTTGCCCGCAGCGGCGACGCGGTGGTCGATCCGGAAGCGATCGGCATGGCGCTTGTCCCCAATGCCGAGACGCACCGGACCAGCGAGCCCGCAGTTGAGGCGCCCGAGACGGGGACAGCCGAGCCGGCCGACCCGTTCAAGGGCGAAGTGCCGGCGCTGACCATCGTGCCGAAGCCAGAACGCCGCTTCGCCGACAAGGTGATCCGGCTGGCCGAGCATCGACAGCCGGCCAACGATAAGCAGCCGGCAAGTGAAAGGGGCCTGTCGACCCTGGAGCGCAGCGCCTTCCGCGAGATCGGCGAGCGGCTGAAGAAAGACAGCACGACCCCGGTCGAACAGCCGCCGGCTGCGGAGACCAGCGCCGGGGACACAAAAGCAACCGCCGACAGGGATGCCCCGATCGAGGCAGTCGACGCGACTTTGCCCGGGCAATCCGTCGCACAGCAGCCGGAGCCGTCCGCCAAAGTCGGTGAGCAGGCGAAAGTCGCAGCAACCGTCGGCCAGCCGGCGGAAAGCGAAACGGAAGCAACTGAGCCGCTCGATAGCGACGCCGAAGACGAGAAGGATCTGGCGCGGCTCGACGGCGTCCAGCCGGAAAAAGATAGCGAAGAGGCCCCCACGGACCAGACCGCGGCGCCTGCCGTCTCGGGCTCGCTGCTCGACTATGCCGACCATACGGACGAGCCCGGCCAGGTCGCCGAGAGCAACAGCGACGACACGCCGGTTTCCGAACCTGAGCGAGCGGCAGCGGCGCCTGAAGCCGCCAATGCTGACAACGCCGAGCCGGCTGTTGCCGTGACGCCGGCTACCGGCGCCGGCGAAGACGACAGCATGACATCAGACGATTTCCGCGACGCCGAGGACAGCGAGGACTGGACGCCGTCCGACGAGGCTTCTTCCGCCAAGGACGCCGCTTCGTTGGCGCAGGATAGCCTCCCCGACGCAGCCGTGCCACCGCCGGAGCAGCCGCTCCTCAAGGTTCCGCCGCTCAAGCTCGGCGGGTTCCTGCCCTCGGCTTTCTCAACCGGGGATGAGACCAAAGCCCCCGATACATCGATCCTCGGCAAGCTGCCGGTGCCGCTGCTCATCCATTCCGGCGACGAGCTTCATTACGCCAATGACGAATTCCTCCGTTTGACCGGCTATGACGCGCTCGACGATTTGGCCGACGCCGGCGGCCTCGACGCCCTGTTTGCCGATCCCTATTCCGACGACGGCGCTGCCGACGAAAGCGATCGGGCGCTCAGGCTGAAGGCGCGCGACGGGCAGGAATTCCCGATCGACGCCATCCTGCGCTCGGTTCCGTGGCGTGGCGGCAAGGCGTTGATGCTGGTGGTGCGCCGTTCAGGCGAGGACGAAGCGCCGGCCGCGGCCCTGAATGGTCCGTCGGACGAGCCGACCCAGCCTGACGTTTCCGAGCTCAAAAGCCGCATTGCCGAAATGCGCACCATCATCGACACCGCCACCGACGGCGTGGTGCTGATCGGCCGCGACGGCGCGATCCGTTCGATCAGCCGCCCGGCCGAAGCGCTGTTCGGCTTCGACAGCGACGAGGTGGCCCGCAAGCCGTTCGCCTCGCTGTTCGCCATCGAGAGCCAGCGCGCGGCGCGCGACTATCTCAACGGGCTTTCCGAGCCCGGCGTGGCGAGCGTGATGAATGACGGCCGCGAGGTGATCGGGCGCGAGGCGCAGGGGCGCTTCATTCCGCTGTTCATGACCATCGGCAGGCTGCCCAGCGACAGCGGCTTCTGCGCCGTGGTGCGCGACATCACACAATGGAAGCGGGCGGAGGAAGACCTCACCCAGGCACGCGCGGTGGCCGAGCGCGCCTCCTCGCAGAAGACGGATTTCCTGGCCCGCATCAGCCATGAGATCCGCACGCCACTCAATGCCATCATAGGCTTTTCCGAACTGATGGTGGACGAGAAATTCGGGCCGGTGGCGAACGACCGCTACCGCGACTATCTGCGCGACATCAACCGATCGGGCAACCACGTGCTCGACCTCGTCAACGACCTGCTCGACATTTCGAAGATCGAGGCCGGCCAGCAGGAGATGGATTACGAGGCGGTGTCGCTCAACGACACGCTGGCCGAAACCGTGGCGATGATGCAGCCGCAGGCCAATCGCGAACGCGTCATCATCCGCTCCAGCTTCGCCTCGCGGCTGCCGGAAGTGGTGGCCGATTTGCGCAGCGTGCGCCAGATCGCGCTCAACATCCTGTCCAACGCCATCCGCTACACGCAGGCCGGCGGCCAGGTCATCGTCTCGACCGCCTACGAGACCTCGGGCGATGTCGTCATGCGTGTGCGCGATACCGGCATCGGCATGAGCCAGGCCGAGATCGAGCAGGCGCTGAAGCCGTTCAAGCAGATCAACGCGCTGAAGCGCGGACGCGGCGACGGTACCGGTCTCGGACTGCCGCTGACCAAGGCGATGGTGGAAGCCAATCGGGCTCGCTTCAGCATCAACTCGACGCCCGGCGAAGGCACGCTCGTCGAAGTCGCCTTCCCCTCGACCCGCGTGCTGGCCGAGTAGGCCCGATCCATTGCTTTTGCAGCAAAGAAAAGGCGTCCAATGGGACGCCTTAGGTAATGAGATTGCTGTCACAACGGGGCTTGAGCGAAACTGATCCTCAGGGGACGAGGACGGGATTTCTCCCTCAAGTTACATGCGACTATCGGCGCCGGCCCTTAACAAATCCTTACCGGCCAGCCGGAAAATTTACGAATGTGTACCACTCATGAAATCTAGGTAAATTCGACCGAGATAATTCGTTAACCATCGTTGATGGCCTTTTTAGCCATGCATGCTGTTCTCCCAAAACCGCTACACACTTTTGGGCGGCATGCATCAGTCGGCAAGCTGTGGCAGATTTTTGAACAACTCCAGCGCCTCGGGATTGGCGAGCGCCTCCTTGTTCTTGATGGCGCGGCCATGCACGACGTCGCGCACCGCAAGTTCGGTGATCTTGCCCGATTTGGTGCGCGGAATGTCGGTGACGGCGACGATCTTTGCCGGCACATGGCGGGGGCTCGCCCCGGTACGGATTTTGGCGCGGATGCGTTTTTCCAGATCGGCGTCCAGCACCACGCCGGCGGCCAGCCGCACGAACAGCACGACGCGCACGTCATTGTCGAAATCCTGCCCGATGCACAGCGCCTCGAGGATCTCCGGCATCTGTTCGACCTGGTTGTAGATCTCCGCCGTGCCGATGCGCACACCGCCCGGGTTGAGCGTCGCGTCGGAGCGGCCATGGATGATCAGGCCGCCATGGGCGGTCCATTCGGCGAAGTCGCCGTGGCACCAGACATTGTCGAAGCGCTCGAAATAGGCGGCCTTGTATTTCTTGCCTTCGGGGTCGTTCCAGAAGCCGATCGGCATTGCCGGAAAGGCTTTCGCGCAGACCAGTTCGCCCTTCTCCTGCCGGACCGGCCTGCCGTCGTCGTCCCAGACGTCAACGGCAAGGCCGAGGCCGGGTCCCTGGATCTCGCCGGTCCATACCGGCTCAGTCGGCACGCCGAGCACGAAGCAGGAGACGATGTCGGTGCCGCCGGAGATCGAGGCCAGATGCACGTCCTTCTTGATGCCGTCATAGACGAAGCGGAAATCCTCCGGCGACAGTGGTGAACCGGTCGAGGAGATGGTGCGCACCGTGGAAAGATCATGGCTGCGGATCGGCTCGAGGCCGGCCTTGCGCACGGAATCGATGAACTTCGCCGAGGTGCCGAAATAGGTCATCTTCTCGGCGTCGGCGAAGTCGAACAGGGCGTTGCCGTCCGGATAGAAGGGCGAGCCGTCATAGAGCAGCAGCGTCGCGCCCGAAGCCAGGCTGGAGACCAGCCAGTTCCACATCATCCAGCCGCAGGTGGTGAAGTAGAAGAAGCGGTCGGCGTCGAGCAGGCCGGCATGCAGGCGCTGTTCCTTGACATGCTGGATCAGCGTGCCGCCGGCCGAATGGACGATGCATTTGGGGATACCGGTCGTGCCTGAGGAAAACAGGATGTAGAGCGGGTGAGCGAACGGCAGCCTCTCGAAGCTGACCGGCTTGGCGGCAAAGGGAGACAACGCCTCCTCGAGGCTATCCGCCCTGTCGATGGTCACTGCCACATCCGCCGATGTGCCGAGATAGTCGACGATCAGGATCTTGCGGACGGAAGGCAGCTTTGCCGCCACCGCAGCGATCTTGTCGGCGACCTCGATCGCCTTGCCATTGTACCAGTAGCCGTCGGGCGCGATGAACACGACGGGCTCGATCTGGCCGAAACGGTCGAGCACGCCCTGCTCGCCGAAATCGGGAGAGCAGGACGACCAGACGGCGCCGATCGAGGCCGCCGCCAGCATAGCGGCGACGGTCTCCGGCATGTTGGGCATCATGGCGGCGATACGGTCGCCCTTCTTCACCTTCAGCGACAGGAAAAGCTGCTGCAGGCGCGAGGTCAGCGCATTGAGTTCGTTCCAGGACAGCCGCCGCTCGACCTTGTCCTCGCCGCGAAAAACGATCGCCTCGCCTGACCCGGTTTTCTTCAAAAGGTTCTCGGCGAAGTTCAGCGTCGCGTCGGGAAAGAAGGCTGCCCCCGGCATCCTTTCGCCATCGACCAATGCGCGATCGCCCTTGTCGCCGACGATGCCGCAAAAATCCCAGACCAGATCCCAGAACGCCTCGCGATCGTCGATCGACCAGCGGTGAAGCGCTGCATAGGCGGCGAAGGAGAGACCGGTTTTCGCCGCCGCGGCCTTCATGAAGGCGGTCATCGGCGCAGCGTCGATCTGGTCTTGCGTCGGGGTCCAGAGTGGTGCGTCGGCAGCCATGATCGTTCCTCCACGGGCTGCACCGCTTATGCATATTGCGTTGCAGCAGGGCAAGATTTTGTTCCGACAAGCGATGACGCATCGGGAAAACCGCCGGCAAAGCAGATGTCCATGGCTGTTGGTGTGCGCAAATGCCATCGCCGGGCCATAAAGACTTGAAATGCGTCAGCGCTGGGTTACACCCGTCGGGCGATTTGTCGGCAATGGAAGCAACCGGGGCGATATGCGATCATCTTTGATCCGGCGCGGAATATGGGCGATCGGCGTTGCCGTGCTCGTCATCGCGCTGGTCGTCGCCGCCCTGCCGCTGTTTGCCTCGACCCGCATCGTGCGCGACCGTATCGCCTGGGAGATGAGCGCCTGGAGCGGCTTCAGGGTCACCATCCAGGGCTCGCCGCGCATCGAGGTCTGGCCGAAATTCCGGGCCATCCTGAGCGACGTGACGCTTTCGCAGTGGACCGAGACCGACGCCCCGCCGGTGATCGAGGCCGAGCGCGTCGAGGTCGACCTCTCCGCCATGGCGGCATTGCGCGGCGACGTGGTGTTTTCCACCGCGCGGCTGGTGCGGCCGACGATCAGGGTCCAGCGTGCGACGAACGGTTTCTACCTGCCGGCCATTCCGACCGGCGGCCGCATCACGCGCTCGATCGACACGGCGCGCGGTGTAGTCAGTGCCGATCCGGCCAAGCCCGATCTCAGCAAGCTGCCGGCCGATCCGTTCGGCACGGTGGAGTTCAGGGACGGCCGCATGGTGGCCCTGGTCGGCGGCAAGGAGACCGAGATCCTGAGCAGCCTTACCGGCCAGGCGAACTGGGCGGCGATGAACAGCAATGCGACGATGACGGCGACCGGCATCTGGCGCGGCGAAAGCGTAGCCGTCGATTTCGCGTCGCCAAACCCGCTGGTGCTGTTTGCCGGCGGTGCCGCGCCAATCACGCTATCCTTCAAGGCCGCACCGGCCACCTTTTCCTTCGACGGCATGGCCTCGATGTCGGAGAACGGCTATTTCGATGGCCAGGCGAAGTTTGCAGCACCCTCGCTGCGGCGCGTGCTCGAGTGGTCGCAGGCCGGCATCGCGCCAAGTGCGGCGATCGGCTCGGTCTCGGTGGCGAGCAAGGTGACGGCGTCGGCCGGCCGGGTGAAATTCGAAAACACCACGGTGGCGCTCGACAACAATCCGGGCATGGGGGTGCTGGACTTCTCCTTCGGCGAGTCCCTGCCGGTCATCTCCGGCACGCTCGCCTTCGACACGCTCGACCTCCGGTCGTTTCTGTCCGCTTTCACGCCGCTGGCGCCGACGGGCGAAGCCGGTCCCGGCGAAATCAACACCAGCTTCGCCGACAAGGTCAATCTCGACCTGCGGCTATCGGCGGCGCACGCCACGGCCGGACCCGTCCAGCTTGCCGACGTCGCCGCCACGGCGCAGGTCAAGAACGGGCTGGCGGTGTTCGATATTTCGGATGCCTCGGCGTTCGGCGGCAATATCCAGAGCAGCCTGCGTTTCGACCGCAAGCCCGAAGGCACGCAGGTCGAGATCCGGCTTCTCGCATCCGACGTCGACGGCGGCGCCTTCGCCACCGCGGCCGGCATGACGCGGCTGGTGCCGGTCGGAACCGCAACCGTCTCGGTCATCCTGAAAGGGCCGGGCAAATCCTGGGATTCGATCTTCGAAAACGCCGACGGCTCGGTCACGGCGACGTTCGGGCCGGGCGCGCTCACCGGGCTCAACCTGCCGGCCTTCCTCAAACGCACCGAACAGGGCGGGTTCTTCGCGCTCGACGACGTCTCCAACGGGACGCTGCCGATCGACGGCGCCGAGATCAAGGCCAGCATCTCGAAGGGCGTGGCGCGGCTGGACAAGGCCGAGGCCAATTCGGCGAAGTCCAAGATCTGGCTTTCCGGCATCGCCTCCTATGCCGGACGGGGACTGGCGCTGTCGGGCGGTGTCATCCAGCCGGAGCCGGCCGCCAAGCAGCCGGATGGGCAGCAAGGGCCCAACCAGTCGTCCTTCTTCGTCGGCGGGACCTGGAGCACGCCGTTCATCTCGCCGATCAGCCGCGGCATTTCAGGCGAGTAAGCCCTCCTCTTCAGCCGAACGCCCGTTCCCGATCCATCATCTGACTACCGCAGCTTGATCAGCCGCGCTGCGCCGCCTGCTCGTCGAGCTGGCGCTGCACTTCACGCCGCTTGTTGGCTAGCGAGGCGATGATGACGCCGATGGCGACGACGGCGATCAGAATGGTGCAGGCGGCGTTGATTTCTGGCGTCACGCCGAGGCGAACCTGGCTATAGATCTTCATCGGCAAGGTTGTGGCGCCAGGGCCCGAGGTGAAGCTGGCGATGACCAGGTCGTCGAGCGACAGCGTGAAGGCCAGCATCCAGCCCGAGACGATGGCCGGCATGATGACCGGCAGCGTGATCTGGAAGAAGGTCTTCACCGGTGTTGCGCCAAGATCCATCGCAGCTTCTTCCAGCGAACGGTCGAAGCTGATGAGACGCGACTGCACGACGACGGCGACAAAGCACATGGTCAGGGTGATGTGGGCAAGGGTTACGGTGAAAAAGCCGCGGTCGAGGCCGACAGCGACGAAGAGCAGCAGCAGCGACAGGCCGGTGATGACCTCCGGCATGACCAGCGGGGCAAAGACCATGCCGGAAAACAGCACCCGGCCTCTGAAGCGCGTGTAGCGGGTCAAGGTGAGCGCCGCCAAAGTGCCGAGCACGGTGGCCACCGTGGCCGAGATGACGCCGACGCGGGCCGTTACCCAGGCGGCGTCCATCAGGCCCTGGTTGTGGAACAGCGAGACGTACCATTTGGTCGAGAAGCCGCCCCAGACGGTAACCAGTTTCGACTCGTTGAACGAGAATACGATGAGCAGGACGATCGGCAGGTAAAGAAAGGCAAAGCCCAGCACGATCGAGGTGATGTTGAAGCGGCTCCAGGTGGCGTTCATTTGCCTTGCTCCTGGGCGCGCGCCTGGGCCTGCTGGAAGAGCATGATCGGCACGATCAGCAGCAAGAGCAGGATGACGGCGACGGCCGACGACACCGGCCAGTCGCGGTTGGCGAAGAACTCGTTCCACAGCGTCTTGCCGATCATCAGCGTCTGCGAGCCGCCAAGCAGGTCGGGGATGACGAACTCACCGACGGCCGGGATGAACACCAGAAGGCAGCCGGCGATGACGCCGGGCAGCGACAGCGGAAAGGTGATCTTCCAGAAGGCGCTGGTCGGCGGGCAACCGAGATCCTTGGCTGCCTCGATCAGCGAGTAATCCATCTTCTCCAGCGACGAATAAAGCGGTAGCACCATGAACGGCAGATAGGAATAAACGATGCCGATGAAGATCGCCGTGTAGGTGTTGAGGATGATCAGCGGCTGGCTGATGACGCCGGTGGCGAGCAGCAGCTGATTGAGCAGCCCCTCGGGCTTGAGGATGCCGATCCAGGCGTAGACGCGGATCAGGAACGAGGTCCAGAAGGGCAGGATCACCAGCATCAGCAGTGTCGGGCGGATCGTTGCCGGGGCGCGCGACATGCCGTAGGCGATCGGATAGCCGACGAGCAGGGTCAGCAGCGTCGAGATAGCGGCGATGATTACGCTGGTCACATAGGCGTTGAAGTAGAGCGCGTCCTCGGTCAGCCAGGTGTAGTTGTCGATGCTGAGCTGCTTGAACTGATCAAAAAAGCCGGAAATGCCGCCGCTGAAATCGAGCACCGGCGTGTAGGGCGGCATCGCGATCGCGGTCTGCGACAGCGATATCTTGAAGACGATGATGAAGGGAATGAGAAAGAAGAACAGCAGCCAGAGATAGGGGATGATGATGACCAGACGGCCGACGAAAGCCGCTCCCAGTCTGGCCAGCGGGGACTGGGCGGCATCTGCCGATGGGGACGTTGCTGCAGCGGCGGTGGCGTTCGACATGGTCGCCCCCTACCGTGTCAGCACGACGCCGGCATCGGACCGGAAAGAAACCCAGGCGCGGTCGTTCCAGCTCAGCGGATCTTCGGTCACGCGCGCCGCGTTCATCGTGCTCGCCCGCACCATCTGTCCGTCGTCCAGCCTGACGTGATAGACGGTCATGTCGCCGAGATAGGCGATGTCGTAGACTTCGCCTTCGAGCGCATTGACCGCGTCGGCCGGCTTCCTCGACGAAATCCTGATCTTCTCCGGCCTGATGGCGAAGACGATGTCGGCGCCGGCCGCGGCATCGCCGGCGTTCTCGACGACGATCTGGGCTCCGGTGGCGCCCGCGATACGCGTCGTCTGCGCCGTCCGCTCGGCAACCTTGCCTTCGAACATGTTCACGTTGCCGACGAAGTGGGCGACAAAGCGCGAAGCAGGCGCCTCGTAGACTTCAGGCGGCGTCGCCACCTGCATCACCTCGCCCTTGTCGAGGATGGCGATGCGATCGGCCATGGTCATCGCCTCTTCCTGGTCGTGGGTGACGACGACGAAGGTCAGACCAAGCTTCTGCTGCAGGTCCATCAGCTCGAACTGCGTTTCCTCGCGCAGCTTCTTGTCCAGCGCACCGAGCGGCTCGTCGAGCAGCAGCACCTTCGGTCGCTTGGCGACCGAGCGGGCGAGCGCCACGCGCTGGCGCTGGCCGCCCGACAATTGGTGCGGCTTGCGCTTGGCGAACTGCTCGAGCTTGACCAGCTTCAGCATCTCGGCGACGCGCGCGGCGATCTCGGGCTTCGGCATGCCGTCCTGCTTGAGGCCGAAGGCGATGTTGTTCTCGACCGTCATGTGCGGGAACAACGCATAGGACTGGAACATCATGTTGACCGGCCGGTGGTAGGGCGGGATGCCGCGCAGATCCTGGCCGTCGAGTAGGATGCGGCCGGCGGTCGGCTCCTCGAAACCGGCAAGCATCCTGAGCAGCGTCGACTTTCCGCAGCCCGACGCGCCGAGCAGCGCGAAGAACTCGCGCTCGAAGATGGTCAGCGACAGATTGTTGACGGCGGTGAAGTCGCCGAACTTCTTGGTGACATTGTCGAACTGGATATACGGCTTGGCGTTCGGATCATTCCATGGCGCGAAATCCCTGCGGATGCTGCCAAGCGATTTCATATCCCCACTCCGTCTGCTGCGTTCCCCGAAAGAGATTTGACCCCGGCAGCTGGCTGCCGGGGTCGTGTCTGATCGCCTACTGACCGGTGACGATCTTGGTCCAGGTGCGCGTGATGAGGCGCTGGGTCTTCGGATCGTAGGGCTGGACGGTATACAGTTTCTGCAAGGTCGCCGCATCCGGATAGATCGCCGGATCTTCGAGCACCGCCTTGTCGATGAACTGCTGCGAGGCCTTGTTGCCGTTGGCGTACAGCACATAGTTCGATGATTTGGCGATCACTTCGGGCTTCATCATGTAGTTGAGGAACTCGAGCGCCTCGGCGACATGCGGCGCATCGGCCGGTATCGCCATCTGGTCGAACCACATCTGGGCGCCTTCCTTCGGCACGGCATAGCCGATCTCGACGCCTTGCTTGGCCTCGACGGCGCGGTTGCGGGCCTGGAAGACGTCGCCCGACCAGCCGACCGCCAGGCAGATGTCGCCGTTGGCAAGCGCGTTGATATATTCGGACGAATGGAATTTTCTGATGTAGGGCCGGATCTTCAGCAGTGTCTCTTCGGCCTTGGCAATGTCGTCGGGCGAGGTGCTGTTCGGATCGAGGCCGAGATATTTCAGCGCCGCCGGAATGATGTCGGCCGGCGAATCCAGCACGTAGACGCCGCAATCCTTCAGCTTGGCCAGGCTTTCCGGATTGAAGAACGCGTCCCAGCTGTCGATCTTGTCGGTGCCGAGCGCGGCCTGCACCTTCTTGATGTTGTAGCCGATGCCGACGGTGCCCCACATGTAGTTGATCGAATATTCGTTGCCGGGGTCGTATTTGGCGGTTCGTTCCAGAACGGTGTCCCACATGTTGGAGATGTTCGGCAGCTTCGACTCGTCGAGCTTCTGGAACACGCCAGCCTGGATCTGGCGGGCGAGGAAATTGCCGCTCGGCACGACGACGTCATAGCCGCTGCCGCCGGCCAGGAGCTTGGTTTCGAGGATCTCGTTGGAATCGAAGGTGTCGTAGACAACCTTGATGCCGGTCTCCTTGGTGAAGTCGTCGATGATCGAGCTGTCGATATAGTCGGACCAGTTGAAGACGTTGACGACGCGGTCCTCGGCATGACCGCCTATGGTGAAAAGTGTCAAAAATGCCGAAGTCGCCGAAAGCCAGAGCGCTTTGCGGATCATGCTATTCTCCTTTGGTGAGTGTTCCATTGCCGGTCTGTCGCGACATCCGCGCGGCCGGGCTTTTGTTTCAGATTGTTGGGCTTGCCGGAGAGCGGCAGGCCAGAGTTGGCGCAGCAGGCCTGGCTCGATGTCCGATCGGATGGAGAGCTCGCGTACCCATGCCAGGATCTTGAGGGCGTTTGGCCGCCGTCAGAAGCTTTCGCCACGGCGCGGGCAGGGATACGACGATGTTGTCCGGTCTCGATCGGACCGGCGGAGACACTTGGCAAGATACGCCTGTCTTGTTGTTGCCGTGGCCGCAACCTGCCCGCGCCGCAACACCATTGTCAATGGCAAACGCGTGCGCCGCATCGATGCCGCATCAATTAGGCGAAGGCAGGCCAGTGACGCCCGGCCGCTCGGGTCGCGCCTGACGCTTAAACTCGAGTCCGATATGAACGAGCAGCGCCGTGACGACGACCGTTCCGCCGATGATGGTGCGCGCCGACGGCACCTCGGAATGGACAAGCCAGACCCAGATCGGACCAAGGATCGGCTCGAACGTGCCGAGCAGGGCGGCGATCGCTGCCGGAACAAGTCGGGCGCCGGTGGCGAAAAAGACAAGGCCGACGCCGAGATTGATGACGCCAAAGACAAACAGAAGACCCATGTCGTGGCTGGAAACGGCGAATGCCGATGCCTGAGACGCGGCGAAGGCGCCGGCCAGGATCGTGCCAAGGCAGGTCGCCGGCGTCATGCGCACATAGGAGAAGCGCCGGGTGATGACGGTGGCGATCGAGAACACGCAGGCGATGAGCAGCGCCAGACCGTCGCCGATGGGAGACACGGTGCCGCCAAGCGATTCCGACACCATGATGGCGACGCCGGCAATGACGGCGGCGATTGCCAGCCAGGTCGCCCTGGTCACCCGCTCGCGAAACAGCAGCCAGGCAAGCAGCGCAGCCAGCAGCGGCACGCCGGCCTGCATCAACAGGATGTTGGCGACTGTGGTGTGGGCCAACGCGACGATGAACGAGGTCGATGCGATGGCGAAGCAGAAGGCCACGGCCAAGCCAGGCAGGCCCATGTCGCGAAACAATTTCAGCATGCCGCGCCAGCCGTCGCGCCAGGCCATGAACGCGATGAGAAAGGCCGCGGCCCAGGCCGAGCGCCAGAATACGATCGTCCAGTTGTCGGTGATGTCGATGAACCGGGCGATCGTGCCGCCAAAACTCCACATCAGCGCCGACAGAAACACCAGAAGCATGCCTATACGTTCCTCGCGTGGCGAGGCGACCGGCGAAGAGGCACTGGGCGATACGGTATCGGTCATGGTTGCGACTGTCGGCAATTTTCAGGACGGCACGATGCGCGATGGACGACAGAAACGTGCTTCATTTGCGTAGGGCAAAGACGAAGGTCGGGCGAGGTCCACCGAATGGCGGCGGTTGTGACAACGGAAATGCCGTCGCGAACCGCCTCACTGGAAATCGAAAGCGCTCAGGCCCGTCACCATCTCGTCGAGGCCGAGCGGGCGTGTCACCGGCGGCTCGGCGCGGGCGAGGCAGCCGATGCGTTCGCAGAGCCGGCAGGCAGGGCCGACCGGCGTGGCCGGGGCGGGGCCCTGTCCGGCCTTGCCGCTTGCGGCCGGCCCCGGAAGGGCCGCGCCATAGACGATCTCGTCGCGAAAGCCGATGTCGCAGGCCAGGAGCAGGGCGGTGCGTCGCGGGCGTTCCGAGAACGAGCCTTGCGGGCCTTCCAGCGTGCGGGCGATGCAGAGGAATTCGGCGCCATCGGGCATCTCCACCGCCTCGACAAGGATTTGGCCCGGCAGCGTGAAGGCGGCGTGGACGGGAAGCTTTGGGCAGCCGCCGCCGAAACGGCTTTGCGGAAAGCCCTGGCTGCCCGCCTTGCGGAAGCGGTTGCCGGCGTTGTCGACCTCGAGCATGAAGAACGGGACGCCCTGCGCACCCGGCCGCTGCAGCATGGTCAGCCGGTTCGCCGCCTGTTCGAAGGACACGCCGAAGCGCGAGCGCAAAACGTCGACGTCGTAGCGGGCGCGCACCGCCGCCGAGTGAAAGGCCTGAAAGGGCATCATCAAGGCATGGGCGGCATAGCGGCCGAGTTCGAAACGAGCGAGCCTTCGGGCCTCGTCGGTGGTCAGCTTCAAGCCTTGAATCTCGCCGGCGACCGCGACCGTCATGCGGATCAGGCAAGCCTCCATCGCCACCTCGCGCAACTGGTCGAATGGCGACAGCCGCTCGGACAGGAACAGGCGCTGCGAGTGGCGGTCGTAGCGGCGGCGCCAGTTCGGCATGGTGGCGACCGGCAGCACCTTGACCACAATGCCGTATTCGCGCCTCAGCCAGGCCTTCAGCGCGCCGAACAGGTCGTCGCCCGGATCGAGCAGCGCGGTGAAGGCCTCGGCCTCCTCCTCGAGCGCGGAAAAGTGGTTCGGCCGGCGCTCGAAAATCTCGTGCACTTCGTCAACCGGAAGACGGGCGCCGGAGAGCGCGGTGGCCCGACCCTCGCGCGCCAGAAGTTCGCTGAGATCGGAAAGCCGCTCGGCCTGCTCGCGATAGGCGCGGAAAAGCTTGATCATCGCGGCCGAGGCGTTGGGGGCGGCCTCGGCCAGCTCGATCAATTCCTGGTCGCCCGGCAGTTCGCCTGAAAGCAGCGGATCGCCGAACACTTCCTTCAAGGCCGATATCGATCCCCTCGCCTCGCCCTGCAATTCATGCGGATCGACCTTGTAGACGGATGCCAGTCTCAGGATCAGCTGGACCGTCAGCGGCCGCTGGTTGCGCTCAATGAGGTTGAGATAGGACGGCGAGATGCCAAGCCCTTCTGCCATCGCCGTCTGGGTCAGGCCCTTGGTGTTGCGGATGCGGCGGATGCGCGGCCCGGCGAAGATTTTCTGGTCAGCCATCGACTGTCCTTGACAGGAATTTACACAAGTTCAGCGCAAGAGGCGCCCGCGTCAGATTTTACAATCGTGACAAATTTACAGCGCTCACCAGTCAAATACAACACAGATTTTCCCTTATTTTCCGACCAAAATGGCAGTTTTTCCTCGCTTGTTTCGCGCCGCAATGTAAATGATGTCACACACACTAACGACGCAGGACCTATCATGACGCGGCGTTTCAAAACCAGCATCTGACGATTTGGAGTGACCAATGACCGATTTTTACAATCTCGTCCCATCCGCGCCCGAAGGCCGGTTCGACGGCATCGAACGGCCCTATTCGCCCGAGGATGTGAAGCGGTTGCGCGGTTCGGTCCAGATCCGCCAGAGCCTTGCCGAAATGGGCGCCAACCGGCTGTGGAAGCTCATCCACGAGGAGGATTTCGTCAACGCACTCGGCGCCATGTCGGGCAACCAGGCCATGCAGCAGGTTCGCGCCGGGCTGAAGGCGATCTATCTGTCGGGCTGGCAGGTCGCGGCCGACGCCAACACCGCGTCGGCGATGTATCCGGACCAGTCGCTCTATCCCGCCAATGCAGCACCCGAACTCGTCAAGCGCATCAA
This sequence comes from Mesorhizobium amorphae, assembly GCF_014843845.1. Taxonomy (GTDB): domain Bacteria; phylum Pseudomonadota; class Alphaproteobacteria; order Rhizobiales; family Rhizobiaceae; genus Mesorhizobium; species Mesorhizobium amorphae_A. Next base: position 39,127 of record NZ_JHQS01000059.1, on the reverse strand, counting down.
CCGCACTCTTCAGCGCGCCGACCAGATCGAGACCTCCGAAGGCAAGGGGCTTTCGGTCGACACCTGGTTCGCGCCGATCGTCGCCGACGCGGAGGCCGGCTTCGGCGGACCGCTCAACGCCTTCGAGATCATGAAGGCCTTCATCGAGGCGGGCGCCGCGGGCGTCCACTATGAGGACCAGCTGGCGTCGGAAAAGAAGTGCGGCCATCTCGGCGGCAAGGTGCTGATCCCGACCGCGGCGCATATCCGCAACCTCAGTGCGGCACGCCTGGCGGCCGACGTCATGGGCACGCCGACGCTGGTCGTCGCGCGCACCGACGCCGAAGCGGCAAAGCTTTTGACCTCGGACATCGACGAGCGCGACCAGCCCTTCGTCGACTATGATGCCGGCCGCACGGTGGAAGGCTTCTATCATGTCAGGAACGGCATCGAGCCCTGCATCGCCCGCGCCATCGCCTACGCGCCTTACGCGGACCTGATCTGGTGCGAGACCTCGAAGCCCGACCTGGCCCAGGCCAAGAAGTTCGCCGAGGGCGTGCGCAAGCATCATCCGGGCAAGCTGCTCGCCTATAATTGCTCGCCGTCATTCAACTGGAAGAAGAACCTCGACGACGCGACCATCGCCAAATTCCAGCGGGAACTCGGCGCCATGGGCTACAAGTTCCAGTTCATCACGCTGGCCGGTTTCCACCAGCTCAATTTCGGTATGTTCGAGCTGGCCCGCGGCTACAAGGCGCGGCAGATGGCGGCCTATTCGGAATTGCAGGAGGCCGAATTCGCCGCGGAGGTCCATGGCTACACCGCGACCAAGCACCAGCGCGAGGTCGGCACCGGCTATTTCGACGCTGTGTCGATGGCGATCACCGGTGGCCAGTCGTCGACCACGGCCATGCATGAATCGACCGAGCACGCCCAGTTCAAGCCGGCAGCGGAATAACAAGGCAAAACAACCAGAGGAAGCGCCCGAGAGGGCAAGGAACAAGGAGAAGACCAATGGCATCGATAAGCCGCGTCAAGGAACGAGCTGAAGAACAGTCGACCACGATGAGCGTCGACCAGCAGGCGACCATCCGCATGCTGGCCAATGATTTGCACAGGCTCAACCAGTCGGTCATGAAGGCGGTCGAAGCCGGCGTCTCCGTCGAGCTCGTGCGCTCGGCGCGCCACCATGGCGGCGACGGCAATTGGGGTGACCTGCTGATACCGGTGATCGTCACCCAGCAGAGCCACGGCTGACCAAATCCTCAGCGCGCTCGCTTCGCGAGCGTGCTTCGGCGGATGCAGTCTCGCCCGCGCGATTACGCGCGGGCGACTTTCGTTCTAGCACTACTGCCAGGAATAGAACTTGCACTAAATTTTAGCTTTTCTTGCAATATTGTAGATGCCTGCCGTTTCAGCTTGACACCGGCATTGATCTCACGCCATTTGTGTCGCAGGTTTCAACCCTGCATTGAAACAGAGATGAGTGCCCGCCCGCCCATGTCCCCTTTGAATCGTGAGACCAGGACAGTAAAACACCTCGATCTGTCGGAACGCGGCGCGAGCATCGGGATGGTAACGGACTTCTCACAGGTGCTCGTCGTTGGGAAATCACCGATCAACCGGGTCGTGGTTTCGAAAATCGTCGAGAAATCCGGGCTCAAGCCGATCTCGGAATCGCCCGAGACGGCGGCGAAGGCGCTGCGTTCCCTTATCCCCGGCGCGATCGTGCTGGACGGGGGAGCCGACAACAAGGACTGCGACAGGCTGCTGTCCGGCATCGACGCGCTGCGGCGGACCTCGGGCAGGGCACTACCCTCGGTGGTCCTGCTTTCAACCAAGAATGGCACGCCCGAGAGTCTCGGCCTGTCGAGCGTGATCGATGTCGTGGTCGCCAAGCCGATCACACCCGAAAGGCTACAACCGGTGATCGACCGGTTGATCGGATTGTGCCGTAGCTGACGGTTTGAATTTTCGGCGGCCGGTTCAAAGGCCGCGATGTCATCGGCCTGGTGTCGTGATGCTCTCCACCAGAGCGGGCAGTTCGCCGAGATCGGCGATCTGGCGAAAGCGCGGCGCGGCCGACGGCGGCTCGACATGTTCTAGCACCCAGGTCAATTCATGCGGCACGTGGATGCCCCAGCTGCCGGCCTCGATGGCCGGCACCACATCGGACTTGAGCGAGTTGCCGACCATCATGCTCTTCTCAGGACCGTCCCCATGGCGACCGAAGATCCTGGTGTAGGTGGCGGCGCTCTTGTCGCTGACGATCTCGACGGCGTCGAACAGATCGCCGAGGCCCGATTGCGCCAGCTTGCGCTCCTGGTCGAAGAGATCGCCCTTGGTGATCAGCACCAGGCGATAGGCGCCGGCGAGCCTCTCTACCGTCTCGCGCGCATGGGGAAGCGGCTCGATCGGGTGGCTCAGCATCTCACGGCCGGCGGCGAGGATTTCAGCGATGACGGGCGCCGGCACGCGACCCTCGGTGATTTCGATCGCCGTCTCGATCATCGACAGGGTGAACCCCTTGATGCCGAAACCGTAGACGCCAAGGTTGCGCCTCTCGGCCTCCAGCAATCTTGCCGAAATGTGTTCCGGCTCGCCATGATCGGAGAGCAGCCCGGCGAAGCGCTTCTCGGTCATGCGGAAGAACTGCTCGTTCTGCCACAGCGTGTCGTCGGCATCGAAGCCGATTGTCGTCAGTTTTGGCCTGTCTTGCATTCGACGCCTTCCAGCTGGGACCGCCCGAGTCTGCGGGTGGCCAAAACCTAAGCTGCCTGCAGCGATTTTCAACTGGCGGGCGTACGGCAACCGGCTCCCCTTCCCTTCCATCGCCGGCCACGGCTATACTCGGCAATCCGCAACCCAATCTGGTGAATGATGCCGCCTGCGAAAAAGGAAGTCCGTCCGTCGAGCCGCGGAGGACGTGTCCGTACGCCTGCCTTTGTGAAAAACCAACGTGGCGTCAAGAACTGGAAGGAAGTCAGCGCCTGGCTGGAATGGCGCGGCATCGAAGACATCGAATGCATCACCCCGGACCAGGCCGGCGTCGCCCGCGGCAAGATGATGCCGTCGAAGAAGTTCACCTCCAACACCTCGCTGGCGCTGCCTTCGGCGGTGTTCATGACGACGATTTCCGGCGGTTACCCGGAGGACGGCAACGGCTTCCACTATCCGGAGGACGACGGCGACCTCAAGTTGATGCCCGATCTTTCGACACTGACCGTGGTGCCGTGGGAAGAGGACCCGACGGCCGCGGTGATCTGCGACCTCGTCCACCAGGACGGCCGCTCGGTCGAGTTCACACCACGCAATGTGCTGAAGCGCGTGCTTGCAGCATATGACAAACGCGGCCTCAAGCCGGTGGTGGCGCCCGAGATCGAATTCTACCTGGTGCGCAAGAACCCCGATCCGGACTATCCGCTGACGCCGCCGGTCGGGCGCTCGGGGCGGCCGATCGGCGGTGGCGCCGGCTATTCGATCGCAGGCGTCAACGAGTTCGACGAGCTGATCGACGACATCTACCATTTCTCTGAGAGCCAGGGCCTGGAGATCGACACGCTGATCCATGAGGAGGGCGCCGGTCAGCTCGAGATCAATTTGCGCCATGGCGACCCGATCGAACTCGCCGACCAGGTGTTCATGTTCAAGCGCACCATCCGCGAGGCGGCGCTGAAGCATGAGATTTATGCCACCTTCATGGCCAAGCCGATCCAGGGCCAGCCCGGCTCGGCCATGCACATCCACCAGTCGATCATCGACAAGAAGTCCGGCCGCAACGTCTTCTCGGCCGAGGACGGTTCGGAAACGGACGCCTTCTTCCACTTCATCGGCGGCATGCAGAAGCATGTGCCGAACGCGCTGGTGATGTTCGCGCCCTATGTCAATTCCTACCGCCGGTTGACGCAGGCGGCGTCGGCGCCGGTCAACAACAAATGGGGCTATGACAACCGCACCACGGCTTTCCGTGTACCGCGCTCCGACCCGGCGGCGCGGCGCGTCGAAAACCGCATCCCCTCCTCGGACGCCAATCCCTATCTGGCGATGGCCGCGTCGCTGGCCTGCGGGCTGATCGGCATGACCAACAAGATCAAGGCCGAGCCGCCGGTGCTGACGACCGCCAATGAGGACGAGATCGACCTGCCACGCGGCCTGCTCGAAGCCGTCGACCTGTTCGAGGCGGACGAAGAGCTCGGCGCGCTCCTCGGCAAGTCTTTCACCGCAACGTATGCGGCGATCAAGCGGGCGGAATTCGAGACCTTCATGGAAGTAATCAGCCCGTGGGAGCGGGAGTATCTGCTGCTCAACGTCTGACCAATCATGAATTATCAATCTCCGATTTCGCCCGGGCGGTCCTGGTATGAGGACACGGCCGGACCAAGGCCCGAGTACCCGGCGCTCGATGGCGACCGGACATGCGACGTCGTCATCGTCGGTGGCGGCTTCACCGGGCTGTCGGCGGCGGCGCATCTGGCCAAGGCGGGCAGCAATGTCGTGCTCATCGAAGCGTATCGTTTCGGCGACGGCGCGTCGGGCCGCAATGGCGGCCAGCTTGGTACCGGCCAGCGCGCCTGGGCCGAGGAACTGGAGGCGGAATACGGCTTTGCCCGCGCCAAGGCGCTGTTCGACCTTGCCGAAGAGGCCAAGGCGCACCTCCTTGAATTCGCTGCCGTCAACAACATCAAAATCGACTACATGCCGGGCCAGATGTCGGTGGCGCACAAGCAGCGTTACGTCGACGACTACAAGGCGCATGCCGAAATCATGGCGAAGCGCTTCAACTATCCGCACATGACGTTCATGGACGCCCGTGAGACGGCGGAGCGGATGGGTTCGACCGCCTATTTCGGCGGCACGCGCGACACCGGCACGGGGCATATCCACCCGCTGAAGCTAGTGATCGGCACGGCAATGGTGGCGGCGGAAGCGGGCGCCCAGCTGTTCGAGCAAACGCCGTCGACCGGCATCAGCTCCAGTGGCGGCAAGGTGAGGGTCACGACACCGAAAGGCACGATCACTGCCGAAAAATGCCTGATCGGCGTCAACGCCTATGGCGGCACGCTCGAGCCAGTGAGCGCCGCGCACATCATGCCAATCGGCTCCTTCATCGGCGCTACAGTGCCGCTCGGGACTGACACAAAAGTGCTGCCGGGCGGCGAGGCCGTCGACGATTCCCGCTTCGTCGTGCGCTATTTCCGCAAGACCAGGGACGGCCGTCTGCTGTTCGGCGGGCGCGAGATCTATGCCGTCAACGATCCGAAGGACATCCATATCCACATCCGCCGGCAGATATCGGAGCTCTATCCCGAGTTGAAGGATGTCGAGATCACCCATGGCTGGGGCGGCTATGTCGGCATCACGGTGCCGCGCAAACCGTTCGTGCGCGAGGTGATGCCGAACGTCATCTCGGCCGGTGGCTATTCCGGCCACGGCGTCATGCTGTCCAACTTCTTCGGCAAGCTCTATGCCGAGACGATCGCCGGCAACCGCGACCGGCTGAAGCTGATCGAGGACCTGAAGATACCGCCCTTCCCCGGCGGTCGACGTTTTCGCACGCCGCTGCTGTTCCTGGCGCTCAACTGGTTTGCGCTGCGGGACAGGATCTAGAAAAGGCATCTCCGCGCGGAATCAGACTGTTAAGTCTGCTGTTGGCTTGCCCCAGCGACACGTTGCAGAATCCTTAACAAGTGTGCAAAATTCCCGGTTAGGGCGCACTGATGCCACAATCGCCGGCAAAAGGTGGCGGTTCTGGGCTATCAAACGGGGACTTCCGCGGGCTTGCCCGCTTAGGTTTTGGGACCGATGCCGATCGAAAGCCGCATTTCTGGCGCCGATCGAAAGAACGTCGGCCCGTATGTTGGAGGTAGTGGAGTGAACGAGCCCTTCAGTTTCGGTGCGCCGGAACGGCGGCGCTTTGCCATGCAGTTCGGTTATGAGATGCGGCCCTCTTTCTGGCAGGGAGTCCGCTCGAACGCACATCTGGTGATTGCAGCGGTCGGCACTGTCGCGCTGCTTGGCGTCGCGGGTGTGGCGCTATGGCTGGCATTGCCGGCCAACGACCGGCAAGCGATCGCGAGCCCCGCGCAGACCGTTCCAGCCGTTCCGGTGAAAACAACGAAGATTGCGCCCCCGACCGCGAACGCGACGGTGGCTGCGGCTGCACCGCAGGCAGCGCGCAAGGCCGACGCGGTTTCACCCGCGGTGGCGGCCAAGGAGGCCAGTATCCCGGCGCTGGCTGCCAATGACCCGCGCTGGTCCGGTGCGGACACGGAAGCCGCGTCCACCAGCACGGCGACCGCCACCTCCGAGCAGGCGGCAAGCAAGCCTGCCGACGATAACGCCAAACCGTCGGCAGCGGCCTTCGCCGAGCCGGCGGCGAAAAACGACGCAACGACAGCGCTATCCAACGTCGCCGCACCAGAGGATGCAGCGACCGACGACAGCATGGACGGCGCACAGACCGCCGCAATTCCCACGCCAAAGCCGCAGGTTGCGGCAGCGGCCGCGAGCCAAGCTGACGACAGCCAGGCCAAGCTACAGCAAGCGAGCGCCGCTACCGGACGCATCCTCAAGGCCGTCACGATGCGGGCCGGCCCGAAACAGAAAGCGGCCGCGATGCTCACCGTGCCAGCCAAGACTTCGGTGCAAGTCATAAGCTGCAAGAAATGGTGCCAGATCGTCTATAACGGCAAACGCGGCTGGATCTACAAGACCTACATCAAGACTGGCGCCTGACGATCGGCAGTGGCGGTTAAGCGCCGGATAGCAGCGGGACAGCCGGGCGATCAGTCTCCCGGCGGTCGCAGCTCAGATGCAGCGCCCGCCATCGACCTCCAGCGCCACGCCGGTGATGAAGGCAGCCTCGTCCGAGGCAAGCCAGAGTGCAGCGTTGGCGATATCGAGCGGCGTCGAGAGACGGCCGAGCGGGATCGAGGCGCGGAACTTCTCGCGGATCTCGGGCGTGTCGGCGCCCATGAATTTCTCCAGCATGCCGGTCTCGCCGGCGACGGGACAGAGGCAGTTGACGCGGATGTTCTTCGGCGCCAGTTCGACCGCCATCGATTTGGTCGCTGTGATCGCCCAGCCTTTCGAGGCGTTGTACCAGGTGAGGCCGGGCCGGGGCCTGAGACCGGCCGTGGAGGCGGTGGTCAGGATGACGCCACCGCCTTGCCGCTCCATGATCGGCACCACGGCGAGTGCCGCGTGGTAGATCGCCTTCATGTTCACGGCGGTGATCAGGTCGAAAGTCTCTTCGCTGACATCGAGCATGTCGCCGTTGCGGTGGGTGTAGCCGGCATTGTTGACCATGATGTCGATGCGGCCGAAGGCGCTCTTTGCGGCATAGACCATCTCATCGAACTCGGAACGTAGCGAAACGTCGGTCTGGGTCCAGATCGCGGCCTTGCCGATCTCGGCGGCGACGCGTTCCGCGCCCCTGGCATTGAGGTCGGCGACAACGATTTTGGCGCCCTCCTCGGCAAAGCGCCTGGCCATGCCTTCGCCGAAGCCCGACGCCGCACCCGTGATGATGGCGACCTTGTTTTCCAGGCGCATGCTTTTCTCACCCATGATGAAGACTACCGATCGCGCCGACCACGACCCTCGAAAGATGTGCGGCCATCACCAATTTCTCCTTTGGCTTTCGTCACAATCCCGCTCTATGTTGCAGGTGCGAAGGCTTCCCGGAACCATCGTCCGTCGACAGACCTCCGGCTTGTGCCAGTGTCAAGGGGCACACTCCAGCACTTAGATGTGACACCATGGCACTGGAAAATTTAAATCGATTAGATTATATCAGCCCCGTCAATGCGACCGGCGTCAAAGCGGACAGACCATGACCAGCCAGATCATACCCGTCGATCCTTTCGACTTCATCATTTTCGGCGGCACCGGCGACCTGTCGGAACGCAAGCTCCTGCCCTCGCTCTACCATCGCCAGCGCGACCACCAGTTTTCCGAACCGACGCGGATCATCGGCACCTCGCGCTCGAAGATGACCGACGAGGAATTCCAGGCCTTCGCCAAGCAGGCGATTTCGGACCATGTGAAACCGGCCGACATCGACGCCAAGGAGCTGAAGACCTTCCTTGCACGCCTCTCCTATGTCTCGGCCGACGCCACCACGGGCGCCGGCTTCGACAAGTTGAAGAAGGCGATCGGCGACAGCGACCGCATCCGCGCCTTCTACCTGGCGGTGGCGCCGGCACTGTTCGGCGACATCTCGCACAAGCTGAAAGAGCACAATCTGATCACGCCGAATTCGCGCATCGTGCTGGAGAAGCCGATCGGGCGCGATCTTGCCTCGGCACGGGCGCTCAACGATTTGGTCGGCGACGACTTCCACGAAAGCCAGATCTTCCGCATCGACCACTATCTCGGCAAGGAGACGGTGCAGAACCTGATGGCGCTGCGTTTCGCCAACGCGCTCTATGAGCCGCTGTGGAACTCGGCCAATGTCGACCATGTGCAGATCACGGTCGCCGAAACGGTCGGCCTGGAAGACCGCGTCACCTATTACGACAAGGCTGGCGCGCTGCGCGACATGGTGCAGAACCACATGCTGCAGCTGCTCTGCCTCGTCGCGATGGAGGCGCCGTCGTCGATGGATGCCGACGCGGTGCGCGACGAAAAGCTGAAGGTGCTCAGGGCACTGAAGCGCGTCAATGGCAACGAGGCGCCGAAGCACACGGTGCGCGGCCAGTATCGCGCCGGTGCCTCGGCCGGCGGGCCGGTGAAAGGCTATGTCGAGGAACTCGGCAAGGACAGCAACACCGAGACCTTCGTCGCCATCAAGGCCGAGATCGGCAACTGGCGCTGGTCGGGCGTTCCGTTCTATCTGCGGACCGGCAAAAGGCTGGCGACCCGGGTTTCGGAAATCGTCATCGAGTTCAAGCCGATCCCGCATTCGATCTTCGGCGATAGCGCCGGGCCGATCTTCGCCAACCAACTGGTCATCAGGCTGCAGCCCGACGAAGGCGTCAAGCAGTTCATCATGATCAAGGATCCCGGTCCGGGCGGCATGCGGCTGCGCCAGATTCCGCTCGACATGAGCTTCGCGCAATCCTTCGACGGACGCGCGCCGGACGCCTATGAGCGGCTGATCATGGATGTCGTGCGCGGCAACCAGACGCTATTCATGCGCCGCGACGAGGTCGAGGCCGCGTGGAAATGGATCGACCCGATTCAGAACGCCTGGGAGAGCGCCAGGCAGGAGGCGCAGGGCTATACGGCCGGCACATGGGGGCCATCGGCCTCGATTGCGCTGATCGAACGCGACGGGCGGACATGGCACGAGAGCAATTGAGCGACGCCACCTTTAGCTGGAACGGCTTTGCCGATCGCCCGGAGCTGGCGGCCGCACTCGCCGGCAATGTCGCGGGTCGCCTGACCAAGGCGATCGCCGAGCGCGGCACCGGGTTGCTCGCCGTCTCCGGCGGCACGACGCCGGCGAAGTTCTTCGCCGCGCTCTCTCATATTCCGATCGCCTGGGACAAGGTCACGGTGACGCTGGTCGACGAGCGCTTCGTGCCGGCCTCCTCGCCGCGCTCGAATGCGGGACTGGTGGCCGCCAACCTGCTGCAGAACGCGGCCGCGGCCGCACGTTTCGTGCCGCTCTACCATGAGGCGACAAGCATCGAGACCGCCGCGGCGTCCGACGATGCGGCATTGCAGTCGCTGCCCTGGCCGCTCGACGTCGTCGTGCTCGGCATGGGAGGCGACGGCCACACCGCCTCGTTCTTTCCCGACGCGGACGACCTGGCGACATTGCTCGACCCGTCCTCGCCAAGGATCGTTCTGCCGGTCCACGCGGCCAGCGCCGGCGAGCCGCGGCTGACGCTGTCGCTGGCGCGTATCGTCGCCGCCGGCTTCATCGCGCTCCATATAGAAGGCCAGGAAAAACGCAGCGCCTTCGAGAACGCCATGGCGCCGGGACCGCAAAAGCCGATCCGTGCCGTGCTCGAGGCGGCGCCCAGGGCCGTAGAGGTTTTCTGGGCACCCTGATTTTCAACTCGCCAATGGTCCCGGCAGACGGTGGGAGGATGTTTTCCGGGACTTGAAAGGACCGACCGCCATGACAGCCAGACGCGACATCGAAGCCATCACCGAACGGATCCGCCAGCGCTCCAAGCCAGGCCGCGAACGCTATCTCGGCCGCATCGCCGAGGCGTCGAACCGCACCGCCAACCGGGCGGTGCTGTCCTGCGGCAACCTCGCGCATGGCTTCGCCGTCTGCAGCCCATCGGAAAAGGTGGCGCTTGGCGGCGACCAGGTACCGAACCTCGGCATCATCACCTCCTACAACGACATGCTGTCGGCGCATCAGCCGTTCGAGACGTTTCCGGCGCTGATCAAGGAAGCGGCGCGCGAGGCCGGCGGTATCGCCCAGGTGGCCGGCGGCGTGCCGGCGATGTGCGACGGCGTCACCCAGGGACAGCCCGGCATGGAGCTGTCGCTGTTTTCGCGCGACGTGATCGCCATGGCGGCCGCTGTCGGCCTGTCGCACAACATGTTCGACGCCGCCGTCTATCTCGGCGTCTGCGACAAGATCGTGCCGGGGCTGGTGATCGCCGCACTGACCTTCGGCCACCTGCCGGCGGTGTTCGTGCCGGCCGGACCGATGACGACAGGTCTGCCCAACGACGAAAAGGCCAAGGTCCGCCAGCTCTATGCTGAGGGCAAGGCCGGGCGGGCCGAACTGCTCGAGGCCGAGTCCAAATCCTATCACGGGCCGGGCACCTGCACCTTCTACGGCACCGCCAACTCCAACCAGATGTTGATGGAGATCATGGGCCTGCATACGCCGGGCGCCTCGTTCGTCAATCCCGGCACGCCGCTGCGCGATGCGCTGACCCGCGAGGCGACGAAGCGGGCACTGGCGATCACTGCGCTCGGCAATGCCTATACGCCGGTCGGCCGCATGATCGACGAGCGCTCGATCGTCAACGGCGTCGTCGGCCTGCACGCCACCGGCGGTTCGACCAACCACACCATCCATTTGATCGCCATGGCTGCCGCGGCCGGCATCGCCATTACCTGGCAGGATATTTCCGACCTGTCGGAAGCCGTGCCGCTCTTGGCACGGGTCTATCCGAACGGCCTTGCCGACGTGAACCATTTCCACGCCGCCGGCGGGTTAGGCTTCCTGATCCGCGAGCTGCTCGACGAAGGCATACTGCACGAGGACGTGCAGACGGTGTGGGGCGAAGGCTTGAGGCCCTATGCGGTCGAGGCCAGGCTCGGCGAAGACGGCAGCGTGGTGCGCGAGGCCTCTCCGCTGGAGAGCGGCGACGAGAAGGTGCTGGCGCCGTTCGCAAAGGCATTCCAGCCGACCGGCGGGCTGAAAGTGCTTTCAGGCAATCTCGGCCACGCCGTCATCAAGACGTCCGCCGTGAAGCCGGAACGGCGCGTCATCGAGGCGCCGGCCAAGGTTTTCGACAGCCAGCAAGGGTTGAACGAGGCGTTCAAGGCCGGGACTTTGACCGGCGACTTCATCGCCGTCATCCGCTTCCAGGGGCCGAAGGCCAACGGCATGCCGGAACTGCACAAATTGACCACCGTGCTCGGCATCCTGCAGGATCGCGGCCAGCGCGTGGCGCTGGTGACCGACGGTCGCATGTCGGGGGCTTCCGGCAAGGTGCCGGCCGCCATCCATGTGACGCCGGAGGCGGTCGAGGACGGCCCTATCGCCAGGATCCACGAGGGCGACATCATCCGGCTCGATGCCGATGCCGGTACGCTGGAAGTGCTGGTGCCGGGGACGGAATTTGCCTTGCGCCGCACGGCGGATGCCGACCTCATCGGCAATGAATTCGGTTTCGGCCGCGAGCTGTTCGCCGGGTTCCGGCAACTGGTCGGCCGCGCCGACCACGGCGCCAGCGCCTTCGGAACAGCTTGAAGGACGCCTTGTCTTCCTCATGAAAAAGGGCGGCTTGCGGCCGCCCTTTTGCGTTCGCCCATAGGATCCTATTGCACCGTCAGTTCGGATCGCTCGCCGGCCTTGACCGTTACGGTGCCTTCCTTCGAGCTGTTGTCCGATTTCTCCGACACGACGGTGTAGTCGCCCGCCGGTATCGCCGCCTGATACTTCTGGTCGTAGGCATAGCCGAGCGACTTACGGTTGCCGTTGATGTCCTTCTCCATCTCGAAAATCTCGATCTTCGAGGCTCCGGGCGCGGTGATCGCCAGCACGCCGGCGTCCAACGCAACCTTCACGTCCTGAAACTCGCCGACCTTGACGGTGAACGGCTGCTCGACCACGGCGAGATCGACTGTCGCAATCAGCACGTAGTCATCCGGCGGCAGATCGAACTTGCTGTCGGGCCCGTAGGAATAGGTCACCTCGTCCCTGGTTCCGTCGATCTTCTTTTTTGCCTTGAGCACCTTGAAGCCGATGCCTGAAGCGTCTGCCTTGTCGCCGCCTGCGGTATAGTAGGCATTAGCGACGACATGGCCGACACCGGCGATCATGTCCTTTTCCACGGTCTTGCCGGCAGCCAGCGCAATCGTCTCGGTGACCTCGCCCTGCCCGATCGTGACCGTCACCTTCTCGTCGCCGGCCGGCAACACGATTTTCGTGGTCCCGTAGTAGGTCGCAGGGTGATCGGCGCCCGGATAGTCGATGACGACGGCGGCGCCATCGACGACATCCGCCCCCGGGCTTGGCCGCGGATGGATGATGAGCGTGCCGGCATTCAAGGTGAAGAACGGCTTGGAGACCTGGCCCGCCTCGATCTTGACCTTCTGCTCGACCTTGGCCTCGCCGTCCTGGGCGACGACGACGTAGTCGCCCGGCTCCAGATTGCCCTTGTAGGCGCCATATTGGGTTGTGACAGACTCGCCGCGCGTGCCGTCGGACCCAGCCTTGTAGATCTCCCAGGCATTGCCGTCGGTGAGCGGCTCGCCGCCTTCGGCCATAACGACGGTCGGGATGAAATTGAACTCCGGTTTGACAGGCTCCGGCGCGGGCGCCGGCGCAGGGGCCGGAGCAGGTTCGGGCGCCGGTGCCGGCGCCGCCACCGTCTCGACCAGCGCGTCCTGCAGCGCTTTCTCGTCGGAGGCCTGGATGTATTTGCCGCCGGTGTTTTCCGCGAGGCAGGCGATCTGCTTGCCCTCATCGGCGGTCAGCCCGAAGCCGACGACGTCGGCGGTGAAGTCGATGCCGGACGCTTCCAGCTCCTTGCCGAGCGCGCAAGGGTCGCCGCCGCAGGTTTCAAGCCCGTCGGTGATGAGAACGACTGTTGCCTTGTCCTCGGTGTATTTCAGCGCCTCGGCCGCCTGCTTGACGGCGGCGGTGAGCGGCGTCTTGCCGAGGAATTTCATGCTGTCGGCGGCGGCGGAGATCGCGCTGGCCGAGCCGGCCTGCGGCGGCACGATGAGTTCGATGTCGTCGCAGCTGCCCTTCTGGCGATGGCCATAGGCCATGAAGCCGATTTCCGCGTCGGCCGGCACCGACTGCAGCACGTTGCGCAGCGATTCACGCGCGATTTCGAGCTTCGGCCTGCCGTCGATCTGAGCCCACATGGAGCCTGACGCATCGAGAACGATGACGACCTTGCCGGCGGCAAAGCCAACCGAAGTCATTAACAAAAGGAGGATCGCCGCAGCGACGCTCCGCAAAAGTCTCGCCATCAAAATCTCCCGAGATCGCCCTCTGGTCCGCTCCGAAAAGGTATTTGACCCGGCGTCAGGACACAAGTCCGAGACTGCGAGAACCGCAGGTCAATAGGTCGTGCGGCGCTCTTCGGAAGGCGGGCGACCGAATTGCAGCCGGTAGCTCTGGGCAAAATAGGAGTGCGAGGTGAAGCCGGTGGCGATCGCCACGTCGAGGATCGGCATATTGGTCTGGCGCAGCAATTCGCGCGCCCGCTCGAGCCGCAGCCGCATATAGTAGCGGCCGGGCGTTACGCTGAGATGGCGCAGGAACAGGCGCTCGACCTGGCGTACCGACAGGCCCGCCGATTTGGCGAGCTGCACCGCCGACAGCGGCTCGTCGAGGTGATCGGCCATCAGTTCGACGATGCGCCTGAGCTTCTCCGACTTGCCGGTCAGGTCGCGCTCCGGCCCGACCCGCTGGCGGTCGCCGGCGGAGCGGATGCGCTCGTGCTGGAACTGGTTGGCGACGCCGTTGGCGAGGTTGGAGCCGAAATCGCCGCGCACGATCTCCAGCATTAGGTCGATCGAGGTGGTGCCGCCGGCGCAGGTGTAGCGCTTGCGGTCGATCTCGAAGACGTTGCCGGTGCAGTTGATGTCGGGGAAGCGCTCCATGAAGCCGGCGCGGTTCTCCCAATGGATGGTGCAGCGATAGCCTTCGAGCTGCCCTGCCTCGGCGAGCAGGTAGGAGCCGACAGAGAGCGCGCCGAGCGCGTTGCCGCGCCGGCCCCAGTTGCGCAGCGCCGCCAGCACCTTGCTCTTGCCGGGGAACTCGATGGAAAGGCCCAAGGACACGAACAGGATGTCGACCGGCGGCAGGTCGGCGACGGCATAATCGATCTTGAGCGGCAGGCCGTTGGAAGCCATGACGGCCTCGCCGTCGGCCGATACCGTCGTCCAGCCGTAGAAATCGCGGCCAAGCAGGCGGTTGGCCGAGCGGAAGGTGTCGATCGCCGCAGCCAGCGAAAACATCGAAAACTTGTCGACCAGCAGGAAGGCGAATTGCCGGCCACCTTGAACGGGATCGTTCGTGAGCGAGCGTTCGACGGAAGCAGTAAGGTTCGGCAACGCTCAAGCTTTCCGGGTCAGAAGGACGGCCGCTTCATCCCGGCCGCGAGGTAGGCGGAAGCTACAGTGTTGGCCATCAGCATGGCAATGGTCATCGGTCCGACACCGCCGGGAACCGGGGTGATGGCGCCAGCCGCTTGCGCCGCCTCAGCATAGGCGACGTCGCCGACGAGTCGGGTCTTGCCTTCGCCCTTTTCGGGCGCGGCGATGCGATTGATGCCGACATCGATGACGGTAGCGCCCGGCTTGACCCAGTCGCCCTTGACCATTTCGGGTCGGCCGACGGCGGCCACCAGAATGTCGGCGGTGCGGGCGAGTGCCGGCAGGTCCTTCGTGCGGCTGTGAGCGATGGTGACGGTGCAGTTGGCGGCGAGCAGAAGGTTGGCCATCGGCTTGCCGACGATGTTGGAGCGGCCGACGACGACCGCGTTGAGGCCGGACAGGTCCTTGCCGCGCACGCGCTCGATCAAAAGCATCGAGCCGGCCGGCGTGCACGGCACGAAGGCCGTGTCGAGTTCGCCGGTGCCGAGCTTCCCAACATTGATGAAATGGAAACCGTCGACATCCTTTTCCGGCGCGATGGCCTGGATGATCTTGCCGGAATCGATATGGCCGGGAAGCGGCAGCTGCACCAAAATGCCGTTGACGGCCGGATCGGCATTGAGCTCACCGATGATCTTGAGCAGCGCCTGTTCGGACGTATCAGCCGGCAGCGTGTGCTGGAGAGAATGAAAGCCGCATTCCTTGGCGGTGCGGGATTTGGAGGCGACATAGACCTGGCTTGCCGGATCCTCACCGACGATCACCACTGCCAGGCCGGGCTTCTCCGCACCCTTGCCCACCAGTTGCGCGGTCAGGGCCTTGACCTTCTGAACCACGTCTTCGGCGACGCTTTTTCCGTCAATCACTTTGGCCATGGACCACCTTCAACACTGTTCTGCCTGGAGCGCGCCTATCCGTGCACGCTCGATCTCTGGTTGCACATCGACGCACCCGAAAAACGCCTTGCGGTTTCGGGCACCATGCAGCGCGGCATTTTCACGAAAATTCCAGCGGGCAATCCCGTCAAAACGCCGTCACATGCCGTAAACTCGAAACCGGCCGCTTTTATCGGTTGCCGGGAGTTTTAGAAATAGCGGCGGTTTGAACGGCTTTCGGTCAGTTCGCGCACCGCATCGCGGAATTCGCGCAGGCTGTCGCGGATTTCATCGATCTGGGACTGCTGATCGGCGTCCGGTTCCTGAGGAGGATTCGGTCCCTGCCCAACCGGAGGCATCACTGGCTGTTGAGTGGGGCTCGGCGGTGTCTGTGCATACCGATCCTCAGGGTATTCGGTCTGGCTGGCATGGGAGTAGGCCTCCGCCCGAGGAGCCGGATACATCGACTGGCGCGGAGTCTCCCGCTGGTACTTCGGTTGCGGATCTGCGTTCCCTACCGGCTTTGTCGCCTGGGCGACGGGGGGCGAGACGGGCTTGTCGGCGCGCATCGTGGCAGGCTTCTGCTGTTTGCCTGGAAGAAGCCCGCCTATGGCTGAAAGCACTGCGCCAACCGGTCCGGACCGTTCGGTCCCAACGTCGACGGCCTGGGGCCTCGAAACTTGCGGTGCAGCCGGTGGCCGCGCGGCCGGTGCGGCCGGCGGCGGCGCGGCCCGATAGGCCTTGTCGTCGAAAGCCGGCCTGCTTTTGTCGGTCTTGCTCCGGGACCGGAACGCCGCGGTTTCGCGCACGCTCTCATAGGCGCCGCGCATGCCGCCGAGGCCGATGCCGGCGGCCAGCCCGAGCAGCAGTCCGGCAAGCGCAATCACGGCGCGCGACGGCCCGTTTGGTTCGAGTGGGGGTCGAGCCTCGGTCATCAGATTGATGTTGGTGGTGTTGATGTTTTCCTGTTCGCCGGTCTCCTTGGCGCGCAGAAGATAGCGCTCATAGACGGAACGCTTGGCCGCGGCGTCACGCTCCAGTTCGCGCAAGCTGACCAGGTCGTTGTTGACGTCGCCGCTCTGGACCTTTGCCTGCGCCAGGCGCGAAGCCAGATCCTGCTCGACCTGGACCGCGCGCTTGAGGTCGACCTGCAGTGAAGAGGAGATACGACGAAGTTCGCCGGCGATGCGCTCGCGCGCGCCATCGAGCTGGGCACTGAGCGCCTGGAATTCGGGATGGCGCGGCCCAAGCCGTACCGCGGCGCGGTCGGCCTCCTGCTTCAGCGTCGCATATTGCGAGCGCAGTTCGCTCATCATGTTGGAGTTGATTTCTTCCGGCAAGGTGCCGTTGAGAACCGAATTCACGTTGATCGAACGCGTCGACGCCGCTCGCGCATTGAGCTCCAGCGTGCGGGCGCGGGCAACGGAGAGTTGCTCGTTGACCTTCAGCATCTGGTCGTCGCTGATCAAATGGCCCTGCGCGTCGATAAGACCATGCGTGGCCCTGAAATCCTCAACTTTGCGCTCGGCCGCCTCGACACCCTTGCGCAAGTCATCGAGCTTGGACGTCAGTTGGTTCGTCGCGCGTCCGGCCATGTCGAACTGGTAGTTGGCCGCCTCCTCCTGGAAGACGGTTCTCGTCGTGTTGGCGATGTTCGCCGACTTCTCGGCACTTTGGGTGGTGGCGCTGATGGAAACGACAAAAGTCTTGCCGCTGCGCTCGACCGACAGGCTCTCGGCCAGGTTGCCAACCGCCAGCGCCTGGCGGCGAATGTCATCGTCGCCGCCAGGTCCATCCTGGCGTGACAGTATCGAGCGGATGAGCGACATGACGCCAAGGCCGCCGGAACCTTGCCCGTTGAACTCCGGATCGTTGACAAGATTGAGATCCTTGACGACCTGGTCGAGGACCTTGCCGGACGACACCATCTTGATCCGGGTTTCGACGACGGCCAGCGCGGCATCGGGCTGCCCGACCGGTTGAGTGAGATCGTTGTCGGAAAGCTTCAGGTCGCCCGGCTCGATGACCACTTGGGTGGTGGCTTCGTATTTCTTCGGCGTCGACAGGGCGATGGCGATGCCGAGCGCCGCACCCAGTATTGTCGTCGACAGGATCAGCAGCTTCGAACGGGCAATGCCGCGAACGACATGCGCCGGATCGATCAGCGGCTTCCATTCCTGCCCGTCGTCATCAGCCCCTGCGGGCCGCCGCTCTTCGCTGGCGTATCGAGGCTCGAAGGCGGCTTTGGCGCGGTAGTCCTGGGAGGGGCGGACAACTGGCTCTTCGCGCGGCCCGGCCTGCGCGTAACTGTTTCGAGCCGCCCAACCGTCCTCGGGCGAGGCCTCTTCCAAAACGGGGCCGCCACCGGGCTGATACTGGCCGGGCTCTGCCGTGGCCGCAGGCGGGTTCGACCGCGCCTCGCGTTGTGAGCGGGCGAGACGGTGGCGTGCGGCGGCATCCTCGCGCCATGCCGGGTCTGCCCGGTCGCCGATCGACACCAGCGACGCGTCGGCCTCGTCCTCGCCACGCATGGCCTGACCGAGCGCCAGCAGAGAGCGCTCACGCCTCCAGTCGTCTCGGTTTTCCCTGTCGACCATTTTCTTGGAACTTTACTGTTCGGCGGCTTGGGAAAGGCGTCGGCCAATCGTTAAGCCACGCTAAACAGGCATAGGAAACAAATGGTTAATTTTCGGATGAGGAAGGCAGAGTTTTCGCGCTTTGATTGCATCGTTTTCAGGTGCGATCGAGGCGTCCAGAACCGCACGTTAAGCTTTCCGGCCTATGTTCTGCCGGACACATGACCCAAGCCAGTGACATACCGCAAAGGCGGACCTTCGCCCGGATCGGCACCTTCGTGGCCGCACGGCGGAAGCTTGTCATCGACTATTTCTCCGCCATCAGCGGCGCCGGCGGGCGGCTGGTGTTCTCGCTCGCCTATTTCATCGCCTTGGCCAACACGCTGTCCATCGCCGAGTTCGGCATGTTCGCCACCGCATCGGCGGCTGGCGTCATGCTGTCGCGCATCCTCGCCTTCGGCTTCATCTCGGCGCTGTACCGCACCGCCACCATCCGCCCCAATCTGATCGGCACCTTCAGCGCCGGCTTCCTGCTGCTTGGCGTCGTGTCGCTGCCGTTGCTGGCCGCCGCCTCATACGGCGTCTACCTGGTCTTCTTTGCCAGCACCGTGCCGCTTTCGGTCTTCGCGGCCATCGTCTTTGCCGAGGCGCTTTTGTGGCGGCCGGTCGAGGTGGTGCTGATCGTCAACAACGGCCTCGGCAAATTCGGCCGCGCCGCCGTGCTGACGATCCTGGCGACAGCGTTGCGGGCCGCCAGCGCCGTGCTGTTCATGTTTGCGGTGCAACACACGGTCGGCGTCTGGTCCTGGTACTATATCGGCGCCAATGCCGTTTCGCTGATCATCGCCTTCGGCTTCTTCTATCCGCGCCAGCGGCTGAGGCTGCGCACCGAGCTCTACCTCAGGCGGATTGCCGATTCGATCTACGTCGCCGGTGCCGAGGTGCTGTTCTATTTGCAGATGGAGTTCGACAAGCTCCTGGTGCTGGCGATCGGCGGGCCGCATCTTGCCGGTATCTACGCCATCATCATGCGGCTGGTCGACCTGACGGCGATCCCGATCCGCACCTTCTCGATGATGCTGGTACAGCGGATGATGCGGGCGCCGGAACTGCTGTCGCGGCTGGCGGTCAAGAGCGGCATAGAAGGCGGCGTGTTCCTGGTCTCGACGCTGGCGCTGGCGGCGCTCGGCATCGTGCTGCATTTCTTCCCCAATGCGCTGGGCAGGAATGTCGCGGAGGCGGCACCGCTGGTGGCGCTGGCAATCTGCGTTCCAGGACTGCGCAACCTGGTCGAATACCAGGCCGAGCTTCTGTTCGCGCGCGGCCAGACGGCAGTCAGGGCGCTCAACCTCGGCCTGCTGGCCGGGCTGAAGGCGGTGCTGTTGACCTATGTGCTGACCGCGATCGCCGACACGCCCAATCTGGTGCTTTCGCTCAACATCGTGTTCCTGCTGCTCTATCTCGCGTCGGCGCTGCTCACCTATTCGGCGATGCGCAGGCCGGCGAAGGCAATCTAAGACTTACCCAGCCCGATCAGACGGCGGATGCGGCCGATATCGGTGCCGATGAAGGACTGCATGCCGATCGCCACCTGCTGCGGCGCCATGGCAGCGACGAAGCGGCGGAACTCGTCGTCCGACAGCGCCTCGCCGGTCCAGTGGACGCGGCAGAATTCTTCCGACCCGTGGAAATGGCCGGCGCCCTCCAGCACCTCGTCGACATAGCGGCCGTAGATCATGCATTCGGAGAATTTTCTTTTCGAGCCGACGACCTCGACCCAGCTGCGGCCATGGGCTTTCTCGATCCGGTCGCACATCGCCGTTACGGTTTGCCGGCGCCAGGCGATCAGCGTCGAGATGTAGTCGTGCGTCGAAACCTTGGATCTATCGATGCTTAGCGCCGAAC
Source organism: Mesorhizobium amorphae (assembly GCF_014843845.1). Classification (GTDB taxonomy): domain Bacteria; phylum Pseudomonadota; class Alphaproteobacteria; order Rhizobiales; family Rhizobiaceae; genus Mesorhizobium; species Mesorhizobium amorphae_A. The sequence continues at coordinate 19,032 of NZ_JHQS01000059.1, read as the reverse complement.
CGGCGTTGCGCGACCAGATGCGATGCTCCTCATGCCCTTCGCCGGACAAGACGCCGTCACGCCGGAACAGCCGCACCTTGCCGTCGCGACAGAAGGCGCTCAGGTCGAACGACTTGACGAAGGCAACATCGGAATCGCAGAAGACCAGCACGTCTTCCTTCGCATGCGCCGCGATGGCGATGCGGCGAAGCTGCTGCACATGCCAGCCGCGCAGCGGCTGGGTCTTCAGGCTGAGCCAGACGCGGCGGCGAAACAGGCTCGCCGGATCGTCGACGACACGCAGCCAACGCGGCAAGAGGTCCCGCTCGTCGACGACAGTGCGGCTGCCGGTCTCCAATTGGCGAAACAGCGCCACGTCGCGGTGCTCGACCAGGATGTAGTGATGCGCGACACCTGACACCTGGCCGTCCATCGTTTCGCACAACAGACGGCAGCGCTCGAAATCCGGCGCATAGCTGGCGGTCACGACCGCGGCCGTCGGCGTCTGCCGCAGCGGATCGGACCCTGCGGCGGCGTCAGGCACGAACCGGCTGTTCAATGGTTTGCTCCGGGGCCTGCTCCGGCGCCCGAGAATTTCTGCCCGACGACGCGCCACAGGAACAACGGGTTGCCGACCACGTAGCGGCGCCAGAGGCGGCCGGGCTCGATCCACAGGCGAAACAGCCTTTGGAGCCGCAGACGACGCATCCACAGCGGTGCCCGCGGCACGGTGCCGCTGAGGAAATCGAGCAGCGCTCCGACGGCGATCGGCAGCGTGCAATGGCGCTGGTCGATGTGGCGCGCGATCCACAGTTCCTGGCGCGGCACGCCCATGGCGACGAGCAGCACGTCGGGCCGCAGCATTTCGATCTTGTCGACGATAGTCGGCTCCTCGGCGGCGGAGAAATAGCCGTCATGGATGACGACGAATTTGTGCTGCACGGCGAGCGCCGAAAGCTTCGACGACGCCGCCTCGGCGTTGACGCGCGTCGCGCCGAGCAAGCCGACGGTCAATGGCCGGGACGACGCCTTCAGGAAGGCCGGGATGAAATCGGTGCCGTTGAGATTGTCCGGGAACGGCGCGCCGTAGAGCAGCTTGGACGCCATGTCGACACCGACGCCGTCAGGCAGGATGAGAAAGTCATCGAGCGCTTCGGCAAAGGTCGGGTCGGTATAGGCGATGTTGGCGTTGTGCGCGTTGAGGAAGCTGACCTTGGTGAAGCGCCGCTCTGCGACCAGTTGTGCAAGCAAGGCGATGGCGTCGTCCCAACGGATGGCGAGAACCGGAATGCCGAGGATCGTCTTCAACAGGTCGCGCCCGATGGGGGCGCGGGCGGTGTGCATATTCATGCAAACACCTCCTGCCTGACCGGACCAAGCTTGTTCAGGCCGAGCCTGATCGCGGCGTCGAGCGCCCTCACCTGGCGGCGATGGAAAGCGCCGCCATCGACATCCCTGACAGCGGAAGCAGCAGTTTCGAGTGCCGCGGCGAAGGCAACGGGATCGTCCGTGACGACGCAATTGTCCGGCCGGTGATCGATGCCTCGCAACGAGCGGCTGGTGGCGACTGAAGGCAGGCCGAGCTCGAAGGTCTCGATGGTCTTCAACTGCACGCCGCTGCCGGCCGTGCTGATCAGCGGAATGATGGCCGCAGCGCGCACGAAGGCTTGCGCGTCAGGCACGCGGCCGACGAATTGGACACCGGGATGCGTGGACGTGATGCCGGACGGCATACCGCCGGCGATCCTGATGCGGAAGCCAGGCCTCAGATGCGGCACCACCTTGCCCAGGAACCAGTCGAGCCCGATGCGGTTCGGCTGCCAGGTCCAGGTGCCGATCAGTGCTGCGTCGCATTCGATGCGGCGCTGGCCCGTTCCTGCCGGCGCATCGGCGCGGGTCACCAGCGGCAGCACCACCGAGCGATCGTCGGAGGCGACGCCAAGCGCTACGCGGTCTTCATCGGCCAGAGTGAAAACGAAGCGAGCCCGGCGGCAAAGCCGGTCTTCCACGTTCTTGAGCAGCCGTGCCTCGCGGCGAAACAGCAGGCGCTGGAGAATGCTGCCCGCGGCGGCCGCATTTTCTTGCGCCGAGCGATGTTCGACATTGTGGGCGACGAAGATCGAGGGACGGTCGCCGAACAGCTTTTCGAAGGCGCCGGCGAACTGCACGGAATTGAGTACATAGCCGTCGAAGGGCCCGGCGCGCTCGACGGCGGCGCGGACTTCCGCGTCGGAGACCACGCGCAGCTTGACCGATGCGAAGGTGAGACCTGACAGCACCGCCCTGGCAACCCAGGCGAGCTTCTGCAGCGGCGAGGCGCTCTCGGTGCGCACGTCGACGGCGCCAAGCACGATTGTGTTTTCCGGATCGGCGGCAGGCTTTCCCGGCCAGGTGAAGCCGATCACGGTGACGCGCGCGCCGGCGCGCTGCAAAGCAGCGATGATCGCGGCGTTGGCGATTTCGTAACCCGAAGCGAGAGCGCCGTCGGGCACGATCGATGTGGCGAACAGCAGATGCATCTCACCTATCCAGTGCAGCCCAGATAGCAAAGCGGGGTGAACCCTTGATTAAGTGAACGCAATCGAGGCCGGGAGTCTCGGTTTTGCGGGCTTCGCCGCGAAAGGTGATTAACGAAACGTTATCACCGGGGTGCTATCGAGAACCAAAATCACCAGGCGGCTGGACACGGATGATCCCATTGCCATCGGACGGTTCGGTATCGATCGCGGGACGGTCTCCGGGGCTCGCCGCCGAGACCATCGAAGCTGTCGTCACGCTGCCGACTTTCAAACGGCCCGAACAGGTGCTCGCGACGCTGGCGTCGCTCAAGGCGCAACAGACCGCCAGGCGCTTCGCCGTCATCGTCATGGAAAACGAGGCCGAGGCGCGCGACGGCGCCAAGGCGGCGCTGCCGCTGTTCGAGCGTGGCGAGATCGCCGGTATGGTGATCATCGCGCATGAGCGCGGCAATTGCAGCGCCTACAATGCCGGCTGGCAGACCGCGATCGTGCATTTCCCCGACTTTGAGCATCTGCTGGTCATCGACGACGACGAGATCGCCGACCCGTTCTGGCTGGAGAACATGTGCAAGGCGGCCGAGACGCTCGGCGCCGACATTGTCGGCGGCCCGCAAGTGCCCGTGTTTGCCGAACCGGCGCATGCGAGATGGGCGGAACACCCGGTCTTCGCGCCACCCTACCGGGAAACCGGGCTTGTTGCGGCGCTCTATTCCTCCGGCAATTTGCTGGTCGGGCGCAACGTGCTGACCGCCATGGGGCCGCCCTTCCTCGATCTCAGATTCAATTTCATGGGCGGCGGCGATTCCGATTTCCTCAGCCGGGCGGCGCAGAGGGGCTTCGTGCTCGGCTGGTGCGCCGAGGCGAAGGTACAGGAGACCGTTCCGGCCCGTCGTGTGGCGGCCGACTGGATCCGCGCCCGCAGCCTGCGCAACGGCGTGATCTCGACCCTGGTCGAAAAGAAGAAACGTGCCGGCAGGCCGCTTGCCGGCGCCAAAGTGTTTGCGAAGAGCCTGGCACTGCTTGCCGCCTCGCCGCTGCGCGGCGCGGTCCGGCTGGTGCGGACCGGATCGCCGGCGACGGCACTTTACCCCATCCATGTCGCGCTCGGCCGCGTGCTCGCCGAATTCGGATATGCCAATGAGCAATACCGGCAGCCTGAGAAGAACTGAGCGCGCACCGCTCAGCGCGGCGTTCACGCGCGAGGGCGTGGCGACGGCGATCGCGGCGCTGCTGTTCACCATGATCCTGGTGTCCTTCCGCCCCTTTCAGCCGGCCGGCGCCCAGCTCACCGGCGAAGGCGGCGACATCGTCAACCAGCTCGGCTTCTCGTCGCTCGGTGCGATCTCGATCTTCTCGCTGATGGCCTTCGCCGACCCGCGTGTGGTGCGCTCGCTGCTCAGCCCGTCCTGGATGCTGATGCTGGGCTGCTTCATGCTGTCGGTCATACTGGCGACCGATCCGCCGTCGGCGATGCGCGCGGCATCCTTCACGCTGATCGGCATCCTGACGATGGCGACTATCCTGGTGCTGCCGCGCGACGGCGAGGCTTTCTCGAAAGTCATCATCTTCACCGCCATCGTCGTCATGGGCCTCTCCTACCTCGGCCTCATCGTCTTTCCGCACGAGGCCATGCACACGGCCGACTCGCAGGAGCCGGAGCATGCCGGCCTGTGGCGCGGTGTGTTCACCCACAAGAACATCGCCGGGCCGATCATGGCCTGCTTCAGCTTTGGCGGCCTCTATCTCTATCGGCGCGGGCAACGCTGGTGGGGCGCGATAATCTTCTGCGCGGCGATGATCTTCATGCTGCATACCGGCTCCAAGACGACGGCGGGCCTGGTGCCGTTCTCGATCCTGATCGTGGTGCTGCCGAGCTTGATCGGCATGCGGCTCGGCACGCCGATCCTGTTTGCGGCGGCAATCATCGCCACGGCGGTCGGCACGCTGGGTATCGTCTTCCTGCCGCCGGTGAAGCATCTGGCGGCGATCTATTTTCCCGACCTGACCTATACCGGGCGCACCACGCTGTGGGAGTTCGCCGGCGACATGCTGGCGAAGAAGCCCTGGACCGGCTACGGCTATGAGAGCTTCTGGGGCACGCCGCTGCTGCTCAACCAGGACCAGCCCTTCGACCGGCCCTGGGATATCAGAACCATCGTGCACGGCCATGACGGCTATCTCGACATTGCCGTGCTGATGGGCATCCCGGCGCTCTGCGTTGCGATCTACGCCTTCCTCATTGCGCCGCTGCGCGACTATATGCGCATCCCGCTGCGCAAGGAGAACATCTACCTCGGCGACTTCTTCATGATGGTGGTGCTGTTCGCGGCGCTGAACGCCTTCCTGGAAAGCTTCTTCTTCCACCGCGGCGACCCGGTCTGGCTGTTCTTCGTGCTCGGCGTGCTTGGTTTGAGGCAAGTATCGCTGCGGCCGATTGCGGTGCGGCCTTCCTGATCGCTCCTCCGGCGAGGGCTTTCCCGTCCCGCCGCGAGCGTCTATTGAGAGCCATCTTCGCGGAGGTTCTTCAATGACGATCAGGCTCGTTCTCGCCGGCTGCGGCAATATGGGTTACGCCATGCTTTCGGGCTGGCTGAAATCCGGCAAGGTTCCCCCGGCAGCAGTCTTCGTTGTCGAGCCCAATGACGATCTGCGCAAGCGTGCCGAAGCACTGGGCTGCGGCGCGGCGACCAATGCCGCTGCAATTCCGGCGGATGCGGTGCCAGCGCTTGTCGTCATCGCCGTCAAGCCGCAGGTAATTCGCGACGTGACCGCCGCCTACAAGCGCTTTGGCGACGGCCGCACCACCTTCGTCAGCATCGCCGCCGGCACACCTGTCGCCACCTTCGAGGCGATCCTCGGCCATCGCGCGCCGATCGTGCGCTGCATGCCGAACACGCCGGCGGCCATCGGCAAGGGCATGATGGTGGTGTTTTCCAACCCGCTGGTTTCCGACGACGCCAGGCGTTTCGTCGCCGACCTGCTGTCGGCGAGCGGGGAAGTGGCCACCATCGACGACGAGAGCCTGATGGACGCGGTGACTGCAGTGTCCGGCTCAGGGCCGGCCTATATCTTCCATTTCATCGAGGCGCTGACCGTGGCGGCAGAGAGGGCCGGGCTGCCGACCAAAACCGCCAAGCTGCTCGCCATGCAGACCGTTTATGGCGCCGCATCGCTGGCCGCCGAAAGCGGCGAGGAACCGGGCCTGCTGCGCCAGCAGGTGACCAGCCCCAACGGCACCACGGCCGCCGCCCTTGCCGTGCTGATGGGCGAGGAGCGGTTGACCAAACTCCTCACCGAGGCGGTGGGAGCGGCGCGGTTGAGGTCGATAGAGTTGGGGAAGTAACCCTTAATTTGACCCGTACAACATCTCGTCCTGCAGCCGGCGCAGGGCGAACAGCCTGGTCGTCTGGTCGGGCGCGGCGTTGTCGGCGGTCAGCAACTCGCCCTTTTTGACCGGCTTCAGCACCTTGCCGCCCTCGAGCAGTCCGACGGGCACGGCGCGGTTGGCGCGGGCCTCGCCGACGGTCATGGTCCAGGATCGGTAGCAGGTCTCACCGATGGCGTCGAAACTCTCGCCGGCGGCGAGATCGCGCTTGGCGACCGCGCAGACCTCGGCCACCGGCTTCGGCAGCGGCACCATATCGGGCCGGCCGTAGAGCACGATGCGGGCGGCGGTCAGCGGCACCTCCAGCGAGGTCAGGTGATAGGGCCGGAAGAAGCTGTAATAGGGGCCGTGGCCGACATGGAGATCGTCCATGCGCTCGATGACGCGCGGATGCGTCGCCTCGACAATGACGAAGACACCGGGCGCGACGCCCTTGCCGACCGTGTAGTCGACGACACCCTTTTTGGAGAGAATGCCACCATCAGCCTTCGGGATCAGCACCTTGGCCAGTTCATCGCGGTCGGCCTTCGGGCCGTGCATGCCCGGAACATCAGGCACCAGGCCGGTGGCGTTGGCGATGGCGCACATCTCGACCATGGTCTTCGAGCCGTCGACGAACTCGACCAGCATGCGCGGGTTCATGTTGCGGCGGATCGCTTCCTCGCGATAGTCGTCAGGCACGGCGTCGTGGTTGAGCGGGTTGTTCTTGCCCTTGCCGGCCGAGACGATGGTGTAGCCGAGCGCGGCGGCGAACTCGATCAATTCCATGCAGCTCGACGGCTCGTCACCCGCGCCGACCGAATAGACGACGCCGAGCCGGTCGGCCTGCTGCTTGAGGTAGCAGCCGATGGTGACGTCGGCCTCGACATTCATCATCACCAGGTGCTTGCCGTGCTCCATCGCCTTCAGGTCGAAATCGGCGGCGACACCGGGCTTGCCGGTGGCGTCGATGACGACGTCGATCAGTGGACTGGTCACCAGCATCTCGTTCGAGGTGATGGCGATTTTTCCATTCTCGATCGCGGCGGTGACTTTCGAGGCCGTGTCCGCTTCCAACGCCATCGCCTCGTCGCCATAGGCGATGCGGATGGCGTCACGGGCGGTATGCGGACGCCTGGTCGACACCGCGCAGACCGAAATGCCCGGCATCAGCATGCCCTGTGTCACCAGATCGGTGCCCATCTCGCCGGAGCCGATGACGCCGATGCGCACCGGCTTACCTTCGGTGGCGCGCCTGGCGAGGTCACGGGCAAGCCCGGTCAGGGCGACATTTGTCATACAAGAACGTCCACGCTTTTGCCTTTGGCCCGCAATACAGGGAACGATCCCCGTTTGCCAACAAAACCAGCCGCTCGTGACAATTTGTTGCGCACGCTTTGCAGAACCCGAATAGATTTTGCGCAGCGATTTGCAGGCTTCTGGCTTTCGTAGCGCGACCGGCTAATGTTCGGGAAGGGAGACTTCCAGGGAGGACGAGATGACAGCGGAATTCACGCCGAAATTCGATCTGGCAGGCAAGGTGGTTCTGGTCACCGGCGCCTCGCGCGGCATCGGGCGCGCCTGCGCGCTGGCCTGCGCCGGCTCCGGCGCCGACATGATCGTCGGTGTGCGCAGCGCTGCCGACGGCGCGGAGCTTGTCGCCGAAATCGAGCGCATCGGCCGCCGGGCGCTGGCCGTGCGGATGGATCTCACCGATCTCGCTACGGTGCGAAAATCTGTCGCCGAGGCGCACGCCGCCTTCGGCCGCATCGATGTGCTGGTCAACAATGTCGGGCTCGGGCCGGAAAACCTGGCCGAGAACGTCACCGAGGAAGATTTCGACCTCACCGTCAACGTCAACCTCAAGGGCACGTTCTTCACCACGCAAGCAGTTGCAAAACTGATGATCGCGCAGAAATCCGGGCGCATCATCAACATCAGCTCGCAGGCCGGCACCGTGACGCTGAAGGGCGAGGCGATCTATTGCATGAGCAAGGCCGCGATCAATCACCTGACGCGCTGCCTGGCCGCCGAATGGGCGCAACACCGGATCAACGTCAACAGCGTCGCGCCAACCTTCATCTGGACTGACGGAACACGGCCATCGCTGGCCGAGCCCGACTTTCACGCGCATGTGCTGGGGCACATTCCGCTTGGCCGCATCGGCGACCCGATCGATGTCGCGGGAACAGTGGTGTTCCTGGCCTCGCCGGCGGCGTCGATGATCACCGGCGCCAATATATTGGTCGATGGCGGGTGGTCGGTGGCGTGAGCGACCAGGCTTGCAGGCCAATCGTCTCAAAGGATTGAGCTGACGCTGAGAGAAATCATTGCACTCCCGACTTATTTACCAAAGGGGCGCATTACTGCTGAAATGCTGCAGCAGGGTCAGTAACGGCGACCGGGCGGCTTCGCGGGTGCGGGCCTGCAGTTTTCCAGGAGACTCGTGCTTCTGGCCCGATTCGCGCCGAATAGCAGTGCGGCGACGCAAGGCCTATGTGCCATTTTTGCTACATCTATTGGGTCTAATGGCGCGAACGCCCGGTTTTAGAGGCCTCTAAATCATTAAGTACTCACATCCTTTGAAAATCTGATAGATACTCGCCGCAAGCTCCGGTGGCAGGCTTGGGCAATTAAGCGCCAAAAAAATAACAAGGCGCGGGGAAAGTCACGGGGTAGACATGAACAGGACGGGTAAAGTGACCGTCGGCTGGCGTATTGCGCTTGCCGTGACGGTGTCAATGCTGGCTTGCGGAAGCGCCGGCGCACTCACGCTCAAAGAAGCAATGGCAGTCGCCGTCGAATCCAATCCGGAGATCGGCCAGGCGATTGAAAACCGCGAAGCAATCGAATTCGAGCTGCGCCAGGCGAAAGGTCTTTACCTTCCCAGCGTCGATCTGGAAGCGTCGGCAGGCGCCCGGCGCCTCGACAATCCATCCCGGCGCGCGCTTTCCATCGAGGACGACGCGCTCTATCCCGTTGAAACCGATCTTACGATTTCGCAGACGCTCTATGACAGCGGCGCAAGACGGGCCGAATTGACCCGTCAGGCGTCGCGCGTCGACGGCGCTTCGTTCCGGGTGCTGGAACGGTCCGAATTCATCGGGCTCTCCGTCGTCCAGGACTATCTGGAATACATGCTGCAGGCGTCGATCGTTGCCGAGGCGAAGAAAAACCTCGGCTTCCACCAGGCTATACTCGGCGATATCCGGCAGGGCATCGACGGCGGGGCGCTAAACGACGCCGACCGGCAACAGGCCGAGGAGCGGCTGTTCGCCGCCAAGGCGCGCATGCAGGAAGCCACCGAGGAACTGGAAGCGGCCAAGATACGCTTCTTCAAGACCGTCGGAAAGCCGCTGACCAACGCTTCGAGGCCGGGCGATGTCTCCGCAGCACTGCCGAGGTCGCTCGATGAAGCAATCGGGCTGGCGCGGGAAAGCAATCCGCGCGTGCACATGGCCAACAGCGACATCGACGCGGCGGCCTCCCTTGTGGACGCGGCACGGGCGAAATTCGGACCCTCCATCATCGCCGAAGGTCGCGCCCGGGCGGGGACTGACATCGATGGCGACGATGGCGACACCAACGACCTGCAAGCGCGGCTGGTGCTGCGCTGGAACCTCTACCGCGGCGGCATCGACAAGGCCAACGAACAGGAACAGATCCGCCGCTCCAGCGAACAACGCCTAGCGCTGCATCAGGTCCTGCGCGAGATCGAGGAAGCTGTCCGCATCTCATGGGATCGCCGCTTCCGGCAAGCCGACCTGGCCAAGACGCTGCGGCAACAGGCTGCCGCCAACGAACGGCTGGTCGCGTCCTATCGCGAACAGTTCAAGGTTGGCCAGCGATCGCTGCTCGACGTGCTGGACGCGCAGAACACGCGGTTCAACACGGCGACGCTGGCGGATACCGCATCCTACGCGTCGCTTTTCGCCCAGTATCGGCTGCTGGCGGCAACGGGACAGTTGCTGAAGACGATGAACATCCAGCCGGCCAAACAGGCCGCGGCCTATGCACGGTCCGAATTCGCCGTGCCAGCAACCGCCGACACCGAAACCTATGCGCGGACGCCGTCGGAGCAGAAGAACGATCTGCCCTTCGACATCCTCGCTCCGGTCCGGAAAAAGCAGCCGATGTAAGATCGATCGCGGGTCCTTCGGGAGCGGATCGTGAACCAGCAGCCCAATATCCTGTCGCCCAAAGAGGCCTTCAAGGCCTGCTTTTCGGCCGTTGCCGCCTATCTCGGCAGGCCGAGCGCGGAGACCGTGCTGTTCGCCGGCGTTCCGATCGCGGAGACGCGCATCGAGGCCGGCGACATCAGGCATCTGGCCGAGCGCATCGGCCTGGAGGTCGCGGAATTCAACCACCGCGATTTCGTGCGCGGTCGCTTCGACCTTCCGGCCATCGTCTTTCGCGCCAGCCAGCTGCCAGTCGCCCTGCTCGCGGAAATCGAAGGCGGCGACTATCTGACCGCTCCCCAGGAGAACGGTCGCACCACGATCGGCAAATCCGAGCTGGTCGAAAGCTATATCAGCGGCGGCGCCTCTTTCTCGATCACCTATGCCAACACCACCGAGGCGATGAAGGTCGGCTCGGCGGCGAAGATCGAAAGACGGCACTGGCTGACCGGAACCATGGGCGCGTTCTGGCGCACCTATTCGAAGGTCGTGCTGTCGGCGGTCTTCATCAACCTGCTCGCCATCGCCTCGCCGATCTTCACCATGAACGTCTACGATCGGATCCTGCCGAACAAAGCGGTCGCGACGCTCTGGGTCCTGGCGCTCGGGATCGGCGCCGTCATTGTGTTCGACCTGCTCTTGAAGACGGCCCGCGCCTCGCTCATCGACTATGCCGGGCGCAAGGCGGATCTGCGGATTTCGTACCTGCTGTTTGAAAAAGTGCTCAATTCGTCGCTTTCGGCGCGGCCCAGTTCGACGGGTGAATACGCAAACCGGGTGACCCAATATGAGTTCGTGCGAGAGTTCTTCACCTCCAACACCATCAGCGTCTTCATCGACACGGTCTTCGTCTTCGTCTTCCTGCTGGTCATCTATGCGATAGGTGGCTGGCTGGTGATCATACCGGCGCTGGCCTTTGTGATTTCAGTCATCGTCGGCCTGATCACGCAGCGCCGTATCGGCAAGCGTGTCGCCGCCTCGATGAACGAAGCCGCGCAGCGCCAAGCCCTGTTGGTCGAATCCATTTCGACCCTCGAGACGATCAAGTCGCTGCGCGCCGAGGCCTATCTGCTGCGCAAATGGGGCGAGCACTCCAAGAATGCTGCCAACACGTCGGAAAAGATCAAGCAGCTTTCGGCCGCCGCCGGCAACATCACCGGATCCATCCAGCAGTTGGTGACCGTCGCGCTGGTCGTGGCCGGCGCCTACGCCTTTTCCGCGGGCTATGTGTCGACGGGCGCGATCATAGGCACTGTCATGCTGGCCAGCCGGGCGGTGGCGCCGCTTGGCCAGATCGCCATCACGCTGTCCAGGTTCCGCCAGGCCCTGCTGTCGCTGCGAATAGTCAACGCGATCATGTCTCAACCGGAGGATCGGCCGGATACCGTCGGCTTCGTCAACCGTCCGATCCGCAACGGCGCGATGGTCTTCAAGAATGTCGGCTTTGTCTATCCGGGGTCGGAGAACGAGGTTCTGAGCGGGCTGAACATCTCCGTCAAACCGGGCGAGCGGGTGGGCATCATCGGTCGCATCGGATCCGGCAAGACAACGATGGGGCGGCTGATCGGCAGGCTTTTCCTGCCGACCTCGGGAGAGCTGCTGCTCGACGGCATCGACATTCGCCAATACCACCCTTCGGAGGTTCGCGCCGCAGTCGGGATCGTTGCCCAGGCCGGCGATCTGTTTTCAGGCACCATCAAGGAGAACCTCCTGATGGCGGCCCCGGAAGCCACCGACGAGGAGATCATCGACGCCGCGAAGGCCGCCGGCGTCGACGAATTCGTCTCCCGCCACCCGCGCGGCTACGACATGAATGTCGGTGAGCGCGGCACCAATCTCTCCGGCGGCCAGAGGCAGGCAGTGGCGATCGCGCGCCTGCTTTTGACCAAGCCGAAGATCGTTTTTCTGGATGAGCCGTCGGGGTCGATGGACCTTGCCTCGGAACGGCAGTTGATCAGGCAGCTCAAGGTGGCTTTCGAGCGGAACACGACGCTGATCGTCTCGACCCACCGCTTCAGCATGCTCGAACTCGCCGATCGCCTCATCGTCATCGATCAGGGCCGGATCGTCGCCGACGGGCCGAAGGAACAAGTCATACAGGCGCTACAGAAGAACAGCGCCTGACAAAACGGATTATATTGAACCATTTCAATATAATGGGACGTGGTAAATGCTTGCAAGGGAAGACCGCCCACCGCTGTTTGCGTCGGCGTCCATATTCATCATCGGGGCGCTGTTCGTCTCGTTCGTAGGCTGGGCGTCGTTCGCCGAAGTCGATGAAATCGCGCGCGGCGACGGCAAGGTCATACCCGCATCCAAGACCCAGATCATCCAGGCCAGCGAGGCCGGCGTGGTTCAGGAGATCGCGGTGAGGATCGGCCAGGTGGTCAAGAAGAACGACCTCATCATCCGGCTCGACAACACAGTCAACACCTCCAGCCTCGGCGAACAGCAGGCCAAGGCGCGCGCATTGCAGGTGCGCATCGCGAGGCTCAAATTCGAGCAGGCCGGCAACCTTTCCGGTCCCTTTCCGTGCCCGGCGGAAATCCAGTCGATCGCCCCGGAAATCTGCGACAACGAGCAGAAACTGCTCATCGCACGTCGCGGGAATTTCGACAACAAACTGTCGGTACTCAAATCGCGCCTCGACCAGCGCGAGAAGGAGCTGAACGAAGCAACCGCCAACGCCGACCGCCTGTCCAAGAACCTTGCCATCAGCGACCAGGAGGCAAAACTGGTCGAAGCGATGGTCAAAAAAGGCCTGATGGCAAGGACCGAGCAGATCCGCGTCGACCGGGAGCAGGCTGAACTCAACGGCCAGCTGAACCTGGCCGGCGAGACCATAAAGAAGGCCAAGGGTGCCATCACCGAAGCGCAGCTGCAGGTCGACGAGCTCGGTCTCCAGCTGCAACAGGAAGCGCTGGACGACCTGACCCAGGCGCTGGCCGAGCTTTCGGTGGTGGACGAGACCATTCGCGGTGCCACCGACAAGGTCGCGCGCACCGACATCCGTTCGCCGGTGGACGGCATCGTCAACACGATGGAGCTGAACACGGTCGGCGCCTTCGTGCAGCCCGGCGCCGTCGTCGCCGGCATCGTGCCCACCTCCGAGACCCTTTTGGTCGAAGCGCGGGTTTCGCCACGCGATGTCGCCTTCATTCGTGAGAACCAGGATGCGCTGATCAAGGTCACCGCCTACGACTTCTCGATCTTCGGCGGCATCGAAGGCAAGGTCTCGAACATCACCGCCGACAGCCTGGTCGACCAGAAGACGGGCGAACCCTACTACCAGGTGCGCGTCGCGACGGACACGTCGACGCTGGAAAGGGACGGCAAGGCCTATTCGATCATCCCGGGCATGATCTGCTCGGTCGACATCAAGACCGGGCGCAAGACGATCCTGAACTACCTGCTGAAGCCGATCAACAAGGCGCGCCAGGAGGCCATGAGTGAACGATAGCTCCGCCCTTCCCGCCACCCAAGGCGAGCGGCTGATGCTGCCGCTTTCGGCCGATGATTTCGGCCCGGAGTTCCGGGTCGTCGCACGCGGCGGCATACGCCGCGGCATTCGCCTGGAACGCGCGTTCTGGGCGTCGCTCAAGCAGATGGCCGAAGCCCGGAAATGCACGATCGGCATGCTGGTCGACGAGATCGCCGAAAGCCATGCCGATCAGGGAAACCTGACGTCGGCGATCCGGGTCGCCTGCATGCGCGGCATGGCGGAAGAAAATCTGATGCTGCGAAAGCTCGCCTCGATCAGGACGATCAACGCCATTCTGGTCGCCTGTCCGTCGCCGGCCTTCGCGCTGTCATCGTCGAAGAAGATCCTGACGTTCAACGCGCCGTTCCAGCAGCTGGTCAAGCGGCAGCTGCCGACAGCACCAAACGACGATGCGCGCCACGACCTCAAGCTGGCGCTGGACCTCAATGTTGCCGACATATTCGCGCGGCTCGATACCAATGGCGAGACGCCGGTCGCGACCGGCTTCGTCATCGGCGCCGGCGAGCGCCGCTACCGGGGTCAGCTGAGCGCGGTGCGCGCGCCGGTGGCCGAACCTGAATTGCTGATGGCGTTCGTCTTCAACGGCTAAAGCAATTCCAGGAAAAGTGCGCCACTCACTGCGGGCCGAGGCGGGTCGGTGTCGTGTCCGCGGAAACCATTTCCGGCTGCAAGCCTTCGCCAGGAGCGACCGTCGCGAAACCGCCCTTGATGTCGGCCATCTCGGCACCACCGGTTCTGGAGCCATGGATCCAGGCCCGATCCATGCTGAAGGAATAGAGCGGAGCATAGTCGGGGAGATCGCTGTCGCGCCGGACGGCGTTGCCAAGACTGTCGAGGATGAAGGCGCCGCTGGCCGTGCTCACCGACAGCACAGCGTGAAAGAACTTCCTCTTGCGATCCTGAAGGACAACGAGCGACATGCTCTGCGCCGGAATGCCCGCCTGCAGCAGCGCCGTCATCTTGAGGATGGCGAAATCCTCGCAGTCGCCGGCGCGCCGCTCGAGGATTTCCGAAGGTTTCGCCCAATAGTCCAGCTTGCCGTAGACGGCGCTGTCCTTGCGGTAGGCGATCAGGCGATTGATGCTGGTGTTGACAAAGGCCAGCTTGTCGCTGAACCCCTTGGCCTTGGCCGCGTCCACCATCGCGACGAACGCTGCGTTCTTGCGCTCGCACGCACTGCCCGCCGAACAGCCGACGATCGCCTTGTAGACGGGCGCCCAGCGAGCCGCGACCGGGAAGTTGCGCATCGAAAGGGCAACCGAGCCGAAGACGCCCGGGATGATCGCCGCCGTCTGCATCGGGTCGATGCCGGTATTGGCTTCTGCCATCGAAGGGGTGTTTGCGCCATCCGCCTCGGCAGGGGCGTAACTGCCGGAGACGGAGCCGACGCGGTAGGGCGCGGCAGGCTGCCAGGGCTGAGGCCTCGCCAACGAAACGCCGCCCAGGCTGGACGGCGCCTGGAGCCTTTCGAGCAGCGCACCGGCAGGCACCGAATCACCCGACATCGCGCTCGCCAACGACGAATGCGGCAGGCCCGCAAGGCCGATCGCCAGCAGGAGAATCCTAAACGGGGCTGATGCCGGAGAAGCTTTTTTTATTGTCATAACGCCCACCTTTGACTGTGGACGCTACCAGTCTCGCCTCAAATTATTGGAAAGGAAGGTAGATAAGTTTCCAGCAATTGGTTTTGTCTACTTTATTTAAAATTCTAATTTAATTTATACTTATATTGACCTAATGGCCGCAGCTCGCCGGCCGCCGAAAAGGGATCACGAAAGGCAAGATATAGCTGGCTATATGGCAGCGGTTTACCATGCGTAAAAAATGCTCATGCCTGTATAGTCTAATATATGAAATAGATTGAAGGACTGTTGCAAAGGAGAGGCCACCCCTGTCTCTTTCCGGGAAATACCGGAGGGGTTTCAGAGATGACCACCAATATCGAGTTGGACAATTTTTCGGGTTCCTGGAACGAGCATTCGGCCTCCAGCGAACACAATGCCGCAACGGCACCGGCAGAGATGCAGGTCGCCCAGGCAGCGACGGGGGAGCCAGCCCCGGCAGCAGCCGATCCGGTTCCGGTCGATGTTGGCAGCGGCGCACCCGTGCAGCCGCAAGTGCCCGCGGCAGCGGCGGCAAACCCACCAGCGGCAGACGCACCTGCTGCGGCGGCAAACGCGCCGGCAGCACCTGCGCCGCAGGACTATGTGGCCGACGCCAGCAACGTGGTGAGGCTTCCAGCCAATGTCTCGATCGACAACATCCGTGTCGACGGCCGCAATCTGGTGCTCGAACAGCCCGACGGGTCGGTGATTGTCATCAAGGACGGCGCCCTGAACGTGCCGACCTTCATCCTCGGCGATGTCGAGGTGCCGCGGGTTGCCTTGATCGCAGCGCTGGAAGCAAGCCATGTCGATGTCGCCTTCGGCGCCGATGGCTCGATCTCGGCGGGACCTGGCAACGGCCCGGACAGCGCCGGTGGAAACTTCGCGGTTCCTCCGGGCGGCATCGGCGACGGGTTCGACCTCTCGGCATTGCTGCCTCCGACTGCCTTGCAGTTTGGGCAATTGGACCGGCGCGAGCTCTTCCCGTCTATTGTGGACAGGCAAGTTTCCGTTGTGGCCACGTCATTGCTCGCCCCGGACGAGGCGGCCAGCGAAACCGGCCTGGACGGAGGCCCGGCCCAATCGCCAGGTAGCGACGCGCCGAGCGACGCGGAAACCTCCAGCATCGGAACGATCAACATCGACGCACCGGACGGTATCGGCTCGATCGTCATCAACGGCGTCACCGTGAGCGGCGTCGGGCAGCAGATCCAGGGCCAGTTCGGCTACATCACGATCGTCTCCTTCGATCCGGGCACCGGTGCCATCGAATACAATTACACGGTCACCGAGTCGGTCACTCATCCTGAGCACACGAATGGGTTCGACCCCAACGACACGGTTCCGGACAATTTCAGCATCACGGTTACGGATGTCGATGGCGATACGGCCAGCACCACTTTTGCCGTCGCCATCATCGACGACGTGCCGACGGCGGTAGCCGACATCGACAGCATCGCGGCCGGCCAGTTCGGCCCGGCGACCGGCAATGTGCTGGCCGGCGGAACCGATGGCGCCGACGCCAACGCAACGGACGGCAATGCCGATACCGAGGGCGCCGATGGCGCAGCCGTGGTTGGCGTTGCCGCCGGCAACACCAATACCGATGTCGACAATGCCGCCACGCTCGGCGTGCAGATCCAGGGCACTTACGGCAAGCTGACGCTCAATGCCGACGGCACCTACTCCTATGTCCGCGACGCCGGCACCGCCGGCGGCGTCAACGACGTTTTCACCTATACGATCAAGGACGGCGACGGCGACACCTCGCACACCACGCTGACCATCTCGATCGGCAACTCACCGCCTGTGATCACCGACCTGACGCCGGAAGCCGGTGGCGGCGACGTGACGGTGGATGAAGAGGCATTGAATGTCGGCACGCCGGGCGGACCCGGCTCTAATCCGGCAAGCACGGCCGAGACCGGTGCGGGCACCTTCACGATCTCCTCGCCGGACGGCGTCGCCGCGCTGGCAATCGAAGGCCACAACTTCATCACCAATGGGGCGTTCACCGCCGGCTCGTTCACGACCGCGCTCGGCAACACGCTGTCGGTGACGGCCTACAATCAAGCCACAGGCGAAGTGAGCTACACCTACACGCTCAACGACAATGAGGTGCATGCCCACGCCCTCGACCAGAACAGCCTGTTCGAAAACTTAACCGTAACGCTGACCGACCAGGACGGCCAGAGCGTCAACGGCACGCTCGTCGTCAACATCGTCGACGATGTGCCGACGGCAAGTGCGGAAGCCTCGCAGAACGTCGCCGAGGGCGCGACGATCACCGGCACACTGGACTTCGTCGCCGGCGCCGACGGCGCCACGGTGACGCATATCGACGGCACGGCACTCATCTTCGGGGGCGACGGCTACTCCCAGGCGATCGACATCGGCGATGGTTCGATCAAGGTCAAGGCCGACGGCAGCTACTCGTTCACCGCCGACAATCCGGTCATCGGCACGGGTGGCGCATCGGCGACCTACACGGTGACCGACGGCGACGGCGACACGGCGACGGCTGGCATCAGCTTTGCGGTGACGGATGCCAACCATCCGACAACCGGCACGGCGGCGGCCTCTGTCGACGACGACGGGCTTGCCGGCGGCAATGCGGCAAGCACGACGGGCGACATCGCGGTTCCAAACACCGATGGCGACAACAGCGAGGCGACTTTCTCCGGCACGCTCGGCGGCAGTCTCGGCGGCGACGGCGCCGGCGGCTTCTCATTTGCAGCGCTGGACGGCACCAATGGCACGGTTGGCCAGGAGAACGTCACCTACAGCTGGAACTCCCTCAACAATACGCTGACGGCGACGGGCCCGCGCGGCGACCTGTTCTCGGTTCATGTGACCGATCCGGCGACCGGCGCCTACACGGTGACGCTGCTCGACAACGTGCTGCAGGCACAGGGTCCCAATGACGAAAACAACGCGACGGCCGACCTGGGCTACGTCATCACCGATGCCGACGGCTCGACCGCATCGGGCACGTTGACGGTTACCTTCAATGACGATGCGCCCACCGCAAGCGCGGAAGCTTCGCAGAACGTTGCCGAAGGCACGACGCTGACCGGCACGCTGGATTTCGTCGCCGGCGCCGACGGCGCCACGGTGACGCATATCGACGGCACGGCGCTGGTGTTCAATCCGGCTGACAGCAACTACTCGCAGGCGATCGACATCGGCGATGGCTTCATCAAGGTCAAGGCCGACGGCAGCTACTCGTTCACGGCTAACAGTCCGGTTGCCGGTACGGGTGCGGCATCGGCGACCTACACGGTGACGGACGGCGACGGCGATATCGCGACGGCCGGCATCAGCTTTGTGGTGACCGACGCCAATACGCCGACGAGCGGCTCAGCGGCCGCCTCTGTCGACGATGACGGGCTTGCCGGCGGCAATCCGGCGAGCACGACGGGCGATATCGCGGTTCCGAACACAGATGGCGACAACAACGAAGCGACGTTCTCGGGCACGCTCGGCGGCAGTCTCGGCGGCGACGGCGCCGGCACCAACGGCTTCTCGTTCGCGACGCTCAACGGCACCGACGGCACGGTCGGCCAGGAGAACGTCACCTACAGCTGGAACTCCCTCAACAACACGCTGACGGCGACAGGCCCGCGCGGTGACCTGTTCTCGGTCCATGTCACCGATCCGGCGACCGGCGCCTACACGGTGACGCTGATCGACAACGTGTTGCATACGGGCGGTCCGAACAATGAAGACAATGCAACGGTCGATCTCGGCTATGTGATCACCGACGCCGACGGCTCGACGGCACCGGGCACACTGACGATCACCTTCAATGACGATGCGCCGTCGCTGACGGTCGGCACGGTTGCGGATGGTGGCCTGACGCTGGTGACACAGGATGCCCAGACGA